>JBOEGW010000003.1:303666-582349 GCA_050633625.1 Maritimibacter sp. | reverse complement strand
CACCAACATCCTCAGGCGAAATTGATACACTCTTCAGTATTGCATGACAAAATTGACCAACGTCCAAGCCCATCGCCGCAACAGACCGACGGGTAATCCGGGCCATGATGGGTCCGGCTTTGGTGTCCAGAGTCACGATTGCCCCCGGACCGGCCCCGCTTCGAATGCCGGTTATGACCCCGGAAAACACGTTAAGCGCCGATAGATCATGGGGTGCGCCGCGCGACAAAATCACGTCATGCGCAGCAATTCTGACACGCAGAGTGGTTCCGACATCTTGCGGGACGCGGGGCAAAAACAATGATTGCCCGTTTGCAGAAATTTCACTCAACCCATCGTCGCAATGAGCCACAACGCTCGCATTCAGGACCGCCCCCACGGCGCGAATCCCGATGGGCGCAAGGCTCGCGTCATTCAGGATCTCGGCTGCGGGTCCACTGCGCACAGAACGACCGTTCTCCATAATGACCACATTTTGCGCGAGGCGCATCACTTCGGTCACTGAATGGCTGACGTATAACATGGGCAAACCCATGTCGTCGCGCAGCCGTTCAAGATAGGGCATGATGTCATTCTTGCGCGTGTCATCAAGTGCCGCCAAAGGTTCATCGAGAAGGAGCAATTGCGGATCGGCCAGAAGCGCGCGACCAATGGCAACACGTTGCTTCTCGCCGCCTGACAGGTCGCGCGGCATTCGTGACAACAATGCCGAAATCCCTAATAGGTCCACAACCCGTCGAAACGCTTCGTCAGATTTGGGTGCGCCATTGGCCCAACGCCCAAAAACCAAATTCCGCTTAACGTTGATATGCGGGAACAACCGAGCATCCTGAAACACATAGCCAATGCGCCGTCTATTTGGTGGAAGGCAAAGGCCCACACGGCTATCCACCAGAACATTTTCTCCAACGCGAACAAAGGCGTCCTCGGCGTCAAGCAAACCGGCAATCATGTTGATCACTGTGGTTTTGCCAGCGCCAGAGGGGCCGAAAAGCGTGGTGATGCCATTGGTGGTCTTGAAACTGACATCCAACGGAAACTGGGGCAATTTGTGGGATATCCGCACCTCTACGCTCATGACGCCCTCATTCGGTTCGCCAGCTTGCGCGACACCCATTCCGACACCAGCACTGCGCCAAGGGCGATGACAATCGACACTGTAACAAGCCGCAGCGCTGCGCCTTCTTGGCCCGGAATTTGCAAAAACGCGTAAATCGCGGAAGGTAAGGTTTGCGTTTGACCGGGGATATTGGCGACAAATGTGATTGTTGCGCCGAATTCGCCCATGGCCTTCGCGAAGGCCAAGACCATTCCAGCAATAATACCGGGCAGGGAAAGCGGGAGCGTGATGGTCAGAAACGACCAAAACTTCGAGGCCCCTAAGGTCGATGCAGCGTCTTCAAGCCGTGGATCAATCGCTTCTATCGACAAACGTATTGCGCGCACCAAGAGTGGAAACGCCATGATCGCAGCGGCCAGCGCCGCGCCCGTCCAATGGAAGGCGAAGACAATGCCGAAATCCGCCAAGAACCCACCGACTGGCCCGCGCGTTCCTAAGGCGAGAAGCAGCAAATACCCGGTCACTACTGGAGGCATGATGAGGGGGAGGTGAACAAGTGCGTTCAGGAGAGCGTGCCCGGGAAACCGCCACCGCGCCAAGGCGAAGGCGACGAAAAAACCCAAGGGAAGCGATGCGATCGTCGCCACCAAAGACACCCGCAACGACAAGGCAACCGCCTGCCATTCCGAAGGGCCAAGCCACTCCATGCTCAACGCCCAAATGCCGAAAACCCGGCGGTGTAAAAAATGTTGCGCGCAACGTCGCTCAGTATGAAGGCGTGAAAGGCTCTTGCAGCCTGTGAGGCGGTGCTTCCGACCAATCCCATTGAGTAGACGACCTTGCCATCTTCACGCGCCGGGAAACGAGCGACTTCGACGACCCGTGGTTCAGCAAGGGCATCGGTGGCGTAGACCACGCCCAAAGGTGCCTCCCTAAGGGCCACGAGTGCAAGGGCGGCGCGTACACTGTCGGTCTGCACAACCCGATCCTGAACCGCGTCCCAGAGACCCAATTGAACCAAGGCCTTTCGCCCGTAAATGCCCGCCGGTACGGCGTCTACGAACGCCATTGCGAGCGGCCCCGCGCCTAAGCGTGACGAGAACGCTTCCTTGTCTATCAAGGATAGTGGTGCGCTGGCGTCAGGGCCGACAAGGACCAAATCGTTTGACAGAAAATCGCGGCGCGTGGCGTCAACCAACAGGCCGTCTTGGGCGATCAAGTCCATCCATTCCCGGTTCGCAGAAAAGAACAGATCCGCTGGTGCGCCTTGTTGAATCTGGCGTGCCAAAGTCGGCGTGCCTGCCAGCGACAAAACTACCTTGTGACCAGAATCAGTTTCAAACGCCTCGCCAATGTCAGCCAAAACATCACCAAGACTGGCCGCAGCAAAAACCACAACGGTTTCCGCGCGCGCCCCGCTCGAAAGCGCCATCAAGAGCGCAAAAGCAGCCAAAAGTGAGTGTATGCGAGCCTTCATAACGCTTTGACATATCCCGGCAAAATCCATCGGGATCAAGTTAGATCAAGGTGGGGGGCATTTGTAACATTTCTTTTAAGAAAATGCCGCGCTGCACTTGTACCCCCCAGCCAATTGGACTACATCGCTGGAACACTGTCGCGGGGTGGAGCAGCCCGGTAGCTCGTCAGGCTCATAACCTGAAGGTCGCAGGTTCAAATCCTGCCCCCGCAACCAAAAAAAGCGCCCCCGTTTGGGGGCGTTTTTTGTTTGGGGTCGGCTTAACGCGCGGCGCGCAAATCCAGCGATAGGTCGGTAATTCCGTATTCAGTCCAGCGCGCCCAGATCGGCTCACCGACCACCGAAAGGCCGGGTGCTGCCAAGAGCGCCGCGAGCGTGACGCGGGTTTGTAGCTTTGCCAGAGCGACCCCAAGACACATGTGCGGCCCAATGCCGAACGCCAAATGTCGGTTCGGGCTTCGGTCTGGAATAAATTCGTCTGCGCGTTCAAACACATCTTCGTCCCTGTTCGCGGATAGGAAATTCAGGGCCACCGGACAGCCTTTTTCGATGTTCCGACCACCCATTTTCATGCCCTGTGTCGCGACACGCACAAGCGCCTGATTGGAGGGGTAAAACCGAAGCAGCTCCTCAATGAATGCCTTCCAAGCGGTTTCGTCGCGGCGCAGGAGCGCCACATGCGCCGTGTTTGTCGCCATATGCCAAGCAACCGTGCACAGGAAATTGCGCGGCACAACATGCCCTCCAATCAACATGAGGCGCACCATTCCTGCGAGTTCCTCGGCGTCAAACGCACCGTCTTTTGGCGGGGTCGCGATCAGGCCCGAAACGATATCGGTTTCAGGGTCTCGCAGCGCCGCTTGTCGGTTTTCAACGAGCCGCCACGCAAAACCATCGACCTCTCGGCTCAACGCGCCGGCACGCGGCAAGTCCTCGCCTTGAACAGCTTCAACATAGGCATGACTAAGCCGCCCCACTTCGAGCGCCTCATCCTCATCCAGCCCAAGCAGCACCCCAAGCGCGCCTTGGGTAAAAGGTTCGGCAAATCCTCGGCTAAAGCTCGCATTCTCAGGCGTCTTTTGCATTTCGCCCAATAGTCGCGACGCGAGTGCCATGAGCCGCGGCTCCATGGTGCGAATTTTGTTCTCCTTAAAGAAAGGATTGAGCGCCTTGCGGTATCTCTCGCTATCGGGCGGATCGCGTTGCAAAGGCAACCTGGGCAAACCTTTTCGGGGGCTTGACGGGATAACCGTCATTTTTGTGGCCGTAAACCGAGCCGGATCGCGACTGGCCTCACTCACATCAGCGTAACGTGTCAATGTGATAAACCCGCCCCACTTATGCGACCAGGCGACCGGCGCATTGGCGCGCAAATCCTTGAGCACACCCGGATAATCTGCCCTCGTTTCGGGCGTAGACGGATCCCAGTCTTCACCTATTTCATCAGGGTGTTTGGCAGCCATAGCGAAATCTCCGGCACATAGGTCACGATGATCAGGAACACGGCCATGATGGCCACGAAAGGAAGCATGCCACGCACCGCCTCAGACATGGGCGCCTTCGCGATGGAGGACAAAACGAACAGGTTTAGGCCGATGGGCGGTGTCAGGAAGGCGATTTCCATATTCACAATCAACACGATCCCGAAATGAACGGGATCAATGCCAAGAGCGCCCAGAACGGGCAAGACAATCGGCGTTACAATCAGCATCACCGCCACCGCATCGAGAAACATGCCGAGGATGATCATCATGACGTTGAGAGCGAGCAGGAATTGCCAAGGCTCAAGATCACGTTCGATCGCGAAATTCACAAGCGCAGTCGGAATGCCCGATCCAGTGATCCAATGTGCAAACAACAGGGCAAACATGACGATGAATGTGACAGCGGATGCGGATTTCATGCCGTCGGTCGCCATGGAAAAGACATCGCGCGGACGGACTTCCTTGTAGACAAAAATCGCGATCAATACAGAGGCCACAGCCGCGACCCCAGCACTCTCGGTCACCGTGGTGTAGCCGGTATATATCCCGGCAAAAACCGACAAAGGAATCGCGATGGCGGGCAATGCGCGAATGTTTTTAGCGATGAACTCGCTACGGCTCGCCTTTTCACCAGACGCATATCCATTGCGCCGGGAATAAAACATCACCCAAATCGCCAGTAGGACGGCTTGGAGCAGCCCCGGCCCAACACCCGCCAGAAACAGGCGGGGTACGCTCTCCTCAGCAATCAACCCATAGAGAATGATTGAAAGGGATGGAGGGATGAGGATGCCAAGGGTGCCTGCGCTGCCCACGAGGCCAATCGCAAAAGGGCGATCATACCCCCGTTCAACCATCGCCGGAATGAGAAATGTCCCCATCGCCATGGCCGTCACAACCGACGACCCGCTGATCGCCGCAAACAGGGTTGTGGCGATGACAGCCACAAGTCCAAGCCCGCCGCGCATATGCCCAACCCAAGTCTGCGCCGCCTCAATTATGATGCGCGCAATGCCCCCTTTTTGCATGAAGGTCGCCGCCATCACAAAGAAAGGCACAGCCAGAAATGTTGTTGAGTTGATACCGTTGATCGAGTGTGCGGCAGCATCAAGGAGCGGGCGCCCTTCCGATGCGATCATCACGATTGCAGCAAGCCCCAGCGCGATAAAGATCGGCGTGCCGAGTGCCATTAGGATCAACATGCCCGCAAGGCCGATGACAGCTTCCACGTTAGGGTTCTCCGCGTTTGGGCAAATGCGCGTCACTACCGAAGGGGCGCTGTCCCGCCAAAATCATCAACCCGACACGCCCCAAGATCAGCGCCATTCCAACAGGCAAAGCGAGAAAGACGGCGTACCCTTGTTCGACCCGAAGTGTCGACGCTGACCGCTCATCAAGCATCAACGCGAATTCAAACGCTTGCCAGCCGTAGACCTTCATCGCGGCGCAAAACCCGGCTGACAGGGCTGTGACACACCAGCCAAGCACATTGCGCAGCCGCCTTGAGAGCGCACTCAAGAACACCTCAGTATGAATGTGGCGGCCCTCGCTCACCAAAGAAGACCCCGCCAAAACAGTTGCCCAGATGATGCCATAGAGCGCGATTTCCTCAGCCCAATCAATCGCATAGGCGGGTAGGAAAGCACGAATGAGAGCGCCGCCGAGAAACACAGCGAGCGCGCCCAATATGGCGATCCCGATCAAAACAGATTCAATGCGGGTCCAGATATGAAGGATCTTTTCGATCATCTTACGCGTATGGGCCTGCGCGAAAGGTGCGCAAGCCCCAAGGCACTATTGGCCGGAAAGTGCGGCTTGAACGCGATCAACAAAGGCACTGTCCATGCCCGTGTCCGCAACGATTTTTCCTTGAACACCGACCATTTTTTCGCGCATGGCAGCGACTTCCTCTGCGGAAGGGTCGTGATAGGTCACACCGTTTTCCTCGTTCGTGGCGCGCGCGCCGGCCAACTCTTCGGCTGCATAGTCACGCGCCCATCCTACGACGTCTCCCCATGCGTCATGGATGATCGCCTGATCCTCCTCGGACAATTTCCCGAGCGAGGCTTTGGAGACGAGAGGGATATAGACGCCCCAACCGGCATTGTCGGCATAGGCATTGGCAATGCCAGCTTCCCACAATTTTCCGCCTTTGATCGTCAGGTCTGTGACTGAGCCAAGCCCATCAATCTGACCTTGTGTGAGCTGCAACACGATCTCAGAACGCGGTGTGGCTTGTGGCGCGGCACCCATTTCCTTGAGCATGGCAACAACGACAGGAGAAGGCGGCGTTGCCAGCTTCACGCCAGACAAATCGCCGTAGGACGCGATGACCTTTTCTGTCGTGTAGGATGAGTTGTTCGGCGCGAATTCGAAATGTCCGCCCTTTGGCACAACGATCCCTTTGGCTTCAACTTTGCCCCAAAGCTCCTCCCCCAATGGCCCGTCAAGAATAGCGCGCACATCGTCGCGCGTTGCGCCAAAGAACATCGGTAAAGTAATGACCGAAAGGTTCGGTTCAAACCGGCTCAGCGTTGGGGAGGCCTGAATCGACATGTCCAACGCACCAGAGGCCAAAGCGCGGATCGCATCGGACGATTTATAAAGCTGTGCTGCCGGGAAGACCTCAACCGTGATTGCGCCGCCAGACTTGGCTTCAATCGCTTCGGCCCATTTTTCGGCGGCGAGGTTGCGGACATGACCCGGCGGGGTTTCCACCGAAAGACGCAATTCGGTGGCGGCGGCAGTGCTGGTGATGCTCGCCAGCAGGCCAGCCAGAACGGTGGTTTGCAAAAAATGTTTCATGGTTTCCTCCCTAATGGTTCATTAGGTGAACTAATGTGGGATTCTGTCAACGATAAACTTGGCGCGCTTCGTGTCGAGTCGTCTCAATACCGCTATGATTGTGTTTGATCGCACCAACTCGCCTTGATTGGCGGGAATTGGCCTACGGCAACGCCCCGGCACTGATAAAGTAGCCACCTGTCATGCGCGCGTTAAATTCGGATCATACAGGTTTACCAAACAACGCTTTCAAAGGGGATTTATATGTCGCGCCATTCAGCTCGCCACCACCATCACAGCCACCACGCACCACGCGTCAACGTCGAACGCGGCACGCGAGGGGACGACGATCTGGTCGGAACGAACGGGCGCGATTTGATGATGGGAGGGCGGGGTGACGACCGGCTCACGGGCGGCTCTGGAAATGATGTGCTCAACGGGGGGCGCGGCTTTGATACAGCGGTTTTTGCCGGAGGTATTGAAGACTACAGCATTTGGTCTTGGGGATGGCGTTGGTGCGCATCGCCTCAAGTGATCATTGTTACGGCACTGGGGGGGGCGCCCGAAACCGGGACAGATATCTTGCGGGGCATCGAGGCGCTTTATTTTGAAGCGGATGATTTCACACTCTTTATGAACGGAGAGAACAACGCGGTATTGGCGGGCGATGATGCCCTTGCAACCTCCGAAAACG
Source organism: Maritimibacter sp. (assembly GCA_050633625.1). Lineage (GTDB taxonomy): Bacteria > Pseudomonadota > Alphaproteobacteria > Rhodobacterales > Rhodobacteraceae > JBOEGW01. Next base: position 574,850 of record JBOEGW010000003.1, on the reverse strand, counting down.
GTGTGCTCACGGTGGCAGCGGCAACGCTTTTGGCGAATGACCGCGAGTTTGACGGTGAGGAAATGGTCCTTCTGGACGGTGTCGTGACCTCATCGGCCGGTGCTTCGGTCACGATCATGAATGGCGAAGTCACCTATGTTCCGGGCGCATTGTTTGACGCTTTGTCTGAGGGCGAAACCGCCACTGACAGCTTTACCTATGTTGTAGATGATGGGCAGGGGGGCACCGACATCGCAACCGTGACAGTCACGATCACAGGCGAAAATGATGCGCCAGTGGTGCGCCTGCCAAACGTGGTGAGCCTGGACGAAAACACAACCCAAGTCACAAGTGCGCAGGCAACAGACGCGGAAGGCGATGCGATTACCTTTGCGCTGTCCGGCGCAGACGCGGCCCTTTTCACAATCAACGCAACAACCGGCGAGATCAGTTTTCTTGAAGCGCCCGACTTCGAGGCGCCTTTAGATGCGGACGCAGACAACGCCTATGACATCAGCGTCACAGCAACAGACGCATTGGGCGCATCAAACACCGCAGATCTTGTCGTTTCGGTTGAAGATGTTGACGAAATCCCTGAGTTCACCGCGCGCATCAACGAATTTCACTATGACAACACAGGATCAGATGTTGATGAGTTCATCGAGGTTCGGGTCGCAGCGGGCGACGATGTTTCTGCCCTCAATCTTGAATTGATAAACGGGAATGGTGGCGGCGTTTACGGTACATTTGAAGTCGCCGCAGGCGGTATGACCACGGATGGGACTTGGGATTACTATGTGATTTCCTTGCCGAGCAATGGGCTGCAAAACAGTGACGAAGGTCTTGTGCTCGCGAACGGAACTCAGGTCATCGAATTTCTGTCCTACGAGGGGACTGTCGAGGCCAACGAAGGGTCGGCGGCGGGTCTCACATCGACGGACATCGGCGTTTTTGAGGCCAGTGTGCCGCTGGGCTTCTCGCTTCAACGCTTAGAAGACGGGACGTGGGACGCACCGCGTTTGAACACGCAAGGCACGGACAACACGCCGATCCCAGAAACATATGCCATTGTGATCAATGAAATCATGCAGAACCCGGCGGCGGTTGCTGACAGTGCGGGCGAATATTTTGAGCTGTTCAACGCGGGTGCCAGTGATGTTGATCTCAATGGCTGGACGATTTCAGACAACGACAGCGATCATCATGTGATCGACAATGGTGGCCCGCTCATCATTCCTGCTGGCGGGTATTTGGTCTTGAGCAATAACGCGGATTTTGCCTCAAACGGTGGGGTTTCTGTGGACTATGAATACAGTGGAGTGAACCTGTCGAACTCCTCCGATGAGCTTGTGTTGACCGACGCGCTCGGCGGCGAAGTTGATCGGGTGGAGTGGGACAATGGCGCGACATTCCCCGATCCAACAGGCGCGGCGATGGAACTGATTGATCCGAGCCTCGACAATGCGATGGGCACCAATTGGGAAGCGGCCATGGCGACGTTCGGCGCGGGCGACAACGGAACACCGGGCGCAGAAAATGGCACCGGTGGCGGCGGCGTGGACCCGACCGAAACGACCCTCATTTCCCTGATCCAAGGCACCGGAGGCGACAGCAGCTATGCCAACCAAACCGTCAAAGTTTCTGCAATCGTAACGCATATCACCGGCACCGGGTTCTACATCCAGGAAGAGGAAAGTGATGCGGATTTGGACGCTCTGACGTCAGAAGGGCTATTCATCTACACGGGCGGAGGAGATGCAATTTCTCTGGGCGATTTGGTCGAAGTGACAGGTGCGGTTGTTGAGTATTACGGCATGACACAAATCTCGTCAGTCTCTGAGACGCGCGTTGTGTCATCGGGGCATGACCTGCCCGCTGCTGTTTTGATCGGCCTCTCTCCCGATGCCGTTATGGACTATGAAACCGTGGAAGGGATGCGCGTGAGCGTTGGTTCAGGAAACCGCGATGCCCTGACCGTCATCGAGAATTTCAACCTTGATCGATACGGTGAAATCACGATCTCCGCTGGGACACAAACCCAACCCACACAACTATATGATGCGCAAACGGAAGCCGCTGAAATTGCAGAAATGATGGCGGCAAACGGCAATGGGCGGCTTCTGCTGGATGATGGGTCGTCGGTGCAAAATCCAGACGTGTTTGAGTTCCTGCCGGGGGGCGCGGGTGACAATGGCGATGGTGTTTTGGATGCTGGAGACGATTTCTCCGACACGGGCACAACGATCCGGCTTGGTGCTGAGCTGACTGCAAACGTCGAAGGGGTGATGAACTACGCCTTTGGCGATTGGCGGGTCACGGTAACTGAAACGCTCGAAATCGACGAGAGCACCAATGTCGGGGCGCGCCAAGATGCGCCCGAGGACGTTGGCGGCACCTTGCAAGTGGCGAGCTATAACGTGCTCAATTTCTTCTCAACCTTGGACGATGGGTCGCTCACCGGCCCGAACGGAGATTTGTCCCCGCGTGGTGCGGATAATGCCGCCGAATTCACGCGTCAGGCGGACAAGATTGTCGAGGGGTTAATCACCAGTGGCGCCGAAGTCATTGCGCTTCAAGAGATCGAAAACAATGGCCATACTGACGGCTCTGCAATCGATGCATTGGTGGGCCTCCTGAATGCGCAAGGCACAGGCGCAAACTACGATTACGTTGATCCAACAGGAGATAAGGGCTTCGTCGGTAGCGATGCGATCATGACCGGCATTTTGTTTGATGCAAACGCAGTCACCTTGTCGCACGCGGACTACATCGAATTTGACGAACCTTCCGCTGAGGCGACGTTTGCGGCGGCGGATGCGATTGCGTCAGCGCTTGGGTTGTCCTTCAATGATTACCAGCGCAACCGTCCCTCTGTTGCCGCAACCTTCACGGAGATTGCGACCGGCCAATCCTTCACGATTGTGTCCTCCCACTTCAAGTCCAAAGGCGACAGTGGTTTGCAGAGTATCGCAGATGCGGGGCAGGCTCACATTGATGGCGGCGGAACGCTGATCTCTCAAGCCGAGCTTGACGCGCTGCTTAACGACCCAAATTTTGATCAAGGCGACGGGCAAGGGTTCTGGAACGCTGTGCGCACCGATGCGGCGGTGGAGCTCGCGCAATGGGTGACTTCGCAGTATAATGGAGGTGGCGTCGATAACTACGTCTTACTCGGAGATATGAACGCATATGCCGAAGAAGACCCAGTGCAATACCTTGATGATGTTGCAGGTTTCACTGATGTGATTGATACGTTCATCGGCCAAGACGAAGCCTATTCCTATGTCTTCGACGGTCAGCAAGGCACGCTGGACCAGGGCTTTATTGATCCGGCACTTTTGCCAAAAATCACAGGCGCAACGGAATGGCATATCAACGCCGATGAGCCAGACCTGATTGGGTATGACGACAGTTTCACGAACCCGGCGTTCTTTAATGACGGGGTGTTTGCCAGCTCTGACCATGATCCACTGATTGTCGGGCTTGATCTGGGTGGTATCTTGACGATCTCTTAAGCTGTGCTCGCCCTCGCGTTTCGCGCGGGGGCTGCGCCATCAACTCTAAGCCGAAATACCGTATCGCAGACCCGTCAAACCACAGTGCGGATTTGGGGTAGGCCGCCTATTTCGATCTGGACAGAGCGCCATGATTCCCGCCCAGTCATTGTGCTGAAAATATGAGCAAGAACGGCAAGACCCTGCCGAAAAGCGCCCTAAACGGCCAAAAAGTACGCTATATTTTTGAGCGAAAACTCTGAATTTTGCCCATTTTGAAGGCAATTAACGCCCCTGTCATAATTCCTTTTGCCGTTTGATTGCCAACAGACCCGCAAAATCTCGATGGTTTCCATGCCCAATCGTGCCGCCCTATTCGGCCAAAATTGGGCGTGTGACGGACCTCTGGGGTTCAAAAAGGAAGCCCGCCACACGGATTGCAACAATTGTTGCGGGGGCCATCAGCGAAAAGCGGCGACATTCGCCAGCCGCGCGCCACCCGCAGGGAGAGACAGATGAAATTCCTTAAAACAGCTCTTACAAGTACCGCTGCGCTTGCCGCATTTGCCACCGCGTCTTTTGCCGCGGATTGTCCAATCAAAGTCGGTGTTTTGCACTCGTTGTCTGGCACAATGGCGATTTCTGAAACCACCCTCAAAGACACAATCGAAATGCTGGTAGACCAGCAAAACGAAAAAGGCGGCTTGCTAGGTTGCGACCTTGAAGCCGTTGTCGTTGACCCGGCTTCCGATTGGCCGCTATTCGCAGAAAAGGCGCGTGAACTTCTGACAGTGCATGATGTTGACGTGATCTTTGGCAACTGGACCTCAGTGTCGCGCAAATCCGTGCTGCCTGTGATCGAAGAATTGAACGGGTTGTTGTTCTACCCTGTCCAGTATGAGGGCGAAGAAAGCTCCAAAAACGTGTTCTACACAGGTGCCGCGCCTAACCAACAGGCGATCCCGGCCACGGACTATTTCCTTGATGAGCTCGGCGTTGAGAAGTTCGCCTTGCTCGGCACGGACTATGTGTACCCGCGCACCACAAACAACATTCTTGAGAGCTACCTTAAATCCAAAGGCATCGCTGAAGAAGACATCTTTGTGAACTACACACCGTTCGGTCATTCCGATTGGTCCAAAATTGTCGCTGATGTTGTGGCGCTCGGTGCGGACGGCAAAAAGGTCGGTGTGATCTCGACCATCAATGGCGATGCGAACATCGGCTTTTACAAAGAGCTGGCCGCCGCTGGAATCTCGGCAGATGATATTCCTGTTGTTGCCTTCTCGGTGGGTGAAGAAGAGCTTTCGGGCTTGGACACATCGAACCTTGTTGGTCACCTCGCAGCGTGGAACTACTTCCAATCCGCTGAAAGCGATGCAAACGCTGACTTCATCGCAACATGGAAAGAGCGTATGGGCGAAGAGCGGGTCACGAACGATCCGATGGAAGCTCACTACATTGGGTTCAACATGTGGGTGAACGCGGTTGAAGCTGCAGGAACGACAGATGTGGACGCTGTGCGCATGGCGATGTATGGCCAAGAATTTCCGAACCTCACAGGCGGTACAGCGGTTATGGGTGTGAACCATCACCTTTCCAAGCCGGTTCTGATTGGTGAAATTCTCGAAGACGGTCAGTTCGATATTATCTCCGCGACGGATCCGGTGCCGGGCGATGCTTGGACTGATTTTCTGCCAGAAAGTGCCGTGCTCAAATCCGATTGGAAAGACCTCGGTTGTGGCATGTACAACACCGAGACTGAAAGCTGCGTACAGCTGAAATCCAACTACTAAAGCCAACGCGGGCGGCGGGGCAACGCGCCGCCCGTTCTTACGAAGGTCAAACTAGAACTGACCAAAATCGACTGGCCAAAAGCGCGGCAGGGACACCCAAACATGTTGAAACGCTTACTCCTGATCGCAGTCGCGGCAGCGTCATTTGCAATGAGTGCTCATGCCCAAGACGGCGCGATGCAGATCATCTTGCAAGACAACGCAGACGTGATCGTCAAGTCATCCCGCAAAACCATCGGTCCAGCGATCGACGCAGTGGCGGGGTCGGGATTGCCGCAAGCCCAAGATGTGCTTCAAGCTTGGCAAGCCAAGGAGATGTGGCAACGCAAGTCGGACGGACTATTTTTTCGCGCAGAGCCTTCCGAAGATGGCCTCACGCTGACGGATTTTGACAGTGGCGCCGTGGTCGGCGAGGCCCCCAAAGCTGATCTGAAGCAGATTAAACCGAACTCTGGCATCCGTGCGCTTCTCGGGACCGCACTTGTCGCTTTTCAACTGAATGACCCTGATCCAATGCGCCGGGCCGAGGCAATTTTGTCGCTGGAACGTGATACGAACGCGAGCCTTCTCGCCCCGCTGCGTGCTTCGATTGAGGGCGAAACCGACACGGTTCTCTTGGCGCGCAAGACCCGGCTCGAAACTCTTTTGACAATTTCCTATGACACCGACGCGGCGGCGCGGATTGCAGCGATAGACAGCCTGTCGGGCGATCTTGGCGTGGATGCGCGCGCCGCGCTGAACCCGCTTGTCGCCACCAAAATCGAAATCTTTGAGGGGGCGGCGCCGGCGGATGTGAATACCGCAAAGCTGTTGCGCCCCGGCTCAGTGGATTTGCCGCGCGCAGAGGCTTACCAATTGCTCGCGGAAAAAGGGCTTGCCCCTCCCATCATCACGGATGACATGATGCGCGTCGCGCTGGCGTCGAATATCGAAGAGGGCATGGTCGGAGGAATTGCGCTCGCAGAGTTGTCGGATATGAGCCAACGAAACGCCGCCTATAGCGCCCTCGCGCGCGCAGGCACAGTGCAGCCAAAACCGACAGCTGACGAGATCACAGCCGCACTTGGCGCCCATACATTTGCGGAGGTTTATTTTGACCAAGACCCCGCAGTGACCGCCGCGGCCTCAAAGGCGCTTAAGGCGATTTCGACAAAGGTCAGCTTCAACCAAGGGCTTGATCTTGGGCTGGATGCACTCAGTCTTGGCTCTATCTACTTTCTTGCGGCAATTGGCCTTGCGATTACCTTTGGTGTGATGGGCGTGATCAACATGGCCCATGGCGAATTCATCATGATGGGGGCCTATACCGGATACGTGGTACAACAGGTCATCCCCAATCATACGGTGTCCATTATTGTCGCCATTCCGCTCGCCTTCGTGGTGACATTTGCCGCCGGTGTTGCGATGGAACGACTGGTGATCCGCTGGTTGTATAACCGCCCATTGGAAACGCTTTTGGCGACCTTCGGGATTTCGATTGCGCTGCAACAGCTCGCCAAGAATATCTTTGGCACTCAAGCCCGCCCGCTCACGTCGCCTGATTGGCTCGGTGGGGCGTGGGTGCTCAATGATGTTGTGTCGATTAGCTACATCCGCATCGCGATTTTCGTCCTCGCCTTGGTGTTCTTGGGACTGTTCTTGTTCATCATGAAGAAGACCAGACTGGGCCTTGAAACCCGTGCCGTGACGCAAAATCCGGGTATGGCGGCGGCGATGGGGATCAATCCGGGGCGCGTCAATATGCTCACCTTTGGCCTTGGATCTGGCATCGCCGGGATCGCCGGTGTGGCGATTGGGTTGTTCGCGAAAGTCACCTCTGAGCTGGGTGCGGACTACATCGTTCAAAGCTTTATGACTGTGGTTGTGGGTGGTGTTGGCAACATCTGGGGCACGCTTTTGGGCGCTGGGATGATCGGCGGTCTGCAAAAAGGCATCGAATGGATGAACCCGTCCAATACGCTCGCCGCGCAAACCTACATGATCATCTTTATCATCATCTTTATTCAGTTCCGGCCGCGAGGGATTATCGCCCTCAAAGGCCGGGCGGCGGGGGACTGAACCATGAGAAATTCCTTTGTCGTCAAAAACCCGTCAATCCTGATTTTCCTTGCTGTTCTGGGACTGTTCACAATCGCCGTCACCGTGATGAGTGAAGGCTTTGGTATCGGGATCATCTCGACGTCCTTTGTGAAAACTCTTGGCAAAACGCTTTGTTTTGCGCTCATCGCGGTGGCCATGGATTTGGTCTGGGGATTTGCGGGTATCTTGAGCCTTGGGCACTTCGCGTTCTTCGGGCTAGGTGGCTACATGATTGGCATGTGGCTGATGTTTGAGCGCACGAAGGGGATTGTGGAAACCTCCCTTGCAAGCAACCCAATCCCGGCAACGGACAGTGAGATCAGCGCCGCCATCGGCAACCAGATTTTTGGTGTTGTCGGCTCTAGTGATTTCCCCGTGATCTGGATGTTTTCGCACTCGCTGGTGTTGCAACTCTTCTTGGTTGTGGCGGTGCCCGGAGTGCTGGCGCTTGTGTTTGGCTGGCTTGCCTTTCGTTCGCGCGTCACCGGGGTGTACTTGTCGATCCTGACACAAGCGATGACTTTGGCGCTCTCGCTTTACCTCTTTCAAAATGACAGCGGGCTGCGCGGCAACAACGGTCTCTCCGGGTTGCAAAACCTGCCGGGCCTGGATGATGTCAGCCAAGACCTCGTGTCGATGTGGTTCTTCTGGGCGTCTGCGTTGGCGCTTGGCCTTGGCTATCTGCTTGCAGCCTGGATCGTGTCAGGCAAATTTGGCAGCGTCATTTTGGGCATTCGCGACAATGAGGCCCGTGTGCGATTTCTTGGATACTCCGTTGAGAACTATAAACTTGTGTTGTTCACTGTGACGGCGATGATCGCCGGCATCGCAGGGGCGCTCTATTACCCGCAAGCAGGGATCATCAACCCAGCCGAGGTCGCGCCGATCGCATCGATTTACCTCGCTGTTTGGGTGGCGATCGGTGGGCGCGGTCGGCTTTATGGCGCGGTGATTGGCGCGGTCTTCGTTTCGCTCGTATCGACGTTTTTCACGGGCGGTCAGGCGCCCGATATCAACCTTGGTTTTTACACGATCAGTTGGGTGGATTGGTGGACGATCCTGCTCGGTTTGTCGTTTGTGTTCGTGACATTGTTCGCCCCCAAAGGCATTGGCGGGTTGTTTGATCTCATAGAAAATCGCCGCGCTCCAGATCGCCATGGGGCGGATCTTGGCCCCGATCAGGGCAGCTTGCGTGAAAAGGAAGCCAACGAATGAGCCAGCTCTTGGAAGTGTCGGGCGTGTCGGTCACGTTTGATGGATTTCGCGCCATCAACAACCTGTCGTTTCAAATCGGATACGCCGAAATGCGCGCAATCATCGGCCCGAACGGTGCCGGGAAAACCACCTTTATGGATATTGTCACCGGCAAAACACGCCCGGATGAAGGCCGGATTTTATGGGGCGAAAAGGGCGTGTCCCTGCTTGGCATGAACGAGGCCAAAATCGCTCAGGCGGGCATTGGCCGAAAGTTCCAAAAACCAACAGTGTTTGAGGACCAGACGGTGCAGGATAACCTGCTCATGGCGCTCAAAAACCAACGTGGTCCGTTCAAGGTTCTGTTCTGGAAAGCCGCGCAGGCCGACCTTGATAAGGTGGCGGAATTGGCAGCCGATATTGGCCTTGCGAATGAGCTTTGGCGCAAATCAGGCGAGCTGTCGCATGGTCAAAAACAATGGCTCGAAATCGGCATGCTCTTGGCGCAGGAACCACGTCTATTGTTGGTGGACGAACCAGCCGCGGGGATGACGCCAGAGGAGCGGGAAAAAACAACTGACATATTGGTTGAAGCCGCCAAGACTCGCGCGGTCGTGGTGGTCGAGCATGATATGGAGTTCATCCGGCGGCTCGAATGCCGTGTGACGGTGCTGCATGAGGGGTCTGTCTTGGCGGAAGGCAGCCTTGATCACGTGACCGCAAACCAAGACGTCATTGACGTTTATCTGGGGCGATAAGATGCTGAAAATTGACGATCTCACTCTGCATTACGGCCACAGTCAAATCCTCAACGGTATCTCGTTAGAGGCAGAGACCGGCGAAATCACCTGCGTTATGGGGACAAACGGGGTCGGGAAAACCTCGCTGATCCGTGCCATTTGTGGCCGCCATGCACGGTCAGGTGGGACTGTGGTTCTTGACGGTGAAACACTTCCCGTTTTGTCAGCGCACCAACTGGCGCACAAAGGCGTAGCGCTTGTGTCACAAGGGCGCGAGATATTCCCGCTGTTGACGGTGCGCGAAAATATGGAAACCGCGTTTGCTTGCCTGCCAAAGAGCGAACATGAGGTGCCGGAGGCGATGTTTGAGTTGTTTCCGGTCCTAAAGGAAATGCAAAATCGGCGGGGCGGTGACTTGTCCGGTGGGCAACAACAACAGCTCGCCATCGCGCGCGCGCTCATCACTAAACCCAAACTCTTACTTCTCGACGAGCCGACAGAAGGCATTCAGCCCAACATCATCCAGCAAATTGGCCGGGTCATTTCTCATCTGCGTGATGAGGGGCAAATGGCGATCATTCTGGTGGAGCAGTTTTTCGACTTTGCGCATGAGCTTGGCGACAAATTCGTCGTGCTGCGCCGAGGTGCCGTAACTCTCGCCGGTCCCAAAGGCGAAATCACCCGTGAGCAGCTCTTGGAGGGTGTGTCCGTCTGACACAGCTGCGCTTCAGGAATTGGTAAGGACTATTCTTTAGGGTCGGCTGAAATCCTGAAGGAGACGGATATGCCGATCAAGAAAGAGATTACCCCTTGGACAGGTGCGCAGAAGGCCCGCGGTGAGCGGGTGTTCGCCCTGACAAACCCACGGCTGCGCGAGACGCTATTAAAAGCCTACGCTTGGGTTGATCCGGACATTTCCGAAATTCCGCCCGAACTCATGGCGGCGGAAAGCGCGAAGTGGCAAATGATCGGAACCGGGGATTTTTCCGCAGCCTATTTTGACCTTCAGGCGCAGTTGGCTCAACGTATCGCAACGCAAATATCCTATCCTGCCTATCTCAAGGGCTATGGCGACTATGCCTCCTACCAGATTGTCTATTTGCTCGAAGCGCTTGAGGCAGAGGAGACGGCAAACGACCCAGCCGAGCGCACCGAATCGATCCGATCTGTCATGCAGTCAATTTTCGCCGATGTCGCGGTGACGATGTCGCATTACTTTGCCGTACTGACAGCGGAGGCAGACGAAGAACGGGCGAAATTTGATGCCGAACGACAGGCGAAAGCCGATGAGGATCGGCGGGCGACCGAGGTATTGTCGCAAGCTTTGCGCGCCCTATCCAAGCGAGATTTGACCTTCAAGATCGGTGCGGATGCGCCCAGTCAAATTTCCGACGCGAGAAATCACTTCAATAATGCCGTTGCAGCCTTGAACGATACGATGACGCAAATCCGAGAGACCGCCAGCGCGGTTGAAGGGGGCAGTCAGGGGATTGGGCGTGCAACGCAGGATTTGGCGATCCGCACCGAGCGCCAGGCTGCTGATTTGCAAGACAGCACAACGACATTGGAAACTGTCCGCGACAAGGCGCAGCAAAACCGAACAAGTGCGAAACGCGCCGAAGGGGCCGTTGAGAGCGCCACAACTGTTGTGAGTGAAGCGAATGAAAGAATGAACGAGGCCGAAAAAACCATGGGCGATATCGCCTCAAGTTTTGAGGACATCAACAAGACGATTTCGGTGATTGATAAGATCGCGATGCAAACCAATTTGCTTGCGCTGAATGCCTCAGTTGAAGCCGCCCGCGCAGGAGATGCTGGGCGAGGTTTTTCAGTGGTGGCAAGCGAAGTACGCGCGCTTGCGCAACGCGCCGGAGAAAGCGCAACTTCAATTCGCGACCTCTTGGGCACCAGCTCTGCATTCGTGCAATCGGGCGAAACCACTATTCAAGAAACCGCAGCCGCTCTGCGCAAGGCAAAGGCGCAGGTTGGAGAAATCGCTCAAGAGGTCGTGGCGATTTCATCTGCGGCTGATGAGCAAACAATGAGTATCGAAAAAGTGTCTGGGGCGGTCGGCAATATGAGCAATGCCACCCAGCAAAACGCCGCCATGGTGGAGGAGACCTCAGCCGCGGCACAAGAGCTTTTGGCGAATGCGGGAACACTCGCCGCCCTCATGGGGCAGTTCATGATTACCGAAGGACATGGCGCGCCCAGCTATCGTATGGCGGGCGAATAAGCAGGCAGGCGTTGGCCTGTCACACCCTAGCCAACGCCCTGCAAGCGCTTCACCGTTGCGCCCTTCGCAATCGTGGGGGAGGCCGCATTTAGTTTTTCAATGGCAAACCCTGCTGCCGCTTTATACTTGCTCATGAATTCGGCGCGCTCATCCGCAGGGATGATGTCGTCAATATTGTCAAATTCACCGCCACACCGCTCATCAACCGTGTTCAAAAGCCCAAATGGCCCCGCCCCCCGATTGCGCAGAATAAGCTCAGACACCGGCCCGCAGAAAGCATCATCATAGGATTTGAGCGCTTGCGAATTGACCCCATGAGCCAGCATCGCCGCGCCGATTTCGCGCGCATCAATCACGGCTTGGCTCGCACCGTTTGAGCCGGTCGGATACATCGCATGCGCCGCATCCCCCATTAAGGCCACATTGCCATCCACCCAAGTCGACACAGGGTCGCGGTCGATCATCGGGTTTTCATAGGCAACATCAGCACCTCGGATGAGCGCAGGCACATCGAGCCAATCATAGGTCCAACCGTCAAACTCATGCGCGAAATCGTCGATTTCGACCTGAGCAAACCATCCGGTATTTTGGCGCGCGTTTGGATCGTCCAAAGTTTGCTCCGCGATCCAGTTGATCTCAGCAAACCCATCGGAGTCGACTGGACCAATCGGGTAAATCACCATCCGATGTTTATGCGTCCCAAGGCCCACGAAACTTGACCCGGTCCGGATAGGCTTCGCTCTCGTTGTCCCCCGCCACATCAACGCGCCACCCCAATGGATCGGTGGTTGCTCAGGGTGCATCTGCGCGCGCACTGCCGAATGAATCCCGTCCGCACCAAACAGCAAACTGCCTTCGATGCGCAGGATCTCTCCCGCACTGGTTTCGACCACCGCTGTGACGCCATTCGGGTGGTTTTCATAGCCGACAACCTTTTGGCCCAAGCGGACAGAGGATGCCCCGGCGCGCTCAACAAATGTGTCGTGAAGCAACATGTGGAATTTCCCGCGATGCACGGCATATTGCGGCCAACTATACCCGGCCAGCGTGCCGCGCGGCTCAGAGTAAACGTCATTCCCGTTCAACCCGACAAGCGCCCATTCTTTCGCGGCGATGCCCACTTGATCCAACGCCTGCGCGTCAATCCCAAGGTCAAAGAGTTCGCGCACCGCATTGGGTTGCAAGTTGATCCCCACCCCGAGAGGGCGCAGCGTGCTCACCTGTTCAAAAACGATACATGGCACGCCAATTTGTTCCAGCGTCAATGCAAGGCTAAAGCCGCCGATCCCGCCGCCAGCAATCAAAACAGGTTGAATGGTCATTCTGTCCCTCCCTCAAAGGTGCGCCCCTGATAAGCGGCACGCCCTTTCAGGACAAGGCAAAACCTGACGTTACGATAGGCGGCGCAGAAGCGACCGAACCAATTCGGCATCCTCAACACGGCTCAGAGATGGCGCGTGACCGCACCTTTCAATTGTTGTCAGGGCGGGTCTCGCGCCGCGCTGCGTCATGACATGCGCGAGGGAAGCGGGAAGGATGTCGCTCTCTGCGCCTCGCAAAATATGGCAAGGTGTTGTCGTGCGATCCCAAGCTTGCCAAAGCAACGCCTGATCTTCGTCGTCGCGCAACATGTCCGCGATTTTCGGATCATAATGCAGAGTCAATTTGCCATCCGCGCACCGGCGAAAAGAAGTCAGCGCCATGCGCTGCCAGAAGGCCGCAGGCGCCGGGCCAAACGGCGCATAGATTTCGCGCAGCCAAAGCTCCCCCTCGGCGTAGCTGTCAAACCGGGGCAGCTCGGCCACATAGGTGGTGATCCTGTCCAGCGCCGCGTCGGGCAACTCAGGGCCAATATCGTTGATGATCAAGGAAGACAGGCGCTTTGCGTCTTTGCTCGCCGCCAAGTGCATCCCGATGAGCCCGCCCATGGATGTCCCGATCCAGTGGGTGCAGGCAATCTCATAGTGATCGAGCATCGCGAGGGCCAGGCGCGCATAGAACCGAGGCAGATATTCTCTTGTGGAGTCATCAGACCAACTCGACAATCCCCGCCCAATCGTGTCAGGGCAAAGTACAAAATACTGATCCGACAAGGCCCTGGCCAATTCGTCAAAGTCGCGTCCAGTGCGCGCAAGCCCATGCCACATGACGACCGCGGGATTTATCGGATCGCCCCACAGGCTCACATGCAACTCATGACCAAGCACCGCCATAAACTCAGAGCGCCGGGTCACGTTTTGTCTCCCTTTTGCATAATCGTTCCAGCGATGCCGCCCGGAAAGAAATAGACCAACAAGATGAAGATCACGCCCAACCACAAAAGCCACCGATCCGGGCTTAGAAGTGTTGGGAGCAGGGGGATGTCGCTTGTCGCGGTTGCCATCAGTTCCATCAGATCGCGCAAGTAATATTGCGCCAGTACCATCAAAGTTGCACCAATCACAGCGCCCCACATCGTGCCCATGCCACCAATGACCACCATCAAGAGAATGTCGATCATGATATTGAAAGAGAGCGCCGTATCTGGGCCGGTGTACTTGAGCCAAATCGCATAGACCGCGCCCGCAAGTGTCGCGGCAATGGCGGCGATCACGAAGACCGCAGTGCGATAACCCACCACGCGATACCCGATCCCTTCCGCGCGATGTTCATTCTCGCGGATCGCTTTGAGCACCGTGCCCAACGGGCTGACAGTAATGCGCAAAAGCACCCAAAATAGCGCGGCCATTGTGATCACCACAAAATAATAGGCGGCGAATTTTCCGTTCAGTTTGACGCCCATGATCCGCGCAACTTTCCCTTCGTCATCCACCAAGAGCTTGGTCGCGGGTTTGAACAGGTCCGGCACTTTATAGGTCATTCCATCCTCACCGCCCGTGAGGCCGGAAAGTTGACTGGCAAGCACCAAGGCAACCGAAGCGGCCGCCAGCGTGATCATTGCGAAAAAGATCGCCTTCACCCGAAGCGACAAAAGCCCGATCAAGGCGGCCAAAACGATGCTCGCGCCAATGCCTCCTGCCGTGCCAAGGGCAACTTGCCCCCAGCCCGGTCCCATATGTTTGAGCGCAATCGCCACGCCATAGGCGCCAAGCCCGAAAAACATCGTATGGGCGAAACTGACGATCCCAGTGTAGCCGATCAGTAGATCGTAACTGGCCACCAAAACGATAAACACAGCAATGCGCGCGGCAACTTCGATCTGGCGCACCTCACCGAAAAAGAACGGTGCAAAAAGCAGCACCCCCCAGATCATGAGCGCGGCGCTTTTGACGAGTAATGTGCCTTTCATAGCGCCCTCACTTCACAGCCGGGGCCAGCCCAGAAGGCCGCCACAGCAGAATGATCATCATCAAAATCATGTTCGAGGCGAGCGCCAGCTTGGGGGATAGAAATCCCACGTAGTTTTGCGTTAGCCCGACCAAGAGTGCGCCCAGCAATGTGCCTTGGATCGAGCCAAGTCCGCCGATGATCACGACGATAAACACCACCACCATAAGCTCCGCGCCTAGCGCTGGCGTGATCAGGGTTTCATACCCGGCCCACATCGCGCCCCCCAATGCGGCCAAGGCAGAACCAAGCATAAAGACCGCGATAAACAACCGATCAATGCGAAATCCGAGGGCTTCGACCATCTCGCGGCTCTCAACACCAGCGCGGATCAAAAGCCCCATGCGTGTTCGGTTGAGCAATACAAAAAGTCCGCCGTAGACAAGCGCGCCAAGGCAGAAAGCGAACAGTCGATAAATCTCAAGCGAACTGTCGCCAATGATGAGTGACCCTTCCAAAAACTGCGGTCGCGGCACGGACATTGGCGTGCCGCCCCAGACCATCAAGATGAGTTGCTCAGCGACGATCAAAGCGCCCATCGTGATGAGGATTTGCCGCAAGTGGTCGCTATAGACGGGCTTGATGATCACCCGTTCAAAGAACCATCCAGCCGCCGCGCCAAAAGTGATCGCCGCAGCAATGGCCAAAGTGAGCGCCAGAATATTGAGCGCCAAACTATCAGCCGCAAGCCAGCCGCCAAGCCACGCCAGCACCGAGGTCGCCACGAAGGCCCCAAAGCTGACGAAGGCGGAATGGCCGAAATTCATGACATCCATCAACCCGAACACAAGACTGAGGCCGGAGGCCATCAAGAAAATCATCATCCCCATCGACAGCCCTGCGACCGTCAAAGTGAGCCAAGACGACGGGGCGCCGATGAGCACGAAGGCGACAAGTGCGAGGATGAGCGGCGACAGGAATACGCCGCCATTGCGGGATAGGAATTGGGCAATGCCGCTCATGCTGTTTCCTCTGCGGTTGACAGGCTCAACAGCCTATTTTGAAGCGCGGTGTCGGCGGCGAATTCAGCCATCAAACCGGTGTGTGCCACACGCCCGTCATCAACAACCGCCATGCCAGACCCAAGCGCAGTCGCGAAGGCGAGGTTTTGCTCGACCAGCAAGATCGTGGTAGTCTCACCAATTGTGCGAAAAGCATCGGCCATCGCGGCGATGATTGATGGGGCAAGGCCCTTTGTTGGCTCATCGATCAGAATGAGGGCGCGCGGTTCAATGATGGCGCGGGCCACGGCGAGCATTTGTTTTTGGCCGCCAGAAAGGCTCCAGGCCTGCTTGCCCCAAAACTGTTTGAGGGCCGGGAAAAGCGTATAAACCCGGTCTAATCTATCCGCATCAAACTTGCCGGTCTTTGTTGCAAGCACCATGTTTTCACAAACTGTCAGTCCGCCAAATATACCCATATTTTCCGGAACATAGGCGATGCCGCGTTGGGCGATTTCGCTGGTATGCAGCCCGCTGATGTCCTCGCCGCGAAACCGAATAGATCCGGCCGGGCGCTCCCACAGCCCCATGATCGCGCGCAGGGTCGTGGTCTTGCCAGCACCATTTCGGCCCAGCAAAACGAACACGCCCCCCTCGTCCACCTCAAAGCTCATGTCGTGCAAAACGGCGTATTGACCGATCGACACGTTGAGGCCGGAAATCTGCAATATGCTCATGCCATCGCCCCCGCATTGCCAAGGTACACATCGCGCACCAGCTGGCTTTCCATCACCTCATCTGGCGCACCATCCGCGATCAGCGCGCCGTTATGAAGCACAATGATCCGGTCTGCGAGGCGGCGTACAACGTCCATTTTATGTTCAACCAAAAGCACGGTTTTGGTGTTGTCGTGTTTGATTTGAGCGATGAGGTCCAGAACCGCAGGCGCCGCCTCAAGGCTCATCCCGGCGGTGGGTTCGTCAAACATATAAATGTCCGGTTCCATTGCCATGAGCAGCGCAACTTCGAGCTTGCGCTGGTCCCCATGTGGGAGCGCGCTGGCGGGCAATTGTGCAACATGGGTCAACTGCGCCGCCTCCAAATATCGCTCGGCGCGCGCTGTGAGTTCGGTGAATTTTGAGACGGGCCGAAACAGCCGCCGCCCTTCGCCAGATTGCGCCTGCACGGCGAGCCGGATGTTCTCCAGAACGGAAAGCCGGGGAAACAGGTTTGTCAGTTGAAACGCGCGGCCAATGCCATGGCGCGCGCGCGTGGAAGCTGCCATTTTTGTCATATCCACACCGTCTTTTTCAACGGTGCCGCTGGTCGGGGTCAGCTGCCCTGAAATCATGTTGAAATAGGTGGTCTTGCCAGCCCCGTTTGGGCCAACAATCACCGTCACTTCGCCGGGGCGAAAATCGCAACTCACGCTGTCAACCGCCGTGTGCCCGCCGAACTGGATCGTGAGATCACGGGTGATCAAAGATGGATGTGTCATGGGAAATGCCGCAAGTTAAAGCGCCCCGGCCATACGAATTGGTGAAGGCCGGGGCGGAGGTTCGTTTCAGTTTTCGCGGCCAAGGGGGATGTTCATTTCATCCGCTTCGATGACTCGAACCTTGTCTGGGATCGCCCAATCCACGGCGTCATCGACGCGGATTTTGAAGTGCAGCATGGATTGCAGCGCTTGGTGATCTTCGGGCCGGAAGGTCATTTCGCCTTTGGGAGTTTCCCAACTCATGCCTTCCATCGCCGCGATTAGCCCTTCGGTGTCGATCGTTTCGGCGGTCTCGATCCCTTTGGCGATGGCCAAAGCCGAAGCCATGCCGCCTGCTGTGAAGAAGTCAGGCGGGGTGCCAAACCGTTTGAGGTGTTCCTCTACCAGCCATGTGTTGACGTCATTTTCGTAGCCTTCAAAGTAGTAATACACAGCGCCTTCCATGCCCGGCACCCGTTTATAGGTCGGGAGCACTGGCAAAATGTGACCGCCGGTGGAAATCTCAATACCAAACCGTTCAGGTTCCATCGCTTTGATTTTACCCATCGGATCGCCACCACCGGCCACGTATATGAGGATGACTTTACGCCCCTCGTGATCCTTGAGCGCGTTGAACATCCGCTCGGCGGCTGCGGTGAAATCAGCGGTGCCTTGGGGAACGTATTCCTCAGTGACAACCGTCGCGCCCGATCCATCAAGCGCGGATTTAAAGGCGGAAATGCCATCGCGACCAAAGGCATAATCCTCGGCCAAAGTCGCCACGAACAGGTTCTCGTCGGGATTAAGCGCGAGCGCTTGCGCTTGCATATCCATTGAGGAATTGCGCGAGGTTTTGAACACATATCGGTTGCTATCTGGCCCGGTCAGGCTGTCGGCAACGGCGGGTTCCACCATCAGGAGTTTTTCGTATTCTTCGGCAATGGGGAGCATTCCCAGTGTGACCCCGGACGATGTGCCACCAACCGCGATGAGGACGTCATCGTCACCGTAGGCTTCGGCCAGGACAGCGCGCGCCACATCGGGTTTAAATTGCGTATCTTTGTAAATAAGCTCAATCGGGCGGCCCTTGATTTCCATCGTTCCGCCGGTGGCGTATTCCAGCCCCATCTCAAATCCAGTGTGCGTTTGTTTGGAAAACACCTCAAAGGACGACCCAGATGTCCCGTGTACGAGTGCGATCTTGATGGGGTCTTGCGCAAGAGCTGGTGCGCCAAAACTGATGCCAATCGACAGCGCCACCACGGCGCGTTTCAAAATTCTCATAATATCCTCCCGTTGCGGTTCACCCTCCACCGCGCTTCCTCCTAGCGGTGGTTCGTTGTAACCTGCCCCTAGGCTCACTTTATTTTGGGGATGAGACAAGTTGGGGAAAACACGTATAGACGCGGCTTTTGAGGCGGGCGATCTGGCCGCTCTGGCGTTTGAACACTCCCCGATCGGACTTGTTGTCACGCAAGACCGAGTCATCATGCAGTGCAATCCTGAGTTTGAACGGATGTTTGGATATGCGCCGGGCGCGCTCAATAACGCCCTGTTTGAAGCCCTTTACCCGACCCGCGACGAGTTCACCAAGATCCGGGATCGCGGTGTTGAAGATCTCAAACGGAGCAACACCTACTGGGACGAAAGGGTGATGATGCGCCAAGACGGTGGGTTATTTTGGTGTCGGGTGCGCGGACATTCCTTGACGCCGGACGAGCCGCTGTCTCGCGCGGTTTGGAGTGTCGCAGATTTGTCTGGGCACCGCCCTTACCAGCCCTTGACGCCGCGCGAGCGAGAAATCGTTGATCTATTGGCGGAAGGTCTCACGTCCAAAGAAATCGCGCGGGAGTTGGGTATTTCGCCGCGCACGGTTGAAGTGCATCGAGCAAAGCTTCACAAAAAATTCGCAGTTTCCAACACCAATGCGCTGCTCCATGCGATGTCAGGTGTGCCTTCTGAACATATCGTCAGGCTCTAGCTCCGACCAATACGTCCAACGAAAAAAGGCGCGCCATCATGGCGCGCCCTGTCTCATTTTGGTGTGCGCAGATTAACCGATGATCGCGTTCAGTGTTTCTGAGGGCCGCATCACGACGGCCATTTTTTCGGCGTCTGTGTTATAGTATCCGCCGATATCTACAGCTTTGCCCTGATCGGCCAACAGTTCACCAATGATAGCAGTTTCCTGCTCGCCCATCGCGTTTGCGATTGTCGCAAAATGCGCGGCAAGTTCGCCGTCTTTGGTTTGTTTCGCCAAAGCTTCAGCCCAGTAGCGAGCGAACCAATAATGCGATGTGCGGTTGTCGTTTGCGCCGACTTTGCGCTCTGGGCTGTTTCCGTTTTCCAGCACTTTTTGTGTCGCATCCTCAATCGCGGTCGCAAATACGCTGGCCTTCGTCAGGCCTTTGGCTTCTGCGAGGAAGGCGAAGCTTTCACCCAGCGCACAGAACTCGCCAAGACTGTCCCAACGCAGGTGGTTTTCCTCAACGAGCTGCGTCACGTGTTTGGGTGCAGAGCCTCCGGCACCCGTTTCAAACATACCGCCACCGTTCATGAGTTTCACGATCGAGAGCATTTTTGCAGAGGTGCCAAGCTCTAGAATTGGGAACAGATCGGTCAGATAATCGCGCAATACATTGCCCGAAATCGTCACGCAGTCGTCACCCTTACGCATGGTTTCCAGTGTGAAACGAGTTGCTTCGCGTGGGGCCAAAATTGGGATGTCCATCCCGGCGTCTTTGAGTGCTGGCTTCACGTATTTGATGATCTCAGCGTCATGTGCCCGGTTCGCGTCGAGCCAGAACGCCGCCGCTCCGGTCGCCTTGGTGCGCGCGATGCCAAGTTTGATCCAATCAAGGATTGGAGCCTTTTTCGCCGTTGCAGAGCGCCAAATATCACCCTTCTCGACACTGTGCTCGTGGAGCACTTCGCCATTGGACAGAACAACCCGGATCGTGCCAGCGTCCGCCGCTTCAAAGGTCGTTGGGTGCGAGCCATATTCCTCGGCTTTTTGCGCCATGAGGCCGACGTTGGACACGGATCCACAGGTGGTGACGTCCAGCTTGCCGGTTTCTTTGAAGTAATTGATCGTTTCGTCATAGATCGGTGCGTAGCAATTGTCTGGGATGCAGCACTTTGTTGGTGCGGGCTTGCCATCTGGCCCCCAACCAATGCCGCCAGCTTTAATGACAGCAGGCATAGACGCATCAATAATCACATCGGAGGAAACGTGCAGGTTGGTGATGCCGCGATCTGAATCGACCATATACATGGGTGGTTTGGCATCGAGCGCCGCTTTGAGGTCGGCCTCCAAATTCGCGTCGCCTTTAATGCGGTTTTCCAAAACGCCAATCCCGGAATTCGGGTTCCAGCCCAATTCATCCAGTTTCGCGCCGTGTTTGGCGATAAAGTCTTCCAGATAGACGCTCACAAAGTGACCGAACAAAATCGGGTCAGACACCTTCATCATCGTCGCTTTGAGGTGCACCGAGAACAAAACGCCCGGCTCCATGCTGGCGACTTCTGCCTTAATAAACTTGCGAAGCTCTTTGGCGGACATGAAGGTCGCGTCGACGACTGTGCCTTCCTCATATGTCAGCCCGTCTTTGAGCACGCTTTCGGCCCCGGATGCATCTGTGAAGGTGATTTTTGCGGCACCAGCTTGAGACGCCGTGATAGTAGCGGATTTCTCATTCGCGTAGAAATCGTTGCCTTTCATGGACGCAACATGTGTCTTGCTGTCGCTGACCCATTCGCCCATGCGGTGTGGGTTGGCCATCGCGTATTTCTTCACGGCTTTCGCGGCGCGACGATCAGAGTTCCCTTCGCGCAAGACCGGGTTCACGGCAGAGCCTTTCACGCTGTCATAACGCGCCTTGATGTCTTTTTCCGCATCGGTTTGTGGATCTTCAGGGTAGTCGGGCAGTGCGAAGCCTTGACCTTGAAGTTCTTTGATGGTCGCGGTCAATTGCGGGCCAGAGGCCGAGATGTTTGGCAGCTTGATGACATTGGCGTTCGGGGTTTTCACCAATTCGCCAAGCTCCGCCAAATCATCCGCGACTTTTTGGTCGTCTTTGAGAAAATCAGGGAATTGCGAGAGAACCCGGCCAGCGAGAGAAATATTGCGGGTTTCCACGTCAATACCAGCCGCCGCCGCAAATGAGCGGATAATGGGCAGCAAAGAGGCGCTGGCCAGTTCCGGGGCTTCGTCTACTTTCGTGTAAATGATGTCGGGAGTTTCAGATTTCGCCATGGTGATGCTCTCCAAGCTGTGCGCCCCGTGGAAGGGCGTTAGAAATATGATGTGATGCGTCTGGCACAGAATCCTTGCCAAGCCGTCAACTCACTCGCCTTGTCGCCTAAAGCGTTGGGCGGCGCAAGTCAATGTGTGCCATTGTATACAATTGAGAGCGAAGCGCATTTAGAGTCCATGCGCAAACGCGACTTGTCAGGATTTAGCGTGCGTGCCAGCGTCCCGCAACTTGGTCCAGCGGGCGCAGCGCGACGTATTCGATCACAAGCATGATCGCCACAAAACTCGCGGCATAAGCAAGGACATGAGCTGTATCAAATAGAGAGAAGTACATATGGATCTGGAAGCCAATCCCATTTGACCGCCCCAGGAATTCAACAACCAAAACGATCTTCCATATCACCGCGATCCCATTACGCGCCGCGGCGGACAAAAATGGTGCGAGTTGGGGCAAAGTCACATGGCGAAATTCAGCCAACGGAGGCATCCGATACACCTGCGCCATATCCGCCAGCGGGCGCGACAGCCCACGCGCGCCTTCGCGCACAGTGACCAAAACCATTGCCGTCTTGTTCACCGTGACAGCGGTGATCGCGGCCACCTCGTTGAGACCAATCCAGAGATAGCACAACACAATCACCACAAGTGCCGGGATATTCAATATCACGACGACCCAAGGGTTTGCCCAACGATCCAACGCCGGGCGCCGCGCAAGCACAAACCCAAGGACAGCCCCAATCCCCATCGCCAAACCAAATGCCAAGAGAACCCGCCGAAGGGTGGCCCAGAGATGGCCCAATAAGGGCCCCTGCGTCAGCTCTTCCCAAAACACGGCAGCAACCACATCTGGGCGCGGCAGAACGGTCTCATCTCCCGTGCGCCACGCCGCCAAGAACCACAGCACGAAGAACGCGCCGAGCGAGACCGTGATCACAAGCCATCCGGGGCTTTGGTAGGGGGAGGGGTCTTGTCGCTTCATCCTAGCGCCACAGCACCTGAGCCGTGCGGGCCTGTCAAGCCAGTCGCGCGCGCCTTGGACTATGGTCTTATGTGCCAAGTGGCCTTCGCCTCATAGCATCCCGCCCTGTGGAGGAGATTTATGGCACGCGTTGCAGCATGTTTTTGGATGGTGTTTGTTTTCTTGTGGCCTATTGCGGCCGAAGCAAAACCCAGCGCACCGTTGAGCGATGCGCAAGCCGCCGCCTTTATCCGTGCCCCCATGGCGCTGGGCGAGAAAATCAATGACCAAGGGGTTTGGGAGTTTTTGAACTCCGGCGGCGGATCAGCTGGGTATGTGTTTGAAACGACAATGCTCGCCCCCATTCCTGGCTTTGGCGGCGATACCATTCGTTTGCTTGTCATCATGGATTTGGATGGCAACTTCGTAGACGTCTTATTGATTGACCATAACGAGCCGATATTCGTGGCCGGCCTTGGCACGCATCGGCTTGAAGAATACCTCACCCAATACGCAGGCGAGAATATCGCCACAAATTTCGCCGTTGGCGTGCCTTACGGGGATCAAAGCAGCGGCGCGGGGAGCTTGACCTATCTGGACGGGGTGACCAAAGCAACAGCAAGCGTGCGGATTGCTCATGAGAGCATCATGGCCGCCGCCCGCGCCGTTGCGCGCGAGAAAATGCAGGGTCTCTCCACCGAGCCGCCAGCCTTTCCCGATCCAGATGTCGACGAAACTCTGACGTGGAACGACCTTGTTGACCAAGGCATCGCGAACCGTTTGGTGGTGTCCAACAGCGAGGTTCAGGCGACCTTCGAAGGGACGATCTGGGCAGGGGATGACCCCGAAGCGCTGGCCAACCCAGACCAGCCCTATATTGATCTTTGGGCGATCGACATCGGCCCGCGTTCGATCGCGCGCACGGTTTTGTCCGATCAAACCTATCAAGAACTTCAAGACTTTTTGTCAATCACCCCCGAAGCAGAACCGATCTTACTCATCGAAGCTGCGCGGCATGGGCTTGTCACCGAAGACTTCATACGAAACACTTCGCCTGACTTGATCACTGCGGCGCAAGATGGGCTGCCGATTGCGCTGCGCGATGCCGATTTGTACCTGACCTTGGCCGAAGGCGTGCCCGAAGGCGCGGCGCTGATCCTGCGCACAGATCGGCGGCTTGGTTTTGATCCGATGCGCCCATGGTCAATCACCCTGGAAGTGCAACGCAAACACGGGATTTTCCAACCCGAAGTTGGTCCCGTTCCCTTCACTCTTGAAGGAAGCTCGCCGGAGCGGTTTTTCTCGCGCGGAGCAGTCACAAAAGTCGATAGTCCCTTTGTCTCAGCACTCAAGACACGGCGATTGGATCTGGCGATTGCTGGCGTGTTCTTGGGCGTTCTGATGCCGCTGCTGTTTTTTGGCCAAAGCTGGCTGGCCGGTTTGCGTCACTACACGCCCATTCGGTTGACGATCCTGGCATTTGTCATCGGATTTGTTGGCTGGTGGGGGCAGGGGCAACTTTCGATTGTGACTGTCATTGGTGCGATAAGGGCGACAGTGACGGGAGGCGGCTACACGTTCTTGGTCTATGACCCGTTTGGATTGCTCATTTGGGTCGCTGCGATCCTTGGCTTTTTGCTCTGGGGGCGCGGCTTGTTTTGCGGTTGGCTCTGCCCCTTTGGGGCGATGCAAGAATTTGCGCACCACCTTGGCCGCGTGTTTCGCTTGCCGGAATTCCGCGTTCCGGACCTTTGGGACCACCGGCTCAAGGGCCTGAAATATGTGTTTCTCGCAGGGCTTGTGGCGCTGTATTTTCTCGCGCCAGATCACGTTGATAAGGCAATGGAGATTGAACCGTTCAAAACGGCGATCACCACTTTTTTCATCCGCGAATGGTACTATGTCGCGTACGCCGTTTTCTGGCTTGTCCTGTCTATGGTGCTCTACAAAGGGTTTTGCCGTTACGTTTGCCCGCTTGGGGCGTTCATGGCGCTTGGCGGGCTGTTGCGCGGGCGAAAGTGGATCGAGCGGCGCTCGGAATGCGGCGCGCCCTGTCAGCTGTGCAAAGTGAAATGCAATTACAATGCCATCAAGAAAACTGGCGAAATTGAGTACTCGGAATGCTTCGGCTGCCTTGATTGCGTGACCATTTTCGATGACCCAAAGAAATGCGTGCCGCTGATCGTGGCCGCGAAAAAACAGGGGGCCGCGTAATGGATCGTCGTCGTTTCTTGAGTATTGCCGCCGGCGCTTGTGTGGCCATGCCCGCTTTGGCGCAAACACGCACATGGAGCGGGCACGCGCTGGGCGCTGAGGCTTCTGTTACGCTGACAGGGCCAAGCGCGATCACGGATGGGGCATTGCGGGAAGTGCGATCCATTCTTGCGCGCATGGAGGCGACTTTCAGCCTTTATGATCCCGCCTCAGAGCTGTCGCGGCTCAATGCGCGCGGGGGGCTAACAGCTTCACCGGACATGGAAACCGTATTGGCGCAAGCGCATCTGCTCCATCATGCAACCGAAGGTTTGTTTGACCCTACAGTCCAGCCGCTTTGGCAAGCCCGCGCGCGGGCAGAGGACGAACGCCTTGCCACCGCGGCAATTGGTTGGGATCGGGTGACGCTCGGCGCGAAAATCCGCCTTGGGCGTGGTCAGGCCCTCACGTTAAACGGCATTGCGCAGGGCTATGCCACGGATCAAGTCGCGAACGCTCTTAAGGCGCGCGGATTTGGCGATGTCTTGGTGAATGTCGGTGAATTTGTCGGCCTGGGCGGGCCATGGCAGGTGGGCATGCAGGATCCAAAGGCGGGGTTGGTGGCGGCTCTGTCCCTTAAGGATCGGGCGGTCGCCACGTCTTCTCCACGGGCGATGTTGCTTGGCGAAGGCGGGCATATCTTTGCTCCAAGGCACGCGGCGCAATGGTCAACCGTGTCGGTGGAAGCGCCCAATGCGATGTTGGCTGACGGGCTGTCCACCGCGCTGTGCCTTGCCGATGAAACCCAAGCGCGCCGGATTTTGTCCGGTCTCGACAGCCAGATCACAGCGCGTTTCGTTGATGATAAGGGGCGCGTATTGCGCTTGAGCTAACCCCGTCAAAAGCCCAAAAACAAAAAGCCCCGGCGCATGACCGGGGCTTTTCTCGTTTCGTATGGGCGGTTTAGCCTGCTGCGGCAACCGCGCGCTTGGTCATGACCTTCACAAGATGCGCGCGGTACTCGGGCGAGCCGTGCAAATCTTGGATCATGCTGGAGGCATCAACGGTCAGGTCCGCAATCGCATCGGCCGAGAAATTGCCCGACAGGGCCGCTTCGCCATCCGTCCAGCGGAACACGCCTTCGTTCGATGCACCTGTGACCGCAACGCGCACACCGTCCGCGTATTTCGCCAAGAACACACCCGTCAACGAGAAGCGCGAAGCAGGCTGTTCGAACTTCTGGTAGGACGCTGCCGTTGGGATTGGGAATTTGACCGCTGTCACGATCTCGCCCTCATCCAAAGCTGTTGTGAACATGCCTTGGAAGTAGTCATCCGCCGCAATTTCCCGTGTGTTGGTGACGATGGTCGCCCCCGATGCCAAAGCGGCAGAGGGGTAACAGGCCGCTGGGTCATTGTTGGCGAGCGAGCCGCCGATTGTGCCCCGGTTGCGCACATGCGGATCACCGATTTGCCCCGCAAGAGCGGCCAGCGCCGGGTAATCAGACTTCGCCGCAACGGCGACTTCAGCGTGGGTTGTGGCCGCGCCAATCGTCATCACGCCGTCCGCGACGCTCACGCCTTTGAGCGCGTCGATGCCAGTGAGGCTGACGAGCTTTTCTGACCCGGCAAGGCGCTGTTTCATGGTTGGGATCAGGGTTTGTCCACCGGACAGCGCCTGCGCCTCATCATCCGCCAAAGCGGCAACCGCCTCTTCCACGGTCGTTGGTTTGATAAGTTCAAAGTTATACATGTTTCTCTCCCTTCGGCGCGCCGTCCGGGTTGCCCCAAACGGCGGCCTTGGTGTGCCTTACTTCTTGTTCATCGCTTCCCAAACGCGGGAAGGGCTCACGGGCATGTCGATGTGGTTCACATCATACCCTCCACGTTGCAACGCATCGACAACAGCGTTGATCACCGCGGGTGGCGAACCGATTGCACCGGCTTCACCACAGCCCTTCACGCCCAATGGGTTGTGCGTACAAGGGGTGACGTTGGAGTGATCGACCGAGAACATCGGCATATCATCAGCGCGTGGCATAGCGTAATCCATGAAGGAACCGGACAAGAGTTGTCCGTTTTCATCAAATGTTACGTTTTCCAGCATCGCCTGACCGATCCCTTGCGCCACACCGCCATGAACCTGACCCTCAACGATCATCGGGTTGATGACGTTGCCAAAGTCGTCCGCAGCGGTAAAGCCAAGCACTTCTACCTTGCCGGTTTCCTCATCCACTTCCACTTCGCACATATATGCGCCCGAGGGGTAGGTGAAGTTGGCTGGGTCATAGAACGCGGTTTCTTCAAGACCCGGTTCAATGCTTTCCAGCGGGTAGTTATGCGGCACATAAGCGGCCAAAGTCACATCGCCCCAAGCCACGGATTTATCAGTGCCCGCGACCGAGAATTGACCGTCTTTCAGTTCAATATCGCTATCAGCGGCTTCGAGCAGGTGGGCGGCAATTTTCTTGGCCTTGTTGATGATCTTCTCAGTGGCGCGCACCATGGCCGAGCCACCAACCGCGATTGAACGCGAGCCATAGGTGCCCATGCCCATCGGTGTTTTGGACGTGTCACCATGCACAATATCGACCTGCTCGGCGGGAATGCCGATCATTTCGGACACAACTTGCGCAAAGGAGGTTTCGTGCCCTTGGCCGTGGCTGTGTGACCCCGTCATGACCGAGATCGAGCCGGTGGCGTTCACACGAACTGTGGCCGATTCATATAGACCAGCGCGAGCGCCGAGTTGGCCCACAAGGTTAGACGGCGCGATGCCGCAAGCCTCGATGAAGTGCGCAATCCCAAAGCCGCGCAGCTTACCGCGTGCTTTGCTTTCTGCCGCACGTTTGTCGAAATTGGCGTAATCGGTCATCTCAAGGGCAGTGTTGAGCGTGGCCTCATAATCGCCGGTGTCATAGGTCACGGCGACAGGCGTGTCATAAGGGAACTGATCCGGTTGGATGAAGTTTTTCCGGCGCAGCTCGGCAGGATCCACATTCAGCTCACGCGCGGCTTTGTCGATCACACGCTCAAGTTGGTAAGTGGCCTCCGGGCGTCCAGCGCCGCGATAGGCGTCCACTGGAACCGTGTTTGTGAACACGGCTTTGACGTTCACATAGACCAGCGGCGTTGTGTAGTTGCCCGCCATCAATGTGCCGTGCAGCCATGTGGGAATGGACGGCGCAAAGGTGGACAAATAGGCGCCCATGTTGGCGTAGGTGTCGGTGCGGACCGCTGTGAACTTATGGTCTTTATCAAGACCCAGCTCAATCGTGGTCACATGGTCGCGGCCATGCGCGTCTGAGATAAAGGCCTCAGAGCGTGTGGAGGTCCATTTCACCGGACGTTTCACGATGGACGAAGCGTGAGTTACGAACGCTTCTTCGGCGTAGTGATAGATTTTCGAGCCGAAACCGCCGCCCACATCAGGGGCCACAACACGCAGTTTGTGCTCAGGGATCGAGAGCACAAAAGCGCCCATCAAAAGCCGGATCACATGCGGGTTTTGCGAGGTGGTGTAGAGCGTGTACTCGTCGTTCGCCTGGCTGTAATCCCCAATCGCAACGCGCGGCTCCATTGGGTTCGGTGCAAGGCGGTTGTTCACCAAATCAAGCGAAATGACATGCTCGGAATTCTTGAGCGCCTCATCCACTGCGTCGCGGTTTTCTTCCACAAAACCCCAGTCGTAACAAAGGTTCGACGTCAGATCGTCGTGCACCTTGGGCGCGCCGTCTTTAAGCGCATCCTTGAGGTTCACAACCGCAGGAAGCTCCTCGATGTCGAGATCAATCGCCTCGGCCGCATCGCGCGCCTGCGCAACGCTTTCAGCAACGATACAAGCGATCGGATCACCAACATGGCGCACCTTGCCTTCGGCCAAAATCGGGTGCTTTGGCTCTTGCATAGGCTCGCCAAAACGGTCCGTGACTTGCCAGCCGCAAGGAATGCCGCCAGCGGTTTCGAAATCGGCAGCGGTGAAAATTTTCACCACACCGTCCATCGCTTCCGCCGCAGAGGTGTCGATTGAATTGATTTTGCCGTGGGCCACTTCCGAGCGCAGAAAATACGCATAGGTTTGGCCGGGCAGGTTAATATCATCGGTATAACGACCTTTTCCGGTCAGGAACCGAACATCTTCGCGCCGTTTTGTGCTGGCGCCGATGCCTCCATCCATGGGCATAGTGTCTCTCCCTATTGTTTGTTTATTAGCTGGCGACAGCGGGCACGTCCTGCCCGGAGGCGGCCATGATCGCTTTCACAATGTTGTGGTAACCGGTGCAGCGGCAGATATTGCCGGAGATGTACTTGCGCACTTCTGCTTCGGTCGGCTTGGGGTTTTCCTTCAGCAGGGCCGAAGCCGCCATGACCATGCCCGGTGTGCAGAACCCGCACTGGAGGCCGTGGTGGTCTTGGAACGACTGCTGGATCGTGCCCAAGGTGCCGTCTTCATTCGCCATGCCCTCAACGGTGGACACCTCAGCGCCATCCGCTTCTTGCGCGAACATGTTGCAGGATTTCACCGACTTGCCATTCACATGGACAGTACATGCGCCGCATTGTGCGGTATCGCAGCCGATATGCGTGCCCGTCAGCCCGCTTCCGCGCAGGAATTCGGCCAGCAAAGTGCGCCCCTCGGTTTCGCCCGAAACGGTTTTTCCGTTCACGGTCATCGTGATTTTGGTCATTGTTTAAGTCCTCCCTTTTCGAATTTCTCAGCGGCCAAGCGTGCGCTTGAGCCAGCCTTTCTTTTCATCGTCTGTCGTGGCCGTTTCAGCCCCGTCATCTGAGCTGTCGCTCTCGCCGCCGCCTTCAACGGTCTCGGCAAATGTTGCAAAAAACTGGTCCGCCATCTTCTTGGCAAAACCATCAATAATGCGCGAACCAAGTTGGGCGAGCTTCCCGCCAACCTTAGCTTCGACGTCGTAAATCAGCTTGGTGCTGCCCCCTGGCAGGTCTTCGAGCTTAAGCTTCGCGCCGCCCTTCGCAAACCCCGCCGCGCCGCCTTTGCCTTCCCCGCTCAGCGTCAGGCTCTCGCCTTCGATCACATCAGTCAGAACCACAACGCCTCTGAAGGTTGCTTTCACAGGGCCGACTTTCTGGACGACCAGCGCTTCAAAACCATCTTCTGCCGAGCCAGTCATCTCCTGACATCCCGGTACGCAGGATTTCAAAACTTCCGGCGACAAAATCCCGGCCCAAACCGTCATGCGGTCGGCTTTGATCTCGCGGCTATCGGACATTTCCATAGTGTAGTCTCTCCATTAATTGATGGCCCGCAAACATGGGGGCCTTTGTTTGGTTGGGCTTACCGCAGCTCAGGAGGGCTGTAGGTCAAGCCGAAATCAGTGAATATCTGTTCAATCCGCCCGTCCTGAACGGCGGCTGTGATCGCATCGCCAACGGCGTATGCAAGTGGACGATAGGCAAAGTGTACCCCAACGCCAATTGTCCATTTGCCCACAGCAAATCCGGGCAAGGGAGGGGTGTGGATACCAATGCCATCAGCCGCGCCAAATTCAAGCTGCGCTAAAGGGCCCATCGCGGCCATTGTTGCACCTTCAGAAAGGCCCTGCATCGCATCTTGCATGGTTGGGTAGCGGCGAATGTTCTGGCCGAGCTGTCCTCCCGGAAAGGAGGTGAGATAAAAATCAGCGATGGAATCGTTCTCAACGGCGACCGTATCAAACCGAAAATACGCGGGGATTGGTTTTTCCTCGGGATACTTGGCCTCATCATAGGCGATGCCGATCGTTTCGACATGATAGGTGCCTGTGAAGACCACTTGCTCAACCCGACAGGCAAACTCGCTGTCATAAGGGGTGTGCAACATCACATTCGCCACCGCACCACTAATGATTGGCCCTTTCCAAAGCCAGTTGCGCAAATCGGCGTCGAGGTTTTCACCCGCAGTGACCAGCTTGAACCGTGGCTCAACCCCAAGCTCAGAAGCGATGATTTTGCCGATCTCCACATCGACGCCAACAATCTTGCCAGCATCCTCATAGGACCAAGGCGCAAAGTCTTCATAGGCCGCGAACTCGATATAGCCACGCTCTTGGATTTGATCGAGGTCGGCCCCCACGATCTCGCGCCCGGTGTTTTGAGGTTTCGGTTGGGGCACATAACCCTCACACCTTGCCAGCGCCGGACTTGCCGCGAGGCAAATCGCTGCAAGGCCCATCGCTGTTTCGGGGAGGAAACTGACAAAGTGTCGGATCATGTGCCCTTTTGTCCGTGCCTACTCGGCTGCGGACAACCCAATTGTAAGCGCCTCACCAGCGCCATTGAAATCCGGCTCATCTTGCTCAAGCAGATGGGCCGCGCGGATGGCGGCACTGTCGGCCACCGGTGCGCCAGAGGCGGTGAGCACCCCGGCATTAATTTCCTCAAGCTCAGCCGCAATCGCCGCAGCATCGCCTTCGCCAGCCATCAATTGATCGCGAATGTCACTCAGCCGATCTGCGAAGGCATCCAAAGCGCCGTCTTCGGGGCGGGCTTCAATATAAGAGCGGATCGCCCATGCGGCCTTTTGGCCGAGCACTTCCTCAAAAGCGGGCATTTTGGTTGTGCCGTTTTGAGTGTAGCCATAGCGGAACCGTTCAATGTACCATTCATCACCGTATTCCTCGGCTTCAAGGTATCGCAAATCCGGGGCCAAACCACCCGATACAACGCCAAGCCCGTGACAGCGTGCACAGTTCTGGTTGTAGCCGCTATCGCCAATCTTGATCGCCGCCGCAAAGGCTTCTGGATCTTCACGGTAGGGGTTTTCTGTGAGCCATTCCTCGCCAACATCTGGCAAGATATCTGTGTTCACAGGCTGTGGGGACACATCCCCATGTGCAACCGCAAAACCAGTGGTGGAAATAAGGGCCAAGGCGGCCATTGGTAAATTGAAGCGCATGTCTTCCTCCCATTCGCATGTTTCAAGCGGTCTTAGCCCCCACAAACATACAAGCATATTCGACCTTGGTTTGAGGCCGATGTGGACTCGGACTTTGGTCGTATGGCCCTTTACGAATTGGCCCGCTTAACCTGTCTTCACGAGGAGAAAAAACGTGCGTGAATTTTGGGCGAGAGCCTGTTTGCTGCTGGGAGTCCTGAGCGCGCCACAGGCCGTGTGGGCTGATGTTTCGCTGCATATGAGCTACCTTCGACAGATCGTTGAGCGCCCGCCGGTCCTCTCGAATCTTGATCCCATCCCTAACTCCCTCGGAGTGGCCGGTGCGCACCTTGGCCTAAAAGACAATCAAACAACCGGTGCGTTTATGGGGCAAGAGTTTGCGCTGGAGGTCATTGACGTTCAACCGGGGGAGGATCTTCTGGCGGCGGCTCAACAGGCGTTTGGGCATTCTTCTGTGGTGATTCTAGACATGCCAGCGGCAGAAATTTTGCGCGTGGCGGACATGGACTCGGCGCAAGGCGCACTCCTGATAAATGCAACGGCCCCGGCAACTTCACTTCGAGATGAAAACTGCCGCGCAAATGTCCTTCACACAATGCCGTCACGCGCGATGTTGGCGGATGGGATGATGCAATTTGCAGTCAAGCGGCGCTGGGACAAGCTCGCGCTCATTGAAGGCGTTTACGAAAACGATAGAGCGTGGGCCGAAGCCCTGCGCAAATCCGCAACCAAATTCGGCGTCAGAATACGGGGCGAAAAGACATGGGCGTTTGACGCGGACATGCGCCGCAACGCAGCCCAAGAAGTGCCACTGTTCACGCAGGATTTGCCCGATCATGACATGCTCTTGATTGCCGATGAAAACGGTGATTTTGGCCGTTACATCGCCTATAATACCTGGGAGCCACGCCCGATAGCCGGTTCGGAAGGATTGCGCCCAGTGGCCTGGTCGCGGGTGGCCGAGCAATGGGGCGCTGTGCAAATGCAAAACCGCTTTGTCGAGGCGAATGAACGCGGCATGCGCGCTGAGGATTTCGGATCTTACGCCGCCCTGCGCGCAATCGGTGAAGCCGTAACGCGCACAGAGTCCGCAGACCCTGCCGTGCTGCGCTCCTATCTGCTGTCAGATGAGTTTGAACTCGCCGCGTTTAAGGGCCGACCACTTTCGTTTCGCGCTTGGAATGGGCAATTGCGCCAACCCATTTTGCTGGTCACCGAACGGGCGGTCGTCGCCACCGCACCGCTCGAAGGGTTCCTCCATCCGGTCAGCGAAATGGACACGCTCGGTTTGGACCAGCCAGAGTCAAACTGCACAGTTTTTGAGGGAAAATAGATGTTTAAAGCCACTTTACTTGCCGCGCTCATGGTCGCCCCCGCAGCAAAGGCTTCGGAAATCTGGGTGACCAATGAAAAGGACGACACAATCAGCGTGATTGATGTGGATTCGTTAGAAGTTGTGCGCACGATTGAAACAGGCGAGCGGCCTCGTGGCATCACCTTTTCCAAAGATTTTTCCCGCGTTTATGTCTGTGCGTCCGATAGCGACACAGTGCAGGTGATCGACGCGGACACCGGCAAAGTGTTGCACGACTTGCCATCTGGCGAAGACCCGGAACAATTCGTGCTGCACCCGGATGATCGCCACCTTTATATCGCCAATGAAGATGATGCAGTGACGACGGTTGTTGATACGCAAACCCGCAAAGTGGTTGCTCAAATTAACGTGGGGATTGAACCTGAGGGCATGGCCGTTTCTCCGGATGGGCGTTTCGTGATCACAACATCTGAAACCACGAATATGGCCCATTGGATCGATACGGAAACGAAGGAAATCGTCGCCAATACCCTCGTTGATTCCCGCCCCCGCCACGCGGAATTCACGGAGGATGGGGCACAGCTTTGGGTCTCCGCTGAAATTGGCGGCACGGTGTCGATTTTCGATACAGAAACGCGCGCCGAAATCGGCAAAATCGACTTTGAGGTAACCGGCGTTCACCCCGACCGCGTTCAGCCTGTTGGGTTTGAGTTTGACCCGGCCACCAACACCGCCTTTGTTGCACTTGGCCCGTCCAATCACGTAGCGGCCGTCAATATGACGACACTCGAAGTGGAGTCCTACATCCTTGTCGGGCGGCGGGTTTGGCACATGGCCTTTACCGAGGACCACGCGCAACTCTTTACCACGAATGGTGTGTCGGGCGATGTGACAGTGATTGACGTTGCCAAACGCGAACCGATCAAAACGATCAAAGTCGGTCGTTTCCCGTGGGGCGCTGCCCTGCGCCCATAATGAAATTTCTTCGAATTTAAGGTCTTCAAGTCATGAAAAAACTCCTCGCCATGAGCGCAATTGCCCTGCTCGCCGCCGTCCCTGTCCCTGCCTTTGCCGATGACGACGATGATGGCCCTTCCTTGGGCATGGCTGGTCTGTTGTCAGGCTCAAACAAGGTGGATTTGCCGCCAGTGATCCTTTCGGCGGGTATGCCGATTTCGGATGCGCCTTGGGTGTTAAAATCCGGTACATATTACGAATTCGAAATTCAAGGAGACGGGAGCCAGGAGCTTGGCCTTCGTGGACCGGAATTCTTCCATGCGATCTGGATTGACGAGATCGTCGTTGAGGGATTGGAAATCCGCCCTCTCGGTCTTGATAGCATCGAATTTGACGAAGCTGGCGAGATGGAAATTGGCTTTGTCGCGGTCAAGCCCGGCAGCTATGCTTTGTGGGTGCCGGGGTCGACCGGCGAAACGCAACGCATGGAGATCACCATCGAGTGACGAACGGTATTGAGGTCGAGAAGCTAGGGTTTTCTTATGGTCCGAAGCGGGCGCTTGATGGAGTGAGCTTTGCGGTGGAACGAGGGCAGTTTTGTGCGCTGCTTGGCCCGAATGGCGCAGGGAAATCGACGCTCTTTGGCCTCTTGACTCGCCTGTTCACGGCACATCAAGGGCGTATCGCGCTGGCCGGGCATGACCTTGGGCAGGCGCCGCGCAAAGCACTGTCAAAATTGGGCGTGGTGTTTCAACAGCCCACATTGGACCTCGATTTGACGGTGCGGCGCAACCTCAGCTATTTCGCAGCCTTGCACGGCATTACAGGCCGTGAGCGGGCGTTGCGGATTGATGCGGCGCTTGAGCGTCTTGATATGAAAGCGCGCGAAAATGAGGTGGTGCGCGCCCTCAATGGGGGGCATCGGCGGCGCACGGAGTTGGCCCGCGCGCTCCTTCACCGCCCCGAGGTTTTGCTGCTGGATGAGCCGACCGTTGGCCTAGATGCAAGTGCGCGGCGCGCCATCACCGATCACGTCCACACGCTTGCCAGTGAAACAGGGATGACCGTCCTTTGGGCCACGCATTTGACCGACGAAATCGAAAACAACGACCGCGTCATCATGCTCCACCAAGGTCAGATTATCGCGGATGGCTTGGCGCAGGACATTGCAGGCGTCGCCACACTTGAAGAGAAGTTTCTCGAAAAAACCATGGCGAACATATGAGCCATTACCTCGCAGCGCTCATAAGCATTGTCACTCGCGAGGCCCTTCGGTTTGTGAACCAGCGTGGGCGTTTTTTGTCGGCGCTTGTGCGCCCACTCGTGTGGCTTGTGGTCTTTGCCGCCGGGTTTCGCGCGGCGCTGGGCCTGTCGATTACCCCGCCGTACGAAACCTATATCACCTATGAAATATACATTGTGCCGGGTCTGTGCGGGATGATTTTGCTGTTCAACGGGATGCAATCTTCGTTGTCGCTTGTGTATGATCGCGAGATGGGGTCGATGCGGCTTTTGCTCACGGCGCCTTTACCGCGTTGGTGGCTATTGACCTGCCGCTTGATCGCCTCAACCATCATTTCCATCCTGCAAGCCTATGCGTTCTTGGCGGTGGCGGCCTTGTTCGGAGTGATCTTGCCGCTTGTCGGATATATCGCCATAGCGCCCGCCCTTTTGGTGGCGGGGTTCATGCTCGGCGCGCTGGGCCTTGCGCTGTCGTCCTTCATTAAGCAGCTAGAAAACTTCGCTGGGGTCATGAACTTCGTGATTTTTCCAATGTTCTTCATGTCGTCCGCGCTCTACCCATTGTGGAAAATGGCGGAAGCATCCGAGCTGCTTCATGACATCTGTGCACTCAATCCATTCACCCATGCAGTCGAGCTGATCCGCTTCGCCGCCTATGGCCAGATCAATGTCCCGGCGCTCGGATATACGGCGGTCGCGGGCTTGGTTTTCCTTGGAGCCGCTCTATGGGGGTATGACCCCGCACGCGGCCAAACACGTCACAAAGCCTGACCTTTTATACGACTATAACAGAGGAGATAGCCGCTCGTTTTTATGGTATTCACCTCTAAAGAGGAGATTATTGTGTTCAAGAAATTCTTTGTCGCTGCGGTGCTCGCGGCCAGCCCCGCCTTCGCAGAAGTCACCGAAGATATGTCTCAGTTTGGGACAACTAACCCGGAAGAAATGACGCTCGACAAGGTGCTGGATCGCGCCGAAAAGGGCGACCTTGATATGCCGACCTGTGCCGCCGGATATTTCATCACGAAATCGGGACGCCATGTGCAAGCGCGCGCTCTTTTTGAGGCCTGCGCAGCCGCGGGCTACACCGGTGCGATGACCTGGATGAGCCAACTTGATAACAATGGATTAGGTGGCGAGTATGACCCGCAAGCCGCCGCCAATTGGGACCGTCAAGCCGCTGAGCTTGGTGATCGGGTCGGCAAATTCAACTATGGGATCGACCTGTTACGCGGTCATGGCGTGCACCAGAACGAAGTCCTCGGGCGCCAGTTGGTCGATCAAGCTGCGGCTGAAGGGCTGCCTGCCGCGCGCCGGTTGCAAGGGGCGGATTATGACCTCGATGAGGTCACACCTGATGCCGACAACTGGAAGTACGCGCCCCTGTTCTAGGCCGCGATTGTCGCAGGGCTACCTGCGAGAACCATCATCCGGCTCGCAAGCCGCGCCGCCTCATCGGGGGCGTGGCTGACAAGGATTGTGGCCACGTCTGTCTCCGCGCGCAGCTCTTCAAAAAGGGCCATCATGTCGCTCGCAAGCTTGGGGTCCAGCGATACAAACGGCTCATCCAAGAGCATCACCTGTGGATCAGAGACAAAGGCACGGGCGAGCGCCAAACGCCTTTGTTGTCCAAGTGACAATTCATGTGGATAGCGGTTGGCGAGGCCAGACAGCCCCACGCGCTCCAAAAGACGATAGGCCTGGTCAAGCGAGGCGCGTGTTGGGAGTGTGATATTCTCGATCGCTGTTCGCCACGGCAAAAGGGCAGGGTCTTGAAACACCATGCCGATGCGATGGGGGGCCGTGAGCTGGCCCTCAAACCGAGGCTCTAACCCGGCGATGATCCGCAACAAGGTTGACTTTCCGACTCCAGAAGGCCCTGTAATTGCGAGTGTTTCCCCAGGGTTCAATGTCAAATTGAGCGCGCCCAAGACAGGCGCGTCCTTTCCATAGGACATGGCGGTAAGCGTGAGCGAAACCAATGGCCCCGCCCCGCCATTATCAACTGCCGGGCTGGACAAAAAGACCCTCCGGCAAGGCTGTGACCTCGCCAAGCAGATCCGCGCCGCCAAGCTCCGCCATCAGTTTCAGCATACGATCCGCAGCGTCCTCGTCGACGGGTCCGGGCGCGGGGATGCCCGCACGAAATCCGGCTTTGAGCGCTTCAAACTGCGCGTCATTTTTGGCCTTCATCCGCTCGCGCAAGGCCTCCCAAGCCGCGTCATCCGTCGCGAGCAAGTCCTTCGCATCGCGTGACGCCTTGGCCAATCCGGCGGCGACTTCAGGATGATCGCGCAACATGTCGCCTTTGATCACATAGCCCAACAACGGCGTGTCTGCACTCAGCCTCAGCGCAACGGCCGCCTCAGAAACGCTCACCAATTGGCGCATCCCTGCGGCTTGCATTTTGGCGGAGAAATGCCAAAAGTTGATTGCGCCATCCAGATCACCGCCAAGCGCTGTCTTGAAGATTAGGGGAGGTGCGCCAAACACTTGCTCCGTCTCCGCCGCCAAATCCATACCGTACATTTTTTCGGCGTAGGCGCGCAGGATAAGCCAAGACTTATCAAGAGGACCGCCTGCAATCCCGATTTTGCCGCCCTTCAGGTCTGATAGGGTTTGCGCGTCGCTGCCTTTGGGCACCAACATGCCACCAACGGCTTTGGAGTAGGGAATAAACACATAGTCTTTGCCCGCAGCGCGCTGGCGCGCGACCCACAGCCAATCAGACACGATCACATCCGCCTCACCGCCCTGAAAGGCAACCTGTGCGGCTGATCCACCGGCCACACCTTGTACAACCAGGTCAAACCCGCGATCGGCGTCAAACCCGTTACGTTTGATCGTATCAAGCTCCCAATTTACGGTGCCATACTCCAATACGGCCGCGCGTAGCACTGGTGTTTCCGCCGTGGCGGCACCGCCCAACAGGCCCGCAGCAACACAGGCTGCTAAAGCAAAACGAAGTGGTTTCATGATTTCCTCCCAAAGATCAGCCCAAAGCATATCATGCGCGCGTGCCACAGAAATACGACCAAAGAGGCATGGCGGTTGGCGGCTCGGAGTGATGTGGTCTCATGAGAAACGCGCGAGACATAGCCTTGGCCGCATGAGGGCGAACGAGGCAGCTGCTCAAGGAGGAGCACATGAATTATCTTGCCGTTGGCGCCGTTGCGCTTGGGATCTGGGGAGGCGCTGGAGCCGTTCCAGCATTTTCTCAATCCACATTTGAAACGATCAAGGTTGAGGCGGGGGAAAAACTGTTCAATTCCGAATGCCGTCGCTGCCATTCGCCCGATTCTGATCACGAAAGCTACGGACCGCCGCTCGAAAACGTGGTTGGTCGCGGCGCTGGCACCTATGCTAATTATGATTACTCGGTCGCCCTGTCGGCGTCTGGCATCGTTTGGACCGAAGCCGCCCTGCGCGCCTGGATGGAAGACAATGATGGGTTCATGCCCGGCACCAAAATGCGCCATGTTGGCATTGAAGACCGCACGGTACAGGAGTTTATTCTCGCCTATCTCCTGTCGATCACCACGCGCGACAATGCGCAACCCACTGAGAAAATAGGTGATTAATCAAACCTCGAATCGCTGCCCAATAAAGGCCCTAGCGCTGAATTGTTGGGGCCTTTTGTGTATAGCGATGTCAACATCTTTGGGGTCGTAAGACCTTGGTGTAATATCGCCGTGAAGGCTTTGTCCCAATAATGTCGCTATGCCTGTGTCCGGTCCGCCGGGCGTTCTGGCTTGGAGGATCAATTAGGGAGGAAGCCGATGAAAATGAATCGGTTCGTCATGGCCGTTGCGGCCGGTATCGTGGCAACAACTGCTGCCTACGCGGAAGTCACGGAAGCTGACCTGGCAAATGACCAGGCCAACACAAGCCAAATCGTAACCAACGGCATGGGGCGTCATTTGCAACGCTACAGCCCGTTGGATACGGTCAACAAACAAACAGTTAAAAACCTTGTTCCAGCTTGGGCGTTCTCGCTCGGCGGGGAAAAGCAACGCGGCCAAGAAACACAACCGCTGATCTATGATGGTGTGATGTATGTCACAGGGTCGTATTCGCGGATGTATGCGATTGACGTCATGACCGGCGACGAGCTGTGGCAATATGATGCGCGTCTTCCAGAGGGCATTTTGCC
This sequence comes from Maritimibacter sp., assembly GCA_050633625.1. Taxonomy (GTDB): domain Bacteria; phylum Pseudomonadota; class Alphaproteobacteria; order Rhodobacterales; family Rhodobacteraceae; genus JBOEGW01. The sequence goes on along the minus strand of JBOEGW010000003.1, from coordinate 535,608 downwards.
CTGTTGTGATGTGATCAACCGCGGCGGCGCTATCTACGGCGACAAGATTTACTTCGGTACTCTGGATGCACGGATTGTGGCGCTGGACCTGAAAACAGGTGATGTGGTCTGGAACAAGAAAATCGCAGATTACAAAGCAGGCTACTCCTACACAGCCGCACCCCTTATCGTTGACGGGCTTGTCATCACCGGGAATTCCGGCGGTGAGTTTGGGATCGTTGGTGAGGTGCAAGCGCGCGACGCGGAAACAGGCGAACTCGTCTGGACTCGCCCCGTGATCGAAGGCCACATGGGCACGCTGAACGGCGAAGAAAGCACCATGACAGGCGAACTCAATGCGTCTTGGCCGGGTGACATGTGGAAAACGGGCGGCGGCGCGACCTGGCTTGGTGGTTCCTATGACGCGGACACGGACACCTTGATTTTCGGCGCTGGTAACCCGGCCCCATGGAATTCGTGGCTGCGGGATGCGGGCGACAAAAACGATGGATCCGGCGACAACCTCTACGCCGCCTCGCGCATCGGGATTGATCCGGCTTCCGGTGAAATCAAGTGGCACTACCAAACAACGCCACGCGAAGGGTGGGACTATGACGGCGTGAACGAAGTCGTCGCCTATACTGACCGTGCCGGCAACAAGCGTTACGCCACAGCGGATCGCAACGGCTACTTTTACGTACTCAACCGCGAAGACGGTAAGTTCGTGTCCGCAACGCCATTTGTGAAAGACATCACATGGGCGGAGGGCATTGACGAGAACGGGCGTCCGATCTTCAACGAAGACATGCGCCCCGGCAACCCAGCGGGTGCGGCTGATGGAGCAAAGGGCGACGTTGTGTTTGCAGCGCCATCCTTCCTTGGCGGCAAAAACTGGATGCCAATGGCCTTCTCGCAGAACACAGGTAACTTCTATGTGCCGTCCAACGAATGGGGCATGGACATCTGGAACGAGCCAATCACCTACAAAAAAGGTGCGGCGTATCTCGGGGCTGGTTTCACGATCAAACCGAACTACGAAGACCACATCGGCTCGCTCAAAGCGATCGACCCGGACACAAGCGAGATCAAGTGGGAGTTCAAAAACGACGCACCTCTCTGGGGCGGCGTGATGACCACAGCGGGCGGCCTTGTGTTCTTTGGCACGCCTGAGGGCAAATTCCTCGCGTTGGATGACGAAACCGGCGAAGTACTTTGGTCCTTCCAAACCGGCTCTGGCATCGTTGGCCAGCCTGTGACTTGGGAGCAGGACGGTGAGCAATACGTTTCTGTGGCCTCCGGTTGGGGCGGCGCGGTTCCTCTGTGGGGCGGCGAAGTTGCCAAGAAAGTCAACTACCTGAACCAAGGTGGCATGATCTGGACTTTCCGCCTGCCGAAAGAGCTTGCGATGAAGTAAGGTCAATTTGATCTAAAAAATGACGCGCCCGGTCCATTGTGCCGGGCGCGTTTTTCGTTTCTGAAAGGCATTTCACCTTACACATAGAAGCATCCGACTTTAGGCTTACTTCGCGCAGGTCAGCATTTTGCTAGGCTCACCTCAAGCACCGCGATGAGGCAAGCGTCAATGAAACACGAAAAACCTGGGGAAATGCATATGGATCTGCGCTCGGCCCTTATTGTGGATGATCATCCGCTCTTTTGTGATGCGCTGTCGATGACGCTTCAGGCGGTCGCTGGCATCGCTGAGATTCGGACCGCCGCGCGCCTTTCCGAAGCGCTGGAGCAGATCGAGACGCACGGTCGCCCGGATATGATCGTTCTGGACCTCAATTTGCCTGATGTGGACGGGCTGGATGGGCTTGTGCGACTAAGCAATGCCGCCAAGGTGCCGGTGATCGTGGTCAGCTCGATGGCCGACAATCGGGTGATTTCCTCTACAATTCGTGCCGGTGCCGCCGGATTTGTCCCCAAACATTCAAAACGCGGCGTGTTTCGCGCAGCATTTGAAGCCCTGCGACGCGGTGAAACATTCGTGCCGGACGGCTTTGTTGCGGTTGAGGATGAAGACAGCGCGTCTGGTCGCGTCTCCTCCAACGATGCGGTGTCGCGTATTGCGAGCCTCACCAACCAACAAGCGCGCATTTTGCAACTGATTTGTGAGGGAAAGCTCAACAAGCAGATTGCCTATGACCTCTCAATCGCGGAAACTACAGTGAAAGCGCATGTGACAGCGATCATGCGCAAACTTGGGGTGCAAAGCCGCACCCAGGCCGTGTTGATTGCCAAAGAGACGAGTTTCGCAAGCGTGCTGAAGGATCAAGCCTGAGCCGAGGAGGGCTTAGGGGGTGAGGGAGGACAAGCGTGGACCAGTCACAGGGTCTAGGCAGCTCGAAGGCGTTGGACGAACCTGTTGTACGCACAACCTCTGTGCCGTACGACGACGCGACTCCGATGCAAACAATCGCGCAAAGGTTGCGCCCAGAAAGCCTCGAAATTCTGATCCTATTCGTCACGCCGCAGGCCGATTTTGACGCATTGATCGAACAAGCAAATGTGTACTGCAAGGGCACCCAAGTCATCGGGTGCACCACGGCTGGTGAGATTTCCAAACAAGGCTATACCGAGGGCGAGATTGTCGCCATTGGGTTCCCGCGCGAATATTTTCGGGCGCGCACAACATTGATTGAAGGATTGGCGGAGTTCGACGCGCAAAAGGTCATCGACAATATGATCCGGGTCCGCAACGAGCTGATTTCTGAGATGCCCGATTGGTCGAATGAGTTCAATTTTTTGCTCGTGGACGGTTTGTCCACCAAAGAAGACAAGCTCGTGTCTGATATTGCGCTCGGGTTTGGTCCAGTGCCACTCTTTGGCGGTTCTGCGGGGGATGGCGAGGATTTCTCACAGACCTTTTTGCTGCACAAAGGCAAAGCGTACAGGGATGCAGCCGTGCTCACCCAAATTCGCACACGTTGCCCCATTCGGGTGTTCAAATCCGACCACGTAATCCCTACCGACAAGCGCATGGTTGTGACCGGCGCGAACCCTGACAAACGCACAGTCCACGAGATAAACGCGGAGCCAGCCGCGCGCGAATATGCGCGTATTCTGGGCAAAGACCCCGAACAGCTCACCTCCTTCACCTTCGCCGCCCATCCGGTTGTCGTGCGGATCGGCGGCCACCACCATGTTCGCTCAATTCAGCGGGTAGAAGACAATGGGGAGCTCGTGTTTTTCTCTGCAATCGACGAGGGGCTTGTCTTGACCTTGGCCGAGCCACAGCACATCGCCAACCATTTGCGCGATGAATTGGCTTCGCTCTCAACCCCGACTCGCCCCGATGCGATCATCGCCTGTGACTGCGTGTTTCGCCGCATGGAGGCGCAGGAAAAACAGCTCACAAACGAGGTTTCTAGTATTTTGAGCGACAACAATGTTGTTGGCTTTTCCACCTACGGCGAACAACATAACTCCATGCATATCAACCAAACTTTGACAGGTGTTGCGATCTATCCGCCAGAATCGTGATAGTCTGACGCCGAAACGCATGACAGAATCGCTTATCAATCCTCTTGACCCTATCGAGGTCCAACACGCCAAACTGCTCAAGATCAGTGAGGCGTTGATGCGTCGCGTCGAACAATCGACAGATGAAAGCGGCGCCGCCTATGCGCAGTTTCAGCGCGCGGCCTTGCTCGAAGAAGAAGTGCGCAACCGAACCCACGAGCTAGAACGCACCCTTGATTTGCTCAATACATCTAATGCGCGCCTTGCGGACGCCAGCCGCGAAACTGAGGCGGCGCGGTCAAACCTCGCCAATGCGATTGAGACAGTTCAAGAGGGTTTCGCGTTGTTTGACCCTTATGAAAAACTCGTCATGTGCAACTCGCGTTTTGGGCTGCATATGCCTGATATTCGCGAAAGCTTCGTGCCGGGTATTACCTTTCGCGAGTACGTCGATCTTGTGTCGTCTTCGCGCTACTTGTCGCTCAAAGAAGATCAAACAGCCTCAGAATGGGCCGCGCAGCGCCTCACACATCACAAAGACAGTCACGTCATTTTCAACGTGCGGATCATCTGGTCGCGCTGGCTGCAAGTGTCTGAACATCGCACCCCTGATGGCGGCACTGTCATTTTGCAAACAGACGTCACCGACATCATGCGCCTTGAACGGCAAGAACGTGACAGGATGCTCGACGACCAAGCGCGCATCATTAAGGCCACGCTGGAACATCTCAATCAAGGGGTGTTCATTTTTGATAACCAAAGCCGCCTTATGGGGTGGAACCAACGGGCCGGTGGGCTTTTGTCCATCCCGGCGACCCTGTTTCGGATCGGCACCCGTTTTCAAACGTTGTTTGACCGTGTGCGCAAGAATTTCACCTTTTCGGGCAGTATTACAAAAGAGGGTATTCAAGCTTGGGGTGCGCAGCAATCGGGCCGCCCGCCCATGAGTTTCGAGATGATGCAAGGCGGCACAAAAACCCTTGCGGTGTTCGCTCAAGAAATGCCCGACAAAGGGTTTGTGATTTCCTTCACCGATGTGTCCGCGGAACGCGCGGCGGTGCAGGCTATCAAGGACGCAAATGAGTTCTTGGAAGCGCGCGTGACCGAACGCACGCTTGAATTGGAAGATGCCTTGTTTGAGGCTGAACGGGCAAACGCCTCCAAGTCCCGGTTTGTCGCTGCTGCGAGCCATGATTTGTTGCAGCCGCTTTCGGCGGCGAAACTCTACCTGTCGTCGGTTGGTGATGACGCACTTGAGCCGCAAACACGCGAAGTTCTGGACAAGGCAGGCAACGCCCTGGCCTCGGTCGAAAACATCCTTGAAGCGTTGCTCGACATTTCAAAACTCGACAGCGGCAAGGCGGAAATTCATACAACTGAAGTCCCGCTTGGGGTGTTGTTTGGCCAGTTGCATGACGAGCTTGAACCGATCGCGCGCCAGAAGGGTTTGGAGCTGCGGATTTTGCCAACGCAGGCCGTTGTGCGATCTGACGCGACATATTTGCGGCGCATCTTGCAAAACTTGATAGCAAATGCCGTGCGATACACGGATACAGGAAAGGTTGTGGTGGGGCTGCGGTGGCGCGACAAGGGTGTGCGCGTAGAGGTTTGGGATACCGGGCCGGGCATACCTGAGGACGAACAAGAAGCGGTCTTCGGTGAGTTTAAGCGCCTTCACGATCCCGCCTCCGCCGCCGAAGGGATGGGGCTCGGGCTTGCCATCGTAGAGCGGGCTTGCGGGCTGCTCAATCACCCGCTTGAATTGCAATCCGTGGTCGGGCGGGGCACCGTTTTTCGCATTTCGCTGCCGCTCTGTTCGGGCCCTCCTCAACATCTGTCAGCGGGTGAAACGCAAAATTCAACGCCCGCAAGTTCGCTTGAGACCCTGTTCGTGTTGCTTGTTGAAAATGACGCTGATGTGCGCCGTGCCTTGGCTCTCCAGCTGGAACGCTGGGACGTCACAGTCTTGGCGGCAAGCAACCAAACGGAGGCTTTTGCGCTCCTTGATGAATTCGACATCGCGCCAGACGCGATCATTGCGGACTATCAACTTGATGATGGCGTGCTTGGAACGGATGTGGTTCAAGCCGTGCGCGCGGCGCGCGGCGACATTCCGGCCTGTATTATTTCAGCGAACCGAACCCAAGGTGTTGTTGCGGACTGCGCCGCCAATGACCTCACGCTGTTTCATAAACCGATTGAGCCGCAATGGATGCGTGAGTTTTTGATGAATCTGGTTCACCAGTGATCAATGCGCGGATGTCGACAGCCCTACGCGCCTCGAAACATCGGCTCCAAGAGTGAGTAAAGCGCCCAATCTTGAGCGTGTTTGAGGTAGATTTCTTCACGCAGTTCAGTCGTTAGTTCAACGTCTTGCCAGGGCGTTTTTGCTGCCACGTTTACAACATGTTCGCGCATTTCTGGAAGCGCATGGCTGCGCGAATAATGGGCGAGAGACGCGCCAAAATGTTCGGTGACACCAAGGAAGGTGTAGTACCGTCCAAGCCGAAAAAGCCGTCTCGAAAAATCACCGTTGCCAGCCATCTGTTGAAGCTGAAAATTCGGGCTTACCGTATCTAGGTAGGTCTGAAACTTTGGGAAACGCGCCCGAAATTCTAGATGCGCCGGATGCGCCTTTGACCCGTTATAGAGGTACTGTGAGAGGAGCCGATCGGCCGGGTTTCGGATCATCGATGCGGCCCTAAGCCCAGAATTGTCCCGAAAGAAAGTATACGCCGCGCGCCAATTGAAATGGCCAATGAGGACGTGGGATCGCGTCACCTGTTCTACGCTATTCAAAGACTGCATTGCATCGGCCAGAGCATCGGGCGCGCGGTCGTAGGGGATGGGCGTAACCGCCTCAAACCCGTCGCGCAGACCAAATAACAAGGCGCTGCCTGCGGTCTTTGGAATATGAACAAAGAGATGCAAGGAGGTTGCGTTCTTGTAGTGCCCTGCGCGCACATGCTTCGGGTCAAACGCATTTCGAAACGTATCAATCTGCGATTTAGGCAACGCATTGATCAAACGCCGGGCCTCGGTTTGTGCAGTCTCGCTGGCAGCCTCAGGCTTTGTCGCGGCGGCGCGAACGCGGGCAATGTCTTGTGACGTGCCTTCCGCCAGCGTGCCACGCAGCAAGCCGTAACGGGTGAGGCGGCGTTTGAGTTTTTGCCCAAGCACGGACACGCCTACCAGTCACCCTCGTTTTCCATGGATGCCCAAGGTTCAGCAGGCGCCAATGCCTGACCGTCTTGGATGAGTTCCACTGAAATATTGTCGGGGCTTTTGAAAAATGCCATGTACCCGTCGCGCGGGGGGCGATTGATCGTGACGCCAGCCGCCGAAAGCCGCGCGCAGGTCGCATAAATGTCGTCCACGCGGTAGGCCAGATGCCCCCAGCTTCGCCCGGTTTTGTACTCTTCCGCGCTATCCCAATTATAGGTCAACTCCAACTCAGGCGCACGCGTGTCGCGTGAAGATTGTTCATCGGCGGGGGCAGCCAAAAACACCAAAGTGAATTTCCCCTCGGGCACATCCTTGCGGTGGGTTTCGATCATCCCAACCTTGTTAATCCAAAAATCCAAGCTTTCTTCCAAGTTTGAAACTCGAACCATCGTATGTGCGTATCGCATGTGAAGCGCCCCTTGTTTTGCGCTGCAAGTAAACCCTATGCTCGCCAGCGCGCAAGTAGAACTGAAAGAGACATAGGGGTGTGTTCCTCCCCGGGCCGGGCTTTGGCCGGAGTTCTGGAAAAACGCGGTGCAGGTGCGGGCGCTGTTACCTCGCCTGACACAAAAGCATTTCGGGTCTTGTTTTGTGGATGCGCCGGAGCCTCGGCAAGTGACAACACAGGGGCGGCGCAAGCATCTGTTCCCTCAAAAATCGCCGCCCAATCGTCACGCGGCTTTTGTTTGAAACGGGCCGTGAAGGCGGCGCGTATTTGTGGCCATCCGCCAACCTCCATTTGGGGCGGTAATCCCGCCTCCGCAAGCTCCAAGAGCTGCAGAAGCTCGGCGTAAAACTTTCCCTCCAAGGCGCCCACAGACATGTGCTTTCCATCAGCACATTCATAAACCGCATAAAACGGCGCCCCTCCATCCAACAAATTCGCTTCACGGGACTCGACCCAAAGACCAGACCCATAAAGGGAATAAATCATCGCCCCAAGATGAAGTGCGCCATCTGTAATCGCGCAATCTACGACTTGTCCTTCGCCCGTGCGCTGAGCATGATGAAGGGCGGCGAGCATACCCGCCACAAGGTACATCGACCCGCCGCCAAAATCACCAAGCAGGTTCATCGGCATCACAGGATGCGAGGCGGGGCCGATCGCATGAAGCATCCCGGTAAGGGCGATATAATTGATGTCATGGCCCGCAGTGTGCGACAAAGGCCCATCCTGCCCCCAGCCGGTCATGCGCCCGTAAATGAGCGCGGGGTTCGCCTTACACATCTGTTCAGGCCCCAGCCCTAAACGCTCCATCGCGCCGGGGCGCATCCCCTCGATCAACATATCCGCGCGGGCAATCAGCTCTGCCGCCTGCGCGCAGTCTGCCTGATCCTTCAGGTCCAGCGCCACAAATCCACGGCCTCGGTTCAACACATCGATCTTTTGCGCGATGAGCGGCGTCAGGGATGGCCGCTCAATGCGCACAACCTCTGCGCCCATATCCGCAAGCCACATGGCAGCAAATGGCGTCGGCCCTAGACCGGCGATTTCAACAACCCTCAATCCCTGAAGCGGGCCATTAGACATCTAGCGACCTCGCGATGAGTTCTTTCATGATCTCATTGGTGCCGCCATAAATCCGCTGCACCCGTGCATCGGCATAGGCTCGCGCGATTGGGTACTCCATCATGAACCCATACCCGCCGTGGAGCTGTAAACACTCGTCCATGATTTGCCCTTGGACCTCAGAGCCATAGAGTTTTGCCATGCTCGCGGTGGCAGCATCCAGCTCGCCCGCGAGCAGCCGCGTCAGGCAGTCATTCACAAACGACCGGAGAACTTCGGCCTTCGTCTTACATTCGGCAAGCTTGAACCGGGTGTTCTGGAAGTCCATCACACGATTGCCAAAAGCCTTGCGTTCCTGCACGTAGGTCACTGTTTCCGCGATTGCGAAGTCGACAGCGCCTAGGGCCTGAATGGCGATCAACAGGCGCTCCCAGGGAAGCTGACGCATGAGTTGATAGAACCCTTGACCTTCCTCATGTCCGATCAAATTGGCGGTGGGGACGCGCACATTCTCGTAAAACAGCTCCGCAGTATCATTGGCTTTCATGCCCAGTTTCTTGAGCGGTTTGCCGCGCGAAAACCCTTCGGCCTCGGCAGGTTCCACAACAATCAGGCTGATCCCTTTAGACCCGGCGTTGGGGTCTGTCTTGGCGACCGTGATCACCAGATCAGCAGCTTGGCCGTTGGTGATGAAGATCTTTGAACCATTGAGCCTATATTCGTTTCCATCGCGCAGAGCCGTGGTGCGGATGGATTTTAGATCGCTTCCCGTACTGGGTTCGGTCATCGCGATGGCCCCCACGGTTTCGCCACTGACAAGCCCGCGCAACCAGCGTGCCTTTTGTTCTTCGGTTCCGTAGGTCGCGATGTAATGCACGACAATCGACTGAATGCCGTATCCCCACCCCATGTCACCGCGCCGAGTTTGTTCATATAACACCAGAGCATCAAAGCCGATGTCACCGCCCACACCGCCATAGGCTTCTGGCACGCTGCCCGCCATGATCCCCGCATCGCCGGCCTTGCGCCAGAACGCGCGCGCCACAACACCCGCGTCGATCCAGTCATCGACATTGGGCACCATTTCCGCGTCCAAAAACCGCCCCACCGCGTCAGCAAACATCCGGTGTTCGTCATCAGCCCAAGTGCTGGATTGTGTGATTATTGACATGCGTGCCTCCCTGAACTGTCAGGCTCAATAGAGGATAGTGAGTGCTCTGGCGCAAGCGTCACGCAACGGCGAAACGCTTATAGACCGAGCCGATTTGCCGCCAACGCGCCAGTGCTAAACAAATTAATGAGGGATTGAAGCGCCACCGCCGGGCTTTCCGTTACCAGCACCGCATCACCGGGTTGAATGCGAAATTTGCGCGCCGCAAACAGTCCTTCCGCCGTCGTTATGTCCAGCGTGAAGACCACGTTAGGTTGTTTCGGGCCTCGCACCCCGTTGGGATCGACACTTTTTGCGCCGTAGTCGCGCAAAATCAAGATGCCTGTCGGATCTGCACGGGTATCCTTAATGCCACCCGCCATGGACATGGCTTCGAGCGCTGTGATTTTCTCACGGTCATAATAAATGGGCCGCTCCACGCCAGAAGCGCCGAGTGCGATAAAGAACCGTTTGTCACTGTCGACAACAACTTTGTCTCCGCCCCGCAAAAGGGCGTTCTTGGAGGCGTCCGCCAGAAGCGCGTCCGCGGGGATTTCATAGGTGGATTGCCCCCTGATAACGCGCACCAAAGGATTGCGCATCTCAGGTGATATGCCGCCGCCCTGTGCCAGCGCCGACAAGATCGTCATGTTGCGCCCTGCCAATTCAATGGTGCCGGGGCGCGCCATGCCGCGCACGAGATCGATTGTGTTCATGACGCCGGGTTTGAACTCGACCAAGACCTGAGCAGAGGGCGCAACACGTTCAACAGCTTTTTGCAGCTCCCGGCGCGCGCCATCCGGCGTTAACCCGTTGACGACAACCTCACCCACATAGGGCAAGAACACCTCTCCCGCCGAGGAAACCGCCAATTTGTTGATAGATGCGGAACGCTCGCCAGGGCGTGTAAACAGCGAATTGGCATCGTTGTCCCAAATGTTCACATTCAAAACATCGCCGGCCCGGACCACTGCCGAACTTGGCCCGTTGGTTCCGGTGAGCCATTTGTAGCGCCCTGACCAACCTGTTGTTGGCCATTTGCTCGCCGTGGCGACATTGCTGCGCGTCAGCTCGACAACATCAATCGTCGGGTTTTCCGCGTTGGCTTCAGCCAGAATTTCGGCCTGAAGGGGCGCACCGCGTGGCAGGGCACACCCGGCCAAAGCCGCACATGCAATCAGGAGTAAAACGATTCGGCGCACGCATAGCTCTCCGGTTTGGGTTTGACGTTTCTTGCCCATTCAAGGGACTCGTGCAAGGGTTTCACTCGTTTATAGCCTGACCAGCGGCTAGTCGCGCGGCCCCATGTGATTTTCGCCACGCTTTTTCGCCAAAGCGATTTGGTGTTGGCGCTCGCGAAAGCGGTCGCGGCGGGCCTCATCGAACTGATCAATGCACTGGTGGCAAGAAACGCCCGCTTCATACTCGGGCCGCGCTTTGTCGGCTGGCAGCAGGGGACGGCGACAGGCATGGCACAATTCATGTGGCCCTTCCTCAAGCCCGTGACCCACAGAAACACGCCCATCAAACACGAAACATTCCCCGTTCCACAGGCTTTCCTCGCGGGGCACCTCTTCGAGGTATTTCAAGATGCCACCTTTGAGGTGAAACACATCCTCAACGCCTTGGCTCATGAGGTAGTTGGTGGATTTTTCACAGCGAATACCGCCTGTGCAAAACATCGCAACACGTTTGTTGTGAAAGCGGTCTTTGTTGTCTTGCCACCAAGCGGGGAACTCGCGAAAGCTCTCGGTTTTTGGGTCGATTGCGCCTTCAAACGTGCCAATAGACACTTCGTAATCATTGCGCGTGTCGATGACCACAACATCCTCGGCCTGAATTAGCGTGTTCCACTCCTCAGGCGTGCAGTAATTGCCAACAGCCGCTCGCGGATCGACGTCCGGTTGGCCCATCGTGACGATTTCGTTCTTGAGCCGGACTTTCATACGGCCAAAGGGTTTTTCCTTTGCGCTCGACAGTTTGTACTCGAAATCCGCACAGCCGGGCAGGGCGCGAATATGCGCCACCAAGGCGTCAATCGCGTCTGCGCGACCTGCAACCGTGCCATTGATCCCTTCGCGCGCCAACAACAGCGAGCCTGTAATGCCTTGTGCTTCGCAGAGCGCCAAAAGCGGTGCTTGTATCGCCGCAGGGTCCGGAAACGGGGTGAAGTGATAGAGGGCGCAAACTGTATACATGCGCTGGGATTAATCCTCCGTCCCTTTCTTTTCAAGGGGCTTAAACTGTGCCTTGACGTGCCATTTCAACGCGGGCCTCAAGAGAACGCGCAAGTCGTTCAAACGCGCCCTTGTCCGCAAAGGCTGCGCCGGTTAACTGCAAACTGCCCTGCGCATGTTTAATGTGTAGCTTTGTTTTCCCCTGTCGCCAGATTTTGCGCACGCCTTGATAATCCAACAAAATGGCGGTGTCGTCATTTGGTCGCTTTGGCGCGCTAATGCCATCGGGGCCAAGCGCAACAGGCAGGATAGAGCGGGAGGGTGCGAATAGGTCGCGCAAAAACCGCAGGGTCTGAACGGCATTGAACCCAGCGCACACGAGGAAAATCACCTTGGCGCCGATTGGCCCAAACGAGATGCCATTGATCGTGACACCGCCACTGTGAAACACCAACATCAACACCGAAAACACGGCGCCAACGCCCACAAAAGCAACGCGCATCAGGTTTGTTTTCTTGCTAAAACCATAGTCAAAGACCTCAACGCGAGGATCTTGGGCCGCATAATGTCCAGCTGATTGCATCGCGTTTGATGCGGGCTTGGCTGCGTCCTCAGTGGAGCGCGGCGCATCCTGTTGCATGTCTTGGGGGACCAAGCCCTGCGCGCGCGTGGCTTTCACGGCGTCGACCAATGCCGCCATCAACGCGCCAAAGGCGCGCCGTTTCTCCATGCCGTCACTTTCAATCGTGATTTTCCCACCCGCAAAAACAATGTCGAGCAAATGCGTTCCACGACGTTTGCGGTGTTCCATGTCGTCAATATCGGCGTAAGCAATAAACACTTGGTCGCTGTCAGCTGGGCTGCGTGGCACGTAAATGCCGGTTTGATCCAGCTCGATTTTCCCGCCGCTGCGAAACGCTGCAAATAGCGTGCTGGCGGCGCTAAAGGTGAGCGCCAGAAGGGCTGCGACGGCCAACCACAGGATCTTGTTGCCGCTATGTGCCGCCGTGATGATCACGTAAAAGCCAACACCGCCAAACAAAAATGTTTGGACAAAAGCGCTGAACTTTTTGGGGCGGTAGGTAAAGACCATGGTGAAACTCCTTCAAATTCCCTCTCAGTCAATAGGAGGATTGTGGCCCCAACTTGACCAATCTGGGACAAACCTTAGGAATTGTTGGTCTTGATTTCACACGCCAAATGACCACTTTCGAAGGAAAAGGAATCCCGATGCGTCTTGCTTTCTTCGTTATCCTTGCGCTGAGTTTGAAAGCGTTCCCCTTGAGCGCCCAAGGCACGTCGCAAGTGCCCGACAGTCAAATGCAGGTGCAATTGTCCTTTGCACCTGTTGTCAAAACGGCGGCGCCGGGGGTGGTCAATATTTACGCGAAACGGGTCGTGGAACGGCGGACACCTTTTGCGGATGATCCCTTTTTCTCTCAGTTTTTTCGAGATTTCGCTGGCCCCCGTGTGCAAAACTCGCTGGGGTCTGGCGTGATCCTTCGGGAAGGATTGGTCGTTTCCAATTATCACGTCGTTGGCAACGCGACCGACATTCGCGTGGTGCTTGCGGATCGTCGGGAATATGACGCTGAGCTTGTCTTGGCCGATGAGGCTGCCGATCTTGCGGTGATCCGAATGAAAGGTGGGGAGGACTTACCCGCGATTGCTTTTGCCGACAGTGATGCGCTTGAAGTTGGCGATTTGGTTCTGGCGATTGGAAATCCGTTTGGCGTGGGCCAAACTGTATCATCGGGCATTATTTCCGGCCTTGCGCGCTCAGGCGGCGGTGGCGGTGGATTGATGCAAGGCGGCAAATACTTCATCCAAACCGATGCACCGATCAACCCCGGAAACTCGGGTGGTGCGCTTGTGGACATGCAAGGGCGTCTCGTGGGAATCAACACCCAGATTGTCACACGATCCGGTGGCTCAAATGGGATTGGATTCGCGATCCCCGCCAATCTTGTGCGCCAGGTTGTTGAGCAAGCGGAACTTGGCAATGATCGGTTTGAGCGGCCGTGGGCCGGGGTCGAGGTGCAGATCATTGACGCAGATATGGCCGATGCGCTTGGGCTTGATAGGCCGAAGGGCGTTATGGTGCGTGATCTTGAAACAGACAGCCCTTTTGCCCAAGCGGGAGTCAAATGGGGGGACGTCTTGGTTTCCTTGGGGGGGCAACCCGTGAACGCAGCGCAGGAACTCGATTTTCGCATGGCGACCCATCACATGGGCGCAACCGTGCCTTTTGAATACTTGCGAGATGGGGCGCGCCAGCGTGGCGAAGTGTTGATGACCGCCGCACCAAAACGCGCCGATCCAAAACTTTTGACAATAGATATTCCTGGCCCGTTTCAGGGCTTGACCGTGACAGGGATGACACCGGGGATCGCACGTGATCTGGGGCAATCCGCGTCTCAGGGTGTCGTTGTGGTTGGTGCAGTTGGCGCAGCCACTCGGACCGGGTTTTTGCGAGGTGATGTGATTCATTCCATCAATCATCAAACCCTGAATTCGCCAAATGACCTTGAACTTCAGGTTGCTCAAGGGTCGCGTTGGTGGCGGGTTGAATTCACGCGCGCGGGGCGCCGGATTACAGCGCGATTCAACTAACGATGCGCGTGGGGGCCAGCCCCCACACCCCCGAGGTATTTTGAAACCAAAGAAGGCAAGGTTATTCGACCCGCCCACGCAGCTTCTTGACTTCGCCACGTTGTTTTTTGCCTTCAAGGCGGCGGCGTTGGGAACCTTTTGTGGGCTTTGTCGGAATGCGTCTTTTGGGAACATGGAGCGCGGCCCGCACCATCTCTGCGAGGCGTTCCTCAGCCAGCTCCCTGTTTCTCACTTGTGACCTTGTGTCCTGCACAAAAATGACAATCGCGCCTTCGGTCGTCCATTTTCGCCCGGCGATCCGTTTGAGCCGGCGTTTGATAGCATCGGTGAGCGCGGGCGAACGCGCGGCTTCAAAGCGCAGTTCAACCGCGGTGGACACCTTGTTGACGTTTTGCCCACCGGGACCAGAGGCGCGGGTAAAGCTTTCGCTCAACTCCCAGTCTTCCAAAGTTATTGAGTCATTTATTCGGATCATGAGGCAAAACTACGCCGTAGACGCGAAAAGGGCCACCCTTGGGATGGCCCTTCGAGAAGTCTGGAGGTGGGGCCGGTTAGGCCGAACGGCGTGTGCCGGTCACTGGCCAACAAAGCCCGCAGTCCATGTCGAGGGCTGCCCCGACAGGGTGCGACTACTGTGTCCCGGCACCTCTCACCATTGTTTCTCTAGACATGGACACCTCCTTTCAAAATGTTGCGATAGTGAAAGGTTGCCACATATTTGGTATGGGTCAACTGTTTTTACGCAGTATTTGGTGAAAGTTTTGCGACAAGCACACGAAATGGGATAAGTGCCACTAAAGCGAGCGCAAGTTTGACCATCCAATCCGCGAAAGCGAGCGACACCCAAAGAGGCACAGCCGCGCCGACGCCCATGAAGGGAACAGCGTCCCAGGCCCAGTTCACCTCAGCGTTCGCAGCCTCGCTAAACACCCGCCCGAACGTCGCAGAAAAGGCGATTGTGAAAAACAGCGCTGTGTCGAGCGCTGACCCTACAAGCGAAGACAGCAGAGGCGCGCGCCACCAAGTCCCGCCGCGCAGGCGCTCAAATACGGCAACGTCTAAGAGTTGAGCGGACAAAAAGGCGATGCCAGACGCAATCGCGACACGAAAGGCGACAGCGGCAAACTCGTAGCCATCACCTTGCAACATGATTTGGCTGCCAATGAGGGAACATAGGATGCCGACGGCAAAGCCAGCAAAAATGACGTTCCGCGCCTCACGTGGGCCATAAACCCGGTTCATCACATCGGTGACGAGAAAGGCGAGCGGATAGGTAAACGCGCCCCAGGTCAGCCATTGGCCAACGAGGAATTGCACGAGAATATTGGCGGCCACAACAACAATGGCCATGGCAATGATGCCAGGAAGAAGACGGTTCATGATTTCAATCCGTTTTTACAAGGTAGCGGCGACTTGGCCCTGTGTTCATCACAGGACGGGGCGCGTTTAGTCCGCTTTGGCCGCTGGATCAAGTGTTTCCTTGATCCTGTATTCAACGATTTCGTTTTTCTGGAAGAAGCGGAAATTGTCGTCCGAAATCATCGTGAGGCGAATATCGCCCATCGCATCGCGCCAGACCGAAATTCCTTCGAGATTGTCGTGATGGCCCGCACCGGTTTCCAGCACTTTGGTTTCGTTGGACAAGGACTGGCCGAGATCAAACCGCCGAACGCGGGTCGCGAAGCCAAAAATAGACCGCAGTTCTCGCTCCAACAAATAGAACCGCCCATCCGGGCCAATGTCTGCGCCGACCGGCAAGAACCCATCTCGGCGGGGAATATGCGCGAAAACCTCCCAGGTTTCTCCGTCGTATCTGTAAAGATCATATGGCGTTGCGACGCCGCCTGAGCGTTCGGGGAGCGTATAAAGCCGACCCAAATCATCAATCGCCAAAGCCTCAAGTGAGGAGTTGTTCTGGAACGTCGAAAACCCTTCGGGCACCGGGATTGGTTTTTCGCGCGCCAGTCGGTTCGAGGAAAATTCCGCGACACGGTGAGCACTCTCAAAGGAGACAAAAACGCGACCATCCGGGGCAAGCGCAAGCCCTTCGCTGTCATCATGATAGCGCGGCATTGGTTGACCGGTGCTGTGCCGGATTTGTCGAAGCTTCCCGGCGATAATGTTGGTGATGTGCCCATGTTCATCACGCTCAATCGTTCCGCTCGTGGTCCAGCCACGATCGGAGAGCGCAATGAAGTCGCGACCATCAGGCGTCAGTTCGATCGCTGACCATCCTCCAAAATGCTCGTCACTGATTGCCCAATCAAAAGAGTCGACCAAAGTGGCCTTCGGAAGCGTTTGGGCATGGAGCGCATTGGCCAGCGCGAAGATGGCGCTTATTGCGACTGTAAGACGGCGGCGCATTGTTGTGGCATATCCGCGAGGGTGATCTCGCGGCGAGGTTTGGGCGCGGGCGCATTTGGGTTTGGTGGGGGCGGGCTAAGGATATCGCGCACCCATTGTTTGGCATCTTCGCACCCGTCGCCTGCTGGGGGCGGGTCTTGGTTCACGCAACCTGACATGCCCGCTGGGCAATTGAGACGTACGTGGAAGTGGTAGTGGTGGCCCCACCATGGGCGGACTTTTCGGAGCCAGCTCCGGTCCCCTTTCTCATCTTCGCACATCTGCACTTTCGCGCCGGGAAACACGAAAATCCGGGCCACTTTGGGGTCTTGCGCAGCCGCCTTGAGCACTTCGTGATGCGCGCGTGTCCAGCTGGAATTCGTATAAGCACCTTTTGAGCGGCGCATGGAGATCGACGAAATATTCTCGCGTTCGGTGGCGCTCAGGTTGAGACGTTTGGGTGGCAACATCCAGACATCCGCATCAAGCCCAAGCTGGTGCGAGCGGTGCCCAGTCAACATTGGTCCACCGCGCGGCTGGCTCATGTCTCCCACATAAAGACCTTCCCAGCCTGGTTGCTGTGCTGCCTTCTCGGAGAGACGTTTGACGAAAGCCACAAGATCAGGATGGCCCCAATTGCGGTTCCGGCTGAGGCGCATTGCTTGCCAGGTCGGGCCGGTTTCCGGAAGTTGAACAGCCCCAGCAATACAGCCGTTCGAATAAGCCCCCCAAGGCGCCGGGGTTTGCGCGGAGGCTGTGCGCTTTGCGCCAAACAGCTGTTTGGCCGGACCGTTTTGAGTCGAGATGATTTCGCGCGCGGCTGTTAGGTTGTACTCAGCGGCTATCGCCTTATTGCTCGCGGAGGCGCTGGGCGCGGTGCGATCAGATTTACCGCAAGAGGCCAGCACAGCGACCATTGCGAGGGACAGAACAAATTTTTTCGGAATCATTTTTCGTACTCTACACCTTCAGCTTTCACCCAGCGTAGCAGAATGAGGCCAAGAATGAAGAGGCCAATCAGAGGTGAGACGCCAATTCGTGCAGAACCGCTTGTGGTGGTGACAAGGGCGATAAGCGCCGGCGCCATAAAGGCGGTCGCGCGCCCTGAAAACCCGTAAAGGCCAAAGTATTCTGTTGGCGCCTTGGGGTCGGTGTGGCGCACCATCAAAGACCGGCTCGACGATTGTAGGATGCCACCCATACCGCCGATGATCACACCGCAGGAGAAAAACACAATGTCCGGCAAGGTGGAGCCTTCCGCCAAGGGAAGACCAAAGATCATTTCGCGGCTCATAAAGACGATTGTCACGACCACACCGATCAAAACCCAAATCGAGCCGATCACAACGGGTTTCGGGCCAGTCCCTCGTTCAATTTTGCCACCGATCCAGCAGAAAAAGGTTGCGGCGATGGCGCTAATGATCCCGAAAATGCCGACTGTCGTCAGCCCCCATCCCAGAACCAAAGTCGCATAAACGCCGCCAAAACCGTATAGCCCGTTGAGCGCATCGCGATAAAACATTGAGGACAGCAAGAAGCTCGCTAAGCTTTTCTTCTTTGTCAAAGTGCGGATCGAATGTCCGAGCAGCTTCATCCCGTCTGAAAAGGCGACTTTTGCCTTTTGCGGGCCGTCCTCGCGCACCCAGCGCCAGTAAGGAATCATAAACACAGCGAACCAAAGCGCCACAAACGGTCCGATAAACCGTGTGCCTTCGCGGGCCTCAGCGTCAAACAGCCCAAAGCCGGGTTTAAGCCCCGCGATTGTTAGACCGCTCTCTTGTTCGACGAGAAAAACCAGCGCGATGAGCAATGACACAACGCCGCCCAAATACCCGAAGGCAAAACCCGAGCCGGATGTTTCGCCAACATCAGCCTCCTCAACGAGGTCCGGCAACTGCGCATTAATGAAAATCAGCGCATATTCTGCACCAATGAAGCCAATCCCAAAAGCGATCATCATCGGCCAAGCATTCGAGCCACCCGGATCCGTAAACCAAAGCGCACCGGCCCCTAACACGTACATAAAGGCAAAGCCGACGATCCAAGGGCGTTTGCGCCCAGCAGCATCGGCCAATGCGCCCATAATCGGCGCGCCAATCCCGATGATTAGCCCAATCACGGTGAGGCTATTGGCCCACATCGCTTGCGCACGTGGGGCGGCTTCGGCCTCGGTGAACCCCAACGAAATGAAGTAAGCAGCGGCCACACTTGCAAAAAATGGTCCGTAAACAAACGTGAGGAGCAAGGTGTGATAGGGCTGCGATGCCCAGTCAAACCAATACCAACCCCACACTCTTTTCTTTGCACTGTCCCCTGGCATCCCGGCCCCCTCCGTTCGAATAAGCCTTTATGGGGGGGAAATGAAACACGGCGCAAGCGTTTCGGCGCGTTTGGGTCACATTTGCGGCGGCCACGGGCGGTGCTTGTCAGCCTCGATCCACCCGGCAACCCAGTCTGGCAACTCAGGGCTGGGGGTGTCTAGGCCAAGGGCATCAAGGACGCGCGCCGGCGAGACAATGCCCGATTTGTCGGTCACGGCGGTGCGGTACAAAATATGGCTGGTGCAGGCCGACCCCTTCCACATGCTTTGCTCAAGGTAAACGAATTTGTCATCCCATCCGAGGGCTCGTGAACGGACTTCAAGCTTGTCAAACATCCGCACACGTTTGCGATACATCACCGAGGCCCCGGCCATCGTCAGCCCCCAACGGTTTGCTGTCATGGCCTTGATCAAACCAACGCGCCGCGCCAGTGGAATGCGCCCCAAATCGTAGATCGTCAAAGTGCGCCCATTGTTTAGCTCCATCCACATGTCCAAATCCCAAGGCCAGCAGATGTGATGGCTGATATGGACACCGTCCAACGGCAGCGGCGGTTGGCGCGCAGTTACGACAAGCTCTTTGATCA
The DNA here is from genome assembly GCA_050633625.1 of Maritimibacter sp. Taxonomy (GTDB): domain Bacteria; phylum Pseudomonadota; class Alphaproteobacteria; order Rhodobacterales; family Rhodobacteraceae; genus JBOEGW01. The sequence goes on along the minus strand of JBOEGW010000003.1, from coordinate 516,239 downwards.
TCCGAATGAAGGGATACATAGCGGGTCTCCTTTTCGGTCTCCTGCCCGCGCGGCAACGCGGCGTCAACCATCACGTTGCGCAACCCTTGCAACCTATGCGCGCTGGGCTTAGTTGGATGGAGCACACACAAACGAGGCCGCTATGCTGTCACTTCTGCAAATCCTGTTCGTTCTGACGAATATCATTTGGTACATTGTCTTGGCATATGTGATCATGTCGTGGCTTGTGAACTTTCAGGTGGTCAACCTGCGTCAGCCGCTCGTTGCGCAAATCTGGTCGACGCTCAACCGGCTGGTTGAACCGATGTTTCGCCCAATCCGGCGTTTCATGCCAAATCTTGGCGCCCTCGACATTTCGCCGCTCGTTGTGATTTTCATTCTTATGGCCATTCGCATCGTACTGACCAACAGCATCAACTCTCTCTACTAACGATTCCTACTATATAGTGTGGTGCAGGCCTTGATCGCCGGGGCCTGCCGTGGGACTGTGCGCGCGAAACGAGCAGCAAAATCGGCCCCGAATGCCCCTTGACCATTCCCTTTTGAAATCCGTTTTTGGGTTCGATGCGTTTCGTCCCGGCCAAGGCGAAATCATCGAAGCTGTGGCAAACGGACAAAACACGCTGGCGATCATGCCCACAGGGGGCGGGAAATCGCTGTGTTTTCAATTCCCAGCACTGATGCGCGACGGGGTGACGGTCGTGATTTCGCCGCTGATTGCTCTGATGCGTGACCAAGTGCGCGCGCTGAAAGCGGTGGGAGTTGAAGCGGGCGCGCTCACCTCGGCGAACACGGAAGAAGAAACCGATGAGGTTTTTTCGGCCCTAAGCGAAGGGCGACTGAAACTTCTTTACATGGCGCCTGAACGGCTGTCATCCGGCGGCACATTACCGCTCTTGCGCCGCGCGAACACGACATTGATCGCCGTCGATGAGGCGCATTGTGTGAGCCAATGGGGCCATGATTTTCGGCCAGATTACTTGCGGATCGGAGAGTTGCGCCGTGCATTGAATGTGCCATTGGCGGCGTTCACCGCCACAGCAGATCAAGAAACGCGCGATGAAATCATTACAAAACTCTTTGATGGCGCCGCACCAACCACGTTTCTGGGTGGTTTTGATCGCCCCAATATCCACCTCGCATTTTCCGTCAAGGACAGCCCGCGCCGCCAAATTCTGGATTTCGCGGCGGCGCGCCAAGGGCAATCCGGCATTGTTTACGCGGGGACGCGGGCGCGCACCGAAAGCTTAGCCGGGGCGCTGAGCGAGGCAGGGCATTTGGCGGTCGCCTATCACGCAGGCCTGGACAAAGACTTGCGCCGCGATGTTGAACGGCGGTTTCAGCAGGAAGACGGATTGATCGTTGTCGCGACAGTGGCCTTCGGCATGGGGATCGACAAACCAGATATTCGCTGGGTCGCGCATGCGGATTTGCCAAAATCCATCGAAGCATATTATCAGGAAATCGGGCGCGCTGGCCGCGACGGTGCTCCTGCGCAAACCTGCACATTGTTTGGCCCAGATGACATTCGTATGCGGCGCGCACAAATAGACGAGGGCTTGGCCCCAACAGAACGTCGCGCGGCGGATCATGCGCGGCTCAACGCGCTGTTGGGATTGGCCGAAGCCTCCGGGTGTCGTCGGGTGCAATTGCTGAGTTATTTTGGCGATGAGAGTTCGCCTTGTGGCAATTGCGATACCTGTGACACCCCGCCTGAGGTTTTTGATGGCACGGTTGAGGTGATGAAGGCCCTGTCGGCGGCCCTTCGAACAGACGAGCGTTTTGGCGCGGGGCATTTGATCGATATTCTCATTGGGAACGCCACCGACAAAGTAACGTCACGAGGGCATGACGCCCTGCCGACTTTTGGTGTCGGGCGCGACATTGGGAAGCCGCAGTGGCAAGCGATCTTTCGGCAAATGATGGGGCAAGATTTGGTTCGCCCTGATCCATCGCGCCACGGCGCGCTTGGGGTAACGATCAAGGCGCATCCGGTCTTGAAAGGCGAAGCGCGCGTGGAATTGCGCCGCGACACCATCAAATCGGCAAAGCGCCGCCCGGCGGTCAAGGCGATGGTGGCCGATGAAGACGCACCTATCCTATCCGCCCTCAAAGCCAAACGCCGCGCCCTGGCCGAGGCGCAAAGCGTTCCGGCTTACGTGGTGTTTACTGATCGTACATTGATCGAAATGGCCGAAAAACGGCCCGAAACGCTGGATGATATGGCGCGTATTTCTGGCGTTGGCGCCAAAAAGCTGGAGCGCTATGGGGCGCAGTTTTTGGCGGTGATCGCGGGCGATGCCCCAACAATGCACCCGTCGCGGCGAAAGCTTGCAGGCTCGCCCGCGGCGGCGCTTTTTGATCGTTTGTCTGAGGGTGTCTTGGCGCTTTACACTGGGCAGGATGGCACCGAAAAGCCGCTGTCCCTTAAGTCTTCGACCCTGCGATATATTGCCGAACGCCGCCCGCGAAACGACGAAGATTTGATGCGCGCGCCGGGCATGGATGCGGCACGCTTGGAACGGTTTGGGGCGATGATTTTCACCGAAATAGATGAGGATGGCGCATGTTGATTGTCGTGTCCCCGGCCAAACGGATGAACGAAAACGAGGCGCAAAAGCCGACAGGCACGACGCCGGATTTTTTGGAGGAACGTGATGCGCTTTTGAAGGCCGCGCGCAAACTAAAGCCCGCCGCGCTTGAAAAGCTGATGAAAATTTCCCCAGCTCTGGCCGCGCTCAACGTCGAGAGATACGGCGTGATCGGCTCTGGAGCGGGAGAAAAGCGTGCGATCGACTTATACGCGGGGGACACCTACGCCGGACTTGAAGCCACAACGATGGATGATGCGGCGCTGGACTTCGCGCAGGCACATTTGCGGATTTTGTCAGGTCTCTATGGGCTGCTGCGCCCCTGTGATTTGATTGAACCACACCGCTTAGAAATGGGCACGCGGCTCAAGGTGGGGCGCAAAAAATCGCTTTATGAGTTTTGGGGCGACAAAATCGCGCTGAAACTCAATGATGCAGCGCAAGAGATTGGCACCAATACGTTGATCAACTGTGCATCGGTTGAATACTTCACAGCGGCGGATCGAAAAGCCCTGTCTTTGCGGGTCATTACGCCGGTGTTTTTCGAAACCCGCAAGAGCGAAACGAAAATCATTAGTTTCTTTGCCAAAAAGGCACGCGGCGCGATGGCGCGCTTTATTTGCGAAGGGCGCATCACTGATCCAAAACAGCTATGTGAGTTTGAAGCGGGCGGTTACGAATTCCAGCCCGATCAAAGCACCGAAGAGCGCCCTGTGTTTTTGCGACCTGAGAGCGCCACCTAGCTTCACGCCCGCGCTTGTTCTGGGCGATCTTCTGGCAAGGGTGCGCGCGCATCTGGCGGGCAAGCGTTTTGAATTTCTGCCAATATGAGCGGCTTTTTCAGGGGCTTTGTGAGATGCTCATCAAGCCCGTGCCCCATGATCTCATCCCCATCTCCAGTCATAGCATGTGCCGTGAGCGCGACGATCCGCGTGCGGGGCAACCCCTTTTCAGCTTCCATCGCGCGAATGGTGCGGGTGGCCTCCTTGCCGTCCATGCCCGGCATAGAAATATCCATGAAAATCAAGTCAGGGTTCAACTCTTCAAACGCCGCAACCGCTTCAAAGCCGTTCTCAGCAAAAGTCAAGTCAATGTCGCATGCCTTGATCAGTTTTGAGAGCACCAAGCGGTTGGTTTTGTTGTCCTCTGCGGCCAAAACGCGCATTTTGCGCAGTGTTGTTGTCGGCGCTGGGTCTGCGAAAATGTTGCCAACATCGGCTTCAGTATCGCTTCCAGTTTCAGTTTCGGTGCCAACTTGGGTGTCAGATTTGCTGGGGCTCTCAGCATCAAGGTCGGGCGTTTCCGGCGCGTCCACGCGGGCAACAGGCGCTTCATGTTTTGACGTCCGCTCGATACTGACCGAGGTGCGCCGGGAGCCAAACATCGGCGCATCAGGGGTTTCCGCTGGCTGTTCAACCGGATGATCTTCAAGCGCGTCCTGCGTTTGATCCGGCGTTTGATCCGGCGTTTGGTCCGGCGTTTGGTCGTCAGGAAGAGGGCTGTCGGAGATGCCTGGCGCATCAACCGCCTCCGGCGCGTCCAATCCGACCAACAAGTTCAAAAGGTCGGGGCGCGATACCGGTTTGTGCAACGTGCCCGCCGCGCCGTCGGGAAGCTCGGTTGCGTTGCCAAGCTGGCCGATTGTGACAACATGCGCGTTCGCGCCTGCATCTTGTAGACCCGCAAGAAAAACATCTGCGCGCATGTCAACTTGGGTTGCTTCGAGAAAGACGAGCTGAGCTTTTCGTGCTGCCAAAATGCCCTCTGCGCCCTTGTCCACGGTGCGCACGGCCAAACCCAAAGCAACCAGCCGTTTCGCCAGAATGTCGCGATGCAGATCGTCTGGCATCACCAAGACCGCCCGCTTCATCCAAAGCGGCAAATCCACCTCAGGCACCTTTTCGACGACCGGCAAAGTTAAGTGCAGTCCAAAACACGACCCTTCCCCTAGCGCGCTTTCAACCCAGATTTTGCCCCCCATAAGCTCAACCAGTTCCTTTGTTATCGCGAGACCAAGCCCGGTGCCCTCATAGCTCCGATTGCGTTCGTCCTCGACCTGATTGAACTCCCCAAACACATGGGGCTGCATCTCCGGCGCAATGCCAATACCGGTATCCTCAACAGTGATATGGATCCGCTGCGCCGCGCCCGGTTCCAAAGGAACGCCAACGACCCGCACCAACACATGCCCCGTTTCGGTGAACTTCACGGCATTGCCGAGCAAGTTCGTGAGCACCTGACGAAAGCGAACCGGATCGGCTTCAAACTGCGTAGGGAGGAACATGTCATAGTCAATCATCACCTTCAGTCCCTTTTCACGCACGGTTGGCTGCAAGAGGGTGAGGATTTCTAGGATGGTTTTTTCCAGATCAAATGGTTCAGGGTGCAAAACCAGCTTCGTGGCTTCGATTTTGGAATAGTCCAACACATCGTTAATGATCGTCAAAAGGGCGCGGCCTGATGTGCGGATGGTATCCACATAGAGCGCCATTTCCTCGTCGAGCGGCGCCTCCGCCATCAGGTCAGCCATGGACACCACGCCATTCATCGGTGTGCGGATTTCATGGGACATATTGGCCAAGAAGGCCGATTTTGCACGGTTCGCGGCCTCGGCGCGGTGCATTGCGGATTCGAGCTTTTCTTCGCGTTGAATGGCCTCGGTGACATTCAGCCCCAAGCACACTGTATCACCACCCGGCGCGCGCCGATCAACAAGCCGAACATGGGTGCCATCCCACAAAGATATCTGTCGAGGATCAGGCGCATCGCTGTACCAGCGCGCGAGCATGTCCTCGCGCCAACGTGCAGGGCTAACCTCCCCAATATCAACAATGCCCTCAGCCAAAACAGCCTCCACCACCTCCTCATAGTGGGCGCCCGGTCGAATGCACTCCAACCCGTCAAACGGTTGATAATATGCAGGGTTTGCCACGATCAGCCGGCTCTCATGATCAAAAACAGCAAACCCATCCTCGATGGTCTCAATCGAGCTCCAAAGCCGGCGTTTCGCGATTGAAACTTCGGTGGTTGCGCGTTCCAAATCCGCAAGAACGCGGGTGTTCTCGCCCTTCACCTCCTCGACCGTCTCGCGCGTTTCGACCAAATCTTCAGACAGGGACCGAGCGTGTTTGGACAACATTCTGTTGGCCTCAAATAGCTCAGTTTCCTTTTGCGCCAACAACCGTTCCGCTGCCATTCTGGCGCGGCGTTCTTGGGTCAGCAAAGCATCGGCGTTCATCGGTCTCTCCCGCAGCATCAATTGTGATCAGGAGTTTGGCCAATCATGATGAACACACCCTTAATGCGCGACAATAAATCCACGCAAAAACTTGGCAGGAATCGTTGCGAGACCGTCTGTCTCGTGCAAGCATGACGCATTGCAGGAGGAAGACGTGATGCGGAAACTTCTTATTTTCCTTAGTTTTGTTTCAATTTTTACGAGTTCAGCCTTGGCGCAAAGCCCACTCGCCGAAAGGCGAATTGTGCTGTTTGAGGACGTGGATTTTTATGGGGCTGATCTCGATTTTCTGCGCGATGTAACGCTTAAATCCTGCGAATCCGCCTGTCTCGCGCAGTCCGTTTGTACGGCCTTCACTTATAACGCGCGAAATTCGGCCTGTTTTCTCAAGTCTGACGTTGAGCGCCAAGAGCCTTATGAGGGCGCGATATCAGCGCGTGTTCTGAATGTTCCTGCACGCACGCGCGCCGGGGCTGAGTCGTTTTTGCCAGAGCTTTCTGCGTTTTTGTCGCCTGCCGATATTACAAACGCCGAAAACACCGCGCGCAGTTTGCCACTTTCCTATGTTGCGGGCGGCTATGCGCCGGAGGTGTTGATGCGCCAAGCGCTCAATGCCGAGCAAGGGGGCGACCTAAAGCGCGCGCGTCGGCTTTGGGGGGCCGTCACAGTGCTCACAGATGGGCCGGCAGATTGGGCGGAATATGCGCGCCTTACCTTGCGTCTGGCGGAGAAATCAGAAAACCGCCAAGAAAAACGCGCCCTCAATACAGCCGGGTATCAAGCCGCGATTTCCGGCGTGTTGCGCGCCACCCATGACGCAACGCGCACAACTTTGTTGGCGTCGATGGCAACGGGCCTTGAAGGGGCTGGGCGCGGCCGGGATACGGTGCAGGCGTTGCGACTTGCGCAATCGCTTCAGCCCCGCGACGACATTGCGCGGGCCTTGGAGCGGGCTGTTGAGAAATATGGGTTCCGCGTGGCTGACACTGAGGTTCAATCCGAGCTGGCTGCGCCGCGTATTTGCGCGACGTTTTCCGAACCTTTGATCAAACGCGGAACAGATTACGCCCCCTTCGTGCAAAGCGAAACCGAGGGTGTTTCGGTCGAGGTGGAAGGGGCGCAACTTTGCCTTGCCGGTCTGCGTCACGGGGCGCGCTACGAATTTACGCTGCGCGAAGGGTTGCCAGCTGCGTCCGGTGAAACCCTGAGCAAATCTGTGCGCCTCACGCAATATGTGCGCGACCGTGCGCCCAGCGTGAATTTTCCGGGCCGGGCTTATGTTTTGCCACGCGCACCGGGCGCCGGGCTGCCGATCGTATCAGTGAATGCGCCAGAGATCGAATTGACGCTCCACAAAGTGTCGGACCGCAGCCTACTGCGCACCATGCAACAAAGGTTTTTTGCGCGTGGCATTGATCGCTATGAGGCTGAGTATTTTGATCGCGAAATGGCAACGCAGGTTTGGCGCGGCACCGCCAGCGTCGATACGGAACTGAACCAGAATGTGACCCGCCGTTTACCGATGGATGAGGCGCTTGCCGGGCAAGGGGCCGGGATTTTTGTGATCAACGCCCGCCCGGTCGGGGGGAATGCGGATGAGCCGAGTGCTACGCAGTGGTTCGTTGTTTCTGACATTGGGCTTGCCAGCATGAGCGGATCAGACGGGCTCCATGTTTTTGCGCGCGCACTTGGCAGCGCTGAGGCGCTAGAGGGCGTTGAGGTTGAGCTGTTGTCTCAATCGAACGCGGTCCTTGGAACGGGCGTCACGGATGCGAATGGATACCTGAACTTTCCTGTCGGGGTGATTTCGGGCACCTCCGGTGCCGAGCCAGCACTCTTGGTGGCGCGCTCGGGTGCGGATGACCTGTCGTTCTTGTCGCTTTCGGACCCTGAGTTTGACCTCTCGGATCGAGGTGTCGAAGGCCGCCCCGCCAGCCCGCCGATTGATGTTTTCCTCGCCACAGATCGCGGGGCCTACCGCGCTGGCGAAACGATATTCGCCACGGTTCTGGCGCGAGACAGCAAGGCGAACGGGATAGAGGGCTTGCCCCTGACGGCCATATTGCATCGACCGGATGGGGTCGAGTTTTCACGCCATGTTTCGCAAGGTGTTGGCGCAGGCGGGCATATGATCGAGTTGCCAGTTTCAGGGAATGCGCCGCGCGGTACCTGGCGGCTCGAAATTCATGCGGACGTCGATGCGCCCGCACTCGCTTCCACCACTGTGCTCGTTGAGGATTTCTTGCCGGAGCGGATTGATTTTGACACAGAAATCGCAGCGACTTTGCGCCCCGCCAAAACCGCCCAAATTCGTGTGGACGCTCGGTATTTGTTTGGTGCGCCCGGCGCGGGGCTGGCGGCAGAAGCCAGCCTGCGGTTGCGCCCCACAACATCGCTTGCGGCCTATCCCGGTTATGTTTTTGGCGAATATGACTCAAACGCGCAGCCGATCTATGCCGATCCTGTGCGCAGCACTTCCGATGATAGCGGGATCGCTGAATTGCGCCTGCAAACTCCGGAACCCAAAGACCTGAGCCGCCCCCATGAAGCGAGTATAAGCGTCACTGTGAGTGAGAACTCTGGCCGCCCGGTGGAGCGCAATTTCACCCGGCCAGTCGCGCCATCTGGTCCTGTGATCGGCATCAAGCCCGGCTTTGAAGGAGAACTGGGCGAAGGGGATGAGGCCCGCTTTGAGGTCTTGGCAGTTTCCCCTGACCTGAGCACCACCTCGATGGAGGTGACTTGGGCGGTCAACCGAGTGGAAACCCGATACCAGTGGTACACCACAGATGGCTACTGGCAATGGGAACCGATCACAACACGCACGCGCGTTGCACAGGGCGAAGCGACCCTTGGCGATACACCAACCAGCATTGTCGCGCCCACAACATGGGGGCGATACGAGGTTGTCGTGACGCGAAAATCCACCCCCTACCTCGCCTCCTCAACCGAGTTTTACGCGGGCTGGTATGCTGCCGCGGACACCACCACAACACCCGACATGCTCGACGTGTCTTTGGATGCAAAAGGGTATAAACCCGGCGACACGGCAAAGCTGCGTTTCGTGCCGCGCAGTGCGGGCAAGGCGTTGATTACAGTCGTCTCAAACCGGCTGATCCACATGGAAACTGTGGAGGCCAAACAGGGCGAAAACATTGTCGCGTTGTCGGTGACGGATGACTGGGGCGCGGGCGCATATGTGACAGCAACACTCATCCAGCCGCTTGATGCGCTTGAGGGGCGAACGCCCGTTCGCGCCTTAGGGTTGACCCATGCAACTGTCGACCCTGGCGCGCATCAACTTTCCGCGCGTATCCTCGCGCCAGCGGAAGCGAAGCCACGGGGCAAGGTGGAGGTCGAGATCGCCGTTGAGGGCATTGCCGATGGCGAAACCGCCTATGTAACGCTGGCCGCGATTGATCAGGGTATTCTCAACATCACGGGTTTCACCGATCCCGACCCCTCCAATCACTATTTCGGCCAGCGTCGCCTTGGCGTTGGCTTGCGCGATGTATATGGAAGGCTGATAGATGGGCGCAATGGTGCCATGGGGCAGGTGCGATCTGGCGGCGACTTCTTGTCTGAAATGACCATGCAAGCCCCGCCGCCCACAGAGGATTTGATGGCACAGGTCATTGGCCCGATTAAGGTCGTCGATGGTGTTGCAAAAGCCCCCGTGACACTCCCGGAATTCAACGGTTCGGTGCGGCTTATGGCGATTGCGTGGTCGCAAACCGGCGTGGGGCAAGCGGGCGCGGATATGCTCGTGCGCGATCCAATTGTGCTCACCGCGTCTTTGCCCCGCTTCCTTGCGCCCGGCGATGAGGCGCGCATGTTGTTGGAGCTGACGCACGCCCAGGGGCCGCAGGGCGATGTGCTGCTTTCAGCGCGCGCTTCTGGCGTCACCCTTGGAAATACGGACTTCGCTCCGATCCCCCTTGCGCAAGGCGAAACACATCTCCTGAGCGTACCTTTGCGCGCAGCCGAGGCTGGGCTTCAGACCATCACACTTGCGCTGACCACACCAAGCGGTGAAACTTTGACAAAGACGGTGTCGCTTCCTGTGCAAAGCCTTGACCCAGACGTGATCCAGACGCGGGAAGTCACACTGGGGGCCGGGGAAACGTTTTCGTTCTCACAAGATGTGTTTGACGGGCTGCACCTTGCGGGTGCTCAGGCCACCCTCGCGGCTGGCCCAATGGCGCGCCTCGATGTGCCGGGTTTGCTGACCACGCTGGACCAATACCCTTATGGCTGCACCGAGCAACAAACCTCACGCGCGATGCCACTTTTGTATCTTTCCAGCGTGGCGGAGGCGATGGGGCTAACCGCTGACAGCGATATCGTGGGGCGTATCCAAGGTGCGATTTCTGCCGTTCTGGCGAACCAGGCCGCTTCAGGTAGCTTTGGACTTTGGCGGGCACAATCCGGGGACTTGTGGCTGGATTCCTACGTCACAGATTTCCTGACTCGTGCTCAAGCCGAAGGCTACGACGTTCCAGAACGGGCGCGACGTATGGCGCTGGATAATCTGCGAAACCGGGTGAATTACCATCCCGGATTTGACAGTGGCGGCACTGATTTGGCCTATGCGCTCTATGTGCTTGCGCGAGAAGGCGCGGCGGCAATGGGGGATCTGCGCTATTATGCTGACGTGAAATCGGAGGCGTTTTCCACACCGCTTGCGAGCGCTCAACTTGGCGCGGCCTTGGCCAGCTATGGCGACGGGCCACGCGCGGATCGAATGTTCAAACGCGCAATGACTCAGATTGAGGCGGGCGGGTCGAATGCGCTGCTATGGCGCGGCGATTATGGCACCGAGCTACGCGATACGGCCGCCGTTCTGGCGCTCGCAACCGAGGCCCAATCGAAGGTGATTGATGTGGAGGCGCTTGTGGCGCGTATCGCGGGTGCCGGAAAGCGGCGCACCACCCAAGAAGCCGTCTGGACCTTGATGGCCTCGCGGGCATTGCTGGATGATTTCGCGGGCGCCGGGCTATTGGTGGATGGAGAAGCGATGAACGGCCCGCTTGTCGAGGTGCGCGCGGCGGCGGAGCTGGCCCGCCCAATGGAGATCGCGAACACAGGCGCAGATGGCATCACCCTGTCAATGACAACTCGCGGCACCCCCCTGCGCCCTGAGCCGCCAAGCTCAGATGGTTACGTGATCGAACGGCGGTATTTTTCGATGGAAGGCCAGCCTGTAGAGACTGCAAACCTTCGCCAAGGCACGCGGCTTGTGACGGTGGTGACCGTGACGCCACTGACACAAGCCACTGGGCGTTTGATGGTGGCCGACCCTCTGCCCGCGGGCTTTGAGATCGACAACCCAAACATCTTGCGCGCGGGCCAGGTGAAGGCGCTGGACTGGCTCAACCTCACAAGCAGCACAGCAACAACAGAATTCCGCCAAGATCGCTTTCTGGCGGCGGTTGATCTGCGCGAAGCCAAACCTGTGCGCCTTGCCTATATTGTGCGCGCGGTGACACCCGGAAGCTTCCATCACCCCGCCGCCTCTGTTGAGGATATGTACCGCGCTAACATGCGCGCCACCGGTGCCGCCGGGCGCGTCACAATCACCCCATGAGCCGAAGAAATGGCCTTTGGGCGCTTTGGATCGCCGTGGTGTTTTTGTGGGGGGCGGCCCTCGCGCGAGACACCTTTGACGATTGGGTCAACGCCACCGAACTTCCATCGCTCAGCGTGGCCACAGGCACCGAGGTCGTGGACCGTAACGGGCAACTGTTGCGCGCTTATACTGTTGCAGACGGGCGCTGGCGCATGGCCTGGCCATCCGATCAGATTGATCCTTTGTTGGTCGACATGCTCGTCGCCTATGAGGATAAACGGTTCTGGACTCATGCCGGCATTGACCCCATTGCAGTCTTGCGCGCCGCAACTCAGGCGCTTTGGGCCGGGCACGTTGTGTCGGGCGCATCGACCTTGACCATGCAAACCGCGCGCCTGCTCGAAGATGGACCCACCGGCACAGCGCGCGGCAAACTGCGCCAAATGCGCGTTGCCTTGGCGCTTGAACGCCACCTTAGCAAACACGACATTCTGGCGCTTTACCTTGCCCGCGCCCCCTATGGCGGCAACGTAGAAGGGGTGCGCGCAGCGACCCGCATTTGGTTTGGCAAAGACCCAACGCGGCTCACGCCCTCTGAGGCCGCGCTCTTGGTGGCGCTGCCGCAATCTCCTGAGCACCGCCGCCCTGACCGCCACCCAGAGGAAGCAAGGCGCGCGCGCGACCGGGTTATCTCCCGTATCGAAGCCCAAGGTCGCATCGCGCCAAGCCTTGCCGCAACCGCGCGCCATGATCCAGTGCCCCGCATACGCCGCCAAATGCCCGTGCACGCCGCACATTTGGCGGACCGCCTGAAGGCAAATCATGCGTCAAAGCAGATCCAAACCACAGTTGACGCAGGGCTTCAAAGCAAGCTCGAAACCCTAGCGGCGCGCGCGATCGCTGATCATGGTGGTGGAGCGCTATCGGTGGCGATTTTGGTGGCCGATCATCACACAGGCGAGGTGCTCGCCTCTGTCGGGTCCGGGGGATATGCGCCGGATGTGGCTCAGGGGTTCGTCGATATGACCAACGCGGCGCGGTCCCCCGGCTCCACGCTCAAACCGCTCGTTTACGGGCTGGCATTTGATGCGGGGATCGCCCATCCGCTCACCACGATTGACGACAGACCTATGCGCTTTGGAACATATGCGCCGGAAAATTTTGACGGTGAATACCGCGGACCGCTCCCTCTGCGCGAAGCCTTGATCCAGTCACTCAATATTCCGGTTGTTGCGCTGACGGCCGAAATTGGTCCAGCCAACCTTATGGCTGGGCTGCGCCGCGCAGGCGTCAATGCGCAGCTGCCGGGCGGCTCTGCGCCGGGGCTTGCGGTGGCGCTGGGAGGGGTTGGAATTACACCTTGGGATCTAACAGCGCTCTATGCGGGGATCGCAAACCTTGGTCGTTCCGTGGCGCTGCGTGTCGAGCCGGACCAGCCCGTGCCGGTCGCAGCCCGTATCATGTCGCCAAACGCGGCGTGGCACATCAGCAATATCCTTTCAGATATGCCCGCACCGCCCACCGCGCGCCGTCTTGGCATCGCCTACAAGACAGGGACCTCCTATGGCCACCGTGACACCTGGGCGGTTGGGTTTGATGGGCGCCATGTGGTGACAATTTGGATGGGGCGCCCAGACGGAACACCCGTGCCCGGCGCATTTGGCGCGAAGGTGGCGGCGCCCGTGTTGTTTGAGGCATTTGGGCGGCTGAAATCTCATATTGATCCCTTGCCAAATCCGCCGCCGGGCACAGTGTTGCTTTCCCATGATTTGCTGCCCCCACATTTGCAAAGGTTCGGGTTCACAGCGTTGCAAAAATCGCGTCCCCCTGAACTCGCCTTTCCACCAAACGGCGCAATCGTCGAGCTTGGCGCTGGGCCACTCGCTGTGAAAATACGCGATGGTTTGCCCCCGTTCACGGTTTTGGCAAATGGCGCGCCTGTTGTGGTGGCCGTGCGCGGGCGCGACCAGTTGTTGCGGCTTGGCGGGCCGGGGCATGTGACCCTTTCTGTGATTGATGCGACCGGCCAAGCCGCCCGCGCGCAGGTCGAATTGCGATAGCGCTGGCGCTCTTAACCTCAGCTTCATAGTGTGCGCAAAAGGAACAGCGTGTTCATTGATCCGAAAGGGAAAGGCATGCGCGAAATAACATTGCGCCAAGTCGAGGTGATCCGCGCCGTCATGTTGCGCGGGACGATCAACGGCGCGGCCGAACACCTTGGCGTATCCGCCCCCGGCATTAGCCGCCTCGTCAAACACACCGAAGACTCTCTTGGGATACGCCTTTTTGAGAGGCGCGCCGGGCTGTTTGTACCCGCGGTGGAAGCAGGCAAAGTGTTTGACCAAATTCGAGAGGTCTACAAAGGGGTTGAGAACCTTCAATCCGCACTTGGTGCGCTGCAAAAAGGTGATGACGTGCGCATGTCCTTCGCCTGTGCGCCATCGGTGGCACAGTTCATCGCCGCGCGAGCTGTGCGCGACATTCGCCGCCGCTACCCGGATTTGTTCATTGATCTCAATATCTTGAAAATTGAAGAAACGGCGGAATATCTGCTCTTGGAGCGTGGCGAGTTTGTGATCATGAGCTCTAACACCCACAATCCCGGCATCGAAAGCGAGGAAATCGCGATTGGGAATTTTGTGGCGATCCTCCCTGAAGGGCACCGCTTGGCGGCGCAAAAAGAGGTGTCAGTGCATGACCTCGTAAACGAGCCTTTGATTGGCGTTGACCCAACTGATCCTTACGGCGCGCTTGCGGCTCAACCCTTCTTGGAGGCCGGACTTGAGGTCAGCCATGTGATGCGAGGGCGTTTTGCGCAAACCGTGGTCAGCCTTGTGCGCCATGGGCTTGGGGTCGCCTTGATAGACGAATTTTCGGTCGCGGAAGTATATATGCCGGGCCTTGTTCGCCTCCCTCTCAAAGAGCAGGCAAAGGCGACGGTCTATGTGGCCACCAAAAAGGGCAGGGGCCTGTCGACTTTCGCGGAATATGCCATCCGCCAGTTTCGCAAAGAACTTTCGGAAGCGCATCGCCATTGGGCCAAAGACCTCGCGCGCTGACGCACCAAAAAAGCCCCAGCCAAGGCCGGGGCTTTTGCAACGGAAAACCGAGCGAAACCTATGTTTCGTCGTCTTCGTCCTTCGTGTCGGGCAAGTTGAACAAGCTCTCCGCGTCCAACTCAGGCTCTTTCGTTTCAGGCTCGCTGTCGCCTGACAAAGTAAAGGCTTCAAGCCCTTCAATCGCCGACGGAATTTTTGGCTCTGGCTCACCAAGGCTTTGCTCGGTCGAAAGCAGCTTGCGCCGCTCATCATCGGTCATCGACTCGCCGTCTTTTGCCTTCTTGGCCGCGGCTTTTTGGACGGCGGTGTCCAGCTCGGATTGCTTACACAGGCCCAAGGCAACCGGATCAATCGGCTCCATCGAAGCGATGTTCCAGTGGGTGCGCTCGCGGATCGACTGAATGGTTGGCTTTGTGGTGCCAACAAGTTTGGCGATCTGCCCGTCTGTCAACTCTGGGTGAAATTTCACAAGCCACAGGATCGAATTTGGGCGATCTTGGCGCTTAGAAAGCGGGGTGTAACGCGGGCCACGACGTTTTTCTTCGCCCACGGCAGCGGCATAAAACTTGAGTTTCAGCTTATGCGCCGGGTCCGCCTCAGCCGCGGTGATTTCCTCTTGGGTCAACTGGTTGTTGGCCACCGGATCAAACCCTTTGACGCCCTGTGCCACATCACCATCCGCGATGCCCTGGACTTCGAGGTCGTGCATTCCGCAGAAATCCGCGATTTGTTTGAAGCTCAACGTGGTGTTGTCCACGAGCCAAACGGCGGTGGCCTTTGCCATGATCGGTTTGTTCATTTCAAACTCCTTCAGATACGACGATACCATGCCCTGAATTGGGCGCCTTCCAGGGAAGGTGGGTTACCGTTGTGGGGAAACTTGGCGTGGTTATACTGCGCAGGTACAAAAGAGGAAAGAGAAAATGCGCTGGTTGATCCTGCTCTTGCTGACCGCAACCGTTGCGCGCGCCGATGGTGAGCGCGCCGGGGATTTTGATTATTATGTTTTGGCGCTGTCGTGGTCGCCAAACTGGTGCAAGCTTGAGGGAGATGCCCGGGATGCCGCGCAGTGCAAGGAAGATTTCGGTTGGATCGTTCACGGGCTATGGCCGCAGTATGAAGACGGTTGGCCAGCGTATTGTCCGACCGCAGTGCGCGCGCCCTCAAAGCAGACGACAGCAGCACAATCGGATATATTCGGCGCTGGAGGTGCTGCGTGGTATCAATGGAAAAAACATGGGGTATGTGCCGGGCTTGAGGCGCGCGACTACTATGACACGGTGCGCAAAGCCTATGCCAAAGTGACACGCCCGGAGGTCTTGCGAAAGATCGACAGGACGTTTCGCATCCCTGCTCAAGTCATTGAAGATGCATTCTTGCAGTCCAATCCTGAGTGGGACGCCGATATGATCACCATCACCTGCAAAGACAACCACATCCAAGAAGCCCGCTTGTGTTTGACCAAAGACCTAGAGCCGCGCCAATGCGGCCGCGACACCCGGCGCGATTGTACGTTGCAAAAGGCGCTCTTAGAGCCGATCAACTAAGCGCGATTGATTGAACCCAAAAGGATCTTCGAATGTCCGGTTTGCGACTGACCTACCTCGCGCTTGCGTTTCTTGGCGCGCTTTGGCCCATGTGGCATTTCCTGGCTTACCTTGGGGGCGAGGGTGGCAGCTTGCCGGGTATGATCGCGCTATGGACAGCGAATGATGCCGTCAAAGGGCTGACGTTGGATCTGTTGATTTCTGGCACTGCGCTCATCATCTGGTGTCTTGGCGAAACATTTGTGCGCCGCAATTGGTTGGCGCTTGTGACCTTGCCTGCGACTGTGTTTGTTGGGGTGTCATTTGGGCTGCCGCTCTATCTGTTTTTGCGCACGCGCCCTGTGTGATGCGCATTGAAACGCTGGCGCGCAGCGTGTAGGGCGAAGCAAACCAGATAGGCGAGGCGAACATGGATTATTTTGACTATAAAGACGGCGCGCTGTTTGCCGAAGACGTGCGCATCAGCGAAATTGTCGCCAGTGTTGGCGCGCCAGCCTATGTGTATTCCGCAGCCACCTTGCGCCGCCATTTCCAAGTCTTTGACGAGGCGTTGAGCGGGATGGAACACCTTGTTTGCTACGCTGTCAAAGCCAATTCAAACCTCGCTGTGCTGAAGCTATTGGGGGACATGGGCGCTGGAATGGACGTTGTGTCGGGCGGTGAGTACGCCCGTGCGCGCGCTGCCGGTGTGCCGGGTGATCGCATTGTGTTTTCCGGTGTCGGCAAGACCGCTCAGGAAATGCGCATGGTTCTTGAAGGGGGTATTCGCCAGTTCAACCTTGAGAGCGAACCTGAGTATCGCCTGCTGTCCAAAATCGCCACGGAAATGGGTGTCGAGGTGCCTGTCACTGTCCGCGTAAACCCCGATGTGGACGCAAAAACACACGCGAAAATCTCAACCGGAAAGTCCGAGAACAAGTTTGGTATTCCGATCGCCCGTGCGCGCGAAGTTTACGCCGAGATTGCCAGCCTGCCCGGATTGAAAGTGGTGGGGATCGACGTTCATATCGGCTCGCAACTGACTGACCTTGAACCGTACCGGCAAGCCTACACGAAGGTTGCGGAGTTAACGCGACTGCTGCGCGAAGAGGGGCACGAGATCACCCGCCTTGATCTGGGAGGCGGGCTTGGCATCCCGTATGAGCGCAGCAATGCAGCCCCGCCCTTGCCCGCGGATTACGGTCAGGTCGTGCGCGAAACCGTTGGTGATTTGGGGTGCGAGATCGAGATCGAACCGGGGCGGTTGATCGCTGGCAATGCTGGCATCATGGTGTCCGAGGTGATTTATGTGAAAGAGGGCGAAGGCCGCGATTTCTTGATCATTGATGCGGCGATGAACGACCTTGTGCGCCCCGCGATGTATGAGGCGCATCACGACATTATTCCCGTGATGCAAGCCGCACCCGGCGCCGAGCAACGCCCCTATGACATCGTTGGGCCGATTTGCGAATCCGGCGATACCTTTGCCAAGTCGCGCAACCTGCCTGCTTTGGCCTCTGGCGACCTTATAGCCTTTCGATCGGCGGGAGCTTACGGGGCGGTGATGTCGTCTGAATACAATTCGCGGCCATTGATTCCCGAAGTCTTGGTCGATGGCGATCAATTCGCGGTTATCCGCCAAAGGCCCACCTATGAAGAAATGCTTGGGCGCGATAAGATACCTGAGTGGCTCTGATTTCGTCCGGGCCAATGCGCTATGCGAAAGGCCCGAATGACTGCCAAGAACACCCTGCCCGAAGGCGTTTCTAAACGCCTGAAATGGCCCCTCCGCTTGACCTTGGCGGGGCTTTGGGTGGAGCGTGGCGCGCGCGCGTTCTGGCCCATGGGGTCTATCCTACTTCTTGTTTTTGCTTGGGTGTCTTTCGGGGGGCATGGTGCGGCACCGCTGTGGATTGCGCGGGTTTTCGCCGTCTTTGTGATGCTGGGTGGAGCGGCGGCGTTGCTTATCGGCCTGCGTCGGTTCCGCGTGCCTCACAGCGCACAAGCCCTTGCGCGCCTTGACGACACCCTACCCGGTCGGCCCATGGCGGCGCTCAATGATGCGCAGGCGACAGGGCTCGAGGACGGGCCAGCGCGCGCACTTTGGCTTGCTCATCAATCGCGCATGGCGGCCAAAATCAATTCCGTAAAGGCCGTTGGCCCACACAGCGATCTCGCGCCGCGTGACCCGTTTGGATTTCGCCTAATGGCGCTCACCGCAGGTTTGATGGCGCTCTTGTTCGGTGCTGGCCAAACGCCCACAAACCTCAACGATTTGATCCCCAGCGCGGGCACACAAGTGGCCGAGGAATACAGTTGGGAAGGCTGGATCGAGCCGCCCGCCTACACCGGCAAGCCCACCCTCTACCTCGCAGATCAGCCCCCCGGCACCTTTGAGGTGCCCGCCGGGTCACGTATAACATTGCGCCTTTACGGGCGGATCGGTGCGATCAAGGTGCGTGAACCTTGGAGCGCTGAGACGACTGAGGATGCCCTGCCGACACGGCTGTTTGTGGTGGACAAGGACGGGACGTTGGAGATTGGCGCGGACAGCTGGGAGATTACGGCGCGCGCCGATACGCCCCCCCAGATTGAACCCGTAGATGAGCTAGAGCGAGCGCTTGATGGCGAGATGTCCCAAGGGTTTCTGGCCGTGGACGACTATGGCGTCACAAGCGGACAGGCCACCTTCGCGCTCAAACTTGATGCAGTGGATCAACGGTATGGTCTAAGCGCCCCACCAGAGCCGCGCGAGGATATCGCAGTTGATTTACCGATGCCATTTCGCGGGGATCGCAGCGCGTTTGAGGAACGGTTGGTTGAAAATTTCGCGGATCATCCATGGGCTGAGCTTCCGGTCGTGCTGACCTTCACAGCCATGGATGCCAACGGGCAAACGGGCAGTTCTGCGCCCATGGTGATCGCGCTTCCGGGGAGGCGGTTTCTCGACCCGCTCGCGCGCGCTTTGGTGGAACAACGGCGCGATATTTTGTGGACGGCGCAAAATGCCCCGCGTGTGGCGCGGGTTTTGCGGGCGATTTCTGCCCACCCGGAAGGGGTTTTCCCAAAAGAAGTGCAGTATTTGAAACTGCGCACGTTGGTTCGGGATTTGGAGGCGGAGGGCTTTTCTCGTGAGGCGCGCGACAGCGTCGCTCAGGCGCTTTGGGATTTGGCAGTTGAGATCGAAGACGGATCGCTTCTGGATGCCAAAGAACGCCTGCGCCGCGCGCAAGAACGGGTCGCAGAGGCCATGCGTCAGGGAGCGACACCCGATGAAATGTCCGAGTTGATGGACGAGCTTCGCGGCGCGATGGATGACTACATGCGGCAATTGGCTGAGCGCGCGGGCGAAGACGGCGAGGCGCAGGCCGACGCTGGCGAGACCATGGAAATGTCGCAGCAGGACTTGCAAGATTTGATGAACCAAATCGAAGACGCCCTGCGCGAAGGCCGCATGGAAGACGCGGCGCAGATGCTCGAAATGCTGCGTCAGCTGACTGAGAACATGCAAGTTGCCGAAGGGGGGGCGGGGGAAGGACAACAGTCTCCCGGCCAGCAAGCCATGGAAGGTCTCAGTGATACCCTGCGCCAACAACGCGACCTTTCTGATGAGACCTTTGGTCAGCAAGAGGGTGAAGATGGTATGCCGCAAAATGGCGCGCCCTCAGAGCCGGGGGAGCAAGGCGAAGGGCAACAGGGCGAGCAATCAGGCGAACAGCAAAATGGCCAAGGCCAGAGCCGGGGCGAAAATGGCGAGGATGGAGAGGGCGCGGGCCAACAGCGTTCGCTCAGCCAGCGGCAACGCGACTTAGAAGGCGCCCTTGATCGCCAGCGCCAAAACCTGCCCGGTGCGGGTACCGAAGAAGGCGACGCGGCGCGCGAGGCGCTTGACGAGGCAGGGCGCGCCATGGAGGACGCGGCAAATGCGCTTGAGGAGGGCGAAACATCTCGTGCATTGGACCGTCAGGCGGATGCGATGGAAGCCATGCGCGAAGGGATGCGCAATCTTGATGATGCAATGCGCCGTGAAGCCGAAAACCAGCAAGGCCAAGCCCAAGGCGCGCAACCGGGGCAACCCGGCGGCACAGAACGCCGTGATCCGCTTGGGCGCAACCCAAGCTCGCAAGGCGCTCTGGGGTCTGATTCTCCTCTTGAGGACAATGAAGATTTGTATCGCCGGGCTCAGGAGTTGCTAGAAGAGCTGCGGCGCCGATCCGGCGAAACCGACCGCCCGCAAGTTGAGCGCGACTATATCGAGCGGCTGTTGGATCAGTTCTGAGGCTTATTCGCTTGGCTCAGCGGCCTGTGCAGCAGGTGACGCATCTGTCGTTTGCGCAGCGTCCTCAATTTGATCGATGGTATTTTGCATCATCCCCTCAACCCCGGATCGTAACCCATTGATGGCGTCCACATAGGCTGTCAGCGCTGGTTTGAGCGCTGGCACGGCTTGGGCGATTTGAGGCGCGAACATATAGATCGCGAGGGCCACCGCAGCGATGATGATCACAACGGAAAAAGCACGTTTAAAGCCGTTTCGCGGTTGTCCTTGCACGTCTTGCGCGCCGAGGTTGCCCGGATCAACCGGATCGCCGCCATCAAGGGTCGAATTAATTTCCTCAATATCGGGGAACACATCGCGGCGCGGTGTATCGGCACGTTTGTCGCGGGATGCGGCGACAGCAGCGGCAATTGCGGTCTCGGTTTGCTGTGCGCTGGCGGTTTGTACGTTTTCCTCAGCGACCTCATGCTCAAAGCTCTCGCCATACTCAATACCGCGCATCCGCGACATACGTTCGCGCGCCAATCGGCGGCGTTCGGCTTCGGGGTCGGGCTGGCTATCTAGGCCAAGGTCCGGTTGCGTTTCCACATTGCCGCCATCCTGCGCGCGGGCCTGCATTTCAAAGGCCGCTTCTTCCTCCAGGATGTTGCGCACGCTGTCATCAAGCGCCGGTCTTGGCATATCGATATTGGGGCCGGGGCCTTCGTCTTCCTCGTCTTCATAGGCGTCTTCGTCTTGAAGGGGCGGCTCCGGTGTGTCTTGAACGGTCTCGCTGGGTGCATCGTCCTCGGAAGGCAACTCGTCAGGCGTGTGTGGTTCTTCGGGCGTGTCGGTTTCTTCAGCCAAGGCCCGCGCTGAGCGTTGAAACCACGCATGGCCACAGTTGGAGCATTGAACATCTCGCCCGGCGTCTGGCACCACGCGATCATCTACTTCATACTGTGCACCACAATTCGGACAAACCAGTCGCATTTCGCTCCAAGTCCTCGTTTTTGGCTTGGCAAACGCCCAAGCATCATCCCTGACCCGCGCCCAATATGCGCATGAAACCATGGAAAATCAAACCTTTGAAATCGCGTGATTGCAACAATCGTCTGACTGAGGCAAAACTGTCCTCAATCGAGAATGGGGTGTGGCGTGATTGAGTTCGAGGAAGTCTCCTATGGATATGGTGGCACAACACTGCTGTCGGACCTTTCGCTCAAGCTGGCGCCGGGATCATTTCACTTTCTGACAGGCCCATCTGGCGCAGGAAAAACAACGCTCATTAAGCTGTGTTACGGTGAAATGATCGCAACGCAGGGGCGCGTGGCGTTGTTTGATCACGATACCCGCACCATGGGGCGTGATGAGATTGCAGAAGTCCGCCGCCGGGTTGGTGTCGTTCACCAAGATTGTCAATTTTTGGATCATTTGAGTGTCTCTGAGAACATTGCCCTTCCTTTAATGGTCGCTGGGCGCCCGTCTGACGAAAGCGGTCTGGGGGAGTTGCTGCGCTGGGTTGGGCTTGAGGCGCAACAAAACGCCCGTCCGCCAGAACTGTCGGGCGGGGAACGTCAACGCGCCGCGCTGGCCCGTGCCATCATCATGTCGCCAGAAGTTATTCTTGCGGATGAGCCAACGGGGAATGTCGATTGGGAAATGTCGTTGCGGCTTTTGCAATTGCTTGTTGAGCTAAACCGCATGGGCAAGACTGTGTTGATTGCCACACACGACATGAACCTGATCCGATCCGCCAAGAGCCAAGTTCAAGCCCGCGTTTTGCGGATCTCGAACCAACGGTTGCAACTTGCGGGGGCGGATTTGTGAAGAAACTTATGTCATTGTTGATGCGCCTGACAGGGGATGGGCAATCGGATCGGGTCGTGCCTCCCACCGGATTTACCGCCCGCCTCACAGTGTTTGCCTCCGCCGCCATGACGTTTTTGGCGGTCTTCGCGCTGGCGCTCTCCTTGGCAACGGGACGGCTTGCCGAAAAATGGGGTGAAGCGCTGGCCCAATCCTCGACAATTCGAATTTCCGCGCCTGATGGGCAGGTGGACGGACAGGTCACAGCCGTGCTCGCAATCCTTGAAACAACGCCCGGCGTTGCTTCTGCGCGGGTTCTGTCAGACGAGGAACAAAGCGCACTTCTTGAGCCGTGGTTCGGCCCGGATCTGCCGCTGGATGCTCTGCCAGTGCCTCGTTTGATTGAGGTTCTCGAGGACAAGGGCGGATATGATTCCGATGGGTTGCGAGCACGACTTATGGGCGAGGCGCCCGGTGCGGTGCTCGATGATCACACACGTTGGCGCGAACCCCTCGTGCGTGCGGCCAGCCGTTTGCGGGCGCTGAGCTTGATTTCGATACTGCTGATCGCAGCCACTACCGCCGTGATGATCACTTTGGCCGCCAATTCCGCCTTGGCTGCGAATGCGCAAGTGATCCGGGTGCTGCGCCTTGTGGGCGCGCGCGACGATTATATCGCCGGGGCGTTCGTTCGCCGGTATACAGCGCGTGCCGTCATGGGGGCTATTGCCGGGATGGTGCTGGGGATGATCGCGATTCTGCTTTTGCCCTCTGCCAATGCACAAGGTGGCTTCCTGACGGGGCTTGGCTTTCAAGGTTGGCACTGGCTCTTGCCGCTTTTGATTCCTCCGCTTGCGGGGGCGGTTGCCTATGTCGCCACGCGCCAAGCGGCGCTGACAACTCTAAAGGAACGTCGCTGATGCAAGCCCTTCAATTGATCCGGTCGATTATTTTCGTTTTCCTGATGTATGCCGCCATGGCGATCATGGGGTTGGTCTACGGCATTTTGTCGTTGTTTGACAAAGAGTTCGCCTTTCGCGCCATTCGCCACTACTGCCTCTTGGTGCGCTGGCTGGCGCATTATATCGTCGGGTTGCGCTCCGAAATTCGTGGTCCCGTTCCTGAGGGCGAGCTGTTGATTGCCTCAAAACACCAGAGTTTTTTCGATATTCTGATGATCGTTTCGGTGGCCAAACGCCCCAAATTCATCATGAAGAAGGAAATTCTCTATACGCCAATTGTGCGTTTTTATGCCAAGGCGATTGGCTGTATTGCGGTCGATCGCGGGAAGCGCGGTTTGGCGATCAAAAAGATGGTGGAAGACGTCAACAACACGACACAGCCGGGGCAACTGATCATTTTCCCACAGGGGACGCGGGTGGCGGCGGGGGCGAACAAGCCCTACAAAATCGGCACTGGCGTCTTGTATACGGAGACCGGGCAAGCCGTTGTCCCCGCAGCCACCAACGTCGGGGTGTTCTGGCCGCGCCACGGCTTGATGCGTAAACCGGGGCTCGCTGTGCTAGAGTTTCTCCCGACGATTCAGCCCGGCCTTGAAATCGACGACTTCATGACGAAACTCGAAGTCGCCGTTGAGACAGGATCCAACGCGCTTATGGCTGAGGCAGGGTTTTCGCCTTTGATGGGTAACGCCAGCAAGGAGAGCTGACTTAGGCCGCCAAACCCTTAGACCCAATATCCAAGAACTTTTGACGGCGCGCTTTGCGCAGCTCATCCGGGGATTTTTTGGCCAAATGCTTCAGCTCCGCCTTGATCGCCTTGGCAACCGAGGCCATCGTTTCTGAGCGCCCTCGTTGTGCGCCGCCAAGCGGCTCCGCGATGATGCGATCAATCACACCCAGCTCTTTGAGGTCTTGCGCGGTGACACGCATCGCTTCGGCGGCTTCGCGCATTTTCTCGGAGTCTTTCCACAAAATCGATGCGCAGCCCTCAGGGGAAATCACCGAGTAGACCGAGTGTTCCAACATCATCACGGTATTTGCCGTGGCAAAAGCGACAGCCCCGCCAGAGCCACCTTCGCCAATTATCACCGAGACAAGCGGCACCTTGAGGGCAAGGCATTTTTCGGTTGAACGCGCAATCGCCTCGGACTGGCCGCGCTCCTCAGCGCCCTTGCCGGGATAGGCACCCGCCGTATCCACCAAGGCGACAACCGGCAGGCCGAACCGATCTGCCAAATCCATCAACCGTACAGCTTTGCGGTAGCCCTCAGGCCGTGCCATGCCAAAGTTGCGATCAATTCGACTTTTGGTGTCATGGCCTTTTTCCTGACCGATCACCACAACAGGCTCGCCATCAAGGCGCGCCAATCCGCCCATTACAGCATGGTCATCCGCGAAATTCCGATCACCCGCAAGCGGGGTGAACTCGGTAAAGATCGTTTCGATGTAATCTTTGCAATGGGGCCGCTCAGGGTGCCGCGCGACCTGACATTTACGCCAAGGCGTCAATCCTTTGTATAGGTCCGCCAAAACGTCCGCGGCCTTTTTATCAAGCGCGCTTGCTTCGGTTTCAATATCCATCTTGTCTTCGCTGGCCGCCGCCATCGCGCGCAGCTCTGCTGCCTTGCCTTCGATTTCAGCCAACGGTTTTTCAAACTCAAGATAATTGGTCACACTGCGCTCCGATCCGGGTCGTTCACCCTTTATATGGCGATTTTCAAACCGCTGCGCAACTTGTTCGCCGCCTGCGTGAAGTCAGCAAGATTTATGCGCCTGTGTTAGGGTAGGGATTGGGTGCAAATGCGCAGCGAGGAACAATGGCAAACGATTACGAAAAGCGGCTCATGCGGGTGTTGGATTACGTCTACGATAACTTGGATGGTGATCTGTCACTGGATAGGCTCGCGGAGGTCGCGGCCCTGTCGCGGTTTCACTTTCATCGGGTGTTTACCGGGATCACAGGCGAGCCTCTGGCGGGGTTTGTCCGCCGGGTTCGTCTCCATAAAGCGGCAAATCTTCTGCTTCTCGATGATACATCCCTCGAAAAAGTTGCAGCCCAATGTGGATACGAGAATGCCCGCAGCTTTACTCGGCTTTTTCGGGATGCTTTTGGCAGAACGCCACTGGAGTTTCGGTCCATGGCGCGGCCTGTGCCGCCTTTGCTGCTCTCTCAAACAGAAAGGAAGACCATGTACCCGATTGAGCTAACAAACGAACCACGCCGCCGCTTAGCCGTGATGCCGCTGAAGGGCAATTACTTCGGCGTGGGCGAAGTATTTGAAAAGGTGAGCGCAACGCTTGGCGCACGCGGCTTACTGGAGGGTGCCGGACCGATGGTCGGGCTTTATTACTCTGACCCACAAAACGTTCCTGAAGAGGAGTTGGAAAGCGAAGCAGGCTTCATCCTGCCCGACACGATGCCAATTGAGGCGCCGCTTCAGGAGAGAATTCTTGAGGGCGGCAAACATGCGATCCTTACCTTCAAAGGCCCCTATGCGGGTTTATCGGCGGCCTATGGGTATCTTTACGGGGCTTGGCTCGCGCAATCAGGCGAAACGCCGCGCGATGCCCCTCCGTTTGAACTCTATGTGAATTCGCCAGCAGAATCTGCGCCAGAGGAGCTTATTACCTTGATCGGAATGGCGTTGAAATGAACGACATGTTGCCAGAAGTGCGCGCGGCCTATGACGCTGCACCGCCTAATTTACAAAAGGGCTTAATGTCCTTGCGCGCTTTGGTCTTGGAGGTCGCAGAGGCCACAAAAGGCGCGCACCCGTTGCGGGAAGACCTAAGGTGGGGCCAGCCTGCTTTTTTGGCCCCGAAAGGATCGACATTGCGCGTGGGCCTGCCCAAGTCGGGCGGCTTTGCGCTCTATGTGAACTGTCAAACCACCTTAATGGAGGAATTTCGCACCTATGCGGGCGGTGCCTTTCGGCTTGAGGGGAACCGCGCGATTTTGTTTGATAGCGCTGAGGAGATTGACCGGGAGGCCCTTGCGCCGCTGATCACCCGCGCGCTGACATACCACGATAAGAAAGGCATATCATGAGTGACAAGTTAGACCTGAAAAAAGCGGATAAGCCCTATTATGCTGGCAAGGCGTTGCGCTGGGATCGGATCACGCTTCCAAAGCTGCGCTACCTCGCCGTCGCGGGACATGGTGCGCCAGAAAGTGACGCTTATGGGGAGGCCATGACCCAGCTCTATCCGGTGGCATATGGCGTGAAATTTGCGTGTAAGGCGGAAGATCGTGATTTTGTGGTGCCGCCGCTGTCCACCCAATGGTGGGCGCAAGACCCGAGTGCGTTCACCCAAGGGCGGCGCGATGAATGGCAATGGCAAGCGATGATCCGAATGCCCGATTTCGTGACCCGCGAAAGGGTGCAAGCGGCGATGGACACCAAAGGCGTTGAGGGGGTGTCGCTGATCGAGCTTGAGGAAGGCGATTGTTTTCAGACGCTTCATCTGGGGCCTTATGCCGAGGAAGGGCCGGTGTTGGAGAGGTTGCATGACGAGATTATGCCAGAGGCGGGTGTGACATTTGGGCTGCCGCATCATGAGGTCTACTTGTCCGATCCGCGCCGGGTCGCGCCGGAGAAACTCAAGACAATCTTGCGTCAACCGGTTGTCCCAAAGTAAAAGGCCCACCCTGTTCGGGTGGACCTTGATGCCTGCGGCGCAGGTATTTTTGAAACAAGGAAAGCTTAAGCGCCGGCGATGAGTTCTGACTGAGCGACAATGACTTCGGCTTGTTTGATTGAGGCGATATCGACCAAGCGCCCTTTGTAGACGGTTGCCCCTTCGCCGTTCGCTTTCGCTGTTTCCATAGCCGCGAGAATTTCGCGCGCCTCTGCGACGGCGGCTTCGGACGGTGTGAAAATTTCATTGGCGAGAGCGATTTGCTTTGGGTGAATCGCCCATTTGCCGACCATGCCAAGGGTGGCGGAGCGGCGCGCTTGAGCCCGGTAGCCCTCATCGTCGGAGAAATCGCCAAATGGGCCGTCGACTGGCAAAATACCATGCGTGCGACAAGCGGCGACAATCGCGGTTTGTGCCCAGTGCCAAGGGTCAGAGTAGTGGCGGGTTTCACCATGAAGCATGTAGTAGTTGTCCTGCGTGCCGCCGATGCCAGTGGTTTGCATCCCCATGGAAGCCGCGAAATCTGCGGCCCCGAGGCTCATGGCCACAAGGCGCGGGGAGGCCGCGGCGATGGCTTCTACATGGGCGATGCCTGCCGCAGATTCGATGATGACTTCAAAGTCGATTTTCTTTGTGCGCCCCTTCGCTGTTTCAATCGCTGTGACCAGCGCGTCCACGGCGTAGATGTCTTCCGCACAGCCAACCTTTGGGATCATAATTTGATCGAGGCGCTCGCCCGCTTGTTCTAACAGGTCAACAACGTCCCGGTACCAGTAGGGTGTGTCGAGTGAATTGATGCGGACGGAAATCGTCTTTTTGCCCCAGTCATGGGCGCCGATGGCCTCAATAATATTGGCGCGTGCCACGTCTTTGTCGGTCGGCGCAACGCTGTCCTCAAGGTCGAGGTTGATGACATCGGCGTCCGAGGCGGCCATTTTGGGGAACAGTTTCGTGTTGGAGCCAGGGCCAAACAATTGACAACGGTTAGGTCGGGCAGGGGCGGCGGGTTGCAGGCGGAAGCTCATGGTTGGACCCTCTTTGCTGGTAGCGATATGTTGGTAACGATGTGTCGAATTTGTTGCGTCTAGCGATATTAAATTACCGAGCGAGCGACAAGGGCTTTCTGCGCTGCGGCGAGGCGGTGGAGAGAATGGGAATTGGTTGAGTCTTTCGCTTCTGGGCGCGTGCTGGGCATAAATTTCGCGAGACTGGCATATCCTGCAATAAAGTTCGAAAAAATCACAGTATCACGCCGCATTAGCATGAAAATTTCGTGCAGTTTCGCACAGGCTTAAGCCACCTGATCAAGACGAGGCTGCCATGATTCATACTCCCTATCTTCTCTTCTTGGGCGATGCGCCCGATTCCCTTTCTGTGAAAGTCGCACGCGGCATTTGTGATTGGCGGCCTGAGAATGCCGTGGGGCAAATGCGGATGGCTGGCTGTCAGGCGGACCTTGGGCTGGACGACATGACGTTGGCCGAGGCGAAAGCCGCCGGGGCGCGTACATTGGTGATTGGCGTTGCGAACCGGGGCGGGGTGATCAGCGACGCTTGGAAACCTGTGTTGATTGAGGCGCTTGAGGCCGGGTTTGATCTCGCGGCGGGGCTTCATAATCGGCTTGCGGACGAGCCGGATCTCGTGGCGGCGGCGCACCGGACCGGGCGCGCTTTGCATGATGTGAGGGTGCCACGAGCCGATTATCCGATTGCGAATGGTCGTGCGCGCAGTGGCAAACGCTGTTTGGCGGTGGGGACGGATTGCTCGGTGGGCAAAATGTATACAGCACTCGCCATGGACCGGGAAATGCGCGAACGTGGCATGAAATCAACCTTCCGTGCGACCGGACAAACGGGCATTCTGGTCACCGGCGATGGGGTGCCCCTTGATGCGGTTGTGGCAGATTTCATGGCCGGGGCCATTGAGCAGCTGACCCCCGACAATGACGCGGATCATTGGGATATGATCGAGGGGCAGGGCAGCTTATTCCATGTATCGTTTTCCGGGGTCACAATGGCGCTTGTCCATGGCGGACAACTGGATGCGTTGATCCTGTGTCATGAGCCGACGCGCGCGCATATGCGCGGCTTGCCGGGCTATGCTTTGCCAACGCTTGCGGCCCTTCGCGACATGGCGCTGCCCCTTGCGCGCGTGGCGAATCCGGCTTGTGAAGTGGTCGGGGTGTCGCTCAATACGCAACATATGAGTGAAGGTGAGGCGCGTGGCTTATGTGCCAAGGTTGAAGCAGAGATGAGCCTGCCCACAACAGATCCTTACAGGTTTGGCGCTGCAAAACTTGTGGATGCGCTGGCGGTGATGACGTATTTGGGGGCCAGCCCCCAAAGCCCCCGGGATATTTTCGGCACAGTGAAAGAGGATACATGCGTTTAAGCGTACAGGCGGAAGCTTTTCCTTTGGCCGAAGTGTTTACCATTTCGCGCGGGTCCAAAACGCAGGCGCAAGTATTGACGGTATGTTGCGAAGAAGACGGCCATTTGGGGCGCGGCGAATGCGTGCCTTATGCGCGCTACGGGGAAACGATGGAGAGTGTCGCGCGCCAGATTGAGACCCTGCCACGGGACATTGATCGCTTGGGGGTGCAGGATGCGTTGCCGCCGGGGGCTGCGCGCAATGCTGTGGATTGTGCGCTGTGGGATTTGGCAGCCAAGCGTTCCGGGCGCCGCGTTTGGGAGCTTGCGGGGCTGAGCGCGCCGAAACCGATGATGACTGCTTATACGCTGTCGCTCGCCGCACCAGAAGATATGCGCAAGGCGGCGGCGAAACAGGCGCATCGCCCCTTGCTCAAGATTAAGCTTGGCACGCCCGATGATATGCCCCGGCTTGAAGCTGTGCGCCAAGGTGCGCCGAACTCGGAAATCATTGTGGATGCCAATGAAGGTTGGAGTGCAGAGGTTTATGCCGATCTGGCCCCGCATTTGGCGCGCCTTGGAGTGACGCTTGTAGAGCAACCACTGCCTGCGGGGCAGGATGACGCCTTACTGGGCATGCGCCGTCCTGTGCCGATTTGCGCGGACGAAAGCTGCCATGACCTCCGGTCGCTTAAGCCACTGCGAGACAAATATGATGTGGTGAACATCAAGCTCGACAAGACGGGAGGTTTGACTGAGGCCATTGCGATGCGGGATGCGGCCTTGGGACTTGGGTTCGAAGTCATGGTAGGGTGCATGGTTGGCACCTCTCTCGCTATGGCACCAGCGACATTGATTGCGCAGGGGGCGCGCACCGTTGATCTTGACGGGCCGCTGCTTCTGGCCCAAGACCGTGAGCAACCATTGCAATATAATGAGGACGGCGTGCATCCACCTTCGCGCGGCCTCTGGGGATAGGAGCGCATCATGAGCCGTACAGTGTATGTTAACGGAGAGTATTTGCCCGAAGAAGAGGCCACCATTTCGATCTTTGATCGCTCGTTTTTGATGGCGGATGGGGTATATGAGGTCACCTCGGTGCTCGGCGGAAAATTGATTGATTTCGCAGGCCATGCCAAACGGCTTGAGCGCTCACTGAGCGAACTGGATATGCAAAAGCCAGCCGCTTTTGATGATCTTCTAGACATCCATCGAGAGCTTGTCGCGCGAAATGATATTACTGATGGGATGGTCTATTTGCAGGTCAGCCGCGGCTCGGCGGGCGATCGTGATTTTGCCTTTCCCGATCCGGAGCTGGTGAAGCCAACGCTTGTCCTGTTTACCCAAAACAAACCCGGAATGGCCGACAGCCCTGCGGCGAAAACCGGGATTAAAGTCATCTCGATTGACGACATCCGCTGGGGGCGTCGCGATATCAAGACCACGCAGCTGTTGTATCCGTCGATGGGGAAAATGATGGCCAAAACGGCGGGATGCGATGATGCTTGGCTTGTTGAGGACGGTAAGGTGACAGAAGGCACCTCCAACAACGCCTATATCGTGAAGGGCCGTAAAATCATCACCCGCGAGTTGTCCAATGACATTCTGCACGGGATCACCCGCGCCGCTGTGCTGCGGTTTGCCCAAGAGGCGCAAATGGTGGTGGAAGAACGCGCTTTCACGATTGAGGAAGCGCAAGGCGCCGATGAAGCCTTCATTACGTCTGCTTCGACGTTTGTCTTTCCGGTTGTGGAAATTGATGGTGAGAAAATCGGGACGGGCACGCCTGGTGATGTCGCGACACGCCTGCGCGAAATCTACCTCGAGGAAAGCCGAAAAGCCGCGATCTGACCTAGGTGATACTTTGATTGCCACTTAGGGCTTGCAAAATCCCACGCCGCTGTCCTTCAATAAGGTCAGCGGCGCTTTTGTATTGGCATGCTTGAACGCATATTCGTGCCACCTTGCCGCCTGTTCCAGCAATGTTCAGAAGGGGAGTGAGATGGATTTCACAGTATTTGATTATGATGAGAAGGGTGCCTGTGTTGGCAAGTCCGAGGTGGGAGCGGAGGCGATTTCAGCGGACATTTCCGCGCTAGACGATGAAGAAATGGGTGTGGATGCGCCGCCCCCGGAGGGGAGTGATTTTGAGGCGCAAAGCGGGCGGACAGTAAAGGTCCATGATCCGATGAGCAATGTTTTCGGCCAGAGGACGGGGTATATTTCCGCGCAGAACGGCGGGCAGAACGAAGGCGGTTCTTGCGCGCTGATCTTCAATCGAATCGTAGCGACAGCGGCGCATGTGGTGCTTCAGCCGGGGTTGCCGACCAACACGGGCAGCCCAATTGTGGTGGCCGATCCGCTTGGTGTCGAAATATTCCTTGGTTATCCCACGCGGCGTGATCCCGCGACGGGGTTACGCCCAATGTTGACGGGCAAAAAGATCTTGATCCCGACACACTACCTGCGCACGCAAGACCCAGCCTTTGATTTCGCGCTTGTGGTGACCAATGAGAGCACGGCTCCCTATGGGCAGGGCCTTGGACTGTATACAAACGGAATTGGCGAGGATCAGCACTGGGTCTATTCCTTCGGCTATCCAGAGCGTGTGCCGGGGCGGCCAAATACGGTCAATAGCTTGCCCGACCTTTACGAGTGCAAAACGCTGGGACAGTTGGCCGCGCATCACGCACCGTTGCGACAGTTTTGTGCGGGCAATGTGCCGGTCCAAGAACAGCGTCACTGTGTGAGTCTGAACAACCGAGTCTTCATGTCGTCCAATAACCTCACAAAAGGCGCGAGTGGTGGGCCGGTCATGGCGTACTACCTCAAGAATAAACGCTGGTATTTTGCCGGGGTGAACGCGCAGTCCTTTGGGCGACTGAATGGGGTGTTCTCGCCGGTCCTGTCCACCTGGACATGGGACATGGTGAACCTCGCCAAGTCGCTGCGCTAAATCGCAACCGCTTGCTGGTTCAACGCAGGCGTCCCATTTCATTGTTCCAAAAATATCCCCGCCGGAGGCAAACCGCCCCCGGCGGTTTCATGTCAGGTTTTAGTCAAACCGCCAGCTTGAGGCAGTGACACCGCCAAAAATGTCATCCTCGTGATAGACCCGTGTGGCTTTGCTGGTTTCTGCGGCGCCAAGTGCCGAAAACAATGGCACGAGGTGGTCTTCGCGCCGGTGGGCGACCCGCGCAAAAGGGGCGCTTTCCCAATCCAACAGTGCTTTGGTGCGGGCCTCTGGTGACAAGGCGAGTGTTTCATTCAGCCAAGCGTCAAAGCCCATCGACGGCTCCTTTGCGCCGGGTCCGAATTTGGCGAGGTTGTGATAGCTCAAGCCGGACCCGACGATTAACACGCCTTCATCGCGCAACGCTCTCAAGGAGCGCCCAATCTCAAAATGCGCTTCCGGGTCATAGCTGTGTAGCATCGAGACCTGAAACACAGGCACTTTTGCTTCGGGGTACATGATGAAGGCGGGCACGAATGTTCCATGATCAAACCCCCGCTCATCGTCCAGTACCGCCTTAATCCCGGCAGCTTCCAACAGCTCAACGGTGCGCCGCGCGATCGCTGGCGCGCCTGGGGCGGGATAAACGATGTCATAGGTATGAGGTGGGAAATTTGAGTAATCATATAGCATTGGCGGCGCGGCATTGCTCATGACCCGCACGTCCTCAGCTTCCCAGTGACCAGAAACCATCAAGACGGCTTTCGGGGGGTGCGGCAACTCACCCGGCATTGCTGCAAGGCTTTTCTCGAGCGCAGAAAAAGCGGCGCGCATGTCGTCAATCCAAGGCCAAGGTCCGCCGCCGTGCGAAATGTAATAGGTGGGCATACGTGTCATAACTGTCTCCTTCAGCCCCCAACATAGGGATTCATTCAGGCGCGCAGAACCCGCTATTGCCTCACAGCCCCCCTGCGCTGATGCGCAGAGGCAACGACCACCAAGACCCTGCGCAAAGAAACCAGCGCAAAGAAAAAGGCCGGGGAAATTCCCCGACCTTAATTGCTTAGTTTTGTGTTGGTTTAACCGGGAAGACCACCTTCAGTGATGAACAGGTTCGCCCCCGCGACCGCAGGCAGTCCGGCGTATTGAACAACGATGTCGTCCGCTTCAACCCCTTGCAACACAGCAACCAAATCGCCGTTGAGTTCAACGGTCAGCCCGTCCGATGTTTCCGTGAGTGTGACAGCGGGCACGTCGTCCGCGATCAAAGGATCATCAAGGGCCGCACTGAACAGGTTGAGGGATTCCGTTGCAGGATCGAAATCTGTCACTTGCACAGCCGCGCCGCCTTCATAGGCGTAGTCAATTGTGAAGCTGTCGGTACCATCGCCACCGGTCATGACGACATCGCCGTTCTGCGTAGTCAGGGTGTCATCCCCCGCGCCACCGTCCAGCACTTCAGAAATGCCATAGGTTTGCACCAGCCCGCCGTTGATGTTGGTGATCGTATCGTTGCCGTCTTCACCATACATCATGTCGGCACCGCTCTCGCCATTGATCACATCGTCCTCGGAGCCACCCTTGATCATATCAGATCCAGCACCGCCGTTCAGAATGTCTTCGCCAGCATCACCGCTGAGGGTGTCGTTTCCGTTGTCACCGTTCAACAGGTCATCACCCGCGCCACCATTGAGCGTGTCGTAATCATTTCCGCCGTGGAGAATGTCATTGCCAGCGTCGCCGGTCAGATGGTCGTCACCAAAACCACCGGTGATCACGTCATTGCCGTCGCCACCGTGCGCAACATCAAAACCGTTACCGGCTATGATGTTGTCATCGCCCGCGTCACCATAAAGCGTGTCCGAGGCAATGCCGCCGTCGATGTGGTCATTCCCTTCACCGCCATGGATTTCATCTGCGCCCGCGTCGCCGTAAAGCGCGTCATCGCCGGACCCACCAAACAAGGTGTCTTTGTCGTCGCCGCCCGAAATCCAGTCGTTATCAGCGCCACCATCAAGCGTGTCGTCGCCGTTGTCGCCATACAAGGTGTCGATGCCAGCATTGCCGTTGATCGTGTCATTGTCGTTGTTGCCGTTGATCGTGTCATCGCCTTCGCCGCCCGACAAATTGTCGTCGCCAAACCCGCCAAGGATCACGTCATTGCCCGCGCCACCATCAACCGTGTCAAATCCGTTGCCAGCGTCGATGATATCGTCGCCCTCACCGCCAAGGATCGTGTCGCCGCCGGTGCCGCCGGTGATCCTGTCGTTGCCTTCACCACCATCAATTGTATCAGCGCCGACATTGCCGTTGAGGGTATCGTCACCCTCATTCCCGATCAGAATATCGTCGCCCTCTTGCCCATCAGCGCGGTCATTGCCCGCCGCCATGGTCAACGCGTCGTTCCCCGCGCCGCCAAAGAAGATGTCGTCAAAGATCGACCCGGTTTCGACATCGTTTTCGGCACCAAAACTTTCGTTCAGGCCTTCCGTAAGCCCACCACCGACCTCGTTTTCAGGCTCGGTTTCTGGAAAAAAGAAAATAAACGCAACAGCAGCAAGTACCAAAAATGGCAGTAAAAAGAGTTCCATGATGTCCCCCAACATATTGGGGCAATTCGCCCCGACTCAATTTCTTTATACGGGGTTAACGAAACGGGGTCGAAACCAATTACCTTCTATGCGCAGGAAAAACACCGTTTCCATTTTCGCGCCAAACCCACTGCCCCGCGCATCATTCCTTGAGGACGTTTTCCTTGAAAGCGACTTCAAACTCCGCCTGCTGTTCGGGGCTTGCGGCTGTTTGATTCATCGATTTCCAAGCGTCATAGGGCATGCCGTAATAGATTTCGCGGGCTTGTTCTTTGTCCATCTCGACGCCCCGTTCATTCGCGGCTTCTTGATACCAACGGCTCAGGCAATTCCGGCAAAACCCGGCTAAGTTCATCAGGTCAATGTTTTGCGCATCGATGCGGTCTTCCATGAGATGTTTGCGAAGACGGCGAAAGGCAGCAGCTTCGACTTCGATACGGGTTTGGTCGTCCATGTGGTTCTCCTGAATTATAGTCCGGTGCTGGTGAGCACCTCGTCCAAAATGGGGGCCAATCGTTTGGCCCAAGCATATTGTTGCGCATCGGTTTGAATGAGATCGTTTCGTAGTTCAATCAGCACGTTTGGCCGCCCGGGTTTGATGGCGTGACGATCGACACTATCTCCCTCCAAATGCCCACCATAAGGCTCGTTTTCCCCGACACAAAGGTCCGCTTCATTCTCCAGACGCCGTGTCAGGGGCACCGCAAACCGCTCGTCCTGACCGTACAAAATCCCGATATGCCAGGGGCGCGGGTCTCGGCCCTTGAGTTGTGGCGTATAGGAATGAATGGCGACATAGACAGTGTTTGATCGGCGCGCCGCCATGCGCGTCACCGCATCATGATAGGGGCGATAACACAGTTTCAACCGGCGTTCGCGCTCTGCTTCGTCTGCATGCCTATTCGCGGGAATAAGAGTTCCGTCATAGAGCTTCATCAACAAAGTCGGATCATCTTCGCCCCGGTTCGGGTCGATCACAAGCCGCGAAAAGTTTGAGAGCACCACAGGGCCATCGAGCAGCGCCCCAAGGGCAAGACTGACGCCCGCCGCCCCGGGATCAAAGGCGATGTGGCGCGCCATGTCCTCATTCGAAATGCCCAGATCCCCGCCATTCACGAAACCTGGAACAGTGTTGGTCGCGTGATCACAGGTGATCAGCCAACGGCTTTTTCTGTTTTCGCCAATGATTTGAAAAGGATGATATGTCATGGGTGTGTCGCATTAAGTGATTTACTATGCTTACGTGACCCTAGGGCAAAGCGCCAGTTGCGAGCGCTGCCGTTTTAGGGCATTACGACAATAGGCCGCTGTTACCGCAAACACTCCTCCCTGAAACGCGGCGCAAAAAGAAAGATTGAGCATATGAAACGCTCCCGCAACGTGAAAATCGTCGCCACGCTCGGCCCCGCATCATCGACATATGAGATGATCCGAAAACTATACGAGGCGGGCGCAGATGTGTTTCGCATGAACATGTCGCATGGGACACATGACGACCATCGGGAGCGCCATGCCCAAATCCGCCAAGTCGAGAAAGATGTGGGGCACCCAATTGCCATCCTCGCGGATCTGCAAGGGCCGAAACTGAGATGCGGAACCTTTGTGGCGGAAGCCGCAGAAATCAACGAAGGCGAGATGTTTCGCTTTGATCTCGATCCGAAGCCGGGCGACAGCCGCCGGGTCTGTTTGCCTCATAAGGAAATCTTTGAAGCGTTAGAGCCGGGGGCAACGCTTCTGGTCAACGACGGGAAAATGCGCCTCAAGGTGAAAGAATGTGGTGCCGATTTTGCCAATTGTGAGGTGATCGTTGGAGGGACGATTTCTGATCGCAAAGGCGTCAATGTGCCAGATGTGGTGCTGCCACTCGCTGCTTTGTCAGACAAAGACCGCAGCGATTTGGAATTTGCGTGTCAGCTTGGCGTAGATTGGTTGGCGCTTTCGTTTGTGCAGCGCCCGGAGGACGTGACCGAAGCGCGCAACCTGGCAAACGGGCGTGCGGCGATCTTGTCCAAAATCGAAAAACCAGCAGCCGTCCGCGCATTTGAGGACATTCTTGCTGCCTCGGATGCGATTATGGTGGCGCGCGGTGATTTGGGCGTGGAATTGCCAGTGCAAAACGTGCCGCCCATTCAAAAGAGGCTCGTTCATGCATGCCGCGCCGCGGCCAAGCCGGTGATTGTTGCGACACAAATGATGGAAAGCATGATCGAAAGCCCAGTGCCAACGCGCGCTGAGGTATCGGATGTTGCGAATGCCATTTACGAAGGGGCGGATGCTGTGATGTTGTCGGCGGAAAGTGCCGCCGGGAACTACCCAATCGAAGCCGTAACGACCATGCATGATGTGGCCGTTGAGGTGGAAAGCGATCCGACATATCGTCAGGTGATCGAAAATTCGCGCACAATTGATCGCCGCTCTGTGGCTGATGGGATCGTGTCAGCGGCGCGCGAAATCGCGGAAGCGACGAATATCAAAGTCATCTCGTGCTTCACACAATCAGGCACCACTGCGCTTTTGACGGCCCGCGAACGCCCGCGTGTCCCGATCATGGCGCTCACCCCTCTCAAGGGGACAGCGCGCCGTTTGTGCCTGAGCTGGGGCATCAGCGCCGTTGTGACGAGCGGTGATATGGAGCGCTTCAAAATGGCAGTGGTCTCCGCCGCGCGTGCCGCACGCAATGCGGGCTTGGCGACCGAGGAAGATCAGATCGTTGTGACAGCCGGTGTGCCGTTCAATGTCACGGGCACCACAAACATCCTTAGGGTTGCGCCCTGCGCGGAAAGGTTGATTTTCGCAGCAGACCCGGAATAATGGACGCATTCTTCGCGCAAAGGGGCGTGCAATGCAGTTCGATTTATACCTTGTCTTGGGGATTGTGGTCCTCGCGCTGGCCATTCCGCCGGTTTTGAATGCGGTCATGGAAGGGCACGCGCCCCGGGTGGCGGCTATTATGGTGCTCGTCGGCGGCGGCTTAGTCGCGCTTGCGGTGGCCAAAAAGCCGGGCGGCTACACGATTGAGGACGTCCCCCAAGCCTTCGTGCGCGTTGTGGCGCACTATATCCGGTAAATCGCGAGAGAATCCTCTTGCCACAGGGGGTCTTGCCACCTATACGACGCACTTCCATGCGCGGCCGGCTCAAGAGGCATGCCGAGTCGCGCGTAACGTCAAACTGAGATGGAGACGCAAATGCCCAAAATGAAGACCAAATCGAGCTGCAAAAAGCGGTTCAAGGTGACAGCAAACGGCAAAGTGCTTTCGGGCCAAGCTGGTAAACGTCACGGCATGATCAAACGCCACAAAAAATTCATCCGCAACGCACGCGGAACCACCACCATGTCGGCACCTGACGCGAAAATCGTCAAGTCGATGATGCCCTACGACCGCTAATTAGGAGGCCACGACATGTCCCGTACAAAAGGTGGAACAACAACCCACGCTCGTCACAAGAAGGTAATCAAAGCAGCGAAAGGCTATTACGGCCGCCGCAAAAATACCTTCCGTACCGCAACGCAAGCCGTCGACAAGGCGAACCAATACGCCACACGCGACCGCAAAAACCGCAAGCGCAACTTCCGCGCTTTGTGGATTCAGCGGATCAATGCTGCTGTGCGTGCACACGACGAAGCGCTGACATATTCCAAATTCATCAATGGTCTGGCCACAGCTGGGATCGAAGTTGACCGTAAGGTTCTTGCTGATCTCGCCGTGAACGAACCTGACGCCTTTGGTGTGATCGTCGAAAAAGCGAAAGCTGCGCTGGCTGCCTAAGCTGCGACAGTCCAAAACAAGAAACGGCCGCGTTCACCTGAGCGCGGCCGTTTTCATTTGATAACTCAATGAGCCTATCGCGCCCAATTCTAGTGCGGGCGCGGCAAGGGCTTGATGCGTGGAACATCTGCCGCCGCAACATTCACGGCGTTTGGCGCGCGATGAGCCGTGTGATCAATCAATGGCGTCTCTGTTTTGGCCATATCCGGGTTTTGCGTCACAACGAATTCGACCCGACGATCAACAACATCATAATGCAGGCAATAATCTGGATGATTGTCCATGTGAGAATGGGTCGAAAACTGTCCAGTGGCAAATCCGGCATCTCGAATTGTTGCCAGCACATTATTGGCACGTTTCCAGCTGAGGAGCAGGTTTTCGTTCACGTCCCCCTTCGGATCAGTAAACCCGTCAATCACGATGTTCGCTTCCGGACAGCGCTGGGCCAATGCCGCCATTTGATAGATCGCGGATTTCGCATCCGCTGGAACAGCGGCGGTTGATGTGCCGAAATAAACCCGTGTGCGGCTCGCGATGGTTTTGAGTTCGGCAACGCAGCTCGACAAATTGGGGTCAGGTGTGGCCATGTCCATCATCGCGTGATCCTCGTGGTCCCCGTGTTCGCTCTCATCTGCCGCGCCATGAGGGCCATGACCGGCGGTGATGGGCTGGCTTTGTGAGGGGTGGGAGGCCGCGATCGCTGTGCTTTGCAAGAAAGGCGCAGGGGCATTTGCTGCCGCGGGTGCCTCAGGCGATGCGGGCGTAAGGGCGTCTGCAGGCGCGCGCGTTTGCATCAACTGGTCCGGCAAGGATTTCGTGCTCCAGGTCAGGCTTGCTGACACGGCACTATTGATGTCATTTTCCTCGGTGCGCGACGTTTCCGTAGGGATCACAGTGTCAGGCGAGTAATCAAACGAGACCTCTTCAATGTTTTCGGGGCCTTCAACAAGTGGCGCGTTCGCCCCCATTGTGGCATCAGCGCTTGTTGTCCCGGCCTCTTCGCTCGACGTGGTTGTGACGCCGAAGAAAACAGCAGCCGTCACCCCAAATAGGGCAAGCGGAAAAGCCAGTGCGCGCAGCGTTTCGTTTTTAGGGTGCGAGTCAATCATGGCAGCCTCAATCAAATTAATTAAACAACATCTAGGGCCGAAAAAGGCCCGTTATTCACCTTATACGCGAGTTAGCACAATATAGTAGGGGTTCCAACGGATGATACGAAATATTGACAAAATAATGAAAGCCACTGTGACAAAGCAAACGTGGCTTTTTGCCCCGCAAAACTTGCACTCAAAGCGCGATGTGATAGCAGAGAACGGCAATTCAGGAGTGTTTGCGGCATGGATGATCTGAGACAAAAATACCTCGACGCGATCGCGGGCGCGGCGGACGAAGCGGCCATCGAAAACTTGCGTATCGCGGCGGTTGGCAAAAAGGGCGAAGTGGCGTTGAAAATGCGCGAGCTTGGCAAGATGACCCCTGAGGAACGTCAGGTCATGGGGCCAAAGCTGAACGCCCTCAAGGACGAGATCAATGCCGCTCTCGCCGCGAAGAAAACCGCGCTTGCGGACGCGGCGCTAGACGCGCGTTTGCAAGGCGAATGGCTGGATGTGACATTGCCATCGCGCGGACGCCAGGCCGGGACGATCCACCCGATCTCGCAGGTGACGGAGGAAGTCACGACGATCTTCGCTGATATGGGTTTCGCTGTCGCAGAAGGCCCTCAGATCGAGGATGATTGGCATAACTTTGATGCGCTCAATATCCCGCCGCACCACCCCGCGCGCCAAGAACACGACACGTTTTTCATGCACCGCGAAGCAGGCGACAACCGCCCGCCGCATGTGCTGCGCACCCATACGTCCCCCGTGCAAATCCGGGCGATGCAGGATCAAGGCGCGCCAATCCGTGTGATCGCGCCGGGCCGGGTGTACCGTTCCGACTATGACCAAACCCACACGCCTATGTTCCATCAGGTCGAGGGGCTGGCGATTGGCAAAGACATCTCCATGGCGAACCTCAAATGGGTGCTCGAAGAATTCTGCCGTGCGTTCTTTGAGGTGGATGAGGTCGAGCTACGCTTTCGCGCCTCGCATTTCCCCTTCACCGAACCTTCCGCCGAAGTCGATTTGCGCTGCTCGTGGGATAACGGACAGCTCAAAGTGGGCGAGGGCGATGACTGGATGGAAATCCTTGGGAGCGGCATGGTGCACCCGAAAGTGCTTGAGGCCGCTGGGATTGATCCAACAGAATTTCAGGGGTTCGCATTTGGGGTCGGCATCGACCGGATTGCTATGTTGAAGTACGGCATCCCAGATTTGCGCGCGTTTTTTGATAGCGATTTGCGCTGGCTGCGCCATTACGGCTTTAGCGCGCTCGACATGCCAACAATGCGCGGTGGCTTAAGCCGCTAGATACTCTGCTTTGCGGTCTGGGGCCTCCCCAGCACTCCGCCAAAAACCAAAGGCCCACACGCCCATGACCAACGACATGGAAGACCTGCAAGACACTTATCCGGGCGCCGGCACGTTTGTGTTTTCCGAAGATGAGGCGCTGAATGTGGCGCTTCTCAAGAAAGTGCGAAATCGCTCCAAAACCGCGAACTGTGCGGCCTTGGCTGAGTTTGCCGACGACATGGGCGCGCTGCCCAAGGCGGGGCGCTGCGATATCGCGGCCAACCTAGATGGATCGCCCGCCGTGGTGGTGCGCACGCAACGGGTGGAACGCATCAAGTTCTCGGATGTCACCGAAAAACACGCCAAAAAAGACGGCGCCAAATCGCTTGAAAAATGGCAAAAGGCGCGCCGCGCCGAGTTTGAACGCGCTGGCACGTTTGACGCCGACATGATGTTGGTCTTCGAAACTTTTGAGTTGGTCGAAGACATGGCCACCCGCCCCGGGGGCAATAAGACGAACAAAGATGATGCTGAGGCCGCGCCTGACGCGCGCCATGTGCTCGGCTCCGATAAAGGCAAAGGATAATCCGATGAAATTCACGCTTTCCTGGCTCAAAGATCACCTCGAAACCGATGCTTCTGTGGATGCGATTTGTGAGGCGCTCACGGACCTTGGCCTTGAGGTTGAGGGTGTCGAGAACCCGGCCGAGGCGCTCGCAGGCTTCCAACTTGTGAAGGTGAAGGAAGCCGTAAAGCACCCAGATGCCGATAAGCTTCGGGTCTGTCAGGTTGAGACGGCGCAGGGCATGACGCAAATCGTGTGCGGCGCACCCAATGCGCGCGCTGGCATCACGGCAGTACTTGCGGCGCCGGGGATGTATATTCCGGGTTTGGACATCACGATTTCGGTGGGCAATATTCGCGGCGTCGAAAGCCACGGCATGATGGCGTCGATGAAAGAGCTGAACCTTGGCGATGATCATGACGGGATTATCGAGCTTGAGGGGGGCGAAGTCGGTCAGTCCTTTGCCGACTATCTTGCCGAGCACGATCCCGCCAAAGTGGACCCGGTGATTGAGATCGCCATCACGCCAAACCGCCCAGATGCGCTTGGTGTCCGCGGTGTTGCGCGTGACCTGGCGGCACGCGGACTTGGCACGCTCAAACCCGCGCCCACAGCTGATGTGCCCGGCACATTTGACAGCGCGCTGAGCGTCAGCATCGCGGCCGACACGGCTGAATTGGCGCCTGTATTCATGGGGCGGATGATTAAGGGCGTGAAAAACGGCCCCTCCCCTCAGTGGCTTCAAGATCGCCTCAAAGCGATTGGCCTGCGCCCGATTTCGGCCCTTGTGGATGTGACAAACTTCTTCACCTACGATCAAAACCGCCCCCTTCACGTGTTTGATGCGGATAAGGTTTCTGGCGATTTGCGGGTGCACCAAACGACTGGCGGAGAGGCGTTCAAGGGCCTTGATGAAAAGGACTATACCCTTGGTGCAGGGCAGGTTGTGATTTCCGATGACAATGGTGTGGAAAGCATTGCTGGGATCATGGGCGGGCTTGAAACAGGCTGCACCGAGACGACCACAAATGTGTTCCTTGAGGCTGCAATTTGGGAGCCGATCCAGATCGCCAAAACAGGTCGTGCACTCAAAATCAACACCGATGCGCGCTATCGCAACGAGCGGGGCATTGACCCGGCTTTCAACGCGATGGCGATAGAGCTGGCCACGCAAATGATCCTTGAGCTTTGCGGTGGCGAAGCCTCCAATGTTGTGACCGCTGGTGCAGTGCCGGACGTGTCACGCGCTTATAAACTTGACACGGATCGGGTGCAAAGCCTCGTCGGGATGGAAATTTCCGCAGATGAGCAACGAAAATCCCTGACCGCTCTTGGCTTTGAAATGAAAGGCGATATGGCCCATGTGCCATCGTGGCGTCCTGATGTTTTGGGCGAGGCCGATCTGGTTGAAGAAGTCGCGCGGATCGCATCCTTGACCAAACTTGTAGGCCGCCCAATGGCGCGCCCAACAACAGGGGTGCCAAAGCCCGTTTTGACGCCCATGCAAAAGCGCGAAAACGCGGCGCGGCGCACGGCAGCGATGCTCGGCTACAATGAATGCGTCACTTACAGCTTCATTGATCAAACCAGCGCGGCGCTGTTTGGAGGCGGTCAAAAGGCGACCGAACTCGCAAATCCGATCAGCTCGGAAATGTCGCATATGCGCCCGGACCTTTTGCCCGGATTGTTGCACGCAGCTGCCCGCAATCAAGCGCGTGGTTTTATGGATATGGCGCTGTTTGAAGCGGGGCCTCAGTGGCATGGTGGGGAGCCGGAAGAACAAAGGCGCGCCGTGACGGGGATCATTATCGGCAATACGTGCGCCAAGGACGTTCACGGCGCGGCACGTCCGGTGGATGTGTTTGACGTGAAGGCGGATGCTGAGGCCATTTTGGCGGCGATGGGGGCACCTGCAAAAGTGCAAATCCTACGCGGTGCCGAAAATTGGTGGCACCCTGGGCGGCACGGCAAAATCTGTTTGGGACCAAAAAAGGTGCTGGGCGTATTTGGCGAAGTGCATCCAAAAGTGCTCGCTGAAATGGACGTGAAAGGCCCGGCCATGGCGTTTACGCTTTTCCCCGAAGACATTCCGCTTCCGCGCAAAACGGGCGCGACCCGTGCGGCGCTCGGCGCGTCTGATTTGCAGCCTGTTGAACGCGATTTCGCCTTTGTCGTCAGCGCGCAAACCGAGGCATTGACGCTGGTCAACGCGGCGGCGGGTGTGGACAAAAACCTGATAGAAAATGTCCGCGTCTTTGACGAATTCAAAGGCGGCGAACTCGGGGAGAGCGGGCAAAAATCCCTCGCGATCACCGTGCGTTTACAGCCGCGCGGCGCGACACTTACCGAAAAAGACATCGAGGCCGTCGCGGCCAAGATCGTTGAGAAAGTTGAGAAGGTCACGGGCGGCACGTTGCGCACGTAAAGGACAAGGAGTGCCATGATGAAGGTTTATCTTTCCGGCGAAATCCACAGCGATTGGCGCGAACAAATCACAGCTGGTGCGACCGGCTTGGACGTGCGTTTTTCCGGCCCGGTCACGGATCACGGCGCGTCCGATGATTGCGGGGTGGCCATTCTTGGTGCCGAAGAAAGCAAGTTTTGGCACGATCATAAAGGCGCACAAATGAATGCGATCCGCACCCGCAAAGGGATTGAGGACGCGGATATTGTGGTTGTGCGGTTTGGT
The DNA here is from genome assembly GCA_050633625.1 of Maritimibacter sp. Classification (GTDB taxonomy): domain Bacteria; phylum Pseudomonadota; class Alphaproteobacteria; order Rhodobacterales; family Rhodobacteraceae; genus JBOEGW01. The sequence goes on along the minus strand of JBOEGW010000003.1, from coordinate 472,259 downwards.
GAGAAATACAAACAGTGGAACGCGGCTTTTGATGCCGGATATGCTGCGGCAAAGGGCAAGTCCCTGATTGTACTGCATCCCCCTGAACACGATCATGCCCTCAAAGAAGTAGATGCCGCCGCGCTTGCGGTGGCGCGCGACCCCGGCCAGGTTGTCGAAATTTTGCGCTACGTCTTGAACGGAACCTTGCCTACGTAAGCGCATGTTGGCCGCTTGGAAGGGGAAGAGTTCATTGAGTTTTCCCCTTTCTTTTTTGCCCGCCAGTGGTAACACTCGGCGCTACACAGCAGTGCGAACAGAAGGTTGGAGCAAGAAATGCTTAAAGAATTCAAGGACTTTATCGCCAAGGGAAATGTCATGGACATGGCCGTTGGGATCATCATCGGTGCGGCGTTCACCGCCATCGTCAAATCTTTGGTTGATGATCTGATCAACCCGTTCATCGGCCTGTTTATGGGCGGGATCGACTTCGTGAACAAATATGTCGTTCTGTCTGGTGAAGTTGCCGCAGGCACATCGCTGGCAGATGCGCGCGAAAGCGGTGCGGCCGTCTTCGCTTACGGGTCGTTCATCATGGCGATCATCAATTTCCTGATCATTGCTTTCGTCGTGTTCATGTTGGTGCGCTACGTCAGTAAGGTGAAAGCAGCAACGGAAGCTCCTGCCGAGGAGACGCCGGAAGAACCAGCAGGTCCGACCGAGTTGGAGCTGCTTGCAGAAATCCGCGACTCGTTGAAAAAGTAAACGCGGCCAAGTCGTCTGAATAAATGAAGGGGCCTGCGTTTGCGGGCCCTTTTTCTATCCAAAACAATCATCTGAAGGTCCTCCCTATGGAAAATCAAATCGCAACAGTCATGGATATTGCCACCGGCTATGCCCCACTTGTGATAAACGCCGCCAAAGCGCTTGCGGTTCTCGTTTTGGGGTGGAGTGTTGCGGGGATTGTCGCGCGGATCGTGCGCCGCCGTGTGGAAGCCTCAGAACGGCTAGATGACACGCTCGGAGCCTTCGCGGCCTCCATGTTGCGATGGCTCATTCTTCTGGTGACTTTCATCGCGGTTCTCAACGTCTTTGGCATTGAGGCAACCTCGCTCGTTGCGATGCTTGGGGCGGCAACCTTGGCGATTGGTATGGCGCTTCAAGGCACGCTCTCTGACCTTGCCGCTGGATTCATGATCATTCTGTTTCGTCCCTATAAACTCGGCCAATTCGTGCAAGTGGACGGCACGTCGGGCACCGTCAAGGACATCAACCTGTTCTTCACCGAACTCGCCACACCCGACAACGTGCAAATCATTGTGCCAAACGGAAAAGCCTGGGGCGCAATCATTCAGAACTTTTCGCATCACGGCACCCGCCGCGTCGAGATCACAATCGGCATTGATTACGGCGATAGCTCGGATGAGGCGATGGCGGTCATGGCGCGTGTGGCGCGCGGCGATGCGCGGGTCATGAACGATCCGGAACCTTGGTTTCGCGTCACCAATCTTGGCGATAGCTCTGTGGATGTGACAGCGCGCTTGTGGGTGCAGGCCGCGGACTACTGGGATGTCAAATTCGGCCTCACGAAAGCCTACAAAGAGGCCTTCGACAGTGCAGGATTGTCGATCCCTTTCCCGCATCAGGTCGAGATCCAGCGCAAAGCCTCCTAGCTTCGATAGTCCAATTCATCACGCGAGACACCGGGCAAAATGCTGCTTCAAGCGACCTAAGTGCAATGGCCCGGATCTCTCCATTTGGCAGAGGCCCGGCGTCACTGGGAGGCGTTTCAAAAAACTCCGGCGTGTTCGATGCAAAAGAAACCTGAGGTTTTCGCAAACTCGACGCAGAATCGGCGTTGACAGCGTGCGCGCACCAGACTACCTAGCGCGCTGTGTGAATGGCGTGGTAGCTCAGCTGGTTAGAGCACAGCACTCATAATGCTGGGGTCGGCGGTTCAAGTCCGCCCCACGCCACCACACCAAATCCCAACTTCATAAATGCCGCGCAACGTGATCCAACTTGGATTGCGTTTTGGCCAGTGCACGCTAGGCTTAAGGGATTAATGCGCCGGATTAATGCGCCAAAATAGCGAACAGGGGGATTTTCTGTCGTGATTGCGCCAATGGACGAAATAGATCGTCGAATTTTGACCGTTTTGCAAAAAGAAGGCCGCCTCTCCAATGCCGATCTCGCTGAGCGGGTAAACTTGTCTGCCTCTGCTTGTCATCGCCGTGTTGGGCGTTTGGAGCAGGACGGGGTGATCCGCGATTATGTGGCCATGGTGAACCCGCGCATTGTTGGCTACCCGACGACTGTGTTTGTTGAGATTTCGCTCGCGGGGCAGGCGGACGAACTGTTTGAGGCGTTTGAGCGCGAGGTGGCGCGCGTGCCTGAGGTTTTGGAATGTCACTTGATGACAGGCAAGGCCGACTATTTGCTAAAAGTCGTTGCGCAAGACACCGATGATTTCGCCCGCATTCACCGGCAAAAACTGGCGCGCCTACCGGGTGTTCACGGAATTCAATCGAGTTTTGCCCTGCGCACGGTGTTCAAGACGACAGCGTTACCCGTCTAGGCTGGGGCCGCATTCAGAACCCGTTCGCGGATTGGCAAATGCACCAATGCGGAGAACGCGCCAACGCCCACGCCAATCCACCAAACAAAGGTATAGTCGCCTGTGACATCATACATGCGACCACCCAGCCAAACGCCCATAAAGCTGCCGAGTTGGTGCGAGAAGAAGACGATGCCATAGAGCGTGCCCATATAGCGCAATCCGTAAATATGTGCGACCAATCCAGATGTCAGCGGCACCGTTGCCAGCCACAGACTGCCCATTCCAATCGAGAATAAAATGACAGTCGTTGGCGTGATCGGCATCAAAATGAACGCCGCCGCAATCACTGTGCGACCAACATATATCAGCGCCAAAAGGTTCTTCTTCGGGAAATGATTGCCCAGCCAGCCTGCCATGAGCGTGCCACCAATATTCGCGAACCCGATCAGCGCGATTGACACGGCGCCGAGGGCCGAAGTGGTGGCAATGCCAAGGCTGGCGAGCGTGCCTGAGGGGTCAATCGCTCCACACATTTCGGTAACGAAAGCCGGGAAATGAGCGGTTACGAAGGCCAATTGATAGCCACAAGAGAAAAAGCCCAAAAAGATCAAGGTGTAGGACGGGTCGCGAAAGGCGCGTTTGAGAACCGTGCCGAGGCTTTCTTCTAGCTCCTGTCGCGACGCAGTTGGCGCGCGCATCATCGGCAACACCAAGAGCACCGCTAAAATCATCGCGGCAAACACAAGGAAGACAGATTGCCATGGCATCATCGTCAAGAGCCATTCGGCCAAGGGCGCGCCAAAAATCTGTCCAGCACTCCCCGCTGCTGTCGCGATCGCCAGCGCCATTGAGCGGTGCTTGTCAGAGGCGGCGCGGCCCACCACCGCCAGAATGACGCCAAACCCGGTGCCCGCGACACCAAATCCAACTGCGATTTCAAGAAGCTGATGCGCGCCGGGGGTCGTCGCGAAAGACGATGCGACAAGCCCTGCCGCATAGAGCACGGCCCCCATGATGATCGCTTTTCGATCTCCAATTTTTTCAGCGATGGCCCCGAAAATAGGCTGCCCAAAGCCCCAAGCAAGGTTTTGGATCGCGATGGCCAAGGAAAATTCACTGCGCAACCAGCCGTATTCTGCGGCGATGGGGATTTGAAAAACCCCGAAACTCGCGCGTATGGCGAAGCTGATCATGATGATGAGGCAGCCCGCAATAAGAACGGGCGAAAGAAGGCGCGTTTTTTCCATATGTTTAGCAGTGGTTGAAAACGGCCAAACCGTCAAATGCTGATCTGTGATCCCTTGCGTCACCTTTTCTTATGCGATCCAGCGCGCTAAACCGCCCCCATGAGCGCGACACTTCAAGAAATCTACGCCGCGAAAGTGGCCGACGGGAGCCTGACCGCGGATGCGGCGCAGGAACATGCTTTGCCTGCGCTGGAAGATATCCGCGCGCATTTGGTGGCGAACAAGTCCAAACGAAAAGGAATCCTTGGCGGGCTGTTTCACAAACCGGAGGACGTTCCACAGGGTCTTTACCTGTGGGGTGGTGTCGGGCGCGGCAAGTCGATGCTGATGGATTTATTCGTTGAGCATTTGCCCATCCAGGAAAAACGCCGGGTCCATTTTCATGCTTTCATGCAAGAAATCCACGCGGCAATGCACAAAGCGCGCGCGGAGGGCGCGCAGGATGCACTCGCCCCAATCGGTGAAAGGATCGCCCGCGATTTGAGGGTCTTGGCGCTGGATGAAATGCAAATTACCGACATCACAGATGCGATGATCGTCGGGCGATTGTTTGAAATGTTGTTCAAAGCCGGTGTTGTTGTGGTCACGACCTCCAACCGCTTGCCGGACGAGCTTTATAAAGACGGGCTGAATCGGCAATTGTTCTTGCCGTTCATTGAGCTGATCAAAGAGCGTCTTGTGGTTCTTGAATTGGCCTCACCCAAGGATTATCGGCAAAATCGCCTGTCCGGCAATCAAGTGTATTTCACCCCGGTCAATGCCGCCTCCAGCGCTGCGATGGACGCGATTTGGAGCGACCTCACAGGGCCGGGCGCCGCTGAGCCACTGACCTTGATCGTCAACAAACGCGAGGTTGTTATTCCGGCCTATCGCAACGGCGTGGGCCGCGCGCGGTTCTTCGATCTCTGTGGCAAAATGCTCGGCCCCGCCGACTATTTGGCGGTGGCCGACGCGCTTCGGGTGCTGGTGCTCGATGACATCCCTGCTCTATCGCGCGCCAATTTCAACGAGGCGAAACGGTTCGTCACCTTGATTGACGCGCTTTATGAGGCCCATGTGCGGCTGGTGGCTTCGGCGGCGGCAGAGCCGGAATTCCTGTATCTCGAAGGCGAGGGGAGCTTTGAATTTGAACGCACCGCCAGCCGGCTTCGCGAAATGCAGGATCAAGACTGGGGCACCTGAACGAAAAAACGCCCCGGCGATGCCGAGGCGTTTAAGCTTGTGTAGAGCGCGTTTAGATGTTGCGCGGGATCAACAGACGTTGGCCCACTTGGATCTTATCAGGCGCGGGAAGCTGCGCCCGGTTGGCCTCAAAGATTTTGTGGTAGTGAACCGCATCCCCATAAATCATCATCGAGATATAGGCGAGGCTGTCGCCCGGCTCGACCACGTAATAGCGCGTATTGTCTTTGCCCGTTGAAAGCGCAAGGCGGGTGTTTGATGTGCTGTCAGCAATGGCATCAAGCAACTCTTCGGAGGCCGCTAGTGCGGGATCAGATGTCATGGATTGTTGGACGAGGCTTGTCAGGAGTGCCCGTGTGTCCAAGTTCCCATCCGAAGTGATCATCCCTGAAGGAACCGCCAAATCACCCGATGCCACAGCATCGTGCAAAAGCGCGTCCACAATCGCGTCACCATCCCCGGACCGCAAGGATTGGAGCACGCGCGCCTTGATTTCGGCGGGGCTTGCCCCAGCGCCGCCAATCTCGGTGCCTTTGCCAAGGGACACAAGGGCCAAGGCTGTCGCTTCGCGGATTGCGCTGTGCGTGTCGGCTTTGCGCGGCGCAGGGGCAGGCGGAGGCGTGATCCCCAACCCGACGAGAACCGATGAGGTCATATCGCGCATATCCGCATCGCCGTCAGCGGGGGCCGCACTTCCTTCTGATACGAGGTCATTGGGTGCAGGCAGATCAGAAACAGGTGCGGGGTCAAAAGACGCCTGCACAGCCCCGTTGAGGATATCAAGGCTACTACCTGGCGCGACGTTGTTTTCCGTGCCATTTGGCCGGGCAGCCGAGACGGTTTCCACGTTGTCCACTTCGGAAACGGCTTCTCCGGGAAAGGCAAGGTCTGCCGGATTGCGGGTATTGCCGTTTTGAAGAAGCAACAGGCCAATCACGGCGACCAAGACCGCCGAAAGAAGAATAAGTACTCTGTTCATGACGTGCTCCGCTTAGGCGTTGGGCTGCTTGACAGACAGGCCCATCAGCATCCAAACCTGCATGCCACCCCGGTAGTACTTGAGTTTTTCAGCAGGGTATCCGGCATCCAAAAGGTTCTGAATTGCGCGTGGGCTTTGGTCGCACCAAGGGCCGTTACAAAACACTGTCAGTTCTTTCGCGGAGGCGAAATCCCAACCATCGCCGGTCTTGAGGCCGCCAAGAGCTTGAAGGATCTGATCGCGGTACGGGTTCTCTGGTTGAAGTGTTGCGAAGGGCACGTTCACCGATCCGGGGATCGTGCCCTTCGTGTACCACTCGGGCAGGCGGGTATCGAGAAGAAGACCCTTTCCTGCTGCCACCGATTTTTCCAGAAAGTCGATGACTTCGAGTTCCCCCACTGTAGACACACCCGGTGCCGCCGAAATCGGGTGAATACAGAAGGGCGGGCAGGGACGAGATGTTTCGCTAAACTCGTTACTGAGCTTGTGACTTGTGTCTTGAATGCGCTCGATTTCAATCTGCTCGCCATTGAGCTGGATCGAAAACGATGAAGCGTCCGGTGTAATCCGAACCTCCTGCGCTGTTGCTGTACTTTGTGTAATGACAAGCGCCATAGCGGCGCCGCAGAGCAGCCGAAGCATCATTTAGTCCCCCTTAGACCTGTCCTGCTCGACAGGTTTTTTTTACTCCGAGTGGCAGCACCCGGAAATTCGATAGGCCACATCTTGGGGTGTTCTGCGATTTTCGTCAATATAATGGGGCGAATTGCGGCGCATGTGGGTAACTGTTGAAAAACTGAGTCGCACCAACAGGTTGAGTCGCGAAACGCGAACCTGGCCGAAAAAACAGGTGAATTTTTTTTGACACGCGCCCCAACGTCACGGGGCGAAATACCCGTTAGGCGGGTGTTTTAGGCATTCTCGCGCAGAATGCTGCCCGCAAGGTAGAGAGAGCCGCAAATCAGGATGCGCGCTGAGGGATCACTGTCGACAATGGCGCGGATCGCGCTCAGGACATCGCGCGCGATGTGCGTTTTCATCCCGACAGACTGTGCGATGCTCGCCGTGTCTTGTGCGGCAAGGGTCGCGGCTTCACCGGGGATCGTTACTGCGGTTAAACTCGCGGCATGTGGCGCAAGAGGCGCCATAAAGCCTTCCACGTCTTTGGTGTTCAGCATCCCGCAAACCAAGTGGGTCGTGCGTTCGGGCAGATCTCTAAGAACCTGCGCAATCGCCATTCCCGCTGCCGGGTTGTGCCCCCCATCCAACCAAACCTCACCCAGAGGCGCGGCCTCCACAAGCGGCCCGCTGCGCAATCGCTGCATTCGGGCAGGCCAAGTGACCTCGGTCATGGCTGTCTCACAGGCCGCCTCATCCATCCCAAGCTGGCGTAGCGCCATGAGAGCCGCGCCTGCGTTCTCCACCTGATGCGCGCCGCGCAATGCCGGAAGGGGAAGATCAAGCAGCCCGGTTTCGTCCTGAAACACCAAGCGCCCGCGTTCTTGCGATACGTGCCAGTGCTGTCCATAGGCCAAAAGCGGTGCGCCCAACCGCGCAGCCTGCGCCTCGATGACATCCATCGCTTCATCCGGCTGCGGGCCAACCACACAAGGCACCCCACGTTTGATGATCCCGGCTTTCTCCCCAGCGATCTGCGCCAGCGTATCACCAAGAAACTGCGTGTGATCAATGGAAATGGGCGTAATCACTGTGAGCGCTGGATCGACCACATTCGTTGCGTCCAACCGCCCGCCAAGCCCAACTTCAAGCAAGGTGTAATCAGCCGATGTTTCGGCAAAGGCCAATAGTCCCGCCACCGTTGTGATCTCGAAATAGGTGATGGTTTTGCCATTATTGGCAGCATAGCAGCGATCAAGAATATCGGTCAAATGCGGCTCAGTGATGAGATCGCCCGCCAGCCGAATACGTTCGTGAAACCGCGCCAAATGCGGGCTTGTATAGGCGTGCACCCGTTTGCCTGCGCCCTCAAGCCCGGCGCGGATCATGGCCTGAGTTGACCCTTTGCCATTTGTACCAGCGATATGGATCACCGCAGGCAAGCGTTTCTCCGGGTGATCGAGCGCCGCCAACAGCCGCCACATCCGATCAAGGGTCAAGTCGATGATTTTGGGATGAAGCGCCATCATGCGTTCGAGGATTTTGTCGGAACTCATCGACCGGCCTTTCGATCACACCAAAGCAATCCAAACCCGAGAGTGATGTCCACCGCAGCGCAAAACTCCGGCCACCAAGCCGGGCCTATGTGGTGGCCACTGACGTGCAACACTGCGTCAAAGACCCCATGAGCTAGAATGGCCAAGGCAAGTGCGGAGGGGCCGGACTTCCAGGTGATCCAGCCAAGGGCGGCAAACAGGGCAAGCACAACGCAATGAAGCACAAGGGCCGCAATATCTTCGGCCATGATCGCGAAGGCTGGGTAAAAGGCGGCGATTATGAGCAAAAGCCCCAAACGCCCGGCGCGCGCCGGTAAGCGCATAACTGCGAAGACAAGCCCAAGACCCAACGCCGCTCCCAGCAAGATTGCGAGCATAGACATGGCTATTGGCTCATTCTTGTTTGGTCATTGGCTCTGGGGCGGTTTGAGGTGCGGCGGCGCTTTTTGCCATCTCCTCGGCCTCGACTGGCTCCACCATGTCCGGCGCAGGCAAGTCGCCTTTGACAGCAGGGCTTTGCTTGGTGAGCATCCGCAAGACCTTTACCAACTCGTCCTTCATGTCCTTGCGGTGGGTCACAAGATCAAGCATCCCGTGGTCCAACAGGTATTCCGCACGTTGGAACCCTTCTGGGAGTTGCTCGCCAATAGTTTGTTCAATCACTCGTGGACCGGCAAAGCAAATCAATGCATTTGGCTCGGCAATATGCACATCCCCAAGCATCGCATAAGACGCGGTGACGCCACCCGACGTGGGGTGCGTCAAAACTACGACATAGGGCAATCCGGCTTCTTTGAGCATTTGGACAGCAACCGTGGTGCGCGGCATTTGCATGAGGGACAAAATCCCTTCCTGCATCCGTGCGCCACCCGCAGCAGAAAACAACACAAGTGGACGTTTCAGTTTCACCGCGCGTTCTGCGGCGGCAATAATGGCGTTGCCGACATACATGCCCATAGAGCCGCCCATGAAGGAAAAGTCCTGACAAACGGCAACGATCGGCGTGCGCCCCATTTCGCCTTCGCCCACCAGCATCGCCTCGCGTTCGCCGGTTTTCTTTTGTGCCGCTTTCATGCGGTCGGGATACCGCTTTTGGTCCTTGAACTTGAGCGGATCCTCGACCGGCATCGGCACTTCGACTTCGGTGAAAATCCCGCCGTCAAACAAGGCGTCAAACCGTTCGCGCGGAGTGATCAACATGTGGTTTTCGCAGGTGGTGCAGACGTTCAAATTGTCCGACAATTCCCGATGGAACAACATCGTTCCACACTCTGGACACTTGATCCAAAGGTTTTCCGGCACCTCACGGCGCGAAAATAACGAATTGATTTTCGGGCGAACGTAGTTGGAAATCCAGTTCATCTCACCTGTCCTCGCAAAACTCTCGTTCTACCTAATGCTGGACGGCGGGGTTTGCAAACGGTTGCGCTTGTTCATCCACCGCCACCACATGAAGAAAGCAACGACCTGCAACCCGGTTTGGAGCAACATGGAATAGGTCGTATAGCCAGATTGCGGCGCCATCACCGCGCCAAACAGGGAAAACCCGTCCATCTGCCCTTGAATACCAAGAAAAACAAGAGAGGCATTGTTGCCAAAGTGTAGCCCCGCGACCGCCCCCAGATTGCCGGTGCGAAGCGTGATGAAACAAGCCATCACGCCTGACAGCGTGGTGCTCAGCACATAGGCCCCGCCATTGACCCAGCCAAATGTAGCGAAGTCAAAATGCAGCATTCCAAACAGAAAAGATGGGATCACAGCGCAAATGATCATTCCGCGAAATCGCGCGCGCAGCTGTTGCAGCAAATACCCGCGAAAAAACAGCTCCTCGGCCAAACTTTGCATCAAGATCAAAACCAACGCGGGGAGAAGCCAAATGGCCCATTGACCCACAGGGCGCAACAAGTCGATGCCGGCGCGTTTTTCCAGAGGCAAGACCAACTGTTCGCCGATCTGAAACAGGTAAAGCAAAGTTGCGATGCCCGCGGTGACCAAAATGCCAAACCCGAAATGGCGAACGTCAACGCGGCTCGTTGGGCCAAACAAAGACATGAACCTGCGTCGATGCAAGAGAGGCACGACGAGCGCCAGCCCCACATAGATCCCTAAGAACGTCAGAAAGAAGACAGCCATTTCGCGCGGGCCGGAGGTCTCGATAATGGCTTCTGGCGTGGTCTCCAGAAGCAGCGCGCCGCCAAAAATAACCCCAAACGTAGCGCCGAAGAAGCAGGCACTCACGATGATCGCGCCAAGAAGGGTGCGCCAAACTTGGCGCTTCTCAAGAGCGGGGGTCCAAAAATCCAATGGTTTATCTCCAAAACTTTCGCGCAAGCTAACACAGCATCGCGCCAATGACAGGGGGCAAAGCGCGCCTTTTGTCACCTTGCACGGCGCCCGCCAACTCCGTAAACCTGCCAGCAACAGGGACGAAGGGATCGGGAGTTTCAGGTGAGCGTTAAGGGGTTAGTGTGTGCTTTGGGCGTGGTCCTTTTGGCGGGCTGCGGGGGCCTTGATGGCACTCAAGCCGAGACAACGCGCGCGAGCTTTTTCGCGCCAAAATCAAGCGAAGCCTCAAGCGCCACTGTCCTGGATGGTCAGTTCAAAATCGCCGGACCACGCGGATATTGTGTCGATTCAGGCGCGAGCCGGGAAACCGCGAAAGGCGCATTTGTCATTCTTGGGCATTGCCGTGCGCTTGATGTCAAAGGGCCAAAGGCGCGTCAGGCAGCGGTGATCACAGTTTCCATCGCGCCAAATGCGGGCGAGGTCGATGAGCCAACCCTTGATGCACTTTCAAGTTTTCTGTCGTCTGACAAAGGTCGCGCGACCTTGCGCCGCTCATACGGGGCGCATGATGTGGTGATTGAGGATATGGAGCGCGAAGCGGGACTTTTGGTTTTGCGCGCCAATGATGGTGGCTCAAACGAAATGAGTGCCGAATACTGGCGCGCCATTATGGGGCTTCACGAAGCGCTTGTGACGGTCACCGTGTCTGGTCTGAAGGAAGAACCAAGTGATGCGGCGACACTGCGAGGTTTGGTGTTTGATACCGCCGTTCGATTGCAAAACCTCAACGCAAAACAGTCGAGCGAGGGCGCGCAATCCGTGCAATCCACACCAAAGCTGCCCGCCGAGAAGCCCGCCAAGCCGTTGAAAGACTGGCTCAATCGTTTGCTCTAAAGCAACAATTCTGGTTTAGAGAATTGGTTGTCTCTCAATTGGAAACGAATCTCGCACCATGTCCAAACGCCCCTTTGGCCTTTTTGACCTCCTCTTGCACAAAATCATGATGGCCCGTTGGGGGCGCATCGCCGCGGCTGCCGATACGGTAAGCATTGAGGTACTGCGCCGCATCCGCCTGCGGGCTTTGGAAATTCGCCAGGTCACGGACCGCGTTCTGTTTGTAGCAAACGGGCGGCTTGCGCTGCCGATCATTGGCTCAAATGCGTTTCAAAAACCGTTGCATTCAGACTGGTCCTATCGGCCTATGCTTTGGCGTGGACCCGTGTATCCGCCTGGTCACGCTGCTGTTGAAAGCAAAACGCGTTTTGGCGAGGAAGTGACCCTGTTTCACGATTGCCGGGTGTCTGAGCTGACAGTGCGCCAGCTGCGCAACGCACGCGAATCCGATCTCGCCCCCTTTGGCTTTCGCCTTGATGTGTTTGAATTTGACGGCTCGTTCCTGTCGCTCGTGGTGGATTTGCCCGACAGTGCTGTGCGCGGATTGCAACGCAAACATATCCTGCGCATGAGCACAGTTTGCGAGACCGAAAAACCACTCGAAATTTTTGCCCGCCTCAATATCCAGCACGGCCCAAATACCGAACAATTGGTTCGTGAATTGCCGCTGGACGCGGATGATATCGTTGTGGATTTCGACCTCGCCTATACCAACCTCAACGAAAAGCGGGTGGAGCGGGCCTGGATCGACTTGATCTTCGAAGGCCCGGAAATGAACCAAATTATGTTGCGGGACGTGAATTTCTCACGGCGTCCGCGTGCCGAAGTATAGGAGCCGCGTCGATGGCCGAGCTTGTCCTTACCAAAACCCGTATTCATGCTGGCGTCTGGGAAGGCGTGATCACCGGCGCAGAAACGCCTCCCGATGTGCTGGTCACGCATCAAACTGTTGAGCTTGAGGATTTTGTGCTGCGCGAAGACCCGGACGTCGAGGGGCAATTTTTGTTATCCGTGCCAATTCCGATCGAGTTGTTGTCGGAGGGGGTGCAAACCTTCCTGATCACCGATCGCAAGACCGATGAACGGCTCGCGTCCTTTGCCGTTGTGACCGGCCAGCCTTTGGACGAAGATTTTCGCGCGGAAATGGAACTGTTGCGCGCTGAGCTGGATATGCTCAAACGCGCATTTCGGCGTCATTGTATTGAATGTGGATAACGCGCCCAGCGTGACGCGAACGTCAACTTTACGCGGCGTTCTGGGGTGACAAGCCGACGTCGGCCGTTATCCTCCTCCCAAACGGAGGACCACATGACACATTATCCGCACCTGCTTGCCCCGCTCGACCTTGGCTTTACCACGTTGAAAAACCGCGTTCTCATGGGCTCTATGCACACGGGTCTTGAAGAACGCGGTGATTGGAATCGGGTTGCGGAGTATTACGCAGAACGGGCGCGCGGCGGTGTGGGCCTCATGGTGACGGGTGGCATTGCACCAAGTGAGGAAGCTGGCGTATTTCCGGGTGCGGCGGGGCTATATACCGAGCAGGATATTGCCAACCACAAAATCGTGACGGATCGCGTCCACGAAGCGGGTGGCAAAATCGCCATGCAAATTCTGCACGCGGGTCGTTATGCCTATGGCCCCAATTGCGTCTCTGCGTCACCCATAAAATCACCCATCTCTCCCTTCCCGCCAAAGGAACTCGACGAGGCAGGAATCGAGAAACAAATCAACGATTTTGCCGTAGCCGCCAAACGTGCGCGCGAAGCGGGCTATGACGGTGTCGAGGTCATGGGGTCGGAAGGGTATTTCCTGAACCAGTTTCTTGTAACCCATGTGAACAAACGAACGGATCAATGGGGCGGGTCATACGAAAACCGGATGCGGCTCCCGATTGAGGTTGTGAAGCGCGTGCGCGAGGCGGTTGGCCCTGACTTTATCGTCATTTACCGGTTGTCCATGATCGACCTCGTGCCAAATGGATCAACATTTGACGAGGTGGTGCAGCTCGCCAACGAGGTGGAAGCGGCGGGCGCCACGATCATCAACACAGGCATTGGCTGGCACGAGGCACGTATTCCCACGATCGCAACCTCGGTGCCGCGCGGCGGTTTCGCTTGGGTGACACAAAAGCTGATGGGCAAAGTGTCGATCCCCGTCATTACGTCCAACCGCATCAATACCCCTGAGCTTGGTGACGAACTGATCGAAGCGGGCGCCGCCGATATGGTTTCAATGGCGCGGCCATTTCTGGCAGATCCCGATTTCGTCGCGAAGGCAGAGGCGGGCAAGGCCGCGCAAATCGCGCCCTGTATCGCCTGCAACCAAGCCTGTCTGGATCATACGTTTTCGGGCAAGATTTCGTCCTGTTTGGTGAATCCGCGCGCGGGGCACGAAACTGAGCTGGTGATTGCGCCGGCTGAGACCCCGAAATCAATCGCTGTGGTGGGCGCTGGGCCGGCTGGGCTTTCAGCGGCGATGACGGCTGCCAAAAGAGGCCATCACGTCACCCTGTTGGACAAAGCAGACGCTCTAGGCGGGCAGTTGCATATGGCTGCCAGCATTCCGGGCAAAGAGGAATTCAAAGGCTTGATTGAGTGGTTCAAGACCATGATTGACGCGTCGCCGATCGAGGTAAACCTCGGTGTGGAGGCCACCGTGGAGAAGCTTGCGGGGTTTGATGAGGTGATTATTGCGACCGGCGTATCGCCGCGTGACCCCGGTATTCCCGGCCAAGAAGGGGCCAATGTGCTCTCCTATATAGAGGTCTTGGCGGGCAAGGCTCCGGTGGGCGCGCGTGTCGCGGTGATCGGCGCGGGGGGCATTGGGTTTGATGTGGCCGAATTCCTCGCGCATCAGGGCGAAAGCCCAACGATGAACACTGCGCTGTGGCAAAAAGAATGGGGCGTGAGCGACCCTGAAACGCATCGTGCGGGGCTGTCGCCCGAAGGTCCGCAGCCCGAACCCTCTGCGCGCGACATCACATTGTTGCAACGCAAGACAACCGCCTTGGGCAAAGGGCTTGGCAAAACAACCGGATGGATTCACCGCGCGGCGCTCAAAATGAAGAACGTTTCAATGGTGGGCGGCGTGAACTACGAGCGTATTGATGCGCAAGGTTTGCATGTCACAAGCGGTGAAGCGCGCGAGAATCCGCGGGTGATCGAGGTGGACAATGTGATCATGTGCGCAGGCCAAGTGCCAAATCGGAGCCTTGCCGATGCGTTGATTGCAGCCGGGAAAACGCCTCATGTCATTGGCGGCGCAGATGTTGCCGCCGAGCTGGACGCTAAACGCGCGATTGATCAGGGCACCCGGCTGGCCGCGACCTTGTAGTCGCGCACGCCGGGCGGTAGGTTTTGAGACATGACGCCAATCCTCTATTCCTTTCGCCGCTGCCCCTATGCAATCCGTGCGCGGCTGGCGATTGCTCAGGCGGGGATTCGCGTGCAGTTGCGCGAAGTCGTGTTGCGCGACAAACCTGATGCGTTTCTTAAGGTCTCGCCTTCGGCCACGGTGCCGTGTCTTGTGACGGATATGGGCGCAGTCGATGAAAGCCGTGACATCATGATATGGGCACTTGAGCAAAATGACCCCGAAGGCTGGCTCAACATGCCGAAAGAAGGGTGGCGGTTGATTGAAGACTGCGAAGGGCCGTTTAAACATGCGCTGGATCGCACAAAATACCACACGCGCTATCCCGACGAGGATCGTGACGGGCATCGTGCAGCAGCACTCTCCTATCTGAAAGAGCTGGATGCGCAGCTGGACGACTGGCTGTTTGGGCGCCAAACGCTCGCAGATTATGCGATTTTACCCTTCGTGCGCCAGTTCGCGTTCATCGACAAAGACTGGTTCGATGCCCAAGACCTGCCAAATCTGGCCCCTTGGCTTGAGCGGTTCTTAGCGTCGGATTGTTTCGCGAAAGTGATGCAAAAGCATAAACAATGGCATCCCGGTGACGAAGTTGTTTCCTTTCCTGCATAGGAAACTAGAATGAAATCAGTGCTTTTCCTGAGAATCGCCCCGCTGCCGAGCGTTTCCGTGCCTTAACCAATTCGTGTAAATATCGCGCAATTGTCTAGGTCCGATCACAGTCTTGCCCCAATCTGGGGCGATACAATTCCTCGTTGGGGCGAAGACTGTAGAAAGAAGCAAGATGGATAGACTGACTGAAATGGAAGCCTTCGCCACTGTGGTGGATCAAGGGGGCTTCACGGATGCTGCTAAGAAGATGGGGATTTCGAAATCCGCAGTCTCAAAGCATGTGTCTTCGCTGGAAGCCCGTCTTGGTGCGCGGCTTTTGAACCGGACCACCCGCCGGGTAAGTCCGACGGAAATTGGGTTGGCATATTACGACCGTGCGCGCCGCGTTCTGAACGACGCTGGGGAAGCCGACGCGCTTGTCACCTCGATGCAATCCGCGCCTTCCGGTTTGTTGCGGATTTCCGTGGCCACTGATTTTGGGGTCAATCACCTTTCCCCAGTGCTCGGTGACTTCCTGCTCGATTTCCCGGATGTGAACGTCAACATGGTGTTGAACAACCGCTACGTTGAACTGATCTCTGAAGGCTTTGATATGGCGATCCGTGTTGGTGAGCTTGAAGACAGCTCCCTGCGTGCCCGCAAAATCGCCGAAACAACGCGTCGTATGGTCGCCAGCCCAGCCTATTTCGAAAAATATGGCCGTCCTGAGCGGATCGACGATTTGAATGATCACAAACTCTTGCACTACTCCAGCCAATCCTCCGGCAACGTGTGGAAAATCCCCGCTGCATCCGGCGAAGTTCGCCAAGTGCGCACCGCTGGGTGGCTTTCTGTGAATGATGGGCAATCTTTGCTGAACGCCGCAGTAGCCGGACTTGGAATCGCGTATTTGCCAAGCTTTTTGTACTCGGATGCGCTTGATCAGGGTTTGGTCGTGGATGCGATCCCAGAGCTGCCCACCGATACCCAAGGCATCTATGCCGTGTACCCGCCCGGCCGTTTCACACAGCCTAAGGTTCGCGCGTTCATCGACTTCCTCGTGGCTGGTTTTCAGGGCAAAGGCCCCGATAACTGGTAATCCCGAAAGGGACCGGTGGGCGCGGGAAAACGCCCAGCTTCTTTCTTTTGCCAGCACTGGCAACAAGCACCAGCCGGAAGTCCCGCGCTGGTGCTTTGTTATTTTGCGCCATAGGTATCGAGATAGGTTTGATAGGCGGGGGGCAAGTCGATTGCGCCAAACACGCCCATTAAACCGGCAACAATCAGCCCCCCAACCAAAACGCCGCTCGCAAAAATAACCTGAGCCATGCGCGATTTTCGACGTTTCAACGCCATAAAGGCCGCGAGATGCGCAAACACGGCTGCAACGCCTATGAGGTAATAGGGCGCGAAAAACGCGGCAAAGGCGGGGCGGCTCACCACGGCCGCGGCCCAATATACTGTTGTGTCTATGTCGGGTTGAGTCGCGCGCGTGAAGAGGGCCGCGCTCACGTGCACAGCAAGGAAGGCCGCGATGAGAAGGCCGCTTATGAGCTGAAGACGGTGCCAAAACAAAGGTGGCCAGCGCCGGGACCATGCCAGTTTTAGCCCTGTGAGCACCTGCAGCGCACAAGCGCCCAGCAAGAGCGGCTCAATGAAGGGCGCGCGGTAAAATCGACGCAGCACATTTTGGACTGCGATATGTGCCTCGGGGCCAATCAGGAGTGCGAGGTGATTGAGCAGGTGAAGGGCGATGAATGCAGCGAGACCAATAGCCGAAGCGCGATGGTATCGTCGCAAATAACCGGGGGAGACACGTATTTTCGCGAGCTTTTCCATTGCCTGTCCTTTCGCGCCATACCGGTGGTACTGTGCTAAGGGACGGGCTTGTGGGAGTCAATACCGGATGGTATGGTGCCATCATGCCCAAAGCTCTTCCCAAAGAATACCTAGCGCCGGATGATTGGATAAAAGCCGGCTTTCGCGCCCTCGCCGAAACAGGTCCAGCCTCCGTACAAATCAACCAACTCGCAAAGTCATTGGGGGCGACAAAAGGATCATTCTACTGGCATTTCAAAGGCTTCAAAGACCTGAAAGCGAGCATGCTCCGCCTGTGGCGCCAAAAGGTCGTCGAGGAGGTTCAGGCGGACATTAGCGCAGTTCCACCCGGCGTAGAACGACTTGCTTTGCTCGTAAGGCGTGCCGCTCAGGGTCCGGATACGGAGTTTGGCGGACGCCGAATTGACACAGCCATGCGCGCCTGGGCTTTGGCGGATTCTGAGGTCGCCGCCGCATTGAGTGAGATAGATCGCGCGCGCCTTGCAATGGTCCAAGATGTGCTCGCCAGCATCGGACTGAGGGATCCGGACCTCGCCCCGCTTGTTTACGGGTGTTACCTTGGAGTCGACGATCTCGTCGCGCGCGGTGCCGTGGAAAACCCGTATCCGCTAAGCAAATTGCACGATCTCCTCGTCGCAATGGCGCCGGTGAAATAACCCTAACTCGGCGTTACTCAGTCGAAATCAAAATCGCCTCAACGCGCCGGTTGGCGTTGCGCCCCTCTTCTGTTTGGTTCGATGCAATCGGCGCAAGGTAGCCAATCCCCTTGGCTTCGAGTTGCGCTTGCGGCACGCCGAAGTCACGCACGAGCCGCTCTTTCACGCTCGCAGCGCGCCGTTCTGACACTGTAATATTCGCCGCCAACGAGCCTTCCGCATCGGTGTGACCAATCAACGCGACCCTCTTTTTCGGGTTGGCCACCAAATATCCGGCCAAATCGGAAAGCGACTGGTAGCTGCCGTCACCCAATGCTGTGGTTCCTGTTTGAAACACCAAATCGGCCATGATGTAGCGGCCAAGGCCCTCCATCGCACTGCCAATTTCGCTCAGTTCAACATTAGGCGCTTGGGCCGGCGGTCCCGCCTTGGTGGAGGCAATGGTTGTCGCGGGCAAGCTGCCCGTTGGCCCTACATGGATCATTTGCACAAACCCGGCATTGGCCGAACGGCTCACCAAAATGGAGGTCGCATCACCGCTCTCGCCGGGCAGCTGCGCGGACAGAAATTGAAAGTCGCCCAGATCCACATGCATTTCCGGCTCATCAATCACCGTCGTGCCAAACCTGAAGTCATAGCCGCCACAGCTCTCCTCGTCGCATTCAAACAAGATGTTATAGCCTTGCGCTTCGAGCTGAGTCTTGAGGGCAATGTAAATCTGAAACGTAGATTGCCCGGTGCCACCAATCCGCCATGCACGCTTTGTCACAGCGCCAGAGGTGGCGCGCGTTTGGATGCGCTCACCATCAAAAGGACCGATCGGCATCGCGTACCCGTCGACATCACTTGCATCCTCAAAGCGCAACTGAGCACCCGCCGGAAGACTCACGGGATCAAGCGCAAAACCAGCCTCCGGAACGGCGACACAGCAAAAGAGGAGATAGAAAAACCGCTTCATCTGAATTGGGCGTGATACTCGTCGTTGGGCTGCATTTCCGTCGCGGCGGCAACCCTGTTTGTCATGTTGAAAAATGCCGCAACTGAGGCGATATCGAAAATCTCGCGATCCGTGAAGCCCTTGTCGCGAAGTTGTGCACGATCCGGCGCGTCGATTTTAGCGGGGGTTTCGGTGAGCTTTTCCACAAACTCCAGCATCGCCCGCCTCTTTGCGTCCAGATTGGCGACCCGAAAATTCATCACAAGCGCTTCACCGAGCTTCGGATCACCGGATAATTCACGTACCGCTGCCCCATGCGCCACAAGGCAATACCAGCATTTGTTACAAGAACTGACCACAACGGCGATCATTTCGCGCTCCAGTTTGCTCAACCCGCTGTCGGACAACATCAAATCGTTATACATCGCGGTGAAGGTGTTTAGTTTATCAATATCAAAGGCATGCGCGGAGAGTACGTTGGGCACGATCCCCAATTTTTCGCGGCAAATATCGAAATATTTTTGCGTTTCGGGCGGCAACGGATCGACCATCGGCAGGTCGAGGGCCATAATTTTGTCGCTCATTGGCTTCCCTTTCTGAACTGAAAGGTTAGTCGGAGGCCGCAAGCAAATCCATCCCAACATGCGCAAACAACGCCTGCGCCGCTACATTTTCTGTTGGCGCGCGAAGCGCAATCTGGGTTGCGCCCTGATCCAAAGCCCAAACCGAAGCGGTTTTCAGAAGCAGCGCCCCAACACCGCGCCGCCGATGATGCGCATCGACCTCAAGCGCGTGCACCACGCAAACCTCATTCGAAAGCGCGACAAACGCCGCCCCGCCACGGGCTTGTCCTGATCGCGCAAGCAGGCCTGCTTTGGGCGCTTTCACCGCGTCCATTGTCGCGCGCTGATCCGCGTTCATGCCGCCTGCGGCCCAGATTTCCGAGACAATATGGAGAGGGGGCCACATGGCATAGACCACGCCTGAACCGAGCTTTTTGTCGCCCGCCAAATGGGTGGCCGAGCCAAGCCAGACCGTATCAGACCGGGATCCGCCATGCGGTGCTGTCGCTTCGATCGCACGTCTTATCATGTGAGGGGTGGGGAGATTGTCGCTCACCCGACCGCCCCCGGAAACAGTCCTGCCAGCTCCACCATTGCCGCGTCCACTTTTGCGCCATCTGCGCCTCGCACAACGATATTGGCACCAAAGGCGCCGTCTTTCTGAAACGGATAGGAGCCGATTGAGAGGTCGGGAAACCGCTCCGCCAATGCCCCAAGAGGTCCGGCGATTTCGCCTTCTGGCAGGTCGATGCGTATGCTTTGTGACAACAACGGCGCGCCGCCTTTCGTGGTGGCAAGGACGCTTGCCACCATCGCCTCAAAAACACGCGGCACCCCGGCCATGACATGCACATTTCCAATGGTGAACCCCGGTGCGATGGAAACCGGATTTTCGATCAAAGTGGCGCTGTCGGGAATACGTGCCATGCGCATCCGCGCCTCGGTTGCTTCCACGCCGCGCCCCTCGAAAAATGCCATAAGCAAAGCGCGGGCATCATCGCGAACATCAATATGATCTCCAAAAGCTTCAGCAACGCAATCAGCGGTAATGTCGTCGTGGGTCGGGCCAATGCCCCCTGACGTGAACACATGGTCATAGCTGTCGGAAAGAGCGCGCACAGCGTTCACAATCGCGGATGAATCATCCGAGACCATCCGCACTTCAAGCAAATCAATCCCATGCGCCGTCAGTTCGCGGGCCAAATGATACATGTTGGAATCGCGGGTGCGCCCGGACAGGATTTCGTCCCCGATCACGAGCATAGCGGCTGTGGGATTTGTCATTCTGGCTCTCCAATGTGCTGGGCGCAGACTACCCCTTTGATCGCCAAGGGCAAGCGGAGCGTGGACAATTCGCGGGACGAACGCCAATGTCGGAACATGGAATTTCAAACGCCTCTCATACCCGCCACATTGATCAAACGGTACAAACGCTTTCTCGCGGATTGCCGCCTTGAGGATGGGCGCGAAATCACGGCGCATTGCGCCAATCCCGGCTCGATGTTGGGCATGGCAACGCCCGGCACGCGCGTCTGGCTGGAGCCAAATGATGACCCAAAGAAGAAGTTAAACTTCGGCTGGCGATTGATCGAACACGAGGACGGGCACTTTACCGGGGTGGATACGGCGATACCAAACCGGATGCTCAAAGCGGCCCTTGAGGCGCGCGAAATCCCTGAACTTGCCATGTACGAAACCCTGCGCGCAGAAGTGAAATACGGTGAGAAAAGCCGCATCGACTTTTTGCTGACACAGCCGGGTTTTCCGGATTGCTATGTTGAGGTGAAGTCCGTGACCCTGTGCCGCGCCCCCGGTGCAATGGAATTCCCCGATAGTGTCACGGCGCGCGGAGCCAAACATATGGGCGAGTTGGCGCAGATGGCAAAATCGGGCCACCGGGCTGTTGTGCTTTTCCTTATACAACGCACAGATGCGCAACAGGTCACGGTCGCTGCGGACATCGACCCGAACTATGACAAGGCCCTGAGGGCCGCGATTGCGCGAGGGGTCGAGGTGCTCGCCTATCGCGCCCAGATAACACCTAAATCCATAACGCTCGGCCAGTCTTTGCCGTTTACTCTTGCGGCGGGGTAATCCCGAAATCCGGCCTCTGGGTCACTGTGGTGATCATGGTGCTGGCCTTAGGTTCTGGCGCCCAAGACGCGGCGGAATTGCGTTCCTCCATGCGTTGCAACCCGTTGTCGCCTATGAATAATATCAAGTCGCCTTCCCACCAGCTCTCGCCTTGCTTGCTGCCCGCCTGATAGTGAAACGCGTAGGTTTTCAGCCCATCCACCTTGCCACAGTCAGCATTTGACATGTTGTCCGTGTAGCTGCGAGACGTGCTGCGCGCTTGCTCCTCCGGGTCAAAGCTCAACTCTTGTTGTTTTGCCCAAGGGCCTTCCCAACTTTCGCCAATATACATGCCTGTGCCGTACTGAAGAATGTGCATCCCGTTCATCTGCGTGATGACCTTGGTAGGGCTTTCCCAGCGAACAATCTGCATCGGGTTTTGCGTCCCATCTGGGTGAACTTCCACCACAACCTCCTCGCGCGGTCCCCGCTCAAACGGGTCCATCACACCGCCGTCAAACAGCCGTTTGATCTGTTTTTCACAGGACGCTGCAAAGCCGGGATCGGCAGAGAGAGCGAGCAGAGAAAGAGCCGAATACAGCAGGCGCATAGGGACATCCGAGGTTGTTGTTCGCTTGATCAAATCTTGCACATGGGTCAAGGATCACGCAAGCCCATGCGTTGTGCCCTGCAACAAACTGGATTATCTAGGGCGCAACAACAAAGGAGCGCCCCTTGGACAAGCATCACCGCATCACCCGCGAAGGTATTCGTCTGCATGACCCCGAAGATTTCGCCGGGATGCATAAGGCGGGTAAGCTCGCGGCTGAGATATTGGACGCGGTGATCCCGCTTGTGGTGCCCGGAGTGACAACCGGCGAGTTGGACGCCGCGATTGAAAAGATGGTCGATGATGCCGGTGCGACCTCGGCCACCATTGGCTACAAGGGCTATAAACACGCGTCCTGTATTTCGCTCAATCATGTCGTTTGCCACGGCATTCCGGGCGATAAGAAAATCAAAGATGGCGACATCCTGAACATTGATGTGACTGTGATTGTGGAAGGTTGGTTTGGCGATACATCGCGTATGTATGTGGCCGGGAAACTGCCGCGCAAAGCCGAACGGCTGATCGAAGTCACCCACGAAAGCCTGATGCGCGGGATTGCGGCTGCGAAGCCGGGCAATACCTTTGGGGACATCGGCTATGCGATCCAAAGTTACGTTGAGGCGGCCCGTATGTCGGTTGTGCGCGATTTTTGCGGCCATGGGCTTGGCATGGTCTTTCACGCCCCGCCAAACGTATTGCACTACGGGCGCCCCGGCACAGGCCCGGTTTTGCAAGAGGGTATGTTCTTCACAATTGAACCGATGGTGAACCTTGGTCGCCCGGAAACAAAAGTTTTGGCGGACGACTGGACAGCGGTGACACGCGACAAATCGCTGTCGGCGCAGTTTGAGCACTCAATCGGCATCACCTCAACGGGCGCAGAGATTTTCACGCTGTCCCCAGGCGGCAAATTCCACCCGACCTACAGCTAAATTCCAAGTAGCTCTCTCAATTCGCTCATGTCGCGCGCGACTTCGATGCCAAGCGCATCTAGCCCCTCGCGCTTGCCCGAAGCAAAGCCGATCGTGCGCATTTTGGCGTTCAACCCGCCTTGGCACCCGGTCGCGCTGTCATCCACCACAACACAGTTTTCAGGCGCAACACCGAGGCTCTTGGCAGCTGTGAGGTACAACGCGGGATCAGGTTTTGGGCAACCAAGCTCCTGACCCGAAAACAAGTTTCCTTGTAAGCGATCCCAGACACTCAAATGCTGGCCAAGGGTGGTGCGCATTTTGCGCTGTGTCCCGTTTGAGCCAACCGCGTATTTAATCCCCGCCCAGTCAAGCGCGTCCAAAAGCGCCTCAACGCCGGGAAACAAAGCAGTGCCCTTGGCCAGCCTCGCGTAGAGCTTTTCATAAAAGTGGTCGACCCACCCATCGGGTAAATCTGCACCCATGGCGCGTGATTTCTCAAAGACGATGTGGATCGTGCCGCCAACAAAATGGGCTTCAAGCTCTTCATGCGAAAGGTGCAATCCATGCGCGGCCAGCTCTTCGCCGATCAGCTCAAAGGCCGCAGGCTCGCTATCCACCAAAACACCATCGCAATCGAACAAAACAGCTTTCAGCGTCATCTGCGCCACTCCTCAATTTGCCGAAGGAGGGCCGCGCGATCAACGTCATCAGGCAGCCCCGCATCTGGCAGCCAAACAAATTCAAGCGGCGACAAGAGCAATAAGACCCCATCATTGCGCTCGCGAACCTTCGTGATCATGTCCCAACGCAGGCCCAACACCAGAAACGACGCCGCCGAGACCCCTTCCGGCGTCAAGCGAACTGTGTTGGGTGTTTGCCGAAACGGGGCCGCCAAGGCGCTTTTGTCCATGTCTAGCGCGCGACGCCTGAGGACCCAAACCGTGGCGAAAATGGCAAAGAATACCGGGTAGGCCGCGAGGGGATCATAGCGGTTGCCCTGAACCCAGATGACCCCAGCCGATGAGACCAAAAAGACCAGCGCAACGACGCCGAATTCAAGCCACATCCGGCGTTTTCCAAGATGCGCGCGCAAAAGCTCGGACAGGATTTTCCGCCTGTTAAACGATGTCCAATCAATATCAATCAGAATTTCCCTCATGCGCGCCAAGCTTCAATGCGTGCGATAAGCGCAGCCCGATCCATTCCCTCTGGCAGGGCGTTGTCCATGATCGGGACGTAATGCATGGGGGTGTATTGCAACGCGATACCCTCGTCGATTTCTGCGATCCGGTTCACCACCCGCCAAGGAATCGCCACGAACTCCATGCCACGGATCCCATCATGATCAAGGCGCAGCGTCACCGGCGTTTTGTAAAACGCGCAGTTTTGCAAGCTGTCCCAATGGCGGCGTGATTGGCGGCGCATCACGATCAGCGCAGCAATGAGAGCGCCTATGATAGGCACGGTGAGGCGAAAAAACGCCAAGTCATAGTTTAGCGGCCCAAAGCGGAGCACCAGCAACGCCCCAAGGACCGACCCGACAAACAGCGCCCCAAAGGTTGCCGCAATGTCCCTTTTTCTGCGATTTGCCCGCAATATTGCCACCGCAAAGTCCATCATCGGCACTGTCGAAAAATCGACATTGATCACGACAGGATCGGAAGGGGCGTCAGCAAGGCTCATTATGCGTACTCGCAAATGGTGATCACAGTGTCACCATAGCGCCGCTCATCCAGATACTCGACCCCTTGGGGCAAAGTCACCGGGGTATTGTCCTCCCAGACAATGAGCGCACCGGCCGCAATCCATCCCCCTTTGAGCGCTGCCTCAAGCGCCCGCTCGCCAAGCGCTTTTCCGTAGGGCGGATCAAGAAACACCAAGGAATAGGCTTCATCAGCGTCAGGCAACTTCGTCGCATCGCGTTTGATCACCTTGGTGACGCGCTCACTCCCGCTCAACTTGTTGATGTTTTCTCGGATCAAGCCAGTCGCAACCCGCCCGTCATCCACAAATGTCACATGCGCCGCCCCGCGTGAGAGCGCCTCAAACCCAAGTGCACCAGTGCCCGCAAAGAGATCGAGCACTTTCGCGCCCTCAATTGGCGCCCCAAAGCGCCCACCGCTCAACATCGAAAACAAGCTTTCGCGCACGCGGTCAGTTGTTGGCCGCAAATGCGCGCCCGCATCGCCTTTACCGACATTCGCCAGCGCCAATCCGCGATACTGCCCAGCAATAATTCTCACGCTTTGAGCAGGGCTTTGAGGTCTGTGTCAGGATCAGCAATCGCGGCCTTTTCCGGTGATTTCCCTCCCTCAATCAAACGCTTACCGATCATGAAGCCACGCGGGTCATTCATCGCATCCACTGCGAGCAATGTATCCGCGCGGTAATACCAAAAGCTCACGGCTTCTCCGGCGCGCCGGGTGACAATTGTATCATACCCCGTGTTCAGGCCAGCGATTTGTAACTTTGTGTCATACTGATCGGACCAAAACCACGGCTTTGGAACATAGGCGACCCCTTCGCCCAGCATGTTTCGCGCCACGATTTCCGCCTGATCAATCGCGTTGCCCACGCTTTCCAAACGAAGCTGCGCCCCTTCGTGCGGGAAAGACGCACAATCGCCCGCTGCATAAATATCCGGGTCAGATGTTTCGCCAAACTCATTCGTTTTGATCCCGTTTTCCAGCACCACCCCAGCGGCTTGGGCCAGATCGCTTGCAGGTCGAATACCAACGCCGACAACCACAAAATCCACCTCAAGGCTCGCGCCATCTGTCAGCTCAGCTCCTGAAACATGCCCGTCGCCGATGAGCGTTTTCAGCCCAACGCCTTCGCGCAGATCAACGCCATTTTCACCGTGGAGATCGCGGAAATAATTCGAAGTTTCCGGCGATGCCACCCGCTGCAAAATCCGCTCCGACATTTCCAAAAGCGTGACTTTCATACCTTTCTTGGTGGCGACAGCCGCCGCCTCAAGCCCAATGTAACCACCACCAATCACCAAGACATGACGGTCTTGAGCAAACTCATGACTCATCGCGTCCACATCCGCGAGCGTGCGCACAGTATAAACCCCGCCTAAATCACCACCAATCGCCGCCGGCAACCTGTTGGGGATCGACCCCGTGGTAAAGGCCAATTTGTCGTAGGGCAGTTCTTCACCGCCTTCCAAACGCACAACTTTCGCCGCAGGATCCACCTCTGCAACCCGCGCCCCAAGGCGCAGCGAAATTGATTGATCTTCATAGTAGGCTTCCGGGCGCAAATACAGCCGTTCAAGCGCCATTTCGCCAAGCAAATATGCCTTGGACAGGGGAGGGCGCTGATAGGGTGGTACGGTTTCTTCTCCAATCAACGTGATTTTTCCCTCGAACCCACTGGCACGCAGTTTCGCCACAAGGGAAGCCCCCGCTTGGCCTGCGCCGATAACAACTACGTTTTCCATGAAGTTCTCCCTGTTCATTGGCTTCAGACCCTATAATGCTGGCGATTGAAAATGCAACGCGAAGAGGAGCGAAAAAGATGACAATTTCAGTTGGTGAAAAACTACCGAAAGTGACCCTGACCCAAATGGGCAGCGAAGGCCCTGCGCCCGTTGATCTGGACACGCTTACGAAAGGTCGCAAAGTCGTTATTTTCGCTGTCCCCGGCGCCTACACGCCCACCTGCCATTCCGCCCATGTGCCTAGTTTTATCCGCGTAAAAGATGAGCTGGCAGCCAAAGGTGTGGAGGAGGTGATTTGCGTGTCCGTCAACGATCCCTTCGTCTTGGCCGCATGGGGCGAGGCGACCGGCGCAAACGCAGCAGGAATTGTGACACTGTCTGATGCAGAATGTGCACTCACCGAAGCTTTGGGAATGCGGTTTGACGCGCCCCCAGCCGGGTTGATCGCGCGCTCAAAACGATTTGCGCTTGCGGCAGAAGACGGGGTTGTGACAGTGCTCCACGCCGAAGAAAACTCCGGTGTTTGTGAGATTTCCGGTGGCGAAGCAATGGTCGCCGCCCTGTAAGAATCCGCCCTTGGCCCCATGTGGCGCGCAACGTGCATCCGATCTTTTCATCTTGATGAGACCAAGTCTTCGTTGTCGCTGCGGGCCTTGGGCCTTCACACTGTCGCCGCACTTGCCATAATACCGAGAGCAAACTCGTGAGTTGCTTTCTTTGGTTTTCAAGTACCTCGGGGGTGTGGGGGCTGGCCCCCACATCTTGCGCTCATAGCTTGGCGATCACGCCCGCGAGACTCTCTTTGACCTGACCCGCCACGTCTTTCAGCGCAGAGTTGTCAATCCCGGCCATAGAGGCGAGCGGATCAATGGCGCTCACTTCCACGCCACCATCCACCGCACGCAAAATCACATTGCACGGAAGCATTGCGCCCACTTTCGGCTCCAAAGCAATCGCCTGCCATGCCATGCCCGGATTGCAAGCGCCAAGAATGCGATACCCATCCATATCCTTGTCGATCTTCTTTTTCATCGTCGCCTTGACGTCTATTTCAGTCAAAACGCCAAATCCAGCCTCCGCCAAAGCAGCGCGGGTACGCGCGTCGACCTCTTCAAAGTCCGCGCCTTCAATGAGGCGATCAATTGTATAGCTCATGGGGGTCTCCTTTCGAGTTCCTTAAAGTTTGATCCGCATCGCCATCGCGGTCAATTGGGCAATCAGCCACGCTTAAACGGTCCCATTGATGTGAGGATTTCAATGTCCTGATCCACGGCCTCCGCTTCTCGCGCCGCAAATTCTGCGACCGCGCGGCGCAATCCTTCGTGGCCAATCCAATGCAGGGAATGCGTGGTCACTGGCAAATACCCGCGCGCCAATTTGTGGTCGCCTTGCGCACCCGCCTCAACCCGCGCCAAGCCACGCGCAATCGCGTGATCAATCGCTTGATAATAACACAGTTCAAAGTGCAACGCAGGGTGGTGTTCAATACAGCCCCAATAGCGCCCATAAAGACAATCCGCGCCCAAGAAATTCAAAGCACCCGCCACCGGCACACCGTCCCGTTCGGCCAGAACAAGCAAGACATCGTCGCGCATTGTGTTCTGAATTTCATCAAAAAACCCACGAGTCAGATAGGGCGTGCCCCATTTGCGCGCCCCCGTGTCTTGGTAGAACTGCCAAAAGGCATCCCAGTGTTCAGGGCGCAGCGCGTCTCCCGTGTAGCTGTTGATCTCACCACCAAATCCTTGCGCCTGCGCGCGCTCTTTGCGAATGGCTTTGCGTTTGCGTGACGAAAGCGTCGCGAGAAAATCATCAAAGCTCTCATACTGCGCATTGTCCCAATGATATTGCGTGCCGCTTCGGTGAATAAGCCCCATGGCCGCGCCCGCCGTGGCTTCAGCCTCCGTGCAAAAGGTGACGTGTACCGAACTCAGCTGATTGTCAGCGGCGATGCTCACCATTCCCTCCACAAGCGCCGCCATGCCGCGCGCCTCTGCGCGCGGATGGGTGAGAAACCGGCGGCCTGTGACCGGGGTAAAGGGGGCGGCGATCTGTAGTTTTGGGTAGTATTGCCCGCCTGCGCGCGCAAAGGCATCGGCCCAGCTGTGATCAAAGACATATTCGCCTTGGCTGTGCGATTTCACATACATCGGCGCCACCGCCAGCACGCCTTGCGCGTCCTTCACAATCAAGTAGCGAGGATCCCAGCCTGTGCCCGGGCCAACCGAGCCAGATCGCTCAAGCGCCAGCAAAAACCGATGGGACGTAAACGGGGTATCGCCGCGCGCACAAACATCCCACTCAGCGGGTGAAATGTCGGTCAGGGTTTCAATTACTGTGAGGGTCAGGGCTGCGTCATTCATGTCTTCAACATGGCGCGCAGAGGGGGCGCGTCAAGCCTAGAACGGCGCGCGGTAGCCCTCAAAGGTGATGTTGTCCGCAACCTCGCGCGCCTTTGCCTCTTGCTCAGGCGATCGAACTGTCCACGTCAGAATTTTCGCCCCGTTAGATTTGAGCGCCTTGACACGCGCAGAGCCAAGATCGTTGACATCATGGGAAATGAAGCTTGCGCCAACCCGCTCATAATCTGAAATCTTCGCCAACTCCGCGCACAGTGTTTCGGGCAGAGTTGGCCAATCGCTCGGAACGAAGGCGCATGTTGTTAGGCCGCGCGGGCGCGTTGGCGCGCATTTCGCCATATGTGCCACCGCATGAGGGTTGAACGACATGAGAGCAACATCGCCGGAATACCCCTCAAGAGCGCGGGCGATTGCCGCCTCAATCGTGCCGGTGTTCCCGCCCATATTCCCGTCTTGATCCTTAATCTCGATGAGCAGGGGGGATCGACCTTCGACCTCCGCAAGCACTTGAGCGAGTGTCGGAATTCCTTCCTCCATGCCCTTTAGCGTGATCTGTCCAAGCTCAGCCGCTGTCCGCTGCGCGACCGGGCCGGTGTCTTGAGTGAGGCGACCAAGGTCATAGTCATGAAACACCATCGCCACACCATCTCGCGACAGCTGAATGTCGATCTCAATCCCATAGTTCGCCCAAGTCGCGGCGCGCACCGCACCAAGGGAGTTTTCCAGCAATCCGCTGGCCGCATCGTGTAAGGCGCGGTGCGCAAGAGGGCGTTTGATAAAGCTTTCTGGAAGGGGGATCATTTGAGTTCAAACATTCCCTCAATTTCAACAGCCACCCCAAAAGGCAGAGCGGCGGCGGACACGGCTGAGCGGGCATGTCGCCCCGCATCACCAAGCGCCTCAACCATAAAGTCGGACGCGCCATTAATCACCTTTGGCTGATCGGAGAAGTCAGACGTGGAGTTCACAAAGCCCACAAGCTTCACAACCCGCACAAGCCGATCAAGATCGCCCCCACATGCCGCTTTGACCTGCGCCAGCAAAGAGACAGCGCAGGATTTCGCAGCCTCAGCGCCGATCTCGGCGTCCATGTCCGCCCCGAGTTTGCCAACCCAAAACGCGCCGTCTTTCATCGACACCTGCCCCGATACATGCAGAACATGACCGACCTGAACAAAAGGCACGTAGTTTGCTGCCGGGGCTGGAGCGTCGGGCAAAGTGACGCCAAGCGCTGCCAATTTCGTTTCAAACTTGCTCATAGCGTCCTCCAAAATGTCATGTCATGCGAGCAGCCGGGCAGGGTTTGGGACATCAACTCTCCCGAAACGCCTTATTGAAATAATCGCTGAGTGGCTCCACGAGATAACTCAACGGGCTGCGATCATCGGTGCGCAAAAAGGCCTCGACTGGCATGCCCGGGATCAAAATCGCGTCCTCCGGCAGTTTTTCCAGCTCGCCATCCAGAAGTTCGATACGCGCGCGATAGTAGCTTTGGCCCGTGACCTCATCCACCAGCGTGTCGGCGGAAATCGTCACAACACGCCCCGTGAGTTCCGCCGTGGTCCGGCTGTCAAAGGCAGAAAAGCGCAGGGTCACGTCTTGGCCAACACGGATTTCATCAACATGGATCGGATCAACGCGCACCCCAATCACCAGTCGTTTGTCTTGGGGTACAATATAGAGCACCGGCTGTGCTGGTTGGACGACCTCGCGCTCCGCGAAGACCTGCATCGCATGGACAATTCCCGCCAGTGGCGCTCGAATATCAAGACGTCCCATTTGTTCGGTGAGGGCGCGCAAACGTTCGGCAAGCTCTAACTCACGGTATCCGAGGTCGCGTAGGGTCTGAATCGCTTCTTCGCGTCTTTGCGACCGTATTTTCAAGATCTCGATGTCAATCTCGGTCCGCCGCCCTTCATTGAGAGCAAGCTCCGCGATCAACTCGCCGCGCTGCCCCAAAATCGCGGCCTCTTCACGCTCAAGCGCCATAACCGCGGAGGATTGCGCAAGCCCCTTGTCGAGCAAGGTCTGTTTGTTGGACAGCTCGCGCGTGATCAGCACCAATTGCTTATCAAGGGCGGCTTGCTGCGCAGCGATGCCTTCGTTTTGACTGCCAATTTGGCCAATGCGTTTGCCAAGCTGGCTCACCTCAGAGGCAAGGTTTTCGCGACGTTGTTCAAACAAACGCACCTGACCATCCAT
Organism: Maritimibacter sp.; assembly: GCA_050633625.1. Classification (GTDB taxonomy): domain Bacteria; phylum Pseudomonadota; class Alphaproteobacteria; order Rhodobacterales; family Rhodobacteraceae; genus JBOEGW01. The sequence goes on along the minus strand of JBOEGW010000003.1, from coordinate 441,390 downwards.
CAGGTCTTGCGCATCTTTGGACCCAGAGTTGAGAAGAAGGGGATCAAAGGCAATGGTCTCCAGATCGTCGCGCTCGGCCTCTAGCCGTCCCCGGCGCGCCATCAATTCGAACAACTGGTTTTCTGCGATGGAAAGCTCAGATGCAATTTGCCCCGCATCAAGCCGGATCAAAACATCCCCCGCCGCAACCGTGTCGCCTTCGCGCACCACAAGCGCCTCCACAACACCGCCATCCGGGTGCTGCACCACCTGGCGATTTTGCTCGACCTCAATCGCCCCCGGCGCAATGATCGCCCCGGCGATTTGGCTGGTCACGGACCAGGTGCCAAATCCACCTATCAAGACCAACAAGGCAATCAATCCGAGCGTGACAGGGAAGCGGGCGGACCATGCATTTGCGGCGTTTGAGTCGTTTTTCGTATCTTTCATCAGACAACCCCACCGCCTTGGCCCTGTTTGCTGGATTTCTGGATTTGCGCGGCGTTTTGCACAGTGCGTTGCAGCACCTCGTCGCGCGGCCCATAGGCTTTGACCATGCCGCCATCCATCACCAACAGTTTCTCGCATTCCTGAATAGCAGAGGGGCGATGCGCCATAATCAGCACAGCACCTCCCGCAGCTTTCACCGAACGGATCGCGGCGTTGAGCGCATTATTTCCCTCGTTATCAAGGTTCGAGTTTGGCTCATCCAGCACCAGAATGACCGGATCATGATACAGCGCGCGCGCAAGCCCGATGCGTTGCAATTGTCCGCCCGACAGCAAGCCACCCGCCCCGCGCACCGGCGTGTCATAACCCTGCGGAAGCTGCACAATCATATCGTGAGCGGCTGCCTTTTTGGCGGCGAGCACCACGGCTTCGTCATCAGGCTTCATTTCAAGCCCGGCAATGTTCTCAGAGATTGTTCCGTCAAACAGCCGAATGCGTTGCGGCAAAAACCCAATGTACTGTCCAAGCACAGCAGGATCGAATTGATCGAGTGCCGCCCCGTCAAGGCGCACCTTGCCCCCCGCAGGCCGCCAAACCCCGGTGATGGCGCGCGCGACAGAGGATTTGCCAGCCCCCGACGGGCCAATCACGCCCATAGCTTCGCCCGGCAACATTTCGAAATTCACCATCCGTACGCTGGCTTGCGTTGCGCCGGGCGGCACGAGTGTGAGGTTTTCTGCCTTGAGGCGCGCCTTGGGGCGCGGCAGGGAGGTGCGAGGCGGCTCGTCTGGCACATCGCTCATAAGCCCGGCAAGCGAGCTCCAACCTTGGCGCGCTTTTTGCACAAGCGGCCATTGGTTGATCGCCATATCAACAGGCGCAAGGGCACGACCAAGCAAAATGGAAGAGGCAATCATCACGCCCGGCGACACTTCCCCCTCAAGCACCAGCCACGCGCCAAGACCCAACATGGCCGACTGCAAAAACATTCGAAAGGTTTTGGACAGAGCCGTGAAGTGCCCTGACCGATCCGAGGAGGTAATTGTATCCGCGAGAGCCTTGCGCCGCGCAATGTGCCAGCGCTGAAACGCGGCGTCCGACATGCCGAGCGCACGCACCATTTCGGCTTCCGAACGCAATTCATCGGCCATTTGATCGGCGCGCACCGAGGCCATGTTCGCGCCGCGCACCGGCGCCTGTGTGGTCAATTGATTGAGGATCGTAATCAGCACCAAAACCGCGCCACCAACGAGGGCCAAGGCTCCAAGATAGGGATGGAAGATCAAAATCCCAGCAAGGAAAACGGGAGTCCAAGGAATGTCATAGGCGGCGGTGAACACGGGAGAAGCGAGAAGGCGTTGCACCGCCTCAAGTTCGCGCAACCCGTTGGTCGTGCCTTCGCGCCGGGGCAATCCGGATGCCTCATAGCGCAGCACCGCAGAGAACACACGGCGATCAAGGTTGGCCTGAAGTTTCGCGCCAATGCGCGCCAAAATGCGGCCACGCGCATAGTCCAAAATGCCCATCATCAGGAACAAGAACCCCATCAACACGAAAAGTGCGATCAAGGTTTCTTTTGAGCGGCTGCCCAGCACCCGATCATAAACCTGAAGCATGAAAATGGGGCCGGTCAGCATCAGCAGGTTTACAAAAATCGAAAACAATCCCGCCGCCCAAAAAAGGCCGCGGCTTTCTTTGATCGCACCGCGCAGCTCGTCACGGCCTTTTTGGTCTTGTTTTCGGCTCATAATCTGCTCTTCCTTGTGCGGGCCTAACCGGCGCCCGCTTGATCGTCTAAACAAAGCCTTGGGATTTGATTAACGTGTTCGTTGCAAACGGTCACGTCTAAATCAGTGCTCCTATTGGTTGATCCCCAAAATACCGCGCAACACGTTGAGAAGCCCGTCCGCATTTGGTTGGTTGCTCGGTTCGCGGCGGGTAGTGCCGACTGCGGAAGTGGAGCCTTGTGTGTTGACCACAGGTTCGCGCGATGGGCGGATCATTGGCAAGGGGTTCGCCTCAAGCCCGGCGTAAATGCGCGCCATGGCCTCGTGCCATATTTCCGCTGGCAAGCCGCCGCCTGTCACGCCCGTCAATGGGGTATTGTCGTCATACCCCATCCAAACGCCAGCTACGTAATCGGCAGTAAAGCCAACAAACCAAGCGTCCTTTGCCGAGTTCGTGGTGCCGGTTTTCCCGGCGGCCTCTACGCCTGCCACCTTTGCACGCGACCCCGTGCCAGACTCGACGACCTGATGCATCATATAAGTCAGTTGTTGCGCGGCGTTTTGCGAGATGACCCGTTCACCAATCCCGCCTTCTTGTTCCATCAATGGGGTCGCATCGCCCTCAAGGCGCAATTCCACAAGCCCGTAAGGCGCGACAGAAGATCCGCCATTCAATATGCCCGCGAAAGCGCCCGTCATTTGCAAGAGTGTCGTTTCCGACACCCCAAGCGCCAAGGACGGCCCTGCCGCCAAGTCGCTTTCAATACCAAACATCGAGGCCACCGTGCGCACATTTTCGCGCCCAACCGCTTCTGAGAGTTTTACCGCTGGAATGTTGAGCGACTTTTTGAGCGCTTCTGTCAGTGTCACGGTGCCATAATGTTTGCGGGTGTAGTTTTGCGGCGACCAAGGCCCCGATCCCGGCACATCGATGGTCAAGGGTTCATCGACTATCGTGCTGTCATAGCGATACCCGAGATCAAGCGCGGCGGCGTAGATCAACGGCTTAAAGGCTGATCCGGTTTGCCGCATGGCTTGGGTGGCCCGGTTGAAGCCGCCCGCCGTGTCCAGATCCCGGCCGCCCACCATCGCGCGCACCGCCCCATCCGCGCTCATCACAACAATCGCAGCTTGAGCTTTGGAACCTTCGCGAATTTTGGTTTCGAAGATATGAGTGATCGCATCCTCAGCAGCTTTTTGGATTTTGGGATCGAGCGTGGTGCGGATCACCACGTCTTCCGTGGTGTCGCGGGTGAAAAAGCTCGGTCCTGCCTTCATCACCCAATCGGCAAAATACCCGGCCACATTGGTGATCGCGTTTTGCTGAAGGATGGGGGGATTTGCGCTGGCGTAGGCGGCTTCGGCCTCGGACAAAAAGCCTTGGTCTTTCATCAGCCGGATCACAGTCAATGCGCGCGCCCAGCTGCGATCAAAGTTATGTGCTGGTGAATACCGAGAGGGGGCTGTCAAAAGCCCTGCCATCATCGCGCTTTCTGAGGGACCAACTTCGCTGGCGGACATGCCGAAATAATACTCGCTCGCCGCCTCGAACCCATAGTTGCCCGACCCCATATAGGCGCGGTTCAAGTAGATCGTCAGGATCTCGGATTTCGAGAACTTAATCTCAAGACCAATCGCATAAATCATCTCGTTCAATTTGCGCGATATGGACCCTTCGCGGCATTCGGCCTCATATTCGGCTTCGCTTTGCCCGGAGCTAGGATCATAGGGATGACCAAGGCACAATAATTTGGCGACCTGTTGCGTCAGTGTTGAGCCGCCGTGCCCAGAAAGCGGCCCGCGCCCTTCGCTCAGATTGATACGCACAGCCGAGGCAATCCCGCGCGGGCTCACGCCAAAATGGCGATAAAACCGTTTGTCCTCGGTGGCGACAACCGCGTTGCGCAAATGAGGGCTGACGTTCTTGGCAGAAATGGTTCCGCCAAATTGGCTTCCGCGCTGCGCAAACACCTGCCCATTTCGGTCGGTGAGCGTCACCGAACCTTTTGCACGCCCGTCCAGCATCTCGTTGAGGTCTGGCATCTGCGACGCCTGATAAGCGGCCATGCCCACGACGATCAATCCGACGACAATCGCGCCAACGGCCGTCAACCGGAACACAAGCCGAAAAATCCAGCGGATCAACGCGAAGGGCAGCGCAAGGATCAGCGGCGATTTGCGTTTGGGTTTTTTCGGCCCACGCGGTGCTTTGGCCCGTTTGGGGGCCTTCTTTGGCTTGGAGGTGGCCGTTTTCTTGGCCGGTTTGGGTTTTGTGTACCGCTTATCCGCGACCAAAGTGGGGCGCTTGGAACCGTTTTGTGACATGGATCTTCGTCCAACCTGCTCGTTTTGGGGCACCTTAACGACTCGGTAAGCGTATTTCGAGGGCGAAGGCGCAGGGCTTGGGTGGTTTTCTGGCAGATTCGCGCTGGTTTCTCCTGAGTGCTGAAATTTTGCACATATTTAGACCGCACAAAAAATAAGCACACCCCTGCATTACTGATTAATTTCTGACATTCTGCCCGTTTTCTGTGCTTTCGCCCCCCTGCGTTTTCTTGCTCCCTTTGCCATGCGCTGCATTGGTTGAGGGCATCAAGAAGCGGGGGAGCCCGCGCAACCAAAGGGGAATGACGTGAAACTGATCATTGCAGCGATCAAACCGTTCAAGCTCGAGGAGGTGCGCGAAGCGCTCACCGCAATCGGCGTACGGGGCATGATGGTAACAGAAATCAAGGGCTTTGGCTCTCAATCTGGCCATACCGAAATCTATCGCGGTGCAGAATATGCCGTGAATTTCGTGCCAAAAGTGAAGCTCGAAATTGTCGTCTCAGAAGCGCTTGCCGAGCAAGTCGTTGAAACGATTTCCAAGACCGCTCAGACCGGAAAAATCGGCGACGGCAAGATTTTCACACTCGACGTAGAGGGCGCCTTGCGCGTGCGTACAGGGGAAACTGACGGCGACGCGATCTAAGCGCGCTTGACGGAAAAAGGGATATAGACATGAAACTTAAGACACTTCTTCCTCTCGCAGCCGCGGCGGCACTTCTGCCTGCTGTTGGTTTTGCGCAGGATGCTGCTGCTGCCCCTGCGGGCGAGGCTGCGGATCACACGAAATTTATTCTCACCTCGGTGCTGTTCCTCGTGGGCGGTTTCCTTGTGTTCTGGATGGCTGCCGGTTTTGCGATGCTCGAAGCGGGGCTTGTGCGCTCCAAGAACGTCGCAATGCAACTCACCAAGAACGTCGCACTCTTCTCCATCGCAGCTATCATGTATTGGCTCGTGGGCTTCGGCATCATGTACCCAAGCGAATGGCTGATCGAAGGCTGGCTTGGCCCGTTCTTTGAAGTGACATCGCTTGCTCCGGTTGGCGTCGGCGCTGACGCTGTCGACGTGGGTTATGCGTCCGTTGCGTCCGACTTCTTCTTCCAGTTGATGTTCTGTGCAACGACTGCGTCCATCGTGTCCGGTACACTTGCTGAGCGCATCAAACTCTGGCCCTTCCTGATTTTCGTCATCGTACTGACCGGCTTCATCTACCCGATCGAAGCATCCTGGCAGTGGGGCGGCGGCTGGTTGTCTGAAGCTGGCTTCTCCGATTTCGCTGGCTCGACACTTGTGCACGCGGCTGGTGGTTTTGCAGCGCTCGCAGGGGCTATCGTTCTCGGCCCACGTCTTGGCAAATACAAAGATGGCCGCACGGTTCCAATGCCCGGTTCCAACCTGCCACTTGCTGTTCTCGGGACATTCATCCTGTGGCTCGGTTGGTTTGGCTTTAACGGTGGTTCGCAGCTCGCAATGGGTACGATCTCTGACGTTTCCGACGTGTCGCGCATCTTTGCCAACACGAACATGGCAGCCGCTGCTGGTGCAATCGTTGCGATGATCCTGACGCAAATCATGTACAAGAAGGTCGACCTCACAATGGTGCTCAACGGCGCATTGGCTGGCCTTGTGTCGATCACGGCTGAACCGCTCACACCTTCCTTGTTCCAAGCGCTGATCATCGGCGGTATCGGTGGTGCGATCGTGGTCTTCACAGTGCCGCTTCTCGACAAGCTCAAAATCGACGATGTTGTTGGTGCGATCCCGGTTCACCTGATCGCTGGCTTCTGGGGGACTTTCATCGTGGCATGGACCAACGATGGCGCATCCTTCGGCACGCAAATCTTGGGCTTCGTCGCAATTGGCGTATTCGTCTTCGTCGTGTCCTTGGTGGTCTGGTTCCTCCTCAAAGCATTCATGGGTATCCGTGTGAGCGAAGAAGAAGAAATCAACGGTCTGGACATGTCCGAATTGGGTATGGAAGCTTACCCAGAGTTCACAAACTAAGTTTCAAGGTTCCTTCCTGAGACTGACCCGGGCATTCGTGCCCGGGTTTTTTTGTGTTTTGCCGCATGCGGATTGGCCAAAAAGTTTCTCAAGGGTGCCTTTGTCTTTAGCACTTATCGCTTTGAGCGCCCTAATTCCGTGCAGCTACACCGTCCTCATAGGTGAAATCAGGCGCGTCATCTCGCCTTTTGGTTTTCCGTTTGTTAGCCCTCATCGCCCCACCTATCTTGGGAGGTGAATTGGAGAGGGTCATGTCTTTACTCAAAACGATTTTTGCTAGTGTTTTTTCGTCTGCCCCGGCCAGCACCAAAGCCACAGTCAGCGACCCGCTTAGCCCACAAGACATCCTAGCGTTCCATGATCTCATCGCCACTGGCGCAGCGCAGGAGGTTGCCACCGCCCTGCGCACAACCCCAGCCCTCGCCACCGCAGCGGACCAATATGGGTTTCAAGCGATACATTTGCTTGATTACGAGGAGTTTCACGAAAAACTAGCGCTCCTTCTCAAAGCCGGAGCCGATATCAATGCGGCCAACGACGAAGGGCACACTCTGCTTCATGTTTTGATCGAGCCAAGCTTCCTCTCGACGCTTATCCATGGTGGCGCCAAAGTCGATGCGCGCGACAAATTTGGACGGACCCCGCTCATGGTCCACCTCACAGAGCCTGATGGCCTCGCTTTTCTGACAGGGTTCCTTGACGCCGGTGCCAATCCCAACGCCAAAGACAACGACGGGCGCAGCGTGCTGGGGTATGCGAAAGCGCACCGTGATCGCACGGGCGAAACGATCCTGCGTCAAGCAGGCGCGCGCGACTAAACCGCCCCCCTTCCTTGTTTCAAAAATACCTAAAGGGCCGACTTTGCGGTTCTTGAAACACGTCTGAATGGTTCGGGCGCTGCGATTTGCGCACAATCAGGGCTGTTGTTGCGAAACGCCGCACGACCAAACGCGCGGCGCTTTCAGGTTCGAGTCCATTTGGACCGCTAAACGCCGACAGCCGCCATGGCATCCGCCAAAATATCAACAGTTTTGTCATTCAAACCAGCAATATTGATGCGGCTATCGCCCACCATATAGATGCCGTGCTTTTCCTTCATCTCGGCCACCTGCTCAGGTGACGCACCAAGCCGCGAAAACATGCCGCGGTGCTCCGCGACAAAGCCGAACCGATCCGAACCGGTCCGCGAGCGCAGCGCCGTTGAGAGCTTTTCGCGCAGGCCCAACATCCCTCGACGCACCGCCTCAAGCTCGTCTTCCCACTCTTTGCGCAGCGCCGAATCCGTGAGGATCATTTGCACCAAACGCGCGCCGTGGTCCGGTGGGAAAGAAAAGTTCTGCCGGTTCAAATGCGTCAGATTTTGTTGCGTGATCGCCTTCCCGCTTGCATCAGGCGAAATCGCCATGAGCAGCCCCGTGCGTTCGCGGTAGACCCCGAAGTTCTTGGAACAAGACGCCGCGATCAGCACTTCCGGGCAGCGTTCTGCGATCAGGCGCGCGCCCGCCGCATCTGCCTCAAGCCCATCCCCAAAACCCTGATAAGCAATGTCGATCATGGGCACCGCGCCTTTGGCCTCAATCAACGCGGCAACATCGCCCCATTGAGCCAAGGTCAGGTTCGCGCCTGTCGGGTTGTGACAGCAGCCATGCAGCAACACAACATCGCCCGCCTTCACCCCGTCCAAATCCGCCATCATCGCACCGAAATCGACAGTCCGCGTATCATTGTCGAAATAGCGATACTCGGCCATGGTCATCCCAAGGTGCTTGAGGATCGACGGGTGGTTTGGCCATGTTGGCGCTGACAACCAAAACGTCGCGCCTGGTGTTGCCATTTTCACAAGTTCAACCGCCTGGTGTATCGCGCCCGTCCCGCCAGGCTGCGCCGCACAGGCAAGCCGTGACGCATCGCGCACATCGCCGAGGACCAAAGTCGAGAGCGCTTCCCCGAACACCGGGTCACCCGCAAGCCCGGTATAGGCTTTCGTGTCTTCCAGTTCCCAAAGCTGTTTTTCGGCCGTTTTGATCGCCTTCATCACCGGCGTGTGGCCGGTTGCATCTTTGTAAACGCCAACGCCAAGGTCCACTTTGTTCTCGCGCGGGTCGTCTCGGTACTCCTGCATCAAGGCCATGATCTTGTCTTGAGGCTGGGCTTTAAGATGTTCAAACATCAGGCTTCTCCGGTTGCGACTTTCAAGTCGTTATACATTCCCCACTCCGCCCATGATCCGTCATAGACCGCGTGACGTCCATGCCCAATACGCGTAAGCGCAAGGTCCAAAACACAGGCGGTAATACCAGAGCCACAGGAAGAAATGATTGGTCTATCAAGGTCCACGCCCGCCGTTTCAAACGCGGCTTTGAGCGCGGAAACATCCTTCATGGTACCATTCTCGTTCAAGAGATCGCGATAATACAAATTGCGCGAATTTGGAATATGCCCGGATCGCAACCCTTCGCGGGGTTCTGGCGCGGAGCCTGCGAAGCGTTCAGGCGCGCGCGCATCTACGATCGTCCAATCGCCAAGTTTGGCGGCCGCGGCGACTTGGGTCACATCCTTGACCATATCGGCCTGAACTTGCGTGGTCATATGGCGGTCGCGGATATGCGCAGGCATGTCATCAACAGGGTGCCCCTCCGCCTGCCATTTCGGCAATCCCCCGTCCAAAACCGCGATATCCATCTTGCCCATCAATCGAAACAACCACCACACACGGGGCGCAGACATCACCCCCGCACCATCATAGACAACAACCTGATGCCCATCGCCAATGCCCATAGCCCGCATCCGGCTCATGAATTTTTCGACAGGCGGCACCATATGCGGCAAATCGGATCGCAAATCAGCGATCTCATCAATGTCAAAGAAACGCGCCCCGGGGATATGCGCGGCGTCATACTCCGCTTTGGGGTCGCGTCCCGCTTCCGGCAGATACCACGAGGCATCCAGCACGCGCAGGTCTGGGTCTTTGAGGTGCTTGGCAAGCCAGTCGGTCGAAACCAACGTTTTCGGGTCGCTATACGGCATCAATCATCCCTTTTCAGTCGGTTCTCCCTACAAATAAGGGGCAGGGAGGGCAAGTGGACAAAATGGCGGTGCTTATGTCCTGTGGTCTGGCTTTTGGGGTTGATCCTCTAGTCACTAGAGCAATTAGACCTGAGGAAACCAAAGAAGGACGATTCTCATGTCAGACACAAACCTGCGCCGCGCGACCCCTATGCTGGATTTCAATGCAGCTTCGATTGAGACCTTAATCACAGCGCGGGGGTGGCGAAATTTGCCTGCCTCCGAGCGGATTGGCGCGGCTTATGATTTCGTGCGCAACGAGATAAAATTTGGATACAACGTCGACGATTTACGCCGCGCGAGCGAGGTGCTTGCGGATGGCTATGGGCAATGCAACACCAAGGCGACGCTTCTGATGGCCTTGCTCCGTGGGCTGGATCTGCCTTGTCGTTTGCACGGATTCACCATTCACAAGCGCCTGCAACGCGGTGTGGTGCCGGAACTGATCTACAAGATCGCACCGCAAAACATTTTGCACTCTTGGGTCGAAGTCCGGCTGAACGATACGTGGATCACCCTTGAAGGGTTCATTCTGGATGACCCGATGATCAGCGCGCTCCAGACACATTTCCCGAACCGCGAAGCTTTGTGTGGTTACGGTGCGGGGACCGATTGTTTGTCAAATCCTGCTGTCGAATGGAACGGCGCGGATACCTTCATTCAGAAGACTGGTATCAATCAGGATTTCGGCCTTTTTGATGCGCCCGATGCGTTTTTCAAGGCGCATCAACAGGATTTCAAAGGGTTGCGCGCGCTTCTTTATCGCTATGGGGTGCGCCATATGATGAACAAACGGGTTGCGGCAATTCGCGAGGGCAACGTACCGCGCATTCCGGGGCTTTAGCGCGCAACGTCCGCGGCGGCAAAGCGCAACATCCGTTCAAGCCCATCGCGAAACCGCGAACGATCAGCCTTGGAAAATGCTTTGCCGCCGCCTTGGCGAAACGGATCAGCCGCACGCAGGTCTGTCATCAAGTCGCGTGTCGCGAGGGCTTGGCCGATATTGGCTTGTGTCAGCGCTTCGCCGTTGTGCTTGAGCACGCGCGCACCAGCCTCAACGCATTTTGCCGCCAGCGGAATATCCCCGGTGATCACAACATCACCGCGCGTGGCCCGCTCTGCGATCCACATGTCGGCAACGTCCGGCCCATCGGGCACATAAACAACGTCGATCAGCGGATTATTAGACGGGCGCAACCCGCCGTTACACACGAGCTTCAACGGGCATTTGTGGCGCAGGGCCACCGCTTCGGCCTCGGCCTTCACCGGGCAGGCATCAGCATCGACATAAATCACCAATGTCTGCGCCCCGCATAAAGCAACCCCGCAATAAGCGGCGGGATCGCAAGCTCGATCCACATCATGAGCTGAAACAAGATGTCGGGTGCCCCCACCATGACCCAGGATAAAGCACGCGCGACACCGCCAAGGAAAAACAGGCCCGCCAAAAGGCTGAGGGTTCGCCCGCGCAGCCCTTCACGCAGCGCCCAGAAAATCACCCCAGCATAGGCCACCCAAAACACCGAATAGAACCGCAACTCGCTGTCCATGCTGGGGGTTTTGAGGGCATCGGTATAGAGGGTGCCGGGAATGAACCAGCCCCAAACAACTTGCCAAAATTCCGCCGTCAACTGCGGGCCAAGCAAGATGTTCATCGCCCCAAGCGTCATGGCGATTAGGGCGACAACATACAAAAGGGCGCGGGCAAGTTGGATCATGGGACTACGCGTAAAGCGCCTCGGCATGGAAAGAAATATGGTCCTCCATGAAGCTCGACACGAAGAAATAGCTGTGATCATACCCCGGTTGAAGCCGGAAAACCGCTTCTTGGCGGCGCGCAGCAATGGCTTGTGCCAAAGTTTCGGGCATCAGCAAATCAATGAATTGGTCTTTGGTTCCGGTGTCGATCAGCATCGGCCCATCAAAGCCACGCTCGCGCATCAAGAGCGCCGCATCATGGGCCTCCCATGCGTCTTGGTCATCGCCAAGATAGGCCGAGAGTTGTTTTTGTCCCCAATCAGATGCTGTTGGATTGCAGATTGGCGAAAACGCCGAAACCGATCGAAACCGCTCAGGAAAGGTCATCGCAATCGTCAAGGCACCGTGCCCGCCCATCGAATGTCCGGTAATAGCTTGGCGTTCAGGATCGAGGGGGAAGGAATTGAACAACAGTTCAGGTAGATCCTCGGTGATGTAATCCCACATGTTGAAATGCGGTGCCCAAGGCGATTGGGTAGCGTTTACATAGAACCCGGCACCCTGTCCCAAATCATAGGCGTCATCATTTGCCACCCCTTCGCCGCGCGGCGAGGTGTCGGGAAACACCAGCGCAATCCCTTGCTCCGCCGCCCAAGCTTGCGCGCCCGCTTTGGTCATTGCGTTTTCGTGGTTACAGGTCAGGCCCGACAAATACCAAAGCACCGGCACCGGACCATCGCGCGCTTCCTCAGGCAGGAACAACCCGAAGGTCATATCCGTCCCGGTGGCCTTGCTCGCGTGGGTATAAACCCCTTGAACACCACCAAAACACGCGTTTTCTGAAACCGTCTGCATATTGCTCTCCTTGTTTGCAGTGACCTAAACGCGCCATGATCAAAAGGGCAAGGCTGGACATGGGAAATCGCGCCGGTTCTGGCGCTATGATCCCGAAATCTTCAGAACACGCCGCCAGTGAACACCCCGACTAGCCACCGCCAATCAAAGCCCCGGCCGCAAACACCAAAGCTCCCCCCAGTACGACTTGGAACGTCGCCCGCATGAAAGGCGTTTGCATGAACCGGTTTTGGATCCAAACAATTGCCCATAGCTCGATAAAGACAACCATCATTGCAATGGTCGTGGCGGTCCAGAAATCTGGAATCAAATAGGGCAGCGCATGGCCCAAACCGCCAAGGGTCGTCATCACGCCGGAGGCCATCCCGCGCTTGATGGGGCTGCCGCGTCCAGACAGCTCCCCATCGTCAGACGCCGCTTCTGTGAAGCCCATCGAAATCCCCGCGCCCACAGAGGCCGCAAGCCCAACAAGGAAAGTTGTATGGGGATCATGCGTGGCAAAAGCCACGGCAAAAATGGGCGCCAGCGTCGACACAGACCCATCCATAAGCCCGGCCAAACCGGGCTGAACCCATGTCAGAACAAACTGACGATGCGCATCACGATCCTCGTCAACGCGATCCTCGCCGCTCAAGTATTCCGCCTCAAGCTGGCCTGCAATATCCCCATGCCCGGCTTCCGCCGCTGCCAAATCGCCCAGCAGTTTTCGGGTGCCCGCATCGGTGGTACGATCTGCGGCTTTCCGATAAAACTGTTCCGCTTGGCGCTCCATTTCGCGCGCCTCTGCACGGATTTTCTCCAGTCCTAGATTTTCGATCAACCAAACAGGGTGGCGCGCATAATGCCCGGAGACATGCTCGCGGCGAATGAGTGGGATCGTTTCGCCAAATCGCGCGCGGTGTGCGTCGATTAACCGGTGTCGATGCGTGTCTTCCTCGGCGGCCATCCCCTCAAAGACTTTGGCGGACGACGGGAATTCATCGCGCAGATGCTCCGCATACTGCCGATAAATGCGCGCATCATCTTCTTCATTGGAAATTGCAAGCGCCAGGATTTCCTGTTCACTCAGATCAGAAAACCGTCTGCGCCCGTGGGAAATGCCGGGGATCATAGCTACGCTCCATTGTAGAATGGTTCTAAACTACAACTGCCCGCGCCCCCATGCAAGAGGGAGAGGGCAAGATGAGGGAGGCCCCGGACAAGCAAAAAAGCCAGAGCGAACGCCCCGGCTTTTTCTGAGCTTTGTGACGATGATCAAATGATCACGCCGCTTGTTTTGCGATCAAAAAAGGACGACCGAGCGGATGCTTTCGCCTTTGTGCATCAGGTCAAAACCCTTGTTGATGTCCTCAAGTCCCATCGTGTGGGTGATCATCGGGTCGATTTCAATCTTACCGTCCATGTACCAATCAACGATCTTTGGCACGTCCGTACGGCCCCGTGCTCCGCCAAAGGCCGTGCCGCGCCACGAACGCCCGGTCACCAATTGGAATGGGCGAGTCGAGATTTCTGCGCCGGCAGCAGCAACGCCGATGATGATGCTTTCGCCCCACCCTTTATGTGCGGATTCAAGGGCTGTGCGCATCACGTCCGTGTTGCCGGTCGCATCAAATGTGTAGTCAGCGCCGCCGCCCGTCAGCTCAACAAGGTGCCCCACGAGGTCGCCTTTGACCTTGGAAGGGTTCACAAAGTGGGTCATGCCAAAATGCTTGGCCATATCAACTTTGTCCTCATTGAGATCAACGCCAACGATTTGATCTGCTCCAGCCATGCGCAGCCCTTGCAGCACATTCAGGCCAATGCCGCCCAACCCGAATACTATCGCTGTGGAGCCGATTTCGACTTTTGCAGTGTTGATCACCGCGCCGATCCCGGTGGTGACGCCGCACCCGATGTAGCAAATCTTGTCAAATGGCGCGTCTTTACGCACCTTGGCGAGCGACACTTCGGGCAAAACCGTATGGTTCGCGAAGGTGGAGCAGCCCATGTAGTGCAAGATCGGTGTGCCATCGAGCATTGAGAACCGCGAGGTGCCATCGGGCATCACGCCCGCACCTTGGGTGGCGCGCACGGCTTGGCACAGGTTGGTCTTTGGGTTGAGACAGTATTCGCACTCGCGGCACTCAGCCGTATAAAGTGGGATGACGTGATCGCCGGGTTTGAGCGAGGTGACACCGGGGCCAACCTCAAGCACGACACCAGCGCCCTCATGGCCCAAGATCGCAGGGAACAACCCCTCAGGGTCCGCGCCGGAACGGGTAAATTCATCGGTGTGACAAATACCAGTTGCTTTGATTTCGACCAAAACCTCGCCCGCCTTAGGGCCTTCGAGGTTCACTTCCATAATCTCGAGCGGTTTTCCCGCTTCCAGTGCGACTGCGGCGCGCGTGCGCATGGGCTTCACTCCCTAAAATTGATTTCCGGCTACATTGGTCAAAATGTCGCTGCCCTGCAACCTGAAGGCTTGCATTTTTGCGCTGAAACGGGCTGATTGAAGCTATGAAAAACTTTGATTTGCGCATTGCACCCGCCCTTATTCTTGCTGGATCCGCCCTTTTGTCTGGCTGTATGGCTCCCCCGGAAGCCGCCCCACCGGAGGCCAAATTGGCCGCGACAGATGCCTGCGGTTCAAACCAATATGCCAGTGTTAAAGGCATGACCCAATCCGATCTTGCTTCGGCTGGTTTTTCTGATGGCCCTAAGCTGTTGATCATTGCGCCGGGCAAATCCGTGCCGACGGATTACAACCCGGAACGGGTGACGATCAATGTCGGCCCGGCAGGCACCGTGACGAACGTCTATTGCGGATGACGTTGACGCGGGCGATTGGCGTATGTTTGGGGCTTGTGGGGCTGGTAAGCTGTGCGCCCATGAGTACGACAACGGTTGCACTTGATCCAACCGGCGCTCTCGCCACATGCCCAGCGCCCGCATTTTCGCACCTTGTCGGCCAGCGCTATGACAGTGTGGCCGTAACATGGTCCGAGCTGCGGGTGATCCGACCACATGACCTTGTCACCAAAGATTTCCGCCCCGCCCGGTTCAACATAGAACTGGACGAGGCGGGCGTGATTACACGGGTGTTTTGTGGCTGAATTTAGAGCTTATAGGCCGTGTGGCAGGACTTGCAGGAGCCGCCAACTGCGCCCATAGCCGCGCCAATGTCATCTGCGCTCGTGATGGTGACGCTTTTGGCACCCGCTTCAAGCGCGCCTGCTTTGGCAACAAAATCATCCCAGTTTGTCCAGATCGCGTCCGAGGCTTCGCTTTCAGGGTCGCTTTCTTGGGCTTCAAACAACGCGGGGATTTCGGCGGCTTTCATCGCCATAGTTTCCAGGGCGCCGTTCGCGGCAGTAGCATCAAACTCCATCTCACCTTTTGCCATGGTGGAAAGGGTTTTCATCGCACCGCCAATTGCTTTCATGGCATCCATGCGGGCAATGACAGCGGGGTTTGTTGCATCGGAGTGGGCCACCGCAGCGGTGCTGGCAAGAATTGCGCTGGCGAGGATGAGGGGCTTAAAGCGGATCATGAAATCTTCCTGTTCTAGGTTGGTTTGAATGCGGTTGTCTGTCCAAGATTATCCTATCAGTCCCTTTTGAAAATACCTCTCACATCTGCGCGAGGGGGGCAGGCGAGGAATCGCTCGACTCAGGGGGAGGTGTAATTTAGAACAAAGAAGGAACATTTGCCAAAAGCAGCCTGCTCATGCCCGCCAAACGCTACCTTTCTTTGTGGTTTCCCCGACTTGCCGCCGAGCGGATGCTGCGCCTTGAGCGCGGCTTACCCACTGGCCCGTTTGTGGTGGTCGAGGACCAACGTGGCGCGCAGATTGTGACATCTCTCAACGCGGATGCGCAGGCGCAGGGCATTGTCGTGGGCAGCTCATTGCGCGATGCGCGCGCCATGTGTCCGGGGCTGGTGTCACGCGGGGCGAACCGGTTGGCGGAGGCGGGGTTTTTGACGATGTTGCGCCGCTGGGCCGGGCAGTTCACGCCTTGGGTTGCTCAGGAGCCTCCAGATGCTTTGGTGTTGGACATCACGGGCTGTGCGCAGCTTTTTGGGGGTGAGGTCGCGCTGGCGGAACGTATTGAACGTGATCTGTCCACCATGGGGTTAAGCCTGCGGTTGGGATTGGCGGATACAGTGGGCGCGGCTTGGGCTTTGGCGCGGTTTGGCGGGGACGCGCAGCGGCAGGCGACGCTTCGATCCGGCGATGACATCAACCAAGAGGCCCGTGCCACCCGGTCGCGCGCTGTCAAACGGCGGCATTGGACGCGGGGAGGAGCGGCTCCCAAGTATGTGCCGCGCGCGGCAATGCCGTCTATCGCGCCAATCGGGGCGACCCGGCAAGCGATTGCGCCTTTACCCGTGGCGGCGTTGCGGTTGAGCGAGGAGGAGGCGCTGGGGCTTACCCGCCTTGGCCTGCGCCGCATTGAGGACATTCTCGGCACCCCGCGCGCCGGGCTTGCGCGCCGTTTTGGCCGCCATGTTGTGCAACGGCTAGACCAGGCGCTTGGCGCGGAACCTGAACCTGTGTCCCCCGCGCGCCCGCCGCATCACTTTGCTGTGCGATTAGGGCTGCCAGAACCGATTGGACTGATGGAGGATTTATGCGCAGCACTTGATCGGCTGTTGCCCGAACTTGGCACACGTTTGAAGAATGCAGGACGGGGGGCGCGTCGGGTGCGGGCCGAATTTTCGCGCGCGGATCATACAATGCAGGCGGTCGAGGTGGGTCTTGCCCAGCCCTCGGCGGATACCGCGCGTTTGCGGCCTTTGTTGGTCATGAAACTGGGTGAGGTGGACGCGGGGTTTGGGATCGACATGGTCCGCCTCGTGGTGACAGTGCATGAGCCAATCCACGCGGTGCAACATCGTGGCCACTTTGATGCGGGGCGCGCGAACACCCCAACTGATGACACCGCAATTCATGATCTCATGGGGCGGATCGGTGCGCGCCTTGGACTGGAGGCGCTGACGCGTTTGCACCCTGCTGCGAGCAATATCCCGGAAAAGGAAACCAAAGTGCTGGCCGCGCCGTGGTCCGTTCCGGCGACCGATTGGGCCGCACGTCAGGATCGCCCCTTGCGGCTTTGGGCCCCTGAGCCGGTGATGATTGAGGCGCAACCAAAGCCACCAAATCGGTTTCGTTGGCGCGGGCGTGACCATGGCGTTTGTGGCGTTCAAGGCCCGGAACGTATCTTGCCAGAATGGTGGTTGGGGGATGAAAACTGGCGCACGGGGGCGCGGGACTATTGGCGGATCAAAACCGATCACGGCGAGGACTTATGGTTGTACTACGCCTATGGTGACGCCCTTTCACCCGGTTGGTTTTGCCAAGGTGCCTTTGCATGAAGGCACCGCGCAGGCGTTTTGCAAATGCCGAGAGCCAAGGCGCCTTCGCATGAAGGCACCGCGCAGGCGCTTGAAAAGGCCGCTGTTTAAAGTTTCCCAATCCCACCCAAAACCATGTCCGTCACCAGATCGCCATAGGCTTCACGGTCCAGCCCCTTGCCGGGTCTGTTCCACATGTAATACCAGTTCAAAATCCCAAAAACCGACATCGTCACAGGGCGCAAACGATCCGACGCAGCCAGACCGGGCGCCTCGCGCAACAACGCATCAGACATCAGATCCACAAGCCGACGTTGCAACGCCACCAGCGGCGCCTGATCCTCAGGCGGCAAGACCCCAAGCGCATCAAGCTGCAATTTATGCTCGGCATCCGCGTCTTGGTACGCGAGCAAAATCGCCTTGATCAATCCGCGAAGCCCCTCTGCTTCCGGTGCGGCCTGCGCTGTCTGAACCAAATCCGTCAAATGCGCATCAAGGATCCCGCACAAAAGCGCTTCTTTGCTTTCGTAATAGTGATAAATCAGGGCCTTAGATACGCCGCAATGTTTGGCCGCCCCGGTCATGGACGCCCGGTCAAACCCATGCGCGGCGAAGTATTCCGCCGCGCCTTTTTGAAGGGCAATCCGCTTTTCCTCGTGGTCGCGTGCGATCCCTCTTGGCATGGTTTACCCCTTGGTCCGATTGTCGATAATCCGCACGGCCTTGCCTTCTGAACGGGGCACCTCGCCAGGCGCCCGCACGACCACTTGCACCGAAATCCCCACATTGGATTTGACCAAGCCGCGCAGGGTGTGGCTGGCATTTTCCGGCGACATGCCCGCCGTCTCGCTGATCTCAACATGCACCGTCATGACGTCCATGCGGTCGGGTTTGGACAACTCAATCTGGAAATGCGGCGCAAGATCAGGCACCGCCATAAGCTGCTCTTCGATCTGAGTTGGGAATACGTTCACGCCCCGCAAAATGATCATGTCATCAGAGCGGCCTGTGATCTTTTCCATCCGCCGCATTGTACGAGCCGTGCCGGGCAAAAGCCGGGTCAAATCGCGGGTGCGGTAGCGAATGATCGGGAAGGCTTCCTTGGTGAGCGAAGTAAACACAAGCTCGCCCAGCTCGCCGTCTGGCAAAACCTCCCCGGTCTCTGGGTTCACGATTTCTGGGTAGAAATGATCCTCCCAAACGTGCAACCCATCCTTGGTTTCCACGCATTCCGAGGCAACGCCCGGCCCAATCACTTCAGAAAGCCCATAAATATCAACAGCATGCATATCAAATGCTTGTTCAATTTCATGGCGCATCGCATTGGTCCATGGTTCTGCGCCAAAAATGCCAACCTCAAGCGGGCTGTCGCGCGGATCAAGGCCTTGTTTGGCGTATTCATCCAAAATTGACAGCGCGTAGGACGGCGTGACGGTGATGCCCTTTGCGCCAAAATCCTCAATCAGACGAACCTGGCGTTGGGTCATGCCACCTGACACCGGCACCACCGTCAGTCCTGCTGTTTCCGCACCGCCGTGAATGCCCAGCCCGCCGGTGAATAACCCGTACCCATAGGCATTGTGCAAGACATCGCCCGCCCGCAAACCAGCGGCCCGCAGCGAGCGCGCAACGACACCGGCCCACATGTCCAAATCCTGCGCGGTATAGCCAACAACAGTCGGCTGGCCGGTGGTGCCAGAACTCGCATGAATACGCGAAATCTTCTCGCGCGGCACAGCGAACAACCCAAACGGATAGTTGTCGCGCAGGTCTTGTTTGACGGTGAAGGGGAACTTGGAAAGATCAGCAAGCGTGGTGAGATCATCAGGATGAACGCCCGCCGCGTCAAACTGCGCCGTATAGAACGGCACATTGTCGTAGGCGTGGCGCAGGGACCATTTCATACGCTCAAGTTGAAGCGCGTTGATTTCATCGCGCGAGGCGGTTTCAATCGGCTCAAGATCGCCGGGTTTTGGGCTTAGGTCTTTCATTTTTCTCTCCCTTACGCGCAGCGAGGTGCACGCTTATTCCTCAAAATGTGTGCCGGAAATTTGCCGCGAATGGCCGCGAAACAGAGCGACTTGCCGCCCATCACCGCCTATGACTTTCACGTCATAAATACCGCTGCGCCCGGCGCGATGCGCCTCTGTCGCGTGCGCCGTCAAAACTTCGCCCACCCGCCCCGGCGTGAGGTAGGTGATCGCGTTGTTTTGCGCGACTACGAGGGTGTTGTAGCTGTTGCAAGCAAAGGCGAAGGCGCTGTCCGCGAGCGTGAAGAT
This sequence comes from Maritimibacter sp., assembly GCA_050633625.1. Taxonomy (GTDB): domain Bacteria; phylum Pseudomonadota; class Alphaproteobacteria; order Rhodobacterales; family Rhodobacteraceae; genus JBOEGW01. Next base: position 421,670 of record JBOEGW010000003.1, on the reverse strand, counting down.
ATAGCCGCCATGGGCGATGCCATGCCCATTCGCCATATCGGTGCCGATGGTCATCGTCAGCGTGGCGTGACCGGGTCCAATGTCAGTGATTTCCATGCCAAGTGCCTGGCTGGCGCGGTCGGTAGACCACATGGCCTGCGCCGAGCGGCGCGCGCGTTCCTCATCCGTCATGACGTTCTCCCTTTGACAAAGGGGAACACATAACCGACCATATGGTCAACAGTGTTTGTGATGATCCCGGCGCGACGGCGCGTCACATGCGCCCAAAACGGCAAAACCCGCCGTGACGGCGGGGGATACGTAGTCCCCGAAGCCGCTAACTGGGTGGGGGCTGTTAAATGCGACCTCGGGGGTGAGCTTGCGCTCGCTACGTGTAAGCACCTTGCGCTTCCAAGATGGCGGTTTTTTGTGCAGTTCTGGGAAAACACAGGATCATTTCATGTCAAAAGCTGGGCAGTTCCGGCTGGACCCGGCGGCAAAAACCGGCGGGGGATTGATTTTTTCGGAGATTGCACACAGATTTTGGGGATGAATGCGCCCACACCCTTCCCGCCCGCAGCGCCAGACAAGGTGACCCTTGATCGGAGCGAACTTGGGATCATCATGGGGCTTTATGGGCGGATGGTGGCGGCCGGGGAATGGCGCGACTACGGCATGAGTTTCCAAAAGGACGTGGCGGTGTTTGCAGTGTTTAAGCGCACAGCAGAAAACCCGATCTACCGCATAGAAAAACGCCCGAAACTTCGTGCAAAGCAGGGGCAATATGCGGTGATTGGCATGAATGGCCAGGTGCTCAAACGCGGGGCGGAACTGAAGGCTGTGTTGCGGGTGTTGGAGCGTAAATTGATCCGGGCGGTCGAATGATTTTGGGCGCATGGGGGCGCTGCCCCCAAACCCCCGGGATATTTGAAGAACACTGAAAAGGCTCAGGCGAGAGGTGCAACGCGGCGGCGTGCTGTGATGTCTCCGCCCTGTGCGGCTTTGATTCGTGCGGTGGCTTGGGTCAAATTTTCCAGAGTGACGGCCATGTGATGCGCATTGGCGTGGATGATTTCATCCTCGCTGGACACCATGGCAACATGACCGTTCCAAAAGATCAAATCGCCGGGGTGCAACTGGCCCTCAATTTCGATGCCTGCGTTGGCTTGTAGATCGCTGTCGCCGGGCAGGGACAGGCCGCAAGCGCCCCAAGCAGCTTGCACAAGGCCAGAGCAATCAATCCCAAATGAAGAGTTGCCGCCCCAAAGGTAGGGTGTGCCCAGAAGCTTTTTGGCTTCTGCGACCGGGTCCGATGCTGTGATGTCGAGCGGGGTCAAATGGCGCGCAGGCACGACCTGTTCAACGAATTCATCAAGGTGCGGGAACGCCACCCGCGCCCATGTTTCGTCCATATCAATCACGAAAACCTGCGCCCCGTAAGACAGGTAAGACACTGGCTCCCAAGCCTTTATGTCCGCTGTATCTTTGCGAAATGATCGGGGCGCGCTGACACGATGTGTCACCTCTTCCATGCGCTCAAGAACATCATTGAACACATATCCGACATAGCCGTCTTTCAGGGCGAATCCGAAACTGAAGCGTCCCTGAACGGCGAGAACCTGAAACCGTTCGCCGGTGATCAGCTCTCGTTCGCGCGGACCCATTGGTGATTTGAGAAGTGCCGCGGTTTGCACCGTGATTTGCCGGGTTTCGCCCTCAACAAAGGTTTGCGCATCGACCAAACCTTTGAGCGAGATATGCGCCGTGCGACCGTTGCTCTTGAGGAGGCGGGGATCGGTCGGTGCGCTCACAGGTTCAACATCTCTGGGAGCGCATCCAGCAAGGCGCGCGCGCCTTGGCCAACGCCGCCTTTCGGGCGCGCAGGGGCGGGTGCGGGCTGCCAGCCGTAGATGTCAAAATGCATGTAGCGTTCGGTGTCGGTGACGAAGCGGTTGAGGAACAAAGCGGCGGTAATTGATCCGGCAAATCCGCCCGAAGGTGCGTTATCTAGATCGGCAATTGCGGGTTCAATCATAGGCTCATAGGGGGCGTGAAACGGCATTTCCCACACTGGATCGGCGGCACGGCGCGCCCCTTGGCGCAGCGCCTCTGCGTCGGACCCCACACGCGCATAAAACGGCGCAAGATCCGGTCCAACCGCAACGCGCGCAGCCCCGGTCAGGGTGGCCATGGAGACAATGAGGTCTGGCGTTTCCTCATCTGCAAGGGCCAAGGCATCGGCCAAGACAAGCCGCCCTTCGGCATCTGTGTTGTTGTTCTCAACGCTAAGCCCTTTGCGCGAGTAAAGCACGTCCCCCGGACGAAACGCGTTGCCGGACACTGCGTTTTCGACGGCAGGGATGAGGACGCGCAGGCGCAGTTTGAGACCAAGCGACATGATCATTTGGGCAAGACCCAAAACTGTGGCCGCGCCCCCCATGTCCTTTTTCATTAAGCCCATCGAGGCACCCGGCTTGAGGTTCAACCCGCCTGTATCAAAACACACGCCTTTTCCGACCAAAGTGAGCGTTGGGCCGGCATCTCCCCAACGCAAATCAATCAATCGTGGCGCACGAGTAGACGCGCGGCCAACCGTATGGATCAGCGGGAAATTCGCATCCAGAAGCGCATCGCCAAGTGTGACATTCACCTTGGCGTTATGGGTTTGAGCCACCGCGCGCACGGCCTTTTCAAGCTCCTCAGGCCCCATGTCGTTGGACGGGGTATTGATCAAATCTCGTGTGAGCGCTTCGCCATTCGCGATGATTTCCAAACGCTTAGCGTCAATGCCCTCAGGCGCGATGAGCTGTGCTTTGGGCTTGGGCGCTGGTTTGTAACGCTCAAACCGATAGCCCGCCAGCAACCAGCCAAGGGCGAATTCATCAAGGGATTTTGGGTCCAAATCATGCACCAAATGAAACACGCCTTCCGGCAACGATTTGCGCGCTGCCACCGCCCCAAACCGTTTGCGTTCCCGCGCATGTGCATCGCCGTAGCCAATCAAAGCACAGCTTATCCCTGCGTCGCTGGGCACCACCAGAACCGCGCCCAATCCGGCCTTGAACCCACTCGCGTTGATCCAGGCTTTCTGCGCGGCTGAAAACGGCTCCAAAGCCTGTTCCAAGTCAGGTTTGGCAATCAAATAGAGGGGTAAACTGCCCTCTTGTGGGGCGGCAAAAGTGAGGGTCATGGCAGGCTCCTGTAGCGGGTTTGGCGCTACAGTATATATCGCGCTTGCCGCCGCAAGAGCCATATGAGACGCAAGAGCGCCCCGCGCGGATGACCGCACGGGGGCTTCCCCTTCCCCAATCGCAGCCGTTTTGGATCAGACCGACAGGTCTTGCGTATCCCAAACAGCCACCAAAGATTGATCGCCAATGCGTTCGAGCCGAGCGACAACGGCCCCCAAAGCCACATCATCTCCAGAGCGCGCCAATTGTTCGACGTCCCTTGCAACTCGGGCGAGCAAAATCATACCGATTTGCTGCGCCACGGCGGCCAATGCGCGCGCACCAGAAAACAACGCGTCAAACTCGCTTTCACGATATTGCTTTCCGATCCGCGATAGCATCACGGCCAGTTCTTCAAGCGCATGGTTTACCACCTTGTCTGCCCCCACAGGTCCAAGCTGGCGATAAAGCACTTCAATCTGGTCTCGATCTAAACGCACCGACTCTTCGATGCTCATCTTAAAAACTGCACTCATGTTCACACCCCTTTATTCCCTCAAGCCTCTGCACCATCGCAAATCACTCTCAAGAAAAGGTTTCCAACAGCCCAAGAAATCACTCGAATTTCCTGAAAAACCTGCTTAAAAGCGGTGGAGTTGTTTAGACCAAAACCATAGCCGTTTAGAGGGACCCATGAAGCACGCGCGCCCACTTCCAAGCTACCTTGTGAAACGTTACCAAGGATGGAAAGCCACCTCCTATACGCAAAACCAAGCTTGGTATCGCCGTCTCGCCGAGGGGCAGCACCCGCGCGCCATGGTCATTTCTTGCTGCGACAGCCGTGTGCATGTCACGTCTATTTTTGGAGCGGATCAGGGTGAATTTTTTATTCACCGCAACATCGCTAATCTTGTTCCGCCCTATCAGCCGGACGGGAATCAACACGGGACTTCTGCGGCGATCGAATATGCCGTGACAGCGCTCAAAGTGGCGCATGTGATTGTCATCGGTCACAGCTCTTGCGGCGGTGTGCGCGGATTTTACGATATGACGATGGGTGACGCGCCAGAGCTGTTGGAAGAAAGTTCCTTTGTTGGGCGCTGGATGGATATCTTGCAGCCGGGGTACGACAGAATCAAAGACCACAAATCAGGTCATGAATGTGTGTCCGCTCTCGAACGAGAAGCCGTTGTTGTATCGCTCGACAACCTTATGAGTTTCCCTTTTGTCAAAGACGCAGTTGAGACAGAACAATTGACGTTACACGGTGTTTGGCACGACATTGGTGAAGGTGGGTTGGAGTATTTCGACTCGTCAAAAAACGAGTTTTTGCCCGTCTGACGGGTGGTAAACAGGAGGGGCATTCGTGTTGAAAACCCTCGCGGCGCGCATAACTGGCGCTGCTATTGTGATTTTTGCGCGTGTGATCACCGCGCCGCGCGCGATTTGGGCGGGCACCGATCCGGTGCCGCGCAAACGGGTGTATTACTCCAATCACACCTCAAACGCTGATTTTGTGTTGCTTTGGGCGGTTTTGCCCCCGGCATTGCGACAGCGAACGCGCCCGGTAGCGGCGGCGGACTATTGGCTCACATCGAAATTGCGTGCTTTTGCAGGGCGCGATGTTTTCCGGGCCGTGTTGATTGATCGCAATCCCGACACCCGCAAAGCGGATCCTGTTACTCTGATGGTTGAGGCCTTGGATGAGGGTAGTTCGCTGATCATTTTCCCCGAAGGCAATCGCAACATGGGAACCGATCCGTTACTGCCCTTCAAGACCGGCCTGTTCCACCTTGCGACAGCGCGCCCGGATGTGGATTTGGTGCCGGTTTGGCTGGACAACCTCAATTCCGTCATGCCCAAAGGCGAGATTGTACCCCTGCCTCTCTTGTGTACCGTGACCTACGGCGCGCCTTTGCATTTACAGCCCAATGAAGACAAAACCGAGTTCTTGACGCGCGCGCGAAACGCGCTTTTGGACCTGAAACCGGGGGGCGAAGAATGAGCGCACCGGCTGAGTTTTTTACGATCGTGTTATCGGTGTTTTTGTTTCTGGTCGCAGCGACTGCGCTGGGCGAGGGGCTGCGAAAACGATTTGACGCGGATGGGCGCAATGCCTTGATCGAGACCTTGCTGGCGCGGGTGAACGCATGGTGGGCGATGGCGATTGGGTTGACGCTGACAATCATCATCGGGCGCGGCGCGGTCGTTGTGTTGTTCGCTGTCATTTCTTTCGCCGCGCTCCGAGAGTTTCTGACCCTCACCCGGAAAGCCAAAGCGGATCATTGGGCGTTATTGGCGTCGTTTTTCGTGATTTTGCCGGTGCAATACGTGTCAATCTGGATGAATTGGTACGGGTTTTACGCGATTTTCATCCCGGTCTATGCCTTCTTGTTCCTGCCGGTCTTGTCGGTGATGCGCGGCGACACCAAGGGCTTTCTGGCGCGCGTGTCGGAAACCCAATGGGCTTTGATGATCACAGTATTTGCCGGCTCACATGTCCCCGCGCTCTTGTGGCTCGACATTCCGGGCTATGGCGGCAAAGACATGATGTTGATCTTCTTCCTGATCCTCGTCGTTCAGGGATCTGAGATCATGCAATATGTTTTTGGCCATTTCTTCGGGCGCACAAAAATCAACAAAAACATCGAACGGTCACGCACGTGGGAAGGCGCTATTGGCGGTGTTGTATCGGGCGTGATCATCGCCGCGCTGTTGTCTTGGGCGATGCCCTTTGGCACTGTTGGGGCGCTCACTTTGGGTCTCTTGTTGGCGTTGTTTGGTTTCTTTGGCTCGACCGTCATGCGCGCGATCAAACGCGATCGTGGCGTGCATGATTGGGGCGACGTTATTCCGGGGCAAGGTGGGTTTATCGACAGGCTTGACAGTTTGCTGTTTGCCGCGCCGATGTTCTTTCACCTTGTTCGGTTCTTTTACGCCGCCTGAGCGCTGCGCCGGATTGGAAAAGCAATCACGTTGTTTTCATACCGCTTAGCTTTGCGCGGGCGACGGATGCTTTTGACGTGATACGCTGTGAAATCGATGACGTTGTCCATAGTGATCCTCGTAGTTTCTCTGTGGGATTCTCTTAGGCTGCAATCGGGTTGAGCAGCAGGAGCGGCGCGAGTTTCGCTTTTTCCTGGCGGTCTTCCTGGCGCATCCGCGAGGTATGGAACACGGGCGTTGCAGCGCGAACAGCGGTTTCACGGTCAAAAATGGACACGACGTTGTCGGCGTTTGAGAATTTCGCGCGATGGGCAGCCAATGCGGTGAGGCGGCCTTTGCGGACTTTGTCGATGATCGACATTTCTTGGGCAGTTTCGTCAAGGGTTTCGGTGTTATATGCGGCTTGGAAGGTCATTTCGCTCTCCTGTTATTTTGTTTCATTCGGGCCAATCAGGCCACATCACCCGGCGTGGAAAGCACTTGGGTCATGAAGAACACACCATTTGGCGTGCGGTGAGGATGTGGGCGGCTGGCCCACTGAGCGAGCGACACGATGTTGTCGCGAATTTTCTGGCCGGGTTTTGCGGCGGATTTGTTTTTACGGCGGGCGCTATCAAAAGCGACGATATTGTTTGTCATGGTCTTCTCCGTTTCTCGTCTGCGCTTAGGCTGTTCTCAGATGGAGACCGGTTTCCGGCGAGTGCCTCTTGGGCGGAGCGGGCTTTGCCGCGGGGTCGGCTTACTGCTGACACTTAACGTTTTGACGAAGAATTCGGACACAATTCGCGCTCGATTGGGGCGAAACCGTGCCGAACCAAAACAATTCTAATAAATCTTAACAGGGGCGTAGGTGCATTAAACAATGGCTAACCATACGCCCACACCCCTGTTCGCTTTTAGGTCTGCTGACCGCCTGTACTTAGGGGTTCCACACCAATTCGCCGCCCTCGGGCCAATCCAAAGAAACATCCAAACGGACTTCTTTTTTCTGGCCGGGGGCAAGTGCAACCTCCCAAGATGACACGCCACGTTTGTCATCAATATCTGTGAGGTCTGGCTCGGGTGTGGCAACAACGCGCACGCGCAGGTCCTCTTGCTCAGAATAGGTGATGGGGAAGAAGGCCGTCACCTCCTGCGCCTCGCTTGTGAGGTTTTCAAGGGTGAAGCGGATGGTCTGTTTGCGCGTGGAAGACCTGGAGATGATCCCAGAATCGCCTTCTTGGTTGCGCACAAATATCGTTTCAAGCTGGATGCCTTCGACGGGTCCAAATCCTATAGTCTCCGCCCCGCCTGCCGGAATTCGCCCGATTTGGGTCGCGCCCATATATTGCCCGTCACGCGAAATATTCGCAGGCCCCGGTAACAAAGGCGCGCCAGACGTGTTCGTGACGTCAGCCACCATAAAGGCGGTGTCGTCAAATCGAGGCGCCGCGTGAATCACTGGATCGGCGTCGAGCGTCACCTGATCAAGGTCCAACAAAAGGTTTTCCCCGTTCAGCGCAGTGACAGGGGTCGGGTACTCATATGTGATAACCGGACCGCTGGTGTTCATCACAGCCAGTGGCGCACCGGCTTCTGTGACAACGGGGGCGCGGACCCCTGACACTGCGAAATCGCTGCTCGCTTCAAGCTCTGCTTTCGGAGCCGAGGAGCGTGCGCGAGTCAGTGCATAGACACTTGCCTGATCCGAATTGACCTCATGCGGAGCAAGGGCTGTGAACAGGTTGCTGGTTGAAAGCGTCAATTCCACCTCAGACCAAAGCATCCCCGTGCGCTGGCCGATCTGTACCTTGCGATCCACCTCGACCTTATTTGTATCCGTCGAGAGCGCCACATCATAGGTCATGCCCCAACTGGCGTTATACGTGCGGTCCTCGATCTCGATGACCACAGGCCCGCGGCTCGCTTGCGTCACCTCAACCGACACGACATCCGCGCTTGCCGTGTCGTGAAAAGGCATAAGCCCCCGATAGTCCTTCGCAGCTGCCTCATAGGCGGTTTGCGCTTCGTCCTTGGCCTTTTGAAGCGCGGGCAAACCCGCCTTGGCGTCAATAATTGCGCTGTTGGTGGCGGCGAGTTCGGTGCCAACCGCCCCGGCAATCGCGATCAAAGTCTCTGCGGTGGCTTCGTCAGGTTGACCAAGCGCAAGCAGGTAGGCGGCTTTGGCGTCCAGCGCACGCACCTGTCCTCGCGCCGCCTCTAATGCATCCTGCGCCAGGCGAACCCGTGTTTCGGCGCTTTCCATCACCGACTTTGCTTCGGCTTGCTCAGATGTCAGCAGGGCCTCAAGATCAATCAAAGCGCCCGGCTGAAACGTCATAGGGCCGCGCGTCAGCGCCGCCCCGGAGACCTGATACCGCGCGTCCTCGCCCAGCAACCCTCGCGGCGCTGCGACCATCACCCTATGGGTGCCAGCATCCACTTCGACACTTGTGCGATAGGTGACGCGCGCGCCGTCTGGATGAACAACCACCTGGGTCGCGGGCGCTTGAACGACGTAATCCTTGGCGAACGTCGGGGAGGCCGCCACAAGAGCCAAAAGGGACAATGATACAGTACGCATAGGGAAGCCTTTCTGAGTTCCATTTGTCGCGAGAGTATCAGGCGCAAGAGCGATTACAACGTGGCCCCCTAGCTTTCGGCGGGAGGTCGCGCAAGCACATCAAACGCCGTTAATCAAAAGTTAAGGTTAATGGATGAGGCTGTGGATATGACTCATATGTTCACACCGCCCACCACTCACCGCGCTGGGGACGTGCGCCCCCAGCTCACGCGGACCAACACCCGTTTGATTGCGATGATCAAAGACCGGCTCGGTGAGGTCATGACGACCGCGCTCAACTGGCCTGATTTGTCTGATCAGCTTCAACACTTGGGGTTTGGTTTGCGTGAGCTGGGCGGCAATATTGCGCTTGTGTCGCTCCACTCAGGCGCGCGACTTTGTAGCATCAGTGATCTGGGTCATCGGCGTGATGACATTGAAGCGCAGTTGGGAGGCCCATTCCGCCTCTCGGCAGTCCCTTTGATCCTGCCGGGCGGGGCATAATGGACGGTTTGCGCAGCGTCCCCTCCCTCAAAGACGACAGGTCATCTTGCGCAGGCATGCCTTGTTCACAATCTATCTGACACTTCGCGCGTGGCGGGCAAAACATTGCCCGTCAAAACGAAAACGCCGCCGAGAGATCCCGGCGGCGTTTGTCTTGTTTCGGGGCGCGCTTAGCCCTTCTTGAGGACTTCGCGACCGAGCAACTCCGCGATTTGCACCGCGTTAAGCGCCGCACCTTTGCGCAGATTGTCCGAGACGCACCACAGGTTCAGCCCGTTCTCAACCGTCACATCTTGGCGAATTCGGCTGATGAACGTCGCGAAATCGCCGACACATTCGGTCGGCGTGACATAGCCGCCCGGCTCACGTTTATCGACAACCAAGATCCCCGGCGCTTCGCGCAAAATGTCGCGCGCCTCATCTTCATCAAGAAAATCTTCAAACTCGATGTTGATCGACTCCGAGTGCCCAACAAAGACCGGAACCCGCACACATGTGGCGGTCACCTTGATCGAAGGATCGACGATTTTCTTCGTCTCAACGACCATTTTCCACTCTTCTTTGGTATCGCCCGAATCCATGAACACGTCGATTTGCGGGATCACGTTGAACGCAATGTCCTTCGGGTAAACAGAAGGCGCGACTTCCTGACCGGGGACGAACTTGCCTTTGGTCTGGTTCCACAACTCATCCATCGCATCTTTGCCCGAACCCGACACCGACTGATACGTGGAGACAACGACCCGTTTGATCTTCGCGCGATCATGGAGCGGTTTCAGGGCCACAACCATTTGCGCGGTGGAACAGTTGGGATTCGCTATGATGTTTTTCTTCGCATAGTCGTGAATCGCTTGCGGGTTCACCTCAGGCACGATCAGCGGAATGTCGGGATCGTAGCGATAAAGCGACGAGTTATCGATCACAACACAACCTGCTTTTGCGGCGATGGGCGCGTATTTCTTGGTCGCATCCGAGCCAACAGCAAACAAGGCCATGTCCCAACCAGAGAAATCAAACGTGTCCAAGTCCTGCGTTTTGAGGGTTTGGTCGCCAAAGCTCACCTCGGTCCCCAAGGACCGGCGCGATGCCAATACGGCGATCTCGTCGACAGGAAACTGGCGCTCGTCCAGAATATTCAGCATTTCGCGGCCCACGTTGCCCGTGGCGCCACATACAACGACCTTGTAGCCCATCCGGCTCTCCTCTGCGTGCGTGTCTAAGACGCTAGGCTGTTACAGCAACAAAGCAGCCGGGAAAAGGCCCCGTTGATGAACAATCAAAATGCGTGCCATCTTGACTTTGAATGCAAAGCAACCGATATGCAGCGTATTCCGAACGCGGCCGCGTGAGCCGCCGCCGTATTGTGCTGGGCCAAACCGGGCCATGATCCGCAAACGGCAGGGTCGGAATAGCAGGGCGAAAACGCCCAAACAGGTTCCCAAATCACGCGGGGGGCTTCGCGCACGACGGTGACAAAGGCAAAAGCCCTGTCATGAGGCCGCGCGTGACCCAAGCGATGACGGCCAGATGAGCCGTATGGGCGGGGCATTTGCCTCGCAGAAAGATATTATGACGACTTTTAACGACCTCGGGCTGGACCCGAAACTTCTCGCTGCTGTTGAGGCCGCGGGCTACAAAACGCCCTCGCCAATCCAACAACAGGCGATTCCGCACGCGCTCGCGAAACGTGACGTGATGGGCCTTGCTCAAACCGGCACCGGCAAAACAGCCGCATTTGGGCTGCCGCTTGTGCACCAATTGCTGCAAGACCCCCATGATCGCCGCGAAGCGAAATGCACAAAAGCGCTGATTCTTGCGCCCACACGCGAACTGGTGAACCAGATTGCGGACAACCTGAAAACATATGTGCAAGGCACGCATATGAAGGTGAACACGGTTGTTGGCGGGCTTTCGATCAACAAACAGATCCAAACCCTTGCAAAAGGCACAGACATTCTTGTGGCCACACCGGGCCGTTTGATGGATCTGATGGAACGCCGAGCGGTGCGCCTTGATAAAGCAACCTTCCTGGTGCTGGACGAAGCAGATCAAATGCTCGACATGGGCTTTATCCACGCGCTGCGCAAAATCGCGCCGATGCTCGGCACACCGCGTCAAACCATGTTGTTTTCGGCCACAATGCCAAAACAAATGGAAGAACTGTCGCGCGCTTACCTTGATGATCCAGTGCGCGTGCAAGTGGCAGCGCCGGGCAAAGCGGCCGACAAAATCACCCAAAGCATTCACTGGGCGCGTGATCGCAACCAGAAAGTTGACCTCCTGATCCAACATCTTGCCGACGAGCCTGACAGTTTGTCGCTTGTCTTCGGGCGGACGAAACACGGCTGCGAAAAGCTGATGCGCACCCTGTGTGATGAAGGCTACAAAGCTGTGTCGATCCACGGAAATAAGAGCCAAGGCCAACGCGATCGTGCGCTCAAGGCGTTTCGCAACGGCGAGGCGCGCGTTTTGGTGGCCACCGATGTTGCCGCGCGCGGGATCGACATTCCAGGCGTGTCTCACGTGTTCAATTTCGAGCTTCCCGAGGTTGCGGAAAACTATGTGCACCGCATTGGACGCACCGCGCGCGCGGGCGCGGATGGGGATGCGATCTCCTTCGTGTCGGGCGAAGAGATTGGCTACCTGCGGCAAATTCAAAAGATCATGAAGATTGAAATTCCGGTTTCTGGCGGCACCCGCCCCGAAGAAGTTGATCCGCCCAAACGTGGCGGCGGTGGTGGTGGTCGGCGCCGTGGCGGCGGCGGTGGTGGGGGCGGTCGTCCCCATGGCGGCGGCGGCGGTGGTCGCCCGCACGGTGGCGGCAAGCCAAAGGCGCATGGTGGGAAGCCCGGCGGTCACAAATCTGGTGGCGGCAAACCACGCCGCTCCAAACCGCGTCGCGCAGCCTAAACCTTAGTCAAGGCGATCGCGGCTGAACGCATAGACGCAACAGCCCGCGATCAACGCCAAGGCAAACATCAAGAACAGCACTTCATAAGGGGCGGCCACATCGGTCGCCCCTTCGTATGTCGCACCGTAGACTTTGCCGGAAATGAATTGAAACAGGCTCACGCCGCCAATGCCCAAAAGGTTGATCAAGGTCACCCCTTGGCCTGTTAAGTGCGGCGGAAAAAACGACCGTGCATGCGCCATGATAAGCGGAAAAGACGCGCCCATAAGCCCGACCCCTGCCAACAAGACAGTGCTCGCCACGACACCGCTCATGGGCATTTGCCAAAGGGCCAACAAGCACACCGCGCCCAATAAGTTGCCAGTAAGGACCACCCATTTGCGCGTCCCAAAGAACCGATCCGCAGGCCCATAAAGAAAATTTCCAGCAATCATCGCCAAGGCCATAACGAGTGTCACAACGCCGATTTGGTTTGCATCAAGCGCATAAACATCCTTGAGGTACGGCCCCGCCCAAAGCCCACGCAAAGACGCAGAAGGCGCATAGTTCACGAGTTGCATCGGGAAAATGAACCAAAGCGCGGGAATGGCGAGCAAGGTCAAAACCGATCCTTTCGGCGCTTCGCCCTCGTGGTCGAGCGGCGGCGGATCTTTGACCAAGATCAGGATCAGCACGGCAACTGCGAATGTGGCGGCCGCCAAACCAAACAAAGTTTCACGCCAGCCAATCGTCTCCACCGCCCAGGACATAGGATAAGACGCAATCACATTGCCAAAGGTGCCAACACCCAAGACCACACCCGCCAAAGTGCCAAACACCCGCGGCTCAAAAATACGCGCGAAGGTAAAATAGGACGCCATAAGGATGGGCGAGCATCCAATGCCAATGAGCACCATCGCGATTGTCACATGCCCCGGCCCTTGCGCCACCGCGAACACAAGCGCCCCGCCTGCCGCGCCAAAGGCGAACAGAAATGCAGAGCTTCGGCGCGGGCCGACATTGTCCAATAGCCAGCCCACCGGGATTTGCATCGCGGCAAACACAAGGAACCAAAGGCTGACAGCGACCGATAATTGTTCGGGAGACGCGCCGATTTCGGCGTCCAATACAGGGGCCAAAACCGCCATAAACGCGCGGTAAAACTGGCTCAACACATAAGCCACAACGAGTGTCACGATTCCTGCGCGCATATGTGTGCCCTCCCTAGCAGAGATCAAAAGGCCCCAAATCGTCAAAGGGATCAAGGGGCTTGTCAGACACCGCGCCACACGGCCATATAGTTTAAACCCCTAAAAATGGCTCTGAGGGCACAGGCGTGACCGATTTTAATCTTGATGATTTCCTGCCGTATCAACTTGCGGTGTTGTCGCGCAAAGTCAGCGCGGGATTTTCGCGCCACTATCGGGAGCGTTATGGCATTTCTGTTGCGGAATGGCGGGTTGTGGCGCACCTCAGTCAAGAAGACTCTGTGTCTGTGCGCGAAATCACCAATCGCGTTGAACTGGACAAACCGAAAGTCAGCCGCGCTGCCACTCGGCTTGAGGACGCAGGCTACATCGAAAAACTCGTCAATGAACACGATCATCGGCTCGTGAAATTGTCCCTGACCGCCAAAGGCCGCGAGATGATCGAAACCCTTGCCCCCATCGCGCGCGCTTATGACGTTGTGCTGCGTGACGCGCTGGGCGGGGATGACAGCGATTTTCGCGCCGCCATTGCAAAGCTGAGTGCCTTTGAGCCAGGTGATGACAACTGACGTGCCGTAACGCTTCTTTTTTGCGTGGCAGCGCTTCACCTTGGCCATGACTGATGAGGGAGAGAACCATGACTGACATCGTAATTTTATCGGGTGCGCGTACGGCGATTGGCACCTTCGGCGGATCGCTCGCAGGCGTTGCCCCGACCCAAACCGCCACCATCGTCGCCAAAGCGGCGATGGAGCGCGCGGGGGTCGATCCGGCACAAATTGGCCATGTGGTCTATGGCAACGTGATCAACACCGAGCCGCGCGATATGTATCTTAGCCGCGTCGCCGCGATTGAGGCTGGCATCCCCGACACCACCCCGGCGATGAACGTGAATCGTTTGTGTGGATCTGGCGCGCAGGCGATTGTGTCTGTGGTCCAGTCTCTCATGCTGGGCGATGCGGATTTCGGGCTGGCCGGTGGCGCCGAAGCGATGAGCCGCTCGCCCTACATCATGCCTGCCGCACGCTGGGGGCAAAAAATGGGTGATGTCGCCGCACAAGACATGATGCTTGGTACGCTCAACTGTCCGTTTGGCACGGGCCACATGGGGGTCACCGCGGAAAACGTGGCCGCCGAATGTGGCATCAGTCGCGCCGATCAGGACGCCTTTGCACTGCAAAGCCAAACCCGCGCGATCCATGCGATTGAGGCGGGATACTTCAAGGACCAGATCGTGCCGGTTGAAGTCAAGGTGAAGCGCGACCTTGTTCCCTTTGATACTGACGAACATCCGAAAGCCACCTCTCCTGAAGCGCTCGCTGGCTTGCGGGCGGTGTTCCAAAAAGATGGTACCGTGACCGCAGGCAATGCGTCGGGGATCAATGACGGTGCAGCGGCTTTGGTTCTGGCGCGCGCCAGTGCGGCGGAGGCAGCAGGGTTAAAGCCGCGCGCGCGCATACTTGGCTATGCCCACGCAGGTGTACGCCCGGAAGTGATGGGCATTGGCCCTATCCCCGCTGTGAAGTCCTTGTTCGAGAAAACCGGCTTGAGCGCCGGGGATTTTGATGTGATTGAAAGCAACGAAGCCTTTGCCGCCCAAGCCCTCGCGGTGAGCAATGACCTTGGGCTGGACCCGGCGAAGGTGAACCCGAACGGCGGCGCAATTGCGCTCGGTCATCCAGTTGGCGCAACCGGCGCGATCATCACTGTCAAAGCCCTGCATGAACTGGAGCGGACGGGCGGCAAACGCGCGCTGATCACCATGTGTATCGGGGGCGGTCAGGGCATCGCCCTTGCGATTGAACGGCTTTAATGTTGAGCGGGCAGGGGGGCGACCTCCTGCCTTGCTGCGCTACCAGTCAATCCGCGCTTCAAAAAGCGAAACGCTTTCTTTCCACAGATCAATAATGTCGGAAAAATCGTCCGGGTGAATCCCGTGGTTGCTGGTGGCGACATCCAATTCAATCCGCACAGCATCCCCTCCGTCGACCATATAGGCGCGCACAAACCTGCGGTCTGCGTTCCACTCGTTGAGCGTGTCCAGCTCCACGCTGCCCCCCACGTTAAAGCCGGCATAAAACTGAAGCGCCTGACAATCTTCGTTCTTGGTACAGTCGTAGAAAAATATGTCGTAGCGTTCCCCGCTGAGGCGAAATTCGATCAACGGATCGCCTACGCTGTCTTCGGTGAGTTTCGCAGGGTATCCGGTCGCATTAAGATGGGTCAGGACGGAACTGGGGTCCGAGGCGAGGATCATCGTTTCCGGTGTCGCGTCCTGCGCGGCGGCAAGACCGCCCATAATGCACGCCACACTCAAAACACTTGAGAATACCGAGTTTCGCATACTGCCCTCCATCGCTTTTCCCAAGTCTAAGCAGGTTCCGCGCAAAGGAAAACCTAGGTTTCAAAATCAACTGTCTCAGGCAACCATGGCGGAGGCTTTTTTGAGGTCAACGCTCACCAGTTGGCTGACCCCTTGTTCTTGCATCGTGACGCCAAACAATCGATCCATGCGCGCCATGGTGACCGCATGGTGCGTGATGATCAAAAACCGGGTGTCTGTGCGGCGGGTCATTTCGTCCAACAGGTCGCAAAACCGCGTCACATTCGCATCGTCCAACGGCGCGTCCACCTCATCCAAAACACAAATCGGCGCCGGATTCGCAAGGAACACCGCAAAAATCAACGCCAAGGCTGTCAAGGTTTGCTCGCCCCCTGACAGCAGGGACAAGGTCGAGAGTTTTTTGCCCGGCGGCTGACACATAATCTCAAGCCCGGCTTCCAGCGGATCGTCACTTTCGATCAACATGAGGTTCGCATCGCCGCCACCAAAGAGATGCTGAAACAAGGTGGTAAAGTTGCTGTTTACTTGCTCAAAGGCAGTCAAGAGCCGTTCGCGCCCTTCGCGGTTGAGCGAGGCAATCCCGTGACGAAGCTTTTTGATGGCTTCCTCAAGATCGGCCTTTTCCGTCACCAACGTATCGTGTTCGCTTTGCACTTCCTTGGCATCTTCTTCGGCACGCAAATTGACGGCGCCAAGCGCATCACGTTGCCGCTTGAGCCGGTTCACATCATGTTCAATCTGCTCGGACGCTGGCATTTTGTCTGGGTCCGCGCCGAGTGTCTCCAATAGCTTATCCGGGGTGGTTTCTTGCTCTTCTTCAATGCGCTCCACCGCGCCATCAACGGTTTCGCGCGCCGCTTCAACGCGCGCTTCTGCACGCGCGCGCACTTCGCGTGCCTCGCCTGCCAGTCGCTCCGAATCGCGCTCACTCACGGTAGAGTCGCGCAGCGCGGCTTCCCCGACCGACAAAGCATCCTGAGACGCCGCGCGGCGCGCTTCAGCTTCAGAAATTGAACGCGCTAAATCTTCGCGTTTCGCCGCCAATTCGTCCGGTTGTGCGCTTGCGTCCTTCAATTCCGCCTCTGAGGCCACCCGGCGTTCTTCCAGCTCTGCAATACGTTTCCCGGCCGTTTCCAAGCGATGCCGCCAGCCCGACAACTCTTTGGTCACCTCTTGGCTGCGCCGAATGCGCGCATCGCCTTCGCGCTTCATCTCATCATGCGAGGACCGGCGCGCAATCATCGTCATGCGCGCGGCCTCAACTGTCATTTTCGTGTCTTCAACATCGCCTCGCGCCGCTGTGAGATCGGGCAATTCCTGCACTGATTTTTGCGCTTCTTTTACGCGCAATGTGGCGCCGAGCGCTTCTTCCTCATGGCGCGCCACGGCCATTTTGAGATTTTCAAGCTTTCCTTCCGAGATGTTTCGGTCCGCCTCCGAGCGCGACAACGTCCGATGTGCATCGCTCACTTTTCGGTCTGCTTCGCGCTGCGCTTCGCGCGCTGCCTTGTCCGCGTCACCCGCCGCGCTCAGCTCTACGCGGAGAGCTTCATGCGCGGCCATGGCCCCGTCTGCACGCGCCGTTGCGCGCTCCAAGTCATGTTTAAGCGCCTCAAGCCGGTTGAGTTGCTCAAGCCGCAAAGCCGCCGCCGAGGGCGCATCTTCAGCGCCCGCCCGAAACCCATCCCAGCGCCACAAATCGCCCTCAAGGCTCACAAGCCGTTGACCGGGTTTAAGCGCGGATTGCAGCGCGGCGCCTGTGTCGGCGTCCACCAAACCGATCTGCGACATGCGCCGGTCCAGCACCGATGGCCCGCTGACGAACGCGCTCAAAACCTCCACGCCCGTCGGTAAGGATTGCGGCGCATCATATCCGGGCATATTCGCCCAGCCGGACGCCGCATCTGCGCCCACAGCCGGCGCGCGCAAATCATCCGCCAAAGCCGCACCCAGTGCCTTTTCGTAGCCCGGCTGAACCTTCAGGGCGTCCATGACCTGACCGCCTTCTGCGGTGTCACGTTCGAGCAGTTTCGCCAGGGCCAAAACCTCAGCACGCAAGGCATTCACTTCGCCCTCTGCCTCGGAGCGTTCGCCGCGCGCCAGCGCTTCACGCGCCTGAACGGCCGTGCGCGCCTCATCAGCCGCAATCAATGCCGCCTCTGCGGCCTCCGCCTCAAGTGTTGCCGTTTTCTGTGCGACTTCAGCCGCCGAAAATGCCGCCGTGGCCGCGTCCAGCGCCACTTGGGACGCCGCAACCGCTTGGCTTGCGCGTTCCGCTTCGGCTTCCGATGCCGCGAGGGTTTTCTGGCTATCCTCAAGCAAACGATGGGCTGATTGATGCCGCGCAGACAGGCGGGCCACATCTTCGGTCAGCTGCGCGAGCGCGTCCTCTTGGGTTTCCAAAATGTGCTTGGCTTCGCGCGCCTCAAGCCCGGCCGCCTCCAACTTTGCCTCTTGGCCCTCTGCGGCTTTGATCAGCTCATTTTGCTCCCACTCAAGGCGTTCAATCGTCTCGCCAGCATCCTTGTTCAACGCCTCTTCGCGCGCCATATCCGCAACCAATTGCGAAATGCGTTTTGTGAGCGTCTCGATGCGGTCTCGGGCTTGGGATTCTTGATCAACCAACTGATCGCGGCTGACTGTCAGACGTTGCAAAACGGCAGCTGCAATAGCTTCTTCTTCGCGCAATGGCGGGAGCTTTTCTTCGGCTTCTGCGCGTGCTTTCGTGGCCAAGCGGGCCGCAGTTTCCGCACGCGCGGCGGCTTTGAGTTTCTCACTGTGATCAGCCTCAGCGGCAGCGCGCGCCTCGTCGGCATCACGCCAGCGCCGATACAAAAGCAACCCTTCAGCGCGGCGCAAATCATCACCGATTGTGCGATACCGTTGCGCTTGGCGTGCTTGGCGTGCCAGCTGGCCAAGTTGGCCCGCAAGCTGCTCGACAACATCTTCAACGCGCTCAAGATTGGTCTCCGTGGCCTTTAGTTTCAGTTCTGCCTCATGGCGTCTCTGATAGAGCCCCGAAATCCCCGCCGCTTCTTCCAAAATCCTACGGCGATTCTTCGGCTTGGCGTTGATCAGCTCAGAAATCTGCCCCTGGCGGACAAGCGCGGGCGAATGCGCCCCGGTGGAGGCATCAGCAAAGAGCATCTGCACATCGCGCGCGCGCACATCCTTCGTGCCCACCTTATAGGCAGACCCGGCGTCGCGGGTGATCCGGCGCACAATTTCGAGCTGGTCCGAATCGTTGAACCCAGAAGGCGCAAGCCGTTCGGAATTATCAATCGACAAAGACACTTCAGCAAAATTGCGGGCCCCGCGCCCTGATGTGCCCGCAAAAATCACATCTTCCATCCCGGCACCGCGCATCGCTTTGGCGCGGTTTTCTCCCATCACCCAACGCAGCGCTTCCAAAAGGTTGGATTTGCCACAGCCATTCGGCCCAACCACGCCTGTCAGCCCCTCCGCGATCACAAGATCGGTGGGGTCAACGAAGCTTTTGAAGCCAGTAAGGCGCAGCCGGGAAAAGCGCAAAAAGGAACTCGCAAGTGATTCTGAGGGTTTGGGGATCATCCGGCGCTCGAAAGGCCAAGTCAACGCTGCGCCGCTGGATGTGGGCGGCTTGGCAGGGTTATCCACAACATATTGGCGGTGAAACGCTCAAGTTGATCCACGCCAGGGTAGGCTCTGCGACCAAATGACGGAACGGATCTGTGGTTCAGGGCCACATTCGCCTTGACGCAACACCGCGGCGCGCGCCACAAGGGAAGGGCATGGTTCCCGCACACGGCGCAAAGCGCCTAGGGAGAATAGGGAATGCGGACAGGTGACCCAATCCGGGGCCTACAGCCGCAGCCGCCCCCGCGACTGTAACGCGGCGAGCGATCACCATTTGCCACTGGCCACACGGGCCGGGAAGGCGGTGAGAGCTTCGACCCGCTAAGCCAGGAGACCTGCCATGTGAAACGTAACCACCCGTCGGGGAGACGGGCAAATGGAGAACGAGATATGCATATCGAACCCGGCATCATGGATGCGGCGAAAATCACCCTTTCTTATGGCACAGGCGTTGCGGCGGCTGGCTATGGTCTCAAACAGGCCTACGACACTCTGAAAACCTCTGGCGCTGTGAGCCTGATTGCGCGTTCCGCAATCGCAACCGTTGGCGCGTTTGTGTTCTTCCAAGTGCTGCCGCATTTCTCGGTTGGCGTTTCTGAAGTCCACTTCATTCTTGGTTCGACTTTGTTCTTGATGCTTGGCGCGGCCCCGGCGGCGTTTGGCCTCGCTTTGGCTTTGCTGGCGCAGGGCGTGTTGTTTGCCCCTACGGACCTGCCGCAATATGGCGCCAATCTGACGACGCTTCTGGTGCCGCTCTTTGCGATGACAGCGCTCGCGAAAACCATGATCAAACCGGGCACAGCCTATGTTGATATGAGCTACGCGCAAACGCTTGCGCTTTCGACAATGTACCAAGGCGGCGTTGTCGCTTGGGTGGCTTTCTGGGCAATCTACGGCCAAGGGTTTGGCGCGGTTTCCTCTGTGATGACATTTGGCGCGGCCTATATGTTGGTGGTTCTGATCGAGCCGCTGGTTGACCTCGCATGTTTGGCCGGGGCGAAATCGCTGCGAGACACAAAGGGCACAGGCCTTCTGAGCGCGCGCCTTTTCAGCGCTTAATCACACCGAACCACACAGATAAAAAGCCGGGGCCACGCGCTCCGGCTTTCCTGCATTGAGGAATGTTCCATGGCTCAAAAAATCCCAGCAACCGTCATCACAGGCTTTCTTGGCGCGGGCAAAACCACGCTGATCCGTCACATGCTGACCCACTCTGAGGGGCGTCGAATCGCGCTCATCATCAATGAGTTCGGCGACCTTGGTGTGGATGGTGATATCCTCAAAGGCTGTGGCGACGAAACCTGCACAGACGATGACATCATGGAGCTGTCCAACGGCTGCATTTGCTGCACGGTGGCGGATGATTTCGTGCCAACGCTGGAAAAGCTCCTCGCGCGCGAAACGCCTCCTGATCATATCGTCATCGAAACCTCAGGTTTGGCCCTGCCGCAACCGTTGGTCCGCGCCTTCCAATGGCCAGAAATCTCGACCCGCGTCACGGTGGACGGGGTCGTCACCGTGGTCGATGGGCGCGCGGTTGTGGATGGTCAATTTGCCGCCAACCTCGCCGCCGTCGAGGCGCAACGCAAAGCGGATGAGAACCTGGATCACGAAACGCCTCTTTCGGAGTTGTTCAAAGATCAAGTCGCCTGCGCCGATATGATCGTTGTGAATAAATCCGACCTTCTGAGCGACGCGGAGGCGACAACGCTCAGCGAGAAACTGACATCCGACAGCCGGGGCGGCGTTCAGGTCGTGCGCGCTGCGATGGGGGCCTTGCCTGTTGAGGTGTTGCTTGGCCAAGGGGCTGCCGCCGAGGCCAATATGAAAGGCCGCGACGAGGCGCATCACCATCATCACGATGACCATGATGAGGACGACCATCATGAGGATCATCACCACCACGATCACGACCATGATGACTTTGAAAGCTTCATCGTTGAGCGCGGCGAGATCGCTGATCCTGCGGCCTTCGCAAAACAGGTTTCAAGCGTCATTGATGCGCATGGAATTTTGCGTCTCAAAGGTTTTGTTGCAGTCAAAGACAAGCCAATGCGCTTGACACTGCAAGCGGTTGGCCCACGCGTTGACACCTATTTTGATCAACCATTTGGCGCCGCGCCGCGCAGCACGCGCCTTGTGGTGATTGGGGCCAGTGGGCTTGACCAAGCCGCCATTGCCACGGCGCTCCAAGCCTAATGTTGATCGTCGCGCGCGCCAATCCGCTTGACGAAGGTCCGGCGGCCCTGTTGGCCGAAGCCCAAGCGTTGCAGGCGGCCACCTATGCGCCTGAACACAACCATGCTTTGCCAACTGAGGCGCTGGCGACTGACAACATCCGATTTTTTGCAGCCCGTAAATCCGGCGAGATTCTCGGTGTGGGGGCATTGGCGATTCAGGACGGCTACGGCGAAATCAAAGCCATGTTTACAGCTGAGAAGGGCCGTGGTGAAGGCGTTGGCGCAGCGATCTTGCGCGCCATAGAGGATGCGGCGATTGAGGAAAAACTGCCGCGACTTTGCCTTGAAACGGGCGATGAACTCGCGGCTGCGGTGCGCCTGTATGAACGTGCCGGGTTTGAACGTACAGGCCCATTTGGTGACTATCTGGATGACGGTGTCTCTGTCTTCATGCAAAAACAGCTCTAACTTCATCTTGCTCGAAATATCTCCGCCGGAGGCGACCCCGCCGGCCACAGTCTGAAGGTCCACCAGATGCATTTGCTCGCTGCAACGCCCGGCTCAATTGATGATGGCAAAGAGCCTGTGGATTTGGGGCAGACCCCAGCGGATGTAGTGTTCATTTCCGCCGCCGATACCGAACTGTCCGCCCTGTCCCAAGCGCGCAGTGAGATGGGTTCGCCGCCAAGTTTGCGCCTCGCCAATCTCACGCATCTCAACCACCCGATGAGCGTTGATTTGCACCTTGATAACTGTGCCACCAAATCCAAGTTGGTGATTGCGCGCGTGCTTGGCGGCACCGGGTATTGGCGATACGGGGCCGAGCAATTTGCGGCGCGCTGTGCGGAAGCTGGCGTGCCTTTGGCGCTTCTGCCGGGCGATGACAAACCCGATCCCGACTTGCGCGCCCTTTCGACAATCCCGTCTGAGGATTACGCCGCGCTCTGGGCCTATATGGTCGAAGGTGGGCCAGAAAATGCCACCAATTTCCTGGCCTATGCAAAGGCCATGCTGGAAGGCGGCGAAAAGCCCGCTCCCGCACAACCGCTCCTGCGCGCGGGCGTCTATTGGCCCGGCGCTGGCATCGCTGACCTCACAGCCGCGCGCGCCGATTGGCGTGCGGATGCACCCGTTGTGCCGCTGATTTTCTATCGTGCTTTGGTGCAAGGCGCTGGGCTTCACCCGATCAACCGGCTGACGCGCGCGCTCTTGCGGCAGGGCTTGAACCCGCTGCCAATCTTTGTGGCCTCCCTCAAAGACCCAGTGTCCGTTGCCACCGTGCAAACTCTATTTGAACAGGCCAAGCCAAGTGTGATCCTGAACTGCACAGCCTTCGCGGTGGGCAGCCCGCACGCAGGCGATGATAGCCCGCAAAACCCGTTGACAATGCCGGCCGCAAATGAGGCACCGGTGTTTCAGGTGGTCCTTGCGGGAAGCTCCGAAGCCGCTTGGGAGGAAGGCGTCAATGGGCTTTCGGCGCGCGATATCGCAATGAATGTGGCCCTGCCCGAAGTCGATGGGCGCATTTTGTCACGCGCGGTTAGCTTCAAAGGGGAAGCGTTTTTTGACGAGGCAACGGAGTGCCCCATCGCCACCTATCGCGCCATTGGCGACCGTGTCGATTTCGTCGCGCGCTTAACCGCAAACTGGGCGAAACTGCGCAATGCAAAAACGGCGGAGCGCAAAATCGGCTTGGTGCTGGCCAACTACCCGAACAAGGATGGACGGCTTGCCAATGGTGTTGGGCTAGATACCCCCGCCGCCACCGTTCACGCGCTAAACCTGCTCGCAGATGAAGGCTACAGCGTCGAAAACGCCCCCAAAAGTGCCGATGATCTCATGCGTGCGCTCATGGCTGGACCGACCAACTGGCTCACGGATCGCACTGAGCGCAAAGGTGGCGTGACGCTCGATCTTGCTACTTATCGCGAACATTTTGACGCCCTTCCCTGGGACGTGAAAGAAGCGATCACAACCCGGTGGGGCGCGCCGGAGGCCGATCCGTTCGTGGAACCTGACGTTGGGTTTAAACTGTCAGTCTTGCGCTTTGGCAATGTGGTTGTAGGCCTGCAACCCGCGCGCGGCTACAACATCGACCCGACCGACACTTACCATGCGCCAGACCTCGCGCCGCCCCACGGATACCTCGCGTTTTACATCTGGATGCGCGAAGCCTTTGGCGCTCAGGCAATTGTCCATATGGGCAAGCACGGCAATCTAGAGTGGTTGCCGGGCAAAGCGCTGGCCTTATCCGAAACCTGCATGCCCGAAGCCGTCCTTGGCCCGATGCCGCATGTGTATCCCTTTATCGTGAATGACCCCGGTGAAGGCACCCAAGCCAAACGCCGGGCACAGGCGGTGATCATTGATCACCTCACGCCGCCCCTGACGCGCGCACAAACCTATGGGCCCCTGCGCGATTTGGAAGCGTTGGTCGATGAGTATTATGAAGCCGCCGGTCTTGATCCCCGCCGCATCTCACACCTGCGCCGCGAAATCTTGACGCTGACTTCATCGTCCGGCTTGGACGTGGACGCGGGGATGACCGGGGCGGATGAAGACAGCGATCTCGCCAAACTTGACGCTTATCTGTGCGACCTCAAGGAAGCGCAAATTCGCGATGGGCTTCACATTTTCGGGCAATCGCCAACGGGCACCTTAGAGCGTGACCTAGCCATCGCTTTGGCGCGTGTCCCGCGCGGGCAGGGCACCGGTCGCAACGCCAGTTTGATTCGCGCGCTCGCCCTTGATTGTGAGATCACCCCAGACATAATGGACCCCCTCGATTGTGATATGGGCGCCGCCTACACAGGCCCGCGCCACGAGGCCCTCAAAGCGGCGGGACAAGACCTTTGGCGCACGAATGGTGACACGGTTGAGCGACTAGAACTGCTCGCGCAAGAAGCGCTGGGATGGCCTGAAACGCCTGAGCATCTTAAGCACACCGCGCCGGTTCTTGAAGAAATGCACAACGTGATCCTGCCTCGCATTCGAGCCTGCGGTATGGACGAGGGGACGGGGCTTCTCACCGCCCTTTCAGGACGTTTCGTCGCCCCGGCACCGTCCGGCGCACCCACCCGCGGGCGGCTCGATGTGCTGCCAACAGGGCGAAACTTCTATTCCGTAGATAGCCGCGCTGTGCCCACACCAACCGCTTGGGCGCTCGGTTGGAAATCGGCGTCTTTGTTGATCGAAAAGCACCTCCAAACCCACGGTGACTGGCCGCGTGCCCTGCTGCTCACGGCCTGGGGCACCGCAAATATGCGCACGGGCGGCGATGACATTGCGCAGGCACTTGCCTTGATGGGGGTGAAGCCGAAATGGGACAGTGCAAACCGCCGTGTGACCGGATTTGAAGTCATTCCAGCATCGGCGCTTGGACGGCCGCGCGTGGATGTGACTTTGCGCGTTTCCGGGTTCTTCCGCGACGCTTTCCCGGGCTTGATAGCGCTTGTGGATAGTGCGGCGCGCGCCGTGCAATCCCTCGATGAGCCAGAAGCCGAGAACCCCGCCGCCGCCCGCGCCAAAGGCGGCGAAGCGACAGCACGGGTCTATGGATCAAAACCCGGCGCATATGGCGCGGGGCTGCAAGCGATGATCGACGAAAAGCTGTGGCGCGAAAAAGCAGACCTTGCCGATGCCTATCTGGAATGGGGGGGCTATGCCTACGGCTCCGACGGCAGCGGAACGCGCGACCGCGAAGGTTTGGAGCAAAGGCTTCGCCAAACCGAAGCGATCGTGCAAAACCAAGATAACCGGGAACACGATCTTCTGGACAGTGACGATTATTACCAGTTCGAAGGCGGCGCCGCGGCAGCGGTCTCGACGCTCCAAGGAACAGACCGTCCGATCTACCACAATGATCATTCACGCCCGGAACGGCCCGTCATTCGCACACTTGACGAGGAAATCGGCCGCGTTGTGCGCGCGCGCGTTGTGAACCCAAAATGGATCGAAGGCGTCAAACGTCACGGCTACAAAGGCGCGTTCGAGATGGCCGCGACCGTGGACTATATGTTCGCCTTCGCCGCAACCACCGGCGCCGTCAAACACCACCACTTTGACCTGGTTCATGCGGCGTTTTTGGAGGACGAAAACACCCGCGCCTTTATCGCAGAACATAACGCACCCGCACTGGCCGAGATGGCACAACGATTGCTGGAAGCTATGGATAGAGGGCTTTGGCAGGCGAAATCAAACTCGGCGCGTGCCCTCCTTGAAAGTCTCGCCTAGCCCCTCTTTCGCGCTTTCCTTGTTTCCAAAATACCTTGGGGGAGGGCCAAAATCCTATTTTGGGCCGGGGGCAACGCCCCCAACCCGACCTAACCACAATCAATCTCGGCGGTGAAAATCGCGTGATCGCCTTTGAGGCTGTTTGGCACAACTTTACATCCGGTCACTTGTTCAACCGCGATTTTACCATTGCTCAGGATCAGATTAAGCCGAGGACGCCCTTGTGGCGAAATGCGCAAAGCCTCGACCTGATCGCCAAGCACATAGATCGCAAAAGTGGACCCGCCGACCGTCGCCTCAAGGCGCGGTGAGTCCATGAATTTTGGGCTGGGGCTATCACATCCAATTAAGAAGACGGGCAGGAGCAACAATGCCGCGGAAATGAGTTTTTTCATAAGGCCCACTCTGCGCTGCACATGGTTAAAAAACGGTAAACCTCCTGAAGACTGGAAGGTCTCCGCGCACCCCCTTGCGTTTGCGCAACGCGCGCCGCAAGTTGAGGCGACGCAATTGGAGGCATAGCATGAGCGACGACACCGACCGCCACAACAGCAAAATGGCAAAGAAAAAAGCCGCGCGCGACAAAATAATGGCGACCAAGACCGAGGAAAAAGGCTTGATTATCGTTCATACGGGCAAGGGGAAAGGCAAGTCCTCCTCTGCTTTCGGTATGATTTTTCGCGCCATCGCCCATGACATGCCCGCCGCTGTTGTTCAGTTCATTAAAGGGGGAATGTCGACGGGTGAACGCGACCTGATCACCACCCATTTCGCGGATAAATGTCAGTACTATACGATGGGCGAAGGGTTCACTTGGGAAACCCAGGATAAAAGCCGCGATATCGAAATGGCGCAGGCTGCGTGGGAGAAGTCAAAAGAGCTGATCCGCGATGAAAACAATCGCATGGTGCTCCTTGATGAAATCAATATCGCGCTGCGCTATGACTATATTGACGTGAAGGATGTTGTTGCGTTTTTACGCGCTGAGAAGCCGCCAATGACCCATGTTATTTTGACGGGGCGCAACGCCAAGGAGGAGCTAATTGAAGCCGCCGATTTGGTGACAGAAATGGAGCTGATCAAGCATCCCTTCCGCTCAGGTGTCAAAGCGCAAGCCGGGGTCGAATTCTAGGAACAAAAGGCTTACGCTCCCATCTGACGAGGGGCGCTGCCCCTCGTACTCCCCGAGGTATTTTTGAACCAAAGAAACAGGGCGAAGGCCCTTTGATAGGATTACGATATGAGCCCTCCCAAGTTGTTAGGTATTCCCGGGTCATTGCGCAAAGACGCGACCAATCGGTTGATGTGTCGTGAAGCCGCGCGAGCTTTTGGGGAGTGTGACTACACCGAGGCAGATTTGAATTTGCCGCTTTATAATGGCGACGTTGAGGCCGAGGGGATCCCGGCTTCCGTGACCCTGTTGCGCGATCAAGTGTTGGCGGCGGATGCTGTGGTTTTTTCGACACCTGAGTACAACAAGAACCTCTCAGGGGTGCTCAAGAATGCGCTTGATTGGTTGAGCCGCGCCGAGGGCGGGCGTGCGGCGCTCACAGGCAAACCTGTTTCTGTCATGGCCAGCGCCTCAGGGCGCGCGGGCGGCGAGCGCGCCGTGAATTCCCTTGTTTTGTGTCTGACGCCGTTTCACCCAAACCTGATTTATGGACCGGAAATGAACGTGGCGGGCGCGGAAAATGCGTTTCAGGACGGGCGGCTCCAGGACCAACATGCGCTCAAAATCATGGGTGTGTTGATGGCAAAACTGCGCGCCGCGATTTAGTCAACCTGTTCAAATCCGGCTGTTCCCGCCACGTCTGGATGTTTGGCCACATAGGCGGCTTTGATCCGCGCCGTCCCGTCGCCGCCTTCACGAGACCAGCCCGGCGGGCGAAGCGCGATTGTCATCCGATCGCGCCATGTGGTCCCCGGTGCGCGCATGTCTCGCAACATTGCCGCCCATTCATGCAGTGCAACGCGGATGGGATTGAACGTGCCGATATTATGGACAAGGCCATAGTCTACCGGATCATCATCGCGCTCGGCCACGAAGGTGCCAAAGATCCGGTCCCACAGGATAAATACCCCGGCATAGTTTGCGTCTAAATACCGCGGGTTTCGTGCATGGTGTACGCGGTGATGCGATGGCGTGTTCATCACGGCTTCAAACCACCGCGGCATTCGCTCGATCGCCTCCGTGTGAATCCAGAACTGATAGAGCAAATTGATCCCGCCAACGAACAATACCAGCCCCGGATGGAACCCCATCAACACGAGCGGCGCGGTCACGAGCCACAACAGCGAGACATCGGCCGTCCATGTCTGGCGCAGCGCGGTTGTCAGGTTGAAATGCTGGCTTGAGTGGTGGTTCACATGGCTGGCCCACCCCCAACGAACCCGGTGTTCGAGCCGATGTTTGACGTAAAACCGCAGATCATCCAGCACAAAGCAGGCAAGCAACGCCAGTGGTCCAACACCAAGATCAAATGGGGTCACCTGCCACAAAAGCATCATCAGACCATAGGACATGAACCCAAGGAGAAGCCCGATCACCACGCCCCCCACGCCCATAAAAAGCGAGGTCATCGCGTCACGCAACTCATATCGGCCCCCACGTCCACTCAGGCGAATATACAGGATCTCTATCAGGATCGCCGCGACAAAAACCGGGATGCCCAAGCTCGTGACATCGGGAAAGGTGAGGTCATTCATGTCAGGGCCTCGTGCCAGAGCGCGCGGTCCTGGGCGCTGAGGCTCAGGTTGACACGCGGCGCGGCGAAATCTGGGAGCGTGATCCTGGCGCCTTGAGCGGTGTCGGTCAGGATGGCACCGGCCAAATCACGTAACACAACATCCGCGCCCATTGCCCAAGCCACGAAATATTCATTCTGAGCGCAGACCAGCGCGGCAAGGCGATTTCCAGTCAAAGTCACGCTGTCAGCTGCGCGCCCTTGATCCGCAATAAACGCCTCCTGGACCCTTTTAACACTGAGGGCGCAAGGGGTTGCGAAACCCAAACTCCAGAGCGTCAGCGCAATCAACGCAAGCCCCAATAGGACTGTTGGAACGAGTAGACTTAGCGGCATGTGGCCCTCCCTTGGTCAGGAAAGACACGATTTTGGTTTGTGTCAATCTTGCGGTTGCTGAGACATGAGCGCCGACATAATCGCTCTTGCACTTTCCGAGTTCCAATCCGCATCGCCCATCAGGCGCGCAATCTCTCGACCTTCACGATCCAAGATCAGCGTCACGGGCAAAGCCATCACCCCCATTTCGCGTGCGAGTTTTGACTTTGGATCGAGCAGTATTGGCAGGCTATCCACGCCAATTTCCTCAAAAAACCGCCTGACGCCGGGAATAGGGTTGCGACCTGTGGCGATGGGGACAACGGCGAAGTCATCTCCGCCAAGACTGCGCGACAGCGCTTCAAGCGCTGGCATTTCTTCGCGACAGGGCGCACACCATGTCGCCCAGAAATTCAAAAGCACGATCTTGCCCTCATAATCCGCAAGCGAATGGGTGCCGCCGTCAGGGTCGGTAAACGCCACAGTGCTCACCGCCTTCGGCGTACTGTGGAGGACCAGCTTTTTCATATCGCCATCGCGCAGTGCCGCAAGGTCCGTCGCGAAGGCTGCATTTGCACCCAACAAAAGGGCCGCGTATAGCAAGGCAACAAATAAACGCATTCCAAACTCCAAAGGTCAAACCCATGAGTGACACCAAATCTGCCAACGCCATGTGGGGCGGCCGTTTCGCTGCCGGACCCGATGCGATCATGGAGGCGATCAATGCCTCGATCGGCTATGACAAACGTATGGCCCAACAGGATATCACAGGGTCACGCGCCCATGCGGCGATGCTCGCCGCACAGGGTATTATTTCTGATAAAGATGCCGAGGTGATTAGGGAAGGCCTGCTCACGGTACTGTCAGAAATTGAGAGCGGGACGTTTGAATATTCCACAGCGCTGGAAGACATTCATATGAACGTCGAAGCGCGGCTCAAGGAGATTATCGGTGAGCCAGCCGGGCGGCTTCACACGGCGCGTTCGCGCAACGACCAAGTGGCGACCGATTTCCGCCTTTGGGTGCGCGACCAAGAGGACGCTGCGATTGAAGGGCTTGGGGCGCTCATACGGGCATTGTTGGATCAAGCTGAGGCGGGCGCGGATTGGGTGATGCCCGGTTTCACCCATTTGCAGACCGCGCAGCCCGTCACATGGGGGCATCACATGATGGCCTATGTGGAAATGTTCGCCCGCGATTTGTCGCGGTTTCAAGACGCCCGTAAACGTATGAACGAAAGCCCCCTTGGGGCGGCCGCTTTGGCGGGCACTGGCTTTCCAACGGATCGTCATATGACAGCCGAGGCGCTTGGCTTTGATCGCCCAATGGCCAACTCGCTTGATGCCGTATCGGACCGAGATTTTGCTCTCGAATTTCTGTCGGCCTCGACCATCACCGCCGTGCATTTGTCGCGCTTTGCGGAGGAGTTGGTGATCTGGTCTTCAGCGCAATTCCGGTTTGTCACCCTGTCGGATCGGTTCTCGACCGGCTCGTCAATCATGCCACAAAAGAAGAACCCAGATGCAGCAGAGCTGATCCGCGCCAAGATTGGCCGGATCATGGGGGCGATGGTGGCGCTGTTTACTGTGATGAAGGGGTTGCCGCTGGCCTACTCCAAGGACATGCAAGAAGACAAGGAACAGGTCTTTGATGCGGCGGACAACCTGATGTTGGCGCTGGCGGCAATGACGGGCATGGTCTCGGATATGAATGCCAATGTCGAAAGCCTTGAAGCCGCAGCCGCGAGCGGGTTCTCGACCGCCACTGATCTTGCGGATTGGTTGGTGCGCGAATTGAACTTGCCGTTTCGCGATGCGCATCATGTCACCGGAACCTTGGTTGCAATGGCTGAAAGTCAGGGGTGTGATTTGCCGGACCTGAGTTTGAGTGACATGCAATCGGTGCATACGGATATTCATGACGGTGTGTTCGGGGTGCTGACGGTGCAGGCCTCGGTGGCCTCACGCATGTCCTATGGCGGTACCGCGCCGGTACGCGTTCGCGAACAAATCAAAGCTTGGCGCGAGCGGCTCGCCTAAGGGAAAGGGGGCGCTGCCCCCTTAAACCCCCGAGGTATTTTGAAACCAAAGAAGAGAAGACTTGGCACGCTGTTAGAGCTTGTTGAGCAGGGCGGCGGTTGGCCAAGCATCTGCGGGCAGGCCGAGCCGTTTTTGTTCGGCTTGCACGGCAGGGCGGGTTTTTGCGCCTAGGATGCCGTCGATTTTGCCAACGTCATGGCCGCGTGCGGCGAGCTTTTGTTGCAGGTGTTTCATCTGCCCCGTGGTCAATCCCGGTTCAGGGTTGCCCGCGTTAAACACAGGGGCGCCTTCAAGGCGGGAGGCAAAATAGGCTGCAGTGGTGACGTAGACAAAGCTCTTGTTCCATTCGAAATAGACTTGGAAATTCGGGTAAGCGATGAAGGCCGGGCCTTTGCGCCCTTGCGGCAAAAGAATGGATCCGGGCAGGTTGCTCGCGAGCTTGCCGCTGCGCGCTTTCACACCCATTGCGGCCCATTGAGAGGTTGGGATGGATTTATCAATTCCGGTCTTTGACCAATCAAGATCGGCGGGCAAGACCACCTCTTGCAGCCACGGCTCATTCGCGCGCCAGCCCAACTTACGCAACATATTTGCCCCGGACAAAAGCGCATCTGCGGGCGATGTCTTGAGGCTTACGCGGCCATCGCCGTCGCCATCAATCCCGCTTTCCAAGATGTCGCCCGGCAGCATTTGCACCATGCCGATTTCCCCAGCCCAAGCGCCGGTGGATTTGCTGGGAGAGAAGTTCCCTTGTTCATAGAGCGTTAAGGCGGAGAGCACTTGTGGTTGAAACAGCCCAGGGCGGCGGCAATCGTGACTAAGGGTCATCAATGAGTTGAGCGTGTTGAAATTGCCTTGGTAGGCGCCAAAGTCAGTCTCGAACGCCCAGAATGCCGCTAAGACGCCGCGACTCACGCCGTATTTCGATTCCATCGTGTCAAAAATACGATTGTATTTGCGTAGGTTTGCTTGACCGTTCTGAATGCGGTTTGCCGAAATCAGCGAGCGTGAAAACTCCGTGAATGTCTTTTGGAAAATGCCCTGTCCCCGGTCCGCCTTCAAGGTCGCCGGATCTTGACGTACACTCGCAAAGAAACTGTTCACCTTGTTGGCATCGTGCCCACGCGCAACAGCCTCTTTCTTCATGGCAGAGACGAAGCCCGAAAACGATCCGCCGCATTTGAGGAACGGGGCGGGGGTACCGTTTGATCCGGCGCCTTGTGCAAACGCGGCAAAACAGCAAAGAGCGGCGGAGAGTATGAGTGTTCGCATGATAATCCCTGAAAATTGTCGTGCTGAGCGTAACAGGCTTGGCGCGGTGCACAACTCAATTTCACAAGAGTGAAAGCAATCCAACGCCCAACAATGCAATCGCCCAAGCTTGCCACAAGACACGGACCGCCTCATCGACATGGGCCGCGTCCAAATCCCGCGTGCCCTGCGCGTTGACATAGGGAAAATCGCGCAATTCGCCCTCATAGCGGCGCGGGCCTGACAGGGCCACATTGAGGCGCGCCGCCATGGCAGCCTCCGGCCAGCCTGCATTTGGTGAGCGGTGCAGTGGCGCGTCCCGGCGCAGCAAACCCCATCCGGCGCGGCTAAACTGAGGCGCCAAAATCAACAGAGCAGTCAGCCGTGCAGGCACCCAATTGAGCAGATCATCCGTCCGCGCCGCCGCCTTTCCAAAGGCCTCATAGCGTGGCGTGCGATAGCCAATCATGCTGTCCGCCGTGTTGACTATCTTATAGACCAGAAGCCCCGGAAGCCCGGCGACCAAAAACCAAAAGGCGGGCGCGATGACCCCATCCGAGAGGTTCTCAGCCCCGCTTTCAATCGCCGCGCGCGCCACATCGGATTGCGTCATGTGCGCGGTATCCCGCCCGACAATCAGCGCCACCTTACGCCGCCCATCTTCTGGCGAGACCGCAAGCGCATCCGCCACCGCCTCCACATGTTGCACAAGGGATTTCTGAGCGATCAGGATCGCGGCAACCACAACGCTCACCGCGCCGCCCAACCGCGCAAGAAGCCCGCCAAAGACCCAGGCCCCAATCATCAAGATCACCAGCGCCATAACGCCAGCGGCAACGCGACCCGCGCCATGGTTCATCCGCGCTTCACACCAGCCAACAGCGCGCCCCATCAGAACGGCAGGATGCGGCACACGGCTCCAGATCCGATCCGGCTCGCCCAGGATCGCGTCCAATATCAGCGCCAAAAACAGCACAAACACTGTGCTCATAACAGCGCCTTTTCGAGCTGGTCCCAGCCGTGCTCCGGCGGAAGCCCAAGCCGCAACCAAGTTGGATCATAAGGAAACACACGGCTCCAGATGTGCCCACGGGCAAGGTGGTCTTGCATGCCCGCCGCATCCTCGACCTGATACAAACGAAACAACGCTGTGCCGCCGATCACCTTAGCGCCTTTGTTTTCCAGCAATGCGTCAAGGCGCGCCGCGTCCCTTTCCAGTCGTTGCCGCGTCGCCTTGGCCCATGCTAGGTCTTCGAGTGCGGCGCGCCCAATGCGCAGGGCCGGGCCAGACACGGGCCAAGGCCCAAGCCAGTTGCGCAACCGCGAAATCAAGGCCGGATCACCCACCGCAAAGCCAAGTCGCATTCCGGCGAGGCCCCAGAATTTTCCCATGGATTTCAGAATGAGGGTGCCCGGATCACATGCACGGCTGCGCACATTTGAGTCCGCGAGCGCAATGTCACAAAAGCTTTCGTCAATCACACGCAGAGCCGGGGCGGCACCTTCCTCAATCCCACGCCACAAGGTGCCTGTGGGGTTGTTCGGGTGCACCACAACGCGAGCATCGGCAGATTTTGCTTCGCGCGTCACATCCCAGCCCTCCGCACGAAAGGCAGCTTCATGTTCATTATAGGTCCGCTCCACAATGCGCACAGTGGCGCGTGGCGCGAGGCGGGGGATATTGGCGATCAAACAAGACGCCCCCGGCGCTGCCAAAACCGCCGCTCCCTCCGGCACGTTCCAAAACGCGCGCGCGGCCGCTTCAAGTGCGAGGTTTGCGGCCTCGTCGGGCAGGGACGCCCAAGTATCGGCTGGCAGATCGGGCAGGGGGTAGGGGTGCGGGTTGATACCTGTTGAGAGGTCAATCCACCCGGCACGTGTACCGCCATATTTGGCAACCGCCGCGTCTAACCCCCCGCCATGATCGCGCGTTTCGCTCATGTGTCATCCTCAGGAAGCGGGGGGTGACGGGTGACGAAATGCCCCTTCACAGCTTGGGGCCACGTGCGGTAGGGCACTTGTCCGCTCTCGCTTTGAGCATGGGCCAGTGCATAGTCGACGATGCCCGCCGCCGCGTCTTGCGTTGGCTCAAACTCGCCAAGCGTATAGGCCAATTTCCCTGCGCTCTGGATGGCTACGTTGCAAGACCGCGAACAGCCCATCAAACAACTCACGCGCCGGGTGCGCAGCGCGCTGCCCTCTGCTGCCGCGTCAATCAAACCGGCCAAGACCTCGCCATCGGTTTGCTCCATTCCGGTCTCTTCCCAGCCGTCACGTTTGCAGGTGTCGCAGATGGTGATCCAAGTCGTCATAGCCCGCTCCTTTGGTGCAATTCGTCCGCCGTTGAACCCGAAAACCAGCCTAAAAGCAATCAATCCGACAAATTGCGTGACGTTTGGTCAAGTTAGCGCGGTGTTAACCTTTTAGTCAGGGTTTGGTACTTTCAATTGGGGAGTTCGTGTAGGTTTGAGCGCGGATGGAGTGTGTGTGATGAACGTCCTGATCGTTGAAGAAAACCCAGCGCTTGGGGCGCTTTGGGAAAATCACCTGTGTAAACAGGGCGGTAAGGTGACTCTCGCGGAAAGCGAAGACAGGGCGCTTGCGATTCTTCATGATTTTGAGCCAGACGTGATTGTCGCGGACCTCGATTTGCCCGGCTCCAGCGCGATGGCTGTCGCGGATTATGCGGCCTATCGCTACCCCGCAGCGCGCGTTATTTTCGTGACCGCCTCCACGTTTTTTTCTGATGGGTCCATCTTCGCCATGAGCCCAAACGCCTGTGCGTTTCTGCCCACGCGCACGCCCCCGGAAGACCTTGCAGCCTTGGTCGAATTTCACGGACGCCGCGAAGGTGCTTAGGGTCTTTGCGCGGGGATTGCTGCGCGGTATGTAAGGGTCATGACCCATCCCACGCCCCCCAAAGCTGTCATTTTCGACATTGGAAACGTGCTCATTACGTGGCAGCCCGAAGCGCGATTTGATGCCATCATAGGTGCGGAAAAACGCAAAGAAATGTTTGCCGCCGTGGATCTGCATCACATGAACGAAATGGTGGACCGGGGGGGCGATTTTCAGCAGGTGATTTACGACACAGCAGACAGATACCCGCAGTTTCGCAATGAAATTCGCATGTGGCATGACAATTGGCTGGACCTCGCATCACCCGTGATCGAACATTCTGTTCACCTGCTCTATGCGCTTAAAAACAAGGGTGTTCTGGTCTTCGCCTTGTCTAATTTCGGCATTGGCAGTTTCGCTCTGTCTGAGCAACAGCACGCCTTTCTCAAAGCCTTTGATCGCCGCTACATCTCTGGGCATATGGGCGTCACCAAACCCGATGCGCGCATCTACGAAAAGGTGGAGGCAGACTGCAACATCGCGCCAAAAGACCTGCTTTTCACCGATGACAGGCGCGAAAACATCGACGCTGCAAAGGCGCGTGGCTGGCAAACCCACCTGTTTGATGGACCAAAGGGATTTGCCGCCAAACTCGTGGCAACGGGGCTATTGAGCAAAGCGCAAGCCTTTGATCGCGACTTGCACGCCCCTAGCTGATCGCTAATCTGCGCACATTCGAATAAGGAGTGTTTTGTGGTTTATGTCGTGATATTTCTGGCCTTGCTCGCGGTGTTGCCTGTCGCCCTTGAGGCGCTGCGCAAACCTATCGACAAAGAGGCGCGTGGATTTGAATCCGGCGAGGTTGCGGATTTGCGGCACGGTGCGACCTTTTGTGAATGGCATGGTCCGCGTTCTGATCGCGTGATCGTGCTGATCCATGGGCTGACAACGCCATCATGGGTGTTTGACGGGCTGACGCGCG
Source organism: Maritimibacter sp. (assembly GCA_050633625.1). Classification (GTDB taxonomy): domain Bacteria; phylum Pseudomonadota; class Alphaproteobacteria; order Rhodobacterales; family Rhodobacteraceae; genus JBOEGW01. The sequence continues at coordinate 385,890 of JBOEGW010000003.1, read as the reverse complement.
GCTTGGCGATGATGGGATTTCAAATTCTCACCTACGATCTCTATGGGCGCGGCTGGTCTGATCGTCCGCGCGGCACGCAGGATATGGCGTTTCATTTGAGCCAACTGAGCGCGCTTTTGTCCGACCAGGAGGTCGAAGCCCCGGTCACATTGATGGGCTATTCCATGGGCGGCATGATCGCGACACAGTTCGCTGCACGCCATCCTGAATTTGTGGAGGCGTTGATTTTGCTTGCGCCAGCGGGCATCGACATAACCCCTCCGCGCACCTTGGCGTTCTGTGCAAAGGCAGGCCCGATTGGCACATGGTTTTGGGGGCTGATTGGCGGGTTTGGTCTGGCGCTCTCGGCGCGCGGTGAGCGCAAACCGGCGAGCGTCATCTCCGATTATGCAGCGCGTATGCGCAGCGAGACCCGCAAACGCGGCTTCCTGCGCGCGGTTTTGTCGAGTTTTCGCGCGACCTTGGGAGGCGTACAAGAACAAGAGCACCGCGAAATCGCCAATCTGCCGATCAAAGTACTGGCGATATGGGGCGAGAACGACGAGGTGATTCCCAAGACCGCGATGGGCAAATTGACCCAATGGAACCGCCATGCGCGCCACCATATGATCGCAGGTGTTGGCCATGGGTTGCCCCACACCGCCCCCAATGACGTGATCGGCGCAATCAACGCCTTTGATCAAAATTACTAACCCCAGAAATGACAAACCCCCGAGCCAAGGCACGGGGGTCATCAACGGGCGACCAAGGTCTCCCAAACAGCTAAAACACCTTACATAAGGCCTTCACGCTGTGCTTTTTTGCGAGCCAACTTGCGTTGACGACGGATAGCTTCCGCTTTTTCGCGGGCCTTCTTCTCGGAGGGCTTCTCGAAATGTTGCTTAAGCTTCATTTCGCGGAACACACCTTCACGCTGAAGTTTTTTCTTCAGAGCACGAAGCGCCTGATCGACGTTATTATCACGAACCGATACCTGCATGTGGTTTTCACCACCTTTCTAAGTTTGAGTTGCAAGAATTTGCAGGAAGGCGGCATTTAGCAGCCTCACGGGGATTTGTCCAGTTTTCCTTGTACGCTGCGCGCGCTCATGCGAAACTTATCCCATGACCGATCAAGCCACACTATTGAACGCCGCCCTGAACCATGTGCCTTTTGATGGCTGGAGCGATGCCGCGCTGGCGGCTGCACTTGCCGACGCTGGCATGACCCCAGAACAAGGGAAGGCGATCTTCCCGCGCGGGGCCGTGGACATGGCTTTTGCCTATCACAAACTGGGTGATGCGCAGATGGTTGAGCGCCTTGCCGCAGAAGATCTAGGCGCGCTCAAATTTCGCGAGCGGATCGCGCGTGCTGTGGAATTTCGCCTTGAAGTCGCGGATAAAGAACTGGTGCGGCGGGGCATGGCCTTGTTTGCGTTGCCACAATATGCCGCTGATGGATCGCGCGCCTTGTGGGAGACCGCTGGATTGATTTGGGAAACCCTAGGCGACAGCTCAACCGACATCAATTGGTATACAAAACGCGCGACTTTGTCAGCTGTGTATTCCTCGACTGTGCTGTATTGGCTTGGCGATGAAAGCCTTGATCACGCCGCCACACGCGCCTTTCTTGATCGGCGCATCGAGAACGTGATGCAGTTTGAAAAAGTCAAAGCCAAGGCCCGCGAAAACAAGCTGTTCCAAGCCTTCATGCAAGGCCCCGGTCGCATTTTGGATCACATCCAAGCCCCCGGAACACCGCGCCCCGGATACCCCGGTCGCTGGTCCCCCAAGGAGACAAAATGACCCTTCCCGACGTGATGCGCGCCGTGGAAATCTCAGAGCCGGGCGGCCCTGAGGTTTTGACGCTTTGTGAACGCCCGTTCCCCGTTGCGGGACATGGTGATATTGTGATCAAGCTGGCCTATGCGGGGGTGAACCGCCCCGACGCTTTGCAACGCGCGGGCGCCTATGCACCGCCGCCCACGGCCTCCGATTTGCCCGGCCTTGAGGGGGCTGGTGAGGTGGTTGCCATTGGGGATGGTGTTACGGAGTGGCGCATCGGCGACCAAGTCTGCGCGCTTTTGCCGGGCGGAGGATATGCCGAATATGTGGCGACTCCTGCCGCCCATGCGCTGCGCGTTCCCAAGGGGATGGACCTCAAACACGCCGCCTGTTTGCCCGAAACATATTACACAGTTTGGTCTAATGTGTTCATGCGTGGTGGGCTGAAGGCCGGAGAGCGCTTTTTGGTGCATGGCGGCTCGTCAGGCATCGGCACAACCGCGATTCAGCTCGCAAAAACGCTCGGTGCGCGGGTGTTCACCACCGCAGGCTCCGAGGAAAAATGCGCGGTTTGTCGTGACCTTGGTGCAGAAGTGGCGATCAATTATGGCGAGACGGATTTTGTCGAGGTCTTGCGCGCAGAGGGCGGTGCAAATTTGGTGCTCGACATGGTCGGCGGCAGCTATATCGCCCGTAACATTCGCGCCATGGCCGATGATGGTCGTATGGTTCACATCGCGTTTCTCACTGGCCCCAAAGCCGAAATCAACTTCGCGCAAATCATGGCGCGCCGCCTCACGATCACCGGCTCAACTCTGCGCCCACAATCAGATGCCGCGAAGGCCATGATCGCCGCTGAGTTGCTTGAAAAGGTCTGGCCACTGCTGGACGCGGGGCGCATTGGTCCGGTCATGGACAGCACCTTTGCGCTCAAAGACGCGGCCATGGCCCATGCCCGGATGGAAACCTCAGGCCATATCGGCAAAATCGTTCTGGAAATTTAGGCGCTGCCGCCAGTGGCCGATAACATCAGCGGATCAATCCCGATTTTTGCCAAGGCGAGTTTCCATTTCGCCCCGTTGTCGGGGGCATACACAATGGCCTCATCCGCCTCAACGGTGAGCCAGGCGTTTTGTTGTAGCTCGTCCTCAAGCTGTCCCGGTCCCCAGCCAGAATAGCCAAGCGCTGCAAGTGCGGCGCGCGGGCCAGTGCCTTGCGCGATCGCCTCCAGAATGTCTTTGGTCGCGGTCATGCCAAATGTGCTATCCACCGCCATGGTGCCACCACCCCCTTCATAATCATGCGAATGGAGCACAAAACCGCGCCCATTTTCCACCGGACCACCAAAGTAGATCCCCGGTGCCTCCACGCCCGGTGCGCTGTTTATGTCGAGTTGTTCAAACAGGTCAGCCAGCCCCAAATCGGGCACCTGTTTATTGACGATTAGTCCCATCGCCCCCTCGTTGGAATGCGCGCATAAAAACACGACAGAATGTTCAAACCGGGGGTCCGACATGCCTGGCATCGCAATCAACAACTTGCCAACAAGCGTGGCGTCTGTTGGCGCTATTTCAGGTGCGTCACTCATAGTTTCAAGATGGGCATGACGGGGCGAGGATTACAAGAGGCAGGGGCGGGCAACGCCATTTGTGTGCGCTGGCCTGTCGCGAATGTGATTTCCTGTGCGCCCTTCTGCGGGTATATCGAAGCCTATGGTGTTCAAAAACATACCTCTTTTCGCGCTCATGGCCTGTGCCCCGCTTTTCGCGGTGGCAGAGGGTATGGTTGCGCCACATCCGGCATTGCCCAAACCTGCCGAAGTTTCGGTCATCAACGGGTGGCGCGCAGAAGACGGCTCCCATATGGCAGCGATTCATGTGCGCCTTGCACCGGAGTGGAAAACCTATTGGCGTGCTCCGGGTGATGCGGGTATTCCGCCAAGTTTCGATTGGTCCGGGTCGCAAAACTGGGGCGATGTGGCCTTCTTTTGGCCAGCACCTGAGGTGTTTGAAACCAACGGCATGACCACCTTTGGCCACGGGGGCGAGCTGATTTTGCCAATGAAAATTGCGCCCGAATACGGCGATGACATCAAGCTTGAGGGCAAACTCATGATGGGCGTTTGTCGCGATATTTGCATGCCTTTTGAGGCGCAGGTGTCTGCCATTCTCACGACACGCCCTTTTGACGCCAAAAGAGACGCGCCGATAACGCGCGCCCTCGCGTTGCGCCCCGACACCCGCGAAGAGGCGCAGGTGTCCCAAGTCTCTTGTGAGGCCACGCCAATCGAGGACGGGATGCGCATTACGGCGCGGCTTGAAATGCCTTCTCTCGGTGCAAAAGAACATATCGCCTTTGAACTGGCGCAGGGTGATGTGTGGCTCTCCGAAGCGATGAGCACGCGCCAAGGCGACACCCTAGCCGCCTATGCAGATGCGGTGCCGACGAGTGGCGCGCCATTTGATGTTGATTATTCCGCCTTGCGCTTCACAGTTATTTCCCAAGGGCGCGCCGTTGATATTCAAGGCTGCGACTAGGGCTTTGCGCGCCGCGCATGCATCACGGCACCAATGATCCATGCCACAATCGCACCCCCCAAGCTGCCAACAACAAATGTCGCGACCGCCGCGACCATCGCGCCTGTGTCATCATACGCCCCAATCGCAAACCTGCGCCCGACAGTGGCGACAAACAGCGCAACCATAAAGACACTCGCACCCCACACGGGCCAAGCAGCAGCCCCCGCGCGATTCCCGGCGCGCAGCATACGTTTGAACGAGTTGATTTGGCGGCCAATGTCATCTTGCATCGCCACCATCGCTGGCACCACAATCAACACAAGGAAAAACCCGACACCAAGCCCGTAGACCAGAGTGACAACTGTGGGCTTTAGAAATTCCGCCTGATTTGACCCTTCGAACAACAAAGGCGTCAGGCCCAATACCGTAGTGGCCGTCGTCAAGAATACCGGCCGCAACCTGTCACAGGCCGCATCCACAATCGCGGGGAATAGCCCCCGATCCTCGGCGTATTCATCAATGGTTGAGACCAAGACAATGCTGTCGTTAATCACGATCCCGACCATGCCGATCAATCCGACGATTGAGAACATCGACAAAGAAATTCCCCAAGCAAAATGGCCCAAGATCGCCCCGACAAGGCCAAAAGGAATGATCGCCATTACGACAACTGGACGCGCCCAACTGGAGAAAATCCAAGCCAAAGTAAGGTAAATTCCAACAAGGCAGAGCACCAATCCCGTCATGGCGCCGGAAAGGAATTCGTCTTGTTGCTCCGACAGCCCTGCCATTTTGTACTCAATGCCGTAGTTTTCCGCGAGGCTTGGCAAAATGTCTTCCTCAAGCGCCGCTTGGATTTCCTCGCTTCGCGCTGCGTCGTCTTCATCCAGATCGCCCGTCACCGACACAACACGCAGCCCGTTTTCGCGGATCACCGTGGAAAACCCGGTGTTTGACGTGATGGTCACGATATCCGCCAGGTTCACATAGGCCCCTGTCGGGCTGCGCATTTGACTGCGTTCCAAAAATTCCGCGCTCAGTTCTCCTTCCGGCATTTCCACCCGGATCGACGCCGAACGCATTCCGTCTGGATAGGTCGCCGCTTCGATCCCCGCCAATCGGTTGCGCAACACTCGGCCAATCCCATCAATGGTGAACCCAAGCGCTTGGCCTTGTGGGGTCAACTGCAAAACCAGTTCTTCCTTGTCATAGGCAAGGCTATCTTCAAGAGCAGAGATTTCCGGATATTGCGCGAGCGTGTTTTTCAAATCCTCTGCGGCATTCTTGAGAGTTTGCGCCTGTGCCCCTGTTAGTTGAATATCCAGCGCATCGCCACCGGGGCCAAAGCGCCCGCCTCGAAAAGTCAGTTCTTCCAGAAGGGGCGATTTTGGCATCGCGTCTTGCAACTCGCTGACAAAAGCGAAGCTCGAATAGGGGCGGCTGTCGGCATCAATCAATTCAATCGAAATTGACCCAAGAAGATCGGCGTCTTTGTCTTCTGCGGAGGCCAGTCCGCGCCCGGAAGATCCACCAATTTCTGCGAGCAAATAGGTCACAGGATTGACCCCATGTTCTGCCTCAAGCCGATTGGCGACCGAAATGACAGTGGTCTGCACGTCGTCCAGCATCGCCAGCGTATCCGTGCGCGTGGCGCCGTTCACCATCGAAAAATTCGCCGTCACAGTGCCTTGTTCGGGCGCGTTGAAAAAGCGAAACGGGACATCGCCCCGGATAAACAACGCCGCCTGAGAGGCTAAGGCGACAAGCGCCAGCGCCATCACCGGGTAGCGTGCCTTGATCACAATCCGGATCAACGGGCGGAACACACCGTCACGCACAAACTCAAATCCCCGGTTCACCTGCCGCGATGGCCAGTCATACCAGTGGTCTTTGTCCGTGTGGGCTAAAGCGTGCGACATATGGTTCGGCAGGATCAAGAAACACTCAGCGAGCGACGCCAGCAACACCACGATGACAGTAAACGGAATGTCAGAAATCAAATCCCCGAACCGTCCGCCAATCGCCGTCAGTCCGAAAAACGCGATAATCGTCGTGAGTGTAGCTGAAAACACCGGAGGCCACATGCGCCGGGCTGCGTTTTCCGCAGCTGTCACCGCGTCCTCGCCCAATTTTCGCGCGCGAAAATCGGCGTGTTCACCCACCACAATCGCATCGTCCACCACGATCCCCAACGTGATGATCAGCGCAAAAAGAGAGATCATGTTGATCGTTAAGCCGGAGGCAAACATCAAGGCAATCGCCGCCGTCATCGCCACCGGAATCCCAGCCGCCACCCAAACCGCAATGCGTGCGTTGAGAAACAAAAACAACAACACGACCACCAAGGCTAAACCCGACAATCCGTTTTTCAACAAGATATCCAAGCGTCCTGTGATGACCTCAGAGCGCGCCCGGATCAAATCAATCTCAACCCCTTCAGGCAGCGAAATCATGACATCGCGCGCCGCATCTTCTACAGCGGCCTGCATCTTGATCGCATCGCCGCGCGCCGCCCGCGTCACTGTCATCGTCACCGCCGGATTGCCAGCTACAAAAAAGGCGCGCCCCCGATCAATCCCTTGCACCGAAAGCGTCGCCACATCTCCAATTGTGAGCGCATGCCCATCGTCGTCACTGCGCAGCACAATCCCCGCCAGATCCTCGGGTGATCGTTTCGCCACACCGGACCGAACGCGCGCTGTACCAGACCCCAAATCCCCAGCCGGACTTGTGTCGGCCTCAGCGGCAATCGCGGTGGCAATTTCCGCCATCGTAATGTCGTTTTGAACAAGGGAGGCGGTGCTGACCTCAACCATGGTTTGCGGCGCGAGAACCCCGCGGATCGTGGCTTGTGTCACCCCTGCGTCAAACAGCCTCGCGACCATTTCATCCGCAAATCGGGCCAGTTGATCCACGCCAACCGGCCCGGTAATCACCACATCTGTCACCCTGTCGCGCCATCCGCCTTGGCGCACCACCGGGTCGTCGGCACTGTCGGGCAGATTGCTCACCCCATCCACCGCCGTTTCCACATCCGCCGCCGCCTGCGCCATGTCCCAACCCGGTTCAAACTCAAGCTGAATAGACGCGCGCCCCTCGCTGGAGCGCGACGAACTCGCCGTGACCCCATCGACCGTCATCAAGGTTGGCTCCAACACCTGCACGATGCCGGTGTCCACGTCCTCAGCGCCTGCGCCCTCCCAGGCCACAGAGACCCGAACATCGTCGACCACAACATCAGGGAAGAATTGTGCGCGCATACGCGGATAGGCGAAGACCCCAGCGGCGATCAAGACCACCAACAACAAGTTGGCGACGGTCGCATGGCGTGTGAAGTAGGACAAAATGCCCTTCGCCGCTGCAGAAGGTGCGCGCATGGCTGCCATGGTCTAGCCCCCCATCCGGCTTTCGATACGTTCCACCATACGGGCAGGAACCATCGGTTCAGCGAGTTGGGTCAAAATCCGCTCTTTGGCATCGTCAGGGATAGGTGCGCGTTCAATCGCGGCGATCAACCGTGCCCGGCGCGCGGCATCCAGCTCAATCAAATCGGCCCCCGCTGGGGCAGTGTTTGCGGCCTCCGGGGTCACGGTATCTGCGTCACGAATGGGGCGAATACGAATGCCCGCTCCCAAGGTCGGGCTGCGCTCTGCCACAATCTCGCGCCCGGCGAGCGCACCAACTCTGACCAACACCTCGTTGCCCTGACGGCGCAACACCTCAATTGGGTGTTCCACAAGCCGGTCTTCCTCGCCCAGGACCAAAACCGTTGCCGCGCTGCTCACCGCAGAGGCGGGCACCAGCGCCACGCCGTCCAAGACCGGCTCGCGAATTTCCACACTCACGAAATCGCCAGGCCGAAACCCGCGCGCGCCGTCAAGTGTCGCATAAATAAGCCGCCCGGTTTGCCCATCGCCCACCGCCGCGCTTTCGCGCGCAATTGCGCCCGGCGCTATGAGATCAACCCCAGCGACAGCAAGCTTTGCCGCCACATCCGCACGGATCAGGTCGCCGTTCTCGTCCAAAAGGCGCGCATACTGTGCGGTGGACAGGCGAAACGACACCTCTAAACGATCCGGATCCACCAATGTCGCAACTTGTTCATTCGCTGTCACAAGCCGCCCCTGCGCCGCTGTCACATCGGCCAAAGTGCCGGAAAAATCCGCTGTTACGTGCGCTTCATTCAAACGGCGTTGCGCTTCTTCAAGGGCAATGATGACGCGCTCAAGCGACGTGGCCGCCTGCGCCACGCGCGCTGTTGCCGTCCGCAAAGAGCCACGTTTTGCGAGCACAGCTTGCTCTGCGGCACTTTCCGCGAGTGCGGCGGTTTCCACAGTGCTTTCGGTGCCCACACGCCGTTCCAGCAGGTTGTTTTGCCGCTCTAAGGCAGCAACGCGCAGCGCATGTTGCTTCTCAGCTGCCGCCAAATCATCGCGCGCAATAAGCTCTGCCGCCCGCGCATCATCCGCCTCGGCTTGCGCCTCTGAAACGCTCGCCTCAGCCAAGGCCAAAGCGTCCTTTAAGTCGGTATCATCCACCTCCAGCAGCATGTCGCCTGCGCGCACAACGCCACCGTCCTCAAATTGCGCCCCCAAAGCGACGACACTGCCGCCAACCTTCATGCGAATTTCAAGCTCCCGGCGCGAGCGCACCTCCCCAAATGCCTCAAGCACCGGCGCGACAGCATCGGGGGCAAGCCCGACAACGCGCACCGAGTACACTCTTTCGCGCGCAGGCATCGCCCGGCTTTCTTGCGCCATGCGGGTTTCAACAGCGCCGCGCACCAAAAACGCGGCGAAGGCGATCAGGCCAATCGTAAGTGCCGTCAGAAAAAGCCCCATCAGGCTGCGCGTGAGAAACCGCATATAGACCTCGTTTGGTTGTCTGCTGTCACCTTGCCCCGGCCTTTGCAGGCTGACAATCGCCAAGTGGTGACAACCCCGTTACGAGATAAAACGTATGAGCGGATTATTTCCGTCGCTTATGTTCGTCCAAACGCGGAAAAATTTCGACGAAGTTGCAAGGGGCGTGCCGATAATCAAGCTGTGCTTGCAAAATGTCGTCCCATGCGTCCTTGCAAGCACCCGTGGAGCCGGGCAAGGCAAACAGATACGTGCCATTCGCAACGCCCCCTGTGGCGCGCGATTGCACAGCGGAGGTGCCAATCTTCTTCATCGAGACCATCGTGAAGACCGTGCCGAAGGCCTCGATTTCTTTTTCATACACGTCTCTATGCGCTTCAACCGTCACATCGCGCCCCGTCAGCCCGGTGCCGCCGGTTGATAAAATGACATCAATCTCGGGGTCCAAACTCCAAGCGCGCAACTGATCAGCAATCTCCCCGCGTTCGTCCTTGATGATGGTCCGATCCGCAAGATGATGCCCGGCTGCCTCAAGGCGCGCCACAAGCGTGTCGCCCGACCGATCCTCGGCCAACGACCGCGTATCAGACACAGTCATCACAGCAATGCGCACAGGAATGAACTCTTTGGTTTCGTCAATGCGGCTCATGACCCTATCCTTGTTTCAACTTCGCCTGAACAGCCAATAAATCCGCCCAAGCTTCGCGTTTCGCGGCGGGGGTCTTGAGCAAATATCCGGGGTGGGCCATGGCAATCGCCGGACGCCCAGCCGCCTCGCCCCATGTGCCGCGCATTCGCAAAATACCGCTGCGTTTCCACATGGCCTGACAAGCGATATTGCCCATCAAGATGACGACATCCGGCTCAGCCAACTCGATATGTCGCGCCACAATCGGTCGGATCATGTCGATTTCATCCGCCGTTGGGCTACGGCGCGCTGGGGGCTGATAGGGCAAGGTGTTGGCCAGGTAAACCGCAGCGCCGGGTGCTTCCGATGTGCGATCGCGGCCAATCGCGGCCAGCATTTTGTCAAGCAACGCGCCCGAAGCGCCCGAAAACGGGACGCCTGCGCGTTCTTCCTCAGGACCGGGCATTTCACCCAGCACCATCACCCGGGCACCGGGGATGCCATCTGAGAAAACGAATTGCCGCGCGCCGCGTTTGAGCGGAAAGGCGTCCCAGCCCTCAAGCGCGTCTCGCAACGCGGAAAGGCTGTTCGCTTTAGCCGCCAGCGCCGTTGCCTGCGCCACGAGTTCCGCGGTTTGAGCCCCTTTGGCCTCTTTCGCGTCCGGCGCTGAGGCAACAGAGGCGTTTGGGGCAGCTGCGGGGGGGCCAGCCTTTGACGCGCGGGTTTGCAGCGCGGCAGGTTTGGGCGCTTCTTGCGCCAGCTCATAGCAGTTGACGGGGGTGTCACCGATGGCATCCACCGCGCCCAACTCGACATACCATTCGAGCAGCGCTTTCGCCTGATGCCAATCCATCGAAATATCTGACGCCGATTCCATAGCCGCCAAACTACGCCCCCGACTGCGCCGCGTCCATGGCGCTTGCCCCCGCGCGCGCCGCTTTTTATAACGCACCAAAGCACGAGGAGAGCGTTGTGTCGTTTCGTCAAAAACACCTGCTGGGGATCGAGCCACTTCACCCCACCGAAATCACCTCCGTGTTGGACCTTGCTGATCGCTACGTCGAGCTGAACCGCTCGCCGATGAAACGATCAGATACCCTTGATGGGTTGACGCAAATCAACATGTTTTTCGAAAACTCAACCCGCACACAGGCGAGTTTTGAGCTGGCGGGAAAGCGGCTTGGCGCGGATGTGATGAATATGGCGATGCAGGCGTCCTCAATCAAAAAGGGCGAAACCCTGATCGACACCGCCCTGACCCTGAACGCGATGCACCCGGATTTGTTGGTGGTGCGTCACCCGCATTCGGGCGCTGTGAACTTGCTGGCCGAAAAGGTGAACTGCGCGGTGCTCAACGCGGGCGATGGGCGCCATGAGCACCCAACTCAAGCGCTTCTCGACGCCCTCACAATCCGGCGCGAAAAGGGCAGGCTGCATCGCCTCACGATTGCCATTTGCGGCGATATCGCCCATTCACGCGTTGCGCGCTCCAATCTGATTTTGCTCGGGAAAATGGAGAATCGTGTGCGTCTTGTTGGCCCACCCACCTTGATGCCCGGCCAGATCGATCAATTCGGCGTCGAGGTCTATGATGACATGCGCGCGGGCCTGAAAGACGCCGATGTTGTGATGATGCTGCGCCTTCAACGCGAACGCATGGACGGCGGCTTCATTCCCTCCGAACGTGAATATTACCATCGGTATGGGCTGGACGCAGAAAAGCTCGCCTTTGCAAAGGAAGACGCGATTGTCATGCACCCAGGGCCAATGAACCGGGGCGTCGAAATTGACGGGGTGATTGCGGATGACATCAACCGCTCAGTGATCCAAGAGCAGGTTGAAATGGGCGTCGCGGTTCGGATGGCGGCAATGGATCTCTTGGCGCAAAACCTTAAAGCCGCGCGGGCGGCGGAGGCAGAAGGCGTGATGGTGTGACCGATCCGCTCACACTGCCTGATCGTGCTGATACACGCACAGTTTGGGTGTTTGCCTTGGACGTACCGCCTGATGAGTTGCCCAGCTGGATCCCACCAAAAACACTGGAACAAGCTCAATCCGAATGGCCAATGCTGGCGGCGCTTGGGGTTGATCAGGTGATCGCCCAGCATGTTGAAGTGTTTGAGGTTGAGGATTTAGCGGGCGTGGGGCTTGCCTCCTATCTGTCTGACGCACACGGGATGACGCTTGGTGCGGATGCAGCACATCTTGAACACCTCACTGGTGCGGTGGCGCTCGTGTTTGCAAGCGCCTTACCAGCCTCGTCCGGTCGCCTGTCGCCATCAAAGCCCTTGCGGTTTGTCGCGCGGCTGGAAAACCCGTTTGATCTTGCGCCGGTGACGCCCCTCACGTTCCCCGCACAAGGAACTATTGCACCAATAGCCGCCAGCGAGCCGATGCGCTTTCCCTGGCGCATCCTAACGTGCACCGCCGGGGCGTTACTCGCTCTGGCCCTTATTTTGTGGACCCTCCTATGACACATCCAACCCTTGCTGACGGCGAAACACTCCTCGCCAGCTTTACCGGCGACAGATCCACCTACATCAAAGAGCATATTATCCTTGCCTTGATTGCCGCCGTTGGGGGCGTTGCGATCTTGATGGTCATCGGCAACCCGTTTCCGTGGACGGGCGCCGTAGGCGGGATCGCTGCGATTGCCGTTCGCGGGTTTTATGTCGCGTCCGAGCAGGTCGGTATGACGTGGCTTCTCACCGAGCGGGCGGTGGTTTCGCCGGCTGGAGTGCGTATCTCCCGTGCCGATATCGACAAGGTGAACACAATCTTTTCCGCAGCGCAGATCGTGACAAAAACCGGCGATAAATACATGCTCAAATATCAAGCCGATCCAAAAGAAGTGAAACGCATGATCGAAAGCGGTGGCACATGACAAAAGCGCCAGATTGGCCCGCGCTGATTGAACCAGACGAAAAACTGATCTGGCATGGTCGCCCAGATCAAGGGTTTTTCTTGCCGCTCTACCGGGCGCGTGACGTTGTGTTTGGCTTTGTTGTGCTTGTGATTTCGACGGTCACGCTCATCGCGAGCATAATGTCCGGGCGCTTGGAACAGGCCGGGTTGATCAGCATTGTGGCCGTTGTCGGGTTCTGCCTATTCACAATCCCACTGATGGCAGACACCCTGCGCGCAAGGCGCAGCTATTATGCGCTCACAAGCCACCGCGCCGTCATCGCGCTCGCGCGCCGAGGGGCTTTCGTTTTCAAAACCGTCGTTCTGGCTGAGGCCCGCAACATTACGCTTGAAAACGCCAAACCGCCGTCCGTGTATTTCAGCGAAAAAACCGTGCGCCTGTTGTCGTTTGGTTCCAGCACCTTGAAACGCAAAACCGTTCCTGATGGGTTTGAACGCATCAAAGATGGCTTAGAAGTGTATCAGCTCATGCACAACCTCACCAACAAGACCGCGACGACACAAACAGCCAAAGCAAAAACGAGTTAGATTGTGAAATCCGCCCCGCGCCGCTAAGTTGAGCGCAACAGAGCGATCCGCCCCAGACGAAGGCATATCCAATGGCCCGAAAAACCATAAACGACCTTCTTGAAACGGGCGAAACCCTGCTCTGGGAAGGCGCGCCCGCACCGGGGCGTGCGGTCAGCCGCAATGGCTGGATATGGCTTGGCGCTATGGGGGTAACGACCGTCACTTTCTTCATGGCGGCGCTTGCCCTAATGACGGTGATCCCCACTGGCTCCCCCCTGACCTTCGCGCCTTTTGGTTTGGTCGTCATGGCCGCCTTCGCGACATTTGTGGGCCTCAACATGACCTATCTCGAACGCCGCCGTGCGCGGGCGCGCGATGGGGCGACCCGCTTTGCGCTCACGGATCAAAGGGCCTTGTCGTTGATTGGTCCCTATGATTTCGCTCTGCCCCTGTCGCGCGATACCGAAATCGAATATCGCGACGGTCCCCTTGGCGCATTGATCCTGCGCAATACTGAAACCGATGCCCTGAGTTTCGATCGACTTCTTGATGGGGACATCGCGCAGAAAATTGCCTCCGCTCAAATCGAGGCTTCCGCATTGAAGGCACATTCATGACAACAACAACCTTCCTCAACGCGCGCCTGATTGACCCAGAAGCGGGCACCGAAACTCTTGGGAGCCTGACCGTCAAAGACGGGAAGATTGTCGCGCGTGACGCGGCACCCGAAGGGCAGGTGATCGATTGCGCCGGGAAATGTCTTGCGCCGGGGATCATTGATATTGGCGTCAAGATCGGTGAGCCGGGCGAGCGGCATAAAGAGAGCTTTCGCACAGCAGGGCGCGCCGCTGCCGCGGGCGGGGTCACAACAATTGTGACGCGCCCGGACACAACGCCGACAATCGACACCCCAGAGACGCTCGAATTCGTCAAACGCCGCGCGCGTGAGTTGACCCCAGTGCGCGTTCACCCGATGTCGGCGCTGACCAAAGACCGCGCCGGGCGCGAGATGGTGGAAATCGGCTTTATGAAAGACGCGGGCGCGGTGGCCTTTACCGACTGTGATCATGTCATTGAAAACAACAAAGTCTTTTCGCGCGCGATGACCTATGCACGTTCTGTTGGCGCGATGATCATGGCGCATCCGCAAGACCCGGATTTCTCAAAAGGTGCGGCTGTGACATCCGGAAAATTCGCCTCCCTGCGCGGGTTGCCATCCGTGTCGCCCATGGCAGAACGCATGGGGCTTGAGCGCGACCTTGCCCTCGTGGAAATGACAGGCGCGCGCTACCATGCGGATGCGCTCTCCAGCGCCATGTCGCTTCCCGCTTTGTTGCGCGCTAAAGCGGCTGGGCTGGACGTCAGCGCCGGGATCAATATCCATCACCTGACGCTCAACGAGTTGGACGTTGGCGATTACCGGACCTTCTTTAAGCTCAAGCCTCCCTTGCGCTCTGAGGATGATCGCCTTGCCATGGTCGCGGCGGTGGCAGACGGAACAATCGACATTATTTCCTCGATGCACACCCCTCAAGATGAGGAAAGCAAACGGCTGCCTTTTGAGGAAGCGGCGTCAGGCGCTGTGGGGTTGGAAACGCTTCTCCCGGCCGCCATGCGCCTCGTTCATGCCGGGCAAATCAACCTTGCGACCCTATGGCGAGCCTTGTCGTTGAATGCGGCGCGCAGGTTTGGCTTGCCCGGCGGCTCATTGGCGCTGGATGCGCCCGCGGACCTTGTGTTGTTTGACCCGGACGCGCCCTTTGTGCTGGATCGTTTCGCGCTGCACTCAAAATCCAAGAACACACCTTTCGACGAAGCCCGGATGCAGGGAAAGGTGATCGGAACTTGGGTGCGCGGCGCGCGGGTGTTTGGGGGCAATGATGCCTGAGCTTACAACGGCTTTGCCGCTCTTGGCGTTAACGGCGCTGCTTGGATACCTTCTTGGCGCGGTGCCGTTCGGCATGGTGATGGCCAAAGTCTTCGGGCTGGGGGACATTCGCAAGATCGGCTCAGGCAACATCGGCGCCACAAACGTCCTGCGCACCGGAAACAAGATCGCGGCGCTTCTGACATTGATTGGCGATGTTGGCAAAGGCGCCTTTGCTGTGCTTATGGCGGGGCAATTGATAGGGGCAGACGCTGCGCAGGTCGCTGGGTTTTTCGCGTTCTTGGGGCATTGTTACCCGGTCTATATTGGGTTCAAGGGCGGTAAAGGCGTCGCAACCTGGCTTGGCACTGTCTTGGCGCTCGCATGGCCGATCGGATTGGCGGCGGCGGGCACTTGGTTGGTGGTCGTAGCCTTGTTTCGGATTTCAAGCCTAGGCGGCATGCTCGCCGCGGTCGCGACCCCGATTTGGGCGTTGGTTCTGGGGCGCGCCGACATGGCCTTGCTCTGTGCGGCATTGGCGGCACTGATCCTGCTCCGTCATCATGAGAATATCCGCCGTTTGCTGCGCGGCGAAGAGCCACGGATCGGAAAAAAGCGCTAGCGTTTTGTTTTGAGCTGTTTCTTGTTTCAATTTGGCGGTTAAATGAGATGACAACTGTTAATTGATACAATGCCTATTTGGAGCGGACAATGACCCTACAAGAATCAGTAAAAAACGCCTTCTCAATCTATGATCACATTTTCGCGGGTCGTGCCTCGCGGTCCGAGTTTTGGAAGCCGATGTTGGCTATCATTATCTTGTTGGTGGCTATCTTGATCTTTTTCGGCCTCTTTTCGAGCATTTTTACCGTTATCGGGACTGGTTTTTTGACCGGTTTGTTCGCCTCGGCGCTAATGTTGTTCGGCCTCGCATTGTACGCGATGACGATCGCGCTCTCTATTCCCCTCTTCGTGCTTGGAATGCGCAGATTGCACGACACGGATCGCTCCGCATGGTGGTATTTGATCGCGCTTGTTCCAATTGTTGGCCCTATCATTTTGATCGTTTTCTACGCTCAAAAAGGCACAGATGGCCCAAATCGTTTTGGCGATGATCCTCTGAATGGTTCGGGTGGTTCAGGTCTTTCGGGCGCACCACATGAGGGGTTTTCACCCTCGTCCATTCCTGGCGTTGATCGCGGCTGATACCGCAGCTTCAAAGGCACAAAAAAGGCGCGGTCTTTCGCGCCTTTTTTCGTTATGTCTAGTAGGAATAATCGGCGTAAATCCGGCTCAGATCACCAGCCCAATCGCCGTTATAGCGCCCAAGCAACTCGTCTGCTGGGGTCATGCCATCTTCCACGCTGTCTTCAAGCGTGTTGAGAAAATGCCGCTCATCAGGCACCATGCCGCCAAACCCCGCCTTGGCGCGGCGGCGCAAACCAGTGCGCGAAATGTCCAAAACCTGCTCCGCCAGATCGCGCATTTTCATCGTGCCAACTTCGGCGTGAAGCCCGTCCACGCTGGCGGCAACGCGCAAGGCTTCGCGTGTTTCCACGTCCCATCCCTTGATCAAATCGGTGGCCGCGTCCAGCGCGCCTTGGTCATACATGATCCCGGTCCAAAGCGCCGGCAACGCGCAAATGCGCCGCCATGGCCCCCCGTCCGCTCCGCGCATTTCCATGAATTGCTTGATCCGCGCTTCTGGGAAGATCGTCGTCAAATGATCGGCCCAATCAGACAATGTGGGTAATTCGCCGGGCAGGGCAGGCAGCTCGCCTTTCAGAAAATCGCGAAAGCTCATGCCGAGCGCGTTGATATATTTCCCATCGCGGTAGACAAAATACATCGGGACATCCAACGCGTAATCCACATACCGCTGAAATCCCATGCCGTCTTCAAACACGAAGGGCAACATCCCCGTGCGCGCCCCATCAAGGTCACGCCAAATGCGCGCGCGCCAGCTTTTATGCCCGTTCGCCTTACCCTCAAAAAAAGGAGAATTGGCAAACAGCGCTGTCGCCACAGGTTGCAGCGCGAGGGCCACACGAAATTTCTGCACCATGTCCGCTTCAGAGGCGAAATCAAGGTTCACCTGCACAGTGCAGGTCCGATACATCATCTGTTTGCCGTGCGTGCCAACCTTATCCATATAGTCGGTCATCAAGGCGTAGCGCCCTTTGGGCATCACTGGCATATCTGCCTCGCTCCAAATCGGAGCCGCCCCCAAACCAATGAACCCAGCGCCCATGCGATCGGCAATTGTTTGCACTTCGCGTAGGTGCAGGTTCACCTCGTCACAGGTTTGATGGATCGTCGCAAGGGGAGCGCCCGACAGCTCAAGTTGCCCGCCCGGCTCAAGGGACACATTCGCCCCTTGTTTTTCCAGCCCAATGATGTTGCCCGCCTCATAGACCGGGTTCCAACCAAACTCATCGCGCAACCCCTCAAGCATCGCCTTGATCGAGCGCGCGCCCTCATAGGGCAGGGGTTTGAGCGTGTCTTTGCAATAGCCGAACTTCTCGTGTTCGGTGCCTATGCGCCAGTCCTGCGCCGGTTTGCACCCGGCTTCAAGGTACTCAGCGAGCTGAGCTTGGTCGGTGATGATACCGCCGCCGGATTGGGGAATGGACATGAGGCTGCGTCCTTGCATTTGAAACGGTTGGAAGGGAAGTCGTGAGACAATCTTGAAGTGGTGTCAATGCAATCTGTGCCGGTTCCCGGTCCAAATCACGGTGTCGTCAGGTTTGGATTGCTTGGTCACGCGAATGGCCCCTTCGACATCGGCCCCCGTCAGCCCCGCTATCGCATCAAACAATGCGCCCGTGCCCTCGGCGCTGCAAGGAATGATCAAGGTTTCGTCCGGTGCAATCAGGCGCCACACGCCAAACCCGGACCGATCCGGGCCAATCTCGACACGAACAAGCGCATCCAGCGAAATCGCCCCGCCTCCAATCGGCGCAAAATATGTCACCTGCCGCTCATCCACGTCCACAACCCCAAGCCCGCCGGACCCCGCACGAAACCGAGCGCGTTGATAGGCAGGGATCATCAACCCAAGCCCAATCATAGCGAAGCCGCCTCCCACAAGCCGCATAAAGCCAAAGCCGCTCGCCGCCAGATAAACTCCAAGTGCAATCACCACCCCCATGATGATCACCTCCCGCCAGCGGTAAAGCCCGGCGGCGATTTCCGGACGGATGAAACTCATGCGTGATCCTCATGTCTAAAGGGACGCCCCGCTTGCGCGCCACTGTTGCTCCGATGTCTCGATAGGGCCGACAACCCGACCCATAACGCTTCGCGCGTCTTGCTCGCAAAACTGCGCGCAGGAGCAGGCATGGCGGTCATCGCCAGTCCCCAAGGGTGCGTTGCCATATCGTCAGCGCCGCCACCGCCGCGGTGTCAGCGCGAAGGATGCGTGGGCCAAGAGAGACCGCGCGCGCATGATCCAAGCCCCGCAGCCGCTCTCGTTCGCGCGCCGAAAACCCGCCTTCAGGGCCGATCAAAATGGCCCAAGGCCCCGCACCCGCTGCCCCAAGTGTTTGCCCGGCGCCAACAAGCGCTTCATCACAAAACATGATCTGGCGCGCCGCGTCCCAATCATGCAGCATGCGATCAAACTTCAAAGGGTCGGCAACCTCCGGCACAAACGTCCCGCCGCATTGCTCTGCCGCTTCAATCGCGTGCGCTTGCAGCCGATCCACCCGAACGCGCTCTGAATTAGTGTATTCGGTCAACACAGGCACAATGCGCCGCGCGCCCATTTCGGCGGCCTTTTCAACAATGAAATCTGTACGCGCCTTTTTGATCGGGGCAAACATCAACCACAGATCAGGCGCATCCATCTGAGAGGCGGCTTGGCCGAGACAGGTGAGCGTTCCGGCCTTTTTGGTGGCATGCGAAATCTCCGCCGTCCATTCGCCGTCCACCCCGTTAAACAAGGCCACATGTGCGCCCTGCGTTTGGCGCATCACACCGAAGAGGTAGTGCGCTTGGGGCTGCGACAGCGCCACGGATTGCCCTTCCCCCAAAGGGTGCTCTACAAAGAGGCGAATTTTTGCACGTTCCATCATGAGGGCAGGTTATGCGCGCAGGCGGCCAAGAGCCAGACAGAAATCAGGCGGCACCACAGGCGGCATCACAAGGGCAGGTCGCTGATGCGGTGCGCGGCAATTGGGTGGACGAAATCGCCCCTGCCTGGAGCCGCCCCTATTTGCGCCTATCGCGCGCGGATCGTCCCATCGGTACATGGCTCTTGTTGTTGCCCTGCTGGTGGGGGCTGCTTTTGGCGATGGGCCAAACGGGCAGAGCAAGCTTCGCGGATGCTTGGATCTTTGTTGGCTGTGGCATTGGCGCGTTCTTGATGCGTGGGGCGGGTTGTACGTGGAATGACATTACCGATCGCGACTTTGACGCGGCTGTGGCGCGCACCCGGTCACGGCCCATTCCTTCAAAGCAAGTGAGCGTGAAACAAGCCTTTGCGTGGTTGGCAATCCAGGCTCTCCTGTCCTTCGGGATTCTGCTCACGTTCGCCCCCAATGCGATCATCCTTGGGATCGTCGCCTTGGTGCCGGTGGCGATTTACCCATTCGCGAAACGCTTTACATGGTGGCCGCAGGTGTTCCTCGGGATCGCCTTTAACTGGGGCGCCTTACTTGCCTATACGGCACATACCGGGCGGCTCGATTGGCCCGCTGTCGTGCTCTATGTGGCGGGCATGTCGTGGACTTTGTTTTACGATACGATCTATGCGCACCAAGACAAGGAAGACGACGCGCTCATTGGCGTGAAGTCCACCGCGCGCCTGTTTGGCGATAAAACACACATTTGGTTGCGGGGGTTTCTTGCCGCCTCCGTCACGCTAATGGCCCTAGCGATTATCCTCGCCCTGACGCCGGATCGCTCGGTACTGACACTGACAATCGCGCTGGGCGGGGCTTGGTTTTTTGGATGGCACATGTCGTGGCAATTGCGGGTGCTTGATACCGAAAACCCCGATGTTTGCCTCAAACTTTTTCGCGCGAACCGGAACACCGGATTGATCCCTGTGCTGTTTCTTGCCGTTGCCGCCTTCGTGTGATTGCGCCCCGTCACAAAGCAACATATTGATACCGAACACGTCTTCTCGCCGGGAATGGGAGCGCCAATGCACCTGATCAAAAAGTTCTCTACGCCGCTTGTTTTCTTTGGCGCCGCTTTGCTGGCGCTCTTGATGGCGTGGGTGTCGGTCGGGGTGATCGAGCGGGTGTCCAAATCCGCTGTTGACCGGGTGTTGATGCTGGAAGGGCTGGACTGGGCGCAGGTCGAGGCCGATGGTCTTCAGGTGGTGATGACGGGCACAGCCCCAGACGAGCCAACGCGCTTCAAGGCCATGTCGGCGGCTTCTGGCGAAGTCGAAAGCTCGCGCATCATTGACCACATGGATGTGCCGCGCCCCGAAGCGGTTGTGGCCCCAACTTTCTCGATTGAAATCCTGCGCAATGGTGCGGGAATTTCAATGATCGGGCTTATTCCCGCGGCCACCGATCGCGAAGCCCTTGCCAAACGCATCCAGCGTATCGTCATTGACAAGAGCGTTACCGATTTGCTCGAAAGCGCGGATTACCCGGTGCCTGAAGGATGGGATGCGGCGCTTGATTATGCGCTGGAGGCTCTTGATCGGCTTCCGCGCTCCAAGATTTCGATGAATGCTGAGCGCGTTCAAGTCGAAGCTATTTCTGACAGTGAAGAACAAAAACGCGAGATTGAAGACCGGCTCGCACGCGCGGCCCCCGGTGGTATCCGTGTCGCGCTTGATATTTCCGCGCCGCGCCCAGTGATCACCCCCTTCACGCTGCGGTTCACAATTGACGAGGCCGGCGCGCGCTTTGATGCCTGTACGGCGGGCACCGAAATGGGACGCACAAAAATCGTCGCCGCCGGGATTGCGTCCGGCGTGAAGGGCCGTCCGGATTGCACAATCGGACTTGGAATGCCCTCGCCCGATTGGCCCGAAGCGGTGTCCATGGCCGTCACGACACTCAAAGAAATGGGCGCGGGATCGGTGACATTCTCGGATGCCGATGTGACGCTTGTGGCGGATAGCTCAGTGAACCAGCGTAATTTTGATCGTGCCGCTGGAGAGCTTGAAGCGGATTTGCCCGATGTTTTCTCGTTGCATGCCACCAAAGCCCCGGCTGAAAACGCCGCAGATCAAGGCCCGCCTGAGTTTGTGGCCACCCTATCGCAAGAAGGCAAAGTCCAACTGCGCGGCAAGCTGATGAACGCGCAAGAGCGCACAATCGCCGAGAGCATGGCCCGCGCCCGCTTTGGGGTCAGCAATGTGTATTCTGCGACCCGCCTCGACGAAACACTGCCCTCTGGTTGGTCAGTGCGCGTGCTCGCCGCCGTCGAAGCGCTGTCGCATTTGGACAATGGCACGGCCACGGTTCAACCTGATAAGGTTGTCCTGAATGGTGTCACGGGGAACACCCGCGCCAACGCCGAAATTTCCCGCATCTTGTCAGAAAAGCTGGGAGAGGCTGAGGATTTTCGCGTTAACGTGACCTATGATGAAGCCCTCGATCCAACAGCCGCGCTGCCCGAACCCGAAGAATGTGTGGCAATGATCAATGCCGCATTGAACAAATCAAAAATCACCTTTGCGCCGGGATCAGTCGCGATCGAAGCCTCTGCTGCCAGCACCATTGATGCGATTGCGGAGATCTTGAAATCCTGCCCGGATGTGCCGATGGAAATTGGTGGCCATACCGACAGCCAAGGCTCAGAAGGTTTGAACAAGTCCCTGTCGCAGCAGCGGGCGAATTCGGTGCTCAACACATTGCTCGCACGCCGTATTCTCACCGGAAACCTGACGGCGCACGGCTATGGCGAGGAGCAACCCATCGCTGATAACGAAACCGAAGCCGGGCGCGAGGCCAACCGCAGGATTGAGTTCCGTCTTGTGGGTCAGGCCGATCTTCCTGAGGCGGCCCCTGAGGTGACAGCGGATGAAGCGTCAGACGCGCAGGACACCGACGCCGAAGATGAGGGCACCAATGATGAGGCAGCTGCGACAGAAGGCGGCGAAAGCGAAGCGCCTTCGATCCGCCCCGCGCCCCGCCCGGATGATCTAGACATCCCAGAAGACGCCCAAGAAACACCCCAAACTGAAACGCCTGAAACTCAAGTCGCGGAACCGGAGCAACCTGATGCGCCCGTGAGTGCCGACACGCCCGAAAGCGCAGCCGAGCCACAGGACGCTGATGCCACCTCGCCCAGCCCAGACACGTTGAGAGACACCGAAGATTCTCCTTCCGAACCGACCTCCGTACCGGAAACCACGCCGTCACAAGCGGAGCGTTCAGAGCTGTTGAGCGATGCGCCTGAAGGCCCGCCTGAAAACGCGGCCCCCCAAAGTACCGGCACAGAAAACACTGGGATAGAAAGCACTGGGACGGATATAGCCAGCCCTGAAAACGCGGCTGCGGAAAACACTGATACGGTGACTCCGGCGTCAACCGAGGCGCCTGCGCAAGAGCCAGCGCCCGACTCGCCCCAAACAGAAATCGCGGCGCCAAATGAAGATGCCTCGCCATCTGATCCCTTGATCAACACCGACACCACTGACACGACCGACACAAACGATGGCCTCGACACACCCAATTCCAGTGAGGCAGCCGCTTTACCCTTGGGCGATCCGATTGTTGTTAACCCCGAAGTTGAGGGGATCCACCCCAAGCCGCGTCCGGCCCGATAGGAGCACAAAATGAACCGCCTTCAGTTCATCATCCTCACCGCAGTCATTCTGTTCATCGCCTTCGCTTTGGGTTGGTTCGCGCATTGGCTCATCCATCGTTTCACCCGCGTCGCAGGCGCGGAAATGGGCGAATTGGACCGTATGGCGCAGTCGCTACATGAAGCCGAAGAAACCCGCGATCAAGCGATCCAATATGTGCATGAGCGCGAAAGTGAATTGCAAAACCAGCAACACCAAACAGAAGCAGAATTGCGCGCTGCTATGGACGGGTTGCGCGATGCACGACAGGAAGCCGAAGAATTACGCGCCTATATTGAGCGCATGAATGCCGGTTAAGGCCCGCTAAAGTTTCGCTTTTTTCCAAATTTGCATCAGCGCATCATGCGCCGCGACAACAGGGGTCTCATCAATGCCCTCAGTGCCGGTTGCCGCGCGAATGAACAATCCGAACCGATTTGCTTTTTCAATGCGAGATGACGCAGGGTGCCCACCGCCTTCAAGGCGCACAAGCCTTGCCGCCTCAAAATGCTCGGCCACAACGCGCGCATGTGCACGGTCCAGCGATATGCCCGGATCATAAAAAATCACCGCCTCAGTACCGGGGCAGGGGTGCTCCAACAAAGCCGCCTGCGCCGCCTGAGAAAATGGCGCATCAACAAAATCGCTGGCAAAGCGAATGTCCTCGTGGGGCAGCGGGCTGGCGAAGGCAATATGCGGCGAAACGAACAAGAGTTGGTCGAATTTGAGAACCCGAGACAACAAGAGCGCCCCATTCCCCCCCATGGAAAACGACATTCCTGCGCGGCGCACAAAGGGCGCGCAAAACGTGCTCAACGCGGCGAGTGCGGGGGTCAAATCAGGGGCCAAGAACCAATCGTTGCGCGCTGTATAAAGATGCAGGTGAACGTAACCCAAATCAACAAAACTGCGCCCGGTTTTGAGCGGCAAGAACCCCTCCCGATTGCCATTCCAATTGTCAAAGGTCACGAAAAGCTTGTCGGCTGTGCCCGGTCCCTCCTCATGCCCCATGACGGAGGCGCGCAACCCTTCGCCATCAAAAATAATCTTGGGAGTCATCTTCGCCTGTTCGCCCGTTTATCACTTGAGTTACCCTACTCAATCAGGGTGCGAAGTTTGACGCAACCCCTAGGGTTTTCGAGACAATTTTCGAGGCCAGGCCGATAGCCCACGCGCCATTTTTACAGCCGCCGATTTCGCTGCTCGTTTTTCAATCGCGCCATAGCTGGATTTGCCAGCCAAAACATCAAACAATGCACTCCGCATGAACTCCGAATTGCGCAGCCGATCCTTAAACATGTCACGCATCGCAGAGCTATAGGCGATCACGCGAAGCCGACGCACCTTTGCCAAGTCTTCCTGAATATATTTGATTTTCTTGAAGTAAACGCGATCCGCGCGCGCCGCTTTCCCAGCCGCAATCGCCTCTGCCGCAGCCTCCGCAGCTCGCGCCCCGCTCTCCATCGCCAACGCGATACCTTCGCCGGTAATGGCATCCACAAATCCCGCAGCATCCCCCGCCAAAAGCACAGCACCTTTACCGGGTTTTTCCTTGAAATCACCAAGTGGAATATGCGCGCCTTTGATCTTCACATCCCCTGGGTCCACGCCTTCATGACGCAAGTAGCGATCCATCAGTGCCTTTAAATCCTGATCGACGCTGCGAATTCCACCAAGGCCAATCGTGCGGCTTCCCGATTTCGGAAAATTCCACCCATAGCCCCATTTCACAATATCAAAATCGATCGACATTAAGGCGTCACGCGCACAGCTGTCTGGCGCTTCCGTTTCATAGGCGAAGCCAATTTTTTCCTTGTCAAAAGCTTCGCCAAATAGGTGCTTGGCAACGGGGCTGACCGCGCCATCCGCGCCCACCAGAACCTTATATGTCACCCGTTGCCCGTTTGATAAATCAAGCGCCTGAGCCGCGTCATCAAATCGCTCAATCCGCACCCCCTGTAGATCCTCAGCCCCAGCCGCCACCGCGGCCTGTTGCAACCAATGGTCAAAATCCAAGCGATAAGTGTAGGTCAAATCATAGGGGGCCGTGAATCTGTTGAGCTCCTCGCCGTCCCATTTGAACGCAACCGAGCGCGATGCCAAATACATCGAAGGGTCCATTTCCATCGCGAAAATGTCCTTGAGCGCCTGATGGCCGCGCGGGCTGACAAGTGCGCCGCATAACTTTGGCCGTGGAAATGTCGCGCGATCAATCAACGCAACGCGCAACCCCAGATCACATCCGCGTTTGGCGGCGGACGCGCCTGCCGGTCCCGCCCCAATGACCACCAGGTCAAAATCCAATTCCTGCGTCATGCCCACTCCTAGGTTGTTGACCTCTCATCAAAGCACGACGTTTTTCGCCGGCCCATTTCGGCGAACTCTGCCAAGAACAGTTACGGTGATTTCGTTACCATACCTTTGAGCGCAAGCTAAGGGTCGGGGGGTGAGTTTTTCATCGCCTCTCTCGTTTTGATATGGCAGGTGACTTGAAACCCACAGCGCGCCGCAACATATATTCCTTGAGGTGAATATTTAATCGAGGATGATCCCGTGTCAAAATCTCTGAAAATGACCTGTCTCGACTGTGCCGCTGTCAATCGTGTTCCGTCCGACAAAATGGGGTCCGGTCCGAAATGCGGCACCTGCGGCGCGAAGCTGAATGACGGAAAAGTGCGCGCCCTTGATCCGGCAACCCTCGCAAAAGCCGCAAAAAACGATGATGTGCCGTTACTCGTGGATTTCTGGGCGCCGTGGTGCGGCCCTTGTCGGCAAATGGCGCCAGAGTTCCTGAAAGCCGCAGCCACCATTGCGCCAAATGCCCGCTTCGCGAAAATCGACACACAAGATCACCCAAAAGTATCGGCGAAGAACAATATTCGTGGCATTCCGGCCTTGATCCTCTACCAAAACGGACAAGAAATCGCACGCCAAGCCGGGGCCATACCAGCACGTTCGATAGTCGAGTTTGTGCGTACCAAATCAAAACCAGTTGGGTGAGCCGACAAGTTTCCAATCATGCGGTCGCCTGTCAGCTCGAAAGATCAATTGTCGTTTGTTTGATACCACTCAGGAAACGCCTCACGATGCGCTTCATGCATCTCGGATTCTGTTTCAAAACTTCGCACGTCCACGTCACGCCTAAACGACACCTGCGCGCCGTCTTCGAGAACAATTGGACTGCCATTAATGATGTGAAATCCGCTGGTAAGTGTCATAATCTCGTTCATGCCGCGCCCCCATCTGTGATCGTCCAGCCCCACTCGGAAATCATATGAGTGCGCCCTGCCTCAGCCGCGCCGCCGGGGGTGTACTTAGACCCGCCAAAGTGTGGGGATTGTGCCGGGCGAGAAGCCAAATCTTGCGCCGCCCAATTGATCAACACCTGATCGTAACGCGCTGTTGGTAGGGTGCCGCCGAGGATATAGCCACTCAAGCCGTAGCCATACGCGAGGCTACTGAGGTCAAAGTTTTCAATCCCAATAATATCGGAAATAGCAGCCGATCTGAACGCATCTGGCATGCGAAAGACATTCGAAGTGTCCATGGTCGAGACATCTGGCACCGATACCCCTGTGCCGCGCAGCATATTTTTCGCGGCTCCAACAGCGGAAGTATCACAGGCGCCAGAGCTAAACTCTGTCAAATTGGCACAGCCATAAAACGCGTTGTCCAAACGGATCATACCAACATGTCCAAGTTGGATCACCCGTTTTACCTTCAGTTTGTCGCCCCCATTATTGAAATACACATTGGCCATTGTCCCAGAAACGCGGATCGTGTGATCGCCCGGTGCCGCATAGCTATGCGTGAGGTCGCTATCATCGTAAGCCGTGATGGTCGAAGTGCTTCCATCACCCCAATCTATTGTCGCGGAAAAACCTCCAATGTTGCTGCAAGGGAGAGTGAAAGTTTCATCCGCCGATGCGGTCGCCGCGACAAGGACGAAGTCGGTGCCGTAGTCAACAGCCGCCGCCCCACCGCCTGCGCGCATCCTCGCCCTTGTGGGAATGTCTAAACCAAATCCTAGCATTATTTCACCATGAAGGCATGGATTCCGGTGGCGTCTGTCCCGGTGGCCAGAACGCGGCGCACCCCAACGGGCAAAATCGCATTGTCAGCAAGGGTCAAGGTCCGCGTGGCTTCAGCCTCAGTGATCACCGTGACGGCACCACCCGTTTCAATGTAAAGCGCCACCGCCACATCAGCGAGATCGACGTTGTCATCTGGCGTTACTGGCACAATGTCATTCACGGGGCCGTGCAGCGATGCCGCACGATTTTCAAAAGGGTTGGACATGTATTCGCTCCAGAATAGTGAGGGGCCAGCCGCAAAAAAGCGCTGGTCAATCGGAGCGACCTTTCTCGGTCAATTCCTTAAAAAGATGTGAAATCAACAGGGTTCCAGGTTACTTTTCGTTAACACTTTCCCTCAACCATCCGCTCGAATACGCATGTTGCTCGGGTCATACGGGCTATCCTCAACAACCCGCGCCTCCCAAAACCTGCCTTGCATACGCACCTTGAGCTTCGTGCCAACAGTGGCCAAGTCAGGCGTCACATACCCCATCCCGATGGACGAGCCAAAGGCCACGCTATAGCCGCCCGAGGTGAGGCGCCCCACCTTCACCCCGTCAAAAAACAGCGCCTCGCGCCCCCAAGGGTCGGCATCCGCAGGCCCGTCAATCAGCAAAGTCACACATTTGGAGCGAAGTCCCTTTGCCTGCATCGCCGCTTTGCCATGGAAGTTTTTCCCAAGATCAACAAATCGATCCAATCCCGCCTCAAGGGGCGTCGCATCGCGGCCAAGTTCTGTGCCAAACGCGCGGTAAGATTTTTCCTGTCTGAGCCAGTTTTGTGCGCGCGCGCCAACGGGCACCATCCCGTGTTTCGCACCGGCCTTCATCAGCGCATCCCAAAGGTAATTTTGCATCTCAATCGGATGATGCAACTCCCAGCCCAATTCGCCTGTATAAGCCACGCGAACCGCAACAACAGGGCACATTCCCAGTTCAATTTTGCGCAAACTCAGCCAAGGAAAACGCTTGTTTGAAAGCGCAGTTTGCGGCTCAGCATCCACAATGATCTCCGCCAGAATATCGCGCGCTTTTGGCCCAGCCAGCGCGAAAACCCCATAACGCGTTGTCCAATCTTCCAGATTGATCCTGCCGAACTCGGCTTCTTTATCTGCCACCGCCTTGAGCAGAAAATCCCGATCGTACCCATGCCACGCCCCGGCGGAAATCAGAACGAACCGATCCTCAGCTTCGCGCAAAATCGTATATTCCGTGCGCGTGGTCCCGGCGTCAGTCAGCGCGTAAGTCAGGTTAATCCGGCCAACCTTGGGCAACTTATTGGTGGTGAACCAATCAAGAAACGCCTCCGCGCCCGGCCCATGCACAACATGTTTCGCGAAAGCGCTCGCATCCACCAATCCCGCCGCATTGCGCAGGGCTTGTGCCTCTGATTTCGCATAGGCCCACCAGCCGCCGCGCCGGAATGAGCGCGCTTCACGATCAAAGCTGTCGGGCGCACCAACTGGACCGTAATAGTTGGGCCGCTCCCATCCGTTGACCTGCCCAAACTGAGCGCCCAAAGCCTTTTGCCGATCATAAGCAGGCGAGGTGCGCAGCGGGCGGGCTGCTTCCCGTTCTTCATCAGGATGGTGCAAAATATAAACGTGCTCGTAGCACTCTTCATTCTTGCTGATCGCGTATTGCGTCGTCATCCAATCTTGCCCGTAGCGTTTGGGGTCGAGCGCAGCCATGTCAATATCGGCCTCGCCCTCCACCATCATTTGCGCGAGGTAATATCCGGTGCCCCCCGCCGCCGTGATGCCAAAACTGAAGCCCTCCGCCAGCCACATATTACGCAGCCCCGGCGCAGGACCAACAAGTGGGTTCCCATCGGGCGTGTAACAAATGGGACCGTTGAAATCGTCCTTCAGCCCAACCGTTTCCGAGCTTGGTAAACGGTGGATCATTGACAGATATTCTTCCTCAATTCGGTCCAAATCCAACGGGAATAAATCTGCGCGAAAACTGTCAGGCACGCCATGGGCAAACCGCGCAGGTGCGCCGCGCTCATACGGCCCCAATATCCAGCCACCGCGCTCCTCTCGCACATACCACTTCGCATCCGCATCGCGCAAAACCGGGTGTTCAGGCATGGTTTTGCGATAGGCCACCAATGCCGGATCAGGCTCCGTCACGATAAACTGATGCTCAACAGGGATTGCCGGAATTTTGATCCCCAAAAGCTGTGCCGTTCGCTGAGCATGATTGCCTGTGGCCGTCACCACATGTTCGGCATGAATGTCCAACGTCTCGTTTGACGCCACCAAGTTGCCACCCTTTTCGACCATTTTGGTGATCGACACGATCCATTCATGTCCAGTCCAACGATAGCCATCCACCTGCCAACGCCGCTCGATCACAACCCCGCGTTGCCGCGCCCCTTTCGCCATCGCCATCGTCACATCAGCCGGGTTGATATACCCGTCCGTGGGGTGAAACAGCGCGCCCACCAAGTCCTGTGTGCGCAGCAGCGGCCAGCGCTCTTTGATCTCAGCGGGTGACAAAAACTGATGCTCAATCCCCGCACTCTCAGCGATTGACGCATAGAGTTGGTACTCATCCATGCGGTCTTGGCTTTGCGCCATGCGCAGGTTCCCGACCACCGAGAACCCTGGGTTCAATCCGGTTTCTTCCTCAAGCGTTTTGTAAAACTTCACCGAGTAGTCATGAATATGGCTCGTCGCATAGCCCATGTTAAACAGCGGCAATAGCCCCGCCGCGTGCCAGGTGGACCCGGAGGTCAATTCATCGCGCTCCAGCAGCATGACATCTTGCCAGCCCGCGCGCGCCAAATGATAGGCAATCGAGGTGCCCACCGCGCCCCCGCCCACAACCAAAGCTTTGACATGAGTTTTCATTTGGGCGCACTCCATCTGAGATTCTTGCCGTCATCATGGCAAATCTACAGCCAGAAAGCACAGCCCAAACGACCCGTCACATGGCAAAAACGACCATCGCGTTCCTAACGACCTCCAAGCGCGTTTAGGAACCGGTCAACAGGCAACACCGGGCGCAAAATACTTGCGATTTCATCAAGTTTCGCATCCTGCGGATCCAGCAGTGCGTAACACACAAAATCTTCAATGATGGCCGCTTGTTGTTCGTAGCCATAGGACAAGAATTCGCGCCCTTCCTTGCCCACCCAATAATAGGGATCACGCGATTTCACGCTTTCAGAGCCGGATTTCTCAGGGGTGTAATCGGTGATATCCCGGTTTTGCCATTGCCAGACATGCACCAATTCATGCGCCATCAGTTGCGCCAAAGGGTAGGGCACACTGCCCTCATACACCCCGGCAAAAGCATCCTTGGCGTAAAAACGATAGGCAAGATAGACGTTGTTTTCCAAGACAAACGCCGCTGGCCATGACCATGCATACTTACGCGGCGAGGGCTTGCGAACACAGATGTCCTCAGGGGCTTTACGCGGGGGAGCCTTCGCCGCCTCTGCGCGCGCAGATTTTTGCTGCGGCGTCTCATAGGGCAGGGGGGTAAGACCCGCCCCCGCCAAGACTTCAATCGAGTCGGTCTCAATGGTATCGCCAAACAAATCATGCGCGAACCGGGCCTCGTTGTCTGTCAGGTGACGCGTACACCCAGCGCCCAAAGTGAGCGCGACAAAGGCGGTGGTAGCGATGATACGCAAAGGTCGTCTCCGTTTAAACGCTGGCGGGGCGCTGCCCCTCCAGACCTCCCCGAGGTATTTTTGAAACAAGGAAAGCTTACAGCATTCCCGGTGTGATAAGGTCCGGCGGGCGATGCCCATCAGCGAAGGTCTTGATATTGATGAGCGTTTTTTCCCCCATTTCAAGACGGCCTTCCTCGGTCGCTGATCCCATATGCGGCAATAGAACCACGTTGTCCAAGTCGCGCAAACGCGGATTAACTTCAGTGCCATGTTCAAAGACATCAAGCCCAGCGCCAGCAATATCGCCCGCGCGCAACATCCGGGTTAGCGCATTTTCATCAATCACTTCGCCCCGCGAGGTGTTCACAATGACAGCGGTCGGCTTCATCAGTTGCAGTCGCCGCGCGTTCATCAAATGAAACGTCGAGGGGGTGTGAGGGCAGTTGATGGATAGAATATCCACTCGGCTCACCATCTGATCAAGGCTGTCCCAATAGGTTGCTTCAAGCGCGGCTTCCGTGTCCGCATGCAGCCGTTTTCTGTTGTGATAATGCACCTGCATTCCAAAACAGCGCGCACGTTTCGCAACAGCCTGACCAATGCGCCCCATGCCCAAAATGCCAAGCCTGCGGCCAGAGATGCGCCCGCCAAGCAGGGCCGTCGGGGAAAACCCTTCCCACTTGCCAGAATGCATAACGCGGATACCTTCAGGCAATCGCCGTGTCACAGAAATGATCATCGCCATCGCCATATCGGCTGTGTCATCCGCGCTGACGCCTGGGGTGTTCGAGACCAAAACCCCGCGCTGGCGCGCCGTTCCAACATCAATGTGATCGACCCCCGCGCCGTAATTCGCGATGAGCTTGAGACGATCGCCCGCCTGAGCGATAAGCGTCTGGTCAATGCGATCGGTCAAAGTTGGCACCAAGACATCTGCGCGTGACATCGCGTCCGCCAGGGCCTCACGGGTCATGGGAACGTCCGTTTCGTTCAGCTCAACGTCGAACAATTCCTTCATTCGGGTTTCGACAGCTTCTGGCAACCGTCGCGTAACGACAACACTCAAACGATCAGCAGTCATAGAGGCCCTCCCAAAAGTCTTTTCTTTTCCGCGCGTTTTTGGCATGGTGGCAAGGAACGCGAAAAGTAACAAGCGCCATAAGGTGCAAATCCAAAAACAAAAACGCGTTTGGTGGGCAGTTAGGCATGATACGGTTAAGCGCAGTGTTCGCGTGGTCGGCTTTGGTGGTGGGGCTTTTGGTCTCCGCCCCTCAAGCGCGCGCAAATGAACGTGGTCCGGTCACCAATCTGCCCCTCCCCCGATATGTTTCGCTCAAAGCAAGTGAAGGCAATGTGCGCCGAGGACCGTCTCTTACACACCGTATTGATTGGGTTTTTAAGCGTCCACATATGCCTTTGGAAATTGTCGGGGAATATGGGCATTGGCGCCGGGTGCAGGACCGGGATGGCGTCGGTGGATGGGTGCATTATTCGCTTTTGTCAGGGGCGCGCACGGGGTTGGTCGAACGAGACCTCGCCGCAGTGCGGGCCCGCGCAGCGCAGGACGGCGCCATTAAGGCCCGTTTGGAAGCCGGGGTAATAGTCTCGGTGATGAGCTGTGACAGCGTTTGGTGCAGGGTAAAAATTGAGGGGCATAAGGGATGGATGGAGAAATCCGCACTTTGGGGCGTACGCCCGGACGAAACCTTCGAGTAGGTATGGAAGAAGTCGCAACCGTATCGGCGGCGCGTATGCTGAATAAATCCGGGCAACGGGTGGTGATCGTGCATGCTGACCAAAGTACTTTTGCGAGCGTTCAAGACGGAACAGATGGGTTTTTCCCACAGATTCAAGACTATGCGCGCAAACAAGGCCATATGATGCGCCTTGTGAAAGCACGCTCACGCCCCGCAGAAATGTTGGGGGATCCCGCGCTGGGCCATGTGCATGTGACAATGGGCGATATGGCTGGCTATGCGCCGGATACGCTCCACGCCGGTCACGGCTACATCTGGGGGTTCTGGTATCTCGATGAGGTGGGCGTACATGCAAACAGCTCGCTGCGGTTTGGCCAATTTGCGCCTGAACGCGTGGACAAAGACAAAGCTGAGTACTTTTTCAACGGCGTCACCGGATGGATGCTGCGCGAAAATGTCTCGAAGGTGTACCAAACCCCGCGTCTTGAAACGCCATTGGAAAAGGGCGCAGCCGTCATTTTCTGCCAAGAAATAGAGCACCTGCGCGCCCGTACGCATTTCCTCAAGACCGAACAGATCATTCGCACGGTCGCAGAACAAGATCGCAACAAGCTGGTTTATGTAAAGTTGCACCCCGCGCAATCAAAACCAATGCGCCGTGAGATCATGACTGTCTGTCAGGACTATCAAAACGTGCAAATCTCCGAGGCGTCCGTGCATGATCTCGCCGCCGCGTCGGATGTGGTTGTGTCGCAAAATTCCGCCGCCGGGTTTGAGGCCTTGATGCAGAAAAAGCCAGTCGTGACCTGCGCGAAATCGGATTACTGGCATGCCACGCTGACCGCGCGTACAGAAAGCGATCTACGCGAAGCCTTAGAGTTTGGCGTTGAAGCCATGGCGGACTTCCCGTTTGAGAAGTATTTGTTCTGGTTCTTGCATCGGCATTTGCTTGAAGCCGCCAAAGAGGATTTCGCTGAACGCGCATGGGCACGTATCGCCGATAAGGCCTTTCTCTGAGCGACCCCGTTGCCCATTTTCGCACGCCGCGATAGGGAGGGACAACGACAGGTCGCAGGAGCCAAGGATGGACAAGACACGGCTAAACCTCTCCGCTGGACTGGCGTCCGTTTCGGTCGCAATCATCCTTGTTGTCCTGAAGCTTTGGGCGCTGAGCGAAACCCAAGCCCTGTCCGTGGCCGCGTCCCTTGCCGACAGCGCGATGGATTTGATGGTGAGCCTCGGAGGCCTTGTTGCCATCGCTTATGCGGCGCGTCCGGCAGATGAGGATCACGCCTTCGGGCACAGCTCCGCAGAAGATCTCGCAGCACTTGGCCAATCCTTGTTCATCATGGTTTCCGCGGGTGTCATCGGCTGGGCCGCCATAGCGCGGCTATTGTCAGATGCCCCCTCGACCTTGGCGCATCAGGAAAGCGGTATTGTTGTTATGAGTATTTCCATCGTGCTCACGCTGGGTTTGGTCATTTGGCAACGGCGTGTTGCGCGCATCACAGGGTCCAAAGTGGTTGCCGCTGACAGCCTGCATTACCTTGGAGATTTGCTGCCAAATATCGGCGCGATCGCGTCTTTGTTTGCCTCCGCCGCGTTTGGCATGGGGCAAATTGACAGCGTTGTCGCGCTTGGGGCAGGGGTGATGCTGATCGTTGGGGCCGTGCGCATCTTTAAAGGGGCATGGGACGCGTTGATGGACCGTTCCGCCGATCCTGAGTTAGTGGCGGGTGTCGAAGACATCGCGCGAAACTATCCGGGGGTACATGGATTTCATGATCTGAAAACCCGAATGGCAGGCTCGGTGACTTTTGTGAATATGCATATTGAACTGGATGGGCTCCAATCACTTGAGGAGGCGCATAGCATCGGCGCGGGATTGCGCCGGGCTATTTTGCACGCCTATCCACAGACGGATGTGATGATCCACAAAGATCCGGTCGGCGTTACGCCGCACCCGGACGATCCATCGCGCACCTAGGCGAGGGGCGCTGCCCCTCGCGCTCCCCGGGATATTTTCAGAACACTGAAAAGCAAATCCTACGTCGAAAGGAAGCCGCGTCCTTTGAGAAGGGCGTCCGCGTTTGGCAAGCCTCCGCGAAACCTTGTGTAAAGTTCCGCCGCATCCCTTGATCCGCCTTTGGACAATATATGTTCCTCCAAAGCGCGCGCGCGGGCCACATCAAACGCGCCACCGGCCTCTTGAAACGAAGCGAAGGCATCCGCGTCCATCACCTCTGACCACATGTAGCTGTAATAGCCCGATGCGTAGCCAGGCCCCGAAAACACATGTGCGAAATGTGGGGTGGCATGGCGCATCGAAATCGCGCGTGGCATGCCAATGTCTTCCAGAACTTCGGCTTGTTTTTGCATCGGATCAATTGGCGCGGTGCCCTCATGGAATGCCAGATCTACAAGGGCGGACGCGACATATTCAACAATCTGAAATCCCATATTGAACGTCGCCGCCCCCAACAATTGATGGAGCATCACCTCGCTCATCGCAGCACCAGTTTCCGCGTGTGTTGCGAACTCAGCCAAGACTTCGGGCACCTCCAGCCAGTGTTCAAACAACTGGCTGGGAAGCTCCACGAAATCGCGCGAAACAGATGTCCCAGACACGCTTTCATAGGTCACATCCGAGAGCATTTGATGGAGCGCATGGCCAAACTCATGAAACAGAGTCCGAGCATCATCATAGGACAAAAGCGCAGGCGCTCCAGCGGCGGGTTTGGCAAAGTTGCATACGTTCACGACATGGGGCGTTGTGTCGCCCCCAAGCTTTTTCTGGCTGCGCATCGCCATGCACCACGCGCCCGATCGCTTCGAGCTGCGCGCAAAGTAATCTCCCATGAAAACAGCAACATGCTGCCCGTCGCGCGTAACGTTCCAGGCGCGCACATCCGCGTGGTACAATGGGTGATCCAGGGACGAGAACTCCAACCCGAACAACCGGTTTGCACAGGCGAAAGCCGCCTCGATCATGCGATCAAGCTGGAAGTAGGATTTGACTTCAGCCGCGTCCAGATTGTGTTCAATGACCCGTCGTTTCTGCGCATAAAAATGCCAATCCCACGGCTCAAGCGGCCCTTCATACCCGTCTTCTTGCAACATCGTTTTAAGCACGGCCGCGTCACTCATGGCCGCCGCGCGCGCTGGCGCCCAAACCTGCATCAACAAGTCGCGCACCGCGCTAGGCGTGCCTGCCATTTCGGTTTCCAGCTTAAAATCCGCATAGCTTTCATAGCCCAAAATCTGCGCCTGTTCTTCGCGCAGTTTGAGCGTTTTCGCTGCGATATCACGGTTGTCCGTCGCACCGCCATTCGCGCCGCGCGCGGTCCAGGCGGCATAGGCTTTCTGGCGCAAGGCACGGTTCTCGGAGAATTCCAGAAAAGGCACAATGAGCGAGCGTGACAGGGTGACAACAGGTCCGCCTGCGTCTTTTTCCTCGCCCGCCGCGGTGGCCGCATCCAGCACAAATTGCGGCAACCCTTTGGTGTCTGTCAGCGGCATGAACCACGCACGTTCATCCGCCAAAAGGTTTTGGGTAAACTGGGTTCCTAGGCTTGCGAGGTCCGATTTCACGGAGGCCAGCCGCGTTTTTGCCGCAGCATCAAGCGCCGCCCCGCTGCGAATAAAGCCACGCCGAGTCAGCATCAAAACCCGGTGTTGTTCCTCAGTCAGATCGAGGGCTTCGCTCTGGGCCCAAAGGTCTTCGATCCGCTGAAACAACGCTTCATTCGCCGTGATTTCCGATGAAAAGGCGGATAAAATCGGGGAGAAGTCGCGTTGTAACGCTTCGCGCGCCGGGGTGCTGTCCGCGCCTGCGACCCCGTAGAAAACGCCCAACATCCGCGACAGGTTCTCCTCGCTCAATTCCAACGCTTCGATAGTGTTTTCAAAGGTTGCAGGGTCGGCATTTTCAGCGATCCGAGCGAGGTTTTCGCGCGCATCCGCAAGCCCGGCCTCGAGAGCTGGCGCGAAATGCGCGTCTTCAATTTCGGCAAAGGGTGCCAGCCCAAACGGGCCATCCCAATCGGTGAAAAACGGGTTGTTCATGCGTGTCTCCTTTGCGCTCAAGCTAAGCGCGCACTGGCCGTGTTACCAGTGCCGCACACCGGACAATCTTCGCGTTTCTTCACTTTTATGAAGCGGGTCTCGCCGTACAGCGCGTCATAGATCATCAACCGCCCCGCCAGGCTTTCTCCGGCACCTGTGATCACCTTGATCGCCTCCACAGCCATCATGGATCCGATCACGCCGGGCAGGGGGCCAACAACACCCGCCTCAGCACAACTGGGCGCAAGACCAGCGGCCGGCGCTTCGGGAAAAACGCACTGATAGCAAGCATGGCCACGCGCCGGATCATAGAGCGAAATCTGCCCTTCCCACTGGGTCAAAGCCCCGCCAATGAGCGGCTTTCCAAGCTGCGCCGCAACTCGGTTCGCCAAATAGCGCGTTTCGAAATTGTCCGACCCCTCAAGGATCAAATCATAGTCCGCAAACAAATCCTGCGCGTTCTCTGGCGTCAAACGGCGCTCATAGGGGCGCACAACAACATGTGGGTTTTGCGCCAGCATGGCCGTTTGCGCCGAGAAAACTTTTGGCATCCCGATGCGCTCGTCTGTATGAATGACTTGCCTTTGGAGGTTGGAATTATCGACCTCATCGTCATCAATCACGCCGATCGTGCCAATGCCAGCCGCCGCCAAATACAAGAGCGCGGGCGCGCCAAGCCCGCCTGCGCCAATCACCAAGACCTTTGCATCTTTCAGCGCCTTTTGTCCCGGCCCACCAATCTCGCGCATGATGATATGGCGCGCATAGCGATCAAGTTCACTGTCAGAAAATGTCCCGGTTTGCAGGGGCGTTTCAGCGGGCTTCGCACGCGCCTTCAGCATTTTTAAGAGCGGCAAATACGCGGTCACAAGCGCCGCAAAAATGAGCAAGGTCAGCCATTCCGCAAGCGATCCGCCAAGCATTTGTGACACCGGATGCTCATCGCCAAAAAGAAGGTGTGTCAACACGATCCAGGCGAGGAACGACCAGCCCAGACACCATCCTGCCAGGCGTGGGATTTTGCCAAACCTCACCCCGGCGAAGATGAGCGCATAGACCGCCAGCACCAAAATCATGAGCGCCCCGTTGAGCCAAATCCGCCCGCGCCTCGTTCGGTGTCATCAAGAGCGGTCTTCATCTCAAACCGAGCCTGAACCACGGGCGCAACAACAGCCTGCGCAATCCGATCACCATGATGAATTATGTAAGGTTCCGCCCCGAAGTTGATCAACAAGACGCCAAGTGGCCCACGATAATCGCTGTCAATTGTTCCCGGCGTATTGGGCAGGGAAATCCCATATTTCAAGGCCAACCCTGAGCGTGGACGTATCTGCATTTCAAAGCCCCGCGGGATCTGGACCCGCAGCCCCGTGGGTACAAGCCTGCGTTCCATCGGCGCAAGCATCCAGCCATGGGTCCGCCCCTCTTGAGGCAAATTCGCGCGCAAATCTGCCCCCGCTGCCCCGTCGGTTTCATAGGTCGGAAGCGGCAGGGATGTATCGGCGCCCGCGTCCCAGACCATGCCAACACTTGGAGCACTCACAGGCGCACTCATGTCGCGGCGCCAATCACATCTGCGATCCGCGCTGCCAATTTGCGCGCCACATCGTCTTTGCCCATGCGCGGCCAGTCCTCCACGCCGCTATCCGAAATCAAATGCACAGCATTCTCGCTGCCCCCCATGATCCCGGTTTCAGGGCTGACATCATTCGCCACGATCCAATCGCAGCCTTTTCGTGCGCGCTTTGCTGTTGCGTTGTCGATCACATCATTGGTTTCCGCAGCGAAACCGACGACCAATCCGGGCCGCCCGTCTTTCATCTGGGAGACCTGCGCCAAAATGTCGGGATTTTCCGCAAATTCCAGCACCGGAAGCGTGCCGCTTGCGTCCTTCTTAATCTTTTTGTCGGTTTCGCTCGCGACCCGCCAATCGGCCACCGCCGCCGCGAACACAGCAGCCTGCGCAGGCAAAGCCGCTTCCACCGCGCTTAACATGTCGCGCGCACTTTGCACCTTCACAACACGCACGCCCGCCGGGGGCGCAACATCCGCTGGCCCGGTGATGAAGGTCACATCTGCCCCCAAGGCCGCCAATGCCGCGCCGATCGCGCCGCCCTGTGCGCCTGACGAGCGGTTCGCGATATAGCGCACCGGATCAATCGGCTCATGCGTTGGCCCGGAGGTGACCACCACATGTTTGCCGCGCAACGGCCCGTCCGCGAGCGCCCGCGCTATGTCATCCGCGATTTCATCCGGCTCAACCATGCGCCCAAACCCGAACTCGCCACAGGCCATTGCGCCCTCGACAGGCCCAGCAAACACCACGCCATCATCGCGCAGTACCGCCACATTTCGCTGAGTTGCCGGGTGTTCCCACATCCGCACATTCATCGCAGGCGCCACCAAAACGCGCTTATCGGTCGCCAACAAGAGTGTGCTCGCCAGATCATTCGCTAAGCCATTGGCCATCTTCGCCAGCAAATCCGCCGTCGCCGGCGCAACCACAACCAAATCTGCAGACCTGCTCAGCTCAATATGGCCCATCTCCGCCTCATCGGTGAGGTCAAACAAATCCGTATAAACCTTCGTCGCCGCCAAGGCAGATGCCGAAAGAGGCGTGACAAACTCCTCACCTGCTTTGGTCAAGACTGGCGTCACCTCAGCGCCTTGCTCGCGCAAATTGCGGATCAGAGTCAGCGACTTAAACGCCGCAACGCCCCCGCCTATAATGAGCAAAATCCGCTTTCCCGCCAACATAAGCCACTCCCTTTCAGGGCAAAGTTTCAGCGCTTAGTGTTACGGGGCTTGGCCGAGCAGAGCAAGTTATTCAAACGCCGCGCAAGGGTCATCGCGCTCAACACTTGGCGCATCAATAATCATATCAAACCCGCCTTCTGGCAGGGTTCCATCTTCAGATTGCCCAAGGCTCACGACGCGCAACTCTGGCCGAACTTGGGCAAGATAACTGGGCACGCCCCAGTCTTTGCGTGCGTGACCATTGCCAGTAATCACCACAACCGGCCCGCCCACTTCATCAAAGGCATCAAGCGCCTCGCGCGCCAAAGTGGCATCGCGCAAGCGTTGCAATTCCACCATGCCCGGCAAAAGCTCGGTGGGCATCGCCCCACAATGGGCCTCAAGCTGCAAGTTTAAGCGATCCGCCAATTGCCCGCCGATAAGCGGCACATCCAGCCCGAAATCCGTGGAATCCGCCCCGAAATGCGTCACAATTCCATCCGCCAAAGCCGCGCGCGCCACATCGCGGGGCACTGCCGCCCCCCGTGTAACGGCACCACGCGCCGCCGCAAAAACCGGATAGTAAATCGCAAAATCAGGCCAGCCCGATGCGTCCCACTCAAGCCGCTCCCCAAGGGCCTCAGGCGTCGTCAACAGATCGTCAGAGACTCGCCCGGCTTGATCCTCGCTCAGCATCTCATAGACCACAACGCGCGGCGCAATATCCTTGATCGCCTCGGCCTGCGTCACGTGATGCGCAGGGTTGTCGTGAACTTCCCCCAGAACAAAAATATCAGCATTCGCCCCAGCAAAGGGACTGGCGAAAGCGGTCAGGGGCGCACAGACCGCCAAGGCGGCAAGAGAAAGGCTACGAAACATAGCGGTAATCTGGCGACAGTTGCCCGCACGCGCAACCCACTTCCCCTCGCTGAACCGCAATGTTACGAAATCATCATGAAACCTGACCTGCCGCATTTGTCCGTCGTCATTGGCGCAGCCGCCTCCGGGAAATCCACCTTTGCCGAGCGGCTCGTAGAAAACGCGGCCCGCCCAATGACTTATATCGCCACCGCGCAAGCCTATGACGACGAAATGCGCACGAAAATCGCGACTCATCAAGCGCGCCGCAGTGGCGATTGGCAAACAATCGAAGCCCCGCTGGACGCCTCCAACGCCCTCCTTGCGGTGCCCGCCGATCATGTCGTCTTGCTTGATTGCGTTACGCTTTGGCTGACAAATCACCTCCTCGCAAACAGTGACCTCTTGCGCGAAGAAAGCCATTTGTTGCACGCGCTCCAATCCTGTGACGCGCCCGTGGTCGTTGTGACAAATGAAGTGGGCGCGGGAATCGTACCGGACAACGCGCTGTCGCGCCGGTTTCGTGCCGCGCAGGGTCGCCTCAACCAAAGCCTCGCCGCGCGCGCTGATTGCGTGGTTGCGGTCATCGCCGGGCTTCCTCTTGCCCTCAAAGGGGCGCTTCCCAAGGACATGACATGACATGACAAATTTATGGTGGGTCCGTCATGGACCGACAAACCTGAAATCCATGGTCGGTTGGTCCGATGTTCCCGCCGATCTCTCGGACACGGCGCAAATCGCGCGCCTGTCCGCAGCTCTGCCTGAAGCGCCTGTTATTTCCTCAACCTTGATGCGCGCCGTCGACACAGCTAGCGCCCTCCAAGGCACACGCCCTCGATTGCCCCATGATGCCGATTTACGCGAGCTGAATTTTGGTGATTGGGAGCTTCAGGACGCCACCGACCTCTATGCGGTCGACCCGGACGCGGTCATGGCCTATTGGAACGACCCAGAGAACAACCGCCCTCCAAATGGCGAAAGTTGGACCGACCTCGCAACCCGCGTCAATCGCGCGGTCGACAGGATCATCATGGACCATCCCTTTGGCGATGTGATCATCGTTGCGCATTTCGGGGTGATCCTGACGCAGGTGCGCCGCGCGCTCGACATCAGCGTAAAAGAGGTGATGGGGAACCGGATTGAGAATTTGTCCCTAACCCAGATCAAGCACGAAAACGGCACATGGCAGGCCGGTAAAATCAATCACCTCCCGTGATGGTCCGCGCACAAAATTCGATTGGACGTGGCGCAGCGCGCAGCGCATTCTGTCAGCATGACATATGATCTTTATATAGGCGACGAAACCTTCTCTAGCTGGTCGCTGCGCGGCTGGCTGATGTTTGAAAAATTCGCGCTCCCGTACCGCGTCCACCATGTTGGGCTGTATTCTGGCACGATGGCCGCCGATCTCGCGCCGTTTGCACCTGCGCGCCTTGTGCCCGTCATGCGCTGCCCGGACGCAACTATCGTGGGCGAAACCCTCGCCATGGCTGAAACACTGGCAGAGCGGCACCCGGACGTTGGCATGTGGCCTAAGGATGCCTCCCGCCGCGCCCTTGCGCGCTGGTTGGTGTCGGAAATGCACGCTGGATTTAGCGCGTTGCGCACGGACTGCCCAATGCAACTGTTGCATCAGTATATCGGTTTTCAACCTTCCGAGGCGGTGCGCGCGGACGTTGCGCGCATTGAGGAGCTTTGGGCGGTTGCACGCGCGACCTGCGACGAAAATGATGGCCCTTGGTTATTTGGTGACTACAGCCTTGCTGATGTGTTTTACGCCCCAATCGCGGCGCGCTTTGCCGGCTACGGTTTGCAACTGAAAGAAGACGCCGCCCGATATGTGGCAGCGCATTTGGCTGATCCCGCGTTTAAAGCATGGCGCGCCGAGGGGCTAAAAACCACCTATGATCCGGTGCCCTACGCGCTTGATCTTCCGCATAAAGAGTGGCCCGGTTCATTTTCGTAAACCCGCTCCAGCCAGCGTTAACCTTTTCTCAACCATGATTTCGTTACCCTATGACGCGTAGCAATAGGGGAAGTCCATCATGGTCGCTTGGGCCTATACGGTCGCATTCGAAGGCGTCGCGGCGCGCCCGGTTGAAGTGCAATGCGCGCTTGCCCCCGGGTTGCCCGGATTTTCTATCGTGGGACTGCCGGATAAAGCCGTCTCTGAGGCCCGCGATCGGGTGCGTGCCGCATTGGCAGCCATGTCAATCGCGCTCCCCTCAAAGAAGATCACCATCAACCTATCCCCCGCCGATCTGCCCAAATATGGCTCGCATTTTGACCTGCCAATCGCCATGTCCCTGCTCGCCGCAATCGGTGTCCTGCCCGTGGATGACATAAAATCCACAATGGCACTTGGCGAGCTGTCTTTGGATGGCACATTGGTGCCGGTGATCGGTGCGCTCCCTGCCGCCATGGCCGCCGCGCAAGGGGGGCGCACTTTGGTGTGCCCATCCGCATCCGGCGCCGAAGCTGCCTGGGTGGGCGCCGCCAATGTGATCGCGGCCCCGTCCCTCGCTGGCGTCGTGCAACATTTCTCTGGCCAAGCCCCAATCGTTCCCGCAGTGCCGGGCGAGGTGAAAGACGCGCCAAAAATCCAAGATATGAGCGAGGTGCGCGGCCAAGAACGGGCCAAACGCGCCTTGGAAATTGCGGCTGCGGGTCGCCATCATATGTTCATGGTCGGCGCGCCGGGTGCGGGAAAATCCATGCTCGCCGCGCGGCTCCCGTCGATCTTGCCGCCGCTGTCCCCCGCAGAGGCGCTGGAAACCTCCATGATCCATTCGGTGTCAGGCCTTATTGATGAGGGCGGGATTTCGCGTGCGCGCCCCTACCGCGACCCGCATCACACGGCGTCCATGGCTTCCATCGTTGGGGGCGGGCGCGGTGCCATGCCCGGTGAAATCAGCCTTGCGCACAATGGCGTGTTGTTTCTCGATGAGTTTCCCGAATTTGGCCGTCCAGTCCTTGAAACCCTGCGCCAACCCATAGAGACCGGCGAAGTTGTCGTCGCGCGCGCCAATGCGCATGTGCGCTACCCCTGTCGTTTCATGCTGATCGCCGCGGCCAACCCCTGCAAATGCGGTCATATCGCCGATGCGGCGCTGGCGTGCACCCGCGCCCCCGCCTGCGCGGAGGACTATCTGGGCCGCATATCTGGCCCGCTCTTGGATCGGTTCGACCTCCGGGTAGATGTGGCACCTGTCTCCATTCAAGACCTCGAAACTGCCCCATCCGGGGATCGCAGCGCGGTGGTCGCCGCCCGTGTCGCGGCAGCGCGCGCGCGCCAAACGGCGCGGTTCGAAGGGCTGGAAAACCACCGTGTCAACGCGGATATGGAAGGCGAGTTACTTGATCGCTTCGCAACGCCTGACGCGGCCGGGCGAGAGATGCTATTGCGCGCGGCGGACAAGTTCAAACTCTCAGCGCGTGGCTACCACCGGGTCTTGCGTGTCGCGCGCACAATCGCGGACTTGGATGGACTTGAAACTGTCGGGCGCAACCACATCGCAGAAGCGCTCGGATTTCGGCTCGCTCAGGGGTGAGAGGCA
The DNA here is from genome assembly GCA_050633625.1 of Maritimibacter sp. Classification (GTDB taxonomy): domain Bacteria; phylum Pseudomonadota; class Alphaproteobacteria; order Rhodobacterales; family Rhodobacteraceae; genus JBOEGW01. Next base: position 342,441 of record JBOEGW010000003.1, on the reverse strand, counting down.
CCTAGGCAAAACAGCGGTTCATGAAATCCGCCATGCGCTGTAAAGCGATACGCGCTTCTGGCACAAGCCCGTCAAAAATTGGAAAAACATGAGGGGCATCGGGCCAGACATCCTCAACCACCTCGCCGCCCGCAGCGCGCAAGACCGCGGCCATACGCACACTATCGTCACGCAAAATCTCGGTTTCGCTATATTGGAAATACACAGGCGGCGGGGCGTCAAACTCAGCAAACAACGGCGACGCCTGTGGATCATGTGGGTCCGCCCCGCGCAAATACCAATGCTGCACATCGCCTTTGCGCTCTGGCGGCAAAAAATGATCCGCCTGCGCGTTTTCCGTCATCGAATCCCCAGAAAACGTCAAATCGGTGACAGGCGTAAAGCAAACAACACCGGCTGGGCGGCGATCCTGCGCGCAAAGCTCAGACAGAAGCGCCAAGACAAACGCACCACCGGCGCTGTCTCCCCCAAGTAGAATGTTCTCGGGCGCGTAGCCCTTCGCGATCAGCGCCTCATGGGCCGCGCGGGTGTCGTTCAGGGCATCAGGGAAAACATGTTCGGGCGAAATCCGATAATCCGGCGCACACACTTCAATTCCCGTCATCCATGCAAGCCGTGCCAACATCGCGCGGTGCGTTTGCGGGCTTCCCGCGATGAACCCACCTCCGTGCAAGTACAGCATGACCTTACCTGCGCGCGGCGGGCGCGAGCCGGGGCGCGCCGAAATCCACATACTGCTCAGCCCCGGCACCAAATCTTCGTCAAGATAAAGAGCGTAAGGCGGCGCGCGAAACATGAACTTCGCGCCCAAATTCAACAAATCTCGATTCCGTGCCGGGTCTTTCGCGCGGCGCAACAGAGTCTTGGCAAACACCCGCAAGAAGAAGGAAATGAGGCGCAACCTCAGGCTCATGCGCGTCTGGCCTCAATCGCTTCCCATATTTTGGCGGCAATGTTTGTGCCGTCGAACCGTTCAAGTTCTTGGATGCCCGTGGGCGAGGTCACGTTGATTTCCGTCAGCCAATCACCGATCACGTCAATCCCCACAAAAATCTGGCCTTTTTCGCGCAGCACAGGCCCAATGCGCGCGCAGATTTCAAGGTCACGGTCCGTCAGCCCAACCTTCTCCGGGCGCCCTCCAACATGCATGTTGGAGCGCGTTTCCCCTTGCGCAGGTACGCGGTTGATCGCGCCAACCGGCTCGCCATTCACCAAAATCACCCGTTTGTCGCCTTTGCTCACGGCAGGCAGGAATTTTTGTGCAATCAACGGCTCATTGTTAATGCCAGAGAAAAGCTCATGCAAAGACGCGAGGTTGCGATCATCCGGGCCAAGCCGAAACACGCCAGCCCCGCCGTTCCCATAAAGCGGCTTGAGGATCATATCGCCATGCTCGGCTTTGAATTCCTTAATCATATCAAGAGACCGCGCAATCATGGTCGGCGGCGTCAAATCAGGAAATTGCAGGACCAAGAGTTTTTCCGGGTAATTGCGTACCCAAAAAGGATCGTTCACCACGAGCGTGTCAGGATGGACCATGTCCAAAATATGAGTCGTTGTGATGTAGCCCATGTCAAACGGGGGGTCTTGGCGCAGCCAAACAACGTCCAAATCCGCAAGATTAATATCTTGTTCAGTCCCAAGAGTGAAATGATTGCCTTTTTCCCGGCGCACCGTCAAAGGCCAGCCGCGCGCGATCACTTTGCCTTCGCGATAGGCGAGCTTGTCTGGTGTGTAGAAAAACAGCTCATGCCCGCGGGCCTGCGCTTCTTCAGCAATGCGAAATGATGAATCGGCGTCGATATTAATCGCGTCGATTGGATCCATTTGGATAGCAACTTTGAGGCTCATACCTGTCTCCGCTTTTCCCATTACATGGCGCACACGGGCAGCAAGGGCAATGGGTCAGGTTCAAAGCATCAAGTCAATTGGGTTGCGTTTTCAAGTATGTCAAATCGTCCTTGCCCATCAACGCGGGCAAAATCAAACCGCATTTCTGTCAGCTGGCCCATCGGTTGTCCGGCGACAAATTCCAAAGCGGTATTACAAATGCGTCCCAGCTGCGCCATTGAAAGACGTTGCGCCGCGCGGGCAATCGTTTTGGACTTTTTCACTTCAACAAACACGAATCCATCACCATCGCGCGCTACCAAATCTATTTCGCCGCGCGAGCCGCGCCAGCGTTTGGCGACAACGGGCATGCCGCGCCGCTCATAATCAGCCGCAACCGCATCCTCGGCAGACACGCCGCTCAGAAAATTCACAATACCGCTCATAGTCTGTCTCCAAATTCAGTCACTGTGCCTTAGTCGCCGTCCCCTAGTCGCCGTCTTTGTCCAGCTCCAAAGCGCTCTGGTACACCTTGCGCCGGGGCAAGTCATACGCCTCGGAGACCGCTTGCACGGCATCCTTCAAGCTCATGTCATCCATCGCGCGCCGCAGTGCCGTTTCCATAGTGTCCTGACCAACCTCCTCGCGACCTCGGTCCAAGATCACAACGATTTCGCCTTTCAAAGCCCGCCCGGAAAGTTCCTCTTGCAACTGCGCCAAAGTCCCGCGCATGACCTCCTCAAAATGCTTCGTCAATTCCCTCGCAATGGCGGCTTCGCGGGTCTCTGCTGCAAGGTCGCACAAGTCGCTTAACAAAGAATGAATCCGTTTGGGGCTTTCATAGATCACAAGCGTTGTTGGTAGGCCGAGCAGCTCTTTAAGCCATGTTTGACGCGCTGATTTTCCACTTGGTGCGAATCCGGCGAATAAAAACCGGTCAGATGGCAGGCCGGACAAACTTAACCCGGCCAAGACCGCCGAGGCTCCGGGGGCTGCCGTGACCAAATACCCTGCTTTTGCCACGTCGCGTGCCAGCGCGTAGCCCGGATCTGCCACCAAGGGCGTGCCCGCTTCGCTCACATAAGCGACCGACTTCCCAGCCTTGATCAGCTTCAAAATCCCCGATCGCCCTGCCGCACCGGAATGGTCGTGGTAGGCGATGATTTGCCGTGACCCGGCCTTGATCCCGTGAATATCCATCAATTTGCGAGCGGTGCGCGTGTCTTCCGCCGCAATCACATCGCAATCACCCAAAATATCCAACGCCCTGAGCGTTATATCGCGTGCGTTCCCGATCGGGGTGGCTACAAGGTAAAGACCAGCGGGGAGTTTATGATTCTCGTCTGTCAATGGGTGGACCTGACTGTCATGGCGTTTATGATGAGCGCAAAGCGGCGGGCGAGTCTGTCGTCTGCATAAGGGTTTGAGATAAGGATGTCAGTTATGTTTGTCGTATTGGGCGCAGCCCGCAAGTTCACGGGCTACTGTGTGGCACTGTTGTCGATTCTCTTGCTGACGGCCTGTGGCGACATTGCCTTGCCGACCGCAAACTCTGGTGGGCCGAAAATCGACACCTCAAAACCAGTCCCAGTTGCGCTCTTGGTGCCTGGCGGCTCCGGCAACGCAAACGACACAGCGCTAGCCTCCGCGCTGGAAAACGCTGCACGCCTCGCCATGAGCGAGCTTGAGGGCGTCCAAATCGACTTGCGTGTCTACAACACTGCCGGGAACGCCTCCCAAGCGGCTTCGGTGGCCCAAGCCGCGGTCCAAAACGGGGCAAAAATCATTCTCGGACCAGTCTACGCACAAAACGCGGCGGCCGCGGGTGTGGCTGTGAAAGGTGATGGTATCAACCTTCTCGCCTTCTCCAATAACCCCGATATTGCGGGCGGAAACGTCTTTATCCTTGGGAATACCTTTCAAAACGTCGCAAACCGAATCGTGCGCTACTCCGCGCGTCAGCAAAAAGGCGATATCTTCGTTCTGAACGGCAATAGCCCGGCTGAATCCCTTGGTCGGGACGCAATCTTGCGCGCAATCGCCAATACGCCCGGCGCACGTCAAGCCGGCACGCTTGGGTTTGAGATGTCGCAAAATGGCATCATCCAAGCCATGTCTTCCGCCTCCAGCCAGATCAAAAGCTCAGGGGCAACTTCTGTCTTCATGACCTCCAGCACCGATGGCGCCTTGCCCTTCCTTGCGGGGCTTTTGCCAGAAAACGGCGTATCGCCCGCGAATGTGCAGTTCATGGGGTTGAGCCGCTGGGATATTCCCGCAAACGCTTTGTCCTTGCCGGGGCTGCAAAACGGTTGGTTCGCCCTGCCTGACCCGACATTGTCCACACGGTTCCAGCAGAAATACCAAGCAACTTATGGCGCAAACCCACATCCTATCGCGGGCCTTGCCTATGATGGGATCGCGGCCATTGGGGCACTTGTGAACCGTGGCAATTCCTCCGCACTCACCGGCAGCGCACTCACCAATCCGCAGGGCTTTGTCGGGGTGAACGGTGTATTTCGCCTGCGCGGCGACGGCACCAACGAGCGCGGCCTTGCCATTGCGCAAATCCAAAACCAACAGGTTGTCGTGATCGACCCCGCACCAAAGAGCTTTGCTGGTGCCGGATTCTGAATTTCCGAACACCCGAGTAACGCTGGCTGAAGGTCTGATTTGTGCCGCCGCTTTGATCTTTGATCAGGCGGCGGTTTCGTCCGCGATTGAGGTAGCGGCCGAAGATGCAAAAGACGCGGCCGCGCTGCGTATGGCCACTGTCAAAATCTTGCGAACTGCGATTGATTCCGGGCGAGAGGTGATCGCGGAAGGGTTCCTTAAACGCCCCTATGCAGCGCATGAATGTACCCGCGCCTACGCCTGGCTCACCGATTGCGTTGTTCAAACGGTATTTCACGTGGCAACGGACAAGCTCCAACCGCTCGCAACGCCAACCGCATCTGAGCGCTTAGCGGTCTTGGCCGTTGGCGGATATGGGCGGTTCGAAATGGCGCCCCACTCGGACGTGGATTTGCTTTTTGTCACCCCGTACAAAATCACAGCTTGGGCGGAGAGCGTGATTGAAAACATGCTCTACATGCTTTGGGATTTGCGCCTAAAGGTGGGGCATAGTTCGCGCACAATCAAAGACTGCCTGCGTCTTGGCAAAGAAGACATCACAATCCGCACAGCCCTGTTGGAGCATCGTTATATCGACGGCGACGAAGACCTCGCCAATGAGTTGACGCAACAGCTTTGGGAAAACCTGTTTGACGGTACCGCCGCCGAATTTATCGAAGCCAAACTTGAGGAGCGCGACGAGCGCCACCGCAAACAAGGCGGGCAACGATACGTGGTTGAACCCAACGTGAAAGAGGGCAAAGGCGGATTGCGGGATCTGCAAACCCTGTTCTGGGTCGCCAAATACATGCACCAAGTGAACACGATTGCCGAACTCAAGAACACCGGCATGTTCAGCCGCGAAGAATTTCAAACCTTCATCGATGCAGACAGTTTCCTATGGGCCGTGCGCTGCCATATGCACCTCTTGCAAAACCGCGCGATGGACCAGCTTACCTTTGACCTTCAGGTCGATGTGGCCGAACGCATGGGCTATGTGGACCGCGGTGGGCGGCGCGCTGTCGAGCATTTCATGCAGGACTATTTTCGCCATGCGACGGTGGTGGGTGATTTGACCCGCATCTTCCTGACGAAACTCGAAGAAGAGCGCGTCAAAAAGGAACCATTGCTCGTTGGGCTTTTCAAACGCAAACGCAAAGTCCGCCATGGCTTTACGGTCGTCAACGGTCTGCTCCATCACGCGGATGAAACGTCATTTCTCGCAGAGCCGCTTAACATTCTGCGCATCTATGAGGAGGCCTTGCGCACGGGCTTGATGATCCACCCCGACACCATGCGCTTGGTCAAAGCCAACCTTGACATGATCGACACTGCAATGCGCACCGATAAGGAAGCCGTGCGTATTTTCCTTGATACGCTGCTCAAGCATGGCAACCCAGAGCGCGCGCTGCGCGGTATGAACGAACTCGGCGTGTTGGGGGCATTTATCCCAGAATTCCAGGCCATCGTCGCGATGATGCAATTCAATATGTATCACTCCTATACTGTCGATGAGCACACGATCCAATGCATCTCAGCGCTTGCCGAAATCGAACGGGGCGAACGGGTTGAAGATCTGCCAGTCGCCTCGCGTATCCTGAAAGCCGGGGTGAATCGCAAAGTGCTCTATGTGGCGCTCTTGTGCCATGACATCGGCAAAGGCCGTGATGAGGATCATTCGATCCTTGGTGCCCGCTTGTCGCGCACAATCACAGCACGCCTTGGCATGACCAAGACCGAATGCGAGACCGTCGAATGGTTGGTGCGCTCCCACCTGCTTATGTCGGATGTTGCCCAAAAACGGGACCTGTCTGATCCGCGCACAGTCAGGGGATTCGCCAAGGCGGTGAAATCCAAAAAACGGCTCGATTTGCTGCTAGTGCTGACAGTGTGCGACATTCGCGGCGTGGGGCCGGGGACGTGGAACAACTGGAAAGCCATGCTCCTGCGTGAGCTTTATGCGGAAACCAAGAAGGCGCTGGAAAACGGCATTGAGGCCCTGTCGACAGGCGCGCGCGCAGACAAAGCCAAAAAGGCGCTACGTGACGCCCTGTCTACATGGGACAAGAAGGATTTGCGCGTCGAAACCTCTCGCCACTATGATCCGTATTGGCAAGGCATGTCCACTGAGGAACATATCGTGTTCGCTAAGCTGCTTCAGGGCATCCGCGAAGACGAAGCGCGCATTGACCTGACCCAAGACCTAGACCGGGACGCTACGCGCGCGGCCTTTGCGCTGGCCGATCATCCCGGCATTTTCTCCCGGCTTGCCGGGGCGCTGGCGCTCGTGGGGGCCAATGTCGTTGACGCGCGCACCTATACGTCCTCGGATGGATGGGCGACCGCAGTGTTCTGGATACAAGATCATGACGGCCACCCCTACGAGGAAATCCGCCTCAAACGTCTTGAAGACATGATCCATAAAACCATGGCCGGTGAGGTCGTCGCCAAAGAAGCCATCGTTGACCGCGACAAAATCAAAAAACGTGAACGCGCCTTTAGGGTGCCCACGACAATCGCGTTCGATAACGAAGGCAGCGAGATTTATACGATCATCGAAGTGGACACCCGCGATCGCCCTGCGCTGCTCTATGATCTCACGCGAACCTTGGCCGCCAACAATGTCTACATCGCCTCCGCCGTGATCGCGACCTACGGCGAACAAGTCGTTGATAGCTTCTATGTGAAGGATATGTTCGGCCTGAAATACCACTCAGAAGCCAAGCAAAAATCCCTTGAGGCAAAACTGCGAGAAGCGATCACCCAAGGCGCAAAACGGGCGGCCTCATAATGGCGCGCTCCCGTCTGATGCGTGGCTTCATGACGGTCGGAGGCTGGACCGCTGGGAGCCGTATTTTGGGCTTTGTTCGGGACGCAGGTTTTGCCGCCGCGCTGGGCGCTGGGCCGGTTGCTGAAGCGTTTTATACAGCCTTTTCCCTGCCAAACCTCTTTCGCCGTTTTTTTGCTGAAGGGGCGTTCAACACGGCTTTCGTGCCGCTGTTTTCGAAAAAAGTTGAGGACGGCACCGACGCGCAGAGTTTTGCACGCGACGCTTTGACAGGTTTGGCGCTGATCCTCTTGGTTCTCACAATCCTTGCGCAAATCTTCATGCCTTTCCTTGTGCTCATGTTGGCTTCGGGGTTTGCAGGGGATGAGCGTTTGGCGCTCGCCACTCTCTATGGGCGCATCGCATTTCCTTATGTGTTCTTCATCTCTCTCTCCGCACTCTTGTCGGGCGTGCTCAATTCGATCGGGCGCTTTGGCGCTGCGGCGGCCGCGCCTGTCTTGCTTAACATCATCTTCGTCGTGGCAATCGGGCTGTCGTGGATCGCCGGGCTGGACATCGGTTTGACCTTGGCTTGGGCCGTGCCCCTTGGCGGCATCGCTCAACTTGCGCTCGTATGGGTCGCCGCGGCGCGTGCCGGGTACCGTCTCTTGCCGCGCCGTCCGCGCATGACCCCCGAACTCAAACGGCTCGCAATCATCGCCGCCCCCGCCGCACTGGCGATGGGGGTCGTGCAAATCAACCTGATCGTTGGCCGCCAGGTGGCCTCTCATTTTGACGGTGCAATTGCCTGGCTGTTCATGGCAGATCGCTTGTATCAATTGCCCCTTGGCGTGGTCGGCATCGCCATCGGGATCGTGCTTCTGCCGGACCTGTCAAAGCGGCTACGCGCCGAAGATCTTGAAGGCAGTAAAACCTCGCTGTCACGCGCTGGCGAATTTGCGATGCTGCTGACAATCCCATCCGCCGTGGCGCTGGTCATCATCCCCATGGAACTCGTCGGTGTGCTGTTTGAGCGCGGCAAATACACAGCAGATGATACAGCGAAAACCGCGCTCGCGGTTGCCGTCTATGGTCTCGGCCTGCCTGCCTTTGTGATGCAAAAGGTCTTGCAACCGATCTATTTTGCGCGCGAAAACACCCGCACGCCCTTTTACTTCGCGCTTTTTTCCATGGTGGTGAATGCCGCCCTCGCGATTGGTCTTTCTCCGTCCATCGGCTTTATCGCCGCCGCCTTTGGCACGACCTTTTCAAGCTGGGCCATGACGCTCGCCCTATGGATCGGAGCGTCCCGAATTGGGCCTCATACGCGGTTTGACAAAAGGTTCTGGCGCAAGCTTTGGGGCATTATCGCCGCAGCACTGATCATGGGCGCAGAGCTGTTTGGCATGTCGATTGTGTTGGGACCAATGTTTGGCGCCGGCTTCCTCAAAATTGTCGCGCTCGTTCTGCTAATAACAAGTGGCGTTGTCACCTATTTCCTCGCTGGGCATGTGCTGGGGGCTGTGCGCCTTGGCGAGCTGAAATCCATGGTCAAGAGAGGCTCGTGAGCCTATCGCCGCTTGCGCGCCAAATGTACCAATCGTGAAAAACTACCCGGCACCAATGCCCAAGTCAGAAAAAATCCAGAGACGAACCCGGAGGTCTCCGAGACCCAAGCCTTGCTGTCCCCATAAATCAATCCCATCGCCAATTGCGCAACAAGCAGCACGGCGATCAAAGCAAAGGCGTTGATTTGTTTGCCACCCGTTGCTTTCAAATGTCGCCAAATCAAAAAGCTATACCCGCCCACCAGCGCATAGGCCCCGGTCAGCCCCGAAAAGAGCGGTGTCTTGGTGTCCCAAGCGGCAGCAAACACCAAGGCCCCAATGATGGACGCGCCAAAAAAGACAGCCAAAACCCGCCACTGCGATAACGCGCGGCTCATGAGGTTTCCGAGCGCCAGTAAAAACACCGAAACGATGACGGCAATCATGAACTGAGGCTGGAAAAAGGGATATGTCACCAAGCGCATAAGGTATTTCAGCCGCAAGGTGCTGTTCTCGATCATCCACGCAAACTGAGGTTCAAAAAAGGCGAACCGCTCAAGCAGTGTGATGCGCCATGTCGCGCCCGTCATGCCGCCAATCCACTCAGCTTCACCCGCCATCAACACAAGCTCAATGCCCATGATAATCGCCACCAAGGCAAGAATGGCAGGGGGCATCGCATTGAACGGCGCTTCATTTTGCGTCGACTCCGGCGTGTCGGGTTGGAGCGGAGTGACCCGTGGATCGTCGTTTTGCATGTGGCATTCCTTGACGGTTACGCCCTGCATGGGTAAGCGAGCCAGACAGAGAAATCCAGACGGAGACGAAAATGTCTGATACAAACTTCACCCCCCGCGCGTTTTCCGGGATCAAGCCCTCTGGCGGGCTGACCCTTGGCAACTACCTTGGCGCGATCAAACCTTGGGTGGAGATGCAGGAAAACCCAGCGTTCGAAACAGTGTTTTGCGTTGTGGACCTGCATGCGATCACCGTTTGGCAAGATCCCACCGACCTCACCCACGCCACGCGCGAAGTCGCCGCCGCGATGATTGCCTCCGGCATTGATGCCGAAAAGTCGGTGCTGTTCAATCAATCCGCCGTTTCCGCCCATGCTGAGCTAGGCTGGTTGCTAAGCTGTGTCGCGCGCGTGGGTTGGATGAACCGGATGACCCAGTTCAAGGAAAAGGCGGGCAAAAACGCGGAGAACGTGTCGCTTGGCCTTTATGCCTACCCGGCGTTGATGGCCGCGGATATTCTGCTGTATCACGCCACCCATGTCCCGGTGGGCGAAGATCAAAAACAGCATGTGGAGCTGACCCGCGATATCGCTGCCAAGTTCAATCACGATTACAAGGTGGATTTTTTCCCCGAAACTGAGCCAGTCATCGAAGGCCCGGCGATGCGGGTGATGAACCTGCGCGACGGGTCGAAGAAAATGTCGAAATCCGGTGAAAGCGACATGGAACGCATCAATATGACCGATGATGCCGACACGATTGCCAAAAAGTTCAAAAAGGCGCGCACCGATCCCGATGCTTTGCCCTCCGATGTTGAGGGGCTGAAAGAGCGCCCGGAGGCCAAGAATCTCGTTCAGATTTATGCGGGGCTGACGGGCACATCGGCGCAGGACGTGCTGGGCGAGTTTGGTGGCGCTGGGTGGGGCAAGTTCAAACCGGCGCTCGCGGAGCTTGCTGTGGAAAAAGTCGCCCCCGTGTCGAGCGAAATGGCACGCCTTATGGCGGCTCCGGATGAGCTGGACAAAATCTTGGCGCGCGGGGCGGCGCAGGCTGAAGCCATCGCCAATCCGATTCTGGATCGTACGTTTGAGATCATGGGGTTTGTGCGGCCACGCCGGTAGGCATTGCGAATGGCTGAGCTATCCGGCCTAAGCAAACCAGCCAGAGCAAACCAGCCAGAGCTATCAGGCCAGAGCAATCAGGCCCGAATACTCAAGCCAGTGGGGGGCGTTGCCCCCCGCACCCCACCAAATCCACTAAGGTATTTGAAAACCAAAACTGGGGGCGCGGCGCTTGTCGGTTTCTGTCAATTTTTGGCTTTGATATTTTGCAAAAGGGGCATCAAAGCAGACATATCTGGCCCGTGATCCATGCCTGTGAGGGCTTTGCGCAGTGGCATGAACAGGCCACGCCCCTTGCGCCCGGTTGCGTCTTTCACGGCTGTTGTAAAGCTCTTCCAGCTGTCAGCGGTGTAGGGCGGGGCGGGGAGCAGGTCCATCGCGGTCTTGATCATGTCCGCGTCTTCCTCCTCCACCAAAGGATCGGCCCCATCGCGGCACAAGGTCCACCATGCGCCAAGGTCGTCTAGCGTTGTGATATTGTCGCGTGCGACCAGCCAGAACTGTTCAGCCAAATGCGCCGGGACGCCCAGCGTTTCAACGGCGTCTTTGACCTCGCCATAGTCCTTTTGCGCCAAGAGATGCGCCGTAAGGGGCCGGAGATCCGCTTCGTCAAACTTGGTTGGCGCTGATCCAAACGCACCGATGTCAAAGCCCTTGATGACCTCATCCATAGAGGCGTTCAATTCGATTGGCTGACTCGAACCAAGGCGCGCCATCTGGCTGATCAAAGCCATCGGCTCAATCCCGGCGGCGCGCAAATCGCGCAACGAAAGCGTGCCAAGCCGCTTGGACAGGGCTTCACCTTGTGGGCCTGTCAGCAGCGAGTGATGCGCGAAAGAGGGCACTGTGCCGCCAAGCGCTTGAATAATTTGAATTTGCGTCGCGGTATTGGTCACGTGATCCGAGCCGCGCACAACATTGGTGATGCCATAATCAATGTCGTCACACACGCTGGCGAGCGTATACAAAAACTGCCCATCGGCGCGGATCAATACAGGGTCCGACACCGAGGCCGCATCAATCGACAAATCGCCCAGAATGCCGTCTGTCCAGGTGATGCGTTCCTGATCCAGTTTGAATCGCCAATGGCCCTGGCCACGTTCGTCGCGGAGCTTGGCTTTCTCATCATCGCTGAGTTTCAGACCTGAGCGGTCATACACGGGCGGCATACCCATATTGAGCTGCTTTTTGCGCTTTAGATCCAACTCAGTTGGCGTTTCAAAACACTCATAAAATCGTCCGTTCGCGCGCAACTCATCCGCCGCCGCCTCATAACGCTCTAAGCGATCGGACTGCTTTTCCACCCGGTCCCATGTCAGCCCCAGCCACTCAAGGTCTTCCATGATTGCATCCGCAAATTCCGGCTTCGAGCGCTCTGGGTCGGTATCATCCAGCCGCAAAATAAACGTGCCGCCCGCTTTGCGTGCGATCAAATAGTTGAACAATGCCGTGCGCAGGTTCCCCACATGGATATATCCGGTGGGAGAGGGGGCAAAACGGGTGGTAATCGGTGCGGTGGTCATAGGTCACTCCTGCTGGTGCCCCGCTTTTCCACACCTGAGCCGTTTTGTCCATGTCCAGCACGCTTTCCGCCATACCGTTTGCAAAGGACGGCCAAACACTGGCCGCCCCTGATTTTCGCGTTCCGCACCTATGCGACGCGGGTGTGCGCCCCCGTTGCCGCGCGCAAATCCATATGCACGAAGGTTTGGTTCAAGAGAATATAGGCGATTTCTCCGAAGGTTGCCGGGCCGGTTGCTGAGCCTGTCGTCTTGCCTTCAAGCGCGCCGTAAACGTAGTTCAAAATGCAGTTGCACGACAGCTGTTTGCTGCCATCCGCCGTCACTTGCTCAGCAAAGCAAGCCGCGTAATCGCCGGGTGATTTCGCAAGCCGATAGGTGACGCCTTTGATCACCGGGGCGTAGAAATCGACCTTGTCCTCACCGACCGCTTGGAAGGATACATTGATCATCGCCCCCGCATAATTCGCCACCAACGGTAAAGCCGTGTCGATGCCGTTTTGTGAAACATAGGCCGCAAAATCGACCTCCTCACCGTTTACGATGGCTTTGTTTGCCTCAAATCCGGTCGCAGGAAAGGTGATTTCATCCGCTGCGTCGTCTTGCGTAAACAAGTTGACGATATTGATATCCGCAACCGCGCCTTCAGGCACCTCAACATGCAAAACGGCCGCGCCGTCCTCATGCGCGGTTGCCGTCGCGCCATCAAATACTTTGGGTGTTTCTTTCCCAATATCATCAAGGTGAACACCCGCGATCCATCCCATCAACGGCTGCTCGAACACCCCAGCATACTCCGCGCCTTTGATGGCAAAATCTTGGTGCGCGTTGGAAAAGCCGGGGATCAAAATCATCGACATTCCGCCTTCAAACCGGCCCATTGTCAGGTTTGGCAAATCTTCCCCGATATACATAACCGCGCGGGCATTCGTCGCGCCGTCAATTTCGGTCACAAAGACGTTCTCAAGATCAACTCGGCCCCCGTCTTCAGCCATAAAATAGACAGAAGTGCCCCCAATCCACTTGCCAACTGGCAGTTTTGAAAGAGCGGCTTCAGAACCGGCGATGACCAGCACGGCCCCATCGTTGATCCGCGCTGCGGCCTCATCGGTCGTCATCATTGCATTTTTCATGTGCGTGCTCTCCTAGAACAAGGCCAAATCTTTTTGTGCGAAGCTATTTTTCTCAAAATAGGCCCGCAATTCCCCGATTTTCTCCCCCATCGCGCTGGGGCTGGATTTCACCTCACGCCGCAATCGAGTGAGCAGAATTTTTGTCGCGAGACTGGCGGCCGATAGGTCGCTTTCGCTGCTGAGGATCCGCGTCCATCGCGGATCATTTGAACCTGGAACCATCTGGTTATCCCTTATCTATGTCTTCATTTTCGCGCGAATCCACGAAGACATAAACGCGGGGCATGAACGCCGGGTTAAGGCAGGCGTTTCGCGCGGCGGTCCAGCAAGGAACCACGCGAATATTCCAGGTCGGGAGAGAGGACTATGTTGCGCGCACGGGCCATTTCGCATTGAGGTCGTCCAGCCCAGTGCGAATAATCTCGCGCAGCACCTCTTCGTCCACATCGGATAATTTATTGATATACAAGCATGATTTTCCGAGTTTATGCTTGCCAAGCCGTGCCAGCATCTCGCCGTAGTTTTGGTATCCCGGCATAATATAAAGGACCAAATTGGCCTTGCGCGGTGCAAACCCGGTTGCGCACATATTGCCCTCGCGCCCGCTGTCATACACGTAATGATAGGCGCCGTAACCGATGATGGTTGGGCCCCACATGCGCGGCTCAAACCCGCTGACGTCACGAAAAATCGCGTCCAATTTCTGTGCATCTTCGCGCCGTCGATCCGGCATGACTTGCGCAATATGTTCCACGACCGAAAGGGGGGTAGGTTGGGTCTTCATGAGGGGCCTCTACGCTTGAGAATGCCCCAGCATAACGCCCCTTGGTGCACCACTCAATTCCGGCGCGTCGCCCCTGTTCAGCCCCGCGCCAAATCCCGCACATTGAACATCCTAGCGGGGTTCCCCAGAGCTTCGCTCAATCACCCATGTCCACGTCCGATAGGCCCCCCGTTCCTTGCATTTTTGGGCGCCGCGCCGATAGCCCGCTTTGGCCATTTCCGCGTCTAATCCCGCCAATATATCCTTCGCAGAAACCCCCGCTGAAGAGGGCGGAAAGCTACGATCAGAGAGCGCATTGCGCACCACGCGTTCCGCAAAAGTCGCGCCGGTGCCACTTGGCGTAAACTTCCGGCGAATGCCGATCATATCCATCGGCCCATAGCCGACATTCTGCTGCCGATGAAGCACCGCCTCAACCTCGCTCCACGCCAGCTTTTCGCGCCCCAAAAGCGCGACCCCGCCTTCATCCGCCTCCAACAAAGCGCGCGGCACCATGTCCATGCGATAGGCCTTGAAGCCGCCCCAGATCGACAAGCCCAGAGGCAGGCAAAAGACGAGCGCGCCCTTTAGAAAGTCGCCCCCTTGAACCACCTGCCAAAGCCCGAAAAGCCCAAGGATCGAAAGCGCCGCCACAACGCCAGAAAGCCCCAGATAGACAATGCGCCGCTGCCTAGGCTGATCCTCAATCCGCATCACCGTCAGGTCTTGTCGCGCCAGCGATTGACGATCGGGTACCGCCGATCCAGCCAGAACGCGCGGGGGGACAAGCGGGTGCCGGGAGCGGATTGGAACCGTTTGTACTCCGAGATGAAAATCAGGTGCTCGACCTTCTTCACAGTCTCGCGCTCAAACCCTTCGGCCACCAAGGTGCCAACGCTCACCTCTCGGTCCACAAGCCCCTCCAAAATCGCGTCCAGCACCTCATAGGGCGGCAAGCTGTCCTCGTCCTTTTGGTCTGGTCGCAGCTCAGCACTCGGCGGCTTGTCGATAATCGCCACCGGAATCACCTCGCCGGGATTACCCTTCATCCAAGGCCGATGATTGGCGTTGCGCCAGCGACATTGCTCAAACACCCGCGTTTTATACATATCTTTGATGGGGTTATAGCCGCCGGACATGTCTCCATAAATCGTCGCATAGCCCACGGCGACCTCGGATTTATTGCCCGTGGTGAGCAGCATTTCCCCGAATTTATTGCTCAACGCCATCAACAAAAGCCCGCGCAACCGCGACTGAATGTTCTCCTCCGCGATGCCTTCTTTCGTCCCCTCAAACAGCGGCGCAAGCGTGTTGGTGATTGCGCCGCGCCCCTCAGAAATCGGGACAAAGTCATAGCGGCAACCAAGTCGAGACGCGCAGTCTTTCGCGTCCTCCAGCGAGCCTTGCGAGGTATATTCGGAAGGCAACATCACGCAGCGCACGTTCTCCGGTCCCAGCGCATCCGCCGCAATCGTCGCCACAATCGCGCTATCAATACCGCCAGACATGCCAAGCAAGACCTTCTGAAATCCGGTTTTGCCCATATAGTCGCGCAGCGTTTCCACCATCGCCCGGTAGTCCGCTTCATAATCGTCCAAGACAGGGACAACGTCACCAGGGATAATGTCCCACCCCTGCGCCCCGCGCTCGAAATCAAGCTGAGCAATCACCTCATCAAACTGAGGCAGCTGCCTGACAATTTCGCCATCAACAGACATCGCGAAAGACCCGCCCTCAAAGGCCTGATCATCCTGACCTCCCACCATATTGAGGTACACAGTCGCCAGCCCGGTCTCCTCAACCCGGCCGCGAATAACCCCATGGCGCACCGCCATTTTTCCGCGATAATAAGGCGAGCCATTTGGCACCAACAAAATCTCTGCGCCTTTCTTGGCAAGGTCCGCCGACACCGCATCGGGCCACCAAGCATCCTCGCAGACGGGTGATCCAATGCGAAGCGGGCCGATCTGATAAGGCGTTTGCGGTGGCGCCGCTGTGAACTGTCGCACCTCGTCAAACACAGTCTCATTGGGCAAAAGCTGTTTCAGGATGCGCGTCAAAACCTTGCCGCCTCCCAAAATCCAATAGGCGTTATACAGGTCTTTCCCGTCATGATAAGGCGCACCAATGCCAATCACAGGACCGTCCGAACATTGCGCCGCCAAGGTCTCAACAGCCTCCATCGCCTCGGTCCAAAACGCCGGCCGCATGATCAAATCTTGGGTCTGGTAGCCGGTGATAAACGCCTCAGGCAGCGCCAGCATATCCGCCTGCGCAATTTTCGCCGCTGCCCAAGCCTCAGCCGCTTTGCTCAAATTGGCCGGAATATCCCCGACCGCCGGGTTCAACTGCCCCAAAGTCAGGCGAAATTTGTCACTCATCGCGCGTTCCTCATTGTTCTCCCCGTGTTTATCAGGTTTGTTGGCGGGGAAAAGCCAAGCCACGCATTGAGCACGCGAAATCGTTTGTCTCACGCCCGCCGCGCCAGTAAGTTTGCCTCACCAACACGCCCACTCAGACGCGAGGACCACATGCGCAACCTCTCCCGTACGGCCATGATTATGGCCGCCCTCACGCTGTCGCCGCTCACTCTGACGGCGCAAGACAGCATGCAATACGAAGATGGGCGCGTCTATGAGGGTAGCTTTAAGGACGGGCAACCCCACGGCCAAGGCACCCTGCGCACCCCGACCGGCTATGAGTATACCGGCACCTTCATGGACGGCGAAATTCGCGGTACCGGCACAGCACGTTTTCCCAACGGATCAGTCTTTGAGGGCGGGTTCGCGAAAGGCAAACCGCATGGCTTTGGAAAGATCACTTTTGCCGATGGATCAAGTTTTGAAGGCGACTGGATTGATGGGAAAATCAATGGGTCAGGACTGGCGCGCTACGCCAATGGGCTGACCTATGAGGGGGGGCTGCGTGAAGCCCTGCACCACGGCAAAGGCAAACTTCAAAGCCCAAACGGCTATATGTACGATGGCGACTGGGTCATGGGCGTCAAGGATGGTAACGGCAAAATCACCTTCCCGGATGGGTCGACCTATGAAGGCGGTATGAAAGGCGACAAACGGCACGGAACCGGCGTTTTGGTGGGAACCGATGGGCTGCACTATGAGGGCGAATGGCTCAACGGTGACATGCACGGAAACGGCACGCTCAAACGCCCCAATGGTGACCTGTATTCCGGGGCATTTGTCGCGGGGCGGCGCGAGGGCGAAGGCAAAATTACCCAAGCCGACGGACAAATCTACATCGGCAGCTTTGTCGCGGATGTGCGGGAGGGCCAGGGCGTAATGCAAACGCCAGCAGGAATGCGCTATGAAGGGTCGTGGGCGCAAGGCCAGATCGATGGCGAAGGAACGCTCACCTATCCCGATGGCTCGGTCTATGTCGGCAGTTTTCGCGCCGGTCTGCCCGATGGGGCCGGCACCGTCACCTATCCCGACAACGGCACCTATGAGGGCGGCTGGCGGGACGGTGTGATTGAAGGCACAGGCATTGCCAAATACGCCAATGGCGTTGTCTACGAAGGCGGATTTGTTGGTGGGCTGCAAGAAGGGCAGGGCACGCTGCGGTTCCCCGAAGGTCACGGCTATACCGGTGCGTGGAAAGCCGGAAAGCGGGATGGTCAGGGCAAAGACATTTTCGCGGATGGTTCTTCCTATGAGGGCGGTTATCTCGCTGGCGAACGATCTGGCACAGGGACGTTGGTGCTGGCCGATGGGTTCACCTACACAGGCGGCTGGAAAGCCAACGCAAAACACGGTGAAGGCCGCGCGACCTATGCCAATGGGGATGTCTATGAAGGGGCATTCCAGGCAGACCTGCGCGAAGGGCAGGGCACCGTCACCTATGCCAGCGGCGAAACAGCAAGTGGCCTGTGGAAAGGCGGCATCCTGTCGTCGATGTTGGCACCGGAATCGCCCGAACCTTTGATCGAAGCTGTGCCCGAAACGGTCATGGAGGCTGCGCCTGCGCCGCAGGAATAAGGGGGCGCCCGCGTTGCGGGCGTGCCTCCGGCGGGGATATTTGAGGAACACTGAAACGAAAAGGTGTTTTGGCAAACAGGCGGGGTTACCAGCGGCTTAGCGCATCCTCATCCTCGGTTTTTGCCTCGACCCATTGCGCGCCATCTTTGGTGTATTCTTTCTTCCAGAACGGCGCGCGCGATTTGAGGTAATCCATAAGATACTGCGCGGCCTCAAAGGCGTTCACTCTATGGCGACTGGCGGTGATGACCATCATGATCGGCGCACCTGCTGCTATGTCACCGTAACGATGGATCACCAAACACTCCTCCAACTCGAACCGTTTCACGGCTTTTGCCGCATAGGCGGTGATCGCTTTTTCGGTCATGCCCGGATAATGCTCAATCACCATGCGCGCCACGCCGCCTGTGTCGCGCACGAGCCCGGTAAAGCTCACCACCGCACCAATATCCCTACGCCCGGTCGCGAAGCCATCAAGCACCTCGCCGGGGCGAAATTCCTTAGAAGTGACACGAATGTCCACGCGCTATCCGCCCGTCATCGGCGGGAAAAACGCAACCTCACGCACGCCCGCAAGCGGCGCATCAAAATCCGCAAGTTCCTGATCCAGCGCGACACGTAAGGCCGATAGGTCCTCAAATGCCGCCGCATAGCGTGGTTCGCGCGCGCGCAACTCATCCACCAACCCGGCCACCGTTGCCGCTGAAGTCTCGACGCTTTCACGCGGCTCGCCAATGCGCTCGCGCACCCAAGCAAAATACATCACATCAACCATCAGGCACCTCCCGAAAGAATGGCAACGCCTTGCGGAAATAATCCCAGCCAGTGATCAACGTCAGCGCCGCCGCCAGCCAAAGCATCGCGACCCCAGCGTTGCCCGACCAGGTCATCCCGGTCAATTTCCACCTAAGTCCTAGAATGTCTTCCTCGGTGCCGCTCAAGATCGCTTCGACCATCTCCGCATCCATCCCGAAACTCTGCATCCCGAGGTAATGTTCAAAACAGCCCTTCGCAAACAACAAGGTCAGTGCCACCATTTGCACAGTGGTTTTCCACTTCGCCAAACCCGTCACTTTGAGCGCGCGCGCCCGATCCCCAAGCGTTTCCCGCAAACCCGACACAAACACCTCGCGAAACACGATCATCCCAGCAGGCAAAACAATCCACGCCGCCAAACCGGAATAAGCCGTGATGACCAAAAGGGCCATCAACACCAATGCCTTATCAGCAATCGGATCCATCGCAGCGCCAAACAGGCTTTCTTGCCCCCATTTGCGCGCCAAATACCCGTCCACCCAATCGGTCACCGCCGCCACGACAAAAAGCGCAACCGCAAACCAATCGGCATAAGGCCGGGCGAAAAACAAAAACATCACAGGCAAGAGCGGTACACAAACCAGCCGCGCCACGGTGAGAATATTGGGAATTGTCCATGTCATGGCAAACATCTACTCCGCGCGCGCCAAAAGGAAAAGCCTTGCGCGCAGATTGCCATAGCCGCGACCAAAATCCAGGCGCAAAAGCCGCGTGCGCCTTTCTTTGGTTCCCAAATACCTCAGGGGGTGTGGGGGACTGGTCCCCCACGACCTGTCACAAAGCGCGGCCTTGCGTCCGGTCCTAGCCATCGTCGTGAAAATACCCGTAAATCGTTTCCGCCAACCCCGCTGAAATCCCCTTCACCGCCCTCAGGTCTGAGAGCGAAGCCGTGGTCACCGCCTTGGCCGATCCAAAATGCGCCAACAGGGCCTTCTTGCGCCCCGCACCAACGCCCGGCACCTCGTCCAATGGGGTCGCACCAATAGCCTTTGAGCGTTTCGCCCGATGCGTCCCAATCGCATAGCGATGCGCCTCATCGCGCAACCGCTGGACAAAGTACAAAACAGGATCATTGCGTTTGAGCGCAAAAGCCCGCTTGCCAGTGCGATAAAACTCTTCCTTGCCCGCGTCGCGATCAACCCCCTTGGCCACACCGATCATCTCGATGTCTTCCACACCAAGGTCTTCCAGAATTTCCTGCACAGCCGAGACTTGCCCTGCGCCGCCGTCAATCAACAACAAGTCCGGCCAAGCCTCGGTGTTGCGGTCCGGGTCTTCTTTCAAGAGCCGTTTGAACCGCCGCGTCAAAACCTCTTTCATCATGCCAAAGTCATCGCCCGGCGTGATCGCATCGCCCTTGATGTTAAACTTGCGATACTGGCTTTTCATATAGCCCTCAGGCCCCGCCACAATCATCCCGCCAACCGCATGCGCGCCCTGAATATGGCTGTTGTCATAGACCTCAATGCGGCGCGGTGGCGCGTCCAGCCCAAAGGCGTCAGCCATCCCGCGCAACAGCCGCGCTTGGGTCGCGCTTTCGGCCATTTTGCGCCCCAAACTTTCGCGCGCATTTCGCGCTGCGTTCGCCACCAATTCCATCTTTTCACCGCGCAGGGGCACCAAAATCTCTACCTTTCGCCCTGCCTTCTCACCCAAGGCCTGTGCCATCAAATCGCGCTCCTCAATGTCATGCGACAGCAACAACATGCGCGGCGGCTCTTTGCCCTCATAAAACTGGCCAATGAACCCGCGCAGTACCTCCGCTTCATCCGCGCCCGCGCCGGTCTTGGGATAAAAATCGCGGTTTCCCCAGTTTTGGTTCGCGCGAATGAAAAACACCTGCACACAGGCCTGTCCGCCCTCCATATGCAAAGCGATGACATCCGCCTCCGGCACGCCGCGCGGATTGATCCCTTGGCTGGATTGCACATTGGTGAGCGCTGCAATGCGGTCGCGCAGCACGGCCGCCTTTTCATACTCCATGGCGGCGCTTGCCGCTTGCATGCTCTCTGCCAGTTCCGCTTGCATCTGGGTTGTCCGCCCGGACAAAAATCGTTCAGCATCGCGCACCAAGTCGCCGTAGTCCTCCACGCTGATCCGGTCCACACATGGCCCCGCACAGCGTTTGATCTGATACAGCAAACAAGGCCGTGTTCGGCTCTCAAACATGGCGTCGGTGCAGTTGCGCAGCAGAAACACCTTTTGCAATTGGCTCAGGGTGCGGTTCACAGCATCGCCGCTGGCGAAGGGGCCGTAGTACCGCCCCTTTGACCGTTTCGCCCCACGGTGCTTGCGGATTTGCGGGAAGGCATGATCCGTCACCAAAATCTGCGGAAACGCCTTATCGTCGCGCAGCAACACGTTGAAATGCGGCTTGAGCTGCTTGATGAGGTTTTGCTCAAGCAACAGCGCTTCTGTTTCGGTGCGCGTGGTCAAGAACATCATCGAGGTTGTCTGGCTGATCATCCGCGCGATCCGCGCCGAATGCCCGTTCGGGTTCGCATAATTGGCGACCCGTTTTTTCAGGGCCTTCGCCTTGCCCACGTATAAAACCCGCTCACTGTCGTCCAACATCCGGTACACGCCGGGTGAATGATCAAGCTGGCGCACGTAATCCGCGATCAAGGCATGGCCTGTCTTTTTGGGGGTGTCTGCGTGCTCTGTGGGTTCGGATGAAGTGTCGGTCATGGGCCTGCCTGCTGATTCCCCTATGGCTGCAACCTTACCGCCTCCGCCGCAAGAGAAAACATGCCCACAGTTTCTGTGGATAACTGCGGGGAGGAATTCGCTTTCCCCCCGTCAATGTCTTGAAACAAAGGCGCTCACTCGTCCTGCCTAAAAAATAGGCGCTATTCCAAGGCGCTGATTTTAAAGGGAAACTTTATTAAGGTTTTGTAAACATCTGAAATCGCTCAAAAATAGATGTTGGATTTAGGCAAGTGCTGGCGCGGTGCACAACTTGTCGCAGGCGGCGCTACTCCGCGCTCTGAATATCCGGGGTTTTCCAGCCCAAATGCTGGCCACCATCCACCGCAATCATTTGTCCCGTGACGCTTGGCGCATCGAGAAAATAGCCAAGAGCCGCCGTGATATCCTCGCTGTTGGACCCACGCCCCAAAACTGTCGCGGCGCGTTGATGTGCGAAATGCTCCGCCGTTTGATGCGCCCCTTGCAGCGTAGGGCCGGGCGCAATTGCATTCACCCGTATGGCCGGTGCAAGGGCGCGTGCCGTGGTTTGGGTCATTGCCCATAGCCCCATCTTCGCGATCGTGTAGGTCATGAACTCCGGCGTCAGCTTTTTCACCCTCTGATCAATCATATTGACGATCAAACTCTGTGCGATCGGTTCGCCAGCGCTGTCGCGTCCCGCAAGATCTGCTTGATCCGCAAAGGCTTGAGTCAGGAAAAACGGCGCGCGCAGGTTCGATCCAATATGGCGATCCCAGCTGTCAGGCGTTGCGGTTGCGACGTTGTCATACTCAAAAATCGAGGCATTGTTCACAAGGACATTCAGCCCGCCAATCGCTTCATTCGCGCGTGGGATCAGATCGGCAACCGCCGCCTCATCCAGTAAATCCGCCTTCAAGGCAACAGCGCGCACGCCCAAGGCGCAACAGGCGCTTACAGTGTCCTGTGCGCCCATCTCAGAGGCGGAAAAATGCACAACAACATCATGCCCACGCCCCGCCAGATACAAGGCCATCGCCCGGCCCAACCGCGACCCGGCCCCCGTGACGAGCGCCCCGCTCATACCAGCACCAAGATGATATAGGCGAAGTAAAGCCCGACAAAAACGCCGCCCCACGCCCGGCCAATATACCAGCCGCGAAACACAAATGGCGCAAGCAACAATGACGCCGCCGTCATCACCAGGAAATCGAATTTAAAGAACGCCGGATCAACGGGGATCGGTCCCACAAGCGCCGCAACGCCAATGATCGCCAAGAGGTTAAACATGTTCGACCCAATGACATTCCCAAGTGCCACATCCGCCTGTTTGCGCAGCGCCGCCATCACCGTTGTCGCCAGCTCAGGAAGCGAGGTTCCTACCGCCACCAAAGTCAGCCCAATGATGGTTTCCGATACGCCCAAATCGCGGGCAATCGAAGTCGCCGCGTCGACAAGTAGGCTGGCTCCAAGCGGCAAACCAACGATGCCAAGCGCCAAAAACACCCCGATTTTCCAACCGGGCATATCCGGGTCCGCGCCTTCTAGGTCTTCCTTCTCATCGGCCTCTGCCTCCAAGGTTTCCGGGTCAATCGCTTCGCCTTTTGCCGCATGTCGCGCCGCCAGCTCCGCCTTCACATTGGCTCGGTGCGCCATCGCCGTGCGCGTCGCCGCCGTGAGCATAAACGCCAGCCCCGCCAAAAGCCCAAGCCCCTGCGAGAACCCATAGACGCCGCCCACCCCCAACGCGAGAAACAGCACAGTCGCCGCCATCATGAAAATGTAATCGCGCCGAGTGTCACAGCCCTTAGTGGCAAGCCCCGTCATCAACGCAGGTACACCCAAGACCAACAAGACATTCGCCGTATTCGAGCCGACAACATTGCCAAGCGCCAGCCCCGGAACCCCGTCCAACACCGCTTCAATCGAGATCAAAAGCTCGGGGGCCGATGTGCCAAATGCCACTACCGTCAAGGAAACAATCAAGGCCGGCACGCCAAGGCGCAACGACAGATTCACAGCGCCGCGCACAAGACTGTCGCCCGCAAACAGCAAAATCACCAGCCCCAGCGCCGCATACATTAAATCAACGATCATGTGCCCTCACAGCCGCACGGCCCTTTGCCAATGCGAAACCGCCCGCAATTCGGGCATTTTGCCGCCTCTACGCGCTTTTGCCCCGGATAGCGCAGCTTGCCGAAAAAGGCGAGCACCACCATGAACACCAAGAAAAGCGAGATGATTTTGAAGATCATTTACAGGCCTAACCGCGCCCAGTGCGACTGTTCTTCAAGGCTGGCAATCGCGCCACCGCTGATCTGTGCTCCGACCCGGCTCAACACGCCCCGTTTGGGACCATAAACCGAGAATTTGACTTTCGGGCCGTAGGTTTCTTTCATGACCGGCACCAGATGGCCAAGCCCGTCAATCAACCCAAGCTCAAGCGCTTTCGTACCGCCCCAGAACTCGCCGGAAAACAGCCGGTCATCCTCGGCCAATCGCCCGGCGCGCGCCGCTTTGACGTGATCAATGAACGCCTCATGAATCTCCGCCCCAAGCGCCTTAATCCGCGCTACATCTTCGGGGTTTTCCGGGCGAAACGGGTCAAGCTGGCTCTTGCTGTTGCCCGCCGTATAGACCCGGCGATCCACCCCCTGTTTCGCCATGAACTTGTCAAACCCGAAAGAGGCCATGATGACCCCAATGGAGCCAACAATAGAGGTGCGATCCGCGTAAATCTTATCTGCAGCGCAGGCCAGCCAATAGCCGCCGGAGGCCGCGGCATCTTCCACAAAGGCAAACACTGGCACTTCTTTTTCGTCGGCAAGGCGGCGAATACGCGCCGCGATCAAGCTGGATTGAACAGGCGAGCCGCCGGGAGAGTTGATCGACAGCGCAACCGCCTTTGGTTTGCCGCGCCGAAACGCACGTTCAATCGCGGGTGCCAAGGCAGCATCATTGAGTTGTCCGCGTTGCCCGGTCGAAATCGCCCCGTGCAGGCGGATCACCGCGACCATAGGGTCCGGCGTCATAAAAGGAACAAAACGCTTCATGCCCTTGATGTAGAGGTGCACCCGCCCGCCTGCAAGGGGGCGGGGCCATTGTCATGAGGCTGCGTTATGTGGCGCCCTTACGTGGCGCTTGTTATGGGCGAATGCGCCAGCCCGTCGCAAAGATGCGCCAGATCACCAGTACACAAATCCCCGCGAAGGCCAAAACCGCGCCAAGGCTGATGCCCACGCTCACGTCCGCCATGTCAAAGAACGCCCAGCGAAACCCGGACACAAGGTAAACCACCGGGTTAAACAGCGTCACTTTTTGCCAAAATTCCGGCAACATCGAGATCGAATAAAACGATCCCCCAAGGAACACGAGCGGCGTGATGATCAGCAGAGGGACGAGTTGAAGCTGTTCGAAATTCTTCGCCCAAATCCCGATGATGAACCCCAAGAGCGCAAAACTCACGCAGGTGAGCACCAAAAACGCCACCATCCAAACCGGGTGCGCAATGTGCAAATCCACAAAGAATGTCGAGGTTATCAAGATGATCACACCAATCATCAAGGCCTTCGTCGCCGCAGCGCCAACAAACCCAACAACGATGTCAAACGCCGAAATCGGGGCCGACAACAGCTCATACATCGTGCCAACGAACTTTGGGAAATAAATCCCAAAGGAGCCATTCGTGACACTTTGTGTCAAAACTGTCAGCATGATCAATCCGGGGACAATGAAGGCCCCGTAATCAATGCCATCCACCGTGTCGATCCGGCTGCCAATCGCTGCGCCAAACACCACAAAATAAAGCGATGTCGATACGACAGGTGAAACAATGCTTTGCCAGATCGTGCGAAACGTGCGCGCCATTTCGGTCTTGTAAATTGCTGCAATCGCTGGCCCGTTCATGCTGCGTCCTCCCCTTCATGCACAAGCCCAACAAAGATTTCCTCAAGCGAGCTTTGCGTTGTGTCAAGGTCCGCCATATGCAGTCCCGTTGCCTTCAGGTCTGTCAAAAGACCAGTAATTCCAGTGCTTTGCGCCGATGTATCATAGGTATAGGTCAGCATGGTGCCGTCCTGTGCCAGCTCAAGATCATACGCCGCAAGCGCCGCTGGTATCGCCTCAATCGCAGCGTCCAATGTGATGCGCAGGGATTTTTTCCCCATCCGCTCCATCAGCGTGGTCTTGTCCTCAAGCAACAGGATTTCGCCCTTGTTGATCACCCCGACCCGATCCGCCATTTCTTCGGCTTCCTCGATGTAATGGGTTGTCAAAATGATCGTCACACCTTGGTCCGACAGCTTGCGCATCACCGCCCACATGTCCTTGCGCAGCTCAACATCAACGCCCGCCGTTGGCTCATCCAGAAACAAAATCCGTGGCCCATGCGACAGCGCCTTACCGATCAAGACCCGGCGTTTCATGCCGCCCGAAAGGGTCATGATCATATTGTCTTTCTTGTCCCAAAGGCTCAGATCGCGCAGGATTTGCTCAAGGTAAGCCGCGTCCTTTTTCTTGCCAAACAATCCGCGCGTATAGGCCAGCTCGTGACCGACCTGATGAAACCCTTGCAACGACAGTTCTTGCGGCACCAGCCCGATCAATTTGCGCGCCGCTTTATACTGCGTCACCACATCATGCCCGCCCACCGTCACACTGCCGGAGGTGGGGTTGGTCAGCCCACAAATCGTCGAAATCAACGTGGTCTTGCCAGCGCCATTCGGGCCAAGAAGCGCGAGGATTTCGCCTTCTTCGATTTCAAGATTGACGCCTTTAAGCGCCTGAAACCCGCCTTCGTAGGTCTTGGTCAGGTTTTTTACGGAAACAATAGATGCCATGGGCTGCCCTCCTTTGCGTCGCGAGAAGGTATCGGGTTTGACTGGCCTGCGCCACCCCGGATCACGCAGGGTCGCCTGTGCATGAGCGCGCAGTCACACGGGCTTTCTGGCTCTCAAGGCTGCGGTGATCGTCCCATCGTCCAAGTAATCAAGCTCGCCACCAATAGGCACGCCCTGCGCCAGCGTCGAAATCGTACAACGCCCCTCAAGCTCATCCGCGATGTAATGCGCCGTGGTTTGCCCATCAACCGTTGCGTTGAGCGCCAGAATAACCTCACGCACTTGCTCGTCACCAATCCGGCTCACAAGCTTGGGAATACGCAATTCCTCCGGGCCAACAGCATCCAGCGCCGAAAGGGTTCCGCCAAGCACATGATACCGCCCCTTAAAGACGCCAGACCGCTCCATCGCCCATAAATCCGCCACATCCTCAACGATGCATATCTCGCCATTCGCCCGCTCATTGGACAAGCAAATGTCGCAGGTTTCCGAGGTGCCAACATTGCCGCAATTCACACATTCGCGCGCCGTGCGGGCCACATCCGCCATCGCCCGCGCCAAAGGGTCCAAAAGCAGGCTGCGCTTGCGGATCAGGAACAAAACAACCCGGCGCGCAGAGCGCGGCCCAAGCCCCGGCAGCTTTGCCATCAGCTCAATCAGTGTCTCGATTTCCTGTCCGCCATGCGCTGCCATGCCCAATTATCCCAGCGGATTGCCCATGCCAGCAGGCAGGCCCAACCCTTCGGTGATCTTGGCCATTTCGCTTTCCATCTTCGCCGCGGCCTTGGCCTGCGCATCCTTGATCGCCGCAAGGATCAAATCCTCCACAACTTCCTTTTCATTAGGGTCAAAGATGCTCGGATCAATGTCCAGCGCCGTCAGCTCGCCCTTGGCTGTCGCAGTCGCCTTCACAAGCCCGGCACCGCTTTCGCCGGTGACCATAATCCGCTCCAACGCCTCCTGCGCCTCGCCCATTTTGGACTGCATTTCCTGCGCCGCTTTCATCATCTTGGCCATATCGCCAAGCCCACCAAGTCCTTTAAGCATGTCCATCTTCCTTTTTCGGTCCCACAAGGGTTCCCCCCTATATCGCAATGCACAGAGAAATCAGCAAGGGGTTGGGGCGCGCCCCCGCGCTGCGCCGGGATCAGCCAGGAAGCTGCCAGAGAGCCGCCACGTCACGCGACAGCTTGAAACCGTTAACTTCTGTGTTAACTGTACAGGCACAAATTGTTTTTGGCGGTGAATTTATGAATGCCCATTTTTCTCAAGCCGCACGTATGGGGCGCCTTTCAACGGTGCTTGGCGCGGATCAGCTTGTTTTGCGCCGTTTTGAAGGCGACGAACACCTCAGCGGCCTGTTTGACTACAAGGTTGAATGCCTCGCTGCGATTTCAGATGTGGATTTCGACGCGCTGATCGGCACGCACGCAACAGTCACTCTCGTCACCCATGAAGGCACCGAACAACCATTCGATGGGATCATCACCCAAGCGCGCTGGCTTGGCGCAGGCGAGAATGGTCACAAATACGAACTGCGCCTCCAACCTTGGTTTTTCCTGGCCTCTATGCGGCGCAATCAGCGCATCTTCCACAACATGAGCGTGGTGTCGATCCTTGAGGAGCTGCTCGCAAGCTATAGCGATTCCGGAACGCTCACGGTGGATCTGACGCAAGATTACCCAGACCTCGAATACACAGTGCAATACCGCGAAAGCGACATGGATTTTGCCAAGCGCCTGATGGAGCGGCACGGGATTTCGTATCATTTTGTTCATCGCGAGGCCGCCCACGATATGGTGCTC
Source organism: Maritimibacter sp. (assembly GCA_050633625.1). Lineage (GTDB taxonomy): Bacteria > Pseudomonadota > Alphaproteobacteria > Rhodobacterales > Rhodobacteraceae > JBOEGW01. Next base: position 314,292 of record JBOEGW010000003.1, on the reverse strand, counting down.
ACCGATATCGCAGAAAACCATGCCTCAATCGGCATGCGCCCCTTCAAGCCCGCCGAAGGCCACCACCAAGAAGACATTGAACACTTTTTTGAATGGCGCCCCGCCCGGCGGATCACCACCGGGGCCATCCGGCTGACGGATTACAACTTCAAGACCCCAAATGCCGCCATGGAAGTCGATCACACTGGCGATGCCGCCTATGCGCAGGGTCAGATCGAGAGTTTTGATTGGCCCGGCGATCACCTCGATCAATCCCGTGGGAAAGTCGTCGCGCAGTTGCGCACCAAAGGCGAACGCGGCCAAGACCGCCGATTTGAAGCCGAGGGCGACATTATTTCCCTGCGCGCAGGTGGTTTGGTGAGCTTAGGGGGCGATGATGTGCCCGGACGCGGCGAGGAGTATCTGTGCCTCTCCGCCCACCACAGCTACGAAAGCGACAGCTACGGCACGGGCGGCGGCGAAGACGATGATACAGCCTATAAAGGTCGCTACATCCTGTTGCCCGCAAATGCGCCAATGTTGCCCGAACACAAAACCCCGCGCGCCGATGTCAAAGGTCCGCAGACCGCAGTTGTCGTGGGCGAAGGCGAGATTGATTGCGACGAATATGGCCGTATCCTTGTGCAATTCCACTGGGATCTCGATGCCAGCTATTCCATGCGGTGCCGCGTGTCGCAAAACTGGGCCGGCAATGGCTGGGGCGGCATGGTCATCCCGCGAATTGGCATGGAAGTCCTTGTTGAATTCCTCGACGGCGATCCAGATAAACCCATGGTCACAGGCTGCGTCTACAACGGGCGCAACAAAGTCCCCTACGACTTGCCGGAGCACAAAACCCGCTCCACCTTCAAAACAGACACCCACCAAGGCAAAGGCTTCAATGAACTGCGCTTTGAGGACAAGGACGGGGCTGAAGAAATCTTCATTCACGCCGAGAAGGACCGTAACGAAAAGGTCAATCACAACCACACAGAGCGGATTGACAACAACTGGGTCCAATCTGTGGGCAACCACAAAGCTATCGAAGTTGACGGCAACCACAATGAATCCGTGCATGGCAGCATGATGCTTCATGTCGGGCCAAGCGGTATCGGCAGGATGCTCAACAGCAGTTTTCGCAAGCTCGTCGAGGGCATTTCCGAGATTGCCGTCAAACTGCCAATTCCGGGCATCCAATCAGGCGGGCGCGGGGTGTTCTCGGTCTATGCGGATACGGCAATCAACGAAGCGACACCGGGCGTTTCATCCGAGTTTGTTGGCTCCACCAAAACCGTCAACGTGGGCAACACCATGGTCACGCAGGCGGGCAACGCGATCCAAATGTCCTCCGGCTCCAGCATCACAGTCGAAGCGGGGGACGTGATGTCCATCGTTTCCAATGGCGAGCTTGAGATCAAAGTCGGCAAATCGGAAATGCGGATGAGCACGGACGGCTTTATTCGGATGCGCGGCGACACGCTTTATATGGAATTCGACAACGGTATCGAGATGGTCGGCGGCAAAGAAATCACCGCCAATGCCCCGACAATCAAGTTGAACTGAGGAGCCTATGAGGCGAACGTTTATAAGAGTGGGCGGGGGTGCTCTGGTCCTTGTTTTGGCACTTGGCGCTTTTGCGGCGGTGAGAAGCTGGGTTGCGCAGCCTAAGGGCGTCCTTGCGTCTGAGCTGTTGTCTTGTTCGACCAAGGACTACGCAGCCTATAGCAAAATCATGCCAGAAGCGGGCGAGATGGGGCTGCCCTTCAGCCCGGACTCCGGCAGTCCATCCGTCCAACGTGAATTGCTCAAAGCCTACGACGCGCTGAACCTCTCAGGGCCACAAACCGTTGTGGTGACAGCACATTTGCCAAGGCGCGCCTTGTTTACGCAGGTCTGCGCCGAGGAAAAATGCACGATGGATGAACAAGGCAGGCCCATGCAGGTTTGTCTCATGGAAACCTATAACGACTGCGTCTATCTGGCGACGCGGTTTCGCGGCCAAGAGTATTGCTTGCTCCAACCGGCAGAGGACGAGTGAAATGGCTGACAGTTTTCCCTATGGAAATGACCTGAGCACCCCTGAAACATGGGTCGGCAGGATGGACACAAAATCCCGCACCTGGCTTGTGTCTTATGATGGCAGCCTTTCGGTGATTTGTGGCTATCACACCTTCATCTTTCTGGGCCTCGAAAACCTTTGTATCGCGGCTGTGGACCTCAAGAATTGCGGCGTCAGTGCGGGCCTTCCCATCGGCAAGCTTCTGGGCGGGGCAGGTGACGCGGCGCGCTCCGCAGAACGTGTTGATGAAGGTCTTGATGCCGCAGGGCGCGCCAAGCAAATCGGAGATGCCGTTTCAACCAATCAAGCCTATGCGCAGATCAGCGAAGGCATGAAGTTGTTCGACCGTATGAAAGCCGGAATTCCGCAATTCATGCGCGCCAATGTCCCCTTTTCGCTCAACGACCTCTGGGGCTGCACAGGTGGCATCATTGGGGCCGAAGTCGAGTTGATCGCCGGCGCGGCGGGCTATTTTATCGACGCCGCCCCAAACCCGGTTTCAAAGCCCCTATTCGGCCCGCAATTCATTGCCAATACGGGCGATGGGCTGGTGTCCGCCGGGCTGACAGCCGCCATTGGCGTCTGGGATGTGGATGTCGATCAAAACTATAATCTCTACTGGGAACTCGGTGCCGCCTCCAATGCGCAGTGTCTCCGCGAAAACCGCTCCCCCCAGTATGACCAGCCATACAACCAGATCGCCGCGGGCCTCCACCCCTATCTCGCAAGCCTCCCCCCTGCCGGATGTAACCTCGCCGACATCGGATTTGATCCGCAGGCGGTCTTACGATGACACAGCAAAAAAGCACGCCAATGACCCAGTCAAACTCTGCCCTGCGCGGCGCAATCCTATCCGAAAGCGGCACATCTCTCCCAGACCTGTGGCGCATTTTTCACGCCAACAGCCAACTCATCGAGCGGTTCTCATCCGCCGATACATCGCGCGGCAACGGCTCAACCCTCAAAACCATCGCAGACGCAGAAGACACCCTGCGCCAAGAGCTTATGAGCGTGCAAGCGAGCGATTGGAGCGCGCTGTGCCACGCCGCTGGCTGGACCCTCACCGGCGCCGCAACCCTTTCGTGGTGCAAAGGCGTCACAACAGGTGACGTTTGGGGCGCATGGGCGGCCACCAATGAGCAGCCCGAAGCAAGCGCAATGTTCCTGCGCGCCGCACGCGCGTTGCATCCTGCCTGCCTGCCCAAAGGGCTCACCCTGTCGCAGCTTTTGGAGGCTACCCAAAACGACCTCAACGCGACCTGCGCCACAGTTGCGATGCGTCAGGGCGGCGTGCGGATGGATCTCTCCGCCTCCGACCTTGACCGCATGCCCGCCTATTTCGCTGCCTTTCTCGCCGACCCAGCCATTGGCTTGCTCGCGCGCCCAACCCTGCAAGGCGCCTGATCGTGCCCGCCGCTAGTCGCAAAGGGGATATCGGGTCAGGGCACGGTTGCTTTCCGCCCACCCCGGCCACCGCGGGCAGCGGTGACGTCCTGATCGACGGCATCCCCGCGCTGCGCCAAGGTGATGCGCATGCTGCCCATGGGTGCAACAATTGCCCGCCGCATGGGCGCGCCGTTTCAGGCGGCTCGCCCACCGTCATTGTCAACGGGCGTCCGCTGGCGCGCAAGGGTGACGGGATCGCCTGCGGTGGGGCTGTTGACGCGGGGTCCGGCACGGTCTTCGCAGATGACGAAGGCCCCCGCAAAGTGGATATCAAAGACGGTTGGGCGCCCTGTGTGCGCGATTGTATGCGCCAAGCCAACGCCAAAGGCCAAGCCTTCGTTCGGAGCAGCGGATGAACACGCTCGCGCTGCAATACGTCGATCCTTTTTCGCCCCTTCGCCTGCGCCACGCCCTGCGCGCCGGTCGCCTCTACGCATTGTTGGACGCAACAAGTTTCGATCAACTCGGCAGCGACCTTCAAGCCTCGGGCCTTCCCCACAGCAGCTTGTTCTTTGGCGATGACGCTGTGATGCTGCGCGAAGAAGCGCCATACCTTGTCGCCCTGACGGTTGAGGACATGCCGATCTGGGGCGAAATCCTGCGCCGCGCAAGAACGCCCTATGCCGGGATGCTCTGCGTGACAGGCGCATCGCTTGATGAGCTTCGCCGCCATTGGAAAAAATGGATTTCCGTTCACATTCCCGATGAGGAGGCCCTTGTGCTGTTTCGTTTCTTTGATGCGCGCATCGCCCTCGCGTTCATGGCCACACTCGGCCCCGCCGATGCAGCCGCTTTCTTTGGCCCAATCGACGCGCTAATCACCAAAACCGCAACAAGCACACAGAAGACCGAACGGACCTTACCAGCGCCCGCCACCCGCGTTGGCGCTGGAAAATGGTACCAAATGACACCGGTTCAAATGCTCGCCTTTAGCGAAGTCGCCGGGGAAGCTTACCGCGGGCGCTACCTCAGATACATGCGCCAGGTTTGGCCGGAATTGATAAAGGGGTTGAGTGACGCGGAGCTGGCGCAAAAGCTCGACGAGGCGCTGACAACGGCTGATCGCCTCGGCATCCCAAGAGACATGAGCGCGCCGGTCAACCTTGTCATCGTGTCTCTGATTGCGCCTGATGTCCTTGAAGATGCGGAGTTCTTTTTGGACCAATTCAAAAGCCAAATGCCAGCAGGGCTTTCTCCGTCAGGCTATCCAAACGCTCTCTTGACGGTGGCGGAGATGGACTTGACGCCAAAACAGGCGGAGTATTTCTTTGAGAAAGTGCAATATTGGGTGGAGTTCAAATAATGGCCGGCAAACCGCCCCAGTCCTCAGTTCAAAGCGCTCCGCCTGAATCGGGCTGGCTGCGCGCGGTCAATGCCGATGCGCGCAACCCGGCCGAACACCCGTTGCCCCCCGCTGAAAGCTTCGATTGCCCAACCGGCACTTGCGACAGCCGATCCTGCAACGCGATTGCGCGAAACTCCGGTGAGACCATCGCGCCCTTCGGCAATCCGCACCGGGCGCGAAACGAGTGCAACCGCTGCCCAACAAGCCCACCCTTCCAGATCGCACTCCAACGTGAAAAGAGACAAAGAGGACCAACGCGCTACTCGCCGCCAATGGATTCTGAAGGCAATATCTGGGGCGCGGACAATAGCGTCACAAGCGCCAATTTTCATGGGGATCCGGGGATTTGGAACAGTGCACAAGCCTCTGGGACATTTCGCGTCAAAACGACAACAGGCGGCAAGCGCGGTGGCTGGCAGTGTCGCTATTACGAAGGCGTTTTGGACGATACCAGCTTTGACCTCGGCACCTACGATTACGCGGACGCGCCAAGCTTCTTGCGCGCAGTGGGGCGTTTCACCGCCGGAAGCTATGTCGATAATTTGCACGATGACATGGATGTCCAACCGCATCACGCCAACCCGTATTACATCCCCAATCTAACAGAGAAATTCTGACCCAGTGCCATCGAGTGAGCCAATGGATGCCTACGCCGGGGCGAACCTTCTGCCGAGCGATATTTCCCTGCCCGCCGCTTGGGCTGCGCTGCATGACAATGCCGTGCAATGGCACCGTTTGGCCGGGGTTCCCAACGGCGTCGATCAAAGAATGTCCCTGACACAATCGGATCGCCGGTTACTGGGCCATTTCTCGCAGGTGGATGCCCGCCATTGGCGCGCCTTATGCAATGCGAGTGGCATTACCGCGCTTGGGGTGATCGCGGAAGGCTGGTGTTCCCAGTGCGATTTCATCGACACGCTTGTTCGATGGAGCGCGCTCATTTCCTCAAATGGCGATGACTTATTGTTGTCCGCGCGCCTTTGTAACTTCGATGTGCTGCCCCGGTTTGAAAAGTTGAGCGCCGCTTTGGATTGGGCAAACGGCCATGATGCACTGGCGGCTTTGATCGTCCTGTCACAAGAAGCGATGGTGATCGACCTGCCTCCAGCGGATCGCGCCGCCAGCGCCCCACTGGTGTATACCGCCCTTGAAAAACGGGGCCTTTTGTAAGGGTAAATGCCGCGCAACATCGCCCAAAGTTCTTTTTAGCGTCTGGGGCAGGACGAGGTTTTTGTCTTGGAAATCCAAACGGCGCATGAGACCAAAAAACCGCGCGCCTTGTATTAAGTAGTTGTTAATGCACAACTTAGTTCACAGCTGTGAACTCGCAAAATCCTTCGCACCTCTTTCGCGACCCTCGCCGCACACCGCCATCAACCGAGCCAAAACGTCGGCTGTCCAAGAGACAAAGAATCTCTTGAAATTGCAAAAAGGAGGTATACCCTAAAGGAGATTATTTTATGACTTTATTGTTGGACTGCCGCTTATGACTGCATTTTCTCAAGTCGGCCGAATGGGGCGACTTTCCACCGAACTTGGGCCAGATTCACTCGTGTTGCGCCGCTTTACTGGGCGCGAGCATATGAATGGGCTTTTTGATTATACTGTTGAGTGTCTGGCGGCCTTGCCTGATGTTGATTTCGACGCGCTCATCGGCACCAACGCGAATGTGACCCTGCTCGCCCATGACGGCGAGGAGCACGCCTTCAACGGGTTGATCACTGAGGCCCGCTGGATGGGCGCAGGCGACAATGGTCATCGCTACGAGCTGCGCTTGCAGCCGTGGTTCTTTCTCGCCTCGCTCAGGCGTAATCAGCGCATTTTTCACAACATGACGGTTGTGGCGATCTTGCAAGAGCTGCTGGCCGATTACGCAGATGCCGGTGCGCTGGTGATCAACCTTGAAGCCAGCTACCCGGAGCTTGAGTACACCGTCCAATACCGCGAAAGCGACATGGATTTTGCCACCCGCCTGATGGAGCGGCACGGAATTTCCTATCACTTCACACATCGCGAAGATGGGCACGATATGGTGCTCACCGATATGGTGGACAGCCACAACTCGATCGGAATGCGCCCCTTCAAACCCGCCGAGGGCCACCATCAAGAAGACGTCCAGCATTTTCATGACTGGCGCCCAGCACGACGCATCACCACTGGCGCAGTGCGCCTCACCGATTACAACTTCAAGACCCCAAAGGCGGCGATGGAAGCCGATCATACAGGGGATGCTACCTTTGCCCATGGTCAGATCGAGAGCTTTGATTGGCCCGGCGATCATCTCGAACAGGGGCGCGGCAAGGCCATCGCTCAGCTTCGGGCCTTGGGCGAGCGCGGGCAGGACCGGCGCTATGAGGCGGAAGGCGATATTATTTCCATGCGCGCCGGTGCGCTTGTGGAGCTGGGCGGCGATCCGGTGCCGGGGCTTGGGGAAGACTTCCTGTGCCTCACAGCGCTCCACTCCTATGAGAGCGACAGCTATGGGTCGGGCGATGCGGGCAGCGAAGACGCCTATAAGGGGCGCTATGTCTTGATGCCCAAAGACGCGCCCATGCTCCCCGAACACAAGACCCCGCGCGCAGACGTCAAAGGCCCACAAACCGCCAAAGTTGTGGGCGAGGGCGAGATTGATTGCGACGAATATGGCCGCATTCTGGTGCAGTTCCACTGGGACTTAGACGCCGCCTATTCCATGCGCTGCCGGGTGTCACAAAACTGGGCTGGTAAAGGCTGGGGCGGCATGGTCATCCCGCGTATCGGCATGGAAGTCGTGGTCGAATTCCTCGACGGTGACCCCGACAAACCGCTGGTCACAGGCTGCGTCTATAACGGCTTCAACGAGACCCCCTATCCCTTGCCGGAACATAAAACCAAAAGCGTTTTCCGCTCGGATACGCATCAAGGTGAAGGTTTCAATGAGTTCACCTTTGAGGACGAGAAGGACAAAGAGAAAATCTACCTTCACGCCGAAAAAGACCATGAAATCCATGTGGAAAATAACCGCGCCAAGCGGGTGGACCGCAACCAATCGGAAAGCGTCGGGAACAACAAGTCTATCGAAATCGGCAACAACCACCATGAGGTGATTGGCGGCAATATGACCCTCATGGTTGGCCCGAACAAACTCCAATCCGCCGTCACCAACGCTTTTAGTAAATTCACTGGCGCAATTGGCGGCCTGACCGAAAAACTTGGCCTGCCGGATATGCTCAATATGGGCGAAGGCAACCTTGTGATCGGTGTTGCCAAGAACAAGGCCGAAACGGTGATGGTCAGCTCAACCGAAATCGTCGGCGCGGCGAAGTCACTGATCGTCGGAGGAGGCTATCAGGTTTCGGTCCAAGGCATGAAGAACGAGAGTGTCATGGTTGGCTCTTACGAGGAGATTGGCCAAAACAAGGTCGTCGTTGCAGGGAAGAAACTTGAGTTGGTCTGCGGGGAATCCATGCTCCAACTAAATGAGGATGGAACAATCATTCTTGAAGGCGTTGACATCCAGATTTCGGGCTCGTCCTCCATAAAGGCCAAAGGCGGCCGGATTGACCTGAACTGATGGCTGTTACAAAGGAAGTGCAGAAGACCCTGCCAGCTCGACGAAAGCTGCGAGACAAAAAGAGGGCCGAGTTTTTTTCCGACCATGGGCTGAAAAGGATTGCCGACCCGAACGAGATTGAGTTGGGCGCGGATCAAGCTTTTTCCAATTTTCAAAAATGTTTGAGCATCGCCAAGGACATTCATGAAGGAGAAAAGTCTGCCATCAACACCCTGGGCCAGGAGCTTTCGATGCTATTACTTGGGTTTGGGATTGGGACGGCCAGCAAGCAAGGGCGTCCCTCCCTAACGTCAAGCGATTACGACAGCTTGATCCAGTCATTCTTCAAACAAAAGTAATTTGTTATGCAAGATCAATCAGGACGTGACACCAAAGTTAGGATCCTAGAAGAGCTCGGGGTTGATGCAGCCACGATTGCTCATGCGGATGACGACGCGCTGATTGATGAACTTTGGGCGCAAACCCTGCGGAATCTGGCAGCTGAACTCAGGCTCATGGGACGCCTTGCCGGGATTGACGATACTGGCGCCTATAATCCAGACGCCCCGGAAGTCAAAGAGACGCGCGAAAAGATCATGGAAGCCTTGCGTGACTTTTTCGTCGTCGATGCCCGCGCCGAATTGAATCGGCTGGAGGCTCTCGCAAATCAGCAACGTGAGGCCCTTCTTCAAAAATATCCGGGCGCGGAACATTACATTGATAAAGTATACCCAAGCGTTGTGCTCTATGGGGCTGATACGCCCACCGTTATTTCGACAAACCATGGGCCGTTCACGCAAGCCGGCAGCGGCGCGGGCGTGGATTTTGTAGGTGGATTATCCGATATTCCGAGTGACCTTCTTGGCGTCTGGGACGGATCCGGCGGGTATGCCGGTTTCGAAGCAGCTGAAGTTACCAAGACAGCGTTTCTTGACGATCTGAAGGTACTCGCGGAGACCATAAAGGCCCGAGAACTTGCAGATGAAGCCGCGCTCAATCAGCAGATTGCAAATGTTATAGATATATTCCGATCCGCTTGGGAAGGGATCAAAAATGTTTATGACAACACGGTCGAATTGCTCAAGGCTGGCCAATATCAATTCGCGTTGCACTATGCCACAAGCCAAAACCTTGAACTCGTGGGTGTCGGGATCATTGCCATCATCGCGGGGCTCCTTTCTGGAGGCAGTGGGGCAGTTGTGCTTGCCGTTAGCAAATCCGTTTTCCACGCCGTGGTCCGAACCGCGATCCATATCGCGCCCTCTGCCCATCGTGTCCGCTCTGCCGCCGCCGCCGGGGTCATGAACGTGAGCATCACAAAGATGCGGCTGTCTTCGCTTGATGGCGCCTTTGAGCCGGGGCCTTCACTGGGCAGCCTCAGATCCATCGACACCAACGACTTGCCTCCGAATGAACGGCGCCTTGTCGACACGACCGAAGGAAGCCAAGGCTCACACCACAATGGTGACGACCCGGTAGACGAGACGCCAGAGCGCACAAAAGACGCCCAAGATCGTAATGATGATAACGACACAAGAGATCGAGAGGATGTGGGCGAGGACGGCTCATACCGCAACCCTAAAGACCCCGATGGAGTCCGCCGCGCGCCCGATGGTGAGGCTATGGTCAAAAACAAAAATGGTGATTGGACCCGCGTTTCCAAAGTGGACGACAATCATATCAAAGGCGCGTTTGGGGAGACCATGGCCGATGATTGGGCCGCGAACAAGGGTTGGGAGAAGCTAAACGGTCCGAACAACACGATGGATACCCCGGGGCATCAGGGGATCGATGGCGTTTATAGAGATCCCGGCCCTCCACCCCGATATGTGGTCGCAGACGCAAAGTATGGCAGCGCCGATCTTGGCACGCTCGTAGATGGGACAAAACAAATGTCCCCGAAGTGGATCAGGGATCGATTGGATGACGCGGTGGGTGACGAGAGACTGGCAAGAAAAATCTCGAAGGACCATGACGCCGGTGTTCTACGAGTCGACAAAAACGGCAATGTCACCTTTAAAAGCTTAGCCAACCGAAAATGGAGGGACGAAGATCAATGAGAACATCAGAAAAGTCGATCGAATACTGGACGCAATATGTGCCAAGAAAGCAGGAGTTCGTTCGGGAAATTCGGGACGACTTGCTCAATGCTTCGCACGCCTTTGACCAGCGTATCGGTGACGGATATGACTATCAACGTCATCAATTCGCCCTCGTCTCCGCCCTTTATTCCTCTGGCGCGGCTGAGGAGGACTGTCTTTCGGC
>JBOEGW010000003.1:298009-303518 GCA_050633625.1 Maritimibacter sp. | reverse complement strand
TCACAGAAATGCGCGGCTCGTCCAACCCGTTTTACAAAAGCCACCTGAGCAAACACGACCTCTATGCAGGGTATTGGAATTTTGAAGCGGCGGCGGCGGCCGTGCTGCTTGGCGTCGACGATAGCGTAATGTCAAAGTCCAAGACCTACCCTAAAGACTGGGCGGACTGGGCCAAGGCGCAGTAGGGGCAGAGACTAGCGGAGCGGGAAAGATATGGACAGGGGCGCAAGCGCGACCGGCGCTGGGGCCTGTGCAGGCGTTCGTGTTGTGGTCGGGGGGACACCACCCAAAAGATGCCGTCGACTATTGGAACGAAACGCAACGTTTTCATGGTCCGAAGTCGAAGGAAGTACGTGACTGGATGCATGATTCCAATAACTATCGCTTCGAATATGGTCCCCTGAACTCTGCGCGAGGTGGCCAATCAACTTCGCGCTATCTCGATCCGATCATTCCCGGCTCATGACATTGAAAAAGAAGAAGAAAATGACAGACACGCAAAAACCAGAACTCCCCGTAGACCTTCGTAAAGAGATAGATGCCTTGATGATGAAATCAGGCGAAGCGCTGCGCGCGGGGGACATGGCGGCCTCTCTCGCGCTCGATGAGCAAGTCTGGGACATGCTACCCGATCCCAAAACCGGGTGGGATTTCTACCCGCAGGTTTTGACAAACGGCATCATTGAGGACGCGTTCGAGAATGGCACCTGCCACGCACTCGACACGTGGCTGCCCCGGTTTTATGCCGCTTATAACGACCCGGACGGCACCGACCCCTACACCAACAAAGTGGCCGGGCATGCGCTGTATCAGTGCGGACGCCAAGAAGAGGGCTTGGAAAAATTCGCTAGCGTTCTGCGCGACCATGGTCCTGAGTGGTTCACGGGGCACTATCGCGTTTACCTAGACAAGCTTGGGGGCTGACGATGGAGCTCGATGACCTTGACGAACGCATCGACCGTCTGGCGATGGAAGGAAACGTCTTGCTGGATGATGAAAACAATCCGCAAGGCGCCATTGCCAAATGGCAAGAAGGGTTGGATCTGCTTCCCGATCCCAAAACGCAAAACCCGGAGGCGCTCTGGCTCTTTGCGTCCATTGGCGAAGCCTATTTGGAGATCGAGGACGATCAAGCCGCGATGGACGCGTTTCAAAACGCCTATGCCAGCCCGGATGGCCATATCAATCCGCTTGTTTTGCTGCGTCTCGGTGAGGGGTTCCTTACGGCAGGCGATGAAGAAGCAGCGGTCAAGTTCTTGCTTCGCGCTTATATGATTGAGGGCGAAGACGTTTTTGAAGGGAGCGAAGAGGCGCTTGCGTACTTAAAGAGTAAACAGGAGCTATAGTTTAGCGCCAGATCGACCAAACATGCCCAAGGTTTGACACCTAGGAAAGGAGGGCGCACGTTGGTATCGTCCTATTATAAACGGTCCCAAGTTGATATTTTTCATGTGAAGGATAGCCTTTTGAAACGCAAAATCCTTTGGGGTATTTTCGCCCTTTTTGTCCTTTATTGCGCGACATGGGTAACGGTCATCTTCGTTGGGGCGCTAAAATACGCCAAAGCAGAGGAGATTAGGAGGGCAACCCAACTGCGCGGCCACGTCACCCTTTATATAGGCGAGCCTCTTTTGTCCGAGGGCGGCGGGGTGATCGTTGCCTCCATTCCCATCCCCGAAGACGAGTGGAAGGCGCTTGAGGGTGTCAATCTGGCGGATGCGGACCCCGATAACCAAAAACGCGCGGCGCTGCGCGAGGGGGACAGGTTGTTTGGCGCACCGCTTTCCGCGCGGTTCAATTGGGTCGAGCTTTACTATCCAGAAGGCGGAACATTCGGGTTCAACTTCGTGGTTGATCCGAGCGTCGAAAACCCAAAGCCCCTCGTGACCGAGCGTATTCTTGTAGGGTCGGGTGGCTGGGTAAACTGGGAGACCAGCGAACGCCATACATGGCCGGATGTGTCTACGATCTATGTTGCGGGCTCAAAGACCGAGGAAGGGGATGCTAGGAGCATTCGCATGAGCCAGAGTCGGATTTTGAACCTTGGAGTCCCGGACTTGGAGTTTGAAGGCGTGAAGGTGATCACGCCCAGCATTTCGCAAGTCACCGAAGGCACGTTTGGAGACATCAAATGAGCGCCGCGACATGTAAGAAAGATATGGAAGATGAGTGATATTTCAGGGGTGATTAGTGCAATTGCCGCTGATCTGGAAGACGAGTCTGTCAATTGGCAGAGTTTTTCCCTTGTTTTAGAGGTCAACCAATCGGGGAAATTGAATGGAAATTCTGGCTATGCCTATGATGCGAACGGGGCGTTTACCGCGATCGCAGTAAATGTTTACGGCCTCAGACCCGCAATGCACGCCTATCTAGAAGGGGTCTATGGCGACACGCCGTTCCCGGTCCGTATGCTTTTGCAATTTGACCGCAGCACCGGCCAGTTCAAAACCCTGTTCGAAGACAAAGACACCAGCCGCTGGGCCGTCACCCCGGCGGACATTCACGGCTATATCGACCGCATGCGCCCAAGGTTTGACGAATGACCCATTCAATTCGGAGGAATTAGCGCCATGGATTTCACGCCTTTTTCGCACTTTGGACCGCTCACATTTGGCATGAGCATCCCGGAGGCAATTGCGCTGTTGGGGCCGCCAGAAAGCCAGCAAAACAGATATGATCTGTTGTCGATGTATCTCGATGAAGATGTGATGGGCGCCGCCTACGTTGCAAACCTCAAACGCTGCGAGCAGCTGTCTTGGCCAGACAGCGCGACAACGAACGAGAGACCCGAGTTGGGTTTTGTCGATGGCGTTATGGCCGAAATTCACCTGCAACACAAAAAGGACAGGCTCATGATCGGCGGTGTCAATGTGTTCGCGACCAACCGAGCAGCGGTGGCCCTTGATCTCGCCAAGAACGAGGAGGTCATGCTGATGTCCGGTGCGGATTACCTTTTTGAAAGCATCGGTGTGCGCATGACGGTGCGCTCAGACTGGAAATCATCTGGCAGTGTGGGGCTATTGTCCAAGTTTGGCATGGAGATGACCTTCAAGTTGGACGAGTTTTTTGAGTACGCGCCTGAGGAAATTACGGGCAGGGAATGAGGCGCGTGACATGCAAAAGGCATATGCAAAATGAGCACTATGAGCGAAGTAATCACTACAATCGTGGAAACTTTTGACCCGCAACATGATAATTGGCAGTCTTTTTCTATCGTAATTGGATTGAGTGACGAAGGAGAGGTGTCGTCGAATTCAGGGTATACTTACGATTCGACTGGTCAATTCACGTCGATCGTTGCCGATGACTTCGAGTTCGGTCCTGTATTGGCGTCCTATCTTTCCGATATTTACGGCGACACGCCTTTCCCGGTCCGTATGCTTTTGCAATTTGACCGCAGCACCGGCCAGTTCAAAACCCTGTTCGAAGACAAAGACACCAGCCGTTGGAGCGGATGCACCGAAAATTCGTTGGAAATGCCGACAAGTAAAAAGGCCCGGTAACATGGCGGGGCAATTCTGAAGTCGTATTGATCAACTCTTGGGGTCGTGAACCTGTTTCTTCAACTTCCGGAGGGCGCGCCTGCTCTGCTTCACCTTCTCAGTATAAATTTTAGCAAAAATTTCGCTAACCTGAGCAACCGTCACTTCCTCAGTGTGATTGTTTTTCACTTGATACTCGTGGTCCTGAATATCGTCAAACAGCGCGTCTCGGTCAAAGAATTTTTTTGCAACGTAGCGATTGCTCTCTTCAAAATATCCTAGAAATTCCTGAGCTTCATGTCTTAGGGCTGCCTGCCCGCTGCCGGGAAAAAGTCGAGAAAAAATTGGCCCCAAGTTCTCGCGAAATTCCTTCGGAATATGCTTGTTTAACTCGCGAAGCGCGACCAGAGCTTCAGGTGATAAACTTTCGTTTGCCTTAACCGTTTCGATTTCCGTTTCTGTTGGGACGCCACAAATACGCAAGAAATCCAACACAACGTCTTCAGAATGCAAGAGCTTTCGTTCAAATAGCCTTGCGGATATCAATTCCCTACCGAACACTTCGCTCCACAAATCCATGACGCGGCGGTAATCAAACGTAACGAAATCGCCCTGCTTGCTTTCTTCATAAATTGGAAAAATATTTTCACGAATGTCGCCGACTTTAATTACTGTAGAATACATGCTGCGCATCAATTTGTCTTGCCGGCGCAAATATATTATGACCTCAATTTCGTCAAAGTACTTTAGCAGGAAGCTGCGCAGTCGCTCTACTTCGCTTTTCTCGCGCAGCCTGCTAAGATGCTCGTTTACGATCAAAACAGTGGTTGATGGCGACAACCCCTCTATTTCGTGCGAAAATTCAACCTCGAACTGGCTTCGAAAGGCCGAAACCTGTTCTGCGGAAATCACCTTATGCTTTCGTTTTCTCATGTCGATTTTATCGTCTTCCATCGAGAAAACGGCGATCTTGGTGTGATTTCCATTAAAGAATGTCTTTGGATAACAGAAACCAGCGCCCATCAGGCTATCTACATTTTTCTGAAGAGTCTCTTGTATGGATGTGGTGCCGGTTTTTTCGGTGCCAATATGAATTATAGCCTTCATGGTCTTTCAGGACCCTCTCTGCGTTTGCTTCCGGGTCACGCTACTTGCGTCCCTTGTTTTTTTTCCACCACCATTGTGAGCGCGGGATCGGTGGGGCCTCACCAAACTCATCCTCGATGAAGCCCTTGAGGACCGTATGCTTGACCTCTTGGAAATGGAATACCCCAAAATCCACGTTGAAAGCCTTGGCATTCGTGTGCCGATAGGCTCCGATCTCATCGAGCTCGGCTTGCTGATCGGAGTGAACTGATCGCGGGCCAACTCCGGGGCTGAGCGGATGTACAACACCTCATCGCCCTTGTGATCATGCTCGACCTTGATGACAGCAGCTTTCGGGATCACGAACACTCCCCCTCCGACCTCGTCGCATGGGCCCGCACACACGGCAAGCCGAACGCCCTTTGAGGCCTACAAACCGGGGCTGAACGGGATCGACGATGTCTGGTTCAATCCCAATCCGCCGCCGGGGCCGTATATTGTGACGGATTCAAAGTTTTCGAAAGGTGGGGGGGGGGTGTCGCTGAACTCACTCTAAAAAGGACCACTGCAAATGTCCCCGAAGTGGATCAGGGATCGATTGGATGACGCGGTGGGTGAAGATCTCGCCGATGAAATCGCGCGCAACCATGAAGCATCTATCTTGCGCATAGACAAGAACGGCACGGTAAGTGAAAAAAGTCTCGCAAACAGAACCTGGAGAGATGAAGACCTATGAGAGATGTTGTCAAAGATCAAATCTATTGGGAAAGCTACCTCCTCTCCAAGAAAAAGCTAATCGATAAAATACTTGCTCGCCTACTCGGCGCTCCGGAAGCGTTCGACAACAGAGTAGGCGACGCATACAATCTTCAACGTCATCAATTCGCCCTCGTCTCCGCCCTTTATTCGTCTGGCGCGCCTGAGGAGGACTGTCTTTCGGC
>JBOEGW010000003.1:0-297800 GCA_050633625.1 Maritimibacter sp. | reverse complement strand
TCACAGAAATGCGCGGCTCGTCTAACCCGTTTTACAAAAGCCACCTGAGCAAACACGACCTCTATGCAGGGTATTGGAATTTTGAAGCGGCGGCGGCGGCCGTGCTGCTTGGCGTCGACGACAGCGTAATGTCAAAGTCCAAGACCTACCCTAAAGACTGGGCGGACTGGGCCAAGGCGCAGTAGGGGCAGAGACTAGCGGAGCGGGGATGGTCGCCCGGACCAGCCTTTGAGGCCTACAAACCGGGTAGACCGGGATCGACGATGTCTGGTTCAATCCCAATCCGCCGCCGGGGCCGTATATTGTGACGGATTTAAAGTTTTTGAAAAATGGGGGGGGTGTCGCTGAACTCGCTCAAAAACGGACCACTGCAAATGTCGCCGAAGTGGATTAGAGAGCGACTGGTAGATGCGGTCGGGCGCAGCCGCGCAGCCGAAATTAGGAAAAGTTACGACTCCGGGGTACTTATTGTAACCCCCGATGGTCAGGTCGAATGGCACGACTTGACCGGGCAGAGATGGAGAGAGGAAGACCTATGAGAGATACTCGAAAAGATGAAAGCTACTGGCAAGGGGTGTTTGAAGACCTTGATTGGACGATTAACTTCGCGCGAAACCTGTTGCGGGAGCCGGATCGTCCATTGGATAAGATGATTATGCCGACGGCAGATCTAGAAGCTGATCATTTAAAGTTGACCAACGCGCTCTATTCCTCTGGCGCCCCAATTCCTGACTGCGTCGCTCAGGCTCGCAGTTTGCTCATGGAGGCTTATCCCGGCTTCGTTGACGCGTGCCGCCGGGCCTCCAAACAGGCCATGAGTGGCTGGCACGGAGGAACCGACATGCGCACCCGCTATCTCGCCCTTGCTGTGCTGTGCCGCCTGACGCCTGACGAGGCGCGTCCTTTGGTTGAGGCGTTGGATTTCTGGCCCGAGCGTGATGCTGTGTGGGAGCGGTTCATCGCGCTGCTTGGCCTTGGCGAGGGGCGTCCACCAGTGAACACGCTGGTCTGGGCGGACGCCTACGCGCCGCTTTTGGAGGCGCTGGACCCAGAGATAAGCGATTTTGAGCGCAAGGCTGCGCTGCATACATTCGACAAAGGCTGGCTCAAGGAGATGCGCAAAAGCACCAGTCCGCGGTACTCGAACCACAACAACAAACACAACACCTATGTCGGCTATTGGAACTTCGAAGCCGCTGGTGCCGCCGCGGCGATGGGCATTGATGACAGCTTGCTTGAGGGATCGAAAACCTACCCCAAAGACTGGGCCGATTGGGCCAAGGGGTGATGTGGCGCCCTGTCTTGTCTGACCTTGTCTTGTCTGGACTTGTCTTGTGTAGGAGTTGTGGCAAGGATTGACCTGACGCGCAGCTGCGCGTTTGGCCCCGCTCTAGTTGTCCTCAAACGGATCCCATTCGTCTTCGACCTCTTGCAAGGCGTCTTGGGCCGCTTCCGCTTCCAGCTCTTTGGCCGTGCGAATAGAGGTGATTTTTGCCTCCGGAAAGGCTGCGATCACGGCTTGCATCAAAGGGTGTTTTTGGGCTTCGGCTTCCAGCGCCAATCCGGCGGCGTCGCGCGTTTCTGCGATGGTGGCGGCGTCGGCTTCATTCACCACAGTCACGGCCCAGCGCGATCCGGTCCAGCCTTGTAGCCGCTGGGCAAGGCGCGCGGCGAGATCGCGCGGCGCGTCAGGGGTTGGGGTGAACTCAATGCGTCCCGGCGCATAATTGGCAAGCCGCACACAGGTTTCCACATGCACCAACAGCTGCACATCGCGGTGGTCGCGGATCAAGGCGACAACGTCTTCAAACCTGCCAAACCGGGCAAGCCCGTCCTCTGGGGACAGCGATAAGGCCTGAACAGCATTGCCGCCTCCGCCCCCCGATGGAACAAAGCCTCCACGCGCGGAGGTGTTGGCGCCGCCGCCATGTCCCTGCGGTGCCCCACCGCCTGCCGGTGGTGGGGGCGGGGGGGTGTCTGCGAGCTTTTTGAGCAGGTCTTCCGGGCTTGGCAAATCGCTGACATGGGTCAACCGGATCACCGCCATTTCGGCCGCCATCATCGCGTTGGGCGCCATGCCGACTTCCTCGATGGCCTTCAAGAGCATCTGCCATGTTCGGCTCAAGACGCGCAGCGGCAAAGCGCTCGCCATGGCTTGCCCGCGGGCGCGTTCGTCGGGGCTGACGGTGGGGTCTTCTGCCGCTTCGGGGGTGATTTTGATGACCGACACCCAATGCGTCACCTCGGCCAGATCACGCAAAACGGCCATGGGATCGGCCCCGTCTGCGTATTGTGAGGACAGTTCTGACAATGCCCCGGCTGCGTCGCCTTTGAGGATCATGTCCATCAAATCCATCACCCGGCCTCGGTCCGCCAGCCCCAACATCGCGCGCACCTGATCGGCTGTGGTTTCGCCTGCGCCGTGCGAGATGGATTGATCGAGCAAAGAGGTGGCATCGCGCGCTGAGCCTTCTGCCGCGCGGGTAATCAAGGCGAGCGCATCCTCTGCGATCTCGGCGCCTTCGCTTGCCGCGATTTTCTTGAGCAGCGCGATCATGTCCTCAGGTTCAATCCGGCGCAAATCAAACCGCTGGCAGCGCGAGAGCACCGTCACGGGCACTTTGCGAATTTCGGTGGTCGCGAAGATGAACTTCACATGAGCGGGAGGCTCTTCGAGGGTTTTGAGCAAGGCGTTAAAGGCGGAGGTGGACAGCATGTGCACCTCATCGATGATGTAAATCTTGTAGCGCGCTGATGCCGCCCGGTAATGCACGCTTTCAATGATTTCGCGGATGTCCCCGATGCCAGTGCGCGAGGCCGCGTCCATTTCCATAACGTCCACGTGACGTCCCTCAGCGATCGCGACACATGGCTCACATTCACCACAAGGCTCGACGGTCGGCCCGCCAGTGCCATCGGGACCAACACAGTTCATCCCCTTGGCAATGATGCGTGCTGTGGTGGTTTTGCCGATGCCGCGAATCCCGGTCATCACAAAGGCTTGCGCAATCCGATCGGCTTCAAACGCGTTTTTGAGCGTACGCACCATGGCCTCTTGGCCCACCAGATCGGCAAAGACCTCTGGCCGGTACTTACGGGCAAGCACCTGATACGCGTTGCCGCTGCTTTGATCGCCAGTCTCGGACATGAACACCCCTAGGTTTGAGTCTGGGGGAGAGTAATCGCTTGGCGCGGGGAGGTCTACAGGGGATGGGGGCGAGGGATCAGAATGGAGTGCGCCGCAAGGGCCTGCCCAAGGTGACGGAAAAGATGACGCCAGAACCCCCTCGCAAGTCTGCCATTCCCGCCTTAGGGTCTTTTGTGTCACCGACATGCACCGATAGACACCGATAGATACCGACAAAAACCGGCAACAGGGCTGTTCTTCATGGAAAAATATTCGCTTCTTGATTTGGCACCCGTTGCGGAAGGATCGACCGTGGCCGATGCGCTTAGCAATTCGCTTGATCTGGCGCGCGCGGCTGAGGCGGCGGGGTATTATCGCTATTGGGTGGCTGAGCATCACAATATGGTTGGGATTGCCAGCTCGGCCACGGCTGTGCTGATTGGGCGGTTGGCCTCTGTGACCACGCACATGCGGATTGGTGCCGGGGGGATTATGCTGCCCAACCATGCGCCGCTTATGGTGGCGGAGCAGTTTGGGACATTGGCATCGTTTTTCGGGGATCGGATCGACTTGGGGCTGGGCCGCGCGCCGGGCACCGATATGGCAACGGCGCGGGCTTTGCGGCGGCATATGCGCCAAGAGGACAGTTTTGCGCAGGATGTGCAGGAGTTGCAGGGGTACTTGGGGGATGCGCCTCAGGATGCCAGAGTGCGGGCGATTCCGGGGATGGGGACCAAACTGCCTATATGGATCTTGGGATCGAGTTTGTACGGCGCGCAATTGGCGGCGATGTTGGGGTTGCCCTACGCCTTCGCCTCGCATTTTGCGCCGGATATGTTGGGCGAGGCCTTGCACGTCTATCGCAGCACATTCCAGCCGTCGCAGCAGTTGAGCGCGCCTTATGCGATTGTGGCGGCGAGCGTTTGTGCGGCGGAGACGGACGATGAGGCCATCTATTTGCGCAGCTCTATGGTGCAGTCCTTTGCGAACCTTGTGACCAACAATCGCGGCAAGGTGCAGCCACCGATGGAAGATGTTGAGAGCAAGTATGGCCCGGCGGTCATGGCGCAGGTGAACCGGATGCTGGCCTGCTCGGCGACCGGGGCACCTGAGAGTTTGCGCACGCAACTGGGGGCGATCATTGACGCCTATAAACCGGATGAGTTGATGGTGACGGGGATGACCTATGATCATGGCGCGCGGGTCCGCTCCTTTGAGATCGCGGCGCAGGTTTTGGCGGAGTTTGTTGCGACATAGGGGGGCGAAGGGCCGCTAGCCCTCCGTTTGGTTGTAGATTTGGTTGTAGATGACAGGCATCCGCCCTTGCCAGGTTTTCCAAATCAGATCCTCGGTCGCGAGGCTTGCCATGAAGTTTGCCACATTCACGCGGCTTGTTTTTCCGGCGTCGAAAATGGGGTTTCGGATCGGGGAAGGGTGAATGTCGTAGTCAGACACTTCGGTTTCGTCGATCAGCCCATCGGGGCGCACAGCGGCCCATTTGATGATGGGATCGTTTTGACCGACTTTCAGGCGTAAGTGATCGGCGGCTTTTTCGTTATCGACATGGGGAGGCAGGATCAGCCGCAGGAGTGCTGTGACGATCCTTTGGCTCAGGGGCACGCGCTCGGGAATGTCGCGGTTTGTGTTGCCGGTGGTGTTCATCAATACAAAGCGCACCTGTGTATCTGGGGCATTGGCGCGAATGGCATCACAGAGGCGGCGCGTGGCATCCGTGACCAAACGGCGCGGAAAGCCAAACACGCCCTTGAAGGTCAGGTTGTGACCCAAACAGGAGGCAACGGCGTCGCACCCTTTGGTGAGGGCGGCCAACTCAGCGTCACTCAGGTCAAGCAGGCTGGCCTCAATGAGGGTTAGGTTTTCATGCGCTGTGAGCGCGGCGGGGAGGCTGTCGCGGCGGCGCAAAACGGCTTTGACCATGTGGCCGCGGTTCAGGAGGTCTTCGACCAAGAGGCGCCCCGTTGCGCCGCTGGCGCCGACGATGAGGATGTTCATGTGAGTTCCGATCTTTGGTTGTGAGATTGGCTGTGAGAAAAGGTGTCTCAGGTCTAGATCAGCAAAAAACATATGCGAATTGACCAATTATTGTAATTTGATATGCATAATTGCATGGATTGGCGCGCTGTGAAATTTGATTGGAACAAGGCGCGGGCCTTTTTGGTGACGGCGGAGGAAGGCTCGTTGTCGGCGGCAGCGCGCGCCTTGGGAATGGCGCAACCGACCCTTGGGCGGCAAGTGGACGGCCTGGAGCAAGAGCTGGGCGTAGTCTTGTTTGAGCGCGTTGGGCGCGGGCTGACCTTGACGCCTAGTGGATTGGAATTGCTGGAGCATGTGCGCGAAATGGGCGAGGCGGCAGGGCGCATGTCCTTGGCAGCGCTGGGCCAAACGCAAGCGCTGGAAGGCACGGTTTGTATCTCTGCGAGCGAGACCTACGCCACGGAACTACTGCCGCCCATTGTTGCCAAACTGCGCCGCTTGGAGCCGGGCATTCACGTTGAAATCGTGGTTGCGAACCATGCGAGCGATTTGCGCCGTCGCGAGGCGGACATAGCGATCCGCAGTTTTCGCCCCACTGAGCCGGACCTTATCGCCAAGAAAATTGGCGTGGCAGAAGCTGTTTTGTACGCGGCGCCAGAGTATATTGAGCGTCTTGGTCATCCGCGCGTGCCTGCCGATCTTGCGGGGGCGGATTTCGTCAGCATGGATCGTGGCGGCACAATGCTCAAAGGGCTGAACACGTTGGGGCTTGGGTTGAGCGAGGCGAATTTCCCGCTTCATACGGAAAGCTTTTTGGTGATGTGGGAGCTTGTGCGTCAGGGCGCGGCGATCGGTATTCTGGACGCGGCGATTGGGGATCTTGATCCGGCGGTGCGGCGTGTCTTGCCCGATTTGGCGCCGCTTGTCTTCCCGATTTATTTGGTGGCGCATCGGGAGCTGTCGCGCAATCGACGTATTCGCATGGTTTTTGATTTGCTGGCTGAAGATCTGCGCCGGGCGTCTGGGTCATCGGCCTAGGCGGGGCTGTTATCCGCCGAGCACGGGGCGCATGGCTTGATAGATGACGGCCGTTGCGACATTTGCGAGGTTCAAGGACCGTACGCGTCGGTCCAGCATGGGCAGGTTGAAAGTGTGGTCTTCCATCCCGTCCAAAATCTCAGGTGGTAAGCCTTTGGACTCACAGCCAAAGACCAAATAAGACCCTTCGCGATAGGCCCCATCATAGAAGGTTTGGGCGCCATGTTCCTCAAAGAAAAACAAGGAGTCGGGAGCGGGCTTGCGCGCATCCAGAAAGCTCTCCCAGGTATCGAATTCTGTCAGATTGACGTATTTCCAATAGTCGGTCCCGGCCCGGCGCACCGCCTTTTCATCGAGGGAAAACCCGTAGGGTTTAATCAAGATGAGTTCGAGATTTAGAGCGACACATGTGCGCCCTATCGCGCCGGTATTGTATGGAATTTCGGGGGTGACCAGGACAATCTTGAGGTGGGCATCAGACATCAAACGGGGCTTTCATGGTGCCGCGCGAAACAGCGCATAAACGCCAAGTCGGTTGCGGCCGGTTGGGGCGTTCATACGCCTTATGACCCTGAACGACCAGACCAGCCGACACCGAAACGACCGCCCAAAAAAGCGGCAACTGAAACGGACAGGTGGCACGCATTGCCAAAAAACTTGACGGCTGTACACTCTCTTCAGTTGATTACTCGTGCCAGAAAACCGCTTAAAGGATATATCCAACGTGAAGAACATGTTCGCCCTAAGCCTCTGCGCCATCGTCCTAATGTCGTCATCCGTCGTCCATGCTCAAGGGCTGAGTGGCCCTCAGAAAAACGCAGTGAGGTCTGCTAACAGTTATTTGAACATGCAGGGATTTTCGAAAGCGGGTCTCATTGAGCAACTTTCCTCCCCGTATGGCGATGGGTATAGCGTGGCGGATGCGACAACTGCTGTGAATAGCCTGTCGGTTGATTGGAACGCGCAGGCTGCCCGGTCCGCGAAAGGGTATATCAAGATGATGGGGTTTTCTTGCAGCGGCCTGAAAGAACAGCTTTCCTCACAATATGGCGATAAATATACAGCAAGTCAGGCCGCTTATGGGGCACAGCAGGCGGGCGCCTGTTGAGGGGGCGCATTTGCTGACTGGACCCCTGTCCCCCAACCTGGACCCCTGTCCCCCAATGCGGAGACACGCGCGCTCACAAACCACCAATTTGGGGAGTGTCGTTTTCGCGGCGCGCAGAATGACGCGGCAAAAAACGGCGTAGGTGAGAGGCTGGACAACGACCCAAGCGGGGCTCGTTACGGCTGCTTCCTTCCGGATCTGACCGGGTTGGCGAGGCGCTCGCCCGCGCCAACCTCTCAAGGCGCATATAGGCGGTCCTTGCGGCGGGATCAAGCGTCAGAGTGACAAAGTGAATTCCAAGAACCCATTTTGATCCGTTTCGCCGGGGGCGATCGCCAGATGCTCAAGCTCGTTCACAAAGGCGGCGGCTTGCGGGGCGGAGCGAAATTGCAGCGCTGTTCCGGGCATCGGTTTGAACCCCCAGTTTGGGCGCAAATCCAAGCTGACGGGGCTGTTATGGGCGAAATAGCTGCCAAGGACTTCACGGATCGCCACGGGGATATCGAGCACGATTTTATTGGTGTTTGCGCTGGCAAACCCCCCGCCGCCTGTGGCGCGGTGGGAGTTGGTGACGAGCAGGATTTCGCTGTTATCGTCTAAGACTTTTCCATCTCGCGTGAGCGGGCCAATCCGGTGCGCTTCCGGGTTTTGTAACGTGCCTTCAAGCGAATAGCGCGCCGGGGCGGAGAGGTCGATTTCGTAGTCAACACCGCTTACAGTTTCAAAGAGATAGGCGGGGGTGGCGGGCAGGATCAATTGTTGGCGTTGTTCACCGGGGATGATTTGGCAATAGATCGACGCTGCGCGTTCTAACCATTCTGTCAGGCCCGCTGCGGTGATTCGCAGGGCGCAGATGTCATTGCGATGCAAATAAAGGTCAGCAATTGAGCGCAGGTTTACCGAGCCGGGTTTGATATGGGTGAAAAATCCAGGACCAGGCAGGCCACCCGCCTTGAAGGGCGGTGTTGAGGTGACGATAGGCAGCTCTGCCAGCGCAGTGCCGGCGATTTCGCGTTGCGTGAACCAGAGTTTGGCTTGATGGACGATTTGGAGGGCCGAACTGGGGGCGATCATGGCGAAATAGCTGTGGAGGTGGTTCGTGGTTTCACCAACCTTGCGTCGTACCCGTGATAGGGTGGCGTCGTGCATCACGGCCATCATTTTGGTGACGTTTGGGTCCGGGGGAACGAGCGCGCGCACACGCCCTGCGACATGATCCATGCGCGCGACCGGGCGGGCTTCGCTGCGGCCCGACAGCACCGACCACTTGCCGTCGTTTGAGCGACCAAGGCGCAGATCAATCAACCCAAGATGTGACCCCCAAAAACCGGGCGAGACAACAGGCGTGCCGTGGATCAAACCAGTGGTCGCGTCAGCCGCGGGGCAGGGGCGGCGAAGCGGGCCGGGAAAGACTTGGTGATCATGGCCAGAGACGATTGCGTCGATGTCGCGCAGGCGCGCAAGTGGCACGACTGCATTTTCAAGCGCCGGGTCTTCGGTGTCGGCGCCAATGCCGGAATGGGCAAGTGCGATCACGATATCCGCGCCCATCGCGCGCAGGTGAGGCGCCATGATGCGCGCGGTTTCAACAATGCCGCTGGTCTCGACGGATAAATCTCGGTCGCGCAGGTCGCGCACAGTATTGGGGGGCAAAAACCCAAGCACACCAATGCGCATCCGGTGCACAGCCCCCGCAACATCGGTGAATTTGCGATCCAACAAAGCGAACGGCTGCACCATGGGCCTTGGTAGCGTTGTTTGGCCGTGGCTGCTGTTGAGGGAGGCGTTGGAAATCACCACAGGGAACGAGGCCTGACCAATGGCGCGGGACAACAAATCGAGGCCAAAGTCAAAATCGTGGTTCCCCAGCACCATCGCGTCATACTTGAGGGATTTCATAGCGGTGATCATCGGGTGGATCGGGCTGCGAATGGACGGGTCGCGCAATCGATCGGAATAGGCATCACCCATGGGGGTGCCGTGAAACAGATCGCCGTTGTCAAACAGCAGCGCATTTTTGTGCTCTGCCCGTGCGCGACGAATTAAGGTGGCAACCCGCGCGAAGCCGAATTGCTCAGAAGGGGCGTCGATGACATAGTCATAGGGCAGGACGTGCATATGCAAATCCGACGTCGCCATGATCCGCAGATCCATAACGCTGGCATAGTCGCCCGCAACTCCGGGCGTCGATTTATCAGGACTTGGGTTCTCCAAGCTCCATCCCCCTTCGACCGGAAAATCCGGTGAAAATATACTTTTGGCGTATCCCTTCCAGACAGTTACCGTGCCTCACGCGGGAAAGCCATGCAAAAAATACACGTTTAAAGCGAGTAACTGGGCAGCGTTTCACGCAATGTAATTCATTGTCCATTTTGACTTGTTACACCACCATGGTAACGGGGAATTAGGGCAGAAATCTGGCAGAAGCGAGGCAAGACCATGATCGACATTAGCCAGCTTGCGTTTCGCGCAGGCGGATTGGACCGCGCGGCGCACCGGCGCAAAGAGGCGGTTGAACTGAGCAAACTGCCAACAACCAAGGTGATTGCCTTTTGGCGCGGACGGCCTTTGGTGTCGGGGGAGTCTGGGCGCACAGGTGACTTAGCGTTGCATTGGCTGGCGCCGGATCATCCGCTTTTGGGGCTGGCTGCGCCGGAGGTTTTGTTCTTGGGGCTGTGGCAAGGTCACGCGATGGTGGCGATGGATGTTTCAGGCTGGAACCCGGAGATTGACGCCGCCGATCAGGGGCCGGGGATGGCGGGATTGGATCAGCCCGCGCCGCGCATGGGGGATTTGCCGCAAGACGCACGGTTCACCGATTTGCGCGGGATGTTGGCCGCCCTCACGCCACTTCAGGGTGAGGTTTGTGCCACCGCGCGCGGTATGTTTGAGTGGCACCGATCGCATGGGTTTTGCGCGGCCTGTGGGACACAAAGCGATTGGGCCGAAGGCGGGTGGAAACGCGATTGTCCGGCCTGCGCGCGCGAACATTTCCCGCGCACCGATCCTGTCGCGATCATGTTGGTGACCGATGGTAATAACATGCTCCTTGGGCGTTCGCCGGGATGGCCGGATGGCATGTACTCGCTTCTTGCCGGGTTTATCGAGCCGGGGGAAACGGTGGCCAATGCGGTGGCGCGCGAGGTGATGGAGGAAGCGGGGGTGCCGGTCACGGATGTTACGATGATCGAGAGCCAGCCATGGCCGTTCCCGTCTTCATTGATGATTGGCTGTCGCGCACGCGCCACGGCGCGCGATATCACCTTGGACCCGGCAGAGCTGGAAGATGCGCTCTGGGTCACGCGGGAAGAATTGTTGCAGGTGTTTTCGGGGACGCATCCTGTGATCAACAGGCCGCGCACAGGGGCAATTGCGCAGGTTTTGATGAAGAATTGGCTTGCCGACAGCCTCGATTAACCTCAGAGTCACGCAAAACCGGGCATAAGACCCATAAGCGACCCCTTGCAGGTCATATTTGAGGCGGCCGCGCCGAGCAGACGAAGGAACACCCCATGGAAATCACCACCCGCGAAGACATTGCTGCTTCTATTGACGCTGTGTTTGAACATATTTCCGATTTCGATTGGTTTGAGCGCGCTGCATTGCGCCGCGGGGCGGAAATCGTGCGCATCGACAGCCTGACCGAGCCGGGCCCAGGTATGAAGTGGCGCGCAGAATTTGAGTATCGGGGCCGAGTGCGCAAAGCCAATGTCGAATTGACCGAATATGACAAACCCAACGGAATGCGCGCGCTTATGCATTCGGCGGGCTTAGAAATGGATGCTTCGATTGAGTTGGTGGCAATGTCGCGGTCGCGCACGCGGCTCAATATTGTTGTGAAGGCGGAACCGCAAACAATCCCGGCGCGCTTGATGATCCAATCGGCCAAGCTGGCGCGCACGTCGATTCAAAAACGGTTTCGGCGCCGGGTTGCGGAATACTCGGCGGAGCTGGAAGAACGCTGCCAAGCAAGGGGCGTTTGAACACAGGGCCAGCCCCCCAAACCCGCACCACCTGTTGGGGGGCCAGCCCCCCAAACCCGCACCACCTGTTGGGGGGCCAGCCCCCCAAACCCCCCGAGGTATTTTGAACCAAAGAAGGGCGAACTCGCTTCGCCCCCCGGCAGACGTGTTTCGCAAGAAACATGTCGAGAGGTATGGCGAACTCGCTTCGCCCCCCGGCAGACGTGTTTCGCAAGAAACATGTTGAGAGGTAAGGCGAACTTGCTTCGCCCCTGGCAGACGCGTTTTGCAAGAAACAATGCGCGGGTCTTGGTGCTGATGGGGCAGCGCCTTTAGGGCAGCGTTTTTTGCATTTTGAAGTTATGGAGAGTGATCCCGGCGCGCTTTAGGGTTTGCTTTTCGATGACGAGAAATCCGCGTTTGAGGAAGAACCGCTTGGCGACTGTGCTGGCGTCAACGGTGAGTGTGCCCAGTCCGCGCGCGCGGGCCTGTGCCTCAAGGGCGGCGAACAGCAAGGTTGCGACGCCCGTGCCTTGGGCGGAGGGTGTGAGGTAGAAGCAATCGATGTGGCCTGTCGCCTCAAGCTCGATAAACCCAAGCGGATCGGTCGGTTCTGCCGTTTCAGCGACCCAAACTGTGCGGCCATCGGTCAGACGTCCGGCCATGTTGGCGGCTGGCATGGGCGCGGGCGACCATGCATCGCGCTGGGCTTTGGTGTAATCGCAATCGGAAATCGCGTGAATGGCACCGTGCATCAGCTGCGCAAGGCCGCGCGCATCGCTGGGCGCGGCCAGACGAAGCGTGACGCTAGCCATGGCGGCGGGGATCGGCGGGGTAGACGCCTAGGATCTTGGTTTGTGTTGTGAAATACGACAATTCCTCCAAGGCACGCGCCACTGCGGCGTCCTCTGGGTGGCCTTCGATATCGGCGTAAAACTGTGTAGCTGTGAAAGAGCCGCCGACCATATAGCTTTCGAGTTTTGTCATGTTCACGCCGTTTGTTGCGAACCCTCCCATGGCTTTGTAGAGCGCGGCGGGGATGTTGCGCACTTGAAAGACAAAGGTCGTCATCATGCCATCATTGCCGCGCGGGGTCAGGTTGGGGTCGCGCCCCATTATCAGGAACCTTGTGGTGTTATGGCCGTGATCTTCGATGTCGCGCGCCAACACATCCAAGCCGTAGATATCGCCGGCGAGCGCTGAGGCGAGCACGCCTTCATTCGCTGTTTTGTGCTCAGCGAGTTCGGCGGCGGCGCCTGCGCTATCGGCGGCCGCGACACCGGCTATGCCGTGTTGTTTTAGAAAACCAGCGGATTGCGGCAAGAGCACAAGATGTGCGCGAACGGTTTTTATGTCTTCGACCTTCGTTCCCGGCAGCCCCAAGAGCGCGATGCGCACCCGTACGAATGCCTCGTCCAGAATATGCAGCCCGGACTCCGGCAACAGGCGGTGGATATCAGCGACCCGCCCGTAGGTGGTGTTTTCCACCGGGACCATGGCTTCGTCGGCTATGCCTTCCTTCACGGCGGCGATAACCTCCTCGAAAGTATTGCAGGGTAAAGCTTCCATATCCGGGCGTGCTTCGGAGCAGGCTTGGTGGGAATAGGCGCCGGGTTCCCCTTGGAAGGCGATTTTGCGGGTCATTTTTCGCTCACTTTTTTGGTTGGTTTCTGGGCAATCCGACCATTTGGGCATTTGGTCGCGCCTCATAACGCTTGAAAGAGGGCAGGGGAAGCATATAGAAGGCGACCAACACGGGATAGGACGGAACGCGACATGTTCGACACAATGACAAGAACCAAAGTACTGGCGGCTTCTACGGGCGCGCTTTTGATTTTCATGTTTACGCTATGGGCCTCGGATTCGCTCTATTCGATGGATGCTGGCGGTCACGGCGAAGAAGGTGATCATGCCAAGCAAGGCTATATCATTGCGACGCTGGATGAAGGCAATGATGCCGAAGAAGAGGACGCCCCTGAGGTGCCCTTCGCGGAGGTCTATGCGGCGGCGGATGTTGCGAAAGGCGAAAAGGCCTTCAACAAATGCAAAGCCTGCCACAAGCTGGAAGACGGCGCGAACGGCACAGGCCCAACGCTGTATAACATTGTCGACCGCCCAATTGCTGAAATCGACGGGTTCGCCTACTCCAGCGCGTTGACCGACAAAGCCGACATCGCTTGGACTGTTGATGAGCTGAACGCATTCCTTGAAAAGCCAAAAGACTATGCGCCGGGCACCAAGATGTCTTTCGCCGGGTTCAAAAAGGTTGAAGACCGCGCCAATGTGATTGCCTATCTCGCAACCATCGGCGGCTAAGGCGCGCGCCCCTTGGCGACAAGAGTGAATTGAGAAAGGCCGCCGGGACACCGCGCGGCCTTTTTCTATGAGCGTGCAAAGGCAGTGTGCATCGCGGCGTATGATTCGGGTCGATCCGCTGTGATCACGTAATCTCGTCTTGATCATTTGCGCGGGCGCAGTAGCTTGGGAAGAACCACGAAAAAGGGATCGACCATGAAGCGTTTGACCAACACTGCCACATCTCAACCGTTTGTGACTGCCAAGACGATGGCGCGCTCTGAAGGGCGGCAAGGCGCATGGGGATGGATGCTGAACGGGCTGATGGCGGGCGGCTTGATCGCGGTGGTGAGTGGGTTTGCGGCCATGGCGCAAGAGACCACTACAACGCACGCCTTTTCCAACTACGGGGACGTGAAGTACCCCGCGGATATGACGCATTTGGATTTTGTGAACCCGGACGCGCCAAAAGGCGGCGAGATTTCGATTGGTGCAATTGGCGCTTTTGACAGTTTCAACCGATTTGCCCGCAAAGGCCAAGCTGAAGGCAACTCGGATATCACCGCTGAAGGCGTGTTGGTCTCCCTGCCGGACGATCCCTTTGGCATGTACTGCTTTTTGTGCGAAACGATGGAATACCCCGAAGACTTGAGCTGGATCGCGTTCAACTTGCGCGATGATGTGACCTTTGCTGATGGCACGCCAATGACGGCGGAAGACGTGGCGTTTTCGTTTAACCTGTTCTTGGAACAGGGGCTTTCGGAATATCGCCGGATCGTTGAGGGGTTCATTCAGGCGGTTGAGGTTGAGGGGCCTCACCGGATCAAATTCACCTTTACCGAGACCGCCCCGCGCAATGAACGCGTTGGTTTTGCTGGGGCAACAACGCCGGTGTTTTCCAAAGCGTGGTTTGAAAAAACCGGACAACGGCTGGACGACAGCGCCGAGGTGCCCTTCATGGGGACCGGGCCTTATGTTTTGGGGTCAAAGGACTTTGGGCGACAGGTGGTGTATACGCGCAACCCAAACTACTGGGGCAGCAGCCATCCGCTCCAAATCGGGCGTAACAACTTTGACAGCATCCGCACGGAATATTTTGGCGATAGCCAAGCCGCCTTTGAAGGGTTCAAGGGCGGGGCGTTTACGTTTCGCGTTGAAACCTCGTCAAAGGATTGGGCGACCGGATATGATTTTCCGGCGATCGAGAATGGCAGCGTGATCAAGGCGACCTTCCCCGATGGGAATGTCGGCGCAGCGACGAATTTCGTGTTCAATCTTGATAGACCGATGTGGCAGGACATTCGGGTGCGCGAAGCGCTGGGATTGATGTTCAACTTTGAATGGTCCAATGACGCTTTGTTTTATGGGCTTTACAAGCGGGTTGATAGCTTTTGGCCGGGCACCGACATGGCTGCCACTGGCACGCCCACAGAGGGGGAGCTGGCGATTTTGCAGCCCTTGGTGGAGCAAGGATTGCTGCCCGAGACTATTTTGACGGATGAGGCTGTTGTGCCACCTGTCAACGACGCGGCGCAGAATCGTCCGGCGCGCAGCGTGTTGCGCAAAGCCTCGGCGCTTTTGGATGCGGCAGGTTGGGAAATTGGCGAAGATGGAATGCGGCGCAAAGACGGGAAGACCCTTGATGCAACCTTTCTGTCCTACTCGCCGACCTTGGATCGCGTCATAAATCCGATCGTGGAAAATATGCAGTTTCTGGGGGTAAATGCCGCGCTCAACCGAGTGGATACCTCGCAATATATCGAACGACGCCGGGCTGGGGATTTTGACATCACCGGGCACGGAATTGCGATGGTTTTTGAACCGGGCATTGGGTTGGAGCAATGGTTCGCATCCAAAACCGCGGACAACTCATCGCGCAACATTATGCGATTGCGTGATCCGGCCGTGGATGCGCTGATCCCGCCGGTCGTTCTCGCGCCAACCCTTGAGGACATGAAAGCGGGGGTTCGCGCGTTTGACCGCGCGTTGCGCACCAAAATGATTGGTATTCCGCAGTGGTATAAGCCTGAACATACAGTGGCATTTTACGATACATTTGGATATCCAGACACCATCGCGCCGCTGGACTTAGGGTACTTGGATTACTGGTGGTTTGACGCAGAAAAACGAGAAGCTTTGCGCGCGTCTGGGGCGTTGCGTTAACGCCGTGCTTGGCCTGCGCTTGGGTTGGTGATACGAAGAACGACAAGGCGCGATCAAAACGCGCACCCCGGCCAAAATCTGGGCTGACAGGCACATAACGACGACTATGAGGACCACGCATGGGCGCCTATATCCTGCGACGGCTGTTGCTGATCATCCCGACATTGTTCGGGATCATGGTCGTCAATTTTGCGCTCACTCAGTTTGTGCCCGGCGGGCCGATTGATCAAATCATCGCGCAGATGGAAGGCGGCGGCAACGTCATGGAAGGGATCACCGGCGGCGCCGGGGATGCCGGCGGTGCTTTGGCCAGCGCGGACGCAGGCGCGGGGGGCGGAAAATACCTCGGTGCGCGAGGGCTGGACCCTGAGTATATCGCTGAACTGGAACGTGAGTTTGGCTTCGACAAACCCCCGATTGTTCGCTTTTTCACCATGATCGGGAACTACTTGCGGCTCGATTTCGGGGAGAGCTATTTCCGCTCGATAGGGGTGTTTGAATTGGTCGCGGAAAAGCTGCCGGTGTCAATTACGCTTGGGCTTTGGTCGACCTTGATCGCCTATCTGATTTCGATCCCACTGGGCATTCGCAAAGCTGTGCGCGATGGCTCGCGGTTTGACAGCTGGACCTCGGCGCTCATCATCGTGGCCTACGCGATCCCCGGGTTTTTATTCGCGATCTTGCTGATCGTTTTGTTTGCGGGCGGCAGCTATTGGCAGGTCTTTCCGCTGCGCGGGCTGACCTCGGACAATTGGGAGGAGCTGAGCCTTTTGGGCAAGGTGGGCGACTACCTTTGGCATATTGCGCTACCTGTTCTCGCAACAACGATTGCGAGTTTTGCGACGCTGACGTTACTCACGAAAAACTCGTTTTTGGACGAGATCAAAAAGCACTATGTCATGACTGCCCGCGCCAAGGGCTTGTCTGAATCGCGGGTGCTTTATGGGCATGTGTTTCGCAACGCGATGCTGATCGTGATCTCTGGTTTCCCCGCACTTTTCGTGTCGGTGTTTTTTGGTGGATCGATCATTATCGAGTCGATTTTCTCGCTTGATGGGCTTGGGCGGCTTGGTTTTGAGGCCGCGTTGCAGCGCGATTATCCGGTGATTTTCGGCACACTTTTCGTCTTCGGATTAATGGGTCTTGTCGTCGGGTTGTTGTCGGATTTGATGTATGTGCTGATTGATCCGCGCATCGACTTTGGCACGCGGGAGGGTTGAGGATGGCGCTTTCACCGCTGAACCAGCGCCGCTGGCGCAACTTCAAGAAAAACCGCCGGGCCTACTGGTCGATGATCGTGTTTTCATTGCTGTTTGGGCTGTCGCTTTTTGCCGAAGTCATCGCAAATGATAAACCGATCTTGGTCAGCTATCGTGGCGATTTGCACGTGCCGTTCTTGAAGTTCTATCCGGAAACGGCCTTTGGCGGCGATTTTCGCACGGAAGCCGATTATGGCGATGAGGCGGTGCAATGTTTGATCAAAACGGGGGGGCTTGAGGCGTGTTTTGACGCGCCGCAAGACGTGATGAGCCAAGCCGCGAGCGGCACGTTTGAGGGCGAGGATGTGGCGCGGGGCTGGGTGCTTTGGCCCCTCATTCCCTACAGTTACAACACAGTCAATGACATTGGCGGCCCCGCGCCCTCGGCCCCGGATCGCGACCATTGGCTGGGCACGGATGACACAGCCCGCGATGTGGCAGCGCGGGTGATTTATGGTTTTCGATTGTCTGTGTTTTTCGGTTTGATCGTGACAGCGGCGACAGCACTGATTGGCATTATTGCAGGCGCGGTACAGGGGTATTTTGGCGGGCTGACGGACCTCATTTTTCAGCGCATCATCGAAATCTGGACCTCTACGCCGAGCCTCTATGTGATTATCATTTTGTTCGCCATTCTGGGGCGCAGTTTTTGGCTCTTGGTGTTTGTGACTGTGCTGTTCGGCTGGACCGCCTTGGTGCCTGTGGTGCGCGCGGAATTCTTGCGGGCGCGCAACTTTGAGTATGTGCGCGCGGCGCGTGCGCTTGGTGTCGGGCATCGGGTGATTATGTTTCGCCACATCCTGCCAAATGCGATGGTGGCGACGCTGACAATGCTGCCTTTCGTGATTTCTGGCGCGATTGGCACGCTTGCGACGCTTGATTATCTGGGCTTCGGTCTGCCGTCCTCCGCGCCGTCATTGGGCGAGCTGACCCAGCAAGCCAAGCAGAACCTCCAAGCGCCCTGGCTTGGCTTTACTGCCTTTGTGACATTCTCGCTGATGTTGTCGCTTTTGGTGTTTATCTTTGAGGGCATTCGCGATGCCTTTGACCCGCGAAAGACATTTCAATGAGTTTGCTCAACGTCAAAAACCTCGAAGTTGCGTTTCGCCAGGATGGCAAGGAAAACCGCGCGGTAAAAGGCGTGAGCTTCCATGTGGACCGGGGTGAAACCGTTGCAATCGTTGGAGAAAGTGGCTCGGGCAAGTCGGTAAGCGCGCTTTCAACGGTGGCGCTGTTGCCTGATAGTGCGGCGATCTCCGGCTCGATCACCTATGACAATCAAGAAATGGTTGGCGCCTCAAAAGACCTTTTGCGCAAGGTGCGCGGCAACGATATTTCCTTCATTTTCCAAGAGCCTATGACCTCGCTCAACCCGCTCCACAGGATCGAAAAACAAGTGGGCGAGTCGATCGAATTGCACCAAGGGTTGCAGGGTCCGGCGGTGCGAGAGCGCATCATTGAACTGCTGGAAAAGGTTGGAATTCCTGATCCTGCCCGCCGCCTTGACGCTTATCCTCACCAGCTTTCGGGGGGGCAACGTCAAAGGGTGATGATTGCGATGGCGTTGGCGAATGGGCCGGAACTCTTGATCGCGGATGAACCAACAACGGCGCTTGATGTGACAATTCAAGCGCAGATTTTGACGCTCCTAGCCGAGCTGAAAAAAGCTGAAGATATGTCGATGTTGTTTATCACCCATGACCTTGGGGTGGTGCGCAAAATTGCGGATCGGGTTTATGTGATGAAGGGCGGCGA
Organism: Maritimibacter sp.; assembly: GCA_050633625.1. Lineage (GTDB taxonomy): Bacteria > Pseudomonadota > Alphaproteobacteria > Rhodobacterales > Rhodobacteraceae > JBOEGW01. The sequence continues at coordinate 279,098 of JBOEGW010000003.1, read as the reverse complement.
GGTTGTTGAGCATGAGCGCACGGAGGCGCTGTTTTCCGACCCCAAACACCCCTACACCAAGATGCTGTTATCGGCGGAGGCCACGGGCAGACCGGACCCTGTTGATCAAAGTGCGAAGGTGGTGGCTGAAGCGGAAGGCCTTAAAGTTTGGTTCCCCATTCAGAGCGGCTTTTTACGCAGAACCGCTGGGCACGTGAAAGCCGTCAATGGCGCGAATTTCACGGTGCGCGCGGGCGAAACGCTGGGGATTGTGGGCGAAAGCGGATCGGGCAAAACAACGCTGGCGCTGGCGGTGATGCGACTGATTGGCTCAGAGGGTAAAGTTGTGTTCATGGGAGCGCGCACAGACGGATTGAAATCGCGCGAATTGCGCCCATTGCGCCGCGATATGCAGATCGTATTCCAAGACCCGTTTGGCTCCCTCTCGCCGCGCATGTCATGCGAGGAAATCATCGCGGAAGGGCTGACGGTGCATGGGATCGAGCCGGGGCGCAGTCGTCGCGATATGGTGGCGGATATCATGAAGGAAGTCGGGTTGGATCCGGCGATGATGGAGCGCTATCCACACGAGTTTTCGGGCGGACAAAGGCAGCGGATTTCCATCGCGCGAGCAATGATTTTGCGGCCAAAATTGGTGGTGCTTGACGAGCCGACTTCGGCGCTTGATATGACGGTTCAGGCGCAGATTGTTGACCTCTTGCGCGATTTGCAAAAGCGCCACGGTTTGGCCTATCTGTTTATCAGCCACGATTTGCGGGTGGTGCGCGCGCTGTCCCATAAGGTGATGGTGATGAAGGCGGGGGATATCGTGGAAGCGGGGGAGGCGGCGCAGGTGTTTGATGCGCCCAAGACCGCCTATACCCGCGCCTTGATGGCGGCGGCCTTTGATCTTGAGGATTTGGGCGATCTCGCGACCTAGTCGCGCAAGGCAGGCAAGCCAATGCCGGTCGATTGAAACCCGCCATCCGCGGCAATGATTTGCCCTGTGACATAACTTGCTTTTTCAGACAGTAAGAAGGCAATCACCTGCGCGATTTCGGTTTCTGTGCCGTAGCGATTGAGGGGAATTGCGTCATGGTAGGCGTCGATGATGTCCTGGCTGTGTACGGCCATAGCGAGTTTGGTGCGCACCGGGCCGGGGCACACGCAATTGGCGCGAATACCGTATTCGCCAAGCTCGGCGGCTTGTTGTTGGGTGAGGTGCATGACGGCGGCCTTTGAGGTGCCGTAGGCGACCCGCAGCGTGGACGCACGCAGGCCGGAAATTGATGCGATGTTTACGAGGCAGCCGCGCGTGTGTTTGAGGGCGGGAATGGCGGCCTGACTGACGAGGAACACCCCGTCAAGATTGGTGTCCATGACCCTGCGCCATCGTTCAAAGGTGGTGGCCTCAATAGGGCCAAAATCCGCAACACCGGCATTGTTGACGACAGCATCAATGCGCCCGGTTTCACTGATCACCGATTGGATCATTTCGGTGACTTGATCGGGGTTAGAGACATCGCAATGGACGTGAAATGCGCCGTCAAGCGAGGTGGCTTCATCCGTCAGAACCTCCGTGTCACGATCAACCATCGCGACCCGCCACCCGGCCTCAAGCATCAGGCGCGTGGTCGCTAAACCGATCCCACGGGCGGCTCCGGTGATAATGGCGGTTTTGGGATGATCCTGCATGGTGCACGCTCCTTGGTTGTGGAGAGCGTGGGGCGATTTTGACCTTGGGGCAAGGTCGAACTTGGGTCAGACCCACTTCGCCATGGGGGGCAGGCTCATGAGGACAGCGTTGGCGTCATGATTTGTTGCGAGGCCGAATTTGGTGCCGCGATCATAGACCAGGTTGTATTCGGCATAGAGACCCCGGTGGACCAGTTGCGCGTCCTTATCGGCCTCGTCCCAGGGTTGGGTCATGCGGGCGGTGATGAGCGGCACATAGGCGGGGAGAAAGGCGCGGCCTACGTCCTGCGTGAGGGCGAAATCCGCCTCCCAGTCGCCGCTGTTCTGGTCATCATAAAACACCCCGCCAACGCCGCGCGCCCGCCCGCGATGCGGGACATAGAAGTACTCATCCGCCCAGGCCTTGAAGCGGTCATAATAATCGGCTCCGTGCGGATCACATCCGGCCTTCATGGTGGCGTGAAAATGGGCGGTATCCGCGTCATATTCGAGGCAGGGATTGAGATCTGCGCCGCCGCCAAACCACCATGCGTTTGGGGTCCAGAACATGCGGGTGTTCATGTGTACCGCCGGGGCGTGTGGGTTTTGCATATGCGCGACAAGCGAAATGCCTGAGGCCCAGAATTTTGGGTCCGTTTCGATGCCCGGCACGCCGCGCGCCGCCATCGACTTTTGCGCCGTTTCCCCAAGTGTGCCGTGCACTGTTGAGATGTTGACACCGACTTTCTCAAAGACTCGCCCGCCGCGCATGACGCTCATCAACCCGCCGCCCCCACCATTCTCACGGCTGGTCTTGCTCACCTCAAACCGCCCGGCAGGTCGCTCTGCTGTCGGTCCGGTTGTGAGTTGGTCTTCGATGTCTTCAAAGGCCGCGACGATCTGATCGCGCAGGGCGGCAAACCAATCGCTGGCGCGGGATTTTTCATCAAGCATCGGCTGGGCTGTGTCGGTCATTGAGCTGTCCATTCAAGGGAGCGTTTAGTGTGTTGGCGCGCCAACGGCATCCACCACCGTGCGCCCGCCGTCGACTGTGACGACTTGGCCGGTCATGAAACGCGACGCGGAGGACGAGAGGAAATGCGCGGCCTCAGCGACTTCGCTAGCCTCAGCAATACGCCCAAGTGGTGTGCCGTCAATCACCATGTCGCGCATGTCTGGATTGTCGCGGATCGCATCGCGAAAAGAGGCGGACATAACCGAGCCAAAACACACGGCATTGACGCGGATGTTGTGCGGGGCAAGGGCCACAGCGAGCGAGCGCGTGGCCTGTTCGAGGGCTGCGGATGCGATGGAAAACGCCATGAGGCCGGGCTGCGTGCGGACCGCGGCAATGGAGGTCAAATTGACGATAGACCCAAGTTGCGCGCCCTCATCGGTATCGGTTTCGCCCTGTGAAATCATGCGCCGCGCGACCGCCTGGCTGAGCCGAAGAGAAGCCATAAGGTTTTGATCCAACAGCGTTTCAACAGCTTTGTCATCGCTATCAAGCGGGTCAGAGGTCATCACCTGACGGGACGCATTGATGAGAATATCGACCCGATCAAACGCATCAATCGTGGCGGACAAAAGGTTGGCGACTGTGAGCTTTTCACGCAGATCGCCCGAGAAAATCCGCACCATCGGTTCCGCGCCGTCCAGGTCACTCTCTTGGTTCGCGCCGAACTCTTGGATCAATCCCGCTTCGTCCATATCGGCGCAAATCACCCGCGCCCCTTTGTCGATGAAATGCCGGGCAATCGCGAGGCCAACACCATTGGCGGCGCCGGTCACAATGGCGGTTTTACCCGCGATGGAAAAGGACATGGAAAACTCCTGATTCCTTGGCTTTAAGGAAACTTACGTTGAATTAGCGCTTCTGGCGATGAGGTTTTGCGGCGCGGATTACTTTGAAGCTTTGGGTGCCAGTGAGGGCTTCGACTTCGCGAAAGGCGCGGCCCAATTCGTCTTCATAAGGCAGGTGGCGATTGGCGACCAGCCAGAGCGTGCCTGTGGGGGCGAGAATGGTCGCCGCCTGCCGAATGAAGGCCATGCCAAGCGCAGGCACCCCGTTGCGCCCTTTGTGGAACGGCGGATTCATGACGACATGATCGACAAGGCGCGCTGACTTGAAGATCGTCGCGTCGCCCCAGTGAAACGCGGCGCGGGGATCAGGCAGGTTTTGGCGCGCGCAGGTCAATGCGTCGGCGTCCTCTTCGACCAAATCCAAATGGGTCACCTCCGGGTTTGTCAGCACATGGCGCGCCAAAAAGCCCCATCCCCCACCCAGATCAACAACATGGCCAGACAGCGCAGGCAAAGCATCGACAAGCGCCTCTGAGCCTTTGTCCGGCCCATCTGCCGAGAACACGCCAGGCAGGGTCATGAAGCCACCAGCAACTTCGCGCGGCGCGCCCTTCCAGTCGGAAAAATCTGTGCCTTTGGAGGCGAACCAGAAGGTTTTCCCATGCGCCTTAGAAACCACGCCAAGAATCTCAGCGCGCGCTTTCACGGCCTTCAGGATGCTTTCAATGCCATCGGTTTTTTGCCCATCAATGATCAAGAGATCCACATCGTGCGCGGCCTGTGCGATGGCCGCGCGTGCGGCGTCCTTTGCGCGGGGCAGGTGGATCAGGGCAGAGGGCGCGGGCGTATCAAAGTGGCGCGCGGCGGTGACCCCAAACCGCGCCCATTGCGTATGGGCAAGGGCGCTGCGGCTCTGGACCTCTAGCCTGTCTGCGCCGTAATCAGTGGGGCGCGCCCCCTCAGGCGGCTCGATGACGCGCAACACACCCTCAGGCAACGTCAAAGCGCCGCTCGTCAAAGCATGGGACAATCGAGGGTGTGACATTGGGAAAAACCGAAAATCAGGGCGAAACGCCGACCGGGCGCTACTCGCGTTCCATTGTGCATTGGAGTGGATGTTGATGCTGGCGCGCCAGCTCCATCACCTGCGTCACTTTGGTTTCCGCGATCTCATAGGCGTAGACCCCAACAACGGCCATGCCCTTTTTATGCACGGTCATCATGATTTCAAACGCCTGCGCATGATTGAGCCCAAAGAAGCGCTCAAGCACCATCATCACGAATTCCATCGGTGTGAAATCGTCGTTGAGGATCAGCACCTTGTAAAGCGGTGGTCGCTTGGTCTTGGGTTTGGCTTTGGTTTTGAGCGCGGCATCGCCGTCGTCATCAAAATCGTCGCCCTGTCCAGACATGTTGATCCTGTCAGAAGTCACGCAAGCAATCTCCACGGTTTGCATCTCGCAAGGTTTCCCTTGTTTAGGTGCGGCAATATAGTGGGAAAAGCTGGCATTAAAAGGGGGCGCTTAGGGCGGTTTGGTCACAATGAGCGGTAAAATATCGACAATTGCCTTCGATGCGGACGATACCCTTTGGCAAAATGAACAATTCTTCAAGCTGACGCAGGCGCGATTCGCGGCGCTTTTGGCGGAATTTGCCGACCCTGACCACCTCACCGAGAGGCTTATGGCAGCGGAGCGGCGCAACCTTGGACAGTATGGGTTTGGCATTAAGGGCTTCGTCCTGTCGATGATCGAAACAGCGATCGAGGTCACGGATCAAAAAGTACCAGCGCGGGTGATTGCCGAGCTGATCAGCGCGGGGCAGGAGATGTTGGCCCATCCGATTGAGCTGTTGCCAGAGGTCGAGCGCACGATTGTCTCCTTGGCATCAGACCATCACATCATGATGATCACGAAGGGAGACCTCTTGGACCAAGAGCGCAAATTGGCTCAGTCTGGTTTGGGCGAATTGTTTGCGAGCGTCGAGATCGTTTCCGACAAGACCCCCGCCGTTTATGGCCGAATTTTTGCGCAATGTGCGGGCGGGGCGGAGGCGGCGATGATGGTGGGGAATTCGGTCAAATCAGATGTGATTCCGGCCCTCAGCATTGGGGCTTGGGGCGTGCATGTGCCGCATCATCTAACCTGGGCCTATGAACATGCCGAAGCGCCGATTTCGCAAGCGAGATATCGCGAAATCGCCAGTTTGGGTGATTTGCCGGAGCTGATCGACGGGCTTTAGCACGAGACCGGCGCATCGCCACATTGCTGCCACAATTGGATATCTAGGGGCTGCGCGCAATCCCGCCACAAGATGTTCGATTTTGCAGTGGTGAATTCATGAAAGACATTGAAAAACAGGTATTTTCTGCGCGGCCATCTTCTGCTAGGGTGTGGATAAGTAATCGACCGGGCGCACAATGATCCGGCGGAACGAGGCAGAAAATGGCAAGTGACGGGAAAAACCGTCTGGCGCAGCGCGTCAGGGTTGGGTTTTGTGTAGTATTCTCAATGGTTATGCTGGCGTCCATCGCGACGCGCGGGGTGGCTGCGCCCTATGCGGCGATGGTCGTGGATGCGCGCTCAGGCGAGGTTTTGCACGCGCGCAACGCCGATACACAGCTTCACCCGGCATCGCTGACCAAGATGATGACGCTCTACATCGTGTTCGAAGCCATTGAGAACGGTGAGATTTCCCCAGATACCCTTGTCACGATTTCCAAAAAGGCCGCCTCCGAGCCGCCGTCTAAGGTTGGGTTTCGCGCCGGCTCGCAAGTGCGCTTGCGCTACCTCATTCGCGCGGCAGGCGTGAAGTCGGCCAATGATGCGGCCACCGCCCTTGGCGAGGCGATTTCAGGCTCCGAAGCGGCTTTCGCCCGCAGAATGAACCGCACTGCCAAAGCACTTGGCATGTCGCGCACCCACTTCAAAAATGCACATGGCTTGACCGAAGCAGGGCATATGTCCACTGCGCGCGATATGACAACGATGGGGCGGCATCTGTTCTTTGACTATCCCGGCTACTACAACCTGTTTTCGCGCCGGACCGCCGATGTTGGCGGCAAGACCCTGCCCAATACCAACAGCCGGTTTCTTAACGCCTACAAAGGCGCGGATGGGATCAAGACAGGCTATACGCGCGCCGCAGGGTTCAACCTTGTCGCCTCCGCAGAGCGGGGCAGCGAGCGGATCATCGCCACGGTGTTTGGCGGCCAATCCACAGCCTCGCGCAATGCGAAAGTGGCCGAGTTGATGGATTTGGGCTTTCGTACGGCCCCCACGCGCGTTGCCACGCGCCGCCCGAACAAACCTCCCTATCTTGGCAATCAAGGCATTGGCGCAGGCGCGCCCGCAGCCATCGCGAGTACAGGTGAACGTCCTGGCGCCGTTGGCAAAACAATCCGCCTCGTAACAGCACCAAAAACCTCCATCATCCCGCGTGCCCGCCCTGGTGCTGATCCAATCTTGGTAGCCGATGCCGATGTGGTAGACGCCGTTGTCGCCGATCTAGTGAGCGGGGCAGTTGTCGCAAACGAAGATGTCACGCGCACAGACCCCTCCGAGGTGATCCGTGCATCTGTCTCCGCACCAGCCTCCGCCCCGACGCCTCCTGCCCGCCCCCGCGAGATCATTCTGGCCTCCGTAGAACGTGCCCGCAGCCCCGGCGCCCCCGAGATTGTCACCCGCCTCTCCACAAGCGGCGGGCGCCACTATGGCATCACTGTCGGGCTGTTCGCCTCTCACCATGCCGCCGAACGCGTCTTGCTTAAGACGGCACTCAATGAGCTGGCGACCCTTGGCGACGCGCTGCGCAAAGTCGGCAAAACCCGGCGCGGCTATAACGCGAATTTCGTTGGCATGACCAAAGAAGCGGCCGAACTCGCTTGTCGTCGCCTGGAAGCGCGCAACTCCGATTGCAAAGTGATCGGCGGCTAAAACCGCAGGTCTTTCAGTGTTCTGCAAATATCCTGGGGTGAATGGTCGCCCCGGCACGGGGAGACCAGAGGGGCTAAGCCCCCTTAAGCCCCCATCTCGCGCACAGTATCAATCATCAACTGAACATTGTCCGGGTTCGCGTCAGGCGTGATCCCATGTCCAAGATTGAAAATATGCGGCCCGTTGGAAAATGCTGTGACGATGTCTTGTGTTTCGCGCACAAGCTCCACACCCCCGGTGACCATATGTCGCGACGCGAGGTTGCCCTGCACGCATCCATCCACCTGAACATGCGCCGCCGCCCAAGGCGCAGACACCGAATTATCAAGCGCCACACACTGCGCCCCGGTGGCCTTCGCAAACCCAACATACCCTTCACCCGCTTCGCGCGGAAACGCGATGATCGGCACGTCCGGATGCCGCGCCTTAAGCGCGGTGATAATGTCTTTCGTTGGCTCCAACGCATATTTGACGAAATCGTCGCCTTTGAGCGACCCTGCCCAACTGTCAAAGAGCTTTACGACCTCTGCACCCGCCATGATTTGCATCGAAAGATACTCGATCGTCGCCGCCGTAATGCGCGCCATGAGCGCATCGAACACAGCTCGGTTCTCGGCCATGAGCGCATGGGCGGGGCCTTGGTCCTTGGTTCCGCGCCCGGCAATCATATAGGTCGCGACCGTCCAGGGCGCGCCCGCAAACCCGATCAATGTGGTCTCGGACGGCAAGGCTTCAGAGAGGTTTTTCACTGTCTGATAAATTGGATTAAGCGTGTCGTGGATGTCGTCCACCAAGCCAAGTTTGGCAAAATCCTCTTCGGTGGTGATTGTCGACAAACGCGGGCCTTCGCCAGTGACAAACCACAAATCCGCGCCAAGCGCTTGCGGCACCAACAGAATATCCGCAAACAAGATGGCCGCATCAAAGCCATAGCGGCGAATGGGTTGCAAGGTGACTTCAGTGGCAAGCTCCGGGTTGTAGCACAGCGACAAAAAGTCCCCCGCCTCTGCCCGCGTGGCTTTGTACTCAGGCAAATACCGGCCCGCTTGACGCATCATCCAGATGGGAGGGGTGGGCAGGGTTTCGCCAGCAAGGGCGCGCAGCAGAAGCTTTGTCATGAATGGTCCTTTCGCTGCCAGCTTGGTGCCCCGGCACGCGGCAAAATGTCAAGCGAAGGCACGCTCAAAGACCGTTGCCCCGACACCATGTCGCGGGTAAACGGATGACATGACTGTCACACTTCCCACCCCCGCCACGCCCCTCAAGATCGGTACACGCGGCTCGCCGCTCGCCCTTGCGCAAGCCCATGAGACCCGTGCCCGGTTGATGGCAGCGCATGATTTACCCGAAACTGCATTCACCGTGAAGGTGATCAAAACCTCAGGCGACGACGCGGCCTTGATCGCCAAAGACAAACCGCTCAAGGATCTGGGCGGCAAGGGGCTGTTCACCAAGGAAATCGAAGAGCAGCTGTTGCAAGGCGGGATCGACATCGCTGTGCATTCGATGAAAGATATGCCAGTCGAGCAGCCCGCGGGGCTTATGTTGGATTGCTATTTGCCGCGCGAAGATGTGCGCGATGCGTTTGTCTCAGTGACATACAACGCGCTCTCAGAGGTGCCGCAATTCGCCACAGTTGGCACGTCGTCGCTGCGCCGGCGCGCCCAGATTTTGCACCGCTTCCCAGACCTCAAAGTCGCGCAGTTCCGCGGCAATGTCCAAACCCGGCTCATGAAGCTACGGGACGGCGTGGCCGATGCAACATTTCTTGCCATGGCGGGGCTGACGCGACTTGGAATGCTCAAAGAGGTGCCACACAGCGCGATTGCACCAGAGGATATGTTGCCCGCTGTTGCCCAAGGGGCGATTGGCATTGAGCGGCGCGCGGATGATAGCAATGTCGCTGCCCTTTTGGCGCCTTTGCACGACATTGAAACCGGGCAATGCTTGGCAGCAGAACGCGCCTTTTTGGCGGCCCTTGATGGGTCGTGCGAAACACCAATTGCAGCACTCGCCCAGCTTGATGGTGGCACATTGCGCCTGCGCGGCGAAATCCTGCGCACCGATGGCTCTGAAGCGCTGAGCGATGCGATGTCTGGTCCAATTGAGGATGGCGCGGAAATGGGGATGGCCATGGCGCAAACGCTTCTGGCGCGCGCAGGCGAGAATTTCTTTGATTGGAAATAACCAAGGCGAGGTGCCGCGCCCCAAAACTCACCACGGCCATTTTCTTTGGTTCTGAAATACCTTGGGGAGCACGAGGGGCCAGCCCCTCGTATCTAAACAACGCTGTCGTTCAAAGCTCAATCGGGCAGCACTTTTCCAGGGTTCAAAATGCCCTTTGGATCGAGCGCCGATTTGATAGCGCGCATCACCTCAAGCGCCACCGGGTCTTTGCGCCGTGCCATTGATGGCTTTTTGGACAGGCCAACCCCATGTTCCGCAGAAAAGCTTCCGCCAAGCGCCCGAACTTCCCCTTCAACAGCGTCCATAATCGCATCCAAATGCGCAGGATCGCCATGACTTGGGTAAACCATATAGTGAATGTTTCCGTCCCCCAGATGCGCCACCGCCATGCCCTCAGCGCCCGCATCCAATAGGGGCAAGAGGGCCTCCATACTGGCAAAAAATGGCTCGATCCCATCAAGCGGTAGGGCGATGTCATTGAGAACGAACGGGCTGCGGGAGAAAGCGATTTCGGCGGCGGCCTCGCGCGCGGCCCACATTTGCGCGCGCTGTGCCTCCGTTTGTGCGATGACAGCATCCAGCACCGCACCGCTGTCCAGCAGATCACCCAATACGGTCTCCAAATACCCCATGATCGGCAGGCTTCCGTCCGCATTCGCGGTGGCATCGCGCGCGGAAGTCGCGCCGACTTCCAGCAATATGTTGATGTCGTATGCCCTCTCAAAGGGCGCGCGGGTTTCGGGTTTCAACGCGATGAGCCGGTCAAAATGCGCGCGCGGCATGTATTCAAAGGCCTCCACAGCGCCGCCCGTTGCCGCTTGCAAACTGTTGAGCGCCTCAAGCGCGACGCCAAGCGTTGGCACAGCGATCATCGCGGTGGCATAGGCGCGGGGCAAAGGGACCAGTTTGAGCACCGCGCGCGTAATGATGCCAAGCGTGCCTTCCGCGCCAATCATGAGGTCGCGCAGATCGTAGCCTGTGTTGTCCTTGTGCAGCGCGTTCATTAAGTCCATCACACGCCCATCAGCCAAAACCACCTCAAGCCCAAGACATAAATCGCGGGTATTTCCATAGCGCAAGACGTTGGAGCCGCCCGCATTTGTCGACAACACCCCGCCAATCATCGCAGAGCCTTTGGCCCCGAAGGTCAGGGGAAAGGACAGATCATGTGCCCCGGTTGCGTCGTGCAAATTAGACAAGATCACACCCGCCCCCACCACCGCCACACGCGCATCAACGCGGATCTCCTCAATTTGGTTGAGACGATCAAGCGACAAGAGCACGCCGCCCGGCGCATGAACGCCGCCATTCAGCCCGGTGGAGCCAGACACCGGCACGATCGGCTGACCAGTCTCATGGGCGGCGCGCATGAGTTGCGAGACTTCTTCGGTATTGGCCGGGCGCAGAACTGTCGCCGGTGCACCTTTGTATTTACCCATGAAATCAATGCCATAGCGGGCAGCTTGCGCAGCTGAGAGCACATAATCCTCGCCCAGAATAGCGCGCGCGGTTGTCAGGAATGTCATGGCGTCCTCCCAATGCTGCCTGAACAACCTAGGGAGCATGCGCGGATTTGACCAGATCAGACGGCTTGCGAATGCCCCGCGCTATTCATCTCATAGGCATCGAAATATCGCGCGATGATCCGCGCAAGGGGGCGCGCGTGATCGAGGATTGTGAGCCTTCCATTGATCAGAGTTGTGACGCCGGGCAGCGCATCGTTCAACCCATCAGCCAAAATGAGAGCGTCATTTGCCCGCGCCCCGACTTCGCTGGCAATGGCCGGTAGATCGGCGGCAAAGTCACACAAGAGCGCTTCAATGATGCGCGCGCGCAGCACATCTTCGCCGCCAAACACATGGCCCTTACTGATTGCAAGACGATCCGCGCGCACGGCCTCTTGGTATTTTGAGGTGGAGGGTTCGTTCTGCGCAAAACCCTGCGGGTAGCGCGAAATTGAGGAGGCCCCAAAGCCCATGAGCACTTGGGATGAGTCCTCCGTATAGCCTTGGAAATTGCGCCGCATTGTGCCCGCTTTATGTGCCACCGACAGCCCGTCAGTGGGCAAGGCGAAATGATCTATTCCGATTTCCTCAAAGCCATCCATCACGAACAAATCGCGTGCTGTATTATAAAGGGCGAGACGATCTTCGGGACCGGGCAGAGCTTCGGTTGGGATCAAGGTTTGTCGGCGTGCCATCCATGGCACATGCGCATAGCCAAACAAGGCAATACGATCTGGGCCTAGAGACAGCACCTTTTGCACGCTGTCCGAAATGCGCGCGCCAGTTTGATGCGGCAACCCGTACAGAAGATCGACATTGAGCGAGGTGATCCCCTGCGTGCGCAGCCCGTCTACGGCAGCTTTTGTGATGTCGTAGCTTTGGGGGCGGCCAATGACCTCTTGGATCATCGGATCAAAATCCTGAACCCCAATCGAGGCCCGGTTCATTCCAGCCTTTGCTAAGGCAATGAGGCGGGCTTCGTCTATTTCATTGGGGTCGATCTCAACGGAAAACTGCGCGTTTTTTGCCAGCGGCGCCATGTCAAAAACGGCGCTCGCCAGTTCCGAGATCATAGCGGGTTCCAGCAGCGTTGGGGTGCCGCCGCCCCAGTGCAGATGCTCTATGGTAACACCTTCGGGAAGCTGCGCCTTTACCAAGGCCAATTCGCGTTTCACGGTTTGCACATAGGCTTCAACCGGACCAGCGGTGCTTGTGCCTTGCGTGCGACAGGCGCAAAACCAGCACAGGCGCCGACAAAACGGCACATGCACATAGACCGACACCTTTGCACCGGGCGTGATCGCAGAAATCCAATTAAATACAGTCGCTTCCCCAACGCCGCTTTTGAAATGCGGTGCTGTCGGGTAGCTGGTGTAGCGGGGCACTCGTGCGTCAAAGAGACCGAGTCTGCGAAGTTGCGTCTGTCCGTCCATTCGTCTAGCCTTTAAGCGATTATGCGCGCCCAACATTGATCAGGATCAAACTGGACCAAAATAATGGCTGAACTTGCCCTTGATTTAAAAGATTGCAGCAATTGCCCGATTCAACATCGGGCAGTGTGTTCGCGCTGTGAGCCAGACGAGCTGTCGATGCTGGAAGGCATCAAGTATTACCGGACATATGAGGCCGGGCAGCCTGTTATCTGGTCCGGGGATCACATGGAGTTTGTGGCCTCGGTGGTGACCGGAATCGCCTCGTTGAGTCAGACGATGGAAGATGGGCGTACGCAGATGGTTGGCCTGTTGTTACCCTCTGATTTCATTGGTCGCCCGGGGCGCAATGTGGCACCTTTCGATGTGGTTGCGGTGTCGGATCTGACGGTATGTTGTTTTCGCAAAAAACCGTTTGAGGACATGCTGACGACAACGCCACATATCGGCCAGCGCTTGTTGGAAATGACCCTGGACGAGCTGGATAGCGCGCGCGAATGGATGCTCGTATTGGGCCGCAAAACTGCGCGCGAGAAAATTGCCAGCCTGCTGTCCATTGTCGCGCGGCGCGATGCCATGCTACAAAAGCGCACGCCCAAGGACGGGATGACATTTGAACTGCCTCTGACGCGCGAAGCGATGGCGGACTACCTTGGCTTGACGCTGGAAACAGTGAGCCGCCAGATTTCGGCGCTCAAAAAGGAAGGGTTGATCCAGCTTGAAGGCAAACGCAAAGTCATCGTCCCCAATCTTGATGCTTTGATCGAGGAAACCGGCGACGACGTTGATGGCGGCGTTATCGCCTAATCCCCTGATCTAACAAAGAAGGCCAGCACCGAAGCGCCAGCCTGTGCCTTGGGGAGACGGGAATCGCTGGGCGTTAGTGCGTCATCAAGACCGGCACTGTCGCCTGTTCGAGCATATTGCGCGTAGCACCGCCGAGAATGGATTCGCGAAACCGTGAGTGGCCATAGGCTCCCATGACGATCAAATTCGCACCGATATCGCCCGCGTGACGCATCAACACATCTGACACCCGAGGCATGGTTTTTGACAGCACCGACACCTCAGGACGCACACCGAAGCGCGACAACATTTGACTGAGCTGCCCGCCGGGGTCTGAGCGGTCCGGCCCGTGTTGAGGAGGGTCGATGATGGCGATATTCACCAGTTCAGCGCGCAGCAAAAACGGCATAGCAGCACGCACCGCGCGGAGGCTTTCGCTTGAGTCGTTCCAAGCGATTGTGATGGTTTTGATGTCAGCCGGGAAGGCTGTGTCGTCGGGTTGGATCAACACCGGCACAGCCCCATCAAACAATGCGGCCTCAACAACAGCCTCCAACTCATGACTGCGTTTGTCGCCATATGGGCGGGGCAAGACAGTGAGATCAGAAAACCGCGTGCGATGAGCGACAAGCCCGTTCAGAGCCACCATTTGTGCGGAAACTGCGATGGTCGCCCAATTGAAAGCTGACCCATCCAGCGCTTTGCGGGCGTGGGTTTCTAATGCTTCACAATCTGCGCGCGCTTGGCTCAGGTTATCTTGCAACACCATGGCGCTCGCGCCCGCATAATAAAACCCCGGCTGAGTGCGATCCAAGCCAAGGCAAATGGCATCCAAATGCGCCTCCTCTGAGCGTGCAATATCCTGCGCGGCGGCGAAGGAGGCGGCGTTGACCTCTGTATCGGTCAAAATCGTTGTGATCGTCCTGTATTTCATGGCGCTGATCCTTTGTTCGGCACGTTTGGCCACTCTGGCGTGGCCTCAGCGTGACCGAGCGCGCAAAGGGGTGCCTTGATTTGTATCAACTCACGTTCTGGGCGCTAAGAGGGGGCAAAAAACAATCGTCTACTGGCCAAAAAAATTGACATGGATCAAGGCGACGCGGGGGGAGTCGGGTCAAACCCGCAGTTAGTCAAGAAGTGCGAATAGGGTCGGAGTGTCTCCGGCCAGCTACGGCGCGAACAGACACAGACGAAGGGACGTAACATGTGGGATTACCTCAAACTGGTGATTTATGGCCTGCTCGCATTGCTGGCCGCAATTGCCTCAACTTATGCCCGCGATCTCGCTTATCAGGTTCATGCGATCCTGATCGTGGCGATTTCCGGGGGCCTGTTCATCTATACGCTGCGGCGTATGGGCTTTGAGCCAGCGCCAAAAACCGGCTATCTGGATGGCCCAATTCGAGTGGGCGTTATTCTGACGGCTTTTTGGGGCGTTGTGGGGTTCCTTGTCGGAACCTATATCGCGTTCATGTTGGCCTTTCCGGAGATGAACTTCGCATGGGCTGAAGGGTATCTCAACTTTGGGCGTTTGCGGCCACTGCACACATCGGCGGTGATTTTCGCCTTTGGTGGTACGGGGCTTATCACGTCGTCCTACTATGTTGTGCAGCGCACCTCCGCCGCGCGACTTTGGAATGACGGGCTGGCTTGGTTCGTGTTCTGGGGTTATCAGATTTTCATTCTGCTCGCGGCAACCGGCTATATTCTTGGGGCGACCCAGAGCAAGGAATACGCGGAACCTGAATGGTACGTGGATATCTGGCTTACAGTTGTTTGGGTTGGTTATCTGGTGCTTTTCTTGGGCACTTTGATGAAACGCAAAGAGCCGCATATCTATGTGGCGAACTGGTTCTACCTGTCGTTCATCGTCACGATTGCAATGCTTCATGTCGTGAACAACCTCGCGCTCCCTGTTTCGATCTTTGGCTCCAAATCGGTGCAACTTTTCGCTGGCGTGCAAGATGCGATGACGCAGTGGTGGTACGGGCACAATGCCGTGGGCTTCTTCCTGACAGCGGGCTTCCTTGGCATGATGTACTACTTCGTCCCCAAGCAAGCTGAACGCCCTGTGTTCTCCTACAAACTGTCGATCATCCACTTTTGGGCGCTGATCTTCCTCTATATCTGGGCAGGTCCACACCACCTTCACTACACAGCCTTGCCTGATTGGGCCTCGACCTTGGGTATGGTGTTCTCGATCGTGCTTTGGATGCCCTCATGGGGCGGGATGATCAACGGCCTGATGACGCTTTCGGGCGCATGGGACAAGCTGCGGACCGACCCGATCATGCGGATGATGGTGTTCTCGATCGGCTTTTACGGCATGTCGACCTTTGAAGGCCCGATGATGTCGATCAAAGCTGTGAACAGCCTCAGCCACTATACCGACTGGACCATTGGACACGTGCACTCCGGCGCACTTGGGTGGAACGGGATGATCACCTTTGGCGTGCTCTATTTCTTGTTCCCACGTCTTTGGAACAAAGCTGGGCTGTATTCCACCAAACTTGTGAGCTGGCACTTCTGGCTCGCCACAATCGGTATCGTTCTTTACGCGGCGTCGATGTGGGTCACGGGGATCTTGGAAGGTTTGATGTGGCGCGAAGTGGATGCGCAGGGCTTCTTGGTGAACTCCTTCGCTGACACTGTGGCAGCTAAATTCCCAATGTATGTGGTGCGTGGCGCGGGCGGGGTTCTGTTCCTCGGTGGTGCACTCATCATGGCCTATAACCTCTGGATGACCGTCACGCGGGCCCCTGCATCGCAAGATGCGGCTGCCGCGCCGGTTCCAGCTGAATAAGGAGGGCAAACACCATGTCAATTCTTGATAAACACGTCGTCCTTGAGAAGAACGTCACGCTCTTGCTCATCTTCTCACTCTTGGTGGTCACGGTGGGGGGCATCGTTGAAATCGCTCCGCTGTTCTACCTTGAAAACACCATCGAGGATGTGGAGGGCGTTCGCCCTTACTCCCCGCTGGAGCTGGAAGGGCGCAACATCTACATCCGTGAAGGCTGCTATGTCTGCCACTCACAGATGATCCGCCCAATGCGGGATGAGGTGGAACGGTACGGTCACTACTCTCTGGCCGCAGAAAGCCAGTATGACCACCCGTTCCAGTGGGGCTCCAAGCGCACAGGCCCAGACCTTGCGCGTGTCGGTGGCCGTTACTCGGATGAGTGGCACGTTGATCATATGGTCAACCCACAGTCGGTTGTCCCAGAGTCGGTAATGCCAAAGTATGGTTATCTGCTGGATCGTCCGCTAGATGGTAAATACATCGAAGACCTCGTACGCACCAATAAATACGTGGGCGTCCCTTACACGGACGAGCAAATCGAGCTGGCTCAGCAAGACTTCAAATCGCAAGCGGACCCAGATGGCAACGCTTATGAAGACAGCGACGCGGATGCGGTTGTTGAGCGCTACCCCGGTGCGCAGATCCGCAACTTTGACGGGCAACCTGAGCTGACCGAAATGGATGCATTGATCGCATACATGCAAATGCTCGGCACTCTCGTGGACTTCTCTGAATTCGAAGAGACGCCCGCCGAGTGGATCAGGTAAGGGAGGCACCAATGGATACCTATTCAATCATGCGGGAAATCGCAGACAGCTGGGTGCTGCTCGCCATGTTCACGTTCTTTGTTCTGACGGTGCTGTGGGTGTTTCGCCCCGGCAACCGGAAGGTTCATGCGGAGATTGCTGACATCCCGTTTCGCCACGAAAATCAACCTGCCGGTGACGAGGATACCCTCGGCGCTCATCACAAGGAGGCGCGGCAATGAGCGATAAGAAAAAAGACGAGGTCGGAACCACAGGCCACGAGTGGGACGGCATTGAGGAGCTGAACAATCCACTCCCCAAATGGTGGGTCTATGTATTCTACGCGACGATCGTGTGGGGGATTGCCTATACCATCGCCTACCCTGCATGGCCCTTGATCAATGGCGCAACAAAAGGCGTTTTGGGATATTCCACCCGCCTTGAAGTCGCAAAAGAGATCGAGAGCTTTGAAACCCAAAACGCCGATGTCAAAGCGGCGCTTGGGGCGACGGACCTTGTTGCGCTGGCCGCGATGACGCAGGACGAAGAAGTCAAAAACTACGCGCTGAACTCCGGGGAAGCCACGTTTGACACCTTCTGTGCGCAATGCCACGGCTCAGGCGCGGCGGGCAACGTCGGCTACCCGAACCTGCTCGACAATGACTGGCTTTGGGGCGGCTCTATTGAGGAAATCGCGCTCACGGTGACGCATGGTATTCGCAACGATGAAGATGGTGATGCCCGGTATTCTGAAATGCCAGCTTTTGGCGACGACTATCTTGAAGACGCCGAGATCACCGATGTTGTGGCCTATGTCATGTCGCTTGCTGGGCTGGAAACCCCCGAAGCTGATCTGGCGCAAGGCGCAATGGTCTATGCTGACAACTGTAGCTCTTGCCACATGGAAGACGGCAGCGGCGACCGGGCGCAAGGCGCGCCCAACCTGACAGATGCGATCTGGCTTTATGGCGATAGCGTCGCGGCGATTGAGCATTCGGTGCGCACCGGCCCATTTGGCGTCATGCCAAGCTGGAACACCCGTTTGGACGAGGCCGAAATCAAGGCTGTCGCCGCCTATGTTCACAGTTTGGGTGGCGGCGAATAACCGCCCCCAAGCAGAGATCCGGGGCCTCACTCCCCGGACCGGCACCGACCCCTGATCCTGTTCGCGCGTTTCTCCGGGGTCGGTGCCAACAATAACACGGTGACACCACATATCTGGGCCACCAAGAAAAAAGGGTCAAAGCGAGGGCTTTGGCCCCTTTTTTGTGGAAGCGAACAATCATGCGCGCGCCAAGGCGGTGCAAGGCAAATTGCCGCAGAAATTACCGCAGTGAGAGACAGGGTTCGATCCACAAAATTGCTTAAAACCAGCGCTTTAAAACCTGTATCGGAAATATGGATTACCTAACGTAAACCAAGCGCAAAGGCGCGGAATCTTGATCCAAGTCAAAGCTGTTCGACGAGGGGAGGCATAAGAACCACCCTAAGCCAATGTCAAGATCGGAATGTCTATGTCCACCAGCGAAGCCCCTCAAGCTCCACAGCAAGAGCTTTATGCGCGCCATGAGCCGGTTTTTCCACGTCGCGTGCGGGGCACTTTTCGGGCGCTCAAATGGTGGATCATGGCGATTGCGCTTGGCATCTACTACCTCACGCCGTGGATTCGCTGGGACCGGGGGCCAAATCTGCCCGACCAAGCCGTGCTGATCGACCTGGCCAACCGGCGCTTTTTCTTCTTCTGGATCGAAATCTGGCCGCATGAGTTCTATTTCGTCGCCGGATTGCTGATTATGGCCGGGCTTGGGTTGTTCTTGTTCACCTCAGCGCTGGGCCGGGTCTGGTGCGGATATGCCTGCCCGCAAACGGTTTGGACGGATCTGTTTATCTTGACGGAACGCTGGATTGAAGGCGACCGCAACGCTCGCGTGCGCCTGTGGAAAGCCAAATGGGACATGCGCAAATGGCGGCTGCGTCTCACCAAATGGGCGGTTTGGGTCGCGATTGCGCTGGCCACAGGGGGCGCGTGGATTTTCTATTTCACCGATGCGCCCACCTTGTTCATCGACCTGTTCACCTTGGATGCGCATCCGGTAGCCTATACGACCATGTTTATCCTTGCCGGGACCACCTTCTTTTTCGGCGGCGTCGCCCGGGAACAAATCTGTATCTACGCCTGTCCATGGCCGCGTATTCAAGCGGCGATGATGGATGAGGATACCATCACGGTGGCCTACCGCGAATGGCGCGGTGAGCCGCGTGGCAAGCACCGAAAAGGGGCGGACACCGAGGCGCTGGGCGATTGCATTGATTGTATGGCCTGCGTCAACGTCTGCCCGATGGGGATTGATATTCGAGATGGTCAACAGCTGGAGTGCATCACCTGCGCGCTGTGCATTGATGCCTGCGATGAGGTCATGGGCAAGATCGGCAAACCGCGCGGCTTGATCGACTATATGGCACTCAAGGATGAAGCCTCTGAACGGTCCGGCAAGCCTGTCACCCATGTGATGAAACACATCCTGCGCCCGCGTACGATGATGTACACCGCGATCTGGGGCTTGATTGGGGTTGGACTTGTGGTGGCGTTGTTCGTGCGCCCAGATTTGCAAATCACCGTGCGCCCAGAACGAAACCCGCTGTTTGTGGTGATGTCAGATGGCGCGGTGCGCAACACCTATGAAGTTGGCGTGCGCAACAAACATGGCGATGATCGCCCCTATTATTTCTCGCTTCCCTACGGCAGCCCGTTTGAGCTCTCAGTTGAAGGATCAAGCGAAAACTATATCGTGGCGCCTGCGGACGAAGAAATGAAAGCCCGGGTTTATATCACAGCGCCTGCCGGATCAAAGGAGGCCCGCATGGACCGCGTTCAGACCCGGATTTGGGTGATTGACGGGGTCGAGCAAGGCCGCACATTCCGCGACACAGTGTTTAACGGGAGAGGAAAATGAGCATGACAAGCGAAGCCCCGAAATCGGGCAAAGAGTTGACGGGCAAACATGTGCTCATGATCGTGGTGTCGTTTTTCGCCGTTGTGATTGCAGTGAATGTATTCATGGCGACGATGGCGGTGCGTACCTTTCCGGGGTTGGAAACCAAGAATTCCTATGTGGCGAGCCAGAGCTTTGACGCTGATCGCGCCGCACAAGAGGCATTGGGCTGGGAGGTGCAGGTGTTGATTGCCGATGAGCGATTGATGGTCATGATCTTGGATCCGAATGGCGCGCCTGTTGACTTGACCTCTGTAGGGGGAATTCTGGGGCGTGCAACTCATGTGAAGGATGATCAACGTCCCCAATTCAAACGCAAGGAAAGTGGCGTTTTGGTCGCGGATGTGGGTGCGCTCGACTATGGCAAATGGGAGCTGCGCCTTGAAGCTGTGGCGGCGGATGGGACGCCGTATCGAAAACTGCTCGAACTTTACGTGCCGAAGACCTGACAATGGCTGCTCCGGTTTCCGCTTGTCCGGCCTGTGATGCCGCTCACCTTGCCCAAGAGACAGCAGGGCGCGGCTTTGCGGGGGATGGGGGCGAGGCGAAATCTATCGTTTTGTCGCTCCCAACGGCGCATTGTGCGGCCTGTATAGTGGGCGTTGAAAAGGGGCTGCTCTCGCAAGATGGGGTGCGCTCCGCGCGCGTGAACCTGACGCTTAAGCGCGCCACAGTCGAGGTGGATCAAGCGATTGAGGCAAAGCCCCTTGCACAGTATCTCACGTCGATTGGCTTTGAGGCCTATGAGTTGGACGCGGGAAGCCTGAGCGCGACGGCAACCGACAAACGCTCACGCGATTTGTTGATGCGTTTGGGGCTTGCGGGCTTTGGCATGATGAACGTGATGTTGCTGTCGGTGGCAGTCTGGTCCGGTGCCGCGGAGGCAACGCGCGATTTGTTTCATTGGGTGTCTGCGGGGATTGCTCTGCCGATCATCGCGATTTCGGCTCAGCCGTTTTTCAAATCCGCATGGTCAGCACTGCGCGTTGCACGGCTCAATATGGATGTGCCGATTTCGCTGGCGATCCTTCTGGCGGGGGGAATGTCGATTTATGAAACGATGCATTCCGGCGCGCATGCCTATTTTGACGCAGCTTTGTCACTCACATTTTTCTTACTGGCTGGCCGGTATCTGGATCATCGCACCCGCGCAGTGGCCCGTTCAGCGGCGCAGGAATTGGCTGCGCTTGAGGTGCCGCGCGCAACGCGCATCACCGAGACGGGTGAGGAGCTACTCCCGGTCAGCGAAATCCGGGTTGGGGACAGCGTGCGCGTTGTGCCGGGCGCGCGGGTGCCCGTGGATGGCATCGTTGACGCGGGCAGCAGCGAGGTGGACCGCGCGCTTTTGACGGGTGAAAGCCTGCCGGTGTTTGCCGGGCCAGGTGATGCGCTGAACGCAGGCGAAGTGAACCTTACAGGGCCGCTCACAATGCGGGTCACGGCGGCGGGAAAAGACACAACCTTGCACCGAATGGCTGACTTGGTGGCCATCGCGGAAACCGCGCGCAACAAATACACGTCGCTCGCGGATAAAGCGGCCGGAGTCTATGCGCCTGTGGTGCATCTTCTGGCGCTTGTGGCCTTTGGCGTTTGGCTTTGGGTCACGGGGGGGGATGTGCGCGTTTCGCTCAACATCGCTGTTGCGGTGCTGATCATCACCTGCCCCTGTGCGCTCGGATTGGCCGTGCCAGCGGTGACAACGGCAGCGTCAGGACGGCTGTTTAAGCGTGGAATGTTGTTGAAATCCGCCACCGCAATGGAGCGGCTTGCCGAGGTGACGCATGTGGTTTTTGACAAGACGGGCACCCTGACTCAAGGCAGCCCGGAATGCGACAATCTTGGTGACATTGAAGCGCAGGATTTGGCGGTGGCCTGTGCTTTGGCGCAAGGGTCATCGCATCCCTTGGCGCAGGCCATTGCGCAGGCGGCGGCGCAAAAGGGGATAGATCCCGTAGAGGCCCGCGAGGTTGTGGAGGTGCCGGGGCACGGGATCAGTGCGAAGATTGGCGCGCAAACTGTGCGGCTTGGCCGCGCGGATTGGCTCGGCGCACATGCCGTGGACCGGACCGCGACCTACCTCAAGATTGGCAAACGTCCGGCGCTGGCCTTCACCTTCACCGATCATTTGCGCGAAGGGGCGCAGGAGGCGGTGTCTGCGCTGACATCGCAGGGCTTGACGGTGACATTGCTGTCGGGTGATGCGCCGCACGCTGTAGAAGATATTGCCCGCCGGCTTGGCATCGGGGATGCACGCGCGCGCATGTTGCCCGATGACAAGGTGGCCGCGATTGAGGCACTGACGGCGGCGGGCGAAAAGGTGTTGATGGTGGGCGATGGGCTGAACGACACGGCGGCGCTGGCGGCGGCGCATGTGTCCATTTCACCCGCCTCCGCGCTGGAGGCAACGCGGGTCGTGTCGGACATTGTGCTGCTGGGCAACACTCTGGCCCCCCTTGGCGGCGCTGTGAAACTGGCACGCGCCGCGACCCGCCGGATCAAAGAAAACTTTGGTATCGCCGCGGCCTATAATGCTGTTGCGATTCCGATTGCACTTTTGGGGTTCGCCACCCCGCTTGCAGCCGCGCTTGCGATGTCGTTCAGCTCGATTACAGTGTCCCTCAACGCGCTGCGCCTAAAGGTGATGAAATGAACATACTCGTGTACCTCATTCCGATTTCCTTGCTGCTTGGCGGGTTGGGTTTGGCGGCTTTTTTCTGGACGTTGCGCTCAAGCCAATATGACGATCCGCAAGGCGATGCGGAACGGATTTTGTCAGGTGAATACGATGAGGCGCCGCCCAACGACTGACTTTGGGTGAATGGGTCCAAAAAGGGGAAAGTCTGGCTTAAAACGTCAGCCCATAATCGCGCGCAAGCATGGCCGCGTGGGTGCGATTGCGTGCGTTGAGTTTGCGAATGATCGCGCGCACGTGCATCTTCACTGTGACTTCTTTGATGTCGTAAAGATGCGCGATTTCTTTGTTTTGCAAACCGTCACAAATGCCCCGCAACACTTGGTGTTCGCGGTCCGAAAGCGGCGTGGTGTCGGGGGCGGGCACAACAGGTTTGCGGCCTTTATAAGCGAGCACGCAATTACCCAAGAGCAACATGCGCACAGCATGGCCAATCGCGTCCGCGTCAAGCATGTGATCAATAACGCCGCATGCCCCAAGCATCAGCGCGCGATTGGCGATCTCAAGGTCGGGCTTGGCCGTCAAGACGGCGATCGGCGTGTTGGCACTCAAGCGCACCATGTCTCTCAAAACGCGCACGGAGCGCGTTTCGTCTGGATTCAGCTCAACAAGGAAAAGGTCAGTGGACTCAATGTCATTGGACATAGTGCGAACAATATTTTCCGGTGGCGTCAACGATTGAACGTTGAAACCTCCAACTGCCCGGGAGGCAGCCAAAACCCTGTCCCTGACCGTAGCCTCACCGGCAGCGACCAATACTCTCAAAACGAAACCCTTCTCCCCGAGGCAAGATGCAAGGAGTGCTCCCGCCACGGTTTATGATTGGCACAACTAACTTTCAGTCGGTACCTACCAATAGGGATAAGTAAACATTGTGTTTTTTGCGATCCAGCGCATTTTGCGGAGGGTCAAACAGGGTGCAAAACGCAATATGTGCAAAACGGGAATTCGTCCTGAGGGGGTATTTTGAAAAAGGTAAGGTTAACCTTACCTTTTTACTTTTTTCACCGTTAACCATGTCGTCGGATTGCGTGCTAGGTGAGAATCACCCTCTCAAAAACCCACCAAAGGCCGACCACGGCAATCGCCGCTGACGCGGGCACCGCGATGCGTGCCCGGTACCATGGCTTCTTGCCGAACCAAATTCCAAGGGTCAGGAACGCGGCGAGCAACACTGTGATTTGGCCAAGTTCGACTCCCACATTGAACGCGATCAAGCTCAGAACGAATTGACCGGGCGCGAGGCCAATATCGCCAAGGACCGACGCAAAACCCAGCCCGTGCAGCAATCCGAATGCGAAAATCACAGCAAACCGAAAGCGCGAAAGCCTCGTTTGAAAGATGTTCTCAATCGCGACAAAGGCGATCGACGCGGCAATGAGCGGCTCGACGATTGCGCCTGAAACCTTCACCACCCCCAATGTTGCCAAAGCGAGCGTAATCGAATGCGCCAAGGTAAAGGTCGTGACCTGCCAAAACAGAGGGCGCAAATGATAGGAGAAGAAAAACAGTCCCAGCACGAAAAGGATATGATCAAGGCCCTTTGGCAAAATATGCTCAAAGCCAATCACGATGTAATCCATAAAGGTCTTGAATACGCCAATCTCGGCGGTGCCATTTCGCGGTAGCGGAGCGGAGGCTTCGCCACCATTCAACAGCGCCGCGTAAGCGTCTTGGTCCGGCGCAAGATCATCAACGACCTGGCGCAAGATCAATTGGCCGTATTCCGGATCCCATGAAAAAATCACCGGGTCGTCGCCTTCTGGCAACGGGCTTGTCAGAGTGAGACGGGAAATGCGTGTCAGGGCCGGGTCGGTATCGGTATCGGTGGTGATGCTGGCGCTCAATTCCCCTAAGCGCAGCCCGCCAACCGTCAAGTCAAACCCTTGGGCCAGGAGGGGCCACTGCTCCATGAACGCGGCTTCGAGCGCTTCGGCAGATTGGCTGCGCAACCCGTCATAGGTGATGGCCTCAGGCGCATTGCTCGTTTCCTCATGGGCGGACAGATCAATCCCCGCCATCATGGCTTCAGCGGAGAGCGCCAGTTTGAGCGTCACCCCGTCCTCACGCACCGTTATGTCACCAATCGCGGGCGACATCTCATGCGCGGAAAGGGGCGAAAACATACCCAAAATCATCACGATTGCGTAGAGCAGGGCGCGCCCCGTTGACAGCGCGCTCCCGCGTGTCACTGTCCTGAGACCCGGACCCAAAAGGTGCAATATGCGTTTCATTCTTAGTCTCCTCACCTGTATTGCCGCGCTCGCAACCCCCGTGCGCGCCCATGAATTTTGGATCGCCCCAGAGGCCTATCAGATTGAGCCCGGAGCGCCCTTGCGTGCAAACTTGAAGGTCGGAGAAGGCTTCAAAGGCTCCCCGCAAAGCTATTTTCCCCAACAATTCGCGCGCTTTGCGCTCACCATGGGGGATGAGGTGTTCCCTGTCGAGGGGCGCATAGGTGACATTCCCGCGATGAATATGTCAGTGCCCGGAACTGGGCTGGCGGTGATCGTGCATGAAACGAAGGGACATAGCCTGCGCTACCGGGAACGCGCGCTGTTTGAACGGTTTGTCGCGCATAAGGATTTGGGCGATGTCTTGGCGCAACATGCGGCGCGCGGCTTGCCAGAGCTGGCGTTTCGCGAAGGCTATACGCGCTATGCCAAAGCGCTTGTCGCGGTGGGCGACGGGGCAGGGATGGACCGCGAGATTGGCCTGAACACAGAGATCGTTGCGCTGAATAACCCCTATGTTGATGATCTGGCGCAAGGGTTTCGGGCGGCTGTGTACCACAAAGGGGCAGCACGAAAGAACGCTTTGGTAGAGGTGTTTGCGCGAAACTCGGACGGCGAAGTGACGGTGACGCAGTATCGAACCAATGAGGCGGGCGAGGTGGTGTTCCCGGTCGCGCCAGATGTTGAATATCTCGTAGACGCTGTGGTGATGGAGGACACTGGCAATGATGATCCGGCCGCCGGGCCGGTTTGGCATTCGGCATGGGCCTCGTTGACGTTTCGCGCACCGGCCCCTCGCGCTGCCAAGTAGACTTTGCCTTAGCGCGCGGCGGCTGTCTCGATCAGTGTCAGCACCG
The DNA here is from genome assembly GCA_050633625.1 of Maritimibacter sp. Lineage (GTDB taxonomy): Bacteria > Pseudomonadota > Alphaproteobacteria > Rhodobacterales > Rhodobacteraceae > JBOEGW01. Next base: position 253,474 of record JBOEGW010000003.1, on the reverse strand, counting down.
TTGGCCCAATCGCGGCAACATTGAGTGCCACACCTTGGGCGTTGGGATGGATGCCATCCGCTTGCATGAGCGACACCAAACTATGGGCTCCCTGTGCGATACTTGTCTGCATGCCCTCCATAAACAAAGGATAGTAAATCGCGCCGTGTTTTTGTGCGAGATCGGGATAGAGTGCGTCAAACTCTTCTTTAAAGTCCGCGCCGAAATTGCTGACGGCACTCATGCCCGCAAGGATCACAGGCAAGCCCCGCCCGGTGATTTCGGTGAGAATGGCGTCGAGGTTGGTGCGGGTCTGGGCAGGGGAAAAGCCGCGCAACAGATCATTGCCGCCAAGCGTGACAAGCACCGCGTCTACGTCAGGCGTGAGCGACCAAGCGATCCTTGAAGCCCCTCCGGCCGTTGTGTCGCCCGATACCCCGCCGTTTATGATCTTCACATCCATTTCGCTCTGCGCCGTGAGCCAGCCTTCCAACTGCGGCACAAATCCATCCCCCGGCTTTAGCCCATATCCTTGGGTGAGACTGTCGCCAAAGGCGAGCAAAACCACGTCCTGAGCGCGCGCGGCAGAGAGCGATAAAGGAATGAGTAAGGCGAACAGGGCTATACCCTTGGATAAGCAGCTCAAACGCCCATATGTCATGGGAAGAACTTTGCGAAAGGCGCGCCTGATGACCGACCCCGTTTTGACCTTAACGGACACGAAGCTTTCGCTCATGGGCAACGCTGGCCCGGTGGACATTTTGAAGGGCATTTCGCTAACGGTAGCGCGCGGGGAAACGGTGGGGCTTACAGGGCCGTCCGGGTCTGGCAAGTCGTCTCTCCTTATGGTGATGGGCGGGCTTGAGCGCGCGACATCGGGGCAGGTTGCTGTATTGGGCCATGATCTGACGCCGATGGGCGAAGATGCTCTGGCGCGCTTTCGTAGGGATCATATGGGGGTGGTGTTCCAGTCTTTCCACCTTATTTCGACCATGACGGCCTTGGAAAATGTTGCAACCCCCTTGGAGCTAGCAGGCAAGAGCGATGCCTTTGAGCGCGCGCGAGAAGAACTGGACGCGGTGGGGCTGGGGCATCGCCTTGACCATTATCCGGCGCAAATGTCAGGGGGCGAACAACAGCGTGTGGCACTGGCCCGCGCGGCGGTCACGCGCCCTGAAATCCTGCTCGCCGATGAGCCAACAGGCAATCTGGATGGCAGCACCGGGCAGGCGATTATGGATTTGCTGTTTGGGCTGCGCGACAAACATGGCGCGACCTTGATCCTTGTGACACATGCCCCGGAATTGGCGGCGCGCTGTGATCGGGTGATTGGGCTGACGGACGGGATGCTTGACAGATGAGCGGGGTCGCTTGGCGCATTGCAGGGCGGGAATTGCGCGGTGGTCTCCGAGGATTTCGGGTGTTTCTTGCCTGTCTTGCGCTTGGGGTTGCGGCGATTGCGGCTGTGGGATCGGTGCGCGCCTCGATTGAGGCCGGGCTTGCCAGCCAAGGCGCGGTGCTCTTGGGGGGCGATGCGGCGGTTGAGCTGACCTACAGGCGCGCAACCGCGGACGAGTTGGCAGTGCTCAACAACGTGGCGACACGGGTGGGCGAGGTTATTGATTTTCGCTCGATGGCGGTGTTGCCAGACGAAAGCGACCGCGCGCTCACTCAACTGAAGGCGGTGGATCAATACTGGCCTCTATTTGGCGCGCCAGAGCTTGATCCCGCGATGGATATCCAAACGGCGCTTGCGGGGCAGAATGGCCTGCCCGGCGCGGTTCTCGATCCGCTCTTGATGGCGCGCCTTGAGGTCGGGCCGGGAGATGTTGTCCGGCTTGGATCACAAGATTTCGCGGTGATGGCGGCCCTTACATTGGAGCCGGATAACGCCAATGCGGGCTTTGCGCTCGGCCCGCGCACACTTGTCAGTATTGATGGTCTTGCCGGGTCTGGCTTGATGCGCGAAGGCACGCTGTTTGACGCCGAGTATCGGTTGGATCTGCCTGCGGGCAGCGATTTGGCGGCGGTGGAAGCCGAAGTGAAAGCGGCGCTCATCGGGTCTGGCCCACGCTGGCGCGATGCGCGCAATGGCGCGCCGGGGATCAGCGAATTCGTGGAACGATTGGGCGCGTTTTTGGTGCTCGTTGGGCTGGCCGGATTGGCGGTTGGCGGCGTTGGCATTTCAGCCGCGGTGCGTGCCTATCTCAACGAGAAAACGGAAACGATCGCCACCCTCAAGACCCTGGGCGCAGAGACGCGCGTGATTTTTGCAGTCTATTTCTATCAAATCGGGGTTCTGACCATGATCGGCGTGATGCTCGGTTTGGTCATAGGCGCGCTTTTGCCGCTGCTTTTTGGACCGCTGATTTCTGCGCAATTGCCAATTCCTGCCGATATTGGTCTGCGCGCCGCGCCGCTCATCGAGGCGGGGCTGTATGGGGTTTTGGCGGCGGGCGTGTTTACGCTTTGGCCGCTCGCCCGCGCCGAAGACATACGCGCTGCTGCCTTGTTTCGGGGCGCTGTCGAGGGCCATCGGCGATTGCCGCGCGCCCGATATATGTTGCTCTCGGCGGTGCTGCTGGTGGCGCTCATTGCGCTGGCTGCTGTCCTGTCCGGGGTGGCGAAACTCGCGCTTTGGACGGCAGGCGGCTTGGTGCTTGCCTTTGGGCTTTTGGTCTTGGCCGGGATTGCCGTCCGCCAGTTCGCGCGCTTTGTCTCAAAGCGACAGTGGATGCGCGGGCGACCGAGCCTTCGCATGGCGTTTGCATCGGTAGGCGGGCCGGGCAACGAGGCGGCATCGGTAGTGCTGTCGCTTGGGCTTGGGTTGACGGTGTTGGCCGCTGTCGGCCAGATCGACACCAACCTGCGCGGTGCAATTGAGCGCGATCTTCCCGACATCGCGCCGAGCTTTTTTGTCGTCGACATTCAACCGGACCAAATCGAGGCAATTCGCGAGAACATAACAGCACGCAGCGGCGTTTCGCGCTTTGATGCAGCGCCTATGTTGCGCGGTGTGATCACTCGGATTAATGGCAAACCGGCCAGCGAAGTTGCGGGGGATCATTGGATTGTTCAGGGGGATCGCGGGGTGACATATTCCGCCTCCGTGCCGGATCGCACCGAGATTACCCAAGGCGAATGGTGGGCCGAGGATTACACCGGGCCACCGTTGATTTCCTTTGTGGCCGAAGAGGCGGCTGAAATCGGCCTTGAGCTTGGTGACACGATGACTGTGAACATTCTGGGGCGCGATATCACTGCCGAAATCGCCTCCTTTCGGGATGTGAATTTCTCGACTGCGGGCATGGGGTTCACGCTGGCAATGAACCCGGCGGCGCTTGCTGGCGCACCGCACAGTTGGATTGCGACGCTTTATGCGCAGGAAGACGAGGAGGCGGAAATTCTTCGGGATTTAAGCCGGACCTATCCCAACATTACAGTCATTTCGGTGCGCGATGCGATTGGCCAGGTGACTGGATTGATGGGCACAATCGCGGCGGCCATCACCTACGGCGCGTTGATCACGCTTGTTACAGGCGGGGTTGTCTTGATCGGCGCGGCGGCGGCGGGCGAGCGCAGCCGGACTTATGAAGCGGCGGTGCTCAAAACGCTTGGCGCAAGTCGGGCGGCGCTTTTGGCGAACTTCGCTCTGCGTTCGGCCATTTTGGGCGCGGCGGCCGGCAGTGTTGCGGTGCTATGTGGTGGATTAGCGGGCTGGGCGGTCTCCAAATTCGTGATGGACACAGCGTTCATGTTTGCGCCGGTCTCAGCGGCAATCATCATCGCCGGCGGCGTTGTTCTGACGACGCTGGCGGGGCTGGCGTTTGCCTGGCGCCCATTGGCCGCGCGCCCAGCTTCTGTGCTGCGCGCGCGGGAGTAGCTGTTTAGGGTTTGGGGGGGGCTGGCGGCGGGGCCACCTTTGATTTGCGCGCAAACAACCCAGCACCTTCTGGCCCGTACCATTCCTCATTTCGGGTGAACCACATGGTTGCGGCGATTGCGACGAAGGCCAAGGTGGACCCGGCAAGAAGCGCATAATCCGTGCTTTCAAGGATCAGGTACAGAACGGCGTAAAGCACGATCAACATGGCACCAAGCACCCACGCTCGCGCGCCAAGTTTCAAGCCAACAAGCGCAAAAAGGGTGATCAAGATCGTGACAGCGCCTGAGGCGATCAAATAGGCGATGAGAAAGCCAAATTGCTCCGCGTAGGACACCATCAGCAAAACGAATGTCGATTGTGCGAGGCCGATCAGGATGTATTGGACAGGGTGCGCGGGCTTGTCATTCACCCGATCCACCAGCAGCACTGTGAGGAAGGTGAGCGCTATGAACAAAATACCATAGGCGGTGGCGCGGTGTGCTTTCTGGTAGAAATCATTGGGCTGAAACAGCCGATAGCCAAAGGATGCGCGGGCGGCGGTGCTGCGATAATTCTCGCGCGAAATCTGCGGCAATGTACGTGCGACATGGGGGATCGTCCAAACTGCCGAAAAGCCCTCCTCGGAAATCTCCGAACTGTCAGGCAAGAAGCCGCCTTGAAAACTGGGATGTGGCCAATCGGAGGTCATGTTGACCTTCGTGGTGCGCCCGACAGGCGCGATTTCAAAGCTCTGAGCGCCGTTCAAGCCAATATCGAGGTGGTAACTGCCGCCATTGCGCGGATCCCCGAGCAGCGCCGTGATGCCGGAGTTATCGGAGGAGGCGAGCGGTTCAATCGCGAGGGGCTTGTCACCTTGAGTCAGGATCGTTTCCCCGCGCAGAGCCGCGTTTGAACTGACATAGAGCACAAGGGTCGCCCCGGCCCAACGAGCCTCTTCCCCTTCTTTGAGGGAGGCTTCGATCAACTCGGTTGGAAAATCGAAGTCCATATCAATCCCTGCCGTGTAGACGGGAACATTGAAAATGCCACGATGGCGCGTTTGCGTTTTACTGTTGACCTCGACGTCAAAAGTGCCCGGCATCAGGTAAACCGGATCGCGGGACGTGGTGTTCGATACTTCGACAATCCGCTGGATCGGGAAGCCCTTGTCATCAAGTTTCACAACGCCCGTTGTGTCGTCGATGACATCTTGTTTGACTGAGAGGATTTCGGTCTTTTGTACAGGAACGATCAGGATCGGCCCGGTGACGACCTGCTTCCCGCCCCATTCTGCGCCAACGGTTGTGAGCGTGTTGCGCGAATAGTTTTTGCGGTCTTGAATGACCCCCGATGCCATCAGAAGCGGGATGCCCATGAGAAGTGTAAGAACCGCGACGATCAAAAATCGCATACCGAGAGAACGGCGCATAGAGAAACCTCCTGAAAGAATGACCCTATTTGTGAACGATGTTCATGAAGTCGTCAAGGGGCAGTTTTTGACAAAGAAAAACCCCGCCGGATGAAGGCGGAGTTTATTGAGTGTTCAGGGGGTTTGTGCCCCTTACATAGTGCGTTGAACCATCATCTTTTTGACTTCCGCGATGGCCTTGGCCGGGTTCAAACCTTTGGGGCAAGTCTTGGCGCAGTTCATGATGGTGTGGCAGCGATACAGTTTGAACGGGTCTTCGAGGTCATCCAAACGCTCGCCCGTGGCCTCATCGCGGCTGTCGATCAACCAGCGGTAGGCGTGGAGCAAAGCCGCCGGTCCGAGGTACCGATCTGAGTTCCACCAATAGGACGGGCAGGACGTCGAGCAGGACGCGCACATGACGCATTCATAAAGCCCGTCCAGCTTCTTGCGGTCTTCGATCGATTGACGCCATTCTTTCGCCGGGGCGTTTGTCTTGGTTTCGAGCCACGGCATGATGCTGGCGTGCTGGGCGTAGAAATGCGTGAGATCAGGGATCAGATCCTTGACCACTGGCATATGCGGCAGCGGGTAAATCTTCACGTCTCCCTTGATTTCGTCCATGCCGAAAATACAAGCCAGCGTGTTTTGCCCGTCGATGTTCATCGCGCAAGACCCGCAAATACCCTCGCGGCAAGACCGGCGGAAGGTCAGGGTCGGATCAATCTCGTTCTTGATCTTGATCAGCGCGTCCAAAACCATCGGCCCGCATTTATCCATATCGAGGAAATACGTGTCGACGCTGGGGTTTTTGCCGTCATCAGGCGACCAGCGGTAGATCATGAATTTGCGAACATTCGTCGCGCCTTCGGGCTTGGGCCATGTTTTGCCCGTGCGGATCTTGGAGTTCTTGGGGAGCGTCAGTTGTACCATGATCTGTCTCCTTAGAAGGTCCGCGCTTTGGGCGCGATTTTCTTGGGTTCAATGCCGCCTTCGGCAGGGGTGGTGAGCGGGTCTTTGACCACGGGGCGATAGCTGAGATCGACTTTGTTCCCATCCACGCGGCTGATCGTGTGAACGCGCCATTTTTTGTCGTCGCGCTCGGTGTGATCTTCCATCGCATGTGCGCCGCGGCTTTCTTTGCGCGCCTCGGCCCCAACAATCGTGGCAATCGCATTGGGCATCAGGTTGGTCAGCTCAAGCGTTTCCATGAGGTCGGAGTTCCAGACAAGCGAGCGATCCGTGACTTTGAGGTCGCTCACCTTACCCGCGATTGCAGTCATTTTCTCGACCCCTTCCGCCAGCGTTTTATCGGTGCGGAACACAGCAGCATCGGCTTGCATCGTTTTTTGCATTTCAAGGCGCAGATCGGCAGTGGGGATTGCGCCGTCAGCGTGACGCAACACATCAAGGCGATCAAAGGCCTTGTCGATAGAGGCTTGGTTGCCCGAAGGCACGGCGCTGTTAGGGTCCACGACTTCGCCCGCGCGGATCGCGGCGGCGCGGCCAAAGACCACAAGGTCAATCAGCGAGTTAGACCCCAAACGGTTTGCCCCATGCACAGAGGCACAGCCCGCTTCGCCAACGGCCATGAGGCCCGGCACAACGGCGTTTGGCTCTTTCGCGGTTGGGTTCAGCACTTCGCCCCAATAGTTGGTCGGAATACCGCCCATGTTGTAGTGCACGGTGGGCAAAACCGGGATCGGCTCTTTGGTGACGTCAACGCCAGCAAAGATTTTCGCGCTTTCAGAAATGCCGGGGAGGCGTTCTGCCAAAGCTTCCGGCGGCAAGTGCGACAGGTTCAGGTGGATGTGATCCCCTTCTGCGCCCACACCGCGCCCTTCGCGAATTTCCATCGTCATCGAACGCGACACGTAATCGCGCGGCGCGAGGTCTTTGTACTGGGGCGCATAGCGCTCCATGAACCGCTCGCCTTCCGAGTTGGTCAGATAGCCACCTTCGCCGCGTGCGCCTTCGGTGATCAAGCAGCCAGAGCCGTAGATACCAGTCGGATGGAATTGCACGAACTCCATGTCTTGCAGCGCAAGGCCCGCGCGCGCGACCATGCCGCCGCCGTCCCCGGTGCAGGTGTGTGCAGAGGTTGCGGAGAAGTAGGCGCGCCCATAGCCACCCGTGGCCAAAACGACCATCTTGGCGTTGAAAACGTGCATAGTCCCATCGTCGAGCTTCCAGCATACAACACCCTGACAAACCCCATCATCAGACATGATGAGATCAATCGCGAAGTACTCGATGTAGAATTCCGCGTTGTTTTTCAGGGATTGGCCGTACAGCGTGTGAAGGATCGCGTGGCCCGTTCGGTCAGCGGCAGCGCAGGTGCGTTGCACGGCGGGGCCTTCGCCAAATTCGGTGGTGTGACCGCCGAAGGGACGCTGGTAAATCTTGCCTTCTTCGGTGCGCGAAAACGGCACACCGTAGTGCTCAAGCTCATACACAGCCTTGGGCGCTTCGCGAGCGAGATATTCCATCGCGTCGGTGTCGCCAAGCCAATCGGAGCCTTTGACAGTGTCATACATATGCCATTGCCAGTTATCCGGCCCCATGTTGGACAGGGAGGCCGCGATGCCGCCTTGCGCTGCAACTGTGTGCGAGCGGGTCGGGAACACTTTGGTCACACAGGCCGTTTTGAGGCCCTGTTCGGCCATGCCGAGCGTAGCCCGCAGACCCGCGCCGCCAGCCCCAACGACTACAACGTCGTAGTCATGTGTCTCATATTCGTATTCAGCCATGGTATATTCCTCAGGCGCCGAGCGAGATTTTGATGATGGCGTAGACGCCAGTCAGTGCGAAAAGCGAGCAAAGCAAGCGCGCAGCGATGATCAGCACGAGGCCAAACCGGCCATGCACGTAATCCTCGATCACCACTTGCAGACCTTGGAACAGGTGCAAGAACACTGTGATGATAAAGGCAATCGCGATCACAGCGTTGATCGGGTGCCCATAGGCCGCGATGACATTTTCGTAGCTGTCACCAAGGTTATAGGCGAAGGGCCAGATAAACAGCGGTGTAAGCACGAAAAGCGCGATGGCGCTTATGCGTTGTTCAAAGAAATGCGCGGTGCCGGATTTCGCAGAGCCAAGCCCGGACACACGGGAACGGTCGGTTTGATACGCCATGATCCCTCTCCTTTACGCGATGATAAGTGTGATGACGGACAAGACGGCAGCGGCGATGAGGCCCGCGATACCGGAGCGGTACACCCGCTTGCGCCCGAAGGACGATCCGGTGTCCCAGATCAAGTGACGCACGCCATTGGCGAAGTGGAACCACAGCGCCAACATGGACAAAAACAGGACCAGATCGCCAAACCACGAGGTCAAAAACCCATTGGCCGTTGCGAAATATTCCGGTCCGGTTGCTGCCGCCAAGAGCCACCATACGATCAAGATGGCCGCGAGAGACATGGCCACGCCGGTCGCCCGGTGCATGATGGACATGATCGCGTTCAGCGGCCAGCGGTAGATGGAAACGTGCGGCGAAAGCGGTCTGTTGCTTGTGTTCATGTCAGCCATGAAGCGCCCTTTCGATTGCTGAGGCCCAAAATGCGGGCCGTTGGCGTTTGTGTTAGCAATAGCCAATTTGGCGCAAGAGTCACGCGTGGAATAGAAAAAAACTGCCGCGTTCTGCGCTAACATCCGGGAAATATTGCGGGTTGTGATCACATAAATATTGACTGTGATCACAAATAACGGCGAACGCCGAAACGGCTCATTCAGGGGCGATATCGGCCAAAAATGCCGCAAGCTCCGTGCAAATCAGGATTTCGCGTTCACCGGGATCATAAAAAGCGTTTTCCTCATCGCAGGGAATAACGCTGACAAACACCTGTTGAGGCAGAGCGATCACCTCATTCAGATGTTCGATTTCGCCCTTGATGAATTTCACCTCGGGCGCGTTCTCATCCAGCACCCAATCCAGCTTGAGCGCAAAGCCGTCCGGGGCGTTTTCCGGGGAAATCCGGTCGAGCGCTTTCCCCCAGGACCGCGCCGTCAGGTCATATTCGTCTTCGCAGGTTTCGGCCCGCTCATGCGGCAAATCATAAGTGTCGATCAACCCGAAGCGGGCGTCCGGATCGGCCCCATACATCATGCAAATAAAGTTATAGTACCGTTGTTCATCGGTGCCATGCAGATCCCAGATGGCAACGCCGCTGGTCGCCCCAAGCCCGTCGCGCGGCACCCCATCAAGGTAGGCCGCGGCGATATGTGCTGTCATGTCGATCGCGGCATCATCGCGAAAAAGCGTGTTCAGCATGACCGTCGAAAACATATCCGCGGCAAACTCCTCCGGGCCAAACACGGATAAATCCATCACATCAATCATCGCATGAGCAAGTTCGTGATAGAGCGTTTCGCGCAGGTTCGCTTCGACAAAACTGCGGACATCAGCAGGGTCGCGCACAACGTCCGCTTCGCTGCGGTTATGCGAAAGGTCTTCCTTTGAGCCAGCCGCGAAGGCCGGAGACAGGAGACACAGGGCGAGGGCAGTAAAAAAGGCGCGAAACATGCCCCCTTAAAAGCAATGGCGCGCTGTCCGGTCAAGCGTCCCGGGCACCAATGACCATTTGTGCTGCGGATGTGTCCACGGGGGCGCAATTTAGCGCGGCTGTGAGTGTGACCCCATCTGACGACTGCGCGCCCGCCCAGGTGACAGCTGCCGGAACAGCGCGATCAACACATCAATCGTATCAATCGACAAGGCGACGATTGTGAAAAAGGTCATGTGAACGAAAAAAACCGCCAGAGCGAGCACGAACAAAGCGCCGTCAGCAAAACCAAAAACCGCCGATTTGAGCATGGACGGTCTTTTGTGCTCTGGCCTTGGACGGCGCGCCGCGCTGCTTTGGTCGAAAATGCCAGTTGCCTCGCTGGGGTTGCTCACGAAATGCCCGCCTATTGTTGTGCCATTGCGTTACAGATCTCGCGGTAAATCATGAGGATGGCAAGGAGGTCAAGTCGGCATCAAAGCCCAGTAATCAAGGTCTAGCAATACGTCTGGCAGGTATTTCCCATCCTCGCCTTTGAGGGCATAAGGCGCGGCGCCGTGTTTCACAGCCACAAGCCGCAAACGGATCGCGCCAACGCCGGGCGCTGAGGTCTCGGCCTTGTCCAGCACCTCAGACCACGCGCGCACCGTAAGGCCGGAAAAGGCCGGGTTTGCGTGGGCGCCCGCATTGAGGCCGACGATCATCTGCGCATTGGCAAGCCCATTGAACGAAAGCGCACGCGCCAGCGAAATAATGTGACCGCCGTAAATCAGCCGCTTGCCATCGTCGCGGTTTGTCGCGTCAAAATGCACCTTGGCGGTGTTTTGCCACAGCCGCGTTGCCAACATGTGCTCGGCTTCTTCCAGCGTCACGCCATCTACGTGGTCGATCTTTTCGCCAATTTCGTAGTCGCTCATTTTGTGCCGCTCGCCCGCCAGCGCGAAATCATACCGGCCAAAATCAAGCCCTTCCGGGATCACAAGATCACTGGGGTCAAGCGCCGGTTTGAGGTCGGGAATAAGCGTGTCGGGCGCAGGCGCATCCAGATCGTTTTTGCGCACCATCACCCAGCGGATATAGTCCAGTACAACCTCGTCATCTTGATTGTAGCCGCGTGTGCGCACATAGACGACGCCCGATTTCCCGTTGGAGTTTTGCTTCAGGCCAATAACCTGACTTTCCGAACGCAAGGTGTCGCCGGGATAGACGGGTTTGAGCCATTTGCCCTCTGCATAGCCGAGGTTGGCCACAGCATTCAGCGAGACATCCGGCACGGTTTTCCCAAAGACCACATGAAAGGCCGCAAGATCGTCAATTGGGCTGCCATCAAGACCTGAGGCGCGCGCGAATTCATCAGAGGAATAGAGCGCATGGCGCGCCGGATAGAGTGCATGATATAGCGCGCGCTCGCCACCCGATACAGTGCGTGGCACGGCGTGTTTGATGACTTCGCCAATGCGGTAATCTTCAAAAAACCGGCCTTTGTTGGTTTTTGCCACGCTCTTGCTCATGTCTTAAAGCTCTCCAAGTTTGATATCAGGGGAATAGTCACCGGGGGCGTCCTTGGTCACGGCTTGGCCGCAACGCATCACGCCTTTCGCCGCGTCAAAGGCATAGGTCGGGCCGCCATGCAGCGCCCAGCCGTTGGACAGGGCTTTACTGACTTTGTGACAGAAATCCGAGGTGTCGTCGGATGTTAGAAATCGGTAGGCCTTCATCATGTCATCCAAACGGGCTGTAGCCCAAAAGGGCGTGAATGGCGGCGATCACCGCGTAGACAATGACAGTGCCTCCCAGCGCCATAAATTCGAATTTGCGCGCCTTTGCGGCAGGTGGTGTCCAAGGCTGCGCTCGGTTGATCAGCGCCATTTCCAAGAACGCCCAAACCAGCAATCCGCCGAACAACACAAAGGATGGCGTGTCGCCATTGACCAAAAGGTGCGCGATGGCCCAAAGCGCCATACCCCAAAGCATAGGATGACGCATTTTGCGCGCGAGCGCCGTTTGCATACCGGAGGCCGCGAACAGGTAGATTGATCCAATCATCAAGAGGTTGTTGATCCCGGTCAGCGCAGGCGAACGCCCCCAAAGCACCGCCCCATCCGCCGCGCGATAGCCAATCACCATGAGAATGAGACCGGCAAGCGTTGCGAGCGCCACTGGCCCTCTCGCCTTGTCGCCCATTTTGGCCCGCGCGTTCGGCGCGAGGCGCTTAAAAAGGTGGGGCAGGGACCAAAGTAAAAGCCCGATGATCAGAAGCGTCATGATTTATCCCTCTAGGTCTGCAATCGCCTCCGCCTTAGACAGCAGAGCCTTCGCTGTCACGATATGCAGATTCTCGACGATTTTACCATCAACAACGGCAACGCCTTGGCCGCTGGCCTCGACCTCGTCAAAAGCGGCGATCTGGCGACGCGCCAAATCAATGTCGGCCTCGGAGGGTGCGAAAGCGGCGTTTGTCACCTCGATTTGAGCCGGGTGAATGAGCGTTTTCCCGTCAAAACCAAGGATCACCCCTTGGTCACATTCCGCTTTCAGCCCCGCGTCGTCTTTAAAGGCGTTATAGACCCCATCAATGATCGCAATGTTGTCAGCGCGCGCGGCAATCAGGCACAGTTGCAAGGAGGTCATCACCGCCAAACGGTCCGGCGTCATGCGACAGCCCAGTTCCTTAACCAGATCATTGGTGCCCATAACCATACCCTCAAGGCGCGGATGAGCGGCGATTTCGCGGGCGTTCATGATGCCCGCCGGGGTTTCCATCATCGCCCAGAGCGGCACATCGGGAATCATCTCAGCGAGGGTTTGGAGGTCTTCAGCGGAGTTCACCTTGGGGAGCAAAAGCGCGTCGATGTCAGCGCCCATCATGGCCTCAACGTCTTGCCGTCCCCAGTCCGTATCGAACCCGTTGATGCGCACGATTTTGGCGCGTGTACCGTAGCCGCCCTTGTCGAGTTCTGCGCGCAAAGTGGCGCGGGCCTCGTCCTTGGCGTCTGGGGTGACTGCGTCCTCCAGATCAAAAATGATAGCATCCGCTTTGAGGCCGCGGGCCTTGTCCAGCGCGCGCTCTTTGGAGCCAGGAATATAAAGGACCGAACGGAATGGGCGCATGGATTGGGTCATTGGATGTCCTCGATTCTACGGGTGAGCAATATTGTTGCGCAATCGACCACAGATGCGCACAAAACCGCAAGGGAGAAATCGCCGCAGCGCAGAAATTTTTACGCTTTATTCACCGATTAACCGCATCAGAGCGGCGCATTAACCCAATTTTTGTGGGTTTTGCGACAGTGTTGGCCCTATGCGCTGAAGCCCGGGACGGGCCGTGCGGCTGGCCACCAATAACAAGGCAAAGCTTCGGGCGCAGAAGGAATTGTCGCCGAAAATTCGGATGGCCCGACGATCCGAGATTGAAAGGAAGACCCATGAACAGGAAAATCCTCGCCCTGGGCCTTGGCATATGTTTGGTTTCGCCCCTCGCATCGGGGGCCTTTGCCCAAGGCAGCAATTGTGCAAATCGCGACCTTGTCTTGTCGCGCTTGGCCGAAAAATACGGCGAAAGCGCACAGGCGATTGGCATGGCGCAAGGTAATCAAGTGGTTGAAATGTATGCCTCCCCTGAAACCGGGAGCTGGACGTTGACCGTCACTTTGCCCTCTGGACAGACGTGTATTATCGCGGCCGGCACCAGCTTTGAACGCCTTGAGGGGGCCACCCCCGCCAAGGGTACGCCGGTCTAAGTCAGCGCGTCATAAATCAGCTTCGTGCCTGTCCCAATCAACAGCACATAGGTGATTGCGAAGTAAATCCGTTCGGGGATGAGGTCATGCGCTTTGACCCCGAGCCATACGCCGATGACGGCAAAGGGCATCAACAGCAGATCTATTCGTGCGATTTGCCATGAGAAAATCCCCAGCAAAAAGTAGGGGATGAACTTCAAACCGTTCATGACCCAGAATACGATGACGCTCGTTGCTTGGTACTCGGTTTTGCTCAAGCCGCGCGATAGCAAAAACACCGCCGCCGGTGGCCCGCCCGCGTGGCTCACAAAGCTTGTAAACCCGCCAACAATCCCCGCGATGATCCCTGCGCGATTTGGCATCGTGTCGTTCCCAAGCGCCACCCAGCCCTTCGCGCGCGCCACCTGCCACGCCACAAAGCCAAGCGCGACCAAGCCAATAAGCACCCGAAACACATCCGGGTTGGCAAGCTGATAAAACGCGCCCCCAAGCGCAATCCCCGGCACGCATCCAATGATCATCATTTTCGCGGAAGGCCAATCCCACTTACGCCAGTAGGGTTTGAGCGCCGTCACATCCATCATCATCAAGAGCGGCAACATCATCCCAACCGCTTGGCCGGGTTCAAGAATCAGCGCCAAGATTGGCGTCGCCGCAAAGGCCGCGCCAGAGCCAAAACCGCCCTTTGAGATGCCCGCAAACAAGACAGCAGGAATAGCCAGCGCGAAGAATGTGAGGTCGGTTTCGATCACGTTGATAGTCCGTAAAGCCGCGTAATTCCTTGACCTTTAGCGGTATCAGCGCTGGGAGCAAGGCTGATTTGAGGCCCCGCGCGGCCTTATCTGCCCTGCGCCGTGCCCTTGCACCCTTGCGCCAACGGGTCTAGGCATCTGCTCGACCCTAAACCTTTTCGGAGATCATAGTTATGGCTCGACCCAAGATTGCCCTTATCGGCGCTGGCCAAATTGGTGGCACACTTGCGCACCTTATCGCGCTCAAAGAACTCGGCGACGTTGTCTTGTTCGACATTGCCGACGGCACGCCGCAAGGCAAAGCGCTGGATATCGCTGAAAGCGGTCCGGTTGAGGGCTTTGACGCGGCCCTGAAAGGCACCACCGATTACGCCGATATCGCGGGCGCTGATGTGTGCATCGTGACAGCGGGCGTACCGCGCAAGCCGGGCATGTCGCGCGACGACCTCTTGGGCATCAACCTCAAGGTTATGAAATCCGTTGGCGAAGGCATCCGCGACCACGCGCCAAACGCCTTTGTGATCTGCATCACCAACCCGCTTGATGCGATGGTTTGGGCGCTGCAACAGTATTCCGGCCTGCCTGCGGAAAAAGTTGTGGGCATGGCTGGCGTCTTGGACGCCGCTCGTTTCCGCCACTTCCTGTCGGTCGAATTTGACGTGTCCATGAAGGACGTTACAGCCTTTGTTCTGGGCGGACACGGCGACACGATGGTGCCGCTCACACGCTATTCGACAGTTGCCGGTATCCCTCTGCCTGATCTGGTGGACATGGGCTGGACAACACAAGACAAACTGGACGCGATCGTTCAGCGCACCCGTGATGGCGGTGCCGAAATCGTTGGCCTTCTGAAGACAGGCTCCGCGTTTTACGCGCCTGCCGCCTCTGCTGTTGAAATGGCAGAAGCCTTCCTCAAAGACCAAAAACGCCTCTTGCCTTGCGCGGCTTGGGTGGATGGCGCGCTGGGCCTCAACGGCATGTATGTTGGGGTGCCAACCGTGATCGGTGCCGGTGGTATCGAGCGCGTTGTCGACATCAAAATGAGCAAAGACGAACAAGCGATGTTCGACAACTCGGTGGAAGCAGTAAAAGGTCTTGTGTCGGCCTGTAAAGCGATCGACGAGAACCTCGGCGCGTAACATCAGCGTTCAGAAATATTTTAGAAGGCCGTCCTATTGGGGCGGCCTTTTTTGATGCCTTACCAAATGCCCTTTGGCATCATTGCGGCGAGTTTGGGCGCGCGTTCCTTCAAGGACGCGTCAAAGGCATCGGTCGAAAGGTCCAGATCAAGCCCAAGCGCCGAGAGCGCATCAAAAGGCTCAAAAGGCACCATATCAATCGCCCCATGACGGCGCATTAGCCGCAAGTCTGCTTGCCCGACCACCTGGAGCGTATCCGCGAAATCGCGCAGGGCTTGCGGATCATCCATGTGTTTGTGAACAAAGCGCACTTGGTGGCTGCGATGGGTGCCGATGCGCGCTGAATTGTCCAGATTGCCTTTCTCACCGGCGCGCAACATCAGTTTCATCAGGAATTGATACTGGGTGAGCCCGTCAAAGTGCAGCAGCATATCAGGCGCAACTTCGGCCCCCACAAGCCCGCCTTCGCGCCAATGCACGCCATGAATGCCAAGGCGCAAATCGCGCCCGGTCCGCGCGACCCCTTTGCCAAGATCATGCCCGGTCATGCCGTTTGTCAGGAATTTGAGGTGCTGGCCATAGACCACTTCGCCCCAGGTTTTCACCCGATGTTTTGAGCGGCGAAACGCCCCCTGAAAAATCGTGTTTCGAGGGGAGCCGGCGATATGAACCCGTTCCAACATGCCAAGGCGAAGTGCTGAAACATCCTTGTCTTGCGCCTCCAAAAGAGCCGTGAATGCCTCACCGTCCGCGATGAATTCATCAGCGTCACAGTGCAAAAGCCAATCGACCTGCGCTTGTCTATAAGCGATGCGGGTGATGATAGCTTGACGTTTCATGATGTGTTTGGGACGGTGCCCCGCATTGACCTCATCCCAAAACGCTTGATCCGCGAGCGTGATTTTGACGCCGGGCAAAGGCGCAATCAGCGCCATCGCCTCCGGTGCGGGGCGATCAAAAAACACATGGATTTCGCGCGCACCAATGGAAAGATGATAGCCCACAAATGCCGCAACCAGCGTGGCGGGTTCATCGAGTGTCGCGACAATCCCCCAACTTGGCAGGCTCATGGCGCTAAGCCTCTGTATGAAAAGCCATAATCCGATATAACCTTTGCGTCTTTTTCCAGCAGGCGAGCGTCAAATCTGGCTGGAGTGAGGTCGATCTCGACGCCCATTTTCGCGATGTCCGGGCGTGGATCAAAGGGCGCATCAATCACCAAATCAAGCGCCTTGAGCTGTGCGAGCTGCGCGTTTGTTGCCCCTTGAAGCCCATCCGCGAATCGTTCGAGCGGCTTTGGTTTTGTTGCGTTGTTGAGGACGAAGCGCGCTTGATGACCGCGCTCATTTCCGTCTGGGTTTTGACCTTGGGAATAATGTTTATAGGCGTTTCGTTTGAGCATTTTGAGAAGGAAGTGCAGCCGCGTCATGCCATCAAAATGCAAAAGCAATCCGGGGATGCGCGGGGCCAGAACCACCCGTTCACCGTTTTCTTGCGCATGAATATGGACCTGCATATCGAGGCCGCGCCCGGTGCGCGCCAAGCTTTTTCCTATGCGATGCCCGGCCATGCCAAGGTTTAGGAATTTAGTATAGCGGCCATAGATTTCGTCTTTGCGTTGTCCGTGTTCGCGGTCCCACCGACGAAAAACACCTTCAAAGAGATGGGCGCCGGGATCATGGGGGCGGCGCAGGCGCTCAAGCACCAAAAGGCGCACGACATCCGCCTCTGGGGAAATCTCGCCAAGAGCTTGGGTGAGGGCAGCGCCATCGCGCACATATTCATCCGCGTCACTGTGCAAGAGCCAGGTCACATTCGCGCGCTCATAGGCGTGGTTTGCATTGACCATTTGACGATTTGTTTGCCGTGGAAACCGTTGCCCCTTTGGGCTAGCCGCCCAATAGGCATCGTCGCATTCGGTAATGATCACTTCGGGAATATGCGCCAGCAGGGCGCGGGCCTCTGGATTGGGCGTGTCAAAATAAAGCCGCACCTCGCGCGCGCCAATCGCAACATGATAGGCGGCAAAAGCGGCGATGAGTTCAGGCGGCTCATCCACCGTGGCAACTACGCCCCAACTCGTCACAAACTCACCTCCAACTCATCCATCAAATCCTTAGCCCACACACGCGTCGCCGCATCAAATCCACTGGCGGTCATGTCGATCTGGATGGGGACTTTGGCCATCATGACCGTGGGATCAAAAGATGTGCGGTGCAACAGCCCGCGCCCCTCCAAGAACGCTTCTTGCTTGGGGTCCAATACCATAATCGAGGTTACCAACTCCTGAAGACGCTCCGCATTTTGCAAATTGTTCCTCGCAAATCGCACCTGTTTGTCGCGAGTCTGCCCATCTGGATTGTCCTTAGTGAAATAGTAGCTCAGCAAGGTGCGACGAAGCAGTTTGAGCTTGAAATGAAGCGGTGTCATGCCGTCGAAATGCAGCAGCCCGTGGTCAAGGACTTCAGGGGTTGGGACATCCTGCGTGCCACGCAAAAAGCCGAAGTGAATGTTCATCACAAGGTCATCTTGGCCCGTACGCACAAAGCTTTTGCCGACGAAATGCCCACTGAGACCTTGGTACAGGAACTTGGCGAAGCGCCCATATACATCGTCGCTCCACTTGTCGTAGCCAGGCGCCCAGCCGCGAAAGGCACCGCCAAACAGCGCATCATCGGGCGCGCCAAGATAAACGCGTTCACGGGGCAAAACCCGCACCACCCGGCACCCCTGCGCGACGCGCGCCAAACGGTCAGCAATCCCCCCTTCAATGTCATGCAAAAACTCATCAGCATCGCAATGCATAAGCCAATCGACCTCTGCGCGCTCATAGGCGTGATTGGCGTTCACACATTGGCGCAACGTGGTGCGATGGGCGCGCACACCACCGTTCTCGCGCGCCCAATAGGCGTGATCACACTCTGTTATGAGGACACCCTCAAGCCCCTCCAAGATCGCACGTGCTTCTGGATTGGGGCGATCAAAATACAAGTGAACCTCAGACGCACCAAGGCCGAGGTGATAGGCGGTGAAGGCCAAAACCAGCGGCGTTGGTTCGTCCACAGTGGCCACGATTCCCCAGCGCATATCGCTCATGGCGCGGCCTCTGAAAGCTCACTGACTTGCGCCGCCCACCCCAACAACGCCGCGTCAAAGGCGGCGGGAGAGAGGTCAAGCTGGATGCCGGATTTGACAATGTAAGGTCGCGGGTCGAAAGGGACTGGGACAAGGCAATCATGGGCTTTGAGCGCGCCGATTTGCGTGGCGTCCAACACCATCATGCCCTCAAACAGCCGCTCAATTTCGCGCGGACGCGCGGCGTTGTTGCGCATGAACCGCGCTTGACTATCGCGCGCTGGGCCATCGGGGTTTTGGTTTGAGAAATAATAGGGAAGGCCCAAACGGCGCATCATTTTGAACTTGTAATGCAACGCCGTCATGCCGTCGAAATGCAAAAGCGCGTCCGGTTCGCGCAGCATGTGCGTGACGATTTCATCATGTTCGTCAAAGGCGAAATGAATGCCAAACCGCACGTTTGGCGTCCCAACGCGCAAGAAGGTCTTGCCCGCATCATGTCCCGACAGGCCCTTTTTCATGAACTTGCCAAACCGCCCATAGACCTCCTCGCGCCACTTATAAAACTCATGGGCTTTGGCGCGAAATTGCCCCTCATAAATATGGTCATGCGTTCCTTCGGCCACAAAGAAGCGCTCAATCACCATTTGGCGCACCGCGATGATATGCGCGGGAATGTCGCTTAACATGGTCTCGACCGCGCCGTCCGGGCGCAGATACTCATCAGCATCAGCGTGAATGATCCAGTCCATCTGGCTTTTGGCGAAAGCCTCATTCGCATTAACGCGCTGGCGCATATTGACGTGATCCGGGCGGGTGTGCTGTGCGCTTTGCGCCCAATATGCGGCGGTGCAATTCGTGATGAACACAGCGTCAAGCCCGGCGAGGGCCGCCTCGGCTTCCGGGTTTGGCCGATCAAAATAAAGATGAACCTCGCCCGCCCCTATCCCTAAATGATACGCGGCGAAAGCGATGATCAACGGGGCAGGCTCGTCTACGGTGGCGACAATCCCCCATTTGGGTAAACGGGGCATCGGGTCTGATTTTTCCCCGTTTTTCATACCTTTGTATACCTTACTCACCCTATTCGAAACTATAGTTGGAATAAGTACACCCGCTTGTCCAGTTTTGCCTTTTCTCCGCTGGCGAGTGAGGTAACACTAGTGGCAGTTACCGTAGGAGCCTTGATGACCAAACGACGCGCAGATTTTGCCCACAATCGCGAAGCCATTATGGAAGCCGCTCATGAGGTCTTTGCGGAAAAAGGCGTGAATGCGCCCCTTGATGCGATTGCGCAAAAAGCGGGCGTGGGGCGGGCCACGTTTTTCCGGCATTTCTCGGATCGCCGCGAATTGATTGACGCATTGCTGGACCGAGAGATCACGCGCCTTGAAGGGATCGCGCGTGAAACGCCGCTCACCGATGAGTCGTTGTTCGTTCTGACGGAGATCTTCTTTGCCGATATGATCCGCTACGCCGTGATTGCGGACTATCTGCGCGCTCAGGATTCAGACGATGAAAAACTGGCGCTTGGGATTGATCGCTTACATGCGATTTTCCGCCCCTCGTTTGATCTGGCGTTGAAAGCCGGGCTTGTTCGCGAAGATTTGCGGGTGGGCGACATTGTCATTTTTGCTGTGATGCTCTCTGCCGCGGCCACCACGCCACATATCGGCCCGGAAGGCATGAAACGGGCGTATAGCATCGTGTTTGAAGGCATTCGACCGCAAGCGGGAACGTGATTGCGCAAACAGATGAGTCGTTGAAAAACGTACGAAATTCATTTTGTGATCACAAGTTTTGAGGGTGTGATCACAAAAGTGGCGAAATCACGCGAAAAACGACTTTTGCACAAGAAAACCATTTATTTACACGTCTTCTCCATGCATGGATTTCACTGAACGATAACCAGATGGGACAAGTTCATGAACATCCATGAATACCAAGCGAAAGCATTGCTTCGCGAATACGGCGCCCCGGTCTCTGACGGCCGCGTCGTAATGAAGGCTGAGGAAGCTAAATCAAAAGCAGGCGAGCTTGATGGCCCGCTCTGGGTTGTGAAAGCGCAAATCCACGCAGGCGGACGCGGCAAAGGCTCCTTCAAGGAAGCTGAAGCCGGCGAAGCTGGCGGTGTGCGCCTCGCGAAATCGGTGGAAGAAGCCGCCGAAGAAGCCAAAAAGATGCTGGGGCGCACCCTTGTGACCCACCAAACTGGCCCGGTCGGCAAACAAGTCAACCGCATCTACATCGAAGATGGCTCCGGGATCGAAACCGAATTGTACCTCGCCTTGTTGGTTGACCGCCAAACATCGCAAGTGTCGTTTGTGTGCTCCACTGAGGGCGGCATGGACATTGAGGAAGTCGCGGCAAGCACACCTGAGAAAATCCTGTCCTTCTCGGTCGATCCGGCCACCGGATACCAAGCGTTTCATGGCCGCCGGATTGCCTTTACGCTCGGCCTCAAAGGCGCGCAGGTCAAACAATGTGTGAAACTGATGGGTCAGCTCTACCAAGCCTTCATGGAGAAGGACATGGAGATGCTCGAAATCAACCCTCTGATCGTCACAGACAACGGCGACCTCAAAGTGCTGGACGCCAAAGTCAGCTTTGACGGCAACGCGATTTACCGCCACGCGGATATTGCTGAATTGCGCGATGTCACCGAGGAAGACGCGAAAGAGCTTGAGGCGTCCAAATACGACCTCAACTACATCACCTTGGATGGTGAAATTGGCTGTATGGTCAATGGCGCGGGTCTTGCGATGGCGACCATGGACATCATCAAGCTGTACGGCGCTGAGCCTGCGAACTTCTTGGATGTTGGTGGCGGCGCGACCAAAGAAAAGGTCACAGAAGCGTTCAAAATCATCACCTCTGATCCGAATGTCAAAGGCATCCTTGTGAATATCTTCGGCGGTATCATGCGCTGTGATGTGATCGCTGAGGGCGTGATCGCCGCTGTGAAAGAAGTCGGCCTGCAAGTGCCTCTGGTTGTCCGTCTCGAAGGGACGAACGTGGAAAAAGGCAAAGAGATCATCAACAATTCCGACGTTGATGTGATCGCCGCTGATGACCTGTCGGACGGTGCAGAAAAAATCGTGAAAGCGGTGAAAGGATAAACCGATGGCTATTCTAATTGACGAAAACACCAAGGTTATCTGCCAGGGCTTCACAGGTTCTCAGGGCACCTTCCACTCCGAGCAAGCGATTGCTTATGGCACGAAAATGGTTGGCGGTGTGACGCCGGGCAAAGGCGGGGTCGACCACCTTGGTTTGCCTGTGTTTGACAGCGTGCACGAAGCCAAAGCGAAAACCGAGGCAAACGCCTCTGTGATCTACGTGCCGCCCCCCTTCGCGGCTGACTCGATCCTCGAAGCAATCGACGCGGAGATGGAGCTTATCGTATGTATCACCGAAGGCATTCCAGTGCTCGACATGATGCGGGTCAAGCGCGCTCTCGAAGGGTCCGCCTCGCGCCTCATCGGGCCAAACTGCCCGGGTGTGATCACCCCTGACGCCTGCAAAATCGGCATCATGCCGGGCCACATCCACAAACGTGGGTCGGTTGGTGTTGTGTCGCGTTCTGGCACGCTCACCTACGAAGCTGTGAAGCAAACCTCCGACATCGGCCTTGGCCAGTCCACCGCTGTGGGCATCGGGGGCGACCCGATCAAAGGCACTGAGCATATTTATGTGCTCGACATGTTCTTGGATGACGACGAAACACAGTCGATCATCATGATCGGGGAAATCGGTGGCTCCGCAGAAGAAGAAGCCGCTGAGTTCCTCGCAGAGCAGCGCAAAAAAGGCCGCTGGAAGCCGACTGCTGGCTTTATCGCGGGTCGCACGGCCCCTCCTGGTCGTCGTATGGGCCACGCTGGCGCGATTGTCGCGGGCGGTAAAGGCGGCGCTGAGGACAAGATCGAGGCCATGAATGCGGCGGGGATCGTTGTGGCAGATAGCCCAGCAACGCTCGGTGAAGCTGTTGTTAAGGCAATCGAAAACAACAAGTCATAATACATGTGCGTCCGGGGCCAAAGGCTTCGGGCGCGCCTTCTCCTCCTTCAGGTGACGTCATGAACGACCAAAGCCCAAACGATATCCTTAAAGCCTCCTCTTTCATGCAGGGGCATAATGCCGAGTATCTTGAGCAGTTGTATGCTCGATACGCGAATGATCCCAATGCGGTAGACGAAGCATGGCAAGCGTTTTTTGCGGAGCTTGGTGATGGCGATATGGATGTGAAGGCCGAGGCGGCAGGGCCGTCATGGGCGCGCAGCGATTGGCCACCTGTCCCGAACGATGATCTGACGGCAGCGCTGGACGGCCAATGGGCCGAGGAAGCCGCGCCAGAAAAAATCGCCAAGAAGATTTCCGGCAAAGCCAGTGAGAAACAGATTGAAGTGTCTGATGACGCGGTGAAACGCGCTGTTTTGGACTCCGTGCGCGCGCTTATGCTTATTCGCGCTTACCGTATTCGCGGCCACCTTGCCGCTGACCTCGATCCGCTGGGCATGCACAACCAAACGCCGCATCCTGAGCTGGACCCGAAATCCTACGGGTTCACGGAAGCGGACATGGACCGCCCGATTTTCATCGATAACGTCTTGGGGCTGCAAATCGCCTCGATGCGCCAAATCGTTGACATCGTGAAGCGGACCTATTGTGGCACCTTTGCGCTGCAATACATGCATATTTCCAACCCCGAAGAAGCCGGCTGGCTCAAAGAACGCATCGAAGGGCTGGGCAAAGAGATCACCTTTACCCGCGAAGGGCGCCGCGCGATCCTCAACAAACTGGTTGAGGCGGAGGGGTTCGAAAAATTCCTGCACGTAAAATACATGGGCACCAAACGGTTCGGGCTTGATGGCGGCGAAGCGCTCATTCCGGCGATGGAACAAATCATTAAGCGCGGCGGCAACCTAGGGGCACAAGAGTTGATCGTTGGTATGCCGCACCGGGGCCGCTTGTCGGTTCTGGCAAACGTCTTGTCCAAACCATACCGCGCCATTTTCAACGAATTCCAAGGTGGCAGCTTTAAACCTGAGGATGTCGATGGATCTGGGGACGTGAAATACCACCTCGGTGCATCGAGTGACCGGGAGTTTGACGGCAACAAGATTCACCTCAGCCTCACAGCAAACCCATCGCACCTTGAGGCGGTAAACCCGGTTGTGCTCGGCAAAGCCCGCGCCAAGGGCGACCAGATGAATGACCCGGATCATCATAAGGTTATTCCGGTGTTGCTCCACGGCGATGCGGCATTTGCGGGGCAGGGCGTTGTTGCGGAATGTCTGCAACTTTCGGGCATTCGCGGCCACCGCACGGGCGGTACGATCCATATCGTTGTGAACAACCAAATCGGCTTTACCACAGCGCCGCATTTCTCTCGTACATCGCCATACCCCACCGATATTGCGCTGATGGTGGAAGCGCCGATTTTCCATGTGAACGGCGACGATCCTGAGGCGGTTGTTCACGCGGCGAAGGTGGCGACGGAATTCCGCATGAAGTTCCACCGCGACGTGGTGATCGACATCTTCTGTTACCGCCGGTTTGGGCATAACGAGGGCGATGAGCCCATGTTCACCAACCCGATGATGTACAAACAAATCAAGACTCATAAGACCACGCTGCAACTCTACACAGAGCGTTTGGTGAAGGATGGTTTGATCCCTGAAGGCGAAATTGAGGACATGAAAGCTGCGTTCCAATCGCACCTCAATGAGGAGTTTGAAGCGGGCAAAGACTTTAAGCCAAACAAAGCCGATTGGCTGGACGGGCGTTGGTCGCATCTGGATCGCGAAGGCGAGGAATACCAGCGCGGCCAAACCGCGATTTCCGAAGCAAGCATGGCCGAAGTCGGCGCGGCGCTGTCGCGGCCTCCTGAAAACTTTGCGCTGCACAAAACAGTGTCTCGTTTGCTGGAAACAAAGGGCAAGATGTTTGAAAGCGGCACTGGCTTTGATTGGGCCACCGCCGAAGCCTTGGCCTTTGGCTCCTTGCTCACCGAAGGCTACCCGGTGCGCTTGTCGGGGCAGGATTCCACGCGCGGCACCTTTAGCCAGCGTCACTCTGGGTTGATCAACCAAGACACCGAAGAACGCTACTATCCGCTCAACAACATCAAAGCAGGGCAGGGCCGGTATGAGGTCATCGACTCGATGCTTTCTGAGTACGCGGTGCTTGGCTTTGAGTATGGCTACACGCTGGCCGAACCCAACGCGCTCACACTCTGGGAAGCGCAGTTTGGTGATTTCGCCAATGGCGCGCAGATCATGTTTGACCAATTCGTCAGTTCTGGCGAAAGCAAATGGCTGCGGATGTCTGGCTTGGTGTGCCTATTGCCGCATGGCTTTGAGGGCCAAGGCCCTGAGCATTCGTCTGCGCGCCTTGAGCGGTTCTTGCAGATGTGTGGCGGTGACAATTGGATCGTTGCGAACTGTTCGACGCCCGCGAACTACTTCCACATCTTGCGCCGCCAGTTGCACCGCTCTTACCGCAAACCGCTGATCTTGATGACGCCAAAATCCTTGCTACGTCACAAGCTGTGTATTTCGGATGCCAAGGACTTCACAGATGGATCATCCTTCCACCGCGTTCTTTGGGACGATGCGGACACGGAGAATGGCACAGGGCGCTCGACCGCCAAACTCAAAGGCGACAAGAAGATCAAACGCGTGGTGATGTGTTCGGGCAAGGTTTACTATGACCTGCTGGAAGAACGCGACGCGCGCGGGCTTGATGATGTGTACCTCCTGCGCGTTGAGCAATTCTATCCCTTCCCGGCGCTCTCGCTGGTCAAGGAAATGGAACGCTTCCCCAATGCGGACGTTGTTTGGTGCCAAGAAGAGCCGAAAAACCAAGGCGCATGGTCGTTCATCGAGCCAAACATTGAATGGGTGCTTTCGCGCATCCGTAAAGACAACAACCGGCCCCAATATGTGGGCCGCGCCGCCTCGGCATCGCCTGCAACGGGTCTTGCCAGCCAGCACAAAGCACAACAAGCCGCGCTCGTGAATGACGCGCTGACCATCGAAGGATAATTCGCATGACAATTGAAGTTCGCGTCCCGACACTCGGCGAAAGCGTCACTGAGGCAACCGTTGCAACCTGGTTCAAAAAGCCGGGTGACGCGGTGCAAGCTGATGAAATGCTCTGTGAATTGGAAACCGACAAGGTGACAGTCGAAGTGCCAGCCCCCGCAGCGGGCACCATGGGCGATATCATTGCAGCCGAGGGCGAGACCGTCGGCGTTGACGCCCTTCTGGCCACCCTCACCGAAGGGGAAGGCGCAGCACCCGCACCCAAATCAGAAGCGGCTGCGAAACCTGCCGCACCTGCAACGACGGACGGCGATAGTGTTGACATCATGGTGCCTGCGCTTGGCGAAAGTGTCACCGAGGCAACTGTTTCGACCTGGTTCAAAAAGGTCGGGGATACGGTCGCTGTGGATGAAATGCTTTGTGAGCTGGAAACTGACAAAGTGTCGGTCGAAGTGCCCGCAGCCTCCGCTGGCGTGATCGCGGAAATCACCGCCGAAGAGGGCGCCACCGTGGAAGCGGGTGGCAAACTTGGGGTGATTTCCGGCTCGGGTGCCGCTGCGCCAGCCGCCAAAGCAGATGCGCCAAAAGCAGCGTCGCCTGCGAAATCTGGCAAAGACGTTGAAGATGCGCCCTCCGCGAAAAAAGCCATGGCGGAAGCCGGGCTGACATCTGATCAGGTGACAGGCACGGGCCGCGATGGCCGCGTGATGAAGGAAGATGTGCAAAACGCCTTGAAAGCGGGGGCCTCGGCGGCACCTGCCGCGCCCGCAGCCGCCCCGCGCGGTCCGGTTTCCGCGGATGATGCCTCGCGCGAAGAGCGGGTGAAAATGACGCGCCTGCGCCAAACCATCGCGCGCCGCCTCAAGGAAAGCCAGAACACCGCCGCCATGCTCACCACCTATAACGAGGTGGACATGACCGAGGTGATGGCGCTGCGCAACGAGTACAAAGATCTGTTCCTCAAAAAGCATGGCGTGAAGCTTGGCTTCATGTCGTTCTTCACCAAGGCCTGCGTGCACGCGCTCAAAGAAGTGCCTGATGTGAACGCAGAAATTGATGGCACCGATGTTGTGTATAAAAACTACGTCCACATGGGCATTGCGGCGGGCACGCCGACAGGGCTTGTGGTGCCGGTGATCCGGGATGCGGACCAAATGTCGTTTGCGGATATCGAAAAAGCGATCGCTGAAAAAGGCGCGCGCGCGCGCGATGGCAAACTGTCGATGGCTGAGATGCAAGGCGGATCATTCACCATCTCGAATGGTGGCGTTTACGGGTCGTTGATGTCCTCACCGATCCTCAATCCGCCACAGTCCGGCATCCTTGGGATGCACAAAATCCAAGATCGCCCAATGGCCATCAACGGTGAAGTCGTGATCCGCCCGATGATGTATCTTGCGCTGTCTTATGACCACCGGATCGTTGACGGCAAAGGGGCTGTGACCTTCCTTGTGCGCGTGAAAGAAGCACTTGAAGATCCTCGCCGTCTGTTGATGGATCTCTAAACCTTTCGCCTCGTCCCACACCGCGGGGGCGAGGCATACTCCTATTTTGCGAGGCGTTCTCATGCGTCATCTCGGCCTGTTTTCCCTAGTCTCCTTGTCGGTGCTCGCCGCCTGCGCGCAACCGCAGGAAATCAACCAACCGCCCGTGATGTATCAAACCACCAAAGCGCTCAATGAACGGGGAAACACCACGTTGACGGTGCGCGCCGTGAACAAAACTGATGGTTCCAAAAAAGAACTGGTAGGCGTGGCTTGCGTGTTTGAGGGCGATGGGTTCAAGGCGAGCTTTTCGACCCCTGCTGTGGTGATTGCGCCAGAAATGCACACCCGAACGCCGCCCGCGTCGGTCACCTGCACCCATAACGGCGTGCCAAAAACCAAAGTGCTGACGCCTTATAATCGGACGGTCAGCGAAATTAACTCCCAAGCCATGCAGATCGGCTCCGGTGGGGGGGTGGTTGGCGTGTTGATTGGCGGCACCATGGCAACCATCCAAAACGTCAAACGTGATGCGGCGCAAGACATTTGGGCCTATCCCAACGCGGAGATCGAGTTTTGATTTCAATGACCCCCGAACTCACAGCGCTCGCCCTCGCGGCCTTCGTCCACATCATCAGCTTTGTGGCCTATTCCTACATGGCGAATGTGGATGTGGGGCTTGGCTATTCAACCAGCCCGCGCGACAGCGCACCTTCGCGTGACATGCGCGTGGTGACGATGCGCCTGAGCCGCGCCTATGACAATTCGGCGGCGATGTTTGGTCTTTTCGCGGGGGGCGCTTTGATGATCTCGGTGACGGGCCAAAGCACTGTCTACACGGGCGGTTTGGCCTTTGCCTATGTGGCGTTGCGCGCCGGATACACGCTCGCTTATGCGCGGGGCTGGCGGCCTTGGCGCTCATATATTTGGATTTGCGCACTGTTGTGCTGCGCATTGCTCTATCTCGCGGCGCTGTTTTAGCCGCGACGAAATCATGCCGAAGGAGGCAAACATGGCAGACTATGATGTGATCATTATTGGTGGCGGTCCGGGCGGATACGTCAGTGCAATTCGCTGTGCGCAATTGGGGCTGAAGACGGCCTGTGTCGAGGGGCGTGATGCGCTTGGCGGAACGTGTTTGAATGTGGGCTGTATTCCTTCCAAAGCTTTGCTTCACGCGTCACATTCGCTGCACGAAGCCGAACATAACTTCGCGAAAATGGGCCTCAAGGGCAAATCCCCCTCCGTCGATTTTCCGCAGATGATCGCCTATAAAGACGATGTGATTTCGCAAAATACCAAGGGCATCGAATTCCTGTTCAAGAAGAACAAAGTGGATTGGATCAAAGGGTGGGCGACCATTCCGGCCAAAGGTCAGGTTAAGGTTGGCGACGACCTTCACAACGCTAAAAACATTGTGATTGCCACGGGTTCTGAGCCGTCGAGCTTGCCCGGTGTTGAGGTCGATAATGATGGCGGCATTGTTGTGGACAGCACAGGCGCGTTAGCCTTGCCGAAAGTGCCCAAAAAGCTTGTGGTGATTGGTGCTGGTGTCATCGGTCTTGAAATGGGGTCGGTCTACGCACGCCTTGGGTCGGAGGTCACGGTTGTTGAATTCCTCGATCACATCACACCGGGCATGGATGCTGAAGTGGCGAAGTCTTTCCAGAAAACACTGACAAAACAAGGATTTAAATTCATCCTTGGCGCGGCTGTGCAAAAAGTGGACGCCAAAAAGACCAAAGCAACAGTGACCTACAAACTGCGCAAGGATGACAGCGAGGCCACCCTTGATGCGGATGTGGTGCTGGTCGCCACCGGTCGTCGTCCCTATGTGGACGGGCTGGGGCTTGAGGCGCTCGGCGTTGAGATGACCAAACGCGGCCAGATTGCGCAAAACCATTGGAAAACCAATGTCGATGGCATTTGGGCGATTGGTGACGTTATTGAAGGGCCTATGTTGGCGCATAAAGCCGAGGATGAGGGCATGGCCGTCGCTGAGGCGATTGCGGGCCAGGCAGGTCATGTGAACTACGATGTGATCCCCGGCGTGATCTATACCTCCCCGGAAGTGGCGTCGGTTGGCAAAACCGAAGAACAGCTCAAAGAGGAAGGCCGTGACTACAAGGTCGGCAAATTCTCCTTTATGGGCAACGGGCGCGCGAAAGCGGTGTTCATGGGCGATGGTTTTGTGAAGATCCTCGCGGATAAAGCCACAGATCGTATTCTTGGGGTCCATATCATGGGGCCAGCAGCGGGCGAGCTGATCCATGAAGCCTGTGTCGCGATGGAATTTGGCGCAGCGGCGGAAGATTTGGCGCGCACCTGTCATGCGCATCCAACATTCTCGGAAGCCGTTCGAGAAGCGGCGCTCGCTTGCGGTGATGGCGCCATTCACAGCTAGTGCACGCCACTAAGCAGCCGAAAACAGCCCTTCCCTGCGCGCCTGTCGCGCGGGGCGTTTGACAGGCCGGGTGTATTTCGCCACGATAAACTGAGATTCTTGACCTCATTTTTGGTGATATCATGCCCACATTGCTTTCGCGCGCTACGCCGCGCCTTTCCCAGATTATCACAATTGTCTTGGCCCTCACGCTTGCTGTCGTGTTTCTGCCGCCGCGGGCCGCGCGTGCGGATGCGGCCGATGCGATTGGCGGCGCTTTGGCGGTGGGGATTATCGGGGCGACTGCCTATTGTATCGCGAACCCTCATAAATGCGGTGACAATCGTCGGCGCGCCCCCAGCGGTCAACGCACCTCGCGCCCCAGTGGCCCGGCGGATGCAATCGGTTTGAACCGCACCCAAAAAACATGGATTCAACAAACTCTGCAGACAGATGGGCATTACAAAGGCGCGATTGATGGCTCCTTTGGCGCAGGCTCTCGCGCCGCAGTGCGCAGCTATCAAACTGTGCGCGGTGAGCCAGCAACCGGGGCGCTCTCCGGGGCGCAGATCAATGATTTGGTGCGCCGATCGCCAACTTTCGCCGCCTATGCAGAAACCGACGTCTACCTGTTCAACGCTGATTTGGCGCGAGACCTTGATCGCGATGGGGTGCGGGCACTGCAAGGCGCGTTGAATGAACGCGGTTTCAACGCCGGGCCAGTTGATGGGGCCTTTGGCGGCAAGACACGGGTGGCGATAACGGCCTATAAAGCACAAAACGGTTTGCCGGGCGGTCCTCTGCCCACACGCCGTTTGCTCGCCCATGTGACCGGCGCGCCGCTTGTGATCAGTTCAATGGGGCGCAATGCGGGACAAACGGCGGCGCCGATGCAGGCCGCCCAGGCAGCGACCATGCCCGCTATTGCCCCAAAACCTGCCGGACAGGATATGCGCTTTGACCTTTCTGGGGTCTCGCTCGGCATGTCCTCGCAGGCGGCCATGGCAAAAATCCAAGAGGCTCTTGGCGCGGATATGATCTTGAAGACGGGTGGTGAAAACCTGTTTGGAGATGGAAGCAGCTATGCATTGGGCGTGAGCGCGTATCAACCAGCATGGCCCGCGCCACCTTCAGAGCAATTCGTGACTGTGATTGATCCCACGCGACCCCAGCTTGGCGTGGTGGCGGCGTTTCGGTTGATCCAAGTTCCCAGTTCGGTCGACCAAGCCGCCTTTGAGCAAAGCATTTTGCCCAACTTCGTGGCGCGCTATGGCGAGGTTGCGCGCATACCTGGGCAAAACACATGGGTGGGCAAAGCCGATGCGCGCGCGACCTATCAAGCAAACCCAATACAGGCCGCCAATTGCGGGTTCATGGTCTTGGAGGCGGCGGGCGATACGCCCACATTCGCGCCGCAATATGTGGGAAGCGTCCAAGCGGACTGTGGTGAGGTGCTGTCGATCAGCCTGGCAAACGGGATGGTCAATGTGAGCCTCTGGAATTCATCGGCATTTGTGCCCGGCGCGCCGATGGTGCCAGAAATTAAGTTCTAATCATTTGCGACGTTCCAAGAAGAAAGGCCGGGGGTCATTCCCCGGCCTTTTTCGGCTGATCCGTGAGTATTGGCCAGCCTCGAAGGGGGGCAGGAACTACCCCTCCGTTCCCGGGACCAACCGCAAGGTCGCCCCGGAAGTCCCAGCAGGCTGTGCGCCACTTGGAGGTGGTCCGCCACGCGGAGGCGCACCGACCCCGGTTTGCGATACGGCTGTTTCGTCAACCCCAACCACCAACTGCGCCACATAGCGATCCGACTGCTCGCGAATGGCGGCAAAGGCACCATCTCCGGCCTGTTGTGCAATCCCGTCATTGGAATTGACTGTGTCGCGCATCACCTCACGCAGATTGTAAGGAGACACGGATTGATACAGGTATTGCGACAAGGCATCTGGGAAGAATATCTGGCTTGTCAGGATCGTTGTTTCGTCAAGGAATACCTTGTAGTGGATGTGTGTTGTGCGCCCACTATACCAGCCGGGATAGACTGTTTCGAACCGAGCGACCCCATCCGCCCCGGTCATCAATGTGCCCCGCAAAAAGGTCTCACCCGTTGTGTCACCGCCTGCATTTGCGGAATATCCAGAATAGTTTCCTTCCGCATCGCAATGCCAAATATCAACGCGCGCGCCCTCAATCGGGGTGCATTGGCTGTCCACGACCTGAAGCGCCATTTCTAGCGGGATGCCCGGTTTGCCTTCCGTGATATCAGCGCGCAGGAGCGCCGGGTCGAAGTAGTAGGGGCCTTCGGTGACTTCGGGAGAAAGCATGCAGACATTCGGGGAAATCAGCCCAAAGGAAGCGGCCTTGGCGCGTGCAGCGCTGGGAAAGGCCCCAATTCCTGCGGTCACGATAGGCGATGCGGCGAGTCCGGCAAGCAATGTGCGGCGGTTCAGTTGAGTTGGTTGTGACATGTCACCCTCTTTTCGATGTTCTCTGAGGGGTAAACGTGGCGCAGGTCGTTTTCTGTCGCGGTGATGTATCACGCTTTTGTGCGCAGTCTCGCTCATG
The DNA here is from genome assembly GCA_050633625.1 of Maritimibacter sp. Classification (GTDB taxonomy): domain Bacteria; phylum Pseudomonadota; class Alphaproteobacteria; order Rhodobacterales; family Rhodobacteraceae; genus JBOEGW01. The sequence goes on along the minus strand of JBOEGW010000003.1, from coordinate 221,530 downwards.
CCTCACCGAGGTCTCACTGAAGTCCCGCCGAGGGAGGGCACGCGCAGGTTTGCTGCTTTTGCGGGAGGACGCACCAGCGCTGAGGCTACAGCCCGACAAGCATCCTCAAACCCTGCGTCACATCCGTGCGCACGGCGACTCTCAGGCCCGGCTCATCCCCCGCCGCCAAGGCCGCCAAAATTACGCGATGATGTTTTTGTAAATCAGAGCGTTCGCGCGTTGTGTAAAGTGTGCGCATTGTTGGCCCAAGTTGCAGCCAAACGGTCTCGGCCATCGCCAACATCGCCGGGGCCTGCGCGCGCAAATAGAGGGTGCGGTGGAATTCAAGGTTTGAGCGGATATAGCCCACGACATCTTGTTTTGCGACGAGTTCGGCGACCCGCCCATTGATCGCGCGCAACCGATCCACAAGCGCCATATGGGCGCGGGGCAGGGCGCGCGCGGCGAGTTCTGGCTCAAGCAGGGCGCGCAGGGCGGCGAGTTCTTCGATCCGTTCAGCCGTGAGTTCTGGAGTGGTGATGCGCCCGGAGGACGACATTGTCAGCGCCCCTTCCGCAGAAAGCCTACGAACCGTTTCGCGCGCTGGGGTCATGGACACGCCGTAATCCTTGGCAATGCCGCGCAAGGTCAATGCAACGCCCGGCTCCATTTCGCCGTACATGATACGGGTGCGCAGGCTCCTGTAGACGCGCTCATGCGAGGACAGCTGGGTCTCGTTTTGCACGACCACAGGGGGCTGGGTTTGAAAGGCAGGCAATTTTTCCATGACCCATATGTGATCACAAAACCGGGTCGCGTCAATCAGCGATGCGCGCTGCGAAACCGATATCTGTGCAGCGTCATTCCTTCCCGGCGCAACCATCGTCTTTGGGCTTTGTGATCTGGATAAAGCTCGCTTACGAGGCCCCAGAACCGATCCGAATGATCCATATGAACCAAATGCGCGACCTCATGTGCCGCCACGTAATCCAGAACCGCTGGCGGCGCCATTATCAAGCGCCAAGAATACATCAAATTCCCATCCGTCGAGCATGACCCCCACCGCGAGCGGGTGTCGCGCAGGGTGATCCGTCCGAAGGTGCGCCCAGCGGTCTTGGCGTGCCTGTCAGATGCCGCTGCCAACCGTTCGCGCGCGACATGCTTCATGAATGCCTCAAGGCGCACAGGCGTCAACTCAGGGCGGCTTTCTGGGACATGAATCACACCGTCCCCCAAGACGACGCGCCGCCCGCTGGCCGCGAGAATGGCATGCGTACGCCCCTCAAAGAGAATCTGGGTGCCGGGCAAGGGCACCTCATCGGCAGGACGATTTGCCAAATGCCCGCGAATCCAATCGGCCTTTTCCTGCGCGAATGCCTTCACTTCGCGCTCCCGAATGCCGCGCGGCACCGTCATCGTCACGCGCCCATCGAGCCGCGAAACGCGCAGCGACAACCGCCGCGCGCGCGCCGAGGTCTTGAGCTGCACAGCCACCGGAGGATCGCCGTCCAAATGCAGTTCTTGCGCCATTCACATACTCATTCTGATGGGCCGCATTCAGCCCTTGTTCATCGGCTTTCGGGAAAAGGCTTTGACACCCTTGATTTGTTGTGGCAGTTGGCCCCAAATTCAGTACGATCTTATGACGACCGAAAGAGGTTTTCCATGCCCAAAGACGAATGGGGTACCAAACGCATTTGCCCCACCACAGGCAAGCGTTTTTACGACCTGAACAAAGACCCGATTGTTTCGCCCTACACCGGGGAAGCCGTTGCTGTCGACGTGAGCAAGTCCCGCACGATGGTGGCCGATAAGGCTGATGCCGCGTCCGTGAAAAAGGACGACGAAGATGACGTGCTCATCGACGACACAGATGACGTGCTCGAAGATGATGCCGATGTTGATCTGGGCGATGACGTGCTTGAAGACGACGACGATGCGGATGTCTCGCTCGACGAAATCGCAGATGTTGCGGCCGACGACGACGATTCTTAAGGCAATCTGACAGGTTAAGACGTGAGGCCGCCGCAGTGATGGGGCGGCCTTTGTCGCCTTGGGCCGATGTCTGTTTCGACAGCGGTGTGTGGCGCGTTTAAGGATGCTGATGGCGGCGCGCCAAGAGGGCGCAAATTTCGCTTGAAACCCCGCGCGCCCTCGCCTAAACACCCCCAACGCAAAGCAATTGCCGCGCGTGTTAGGGGCCTTAGCTCAGTTGGTAGAGCGCTTGCATGGCATGCAAGAGGTCAGGGGTTCGACTCCCCTAGGCTCCACCATTTCCCCAAATGTGACTGGCCACATAGTTTGACCCTTATGGACAGCACGATGCCCCCTCTGGCCACATGGATTGTCGTTTTCCGGCAGCATCACGGACCCTTTCGGACGAAGCGGACCTTAGGCCAGCGCGCAGCACAAGAGAAAAAGAGTCCGTTTTACCACTGTTTTGCAATGCGGTGAATGTCTGCCGTGATGGTTGAGTTCGATGCACACACCCCCGATTGGTTCCGAGGGTGAATCCTTTTTATTGGACACGGTTCGCCTCAGGTCCGGTTCAGCATCTTCCGATATTTGGACACAAACAGGTCTTTGCCCTTCATGAGACGTGTTATCTTATCTCCGGCGGTGAACATAACGAGATAGGAATTCCCTTTTTGCGGCCCCAAGGGGACAAGGAAAGGCGCTTTGCTCCACGGCTTGTATTTGCTCGTTTCCTCGACCTTTTTGCCGTTGATCAGAGACATTAGCATCTTTTCCAACCAGGGCGTTTGGCGGCTGACAGCGACGATTGTCATCGCATCACCGCACTCTGCCACATCTCCGGCCGCAAAGACGTTCGGCAGGTCAGACGGGCGCAACCACGGGTCGGTCTTGACCCTATTGGCGGCACCTTTGGTGATGCCGGGTAGTGTCTCAAGAATGGCTGACGAGGCACGAGACCCTATGACGGGGAAGATCAGATCGGCGGCAATTCTGTCACCGTTATTCAGTTGAAGCGTCCCAGCATAAGGCTCGGTCATGCTCTCAAGGTTTTCGGCACGCGCACCAAAGATTGTCGTCACGCCTGCTTGATTGAGTTTACCTTGCAGGGCTGTCCCAAGTTTTGATGGCATAGTCGGGAACAGTGACGGTTCTGAAGAAACCAATGTGACTTTCTTTTCAGGCATGAAATGCGCGATTTCGCCAGCCAGTTCTGTCCCGACCGCACCTGCGCCAACAATGGCCACGCTCTGCGCGGCTTCTAGCATCGCGTGAATACGCGTACTGTCCGCGCGAAAGGCTTCGATGCTATCATTTGCAGGCTTAAACGGCATCGCATTGTCAGAGCCTGTAGCGACAACGATGTAATCGCCAAGCACTTCGGTTCCGTCTTCAAGTGTGACGCCTGCGGCACTAATGCTCTTGGCACGCGCGCGCAGGACCTGACCACTCTTGAGCAAATTATCAAAGGGGATCAACCCGTGGTCCAGAACTTGCGGATCGACAATTGAGCGGATCATCGCAGGGGCATGGACAAAATGGCTGCGAGGCTCAATCAGAGTTACTTCGGCCTTGTCGTCCAACGCCTTGGCCAGTTGAACGCCAACATAGCCCCCACCGACGATAATAATACGTTTTTTCATATGTGATTTCCTCATGCCTAAAGCAATTGCATTTTTATGCCCTTGGTTGCATATAAACGAAGTGGAAATGAAAACAATAGACCATTGTCCATGGTTTAGGGGTTAGCTATGCGTATTGGCGAACTTGCACAGAGATCCGGCTTCAGCCGGGACACCATCCGGTTTTACGAGCAAAACGGTCTCATCACCTCAACCGTTGGGGACAGTGAGACGAATAGTTACCGCAACTACAAAGACGACTGCCTCGTCTGGCTCGAGTTTTTCGCAGGTGCACGAGAAGCAGGCATGTCAGTCGCTGACCTTCGCTCAATTGTAGAGGCCACCGCTGAGAGTTGCGACCGCGAGGTCGCGCGCGCCGTCGTCCAACGTAAAATCGAAGAGTTGAAAGAGCGGGCAGATCAGATTGGAAATGCAATCCGGTTTCTGGAGAGCACTTTGTCTAGATCAGGATGAACACCCTACGGCCTCGATTGAAGTTCACAGCGAAAGTCTGCTTCGTTACAGCGCATGAAAAACGCGCGGCGGGAAAGGTCCTCACCGCGCGTGTCACCGCTTACAAACCTCTAGGTTTTGGTCAGTGCACCGAGGCGAACATAATTGCTTCTGGGGTTGCCACATCGGGGGAAAACTCCTCGACGATGCGTCCTTGGCGACAGACTAAGATCCGGTCCGAGACCGACAGAATTTCCGGCAAGTAGGACGAGATAATCACCACAGCGATGCCCTGATCCGCGAGCTTGTGGATGAGGGCGTGAATCTCCGCAATCGCCCCAACATCGACCCCGCGCGTTGGTTCGTCAAAAATGACGAGGCGCGGTTTTTGCACGAGAGATTTGGCGATCACCACCTTTTGCTGGTTGCCCCCTGATAGCTCAATCACATCAGCGTCGGTGTTGAGCTGCTTCATTTGCAGCGTTTTCGACCACTCCTCAGCAAGGCTTTTCATTTTCGCCATATCGACAAGGGATGTGGTTTGTGAACTCCCCGCCAAAAAGCCGTTGTAGATGTTTTCGGCCACAGACATGCTGTCAAAGAACCCTTCAAGTTTGCGGTCCTCGGTGACGTAAACGATGCCGTCTTTGATGGCTTTGCGCGGCACGCGGTATCGCACAGATTTCCCGTCGAATTTGATTTCGCCGCCGTGGAACAGGTTGCGTTTGAACGCCCCGGAAATGATTTTGGCGGTTTCGGTGCGCCCCGAGCCGATCAGCCCGAAAATCCCGGTCACTTGGCCCTCAAAAATCGACAAAGAGTTGTTGCGAACGATGTTTTGCATCGACAGATTTTCGATCGACAAAATCCGCGCGCCCCCTTTGCGCGGTTCGCGCGTCTCGCCGCCATATAGCTCGTCAGAAAGTTCCCGCCCGACCATGGCCGCGACGATAGAATTGCGATCAAGATCTCTGGCGGGCTGGGTCGTGACGTGCTGGCCATCGCGCAAAATCGTGATCCGATCCGCTTTCGCGACAGCTTCCTCTAAGGCATGAGTGATGAAAATAATTCCAACGCCGCGCTCTTTAAGTCGATCAAGTAAAAGGAAAAAATGGTGTTTTTCCTCGGGTGTGAGCGTGGCTGTTGGCTCGTCAAAAATAATGACGCGCGCCTTTTGAATCACTGCGCGCGCGATCTCAACCATTTGTTTTTGCGCCGCGCCAAGCATGCCAACCGTCATCGCCGGATCCACGCCAAAGTTGAGTTGCTGAAGGAATTGTTGCGCCTCAATGTAAAGCCCGCGCAGACGATTGAAGAAGTTCTCATTCCCCAAATAAAGGTTCTGCGCCACGCTCAGAGAAGGCACTAAGGATGTCTCCTGATAGACCATGGCCACCCCATGTTCGAGCGCGTCTGCCGGACGGTGAAACACCACCTTTTGACCGTCACAAAACACCTCTCCCGTTGTCGGGTCGACCGCCCCGGCAAGCACTTTGCAGAGTGTCGATTTGCCAGCCCCGTTTTCGCCTAGGAGCGCGTGGATTTCTCCGGCGCGCACATCAAAGTCGATGTTATCGATGGCTTTAACGCCCCGGTATTCCTTCGAAACACCGCGCGTTTGGGCGAGTGGCGTCTGGTTGCCAATGGTACTCATTTTTTCGACTCCCCCAGCGCGACCGCGCCAATTTTTCCATCCCCTTTGGCGGCGAAAATCGCCTGTCCGTCGTGTTCGATCACCGAAGTGACCCCATGGCAGGCGCCATCCGCACGACTATGGAAACTGGTCTGCGGAATGAAGGCGCCATCCAGCGCAACGGCGAGACCAAAGGACCGCATCGGCGCCCAGGGTTTGAGCACACCAAGCTGGCGCACACCGCCGGCTTGTAACGGCTCCAGAAAGCCGGTGCCCGACCTTAAGGACGGCGCGATCCAATAGGCCTCATCAATCTCACGCATCATGGTTTCGCGATAAGCCGTCTCGCGCAAAACGAATTCAAGGAGCTGCGAGCGCGGCGCGAAAACCGCCAGCCACAACCCGTTTTCTGAGGCGGAAAGCTGCCCCGGATAGCCCGGAAGATTGCCCAGAACTTCTTGCACGGCACCACCAGAAATCGGCATTGTCACAAGGCGCGCCGCCCAGGCCTCGGAAATCACCAACTTGTCGTTTTGAACAGCGACCCCGGCAGGCCATGCAAGACCCTTCGCGATTGGTTTTGCGACACCTGTCGACAAATCGACTTCATAAATGGCACCAGTGCTGCGTTTTTCGAGCAGATCACGTTGCCACGCCTGCGCGCCGTTCACCGACGAGCCGCTCGTGACGATCAACCGGTTGTCGTCCAGCGCCGTTGCCGCTGTGGGGCAGGGAAGCGCGCCAACAGAAATCAGCGTTGCCTCCAAGTCATCTGTGATCCGGTGTAAATCACCATTCACCAAGCCGCAGACCCCGCCGCCGCCGGGCAAGGGGGCTAGAAATGCGATCTCCTCCTCAAAACCACAGGCCGGTTTGCCTGTGCCGAGGCGAAACAGATCAGTGCCCGCCGAATAGACAGGCGCGCCGCCAATCACCGCAAGTGACGTGCAGCCGGGGGCCTCAACAAGAATGTCTGCGCCGTCCAAGGCCTCATTCGGGCGAAACGCGCCGTCCAATGCGGGAACAGTGATCGAATGTGCACCGCGCCCAAAAAAGCGATCAAAAAGGCTCATGCTTTTTTCCCCCAATAGCTCTCTGGCCCGACCCAGCTGTCATCGCGCCCCTCAAGGCGCAGGCGCCCGATGCGGTTGTTGGTGATGCCACCGAGGAACAAATGCCCTTTGTGTTCGCGCATCGAGGTGATCATCGGGTGGTTTCGCCCTTTGCGATCCCAAAGCACTTCCACAACTTCGCCGCTTTCATCAAATCGCAAAATACAGCCTGCGTTGATGTTTGGGAAAAGCCACTCATCCGAAGCCACCCGGCGCGCCATGCGACGGCGAAAGCCCGGCATGCGCATGGCAAGGTCTTGGGTCGGGGTGCGAATGCCCGCAAGTGCCATCCAATAGGTGCCATCAGAGGCGCGGTTTATGTTGTCGGGAAAGCCGGGCAAATTCGGGATCACTGGTTCGATTGTGCCTGCCTTCGGCCCCTCAAGCCAATAGCGCGAAACCTTCGCCGCCCAGGTCTCGGCAAACAGAAAGCTCTTGCCATCGTGGGCGAGACAAATCCCATTCGGGAAAACGCGCCCGCGCACAAGTGTCTTGGTGCTGTCGGTTTTCGGGTCGTAACAAATGATCCGCCCGTTGCCGCGCCCCTCAAGGCTGTCCACGGCCCATTCTTCCATCTCGTAGCGAATTGTGGCCTCTGAAAAGTAAATCTTCCCATCAGGCGCGATGTCCAGATCATCCGCCAATTTCAAACGGCTATCATCAATCACCGACAGGCGGGTACGATGCGTTTCATCGGTGAGTTTGCGCACCTCGCGATCCGGCGTCACAAGGTACAAACCCATCCCGCCAATACACACAACAAGGTTGTCCTGCGCATCAAACGCCATGCCCAAGGGGCGCCCCCCAACGTGGGCAAAGACTTCATGAGTTTTGTAGTCTGGTGCCAAAAAGCGCAGGATATCGCCGTGTCGATCCCCGATATAAAGGTTGTCGTTGCGATCCAAGATGACATCTTCCGGGCCTTCGACCTGATCCAAACCGATCACATCCACTTCGCCCAAGCGATCATTCATCGCGAAGGTGTCGCTGTCGTCGCCATCAGTCGCGGGTGGCTCGTCCAGCTTGAAGTAAGTGGGCGAGACATAGATGGACGACAAGAGTTTGTGGCGGTTCTTCAGCCAGCGCACGTCAATTGCCACCGCCAAAAGCAACACCACCCCAAGCGCCGTTTGCGACGCCCCAGCGGGCAACGACAAGCGCACCAACCCATTGATCAGGACCAAAACAGCAAGCGCGCCCAACAAAGCCTTCGCCACGGAGCCGCGCCCCCCGCCCAGCGCAATTCCGCCAAGGACAGCGGCCGTAAGGGCCTGAATTTCTAGACCAAGGCCAATGTCAGCAGAGGCCGCAGAAAGGCGAGAGGCATACAAAATACCAGCCGCCGCAGCCAATGTGCCCGACATGATATAGGTCAGCATAACAATGCGCGGCACCGCCAGCCCCATGTTATGCGCAGAGCGGCGTGAGCCACCGACCGCCATAATCCGCCAGCCAAGCCGCAATCGCGTGAGCAAAATATGCAGCACAACCGCAATAACCGCCATCACGATGAAGGACACAGGCAGCCCAAGGATCGACCCATCTCCAAGGAAATACCAAGCATCCGAGTCAAGGAAAGTACCGGCAATATCCACCGAGTATTCCAGCAACAACAAATCGACGATCGAGCGCACAATGATCAAGGTCACAAGGGTCGTCAAAAAGGCGCGGAGTTTCAGATAGCCAATGAGGGCACCATTCACCGCCCCCACAAATGCGCCAAGCGCCAAGGAAACAGGGATCACAAGCCCCAGCGGCCAGCCCGCGACCGACAAAAGCCCAAGTGTGACAACATTCGCGAGCGCAAACGTAGACGAGACCGAAAGGTCGATCCCCCCCGCGATCAGCACAATCATCATGGCGATCGTCACGAGACCAAACTCGCCCAATTGACGCGCGGTGTCGGAGGCATTGATCCACGAGAAATAGTTCGGAATGTTGCTTCCCATGAACAACAACAAAGCCACCAACACGATGAAGGGAATTGCGTTGTCAGACCAGCGTTTGGACAGGATTTCGCCCAGTAGGTGATCGGGAATCAGCCGATAGCGCAGCCGGATGGCCGTTTCGGAAAAGCTCATGGTGAATGCCTTGAATTGAGGGGCCAGCACGCGGGAAGGAGGGCCGCGCGCTGGCGTTGAAGTCTCTTATTGGATCTGGTCGATGGTCCAGCAAGAGCCACCCGAAAGGGTGTCTTTGGTGATCACTTTGGTCGGCGAGTACAGCGTGACCTTGGTTTCACCTGCGGGCGTTTCTTGCTGAATCAAAGTGCGGATCATCGCGTTCAGCTCATTGCCCTGGTTCGGTGCGTCATAGGAAATGACTGTGTCGAACAGGCCGGATTCAACGTGATCGCAAGCCATTTGCGCGCCGCCACCCGAGGTGATCACATGCACATCCGCGCGGTCTGCTTCTTTGAGTGCAGCCGCCGTGCCGGTGTCCATCACGTCCCAAAAGCCAATCGAGGCGCACAGGTCCGGGTGCTGTTGCAGCACTGTTGCCGTCAGGTTGCGCGCTTTGGTAGCGTCCCATTCTGCTGGCTGGTTCGAAACAACCTCGATTTCCGGGTGCTGGCTGAGGACATTTTCAACGCCCTTCATAGTGTAGGCGGAGGCGGCTGCCGTCAGCATCCCTTGCACGATCTGCACCTTGCGGCTGGTGCCTTCGCCGCAAAGCGCCACGGCGGCCTCGGCCTGCTGCTCACCAATCCCAACCCAGTCCGCACCGATATAGGCGTCAGTGCCATAAGCGGATTTCATGTTGATTTGCAGAACTTTGATGCCCGCCTTTTCCGCTTTTTGCAAAAGCCGCGCGTAGGACTGAACATCGGGGTTGTGAATGACCATGACATCGGGTTTTTCCGAAATCAAAGAGGTGATCGCCTGCGCGCCCACATCCGAAGACCAAGCAGCATCGCGAATCGTAAAGGTCATGCCGAGCTTATCGGCTTCGCGTTGCATCATTTTGGCCCAGGCTTCGGTCAAATCAATGCCCATGGAGGCCGGCACAAAGGCGATTGTCTTGCCTTTGAACTGCTCGAAATAGCCATCGCGGCTTGGGTCTTCGATCCCGTCTGCATAGGCCGCGCCCATGGTCAGAGTCGTGGCCATTGCGGCCAGGGTTGCTGTGAGTTTCATTTGGTTTCCTCCCTTGAAACAGTTAAATATCGCCCTGCTGCGCCGTCTGTTCGTTTCGCGGATTCAGCAGGCTGTCGATGATGATGGCCGCCAAGAGCAAGCCGGATTTGATGATGTTTTGCGCGGTGTATTGCACGTCGAGGATGGTCATCCCGTTGATCAGAATGCCGATCAAAAGCGTGCCAACGATCACGTTGCGAATGCCGCCGCGCCCGCCCGAAAGGCCAATGCCGCCGATGACCACAACCAAGATCACGTCATAGACCAAGTTCGAGAGCGCAACGCGGGTGTTCATGCCGCTCACGGAGGCTGCCGTAATCAACCCGGCACCGTAGCCGATCATCGCGGAGACCACGTATTGAATGATGACAGTGGGGCGCACGGGGATCCCTGTAAGGCGCGCTGTCATGGGGTTGTCGCCCATCGCATAGATGAACCATCCGCGCCGCGTCTTGCGCAAGAACAGGTAGCCCGCGATCAGGACCAGCAAGAAGGCAATGACCGGAACTGGAATGACGCCAAACACGCGCCCGGTGCCAAGCCATTGCATCGCTTCAGCGGCTGGCGGGAAATAGACGACCTCAAGCTCAATCACGAACAAGCGGACCAAACCATAGGCAAGCGTTCCCATGGCCAAGGTTGCAAAGAGGGGTGGGATTTCGACGATGGACACCAACACACCGTTGATAACCCCCACGATGAGCGCGAAAACCAACCCCACCAAGAGCGCAACACCAAGGGAGGTTCCGTCCGTCGTCAGCTGCAACACCCAAGCTGCAGCCATAGCCATCACCGATACAACCGCGAGGTCGATCCCTCGCCCAATCACAACTATGGCCATGGCCACACCCAGAATACCCAGCGTTGAGACATTGCGCACCAACTGCAAAAGGTTGTCTGGGGTGAGGAAGCCGGTCGTCACGAAGCTAAAGACGACGAACAACATCACCGCGATCAAAAACACGATCTTTTCTTGCGACAAGCCGCCTAGATTCTTCATGTATCCCTCCCCCGAGCCGCGACTTGTGTCGGAGTGTCGACATGCGGCCTAGGGAGTGAGGATTGCGGCGGAATGGCGGATTGTCTTTTCTCAAAGCGCATAGCTTTGTCACGACCGCGCACAAATATGTTTGGAGAATCGGCATTTTGTGAAACAATGTTTCGCATAGCGCTCCGATCGGGAGGGGTCGGGGCGCGAAACACAGCGCGAATACTGATCATTACTCCAGGGGAGGGGCGTGATGGAAACTCTGTTCGACACGAAGACCATACCAAAAGCAAAACGCTTTTCCGCGTGGCATGATGCGCTGTGCGGAAACTACGTCACTGTTGATGCGTCTTTGGACGACCCAGACAACTATTTTGGCCATATCAAATACGCACTCTTTGGCGAAATCCAATTGTCAGAGACCCGTGGACCGTCGCAAAAGGTCGTGCGCCGCCGCGCGCATCTGGGGCGGATTGAGAAAGACTGCTACTACCTTCAACTCATGAACCAAGGGGCAATTGGCGTGCGCCAACGCGACGCAGAGCTGATGACGAACGCCGGGACCATGGGCCTGTATTACGCGTCTGATCCTTACGAACTTGAGTGTTTGGGGGTCACCAAAGCGCGGTTTGTTGAGATTCCGCGCACGGCGCTGGCGGCCCATATGGGCGAGGGCGACCTGCCGCTGACACGCGGGATTAACGCGATGTCAGGCATGGGCAAGGTGCTCAGCACGTTCCTGAATACGCTGGCTGACCAATCCGGCGCCATGGACGCCTTCGCGAGAGAGGGCATTGAGGACGAGATCCTGTCATTGACAGCTTTGGCACTCAAAACTGCGCCGCGCGACCTGTCGCAAGAAACCACATTGCACCGAACAACGCGGCTTGAAGCGCTGAAATCCTACATCAAGACCCATGCCGCTGATCCAATGATCTGTGCGCCGCGCATCGCCAAGGCGCATGAGATTTCGGAGCGGTATTTGCACGATTTGTTTGCCGCGAGCGAAACCAGCGTCACGGAATGGCTGTGGAAATGCCGCCTTGATGCTAGCTGGAAGGCTTTGGTGGATGCGCCACACGGCACACGGATCACCGATATTGCCTATGAAAACGGGTTCAATTCCTCGTCGCATTTTAGCGCAGCCTTTCGCCGCGCCTTTGGCATGAAGCCAAGCGAAGTGCTTGGCGCGGCGCGACAGCTCAATCATTGAGTCAATGCGCGTCGTCAAGCAGGGCTTCGGCGGCGAGAGTGGCTTTCGCCGCGAGAGAAACGAAAGCGTCATACTCATCGGCGCTCAAACCCGGTAAAATCTCGCGTTGAAGCGCGGCAACGATGGGTCGTGCGCGCGCCAAAAGCTCTGTGCCCGATTTGGTGGCGCGCAGCACACGCGCACGTTTGTCGGTTGCGCTTTTGCTGCGGCTGACCAGCCCTTTGTGCGCAAGCCGATCCGCCACCGCGCCAATCGTCGCCTTGTCCTTCCCGATTGTCTTGGCAAGCTGCGCCTGATCCATATCCGGTCGTCTGCTGATCGCGTCCATCGCCGCAAATTGGACGGGTGTGAGCGCGATTTCAGCCTGTTTCATGCGCGCCAAGAACACCCTCGTCGAGACCTGATGGAGCCTGCGAATAAGGTGGCCCGGCATCACGGCGCTTGTCGGTTCTTGAGTTGTATCAGACATTTATGGCCTCGATTTTTCCTTTGATGACAGGCTATCGCGGCAAAATAGTAATTGTACATACTTTTTATTGACAGGCTGGGGAGTCTTGTGATTTTAGTAAGTTCACTTACCAAAATCACCCACCAGATTCATGTGCGGAGTTTCCATGCAATATCACCTCAATGGCTTTCGCCCGGGCGATCCGACCTTGTTTGACGCGGCATCGCACCGCAGGGAGTGCCAAGGGCCGGTCCCGAATGAGGTGGACGTCTTGATCGTTGGCTCTGGGCCTGCTGGCCTGACCTTGGCGGCCCAATTGGCAGCGTTTCCAAACATCACAACACGCATCGTTGAGCGCAAACTTGGACCAATGGAAAAGGGTCAGGCGGACGGGATTTCGTGCCGCTCGATGGAAATGTTCAATGCCTTTGGCTTTGCTGAAAAGGTCATGAAACAGGGGTATCAGGTGAATGAGGTGACATTCTGGAAACCCGACCCCCAAAACCCCAGACATATCCTGCGCACCGGCCGTGTGGATGACGTGCAAGAGGGCCTTTCAGAAATGCCCCATATCATTCTGAATCAAGCGCGTGTGCATGATATGTATTTGGAAATTATGGAGAAATCGCCCTCACGTCTGAAGGTGGATTACGGGTATGACCTTGAAGGATTGTCCGTGGATGAAGCCGCCGACGATTATCCGGTCCATGTGACGCTTGCGCCAAGCCCAGGATCGGATACCGCGCAAAAAACCTTGCGCGCCCGCTTTGTTGTGGGCTGTGACGGGGCGCGCAGTGCGGTGCGCGGCGCGATTGGGCGCGAGCTTATGGGCGACAGTGCCAACAAAGCATGGGGTGTGATGGATGTGTTAATGGTGACGGATTTCCCCGATGTGCGGTACAAAACGCTCATCAAATCCGCAAACGAGGGGAATTTGCTGATCATCCCACGAGAAGGCGGCTATCTCACCCGGATCTATATCGAGATGGACGAGCTTGGCGAAAACGAGCGCGTGGCCGACCGCAAGATTAAGGTCGAAGACCTTATCAATGCCGCGCAGCGCATTTTCAAACCATATAATGTTGAAGTGAAAGACGTGGCGTGGTGGTCGGTCTATGAAATCGGTCAGCGCCTCACCGATAAATTCGACGACGTGCCCGAAGCAGACAGCGCAAATCGCACGCCGCGCGTGTTCATCGCTGGTGATGCCTGCCACACACATAGCCCTAAAGCCGGGCAGGGGATGAACGTATCGATGGGGGACAGTTTTAATCTGGGCTGGAAACTGATCCATGTGCTTGAAGGGCGGACGGGGCCTGAGCTGTTGCATAGCTACTCCGCCGAGCGACAAGCCGTTGCGCAAGACTTGATTGATTTTGATCGTGAGTGGTCGCGGATCATGAGCCAAGCACCAGATGAAGCCGATGCCAAAAGCGAGGCGCCCACGTTTCAAAAAGCGTTCATCGAGAATGGCGTCTATACGGCGGGCATGTCCGTCACCTATGCTCCCTCGCTCCTCACGGGGGCCGACACCCATCAAAGCCTAGCGCGCGGTTTTGCGATCGGTACGCGTTTTCATTCGGCACCCGTTACGCGCCTTGGAGATGGGAAGCCGATGGAACTTGGCCATTGCATATTGGCCGATGCACGCTGGCATATGTTCGCGTTCGCGCCGGATGAGCTTCCCACTTCGGACGACAGCAAAATCGCCAAACTCTGCGAGTTCTTAACGCAACATCCGTCCTCACCCCTTCGTAAGTTTACACCCATAGGGGCGGATCAGGATGCCGTGATTGACCTGCGCGCCGTGCTGCAACAAGGGCACAAGTCACTCGCCTTTGATCACTTGCCAGAGGCGCTTAAACCTCGCAAAGGCGTGCATGAGATGATTGATTATGAGAAGGTTTTTTGTCCCGCGCATCAAGGCCCGGACATCTTCGATGCGCGCGGTATTGATCGAAAACGCGGCGCGCTCGTGATTGTGCGCCCTGATCAGTATGTCGCACATGTCTTACCACTGGATGATTACGCCGGGCTTGCCGGATTTTTTGGCGGAATTATGAAAAATCCCGAATAAATGAGAGTTTACCTGCCTTTTAGTTGGGGAATCGGGCGGCGTTGACTATACTGTTCAAGATTGAACGATGTGGTGAGTGGCCGGACAGATGATGGACAATGAACGAGATGAAACTTGGGTTTTGGCGCAGTTGAAACCCAACGCCGCTCGGATCGCTCGGCTTCAACTCAAGCGCCAAGGGTTTGACAGCTTCCTACCGCTTGTTGAAGAAACACGACGCCAGCGCGCGCGGTTCGTGCCATGCCTGAAGCCGCTGTTCCCCGGCTATATTTTTATAGCGCTGAATGGCGCGCCATCTCCATGGACGACCCTCAACAACACGCAAGGGATCAGCCGTTTGGTTACGTTCGGAGCAAGTCAAAATGCATCACCAAGCCGCGTGCCAACCACGTTGGTGAATGAGCTGAAAGCGCGCTGCGATGGGGCCGGCGTGCTCAAGCCCTGTCCTGTGAAGCCCGGCGATACCGTGCGCCTGAACACTGGTCCATTTGCTGAGTTCGTTGGCAAGGTTGAAGCCATTGATGCCAAAAAGCGCGCCTTTGTTTTACTCGACCTGATGAGCGGGCCAATGCGCCTGCGCGCCCCTTCGGACGCGATGCGACTTGCGTGACTACGGTGTCGCGGTTTTGGGCGTGGGGGCGGTTGCATTGGCGGGCGAGGTTTGCACCGATGGTTCCGGGCTTGGCTCGATGATCGGCATATCATAGGGCGCGATTGCGGTAAGCTCAGTGATTGCCTCGCGGTAAGCATCCGTGACGATCGCCTCATCAAATTTTTGCTCCATCAACAATCGGCCAAACCGCCCCATGTCCGCCTGTTCGGCAGCGGGCATTGAGAGGAATTTCTGGATCGCTTGGGCAAGGCTTTCACCGCTGCGAGGCGCACACAGAAAACCGTTTTTGCCATCCTCAACAACGGCCCTGCACCCCGGCACATCAGTTGCAATCAATGGCCGCGCCATGGCAGCAGCTTCGATCAAGGTGCGCGGCGCGCCTTCCAAATACGAAGGCAAAACAACGCAATGCGCCTGCGCAATTGGTGTGCGGACGTCTTCAACCGTCCCAAGATATTCAATGGTTCCCTCCGCTTCCCATTGCGCGACGAGGGCCTCATCAATAGCGCCACGATTGCTGGACCCCACCGCGCCTAGCAGTTGGAAACGGGCGTTTGGCGTGTGTTTCTTGATCTCGCGCGCAGCGTCAACATATTCGTGAACGCCCTTATCGCGGATCAAACGGGCGATCATCAAGAACACCGGACCCGTGTCTGTCTCAGGCAGAGGCATTGCATTGAAGTGTCGCAAATCAATGCCCGATCCCGGCAAAACTCTGCCTTGGTGAGAAGAAACCAAGCCCCGTTTGACAAAAAGGGCCTTGTCGTCGCGGTTCTGGAAAAAGACGACCGGCAAATCCCGAAACGCGCGCGCATAAAGGAACTCGGCAACGCGCCGCATCACGCCCCCTGACAAAAACGCGGTGCCCAATCCCGTCAAATTTGGCAAAAACGGGATTGCCAGTTTGCGCGCGGCAAAGGCACCCGAAATATTGTTCTTGATGGTGTAACTCAAAATGATGTCAGGGGCCTCAGCCTCAAAGAGGCGCGACAATCGCCGCTGAAGCGCCAACTGACCGAACGGGTTTATGCCTTTTGCGTCCATGTCGAGTGGGACAAACCGGCAGCCGATCCCCTCAAGCGCGGCGACTTTGTCGTCTACTGGAGCAAGGATTGTGACGCGATGTCCCTCCGCCAGAAGGGCTTCAACGAGGGGGCGGCGAAAATTCCAGATGTTCCAAGCTGCGTTCACAGAAATCAGAATATGAAGCCCAGTCCGGCTCGCAGCAACCCGTGTCTGGGGAGCTCGATGGTCTTGGTTCAAAGAAAGTAACACATCATTCCCCGGACTGACTTTCGCGGCCTATGCTCCGCGACGTAAAAAAACAGTGACAAGCGTTAACCAAAACACGCGGGCTTCCATCCCAAACCCAGCTTCGCGGATGTAAATCATGTCCACACTGGATTTTGCGCGGGTTTGGGGATAGCCCATCGCATAGCCAAGCGTGACCTGCGCCAAGCCGGAAATGCCGGGTCGCACTTGATGGCGATCACGGTAGCTGGCGATTTCGCGCAAATATTCTGTGGCATGCTCCAAAGCGTCTGGGCGCGGACCGATGAGGCTCATGTCCCCGCGCAACACGTTGATCACCTGTGGCAATTCATCAATGCGCGATTTGCGCAGGATTTTCCCAAGGGGCGTAATGCGTCCGGTTTCAAGCGGGTCTGCCGCGCCGCGTGTATCTGTTTTTTCGTCCAAAGGTATCGCGGTCATGGAGCGAAATTTAATCGCGCGAAAGGGTTCACAATTGCGCCCCATCCTGTCCTGAACAAAAAATAGCGGCCCCCGGTTGAAAAACGGGTTTAACGCGAGCAAAGCGACCGACAAGAGAGCAGTGACCACCAGCAGCACCAAGCTCAAAGAAATATCAAAAAGCCG
The DNA here is from genome assembly GCA_050633625.1 of Maritimibacter sp. Lineage (GTDB taxonomy): Bacteria > Pseudomonadota > Alphaproteobacteria > Rhodobacterales > Rhodobacteraceae > JBOEGW01. The sequence continues at coordinate 204,403 of JBOEGW010000003.1, read as the reverse complement.
TTTGCAGATCCAGAAAACCCAGCTGCCACCACGTGTCGAAACCGCTTTACGCGGGCCGTGCTGCAGCTGCACGGCGTCTAATGATTGATCGAACGGCATGATCCCACCAGGTCTTTGCACGAAAAAAGCGTTGCCGAGAACGCCAGCGCACAGAGGTGCGCGAGTGCTAATTATCTTGTTCACTTATAGGCTGTGCCTGTGGTGCGGCAAAGTTAAATAAGAATGTTTTTAAGTAAAAGGAGTATCCTACCCGCCAAAGTTGATTTTTAGTATAATCTTTACAATGCCTTAAGGGGCGCAAGCCCCGATGGAGAGAAATGGTTAACACACAACTGAAAGTTGCGCATTGCGGATGGTTTTGAAACTGAGGTTGCATATCGCATTTCCCAACCTATCCATAGGGTTAGGCGTTAAGTGAGACGAATTGGGTCTTTTCGAATCGATTCGAAGTGAGACTTCAGCTTCGCGAAATTGCTGCACTGCCGCGTCGTGCCTGTCTAACTCGAATAATACTCGTCGCCATGATAGCCGTAAGCGCCATAGCGTCCGCCGTATCCATATTTCCCCATACGTTTCGGGTCAATTTGGCTCAGCACAAACCCAGATACCTTCTGGTCCGCAATGTCAAACAAACGCAGCGCTTCTTTGATTTGAGCCTTTGAGGTGTCGTTCCATTTCACTGTGAACAAAACCGCGTCAGCCTGAGCCGCAATGACGCGCGCGTCAGGCACCAGCAAAACAGGGGGGGTGTCGATAATGATAATGTCATAAGCGTCGCGGGCTTCTTTCATCAAACCTTCAAAACGCTCAGAGGAAAACACATCAGCCGCATTCGCCTTGATCTGCCCGCCCCCCAGAAAGTCGATGCCGATAGAGGCAATGCTGCGCACCTCGTCGCGAAAGTCCGCTTCCCCGGTCAAGACATTTAACAAACTGCCTGGAGTGAGGTCCGAGGCGAAATATTGTGAAAACATTGGGCGCCGGGTGTCACCTTCGACGAGCAGGACTTTGTGACCAAGACCAGCGAAGTTCTGCGCCAAAGCCAGAGCATTGGTGGTCTTGCCCTCAGAAGGGCCGCAGGACGTCGAAAGAATGACCTTGGCCGGGGTATCAATGTTGGACAACAACAAAGACGTGCGCAAGTTTCGCACAGCTTCCGCCGCCGCGGACGTGGGTTTGTCCTGCAAATAGGTCAACACATCCTTGCGCTCACTCGCCGGAATGAGAGGCACCTGTCCGAGCACCGGAATGGCGAAATCGGCCTCCAGCTCGGTCGCGTCTCGATACCCATTGCGCAGGAATTCCCGCAACAAGACCCCCACGGACCCTAGAATGGCCCCAATGAGCAAGTAAAACGCAACTGTCCTCTTTTTCTTTGGAAAAGACTGAATTGTTGGCAATGGGGCATAGGACAAAACGCGGCTCTCAGCCTGTTGAATGCCTTCTTGAACCGAGGTCTCTTTGAGCCGGGTGAGGAAATACTCGTATATCGCCTTGCTCGCATCAGCTTCGCGCGACAATTGCTCTAGAGTGACCAAAGCGCGGGATTTTTGATCGTAGCGTTCTTCGAGCGTGGAAAGAGAGCTTTCCAGTCCGCTTGCTTGTTGCGCAGCCCGATTGGCTTCGAGCGTTGCGCGTGCGGCCTGAGCGTTCAGGCGCGACATGAAAGTATCGCGATCCGCGCCATTCTGAGCAAGGGTGATCAAGGATGCATCGCCTAGGGCTGCCGCCATTTTCAATGGATCACCTGTCGCCTGCGCCTCTTCCAAGGCCACAAGTTTCGATTTCAGATCCATTTCGCGTGTCCGCGCGTCTTGCAAGCGTTCGCGCGCCTCATCGACTTGCCGGTTCACCGCCGCGACCTCTTCCGGCGTCACAATACCCGTGGTCGCGGTGAAGGTCTTCACAGCTTCTTGCGCCTCCTCAAGCTCGATGCGCAACGTCCCAACGCGCTCGCCGAGCCAAGCGCTTGCCTTTGCGGTGGCCTCAAATTTCACTTCAAGTTGGTCGTCGATATACAAATCGGCCAGCCCATTCGCGAGCCGCTGCGACAGCTTAGGGTCGCCCGAAACGGCGGAAATCGAAAAGACAAAACTAGAGCGCAGATTGCCGACCCGAATGGCACTCAAGACGTTGTTGATCAGAACTTCGCGCTCCCGTTCCGGTGCAACCTCTTGGGGCGAGTCCAAATACGGGTTGAGGCGCGGCTCGTTTTGCAGGTCTAATCTGTCAACAAGTTTCCCGATCAGTTCTCTGGAGCGCAAAATCTCAACCTCGGTGTTGATCGAGGTTTGATCGCCTGAAATCCCAGACACAACACTGTCCAAATTGATCAGGGTCTCTTGGCGGTTTTCGAATGCGACTTTTGCATTGGCGGTGTAGCGCGGTTCGAGGTGCCAAAGCACAAGATACACGCCAAAAAGCCCAAACAGCGCCGTGGCGGCCGCAATCCAAGGGGCACCGCGCCACAAAATCCCCGCGACAGCGATCAGGTTGATGTCGTCTTCCGCTTGGCTTTGAGAGCCAGCTAAAGCCAGCCTTGCGTTCGTCGCGTCGCTCATTTGGTACTCACCCCGATCAATCGTGCCTGCGCTGGTCCTCTCATACTTCGTAACTTGCGCGCGGAGCAACCTATTCGGGTGGTGCCTCAAGGCTTGCTGCTTCTGGTTATTCATGACATTCAATTGTAAGACATTTAAATCGAGGTGGAACCATGACCACATTTGAGGGTGATTTCGACTATATTATCGTGGGCGCGGGCACAGCTGGATGTGTGCTTGCCAATCGGCTGAGTGAAGACCCTTTGGCGCGGGTCTTGCTCATCGAGGCAGGGGGGCGCGACACCTATCCTTGGATCCATGTTCCCGTTGGCTACCTCTATTGTATGGGCAATCCGCGCACCGATTGGATGATGAAAACGGCGAATGAACCGGGCTTAAACGGGCGCAGCCTTGCCTATCCGCGCGGCAAAACGCTCGGCGGCTGCACATCCATCAATGGCATGATTTATATGCGCGGGCAGGCGGCGGATTATGACGGCTGGCGGCAAATGGGGAACGCGGGATGGGGCTGGGACGACGTCTTGCCCTATTTCAAGCGGTCTGAGGATCACCATGAGGGCGCCGCCGATCTGCACGGCACGGGCGGCGAATGGAAGGTCGAGAAACAACGCCTGTCTTGGGACGTTTTGGAGGCAGTTGAACAGGCCGCTCTTGAGTTTGGCATTCCCGCCAGCCGCGATTTCAATGATGGGGTGAATGAAGGTGTCGGGTTTTTCGAGGTGAACCAAAAAGGCGGGGTGCGCTGGTCCACGGCCAAGGCGTTCTTGAAGCCCGCAGAAGGGCGCGCCAATCTCAAGGTGATCACAGGGGCGCTTGTCGAGAAACTGACCCTTGAAGAAAAACGCGCCACCGGGGTGCAGTGGTCCAAGGGCGGGCAACGCTTTAATGCAAAGGCAAGAGGCGAGGTGATTTTGTCGGCGGGTGCGATCAACTCACCCAAAATCATGGAATTGTCTGGCATTGGAGACCCGAAAGTTCTGGCGCGCTTTGATATAGCTGTCGCGCATCCGTTGCCCGGCGTTGGGGCGAACCTACAAGATCATCTGCAAATCCGCACCGCTTTTAAGGTGACGGGCGCAAAGACGCTCAATCAACTGACAAACTCGATCTGGGGGAAGGCGAAGATGGGCGCGCAATACGCCCTGCGCCGCGCAGGACCGCTCTCGATGGCGCCTTCGCAACTTGGGATTTTCACGCGCTCAAGTGACGCGGTGGAGACCCCGGATTTGGAATACCATGTTCAACCACTGACCACAGATAAGCTTGGCGATCCGCTGCATAAGTTTCCCGGCATCACTGTGTCGGTCTGTAACCTGCGCCCGGAAAGCCGAGGCGCCAGCCATCTGCAATCCCTTGATCCGGCGCATCAGCCTGACATTCGTTTGAACTATCTCTCCGCCGAGCGGGATAAAAGGGTCGCGGTGCGCGCCGTCCAGCAAGCGCGTGCCTTAGTGAAAATGCCAGCCATGGCAAAATACGCACCTGAAGAGTTTTTGCCCGGTCCATCGGTGGCAAGTGAGGCCGATCTGTTGGCGGCAGTGGGCGATATCGCCTCCACGATCTTTCATCCGGTTGGCACCACTAAAATGGGTAGCGATGCCATGGCGGTGGTGGGCGCGGACCTTAAGGTGCATGGGCTGGAGGGATTGCGCGTTGTTGACGCCGGGATCATGCCCACAATTGTATCGGGCAATACGGCCTCTCCCACGATCATGATCGCGGAGAAAGCGGCGGATCTGATCCGCGGGCGCGTTTAGGCCCGGTATCGGGCGCAAGGGGTATCAACCGCAAATTGTTCGTGATTGCCTGTTTGCCCGCCCAGGTTTGCTCAAATTACCGGCGAAAATGTACGAAAAGTGCAAGCGTCGAGTCCTCTCGCGACTCGATTCGCAATAAAACGGCCAGATTCTGTTTTTTCCTTTACAGGAGTCAAGGAATATCACACCATATTTCGTAGGGATCAGGTGCGAAGACGCCAGACCCGGTACAGGCACCAAACCCTAGTGTATCTGCATCCACTGGGTTTAATCGAGCAGAAAGGGGCAGGCATGGCCGCCACCGAGCATTATCTGGAGAGTGATGATCTCCACCCAATCGACATTGTTGAAACCCTTGCCGAGCACCATGCGTGGGATTTTGACCGCGTGGCTGACGATCAGATCGCCATGGCGGTTGAGGGGCAATGGCGCACTTATTCCATTACACTGGCGTGGAGCCCCTATGATGAGACGCTCCGCCTGATTTGCACATTTGAAATGGAGCCGCCGGAGGAAAAACTCCACAAGCTCTATGAGGCGCTCAACGCAGCCAACGATAAGGTCTGGGACGGCGCATTTACCTATTGGCACGAGCAGCGGCTGATGGTGTTTCGGTACGGTCTTGTCTTGTCGGGAGGGCAAACAGCCAGCCCCGAACAGCTTGGTCGTTTGATTTCTTCGTCTGTTACGAATTGTGAGCGGTTTTACCCGGCGTTTCAATTGGTCAACTGGGGGGATCGCACAGTGGAAGACGCGATGCAGGTCGCGTTGGCAGAAGCCTACGGGCGCGCCTAATCCACACCGTAAATCAACAGGGAGCGCCCTCCATTTTGGGGGGCGTTTTCGCGTTTCAGCCCCTTTCAGGCCCCTGGATATGGCGCTACGCTGCGCCCAACTTTGGAGACTGACTTAATGGATATGCGCGATGTTGAAGCCCGTGGCCTAGTGCTGTTGGGCTGTGGGAAAATGGGCTCTGCGATGTTGGCTGGCTGGCTTGAGGGCGGGTTGCCCGCCTCCTCGGTCTGGGTGCGCGACCCGCTCCCTTCTGAGTGGGTACAAGGGCTGCAAGGGTTGCACCTCAATGAGGCACTGCCCACCGCCCCAGCAATTGTTCTGGTCGCAGTGAAGCCTCAAATGATGACAGAAGCGCTGCCGACTTTGGCCGCAATGGGCGAGGGCGAAACCTTGTTTCTATCGGTTGCCGCCGGGGTCACGCTCAACAGCTATGAGAAGATGCTTGGCGCCAAAACCCCAATCATACGCGCGATGCCCAACACCCCAGCCGCCGTCGGCAAAGGCGTCACAGCGATCATCGGCAATGGCGCGGCCTCAGGGGCGCATCTGGATATGGCGAGCGCTTTGTTGAGTGCGGTGGGCCAAGTCGTGCGCCTTGAAAGCGAAGCGCAAATGGGCGCGGTCACGGCGATTTCGGGATGTGGTCCGGCCTATGTGTTCCATCTGATTGAGGCGATGGCCAGTGCTGGCACCAACGCTGGGCTGAACCCGGATTTGGCCCTCACTCTGGCGCGCGCAACGGTTGCGGGGGCTGGGGCTTTGGCAGAGGGAAGTGACGAAACCCCAACACAGTTGCGTATCAATGTAACCTCCCCCAAAGGCGTCACCGCCGAAGCGCTGGGCGTGTTGATGAACGAGGCAGACGGGTTTGCGCCTTTGATGGAGCGCGCTGTCGCCGCCGCGATCAAACGAAATGAGGAGCTATCGTGATGGGTGAGATTGAGTTTGACGATTTCATGAAGGTGGATATTCGCAAAGGCACGATCCTGAAGGCCGAACCCTACCCGAAAGCGCGCAAGCCTGCGATCAAACTTGAAGTGGATTTTGGCGGCGACATCGGCATCAAGAAGTCCTCTGCGCAAATCACTGTGCATTATGATCCGGCCAGTTTGCTGGGCAAAGAAGTGATGGCCGTTGTCAATTTCCCCCCTCGCCAGATCGGCAAGTTCATGTCCGAAGTTCTGGTTTTGGGCCTGCCTGATGACGCAGGCGACGTGGTGTTGCTCACTCCAGACAAGTCAGTGCCAAATGGCGCGCGGGTGTTTTGATGAAGGTCTTTGTGTCGCGTCCACTGCCGCGGGAGGTGATTGAGCGTCTTGAAGCGCGGTTCGAGGTCACGCAACGCCCCTCAACCCGCCCCATGGACGATGCACAGATGGTGGCGGCACTGTCTGAACATGATGTGATCCTGGCCACATTGGGCGATCAGTTCGGCGCTGCTGTGTTTTCGCTTGCTGAGCCATTGCGCTGTCAGATGATTGCCAATTTCGGCGTTGGTTATAACCATATCGACGTGGATGCGGCGGCGGCCTATGAAATCGTGGTGAGCAATACGCCGGGGACGGTGACGGAGGCCACAGCTGACATTGCATTGACCCTGATGTTGATGACGGCGCGCCGTGCGGGCGAAGGGGAGCGCATGCTGCGCGCGAACCGCTGGGAAGGCTGGCACCCAACGCAAATGTTGGGCCTTCACCTGAGCGGAAAAACCCTCGGGATCATTGGCATGGGGCGCATTGGCCAAGCGATTGCGCGCCGCGCTCATTTCGGCTTTGGCATGGACGTTGTGTATCACAATCGCTCCCCAAAATACGCTGGAATGCCAGCGGTTCAACTCGCAGGCCCTGCCGAAGTCGCAGCGCGCGCGGATGTGGTCGTGGCGGCGGTGCCCGGCGGCGCACAGACGCATCATTTGATCAATGCTGAGGTGTTTGATGCGATGCAGGACCACGCGATTTTCGTTAATATTTCGCGTGGTGACGTGGTGGATGAAGCGGCGTTGATTGCAGCGCTTGAGGCCGGAAAGATCGCCGGAGCGGGGCTGGATGTCTATGAGTTTGAACCTGCGGTGCCGCGCGCATTGCTCAAGATGGAAAACGTCACGCTCTTGCCCCACCTAGGGACGGCAGCGCTTGAGGTGCGCGTTGCGATGGGGATGATGGCGGCGGATAATATTGAAGCCTTCGCGGACGGAACCCCCCCGCCAAACGCAGTCTGATCCCAATACACCGATGCCAAATTGCCTAGTTGAGAAAGCTTTTGAGCACGCCACTCAAAAGGCGCTCACCTACCTCAGCAAGGTCAAACGCCCTGTTTTCCAAGCTCCATTGCGCCGAAAGCCCTTGAATCGTCGCCAAGATCAAGAGCGCCGTATCGTCGGGCGAAAGGCCCTTGCGGTACTGCCCTTTGGCCAAACCATGCTCAACAAGAGCCGCCAATTCGCGCCGCCGTCCCATCATCAAACGCGCAATTCTGAGGCGCATGCCCTCATGTGTTGCGTGGAGTTCACGAGAGGTGAGGATCGTACAAATCGCTGGATGGTCAACCATGAATTCAAGCTGGGATCTGAGCGCCTCATGGAGCATCTGGGCGGGGTCATCTAAGCGCGCGTCATCGGGCGCAATCTCAATCGCTAGGGGGCGTATCAATACCTCGACTTGATCGCCCACAGCGTCCCACAAATCGGATTTGGTTGGAAAATGTCGAAAAATTGCGGGCTGCGTCAGGCCAACCGCGTCCGCCACACGCTGGGTTGTGACCCGATTTGGCCCCAATTCACCTGAGAGCCGAATTGTCGTTTCAACAATCTCATGTTTCCTGTCTTGCGCGCTTTTTCGCGTTCGTGCTTTCGCCAAATCCAAACCCCTGCCAACTCAGATTTGGTCGCGCGTTGGCGTGACCCAAACCTGTCCCTTTCGACAGGTTGCACGAAAGTTTTGCGCATGGCGAGGGCAAAACAGGCGAAACAACTGAGACTTTTGGCCTGTTTTTCGCGCCCATTATACACGCCTTCAGAAAAAACTTTTCTTTCACAATTCCCCGCCTATAGTGACCGCATGACCAACGCAGCACATACATTTTCGACCCAAGGCGCCGTTTTGCGCCGGTCCCGTGCTGCGCTTTTGCTTCTTAGCTGCCTCTGAGCGTGCCTTCGGCGCGACCGCTCAGAGGTGACCAGCGCCATCGACACAAACGCTAATAGCTAGGAAGACCCCCATGACTCACCCCATTTTTGCGCCCTTGGCGCGCCTGCAATCGACGGACCTTTCGCGCGCCCTTGAGGGTCATATGCGCATGGATTATGAGGGCGCAAACCCGCCCCGGCACTGGATTTGAGGAAGGCGACGACGATGACTGATAGAGTTCAAATTTTTGACACGACCCTGCGCGATGGCGAGCAATCCCCCGGCGCGACAATGACTCACGAAGAAAAGCTCGAAATCGCAGAGATGCTTGATGATATGGGCGTCGACATCATCGAGGCCGGGTTTCCGATCGCCTCTGAGGGTGATTTCAATGCTGTGAAAGACATCGCACAACGATCGAAATCCTCGGTGATCTGTGGTTTGTCGCGTGCCAATCTCAAGGATATTGACCGCTGTTTCGAGGCGGTGAAACATGCCGCTCAGCCGCGTATCCACACCTTTATCGGCACCTCACCTTTGCATCGCGCTATTCCAAACCTCACACAGGATGAAATGGCGAACCTGATCCACGACACTGTGAGCCATGCGCGGAATTTGACGGATAATGTGCAGTGGTCGCCGATGGATGCGACTCGCACGGAACACGATTATTTGTGCCGGGTGATTGAAATCGCGATCAAGGCGGGCGCAACAACCATCAATATCCCCGACACAGTCGGCTATACAGCGCCGCGTGAAAGTGCGGACCTTATCCGACTGTTGATCGAGCGGGTGCCCGGCGCGGATGAGATTGTCTTCGCAACCCATTGTCATAATGATCTTGGCATGGCCACGGCCAACGCCTTGGCCGCCGTAGAAGCCGGGGCGCGCCAAATCGAAAGTACGATCAACGGGCTGGGCGAGCGCGCCGGGAATACGGCGCTCGAAGAAGTCGTGATGGCGATTAAGGTGCGCAACGACATCATGCCCTATCACACGAATGTGGATACCACCAAAATCATGGCAATCTCGCGCCGGGTCGCGCAGGTTTCGGGCTTTCCTGTCCAATATAATAAGGCGATTGTCGGCAAAAACGCCTTCGCTCATGAGAGCGGTATTCACCAAGATGGGATGCTGAAAAACCCGGAAAACTTCGAGATCATGCGGCCTGAGGACGTGGGACTTTCGGAAAGCTCCTTGCCGCTGGGCAAACACTCCGGTCGCGCGGCGTTGAAGGCGAAATTGTCTGACCTCGGGTATGATCTGGCGGACAATCAGCTCAAGGATATGTTTGTGCGCTTCAAAGACTTGGCGGACCGCAAAAAGGAAGTGTTCGACGAGGATTTGATAGCGTTGGTGGGCGCGGAAGGATCCGCCAACGACACTCTCAAGGTGAAATCCCTGCGGGTGGCCTGCGGCACGCAAGGCCCGCAAACGGCCGCCTTGACGTTGGAGATCGACGGCGTGGAAAAATCCGTGGAGACAACAGGCGATGGACCGGTGGATGCAACTTTCGCCGCTGTTAAAGCCCTGTTTCCGCATGGGGCGAAGCTGAACCTGTATCAGGTGCACGCAGTCACGGGCGGCACGGACGCGCAGGCGACGGTCTCGGTGCGCATGGAAGAAGACGGCAAGATCGTGACTGGTCAATCCAGCGATACAGATACCGTTGTGGCCAGCGCAAAAGCCTATGTGAACGCGCTCAACAACCTGATCATTCGGCGGCAAAAGACAAAACCCGAAGCGCTGTGAACCAGGCCGCTTTGTGGCGCGACAGAACAAGAACCCCAAAGGCGCGCGAACACTCTTGCGCGCCTTTCATTTGAAGGGGAGCTTTGCCAAGCGAAAATGTGCTTACAAGGCGCGCAGGGGGCCTTTTCCTAAAGCGTTTACACGCCTATAACGCCTTGATTGGGGCGAGTCTGCTACGCCGCTGATTTTACTTGGGTAAACGGGAAACGCGAAATGGCTCTTTTTTCTGGACTGTTTTCGTCCGACATGGCGATTGACCTTGGGACGGCGAACACGCTTGTCTACGTCAAGGGTAAGGGCGTCATTTTGAGCGAACCTTCGGTGGTTGCCTATCATGTCAAAGACGGCGTGAAAAAGGTGCTGGCCGTAGGTGAGGATGCCAAATTGATGTTGGGGCGCACGCCCGGCTCGATTGAGGCCATTCGTCCGATGCGCGAAGGGGTGATTGCCGATTTTGACACCGCCGAAGAGATGATCAAACATTTCATTCGCAAGGTGCACAAACGCACAACCTTCTCAAAACCAAAGATTATTGTTTGTGTGCCACATGGCGCGACCCCCGTTGAAAAGCGCGCAATTCGCCAGTCCGTTTTGTCCGCTGGTGCGCGCCGTGCTGGCTTGATCGCAGAGCCGATTGCCGCCGCGATTGGCGCGGGGATGCCGATTACCGATCCCACCGGCTCGATGGTTGTGGACATTGGTGGCGGGACCACCGAAGTCGCCGTGTTGTCGCTTGGTGACATCGTGTACGCCCGTTCTGTGCGGGTGGGCGGCGACCGAATGGACGAGGCGATTATCAACTATTTGCGCCGGCAGCATAACTTGCTGGTCGGGGAAACCACCGCTGAACGGGTCAAGACCTCGATCGGCACCGCGCGTATGCCCGACGATGGGCGCGGCGCTTCGATGACGATCCGGGGCCGAGATTTGCTCAATGGCGTTCCGAAAGAACTCGAAATCAACCAAGCACAAGTTGCTGAAGCGCTCGCGGAACCTGTTCAGCAGATTTGCGAAGCCGTCATGACAGCCCTTGAAACGACGCCCCCCGATTTGGCGGCGGATATTGTGGATCGCGGCGTCATGTTGACCGGCGGTGGGGCGCTGCTTGGCGAGCTTGACTTGGCGCTGCGCGAACAAACCGGCCTGTCGATCTCGGTCGCGGATGAGTCACTAAATTGTGTGGCGCTTGGCACTGGCAAGGCACTGGAATACGAGAAACAACTGCGCCACGTTATCGACTACGATAGCTAAGGCCGTATTCCGGCCCCCATCCTGCGGAGGCCCCTTTGGCAAAACAGAGGCACTCGAACGAAGATTTTGTTGGTCCGGTCAGGCGTATTCTGATCGGGGTGACTTTGTTTGTTCTGTTTGCTCTGTTCATCCTCTGGCGCATCGATAGCCCGCGCGTAGAGCGGTTTCGCGCGCAGATGGTCGATAAGGTCGTGCCGAACTTTGAGTGGGCATTGGTGCCTGTGACCAAAGGCGCGGATATGATCGAAGGGTTCCAATCCTACGCGCGCCTTGCCGAGCAAAACCAAGAGCTGCGCCGCGAACTTCAGCAGATGAAAGCTTGGAAAGAAGCGGCGCTTCAGTTGGAGCAGGAAAACGCTAAACTTCTCGACCTCAACAACGTGCGTCTGGATGCGCGCTTGTCCTATGTGACGGGCGTTGTGTTGGCGGACAGCGGTTCACCCTTTCGCCAATCCGTCTTGCTGAATGTGGGCGCGCGCGATGGGGTTGTGGACGGTTGGGCGGCGATGGATGGTCTTGGGCTTGTGGGGCGGATTTCCGGCGTGGGCAACCAAACGAGCCGAGTCATCTTGCTCTCGGACAGCAATTCGCGCATCCCAGTGGCCATCCAGCCCTCCGGCCAACCTGCGATTTTGGTGGGCGATAATGGCGTTGCGCCGCCGCTGGAATTCATCGAAAACGCGGACCTTGTGCGCCCGGGAGACCGGGTGTTGTCTTCGGGCGATGGTGGCGTGTTCCCGGCGGGCCTGTTGATTGGTGAGGTGATCCAAGGCAGTGATCGCCGGCTGCGCGTGCGCCTTGCGGCGGATTATGAGCGGCTGGAATTTCTGCGCGTGTTGCGCTCACACGCGGGCGAAAGCGTTGATGATGCCGGCGGTTTGATCGTGATGAACCCTGTTTTGGCTCCCGTTGCAGAGGGTTTGCCGCCTGAGTGTCTGGAGGATGTCATTCCCGAAGGTGCGGATTGCCCCGCGCCCGACGCGTCAGACCAAGACAACACGGACCAAGACACGGCGAGGGCGGCGCAATGATCGACCACCTATTCCTGCGCCGCTCAATGTATGTGAGCATCTTGGTCCTGGTGTTTCTCGCCGCGAGTTTCGTGCGCCTCTTGCCGCTCAGCCACGGCACAACCTTGTTTCCGCCGCCCGAGTTGGGGTTGATGTTGGCCTTCGCCTGGACCCTGCGCCGCCCCGACTATGTGCCGGTGATCTTGGTCGCATTCTTGTTTCTGATTGGCGACATGTTGTTCATGCGCCCGCCCGGTGTATGGCCCGCGCTTGCGGTGATCGCGCTTGAGTTCCTGCGCACACGCCAAGCCAGCGCACATGAGCAAACCTTCCTCGCTGAGTGGGTGTTGGTGACTGGCGTTGTCTTCGCGATGATCTTGATGGAATGGCTGGTTCTCACGGTGTTCATGGTGGATCACGCGAGTTTTGGCAAAGGCTTGTTGCGCATCGTTTCGACGGCGGCGTTTTACCCGGTCGTGGTGCTGGTTTCGACTTGGGGGTTTGGCGTTGCGCGCCCGCGCCCCGGCGAACTTGACGCGGAGGTGATTTGAAATGAGACGCTCCCCGGCAGATACCGAAAAAAGCCATCGCACCATCTCACGGCGCGGTTTGCTTTTGGGCGGCACACAGCTTGCGTTTGGTGGCATATTGGTTGGCCGGATGCGGTACATGCAGGTCGAACAGGCAGATCAATACCGCATGTTGGCCGATGAAAACCGGATCAACATGCGCCTCATTCCACCTGCGCGTGGCCTGATTTACGATCGCAAAGGCGTGTTGCTTGCTGGCAATGAGCAAAACTATCGCATTGTTATGGTGCGCGAGGACGCCGGGGATGTTGAGGCGGTGCTGGAGCGTCTGTCAAAGCTGATCTATCTGAGCGAGGAGCAAAAGGCCGATGCGATAGAAGAAATGCGCCGTCGCTCGCCCTTTGTGCCCGTCACAATCGCAGACCGTGTGAACTGGGAAGATGTCTCTGAGGTGGCCGTGAACGCGCCCGCGCTGCCCGGTGTTTCGCCGGAAATGGGACTGAGCCGGGTGTATCCGCTCGACAAGGATTTCGCTCATATTGTTGGCTATGTTGGTCCGGTGTCGGACCGCGATTTGGAGCGGCTGGAAAACCCCGATCCCTTGCTGCAAATTCCGCGTTTTCAGATCGGCAAAATTGGCGTCGAAGCCCGCCTTGAGTCTACCCTTCGAGGCCGTGCGGGCACCAAGCGCATCGAGGTTAATGCTGTTGGGCGGGTGATGCGCGAGCTGGGCCGCGAAGAAACCACGGCCGGGGCCAATGTTCAGCTCACCGTGAACCACGCTCTGCAAAACTTCGCTGAAGCGCGCCTTGCGGGGGAAAGCGCCGCTGCTGTGGTGATTGATCCGCGCAATGGCGATATTCTGGCGGCGGCATCGGCCCCTAGTTATGATCCGAACAAATTCGTGCGCGGGATTTCTTATAAGGATTATCAAGGGCTTCTGGATGATCCCTATCGACCCTTGCCCAACAAATGCACCTCTGGTTTGTACCCTCCAGGTTCGACCTTCAAAATGGTCACCGCGCTTGCCGCGCTTGAGGCGGGCGAGGTGGATACGAATGAGCAAGTCACCTGTCGCGGGAGCATCGAGCTGCATTCGCGCAGGTTCCACTGTTGGCGGCGTGGCGGTCATGGCCGGGTGGCATTGGTGCGCTCGCTCAAAGAAAGCTGTGATGTCTATTACTACGATTTGGCGCAGCGTGTTGGGATCGCTGGCATGTCCGCGATGGCCAAGAAGCTCGGCCTAGGCGTGGCTTATGATCTGCCCCTGACCGGGGTGTCTGAAGGGCTTATTCCGACCAAAGAATGGAAGTTGGAAAGCAAAGGCAAAGAGTGGGTTGTTGGGGATAGTATCAACGCCTCGATCGGGCAGGGGTTTGTGCTGTCGTCGCCTTTGCAACTGGCGGTCATGACAGCGCGCATTGCGATGGGCAACAAGATTGAGCCGCGCCTTGTGCGCTCGGTGGATGGCGTTGAGCAGCCTGTGAAAGGCGCAGAACCGATCGATATTTCGAGCGAAAACCTAGAAGCGGTGCGCCGCGGCATGTACGAGGTTGTGAATGCAGGAGGCGGCACGGGCGGTTCCTCGCGCGTGGTCGCAGAAGGCGTGCGCATGGCTGGCAAGACCGGCACCTCACAAGTGCGCAACATTACCGCCGCGGAGCGCGCGCGCGGGGTCTCGCGCAATGAGGATTTGCCTTGGGAGCGGCGCGACCACGCTTTGTTCGTGTGTTACGCGCCCCATGACAATCCCGAAGTCGCGGTGGCGGTCGTCGTGGAGCATGGTGGTGGCGGGTCCACCGCAGCGGCACCAATCGCGCGCGACGTGCTTTTGGCGGCGCTTTTTGACGATGTGCCGCCGCTGTCGGCCTATCCTTCGAGCCAAAGAGGCACAATTCGTGCGCGCTTCAACAAGCTGGATTTGCGCCCGCCTCAGGCCCCCTCAGAGGGGCGCACCCGCGCATGAGCTATCTTGAACATTCCATCAAGGTCACGCCGACAGGCCCGGCCAAGGTTCTGTATCTGAACTGGGTGTTGATCCTGCTGATCACCGCTGTCGCCTCCATTGGGTTCATCATGCTCTATTCCGTTGCGGGCGGCTCGTTTGACCCATGGGCGGGGCCACAGATGAAACGCTTTGTGATGGGGCTTACGTTGCTGTTTGTCGTCGCAATGGTGCCCATTTGGTTTTGGCGCAACATGTCGGTGCTGGCCTATATCGCATCGCTGATCTTGCTGGTGCTGGTCCTTCTGGTTGGTGACGTGGGCATGGGCGCGCAACGCTGGATCGACCTGGGCTTTATGCGCCTTCAGCCTTCGGAGTTGATGAAAATCACCCTCGTGATGATGCTGGCGGCCTATTATGATTGGCTGGATGTGAACAAGGTGTCGCGCCCAATTTGGGTGCTATTGCCTGTTGCATTCATATTGATACCCACAGCACTCGTGCTGCGCCAACCCGACCTAGGCACCTCGATCTTGCTGGTGTCCGGCGGTGCTGTTGTGATGTTTCTGGCAGGCGTGCACATTCTGTATTTCATCGCTGTGGGCGCCATGGGTGGCGGGCTTGTGGCGGGGGTATTCTTGTCGCGCGGCACCCCTTGGCAGTTGCTCAAGGACTATCAATATCGGCGGATCGACACATTCTTGAACCCGGAAAGCGATCCCCTTGGCGCGGGGTATCACATCACCCAATCCAAGATCGCGCTTGGTTCCGGCGGCTGGACAGGACGCGGGTTTATGCAAGGGACGCAGAGCCGTTTGAACTTCCTGCCCGAAAAACACACAGACTTCATTTTCACAACTTTGGCCGAGGAATTCGGCTTTATCGGCGCCGGCTCACTTCTGGCGCTTTACGTAGCGATCATCGTGTTTTGTGTGATTTCAGCTATGCGAAATGCCGACAGGTTTGGCGCGCTTGTGACTATGGGCATCGCAGCTACGTTCTTCTTCTTTTTCGCTGTTAATATGTCGATGGTCATGGGGCTTGCGCCCGTGGTCGGGGTGCCGCTTCCGCTTGTGAGTTACGGTGGCTCGGCCATGCTGATCTTGCTCATTGGTTTTGGCCTTGTGCAATCCGCGCACATCCATCGGCCTCGCGCAAAGTAGCGGCTACCACTCTGCCCAAATCGTCACGGGGCCATCGTTGATCAACGACACTTTCATGTCCGCGCCAAACTTCCCCTGCGCGACCTGCACACCAAGCCCACGGAGTTGATCCGCGAAATACTCATACAATCGCACACCCTCATCTGGCGCGGCAGCGCTCGAAAACCCGGGCCGGTTGCCGGACCGCATATCGGCCGCAAGGGTAAACTGGCTGACCACCAATGCATGGCCACCCACGTCCAAAACACTCCAGTTCATTTTGCCAGCGTCATCCTGAAATATCCGAAGCTTCGAGAGCTTGGCGGCCATCAGGTCCGCGTTGGCTTCTGTGTCACCTTGCATTGCACAGACCAAAACCAACAAGCCGGGTCCGATCTCGCCAATCACTTCGCCGTCAACACGAACGGCGGCTTCACTCACGCGTTGAACGAGTGCCCGCAAATCATCTACTCCAGCTCGTGTTGCCAAGGCGGGTTTGCGCCCGCACGGCTCACAGTGATCGCAGCAGCGCTTGCGCCAAGTTCAAGCGCCGGGCGCAGGGCTTCGCTGCTGAGGGACGCAAGCGCGCCCTTTGACAAAAGCCCATCGCGCGCCAAGCCTGCCAGCAATCCGGCATTGAAAGTGTCGCCCGCGCCAACGGTGTCCACCACCTCAACGCGCTTTGAAGGGGCGCTCAGTTGACCCGCGCCAAAATATCCCGTGACGCCCTTGGCACCTTCGGTCAAGCACACAAGTTTCACGCCCATTTCGAGCAAATCCTCAATCGAAACCCCAATCCACTCCAGATCCTCGTCCGAGATTTTCACAATGTCAGCCACGCCCAACATCGACATCAAACGCGCGCGAAAGGCGGGTTCATCGGTGATAAAGTCAGGGCGAATATTCGGGTCTATCATCGTCACCCGCGTTGCGGCTTCGCGCAGCATGAGCGCCGCATAGGCGTCTGCCGCAGGGTCCGCAACGAGTGATATGCCGCCAAAAAAGAGCGCATCCACCGTGTCTGGCAATTTGGGCATATCCGCGGCCGTGATCATCCGCCCCGCTGTGTTTTCATCGTAAAAGGCGTATTTTGCATGGCCGTCCGTCAGGGTCACAAAGGCCAAAGTCGTCGGGCGATCAGACCGAATGCAAAGGCTTGCATCCACATTTGATGCTGCCAAAGCATCGACCAATTGCGCACCGAAAAGATCGGTCGAAATCCCGCTCAAAAAGCCAGACGCGACCCCAAGACGCCCAAGTGCAATCGAGGTGTTGAACACAGCCCCCCCCGCCAAGGGCGCAAAGGCAGGTTCACCCGCTTGTGAGACGCGGGGCAACATGTCAATCAAGGCTTCGCCACAACACAGGATCATTTTCGCCTCCCAAGGCTATTGTTAGCGGTATCATTTAGCGACAGACCGCCCTTTGCGCAATGTTATTCGCGAAAGTCTACCCATTCGGTGAGAGGGGCGCGCTCTGTGCGAAAGCCATTGGCGGGGTGTTCCGGGTCCGCGCGGCCAAATGCGATGGTGGCCAACACCAGCCGGTCCTCGCCCAGCCCAAACCAAGCGCGCAAAAACGGCGCAAAAGCTGCGGGCGCGGCTTGGGCAATTGTTGCGATGCCTTTGCTTTGTGCGGCCAAGGTGAACCCGGTGATAAACCCGCCGCAATCCAGCGCGCCGTAAGGGCCAAGTTCCGCCCCAGAGGTGATCACGGCCACATGAGGCGCGCCAAAAAACCGATAGTTCTTGATCATCTCGCGCGCCGAGCCGTCTCGGTCGCCCTTGCTGACGCCCATTGCCTCATAAAGCTGCCACCCACAGGTGCGCCGCCGCTCTTTATGCGCGCCCGTGTATCCCTTTGGAAAGGGGAGGTCTGGCGTTGCAGTCACTGTCATCGCCTGTTCGGTCAGGGCGTTCGCAAGGCGCGCGGTTTCGCCCGGCGCTGTCACCACAACCTGCCAAGGCTGGGCATTGCACCATGAGGGTACACGTTGCGCAGCGCGCAAAACCTGCTCAATTTCGGCACGATCAATTGGGGTATCAAGGTAGCCACGACAGGAAAAACGCCCCGTTAAAATGCGTTCCAACACCTCGAAATCGCTCATCTTCTTATCCCTGTGACTGGCTAATGACAAAGCCAATGACGCCAGCAGCCAGCAACCCAAACACCACAGCAAAGGCGATTTTCCAAGCGGACCATGGCCGCTGCCCTTTGACCTTGCCAGAGCGCCCGTTCACCACAAAACGAAAGGTCTTCCCGCGATACTTATAGGCCGCGATCCAGACCGGCAGCAGCACATGTTTGAAGGTCACATCAGACACTTTGGTGTTGACCGAATGCACCCTTTGCCGATCCCCGCCAATATCAAACTTCACGTCCCGCAAGATCACCTGATCCATATAAGCGCGCGCTTCATCATAGCCGTCCGGCAGCTCAACCGTATAGCCTTCGGCGCGAAATCCGGCGAGGTATTCCGGGCGATAGGGTTCAAGTTGTGCCAAATCCCAAGGCGCGAGCGCGTCGGTAAAGGCCTTGGGCAAAGCGCGCGATGCCAGCACCAGCACGTCGTCAAACAGGCGCGCAACCCGGCCTGACGCAGGCGACCAGCGCACTCGTTGCTCCTTGACTTGCACAGGCTTGCCATCGCGCATCACCGTCTTGGTGACGTAGTAAACGGTGCCACGCTCGCCCGCGTAACGCGATTTCGTATCCGCATCAAAGGTCCAATAGGGCACATAAACCCCCGTCATTTTGCGTCCTTTACGGGCATATTTCTTTAGCCCATTTGGAGCGAACCAAAGGCGTCCAAGCCAGTCGTTCATCGCATCATGCGCCGCCGGCTCATCCAAGGCGAAGGGCAACAATCCCTTTGGTTTGATTTGCCGATGGTTGCCTGTGTCCGTCACCACAGGGGTCGCGCAAAAAGGGCATTCTGCGGCGTGAGTGGCTTCATCAAATTCAACCCGTGCGCCGCAATTTGGGCAGGAGGAGACACGGGTTTCGACAATCTCGGCTTCCGGCAGTCGCGCGTTGAGAGCCGCGGAGAAATCAAGCTCATGAATGGCGGCAATTTGCCCGCCATGCCCCTCAATGGCGTCCACATACCCGCAATGATCGCACATCAGCGCGCCAGACTCCGCGTCAAACCGAAGGTCCGCGCCGCATTGCACGCAAGGAAACCGATGTTCTTCTGTTGGGGCGGCGTCTTGCGCAAAATCAGACATTTGCCGCTCCCCCATGCTCAAAGCTTACAAGCTGCGCGATCTGATTTGCTGCGCTGTTTGTGAAGCGGATGACATGGCAGAACAACCGTTCGCCTTCGCCGTCGCGGCGCAAGCGCCCCGCTACGGAACCGGCCGCGCCTTGCGTGATGATTTGTTCGATCGCAATGGCGCGGGCAGGGCGAATGGCAGAGCAGGCGTCTTGGATGGCGCTGCGCCCAACGGCAACCGGCGCATCATTGGCACCTTGCCAACTTGCACCCTCCACTAGGAGCGTTTCTTCCAATGCGCCAACGCCCATCAACGCAAGGGCGATGGCTTCGGCGCGTAAGGCTTCCTCGCCGGTTTCGCAGTCCGTAGAGCGGGTAATCACCGGGGTCATGGTTTAGCCAGCGGGAGGCGGGGGCGGGGGCAAAACAGTGAACAATTGCGCAAGCTCAGCCACATCATCCGCCGCCTTCCAGCCGTCTTGACCGGCGGTCCAAACAAGGCTGTCGCGCGCAAGTTCGCCGCGCGTTGCCATTTGACCCATTGTCGCGCGGCTAAACGGGCCGGTTGTGGCGCCATTCGCGGCGATATGCCAAACCTTTTCAACAGGCGGTGGTGGCGGGGGAGGCGCCGCCACAGCAGGGGCCGCCTGTGGGGCAGGGGCCGCGCCCCATGGCCCGGATTGCGCTGTGCTTTGTTGCGCCATCGCAAGGCCCATTCCGGCCCCCATTCCAGCGCCCATCGAGGCCGCAAGCGCGCTGTCGCCCGCCCCCATCGCCTCGGCAGCATTGAATTTCATATAGCTGTCGAGATTGCCGACAATCCCCATCGAGGTCCGCTTGTCGAGTGCCGCTTCTACAGCGGGTGGAAGCGAGATATTCTCGATGTAAAACTCAGGAATTTCAAGGCCGTATTCTGCCACAACCTTGGTAATCTCTGTCGCAACAACTTTGCCAAGATCAAGGGTGTTCGCAGCCATGTCGAGCACCGGAATACCGCAGCCCGCAATCACCCGGCTAAACGCCTGAACGATGATATTGCGCACCTGAAAGCTGATCTCATCCATCGTGAATTCGCCATCCGTTCCCACGATTTCCACAAGGAATTTCGCAGGGTCCGCCACCCGCACCGCATAGGTGCCAAAGGCACGAATACGCACCGGGCCGAACTCAGGATCGCGGCACATGATCGGGTTTTTCGTGCCCCACTTGAGGTCCGTGAACCGCGTTGTGTTGATGTAGTAAATCTCTGACTTAAAGGGCGATTTGAACCCATGGTCCCAATGGTTCAGGGTGGTCAAAATCGGCATGTTGTTTGTTTCCAACATGTATAATCCGGGCGTGAAAACATCCGCCAGTTGCCCCTCATGAACAAACACCGCCGCTTGCCCTTCGCGCACCGTCAGTTTCGCGCCATATTTGATTTCATGGGCTTCGCGTTCAAACCGCCAAACCATCGTGTCCCGGCTGTCATCGACCCAATGGATAACGTCGATAAATTCGCCAGTGAGAAAATCGAGAATGCCCATGTTTGTTCCTTTCAAAGTCACTTTTTGGGAAGCGCGGTGTCGATGTATTTTCCGGTTTTCGGATTGCCCCTGATGTCGATCAAGATACCAGAGAGTGCACCGTTTTTATCATAGAGCCAGACGCCCGCAAAGCCGCCATCTGTTCCCGTGCCCGCAAGAAAAATGCGCGTGTTGGAGCCGGGGATTGGGAGCCATTTTGCGGGCGTGCGGCTTGATTGAAGATGCGGCGCGATGAACTCAAAGCTATCGCCTCGTCCCATGTCTTGCCATCGTTCGCCAAGCGCCACCAGCGCCTGCCCGCCGGACAGATCTCCCAAGGCGAAAGAAGCAGCGTCCACGCCAAAATCATAGGAGTCTCCTCGGGTCGCCGGTGTGGTGCCCGCGACCTCCAGCCAAACCATAAGGTTGGTTCCATCTAAGCGCCGATAGACATAGACATCGACGCTGTCCGCCGGGGCCTTTTGGGGCCAGCGAATATGATAGTCGTCGCCCCAAGTGGGATCGCCAATAAAGATTTGGCCGGACGGAAAATCGAGCGTTCCAAAGGCCTTCCAATGGCCGTTTGTCTCGCTTTGCGATTGCAACCAGGCAAGCGCTTTGGAGCGGTCCGCATGTGCGGGGAACGCAAAAAGGACGGCCATCATAAAAGCTGCTTTGAAAAGGTGCTTCACGGTGTTGCCCCTTCTGAGTTGAGAGAAATCGCCGTGTGTTCCCCGTCGAGCGCGCGCCCAACAAAGTCGATCAGGATGCCGCTGACAGCGCCGTCCTCGCTCAACACAGTGGCAGCGATGACCTGTTCGCGATCCCCCCCGGAAGCAAAGAAAATGCGTCCCGCCCCGCCAGGCACATCCAACAGGCTCACAAAATGAGGCGCGCGGACCTGTGACTTCAAGGTGTGGTCGCGGGTTTCGCTTGGCAGTGCCGCAAGCGCACGACTGGCCGCAATATCACCAATCGCCAGCACGCCACGGTCCAAAGACACAGCATAACACGGGCCAAGGCGCGCCGGGATTTCACCGCTCGCTTCGAGCCAGACCATACAGTTCGGTCCAATCTGGTTGGCGCCATATGTCTTGAGCTTGAACAGGGTCAACGGCGGGCGGATGGGCGTGCTCACCTCGTCACCTTCCTGCGACAAGGGCGCGCCCATAAAGAAGGAGGCGGAGGGGAAATTGAGGATGCCATGATCGCGCCATTCAGCCTCATATCCGGCTTCACGCACGATCCAATCCTGCGCAGCACTCAGCGTTTGCGCTGGCGGTTGGGGGCGTGTTTCTGCGTCCGCGTCACTCATGATAATGGGCTTTCAAATATGGGCCTCAAACATTTCCACCGATCAATTCCCCGGCGATGTCCTCAACAATCGGGCGGGCTTCGGTTTCGCTCATACCGGGGCGCAAACGGCGGTCATAAAGCATTTTGAGAAGGTATTCGTCATGACTTGTGAGAAAGCCAAATTCTTCGTCGTCATTAAAAATGGAAGGGCGTGCGAGCGGGTAATCATTGGAAAGGCCAAGCCCCTGCGCGATTTCCTCTTGGATACAAGACGCGCGCATCAGGTCCGGGTGTTCGGCGCGGATCACAGCAACGGCCTGACTATAGGTGCCGTCGCGTTCCGGGTCGGTCGCAAACGCAAGGCAATAGGTGTCGCGCGGCATGTTGATGACCGTCGAAAGCGCCGTAGAGGAGATCCCCGGCATGATTTGACGCAAGCGAGGGCCAAGCGCGCGACGTTCGTCTTCAGAGACGAAAAACACATGGAAATTCCCCCCATCCCCGACCGAAACCGGGTGACCGGAGGCGTTTGAAAGCTGCTTGGCAAACCGGCGGACTTCTGCTGTGTCTTTGGCACGATTTCGCGCGGGCACCGCCCCACCAAACTCAACAGTGAGTCGTACAGGCTTGTCCCAACGATGCAGCCGCGAGGCGCTTTCTTGCGCAACGAGCTTGCCACCGGCATCCGAGTATTCCTCATAAAAAGCAATACGTTGGAAGTTTCGAACCAATTCTCGCGGCCCATAAGGCGTGTCGGCCCCTCCTGGGTCCGTGCGCAGTAATCCCCGCGCCAAAAGCGCGGCCTGTAAACGGCCATAATAATCGACAAGACCAAGTGACATTGTGCCGTTGACAGCAGCCGGTGCAACCGATTGCTGGGGGCGCGCGACAGGCTGCGGGGATGTTAGGGCCGCATGGCGTGTGGGCATGTCACAGCCCGCCAGCAAGGTTGCCCCCGCCAGCGCCAGAACTGTGAATGCCCGCACGCCCATCACTCGGGCACCGACGCGCCAATTTCGTGGCCCGATGCGGTCCCGCGTGCCTTCGCGGAGGCCAGCGTTTCCTTGAGTTCGCGTTCCATCGTCTGAAGCTCTTCTTCGGCTGCGGCGCGCTTGGCTTTGCCCTCGTCGGCAATCGCAAGGCTTTCCTCGACAGTGGCAATCAAGTCCGCATTGGCTGTCTTGATGGCTTCGATGTCAAACACCCCGCGTTCCATTTCCTGACGTACCATTTTGTTGGCTTCGCGCAAGTTCTTCGCGTTGGAGGTCAGCAGTTCATTGGTTAAGTCGTTCGCATCTTTCACAGCCGCCGCGGCTTCTGCGGAGCGTTGGATCGTGACGGCCTGCGCCAATTGCGTTTCCCAAAGCGGCACTGTGTTGACCAAAGTCGAGTTGATTTTTGTGACGAGCGATTTGTCGTTTTCTTGGACAAGCCGAATGGAAGGCAAGGATTGCATCGTCACTTGGCGGGTCAATTTGAGGTCGTGCACCCGGCGTTCAAGGTCGTCGCGCGCGGCGCGCAAGTCGCGCAATTCCTGCGCTTTGATCACCCCTTGATCCTCCGGCGCAGCGTCGACTTCCGCGGCTTTCGCGGGGATTGTTTCGGTGTCCAGCTCTTTGAGCTTCTCTTCGCCCGCCGCGATATACAGCGCCAGTTCGTCATAAAAATCGAGGGTTTTCTCATACAGAACATCAAGGGACTTAATGTCCTTGAGCAAAGTATGCTCGTGATCCAAGAGCGTGTCCGTCACCTTGTCGATCTGGCTTTGCACTGTCTCATAGCGCGCGGCGAATTTCGCCGCCGGTGCCGCCCGGCCGAGCAGTTTTTCCCAAAAGCTGCGTTCGCGGCGCATGTCCAGTTCGCTCACCGAAAAGCCGCGAATTGTGGTGACAATATTGCGCAGGCTGTCGCCCGCTGGCCCAACATCCTTGTTGCGCACGCCCGTCAGCATTTCTTGACTGATCACTTGCAATTCAGCCTGCGCACCAGAGCCAAATTCAATAATGGACTGCGAATTTGTCATGTCAATTTCGCCAATGCGCTTGGCAATCGCCTCTTTTGTCGCGGCGTCAGCTTCGTCGATCACCACAAGCGCGTTTTTCGGCTCCGGCAGGGCGATCGCGGCGATTTCGCTCACGGCAACTGTGTCGGCCTTGGCATTTTCGTGTGTTTTGTCATCCATGGAATTTGTCCTTATGCGTCAGGGTTCAGGGCTACGCCCTCGCGCGAAAGCCGTTCGCGCAGCACGTCAATTTCGATGTTGAGATCCGTGTGATCGTTGGAGAGCATCTTCTGGGTACGCCCAGCGAAATTGGCCTCCAGATCGTCCAGAAGCGCCACGTAGTCTGCGCGGGTTTCGGGGCTTTTGCTGCGCGCATAAATGTCGGCAAACTTGCTCGTCGCCTCGCGCGCGCCCTTCAAATAAACTGTCAAATACTTGCGCGCACCGCTGAGGTCCGTTGGGTCGTCTTCCAGCGTGCGAAACATCTGACGTGCCGTGAATTGGAAGCTTTCAACACGCCGCATAAGCGCAGGATCATGGGCGCGTAGGATCGCGTCCGACATGGCTGCCAGATGCTTTTCGGCCTCGGTGACAGCGCGCGCAACACGGTCCGTTTGAAACGCATCAATGCCCTCCATGCCTTTGTTCTTCAGCGGATCAAGACCGAAAGCGAAAAGGTGCAGAGCCGCGCCCAGCAGCGCAAAGATGATGGCATTCCCAGCGCCGCCGCCCATGAAACCGGCCAGTCCAAGCCCCGCACCCAACAAGACAGCGCCAAAGATTTTGCGCGGCAGAGCCGGGCGGCGCGCGATTTTTCGAGCGTTATAGGCCTCATGCGCAAACACGCCTTCGCGCGTCAACCAAGCTGCCAAAATGAGAAGGCCAAAGGCGATGAGCTTGCCCGCCAATGTTGTGGAGTCGCCAAAGAACGCCGAAATCGCCAAAGGCAGAGGCGCAAGAAACAAGAAATTCACCCGCGCGCCCGCTTTCGCGGCCCGCTTGCCCTCATAGGGCGAAGCGCGTGGCACAGGATTATTGCGCTCCGACGCCGTCTGCGCCCCGTCTGGGCTGAACTTTCCACCATATCGCTGTGCCATCAGCCGCCCCCTGTCAGTGCGACATACAAAATCAGAGCCACAAGAAGAAAATATGACATTTTCTGTAGTCCGGTGCCGGACATAAACACCCCCAATTGGCGGAAAATTCCCTCTTAGACCAAGGTATAAGACCGATTTTCGGTTGTAGCCAGCGCAAAACCCCTGCTTTGCGCGCAGCCGCAAGGCTCCGCCTATCTGTTAGGTGGGGGTGCAGTGGGTTGGTTTCACGGGGAAAAATACGCGTGCCGCATCATTTTTGCGCTCCCAACCCGCCAGGGGTGGTTATTTGCGGGTCTTGCCGCGCGGGGGGGATCGGCGCGGACCGGATTTACCTGAGCCGGGTTTGTGAGGGCCTTTGCGCTGCCCGCCACGGGATTTTTTGCGCGCAAACCCGTCATCCTCATCCAAATCCGCCCCGGAATGTGCCGGATTGCCGAACCGTTTTCCAAACGGGCGATCGCTGGGTTTGCGGCTTGAGCTCTCACCGGATTTTCCAAAGCGATTGCCCTCCGCCTTGAAGGTTGCCACAGGATCAGGCTTGCCACGCGGCGGCGCTGATTTGCGGCTGCGCTGGGGTTTGCCGCGCTGCGGTTTTGCGCCGGGTTTTCCGATCGGCTTTGAAGGATCATCGGCATCCTCAGGCAAAGGCGCGAGGCCGAGTTGGTCCCGCACGACTTTAGCACGCAGTTCTTCAACCTCTCCCGGCTTCAAATCCTCAAGCCGAAAAGGACCATAAGACACCCGCAATAGCCGGTTCACCACAAGGCCCACGGCCTCCATCGCCCGGCGAATTTCGCGGTTCTTGCCCTCTTGCAACGACACGGTAAGCCAGGCATTTGCGCCTTGATGACGGTCCAGCGAAATCACCATCGGCTGAAACCGTTCACCGTCCACAACAATCCCGCGTCTCAGCGGCGTCAGATCGTCCTCAGAAGGATTTCCCCGCACGCGCACCCGATACTTGCGGGTCCAGCCTGTTGATGGCAGTTCGAGTTTGCGCTTGATCTCGCCGTCATTTGTCAGAAGCAAAAGCCCCTCAGAGTTCAAATCCAGCCGCCCCACGCTCATCACACGCGGCATGTCCTTTGGCAGGGCGTCAAACACGGTTTCCCGGCCCTTTTCGTCGCGCTCCGTTGTCACAAGCCCAAGGGGTTTGTGGTAGAGCCATAAACGCGCAGGCTCCGGGGCTCCCACCTCAAATTCATCCACCATAATCGCATCACGAGGGGTGACGTTCAGAGCGGGGCTGGTGATCACCTCACCGTTCACGCGCACGCGCCCCGCTTCAATCATGCGTTCGGCTTCGCGGCGGCTGGCAACACCAGCGCGCGACAGCACTTTGGCGATCCGGTCGCCAGCGGGGGAGGAAGGCTTATCTGTCATGGCTCTCTCCTAGGCGCGCGTCGCGGTCTTGGCAAGCTGGATCAATGGTGCAACATAGATGCATGAGCTTTAAATCATTCATGGATATAGCCCTGGAGGAAGCGCGTGCGGCTGCGGCGCGCGGCGAGGTTCCTGTGGGTGCCGCGGTGATCGGACCCGGCGGCGCGCTGCTTGCGCGCGCTGGCAATCGCACGCGCGAATTGAACGATCCCACCGCCCATGCAGAAGTGCTGGTGATCCGCGCGGCCTGTGAGCGTATTGGGCAAGAACGTCTTTCGGGGCATGATCTCTATGTCACCCTTGAACCCTGTCCGATGTGCGCCGGCGCCATTTCCGCAGCACGCATCAATCGGCTCTATTACGGCGCTTCCGATCCCAAATCTGGCGGCACCGAACACGGTGCGCGCGTGTTCAGCCACCCACAATGCCATCACACCCCCGAAATCTACGACGGGATCGCAGCCGCTCCCGCTGAAGCGCTCCTGAAAGACTTCTTCCAGTCCAAACGCTAGCCCGCATAACTGCCCAGATGCGCTTCTTTGGTTCGCAAATACCTCGGGGGTTTGGGGGCAGAGCCCCCATCCGCTAAATCACAATCGCCTGCATCACGTCCGGCTCAATCACATCAACATCCGTCAAAACCTGTTTCATCAAATCCGCATTCTGCTCCAGCAGTGGAAATGTCCGATAATGACAGGGGATCACCGTCTTGAAGTTGAAATATTTGCGCGCCGCATAAGATGCGCGCGCCATATCCATCGTGAAATGCCCACCCGCACATAGAATCCCAATGTCTGGCGCATGCACTTCGCCCATCCATTCCATATCGGCCATAATATCGGTGTCCCCGGACACATAGATCACATGCCCTTCCGCCTCGATCATGTAGCCCGCTTCATGCCCCATATAGATTGGGCCATTTGCGGATTGTTGCGCCGAGCTGTGGGCGGCGTTCACCATCGTCACCTTCACACCCCCAAGGTCTACAGTGCCCCCTTTGTTAAATCCCATCGTGGTGAGGTCATACTTTTCGGCCCACCACTGCATCAGGTCATAAATGCCAACACAGGGGATGTCGTAGGTCTTACAAATCTGAGGCACCGAGGCGGCGTGATCGGAATGACCATGGGTCACAAGCACATGTGTCGCGCCCGCAAGTGCTGCCTCATACTGGCTTTCGTCCAACATCGGATTGCCCTCAAGCCAGGGATCAATCAACAAAACCTGACCGCCAATTTCCAACCGAAATGAAGCATGTCCAAGCCAAATTATATTCATAATGCACCTCTTTAAATCTATGTTAGCGTCACGTTACCACTCTCATAGGGGATGCCAAATGGAATGGATGGCGCAAGTCGATAATTACTGCGAACGACTAGACATGCGCTTTTGGGCCGAGCCGCTCAATGCCGTGACCAACGCGGCCTTCCTGATCGCTGCACTTGTCCTGCTGGACTGGACCCGCTCGATGGCGGCCGGGCGCATGATGGCGCGCGCCCTCAGCTGGATTTTGCTGGTGCTCGCCTTTGGCTCTTTCGCTTTCCACACCTTCGCCACGACCTGGGCGATGCTTGCGGATGTTGCGCCCATTATTGCCTTTGTGCTGCTTTATATTTTCGCGTTGAGCCATGATGTGATGGGGCAGAACCGTGTCAAAAGTGCATTGATCGTGCTGGGGTTCTTGGGGTTCACCGCGCTGATGGGGCCGTTGTTTGCGCGGCTTGATTTTGTCGGCTCAAGTGCCGCCTATCTTCCGATTCCCCTCTTTCTTGCTGGGCTCTTGGCTTGGATATCCCGCCACCATCCCCAAACTGCGCAACGCTTGGGTGCGGCGCTTGCCTTGATGGTCCTCTCTTTGACCCTGCGCACTGTCGATATGCCCCTGTGCGCAACTTGGCCCCATGGCACACATTTTCTGTGGCATTTGATCAACGGTTTGATGCTGGGATGGTTCATTGAAACCTACCGCCGTCATATGCTTGCGGGCGAGGCGTTGCAGCGCTAAACCATCGGCAAAACCCAACCGGGAGACATGCCATGTCCATCGACATTGAAACCGCGCGCAAAGTGGCGCATCTGGCGCGCATCCGCGTCGAAGAGGACGCGCTGCCCGCGCTTGCCGATGAATTCAACACGATTCTGGGCTTCATTGAACAGCTCAATGAGGTGAATGTGGACGGGATTGAGCCGATGACCTCAGTGACGCCCATGGCATTGCCGCGCCGCGCCGATGAGGTGACGGACGGGGGCTATCAGGACCAAATCTTGAAAAACGCGCCCGATGCGCGCGAAGGCTTTTTTGCTGTGCCGAAGGTGGTGGAATAATGACTGATCTGAACGCCCTGACAATTGCCGATGCGCGCGATGCGCTCGTGAACGGTGAGACCACTGCCGTTGAACTGACCGAGGCTTGCCTGACAGCGATTGACAGCGCGGGCGCGCTGGGCGCTGTGGTGCACAACACCCCCGAGATCGCGCGCGCACAGGCGGCTGCTGCGGATACGCGCATCAAAGCGGGCAACGCCGCGCCGATGACAGGTATTCCGCTTGGGATCAAAGATTTGTTCTGCACCAAGGGCGTGCCGGGGCAAGCCGCAAGCCGCATTTTGGAAGGCTTCAAACCGGAATATGAGAGCACCATCACCAGCAAATTGTTTGATGCGGGGGCGATCATGCTGGGCAAGCTCAACATGGATGAATTCGCCATGGGCTCATCCAACGAGACATCTGTTTACGGCAACGCTGTGAACCCGTGGAAAGTGGATGACCGCAACCTGACGCCGGGCGGCTCATCTGGGGGGTCCGCCTCTGCGGTGGCGGCTGACCTCTGCCTTGCGGCGACTGGCACCGATACCGGCGGATCAATCCGTCAACCTGCCGCCTTCACCGGAACGGTTGGCCTAAAGCCCACCTACGGGCGGTGTTCGCGCTGGGGCGTTGTGGCCTTTGCTTCCTCGCTGGATCAAGCCGGTCCAATGACCAAAACCGTGCGCGACAGCGCCATCATGCTCGGCGCAATGGCCGGGCATGACCCCAAAGACAGTACCTCTGCGCAAATCCCCGTGCCCGACTTTGAGGCCATGTTGACGGGCGATATCAAAGGTAAAGTGATCGGTATTCCCAAAGAATACCGCATGGAGGGGATGCCCGCCGAGATCGAAAAGCTCTGGGCGGATGGTGCCGATATGCTCAAGGATGCAGGCGCGCGCATCATTGATATTTCACTGCCGCACACAAAATATGCGCTGCCTGCGTATTACGTGATTGCCCCGGCAGAAGCGTCCAGCAACTTGGCGCGCTTTGATGGGGTGCGCTATGGCCATCGCGCCACCTTGGCGAGCGGCGAAGGCATTGATGACATGTACGCCAAAACGCGCGCCGAAGGCTTTGGCCACGAGGTCCAACGCCGCGTTATGGTCGGGACTTACGTGCTTTCGGCAGGGTTTTACGATGCGTATTACAACCGCGCGCGCAAAGTCCGCGCCTTGATCAAACGCGATTTTGACGAGGTCTTTGAACAGGGCGTGGATGCGATTTTGACGCCCGCAACGCCCTCTGCGGCCTTCCCCCTTGGCGAAATGAAAGACGCGGATCCGGTGAAAATGTACCTCAATGACGTGTTCACAGTCACTGTGAACCTTGCGGGCTTGCCGGGCATCTCGGTGCCCACTGGGCTAGATGCGCAGGGCTTGCCACTTGGGCTACAGTTGATCGGTAAACCCTGGGAAGAGGGCGACTTGCTAAATACCGCCTACGCGCTTGAGGCCGCAGCGGGTTTTGTTTCCAAGCCAAACAAATGGTGGTAAGGCCCTAAAAACCGTTTTTGAGGGAAGCCGATGCGTGTCCTAGTTTTGCCGATGTTGATTGCTGCCGTAACCGCGGGTTGCGCTGGGCGTATTCCTGATAGTGCGGCCGGGGTCGGTTTCGATGACTACGAGACCTACAATCGACAGGCGCAAGGGGCAGCAGTGCAAAGCCAGCCGCTCAGTGAAGGCGAGCAAATCGCGCGCGAAACCACGTCGGCATTGGGGCTGAACACACAATCCAGTGCCACAAGCACCTCTACAATGCCGCCCCCCATGAGTGCCATGGGGGCGAACGCCTCGAATGCTGCGCCGGTGGCGACCCAACCCACGACAGCGGGCAGCGCCTCTTTGTCGGATGAGCAAAACTTCCAAGCCGTGTCCGGGCGCGAAACCATTCAGTCCGATGCACAGCGGATCGCCAACAACCGGGCGCAATATCAGGTGATCCAGCCGACTGAACTGCCCCAACGCCCCGATGGCTCTGGCGCCTCAATCGTGTCCTTTGCGCTGGCAACCAACAACGCCGTTGGCCAACCCCTGTACAACCGGTCTGGCTTTAACGCCAAAGCGCGGTTTGAACGCAATTGCGCAAAACATGCCTCGCCTGACAAGGCGCAAGAAGCGTTTTTGGATGCCGGCGGTCCTGAGCGAGACCGCGCTGGGCTGGACCCGGACGGTGACGGCTTTGCCTGTTACTGGAACCCGGCTCCGTTTCGGGCAGCACGCGGCGGCGCGCCAGAGCAGGTCACAAAATATGTGGACGTGGAAACGCCCGGCGTCTCGGAGTAATCCGTGGATGTGATTTCGCATCCCTCCCCCAATCATGGACCGCGCCGCGACGGGCTGTGCCCTGAGCTGATTGTTGTGCATTACACGGCGATGGCACATGCCGAGGCGGCGCTTGAACGGCTGTGCAGCCCTGAATTTGAGGTGTCCGCCCATTACCTAATCGGCCAAAACGGTGCCGTTTATCAGCTCGTAGACGAGGCGGCGCGCGCTTGGCACGCGGGGGTTGGCCAATGGGGCGGGCGTGGCGACATCAATTCGCGCTCCATTGGCATTGAGCTTGATAACACAGGAGCAACCCCGTTCGCGGCCCCGCAAATGGACGCGCTTGAAGCATTGATTGATGGAATTCGCGCGCGCTGGGATATTGCGTCTAAAGGCGTGATTGCACATTCCGATTTCGCACCTGCGCGCAAATGTGATCCCGGGCATCGGTTTGACTGGGCGCGGCTTGCGCGGGGGGGGCGCTCCGTATGGCCCAACGAGACCCACGCCACGCCAGACACCACAGAATTCCTGCAAGAGGCTCAGCGCTTTGGTTATCCAAGCGAAGAGGGGTTGGAGGTGATCCTTAAGGCCTTTCGCCAGCGGTTTCGCCCCTGTGCCACTGGCCCGCTTTGTGCGCAGGATATGGGGATGATTTTGGATCTTGCGAACCGATACCCCGCTGGCTGACCCATGCGCTTATGCGTTGACCAAATGCCGCTAAGCGCCTAAGCCACTCGCGCGCGGATGGCTGGATGGCCGCGGCTGAGCAATCAGGCGAGGAAAGTCCGGACTCCACAAGGCAACGGTGCCGGGTAACGCCCGGCGGGGGCAACCCCAGGGAAAGCGCCACAGAAAACAAACCGCCCAGCAGGTCTGGGTCAGGATGAAACGGTGGGGTAAGAGCCCACCGCGCGGCTGGCAACAGAAGCGGCACGGCAAGCCCCACCGGGAGCAATGCCAAATAGGGACTTCGCGGGGCTTGCCCCAGGGCCGCCTTGGTCCAGAGGTCCGGGTTGGCAGCTTGAGGCGTCTGGTAACAGGCGTCCTAGAGGAATGGTCATCAAAGGCGGGGCAACCCGCCGGCACAAAATCCGGCTTATAGGCCATCCGCGCAAATAATCTCTCAGAATAACAGGCCGCTGTTGCGCCTTTGTCATCTTTTGCGCACTGTATGAGAGATAGGGATTTTCACCGGGAGTATTGAGATGAGTTTCGCACGCACATTGGCCACTTTGGCCGTTGGATTCGCTGCCGCAAAAGGCGCAAGCAAGATCAAGCAAATGGGCGGCATGGACGCGCTGCGCGACAAAATGCGCGATGCAGGCAAGGATGGCGGAATGGCGGACCAAATGGGCCAAATGGCGGAAAAGTTTGGAATGCCCGGCGGCGCGGACGCGATCAAAGATCTGATGGGCAAATTTGGCGGTGGTGCTGCGGATGCTTCGGAGAATGCAGAAGCCGGGCTGGGGGCGCTCTTTGGTGCCATGAGCGGTGCGGCCACCGCGGGCGCGGCGTCGATGACTGAAATGTTCTCTGCTGTGACAAAAGGCACGCCCGTTGGGGACGCGGCTGAGGAACATGCGAAATTGATGATCCGTGCGATGATTATGGCCGCGAAGGCGGATGGCGAAGTGGATGCGCAGGAGCGCACCAAAATCCTTGACGCGCTGGGGGATGCGTCGGACGAGGAAATCGCTTTCGTGGAAGCGGCTTTGGATGCGCCGGTTGATCCGATGGCCTTGGCCGCCGATGCGGGTGAGTCGGCAGCGGGGCAGGTCTATTCCGGGGCGTTGATGGCGATCTCGGTCGATACAGATGCGGAGCGCGCCTTCCTTGCGAACCTCGCATCAGCGCTCCAGATGAGTGATGAGAAGCGTGCAGCGATCCATGCGTCGATGGGCAAACCGCTCGCTTGAGGACACCAGCAGGCAGGGGGCGTTGCCCCCTCTGGCTGCGCCATTCACCCCCAGGATATTTTCGGAACACTGAAAGGGGGGGGCGGTAGGGCGTTCGGAATTTCGATTTGTCTTGGGAATTTGGCGAATCCCGGTTGACTCAGCGCGCCAGCAAGATACAAGGCGGCTTCAAGGATTTTACCGGGCGCGATTTGCCCGACGAGGAGAGACACAATGGCGAAGCCGACAACAATCAAGATCCGCCTGAACTCGACTGCGGACACTGGCCACTTTTACGTGACCAAAAAGAACGCGCGCACGATGACCGAAAAGATGGTCGTCAAAAAGTATGACCCGGTCGTGCGCAAACACGTTGAGTACAAAGAAGGCAAGATCAAGTAAT
This sequence comes from Maritimibacter sp., assembly GCA_050633625.1. Classification (GTDB taxonomy): domain Bacteria; phylum Pseudomonadota; class Alphaproteobacteria; order Rhodobacterales; family Rhodobacteraceae; genus JBOEGW01. The sequence goes on along the minus strand of JBOEGW010000003.1, from coordinate 171,160 downwards.
CAGCCTTTCTAAGACACAGCAAAAACCGCGTGACCCCCAAGGGCCGCGCGGTTTTTCTTTGTTCTGATCAAAATGATCTCGCGCGGTTCCCAAGAACACCAAGGGACGAGTGAGATGAGACAAGATCAAGACCGAGGGGCGATGTGCCGCCCATGTCCGCCATTTGAGATTCGCGTTGCCCAGATCGAGGATGCCAGCGCCGTTTCGAAGCTTCTGGCCGCCAGCTATGGGCAGTTCTTGCGCGCGGCGTATCATCCCAAAGTATTGGCGGCGGCTCTGCCGATCCTTTCGTCTGCCCGCCCAGAATTGCTCGCATCGCGCAGCTACTTCGTAGCGCAGACCGGGGGTGGGGAGATCATCGCAGCGGGGGGCTGGTCATGGCAGGGGCCTGTGGGCGGCGCGACCCCGCTGGATATGGGGCATATCCGCCATGTGGCGGTGGCACCTGCGTTTGTAGGCTGTGGTATTGGTCGGGTGTTGCTTGGGCATGTGAGAGAAGACGCCCTGTGCGAAAGGGTTCGCGTCTTGTCCTGCATCTCAACCATAAACGCGCAACACTTCTTCCAGCGCGCGGGCATGACCCGCCGCTGCGAAGTGGCGTTAACACTGGCGCCGGGAATTTCCTTCCCAGCGATCGACATGCGCCTCAATTTGGCGGGCGCTTCAGCTTAACGGGCGCTTAGATTTCGAATTTTTCGGCGTTTTTGATCCGGTGTTTCCGGGTGCGTTGCATGACGAGATAAAACAGCGCGACACCACAGAAAAAGGCGCCCACGCCCATGATGGCAATTGTTTCAAGCATTTGGAACTCCGTGTATTTGTTGTGTTGGCCCTTGCGTAACAATCGAATGCGGCGAGATTAAGCCATTTTGGTTAATCGAGGAAAAAAGTCTCAGATAAACAAAAAAGGCCAGCCGCAATGGGCTGGCCTTGGATCATCATTTGGGGGGCGATCAGTCGCGATTGCCAAGGAACTGGAGGAGGAACATGAACAGGTTCACAAAGTCCAGATAGAGGTTCAGCGCGCCCATAATTGCCGATTTCGCCAACCATTCCGCGTCCATCGCATGTGCGTGGCTGATGTAGTCGTTTTTGATTTTCTGCGTGTCGTAGGCTGTGAGGCCGGCAAAAATCAAAACGCCAAGCGCGGAGATCGCGAATTGGATCGCTGGGGAGCCAAGGAAGATGTTCACGATCGAGGCGATGATCAGACCAATCACACCCATGATGAGGAACGATCCCCAACCGGAGATATCCTTCTTAGTGGTGTAGCCCCAAAGGCTCAGGCCAGCGAACGAAATCGCGGTGATCAGGAAGGTTTGTGTGATTGAGAAGCCCGTGAAAACCGCGAAAATCCACGAGATCGAAACGCCCATCAGCGCGGCATAGACATAGAAAAACAGCTGCGCGCCAGCCGCGGAAATCCGGTTGATGACAGCGCCAAACATGAACACCATACCAAGCGGCAAAAGCATCACGACCCATTTAAGAGGGCTGGCGAACAGGGCATAGCCAAGGTCAGTCAGGTATTTTCCGTTGCCCATCGCGTAGGCCGTGGGGGTGGTCGTCATCGACATTGTGCCCATTGCCCAAGCGGCGAGCGCCGTGAGCAAAAGCCCAACCGACATGGTCGCATAGACCTTATTCATATGGGCGCGTAGGCCCGCATCGATCCGTGTGCCAGAGACGCTCGTTGCATCTGCGTGGACCGTTCTGTAATCAGCCATTCTCGTCAGCCTCCTAAAAGACATTGTAGGGTTCGCACGCCACAATAGCGTGTCTTGCGCTCAATATCGGATGCAAAGCGATGAAATTCAAGGGTTAGTCGCAGAGCCGAGCGTGTCTCCCTGTCAACACATTGTGTCGCGGTCAAAAGGATAGGGGCTGTCGAGAAAATCCGATAGGGGACTTTTTCGCGGAGATCCAAATTATCACGCCCAAAGCGGGTCGGACATCGGGAAGAGCGCCACCTCTCAGAAGGGATGACGGCTTGATTGTTCCCATGACGGCCGATGGGCGCTTTTCCAGGGGTTTGGACGCGCCGCAAGCACGGCATGTAGGCGGGCCATGAGACGGGGGAGGAGAAACGGGCGGGACATAGGCTTATCCAGTCAAAAAGTGATGGTTTGCAGTGGTTCAATGAAGATGCTTGATGATTGCCCGATCTACGCGCATAATGAAAACGAATATAAATGATGAACCTCATCAGGAAACGTGATCATGGCTCGAAATTTGGACCTCACAGCGCTGCGCGCCTTTGTCACTGTTGAAGATGTCGGCGGTGTGACGCGGGCGGCGAATGTGCTGCATCTGACGCAATCCGCGGTGTCGATGCAGATTAAGCGGCTTGAGGAGTCTCTTGATCGACAATTGTTAGATCGCAGCGGGCGCACCGTTGGCCTGACGCCGGACGGTGAACAGCTTTTGTCTTATGCGCGGCGCATGTTGGAGCTGAACGACGCTGCTTTGTCGCGGCTGACGGATGATGTTTATGAGGGGGAAATTACCCTTGGGGTGCCGCATGATATTGTGCTGCCCGTGCTTCCGCCCGTGTTGAAGCGGTTCAACGCCGATTTTCCGCGTATGAAGGTCAACCTTGTGTCTTCCTTCACATCGAAATTGCGCGAAGATTTTGAACGTGGCGATTGTGACATTATCCTCACCACCGAGGAGCCGGGCGAAGGCAATGGTGAAGTTGTGGCGACTGTACCGCTTTTATGGATGGGGGCTGAAGACGGGCAGGCATGGAAGCAGCGGCCTTTGCGCTTGGCGTTCGAGGCGCAGTGCAAGTTTCGACCACGTGTTCAGGCGGTCTTGGAGGACGAAGGAATCGTTTGGGAGATGGCGGTTTCAAGTGACGAAAGCCGTACGATCGATGCCAGTGTCGGTGCAGACCTCGCCGTTCATGCGCGCCTTGCAGGGACGACGATGCGCCCAATGTTTGAGATTGATCACGCTGGGGCCTTGCCCGAATTGCCGTCTTATGAGGTCAACATGTATGCGTCTGACCGGCTCAACGGGCGCGCCGGTCTCGAGCTGATCGCGCAATTGCGAATGGCGTATGGGGATATGGCGAAACCGGCGCGCGTCGCGCAGGCCGCCGCGCAATAAAAACGCGAGGCCGATGACCCCGCGTTTTCTGCGTCCCAATAGAAGCAGGCGCTAGACGATTTTGACGACGACCTTGCCAGTTGATTTGCGAGCGCGCAGCAAATCATAAGCCTCGGTTGCCTCCTCAAGCGGCAGGATCGACGAAACATGCGGCTTGAGTTTCCCCGCCTCATACCACTTGAGCAAGGTTTGCATGGAGTCGCTCAACACCTCAGGTTTGAAGGTGTTGTAGCCCCCCCAATAATACCCCATCACATTGATATTCTTGACCAATAGGATGTTCGCAGGCACCTGGGGCACATCCCCACTGGCAAAACCAACAACTAAAATACGGGCCTCTGGGTTACAGGCGCGCATGGCCGCTTTGAATTGATCGCCGCCAACCGGATCATAGACCACATCGGCGCCCCCCACGGCCTTCACGGCATCGCGAATGTCGTCGGTCTCGCTGTCAATCACGTGGTCTGCGCCAGCGGCTTTACAAACCTCAAGCTTGTCCTTGCCGCGCGCCACCGCGATCACGTTCGCCCCCATGAGCTTGCCGATTTCAATCGCCGTCATGCCAACGCCGCCCGCCGCGCCAAGGACCAACAGGTTTTCCCCGGCTTTCAGCTGAGCGCGGTAATCCAGCCCCACATGGGACGTGCCATAAGCCACTTGAAAAGCCGCCGCATCGGTGAAGGGCATGTTATCGGGGATCGCCACGACTTTGGAAGCCGCAAAGACCCCAAAATCTGCCAAACCGCCTTTGCCGCCGCCCACCAAAACGCGTGTGCCAATCGCAGGGCCTTCAACTCCGTCACCAAGCGCCACAATCGTACCGGCGGATTCCATGCCAAGCGTATAGGGCAACTCAGGGCGCTCTTGGTATTGGCCCTTCATTGCGAGCAATTCGCCAAAGTTCAGCGCGCAAGCGGCGAGTTCGATCAGCACCTCTCCGGGGCCGGGCGTTGGCTTGTCGACATCCATCAATTTGGGTGGCTCTTCATAGGATAGAATCTGATAGGCTCTCACGGGTGTCCTCCTCTGTTTGCAAACAGTGTATCGTTAGGTTTCGGCAGGCGCGAGAGGGTCTGACGTGAGGGAAAAACACGCACAGATTGCATTGTGACTCGATTTTCGTTTACCTTTTGCAAAATGCAATTTGTTTTGCAAAACACGTATAGGGTGAAAATATATGCCTAAAAATTAGGCAACCTTTACCCGGTACGGTCAAATTTTTTTACGCTAATCCTTTGTTTTTAGTATATAAAAACGCACTTTTGTGGTCTATCCAAAAAGACAGGTTGAGGTTGTGTAGCTGGTGGTGATCCTTACAGTGTTGCAAGATCGTATCTAGGAGACCGTTATGAAGCATCCTGTGGATGTCCACGTGGGGAAACGCATTCGTCATCGTCGCTGGATGGTGGGCATGACCCAACAACAGCTGGCCGAAAAAGTCGGAATCAAGTTCCAACAGATTCAGAAGTATGAAACCGGGATGAACCGGGTGTCTGCGTCTCGTCTTTGGGATATTTCGGACGCATTGACCGTACCTGTGTCCTTTTTCTTTGAGGGCCTCGAAGGCGCTGCTTCGGCAGACGCTCAAACTGCGGGCGCGGGGGATATCCTCGCTGATAAGGAAGCGTTGGAGCTTGTGCGCAGCTACTACGCAATCCCTGAAAACCAACGTCGTCGCTTGTTCGAGCTTGCGCGCGTTCTGTCAGACGCGGCTTGATCGCCTTGACGCAGTAGGGTGCAAAGGCTACCGCCAAGTGAGAGTTTTTGGGCGATAGACGATGCAGCTTACCGATAAATCACTACAAAATGACCTGATCGCGACCGCAGAAGCCTTGGCTGATGCGGCGCGATCGGCGATTTTGCCGCATTTTCGCACAGCTGGTCTGGTTGCGGACAACAAGCTGAGCGAGGGGTTTGATCCTGTTACAGTCGCAGATCGCGCCGCCGAAACCGCCATGCGCGAGGTGCTGGCCGCACGCCGCCCTGACGATGCGATTTTTGGCGAGGAATTTGGCCGCACCTCCGGCACATCGGGTCTGACATGGGTGCTAGACCCAATTGATGGCACTCGTGCGTTTTTGTCAGGCACGCCAAATTGGGGCGTCTTGATTGCCGTGGGCGATGCGACTGGTCCGGTGCTTGGCGTGGTTGACCAGCCCTATATTGGCGAGCGATTTTTGGGTGGTTTTGGTGAGGCGCGTCTGGATGGGCCGCAAGGGCGCAGCGCGCTCAGAACCCGCGCAGCCCGTCCATTGGAAGACGCGATTTTGTTCACAACCTTTCCGGAAATCGGCACGCCAGATGAGCGCGCCGCCTTTGAAGCGCTTTCCGAAAAAGTAAAGCTCACGCGCTTTGGTATGGATTGTTACGCCTACGCGCTCATCGCGCTTGGGCAGGTTGATTTGGTCGTGGAAGCAGGGCTAAATGCCTATGATATTCAAGGCCCTATGGCAGTGATTGCGGCGGCTGGCGGCGTGGTCACGGATTGGCAGGGCGGGCCTGTACATGAGGGCGGGCAGGTGATCGCTGCCGCCAATGCCAGCATCCACAAAGCCGCGCTTGAGGTGCTTCAGCGGGGCTAGATCCCACAGGTGCGCGTCCTTACCCTTTCTGGCGCGTTTGTGGCGTTTGGGCGAAAGGGGGAGTGCATGTATGGCAACCCTCATCAAAGACGCTGATGTGATCCTGACGATGAATGACACGGGGCAGGAACCAAAGCGGACAGACATCTTGATTGACGCCGGGGTGATCAAACAGATCGCTCCAAACATTGACGCTCCGGGCGCAGACATTTTGCTGGCGCGCGGTGCGGTTGTGACGCCGGGATTGGTCAATACACACCATCACTTGTATCAAACACTGACACGCGCCGTGCCCGGTGGCCAAGATGCGCTGTTGTTTGGCTGGCTGCAAACCCTCTATCCGATTTGGGCGCGGTTTGGCCCGGAAGACATGCGGATATCTGCGCTGATCGGACTGGCAGAGCTGGCGCTTTCGGGCTGCACCCTGTCTTCGGATCATCTGTACCTCTATCCAAATGGCGCAAGGCTTGAAGATACCATTGTCGCAGCGCAAGACTTGGGGATGCGGTTTCATCCAACGCGCGGGGCGATGTCGATCGGAGAAAGCGACGGAGGACTGCCGCCCGACAGTTTGGTAGAGCGCGAAGAAGACATCCTGACCGACTGCATCCGGGTGATTGACGCGTTTCATGATCCAAGTGAAGGCGCGATGGTGCGCGTCGGTGTGGCTCCCTGTTCGCCGTTTTCAGTCAGCCGAGAACTGATGCGCGACGCAGCCCTTTTGGCGCGCGACAAGGGCGTTATGCTGCACACACATCTGGCAGAAAACGACGAGGATATCGCCTATAGTGAGGCGAAATTTGGGATGCGTCCTGGGCAATATGCCGAGGAGTTGGGCTGGACCGGATCGGACGTTTGGCACGCGCATTGTGTGAAACTGGACGCCGCCGAGATTGACCTATTTGCGCAAAGCCGCACCGGGGTTGCGCATTGCCCGTGTTCCAATTGCAGGCTTGGCTCTGGCATCGCGCCCTTACGTGACATGCGCGACGCGGGCGTGAAGGTTGGGCTTGGCGTGGATGGATCGGCGTCAAATGACATTGGCAATTTGATGAATGAGGCGCGCCAAGCGATGTTGCTTGCGCGGGTCAAAGGCGGGGCAGACAAAATGAGTGCGCGCGAAGCGCTCTGGATTGCCACGCGCGGTGGGGCAGAGGTGCTTGGCCGCGTGGATTGCGGGCAAATCGCAGTCGGCAAACGCGCGGATATCGCGATTTGGGACGTCAGTGGCGTTGAAACCGCGGGAAGTTGGGATGCGGCGGCGCTGGTCCTTGCGGGGCCTCAAAAGGTGCGCGATTTGTTTGTTGAGGGGCGGCAAATCGTGCGCTCAGGCCAGATCACCACTTTGGATTTGCCGGTGATGATCGAGCAGCAAAATAAGCGCGCCGTCGCGCTTATGGGATAGGGCGGATGCCTGCGGCGCAGGTATTTGGAAAACAAGGAAAGCAGGCGGTTATACTTTTGATCCAGCGACATAAGTGGCGGCAATCGCGCGATCATCGCCCATCATGATGGTTGGAAATATGGCTTCCCAAAGTGTGTCGGCGCGCGCGTGGCGCTGGGCAATTCCGGGCGTTGAGGCGAGGTCCAATACGATCATATCCGCTTCAAAGCCGGGGGCGAGCGTGCCGATTTTGTCCTCCAAATGAAGGGCTTGTGCGGAGCCTTGGGTGGCGAGCCAAAGCAGCTGTGCCGGATGGAGCGGATTGCCGGAAAGCTGACCGACCTCATAGGCGGCGGCCATGGTGCGCAGCATGGAAAAAGACGAGCCACCCCCGGTGTCTGTGGCGAGGCCAATACGATGCCCTGCGCCCATCAACCCGGCCATGTCAAACAGGCCGGAGCCGATAAAGGTGTTGGATGTTGGGCAATGAATGAGCGAGGCGCCTGCTTCTTTGAGGCGCGCGCGTTCGCGCGGTGACAGGTGGATCGCGTGGCCCATCAATGCGCCGGGACCAAGCAGGCCAAAGCTGTCGTAGACATCCGTGTAGTCTTTGGCCTTTGGGAACAATTCCGCCACAAAGGCGATTTCTTCGACTTGCTCACTGAGGTGCGTTTGCATCAAACATGTTGGGGTTTCTGACCAGAGCGCGCCAAGCGCTGCGAGTTGATCTGGCGTTGAGGTCGGCGCAAAACGCGGTGTGATCACATAGGACAGTCGATCCATGTTATGCCATTTTGCGGCCAGCATTTTGGATTGGTCATATGCGCTTTGTGCTGTGTCGCGCAGCGCTTCAGGGGCGTTTCGATCCATGCAGGTCTTGCCGCCGAGCGCACGCAAACCCCGCGTCTGAGCCGCCTCGAAATAGGCGTCAACACTTTCGGGATGGATCGTGCAATAGCTGACGGTTGTGGTGGTGCCGGCGGCTAATGTGAGGTCGAAATACTGATCCGCCACCGCGCGTGCATAGGTGGGATCGAGAAAGCGCAATTCTTCTGGGAAGGTATAGGTATTGAGCCACTCCATCAGACGTTTGCCCCAGGAGGCGATGATGGCGGTTTGCGGATAGTGCACATGGGCGTCGATAAACCCGGGCAGAATCAGACCGTCGCCATGATCGATCACCTGCGCATTGGGAAATGAGGCGCGCAGAGCGTCAGCCTCACCCACCTCCAGGATTCGCCCCGCCTCAACCACCACAGCGCCGCGCCGCTCATAGCGAAGCGCATCCTCAATGCTGCCAGCAAAGGGCGAGGCGGTGAATCGCAAAGTTTGGCCAAGGTGAAGCTCCATAGGGGGCGCCTTTCGATGTGATGATCCATTCAGAGTAGCAGCGTCGTGCCGCGCGTCCATCGCCAAACGCCAGAATTTTTCAAACGCCCTCTTGGGGTTTGTCGGGGCTTGTCCTATGTTCGCCACAGCAGACGCGAGGCACAAAATGGCGGACGATATTCTCAATGATGAGGGCCTTGCAGAAGGCGATTATGAACTGGATCGTGTGACCGTGCGCCCGGTTCTGGACGCCCTTGCGCAGGGCGATTCTGAGGCTTTGGCAGCCGCGCTAGAGCCGCTTCATCCCGCTGATATTGCTGACCTTTTGGAGCAGGTTGATGATGCCGCGCGCATCAGGCTGGTGCAGCTGTATGGCCGCGAGTTGGACGGGGATATCCTCTCTGAACTTGATGACAGCGTGCGCGAAGACATCATTGATGCGATGCACCCTGAAGTCCTTGCGGATGCTGTGCGCGATCTGGAAACAGATGATGTTGTGGACCTGCTGGAAGACCTCGAAACGCCGCAGCAACAGGTCATTTTGGACGCGCTGGCGGATTCGGATCGTGTCGCGGTTGAACAATCCATGGCCTACCCGGAGGAGTCGGCGGGGCGCTTGATGCAGCGCGAATTGGTCGTTGCGCCCGAGCATTGGTCGGTGGGCGAGGCGATTGATCATCTGCGCGCTTTGGGCGAGCTACCGGAGCAGTTTTATCATGTCATTCTTGTCGATCCCAAAATGCGCCCGGTGTCTTATGTGACGCTTGGAAAGCTGATGTCCTCGGCGCGCAACCTGCCGCTTGTTGACTTGGTTGAACCCTCTTTTCGCACAATTCCGGTGCTGCAAGATGAGGGGGAAGTCGCCTATGCGTTCAACCAGTATCACCTCATTTCCGCGCCTGTCGTTGATGAGGATGACCGGCTTGTTGGCGTCATTACAATTGATGACGCGATGGCGATTTTGGATGAGGAACACGAGGAAGACATCTTGCGTCTTGCGGGCGTCGGAGAAGGTTCCTTGTCGGACCGGGTCATCGCCACGACCAAACAGCGCTTTCCGTGGTTGGCCGTCAATCTGGTCACCGCCATCCTGGCTTCCTTGGTCATTTCTCAGTTTGAAGCGGCGATCACGCAGATTGTCGCGCTTGCGGTCTTGATGCCGATTGTGGCCTCGATGGGGGGCAATGCCGGCACGCAGAGCTTGACCGTGGCCGTGCGCGCGCTGGCCACCAAGGATTTGACCTCCTCAAACATGTGGCGGGTGATCCGGCGCGAAGTGTTGGTTGGGCTTATGAACGGCGCGATCTTTGCGGCGTTGATGGGGGTGATTGGCCTTGCGTGGTTTGGCTCTCCCATGTTGGGCGCCGTGATTGCGGTGGCCATGGTGATCAATTTGGTTGTTGCGGGATTGGCGGGGGTTGTGGTGCCTGTGGTGTTGGAACGCTTGAATGTTGACCCGGCCCTTGCCTCTGGCGCGTTTGTGACAACTGTCACCGATGTCGTTGGTTTCTTTGCCTTTTTGGGTTTGGCTGCGGCATTCTTACTATGAGCCACGTCGCAAAGGACACAGCAAAACAAGACTTGCGCGCGGCGGCTTATGCGCGGCGCAAGGCAGCACATGAGGCGGGGCAGGACGCGCAGGCACAAGCGCATTTGAAGACTGCACTCGCGCCATATGAGGGGCGCAGCCTTGCCGGATACATGCCGATCCGCACGGAAGTGTCGCCTTTGCCGGTCATGGCGTCTTGGGCGCAGCAATGCCCGGTTTGTGTGCCTGTCATTCGGGGGGCTGATCAGCCGCTCACCTTCCGTAGCTGGACGCCCGACACAGAGATGATCCCAGGAAAATTTGGCGCAGCAGTGCCCGCCAGTGGTGCATTGATTGTGCCGCAAATCTTGATCGTGCCGCTTGTGGCTTATGATCTACGCGGTGCGCGGCTTGGCTATGGTGGCGGCTATTACGACCGCACACTTGAGAGGCTTCGCGCGGCCAGCCCGACAATCGCGATCGGCTTTGCTTATGGGGCGCAATGCGCAGATGAATTGCCGCAAGAGCCAACCGACCAACCCCTTGATATGATCGTCACGGAACGCGGCGTTGTCACCTTCTGAGCCTTGCGTGCGCGCGCATATCCTTTTAGGGCTAGGGCATGAAAATACTCTTTCTTGGTGATGTCATGGGGCGCGCTGGACGGCGCGCTGTTTCGGAACGCCTCCCCAAACTGCGCGCACAAATGGGGTTGGATTTTGTCGTTGTGAACGGCGAAAACTCAACCAGCGGCATGGGGTTATCAGAAGCCCACGCGAAGGTTTTGTTTGAGGCGGGGGCCGATGTTGTCACCTTGGGTGATCATGCATTTGATCAAAAAGACATGCTGCCCTATGCCGACCGAGAAACGCGCATCATTCGACCTTTGAACTTTGCAAAAGACGCGCCGGGGCGCGGGGCGCGGGTCTTTGAGGATCAGCGCGGGCGGCGCATATTGGTTGCGCAGGTGCTTGGCAATGTGTTTATGAAGCGCGCATTTGACGATCCGTTTGGGACAATCGACCAAGCGCTCAAACCTTTCCCGCTCGGGGGGGCTGTGCAGGCGATTTTGGTCGATGTGCACTGCGAAGCGACCTCGGAAAAAATGGCGATGGGGCATTTTCTGGATGGGCGGGCCTCCATGGTTGTGGGCACGCATACCCATGTGCCCACAGCGGACGCGATGATCTTGCCCGGTGGCACTGGTTATCTGTCGGATGCTGGGATGTGTGGCGATTATCATTCGGTGATTGGTATGGAAAAGGCCGAGCCTTTGCGCCGTTTTGTAACGGGCATGGTCAAATCGCGCTTCACCCCGGCCAACACTGAGGCGACTCTTTCGGGCCTTTATATTGAAACCGACGATAAGACCGGGAAAGCCATCGACATTCAGATGATCCGCGAAGGCGGCCACCTGATGCAAAGCCTGCCATAGCCTCCGCGCAGCGCGCCTAAATCTACGCCAGACCAATTGCGCGCTTGCCGCCACGTGTTGGCTTGTGGAAGATGGGCGGAGCAAAGGATCAACGATATGGACCTGATACAATTTTCCCAGACACAACAATCGGTTATCGCGCTGATAATCGTTGGGATGATGTTTGTGCTGTTTCTGCGCGAAGCTTTTCCGACCGAGGTTGTTGCGATTGGCGGCGTGGCTGTGATGCTGGTCACTGGGATTTTGCCCTATGAGCGCGGGATTGCTGTTTTGTCCAATCCGGCGCCTTGGACGATTGCGGCGATGTTCATCATTATGGGGGCCTTGGTGCGCACTGGCGCGCTTGATTGGTTCACGGGAATTGCCGATCGACAGGCCGCTGATCGCCCGATGGTGGCGGTTGCGGTCTTGATGGGGTTTGTTGTTGTGGCCTCCGCTTTTGTGTCCAATACGCCTGTGGTCGTTGTGATGATCCCGGTGTTTACCCAGCTTGCGAAACGTCTTGGCACAGCGCCGTCAAAACTGCTTATTCCACTGTCTTACGGCGCGATTATGGGGGGCACGATGACCCTGATCGGGACATCAACCAACCTCCTGGTGGATGGTGTCGCCCGCGCGAACGGTCTGGAACCTTTCACAATTTTCGAAGTGACCCCCCTTGGCTTGATCCTCGTCGCCTATGGGATGTTGTATCTGTATTTCGTCGCGCCGCGCCTGTTACCGGACCGCGACAGCATGGCGAGCTTGCTGACAGATCGTTCCAAGAAGAAGTTCTTCACGGAAGCGGTGATCCCACCTGAAAGCAACATGATCGGTCGCGAAGTGCTGAGCGTTCAGCTATTTAAGCGCGAAGGCGTGCGGCTCGTGGATGTGGTGCGCGGGGATCGCTCGTTGCGCCATGAGCTTAAGGAAACGGTGCTCGAAGTCGGGGACCGTGTGGTGTTGCGCACCCAAATGACAGAGCTTCTCTCGCTGCAACGCGATAAGTCCTTAAAACGGGTGGATCAGGTGTCGGCGGTGGAAACAACCACAGTCGAGGTCTTAATTTCGCCGGGGTGCAGAATGATCGGTCGCACATTGGGCGAATTGCGGTTGCGACGTCGGTATGGGGTGTATCCGCTCGCGGTGCATCGTCGGAACCAGAACATTGGCCGTCAGATGGAAAACATCACGGTTCGCGTGGGCGATACGCTGTTGCTGGAAGGCGGGAGCGAGGACATCGCGCGCCTTGCGAACGACATGAATTTGGTCGATGTGGCCAAACCATCCGGGCGCGCTTTTCGCCGGGGCCACGCGCCGATTGCCCTTGCGGCTTTGGTGGGGATTGTGGCGCTTGCGGGCTTGGGCCTCGCGCCGATTTTCGCAATTTCCGTGGTCGCGGTGGCGGTTCTGTTGATGACCCGTGCGATTGATGCGGATGAAGCGTTTTCGACTATCGACGGCCGGCTATTGGCGCTTATCTTTTCGATGCTCGCGATTGGGGCTGCGCTGGAAAGCTCGGGCGCGGTTTTGATGATCGCAAATGCGCTCGCGCCCTTGCTCAGCCAACTGCCTCCGCCGGTGATCGTTTGGGCGATTTACCTGCTGACTTCTGTGCTTACCGAGCTTGTCTCAAACAATGCGGTCGCTGTGGTGATGACGCCAATTGCCATCGGTCTGGCGGAGGCGATTGGGATTGATGCGCGCCCGCTTGTGGTGGCGGTGATGATTGCCGCATCTGCAAGTTTTGCAACGCCAATCGGCTATCAAACCAATACCTTGGTGTTTGGGCCAGGGGGCTACAAATTCACCGACTTTATGCGCGTTGGCATCCCGCTGAACGTGACGATTGGCCTTTTGGCCTCCGCAGTGATCCCGCTGATTTGGCCGCTTTAGGGGCGTTTTCCCCGGTGATTATTTTCCCAGTGATCTTATTACTTTGACTTTTTCACTGTGACTTTGCGCTTTGCCTTGGCGGGTTTCGCTTGTGCTTTCGCTGTTGGTTTCGCGGCCTTGTCTTTTGCGGCTTTCACCTTGGCGTTATGCGCCGCAACTGCCTTTTTCTTGCGATCGTTGTCGCGCACTGCCAAGTCGTTTTGGCCGATGTGCATTTCGCCCGGCATCAAGTAATCCGGGTTGAACAGCGCGCTTTCACCGTAGCCGAAATGACTGTCCTGAACAAAGGTGCGCCCGCGCATATAGGGCCAGATTTCGCGCCGCAAAAACAGCTGGTCATCAACACGTGAATTTAGGATGTTCTCGCGGGTTTTGGAAAAGTCCAAAATCTTGCGCCCCATCCCCCCGGTGATGTTCCCACGGTGCGCGCCCCACATGCCCGCCAACACCAATTCCGTATGAGTGACCCAGTCGCGCATGACGTGAAACGGCTCACCAGAAGCCAGCCAATCTTGCACAGCAACACGTTCTTTGATGGTCGGAATACTGTCCGCATCGCGCACGATATAGACGTCGACCTCCGGGTCGTCCTCGACCAAAAATCGCCAATACAACCCAAACCGCAATGCTGGCAAATTGGGCACCATCTTGAGCTGCGCGCCCGCCGCAGTCAGCCCATTGCGCGCCTCCACCGGCACGCTGTCATCCACATAGAAGCGCGGGGTCCAGCCGGGGTACATGTAGCGCGCGACAATGCAGTTTCGGATCGCTCCTTCCAGGTAGCGTTTGCCATCCCCAAACAGCGAAAAGGCGATAATATTGCGCTCCGGTGTTTCGGGGTTGAACGGGCGCACAATGGGTGCCGCGCGGTCTTCTAGCTCTGGGGCTTCGCCTTCTTTGAGTTTGAGCGCACGGCGCGCCCAATGACGGTTTTTTCCCGGTTTCTTCGCGCGCCCATAAAGCTCTGACAAATAGCTGGCCTGCGTCACCGGCAACAGCGGGGTGTCCTCCTCCTCAGCGATTGCAATCGCATCCTCAATCGCCCCGGCCTTAGACAATGCAGAGACCAAATTCGAGGCATTTTCAGGCGTTCGCGCCGCGCTATAGACATGGCGTATACAGCGGATCGCATCGGCGCCCATGCCCACGTTGAAGTAATGCGCGCCGAGCAGTTTCTTGGAAATGAGGTGACTGTCGGGCGCGGCCTCCAGCACCTTTACCTCATCCTCCGTCAGCGCAACATTTCCGCGCGCGATGACCTCTTGAGCAAGTGTTTCATAAGGTTCCATCGGCGGCTCCTACAATGGCCAGAACACGAGAATTGCCGGGATCGACACGGCAACGACGATGATTTCGAGCGGCAACCCCATGCGCCAATAATCTCCAAATTTGTACCCCCCCGGCCCAAGAACCAAAGTGTTGTTCTTGTGGCCAATCGGGGTGAGGAAGGCGCAGGACGCGGCCACTGCCACCGCCATCAAAAAGGGGTCCGGGTTGGCCTCAAGGCTTTGCGCCATCGAGATCGCAACCGGGGCCGCGACGATCGCGGTGGCCGTGTTGTTGAGCACATCCGAAAGCGTCATCGTGACCACCATCAAGACTGTCAGAACCGCCCATGCAGGCAAGCCGGCAGTGAGCGACACAAGCCCCCCCGCAAGCAATTCTGTGCCGCCTGAGGTTTCAAGCGCGGCCCCTAAAGGGATCATCGAGCCAAGCAAAACCACCACCGGCCATTCTATGTGATCATACAGTTCAGTGAGCTGAATGATGCCCGTCAAAACATAGGCCACCACTACAAGACCCAACGCAATCGGCAGATACAACAGGCCAAAAGAGGCAGCCGCAACCGCTGCGGCAAACAGGCCAATCGCCAGCCAAACTTTGCGCTCTTGCGTGACTGTTAGGCCCCGCTCAGCAAGAGGAAGTGCGCCCAGCCATTCCGTCACTTCGGCTTCGGATCCGGCGGGGACAAGCAACAACAAAATGTCGCCCGCGCGCACCGTTGTGCGGCGGATTTGCGAGCGAAACCGCGTGCCGCCGCGCCGGATGCCCAAAAGCACCGCGCGACGCCGCCAATTGAGGCCCACAGCCTGTGCAGTCTTGCCATCCAATCGCGATCCTTGCGGCACGACCACTTCGATTTTTGACAGGCCAGCGCCATCGGCCGTCAGCCGTTCCTCGCGCGCGGTATCCGCAAACCGAAGCGACAACGCCGCGCGAAATTCGTCGAGCGCTTCAGGTGTCGCTTCGATCACCAGCGCATCTTCCGCTTCCAGTTTGAGAGTGCGTGAATTGCCATATTTCCGTTTGCCGCCGCGCACCACGCCAAGGATATAAACGTCGTTTTTCTCGGCCTCCTCATAAAGCTCTTCGACCCGTTTACCGATCAGCTTGTGCCCATCTGAAATGACAAGCTCGGCAACATAATCAGAGAACTCCTCCATCGGGTTTGCCTTGCCCCCGGCGGCCTCCGGTTGCGGGATCAGCCGCCAGCCGATCAGCGCAACAAACACCAACCCAACACCCGCCGTGACAAGCCCGACCGGGGCGAAATCAAACATGCGGAAACTCTCGCCAAGGCTTTCTTCGCGGATCGCAGCAATGATGATGTTGGGTGGCGTGCCGATCAAGGTCACCATGCCTCCAAGGATCGTCGCAAAGGACAGTGGCATGAGCGACAGGCCCGGCGCGCGGCCCGCTTTACGCGCGGTTTGAATATCCACAGGCATGAGCAGAGCAAGCGCTGCAACATTGTTCATAAAGGCCGACAAGATGCCGCCAACCGCACCCATGATCGTGATATGCGCCCCGAGCGAACGCCCGGCATCCACAAGCGTTCTCGTGATCAAAAACACCGCCCCTGAGCGCACAAGCCCGGCAGACACAATCAACACAAGCGCAACAATAATCGTGGCGGAGTGACCAAAGCCGTCAAAAGCGTGTTTGGTCTCAACAACCCCTAACGCCACAGCAACCATAAGGGCGGAGAACGCTACGAGATCATACCGATATTTGCCCCACAGCAGCAGGCCAAACACCGCTGCAAAGATCGAAAAAAGAGTGATTTGTTCTAGTGTCATGCGCCCTTGATAGCGCGCGAAAGCAAAGCCGTCACCCGGCAAGAACCGGAATAAGCGAGATCAGCAAAAATAGAGCCATGCTCCAGTTGAACAGGCGCAACCATTTGGGATTTTGCAAGAGCCGCGTCAACTGCGTGCCGATCACCGCCCAGCAGCCCGCCGCTGGCAGGTTGATCACGCCAAAAACCGCTGTCACAATCAACACATCGCGCAGCTCATGAGTTGGCGCATAGGCGGCATTTGCCCCCAAGGCCATCGCCCAGCCCTTTGGGTTCACCCACTGAAAGGCCGCCGCTTGAAACGCGCTCAATGGGCTCGCCTCGCCCGTCTGATCTTGCGCCGGCGCCGCCGCATGTGCCACGCGCCACGCAAGCCAAACCATATAGGCCAGCGCCGCCACTTTAAGCGCCTCATCCAACCAAGGCCGGGCGTCAAACACCGCTGAAACCCCAAGCCCGATCAGCGCGATCATCGAAATAAACCCAAAGAAAATGCCAACCATATGTGGCACAGTCCGGCGCAGGCCGAAATTGACCCCAGAGGCCATCAGCATGATGTTGTTCGGCCCCGGTGTGATCGAGGTGACAAATGCAAAAAGCGCAAGTCCGCGCAGCAGATCGAAAGTCATTGCGCCGTTTTCGCAGGTTTTGGCCAAATGGGAAGTCACAACAGGGTGCGCGTATAGGCGAAGCGCGGGCGCGGGCTTGCCCCGCCCCCCCGGCCTAGCCTATAGAGGCGGCGACGAATTTATATGTGGAGGGTGCCATGGCTGGCCACTCAAAATGGGCAAACATTCAGCATCGCAAGGGCCGTCAGGACAAACTGCGCTCCAAGCTGTTTTCAAAGCTCGCCAAAGAGATCACCGTTGCTGCCAAAATGGGCGACCCTGACCCGGACAATAATCCGCGTTTGCGCATGGCTGTTAAAGAGGCCAAATCGCAATCCGTGCCAAAGGATGTAATCGACCGCGCCATCAAGAAATCGCAAGCGGGCGAGGGCGATGATTACGAAGAAATTCGCTATGAGGGCTATGGTCCCAACGGTGTTGCTGTGATCGTCGAAGCCATGACCGATAACCGCAATCGCACGGCGTCTACTGTGCGATCGACGTTTTCAAAGAACGGCGGGAACCTGGGCGAAACAGGCTCGGTCGGCTTTATGTTTGAGCGCAAAGGTGAGATCGTTTACCCGGCGGATGCGGGCGATGAGGACAGCATTTTTGAAGCCGCGATCGAGGCGGGTGCTGAGGATGTTGAAAGCTCTGAAGATGGCCACACGATTTTCTGCGCCGACACAGATTTGAACGATGTGAGCACCACGCTTGAGAAAAACCTCGGTGAGTCCGAGAGCACAAAGTTGATCTGGAAGCCGACCATGACCACCGAAATGGACTTGGAGTCGATGGAGAAGTTGATGAAACTGATCGATGCGCTCGAAGATGATGACGATGTTCAGCGAGTGACCACCAATTTTGAAGCGACGGACGACGTTCTGAGCCAGCTTTAAGCCTCTCGAAACGGGCGCAAAATGGATGGAAACGCGGCGGCGCAATCTGCCGCGTTTTTTGTGGATGACGAAACGAAGTCGGGTGTGCTGTATTAAGCGCCTGCGTTTTGCTTAGTGGACAGCTTGCACCCCATGCGCGCGCGCATGTGCAATACGCGCCAAAGCGACCCCTGCACATTCCGCCAGATGAACCGCCGTTGGTGCAAAATCAGCCCGCATCATAAGACAGGCCAACATCATAGCATCGTCACGTTCGCCCGAAGTGGCAGCGGCAATCATATGCGCAAGACAGGCTTCATCCCCGCCCACACAGGGGCAGTCCACAGCATGGCGCATCAACGGGCGGCGCCCATAGCTGAGGCACAGTTGGCACAGATGCCCAACCGCCTCCAAGGCAATGTCCCCGCCCAAATGGGCAAAGCTCGTCGCGAAACCCTCACGCCGCTGCCCGGCTTCGCTGTCACACCAAATCCGCAAACACAAAACAGCCGCGCTTTCGAGTGCTGGCATTTCCGTGAGCTGCGCAACGGCCGCACCGCCCCGATGATCGCCATTCATTTTGTCAGGATGAGCTTGCCTTGGCGCGTGATGCGCAGCGTATAGAGCGCATCGCCAAGCATGATTTTCGCGATCGGCCCGTTGCCCGTCAGATCCCGTGCGTGGTGCAGCGGGCAGGGCGGCTCGCCCGAGGTGCGTTCGGTGTTTGTGACCATCATATTCATTGATCTGCCTCCAAGCCATTTATCATCCGTTCGATCAGCCAAGCGGTCGACGCGCCAGCGCCGATGCCCGCAAGTGACAGGATGTCGAGGATTTCGGATCGTGTTGTGTCGCCCGGCGCTGTCGATGCAGCCACGGGAGTGCGCGCGTTTCTCATGTCAGACTCCTTGAACGATTCCTCTGGCGTCCCGGTGTCTTGCCGTTGAGAGCAAAGGCGAATTGGGTGGCTTGAGAGTCTTTTCTAAACCTGACAAAAATAATCGGGTAAATCAAGGCTAATTTTTGCACGCTCAAACTCGTGCGCAACAGTACTATTTTTCTCGCAAGCCCTTGTGCCTTCCCGCAAGTCAAGCGACAAAGGGATATGAGCCAAGCCGCGCCCCCAATTTCGACCCCGCAAGATCCAGAGCCAAACCCTGAGCCAAACCCTGAGCCAAAGCCTGTGCAAAACCCGGCGCAAAACCCGGTGAAGGGTATTCTCTGGATGTTACTGACGGGGGTGCTTTTTGTTGGGGTGACAGCCACCGTTAAGGTGGGTGGGGGGCGCATCCCGGCAGCGGAGTCTGCCTTTTTGCGCTACGCATTGGGCTTGGTATTTCTGATCCCTATGTGGCCGGTTCTGCGCAAAGTGCGCTTGGATCGTGCGATGATTGGTATCGCTGCGGTCCGCGGATTGATCCATGCGATCGGCGTTATGTTTTGGTTCTATGCGATGACCCAGATCACCATGGCTGAGGTCACCGCAATCAACTATCTGAACCCGGTGTTTGTCACCCTTGGGGCCGCGCTGTTCTTTGGCGAGCGCCTCGCCGCGCGGCGCATTTTGGCCGTCATTTTCGCCTTAATGGGCGCGATGGTTGTGCTGCGTCCGGGTGTTCGTGCGATTGAGGCGGGACATTTGGCAATGTTCGGGACAGCGATTCTCTTTGCGGCCTCCTATCTGATCGTTGGGAAATTGGTGGAGCGCTACAACGCCGTTACCGTCGTGGCGATGCTTTCGGTGACGGTGACAATCGCCTTGGCGCCCTTTGCGCTGCTCCATTGGGTGACGCCGACGATGCAGGAATTGGCTTGGTTGTTCGCCACCGCCGCATTTGCCACAGCTGGTCACTACTCAATGACACGCGCATTTGCCTCCGCGCCGATGACCGTGACTCAGCCAGTCACCTTCTTGCAACTCGTCTGGTCTGTCGCGCTCGGAGCATTGCTGTTCTCAGAAGGTGTTGATGTGTTTGTGGTGGCCGGAGGGGCAATCATTCTGGCCTCTGTCACCTTCATCACATGGCGCGAAGCCGTGCTCAAACGGCGCGTCACACCCAACACCAACGCCACAAAAGTCTAACGGATCAGCAGAGCGCAATTTGCGGGCGATCAAGCACCGTCACGCCGCGCGCCTTCAGGCGCTCCAACATGCGCTCTTGCGCCGCTGTCAGCCTGTCGAACGGCAGAAAAACCGTATGGAGTTTGCGCAGGGTCAACAGCGCAGAAAGATCCTGAATGTCGGTTTCCAGCATCGTGATGGTCGTGAGGGAAGGATGATGCTCCAAGGCGTCAAGCGAGGTCACGACACTGCCCGAAATGTCCAATCTTTCAAGCTTTTTGAGCGGCGCAACAAAGCTCAAATCACTGAGCGCCGCCCCACCAATTGCCAATTCCCGCAACTCCGAAAGGCTCCCGATGGGCGCGTAGTCTTTTGCCGAAACATCCTGCGCATGCAGCAAGGTGAGCTGCGGGAAATGCACTAGCCCCTCAAGCGACGTTACACCCGTTTCCCCGATATGTAGCTCAACCAGTTTTCCCATGGAGGCGATATCTTCAAGCCTGTCAAAATTCGAGTAACTGGCCATGAAAACTTCCATCTCGTGAAAGCTATTGAGCACCGATAGATCGGGCACATTGGCGCGATCCATCCTCAGATATTTCAGACCCTTTGCGCTCTCAAGCGGCGCAAGCGTGGGCGCGGAAACGTGAGTCAGATCAAGATGCGTCAAAGAATGCACAGCGCTTAGAGCGCTCAGGTCATTTAGGCGAGTGTACGACAAATCAAGCACGTCACAGAGCGTTTCGACACAGGCCTGAATATGCGCCAAATCATCGCCACGCGCCATTGCGACAGCTTCGGGCATCATCTCAACCGAGTTTGCCGCGCGCTTCGCGTTGGCGCCTTGCACCATATCGGCGCGCGCTGTGAAAACTGTGCCATAGGTCAGCACCGCCAAGGCCGCCAAAAATGCTGTATTTGAAAGGTTCATAAAGGACGCTCTTGTGAAAATTCAGCTGCAACGAGGCTTCCACGCGCGGCAACGCCTGTCAATCTCCAGCGCGTGGATCGAGCAGGCGCGCGTTTATGAGATCATGCGTGATGCGCCCGACAAGTCGGTTGCCTTCCACAACATCCAGCGCGTGTTGACCCTTCATCGCCTCCATCACCGTGCGCACCGGCGCATTAACATCCACCTCTCTCAACGGGGTCGCGCGCCCGCCCGATGTGGCGTTGAGGTGGTCTTCAGGTGTCACGCGCCGCGCTTCCGGCGGGCCCATAATGTCGCGCGCCGTCAAAACCCCAAGCGGGTTCATATGGGCCACGAAATCAGCGACATACGCGTTCTTGGGCGCTGTGAAAATCTCGCGCGGTGTGCCCGCCTGCACAATTCTACCGCCCTCCATAATCGCTATACGATCTCCGATCTTAAAGGCTTCATCAAGATCATGGCTTACGAAAATGATTGTCCGTTTCAGGGTGCTTTGCAAGGCAAGCAAGTCGTCTTGAAGGCGCGCACGAATGAGCGGGTCGAGCGCGGAAAACGGCTCGTCCATCAAGAGGATCGGCGCATTTGTCGCGAAGGCGCGTGCCAGACCGACCCGTTGTTGCATCCCGCCTGACAGATCTTCGACCTTGCGTTCGGCCCAGTCATGCAACCCCACGAGCGCAAGCTGCTCGTCCACCTGTGTCCGGCGCTCCCGTGCGCGCGCGCCGCCAAGCTCAAGTCCCAGCCCAACATTGCTGCGCACCGTGCGCCAGGGCAGGAGGCCAAAGTGTTGAAACACCATAGAAACATGGCGCAATCGAAGCTTGCGCAAACTGGCAGCACTGGCCCCGGACACCTCGGTCATGTCGCCGTCCCCAAGCACACGCACCTTGCCGCGTGTCACCGGATTAAGCCCGTTTACCGTGCGCAGGAGCGTGGATTTCCCCGACCCGGACAAGCCCATAAGCACCAGAATTTCGCCCTCGGCCACAGCCAAGTTACAATCATGGACGCCCAACACTTGGCCGGTTTGCGCCTGCACCTCTTCGCGCGATTTGCCCTGATCCATGAGCGGCAAAGCGGCCTTTGGGTGATCCCCAAAAACGATCGACACAGCCTCAAATTCAACGGCGTTCATTTGCGATCAATCCTCAGCATCCGGTCCAGCACAATCGCCACAACGACAATAATCATCCCGCTTTCAAACCCAAGCGAGGTGTTGACTGTATTGAGCGCGCGCACCACCGGCACCCCCAATCCATCGGCCCCGACAAGCGCCGCAATCACCACCATCGACAGCGAAAGCATGATCGTTTGGTTGAGACCGGCCATGATTTGCGGCAGGGCAAAAGGCAGCTCCACCTTCCACAACAACTGGCGCGGCGTGGCCCCAAAGGCACTCGCGGTTTCCTTGAGGGAGACGGGCGTTGAAGCGATCCCGAGCTGCGTGAGGCGGATCGGTGCTGGCAACACGAAAATCACGGTCGCAATCAAACCGGGCACCGGGCCAATTCCAAAAAACACAATGGCCGGAATGAGATAGACAAAAGTTGGAAGCGTTTGCATGAGGTCGAGGATCGGGCGCATGAAGGCGTAAAGCCGCGGATGATGGGCGAGGAAAATCCCGAGCGGCACGCCAATTCCCATGCAGACAACACAGGCCGACAACACAAGCGCAAGGCTTTCGGTTGTCTCCTCCCAATAGCCTTGATTGAGGATAAACAAGAACCCGATGAACACCAAAACCGATGTAAACACCCGCCGTTGCAACGCATAGGTCAGCGCCGTAAAGGCCAGAATGACAGGGAATGGTTGCCAGATTTCAGGATAAAGAGGGGTCCATTCTAACGCGCCCGCCTCCCCTGCACGGGGCATGGCCAACGGGCTTTGCAGCACTGTAAGGATCGTTTCGATAAGCCCCTCAACCAACCAAGCCAGCCAGTCAAAAAACGGCGCGCCCTTGTCCTTGAGCCAGTCAAAGCCGTTTTCAGCCGTCTTGCCGATTGGGATCTTGTTGTCGGTCAGCCAATTCAAAACAGTGCCCCTAGATGTCTTGGGCTAGACTGCCTGCAAGGGCGCGAAATGAAAAGCAGGTTTCGCCTTCAGCGCGCAACATCATCCCCGGTGCCGATCCATTGATAGTGCACAAGTGGCTGTTGGTTGGCGGCACTTGTTAGGGTGATCCCAAGGATCAAACCAAGCGCTGGCGCGAAATCGACCCGCGCTGCGATGTCGCCATTTGGGCCGCCGGGCTGAACAAGGTCCACATGCCAGACGTCATACTGACATTCCGCTAATTCCACACGCCCCGTGCCAGCAAACCGGGCTTCCACAAAATGAGGCTGTGTTGCGCCGCTGGGGAGGGTTTTTGTGCCTTCAATGCGGTGGTGGCCGATCTGGTCGAGATGATCAAACACCGCCGGATCGCCAGAATATGTGACTGTTTCCACGGCGCCATTGAGGGCGGTTTCTACAGGCGCAAAAGGATGCGCCAAATAGCCAGATTCAACAATTACGCTCGGCCCAATTCGCATCTCAGTTCGAAAAAACAGGTCCGCGCCCGCAGTTTCATAATCGGTGCGCACGAAGGTTGGCGCGTTTTGCACGAGCACAATTGTGCGTGGCAAATCGTCTTTGGTGGGGCAGGCAATCGCCGCGCTGACCGGCAGCAAACAGGCTGTCATGATGATCGATACTCTGCGCAAGGCCATTGCCTACTCCTTTGTTTTATGTGGTTACTCGCTCAAAGAGGCGCTCACCGCCGCCATCGCATCGCCACCGTCAAGCGTTGTCACGCCCTCAAGCCATGGCCCCCAAACATCAGGATTGGCGGCCAACCAGGCGCGCGCCGCATCGCTCGGCTCCTCGCCATCATTGAGGATCGCGCTCATGATTTCATTTTCCATAGCCAAGGTGAACTCAAGGTTACCGAGCAGCGCGCCCACGTTCGGGCACTCCGTCACATAGCCCGCGCGCGTGTTGGTATAGATCGTCGCGCCGCCAAAATCTGGCCCAAAAAACTCATCGCCTCCCGACAGATATCCCATGTCGAAATTGGCGTTCATCGGATGCGGCTCCCACCCCAAGAAAACGATAGGCTGATCTTTGCCGGAGAGGCGATCCACCTGCGCCAACATGCCCTGTTCGGAGCTTTCAACAACCTCAAAACCATCCAGATCAAAGGCATCCCCAGATATCATATCCATGATGAGCCGGTTCCCGTCATTGCCCGGCTCAATCCCGTATATCTTGCCGTCCAAGGCGTCCTTGTGCGCAGCAATATCGGCAAAATCCTTGATGCCGAGCGCCATAGCGGGCTTGTTCACCGCCAAGGTATATTTCGCGCCCTCCAGATTGGCGCGGACAGTGTCGACGGTTTTCGCCTCCCGGTAGGGCGCAATATCCGCTTCCATTGTGGGCATCCAATTGCCAAGGAAAACGTCAATATCGCCATTGGCAAGTGAGGTGTAAGTCACTGGAACAGATAGTAATTTCGTATCTGTGTCGTAGCCAAGCGCTTGCAGAACAACCGAGGCCGCTGCGGTTGTCGTTGTGATATCCGTCCAGCCCACATCGGAAAATCGAACTTCCTCACAGGCCGCAAATGCGGGCGTGGCCGCCAAAAGGGCCAATACAGATAATGATGATTTCAAAGTCATTGGTGTCTCCAGATTTTTATTGATTGACGAGTCAATCAAGTTCCAACAGATAACAGAGGTCAGGCAATTATGGTGAGTCTCATGCCCAAACTTGGAATGGAGCCTATAAGGCGCGACGCCTTGGTGAAAGCGACGATTGCGGAAATCGGCGCGTCTGGCTCGCTCGATGTGACGGTTGCGCGGATCGCCCGGCGCGCCGGGGTGTCGTCAGCCTTGGCGCATCACTATTTCGGCGGCAAAGATGATCTCTTGCTCGCCGCCATGCGCCACATCCTGCGCCGCTACAGCGCGGCGGTGCGCTGCGAACTCAAATCCGCGCAAACGCCACACGCGCGTTGCGCCGCTATCATCCGCGCCAGTTTTGGCCCCGAAAATTTTGCCCCAGAAACCGTGGCCGCTTGGTTGAACTTCTATGTTCAGGCGCAATCTGTGCCGGGGGCAAAGAGGCTGTTGACGATCTATCAGCGCCGCATCCTGTCAAATCTCACGCACGCCTTACGTCCTGCCTTGGCAAAGGCTGCGCCCGATGCCGCCCAAACCCTCGCTGCGCTGATCGACGGTCTGTATATCCGGCACGCCCTGTCCACCTTGCAAGGCCCCGCCGCCACCGCGCGCGCAATGGCCACACTCGATCGCCTTTTGGAGCACACATGACCCCACCAAACATTCTCATCATCATGGTCGATCAACTGAACGGCACCCTGTTTCCCGATGGCCCCGCCGAATGGCTCCATGCACCCAACCTCAAAGCCCTGGCGGCGCGCGCCACCCGGTTCAAAAACGCCTATACCGCCAGCCCGCTTTGCGCGCCGGGGCGGGCGTCCTTTATGTCGGGTCAACGCCCCTCGCGCACCGGAGTCTATGACAACGCTGCCGAATTTGCCTCGTCCATCCCAACCTACGCGCACCACCTGCGCCGCGCCGGATACCAAACAGCGCTTTCTGGCAAGATGCACTTCGTCGGACCGGATCAATTGCACGGGTTTGAACAGCGCCTCACCACCGATATTTACCCCGCAGATTTTGGCTGGACGCCGGACTATCGCAAACCCGGTGAACGGATTGATTGGTGGTATCACAACATGGGATCGGTGACCGGGGCAGGGGTCGCTGAGATATCAAACCAAATGGAATATGATGACGAGGTCGCCTTTGAAGCAGTGCAAAAACTTTATGATTATGGGCGCGGCAAAGACGCGCGGCCATGGTGTTTGACAGTCAGCTTCACCCATCCCCATGACCCATATGTGGCACGCAAAAAATACTGGGATCTCTATGAGGGGTGCTCGCACCTCGCGCCCGACATTCCGGCGATGGACTACGCAGATCATGACGCCCATTCCAAACGGATTTTTGACGCGAACGATTGGCGCAGTTTCGACATTACGAAAGAGCACATAGCGCGCGCGCGCCGCGCCTATTTCGCGAATATCTCCTACCTTGATGACAAGATAGGAGACATCCTGAACGTCCTCAAAGACACCCGCCAAGAAGCCACAATTGTCTTTGTGTCTGACCATGGCGATATGTTGGGGGAGCGGGGATTGTGGTTCAAAATGTCCTTTCTAGAAGGGTCGTCTCGCGTTCCTTTGATGATCTCGTCTCCGGATTTGGAGCCGGGGCTGGTAGAGGCGCCTGTGTCTACGCTGGATGTCACGCCGACGCTTGCGGATTTGGCGGGTGTGTCGCTGGCGGATATTGCGCCTTGGGTGGATGGCGAAAGCCTCGTGCCCCTCGCAGGCGGTGCTGTGCGCAGCGCGCCCGTGATGATGGAGTATGCCGCCGAGGCCTCCTATGCGCCCCTCGTTGCGCTGGTATCAGGGCGCTACAAATTCACCCGTTGCGCCCTTGACCCGGATCAACTGTTTGACCTCGAAAACGACCCTCACGAGCTGACAAATCTGGCCGAAGATCCGGCCCATGCAACAGCCTATGAGGCGCTTGTTGATATCGCGCAACATCGGTGGAACTTGCCGCAGTTCGATGCGGCTGTGAGCGAAAGCCAGGCCCGGCGTTGGGTCGTCTATGAAGCGCTTCGAAACGGCGACTATTTCCCATGGGATTACCAACCGCTGAAACGCGCCTCCGAACGCTATATGCGCAATCACATGGACCTGAATGAGCTTGAGGAAAACCAGCGTTTCCCGAGGGGAGAATGAGCATGAAAACCGCGACACCAACCGCAAGCCATTTCATCAATGGGGCCTATGTGGACGACGCAAAAGGCGCGCCTATTCCGGTGATTTACCCGGCCACCGGCATTGAAATCGCGCGCGTGCACAAGGCCACGCCCGCGCTCATCGAAAATGCCGTTGAGGCGGCGAAAAGGGCGCAACCAGCATGGGCTGCTCTGACCGGAACCCAGCGGGGGCGCATTTTGCGGCGCGCCGCCGACATCATCCGCGCACGAAATCACGACCTCTCTGAGCTTGAAACACTGGACACCGGAAAGCCCCTGCAAGAAACGCTCGTAGCCGATGCCACATCGGGCGCCGATGCGCTTGAGTATTTCGGTGGATTGGCGGGCAGTCTTGCGGGCGAGCATATCCAAATGCCGGATGGGGATTTCGCCTATACCCGGCGCGAAGCGCTTGGGGTGTGCGTCGGGATTGGTGCCTGGAATTATCCGATGCAAATCGCCTGTTGGAAAGCCGCGCCTGCCTTGGCTTGCGGCAATACGATGGTGTTCAAACCCTCCGAAACCACGCCGCTGTCAGCGCTCAAACTCGCGGAAATCCTACAGGAAGCGGGCCTGCCGGAAGGTGTGTTTAACGTGGTGCAAGGCGCGGCTGAGGTTGGCAGCGCGCTCACCACGGACTCCCGCGTTGCAAAGGTCTCGTTGACGGGATCCGTGCCCACGGGCGCCAAGGTCTATGCAGCTGCAGCGGCCAGCATGAAACAGGTCACAATGGAGCTTGGCGGCAAGTCTCCCTTGGTGATCTTTGACGATGCGGATCTCGAAAACGCTGTGTCCGGTGCGATTTTGGCAAATTTCTACTCGTCGGGTCAGGTCTGCTCAAACGGCACGCGCGTTTTTGTGCAAAAGGGCCTTAAAGCTGCGTTTCTGGCGCGCCTGTCCGAGCGGCTTGAAACTGCGAAAATCGGTGACCCAATGGACCCCACAACGAACTTCGGGCCGATGGTCTCAGAGGCGCAGCTCAACATCGCACTGACCTATGTGGCCAAGGGCATTGAGGAAGGTGCGCGGCTTGTGACAGGGGGCGCGCGCCTTGAACGAGAGGGGTTCTTCATGCAGCCCACCGTGTTTGCCGATGTGACAGACACAATGACAATCGCGCGCGAAGAAATCTTTGGGCCGGTCATGTCGGTGCTTGATTTTGACAATGAAACCGAGGTTCTGTCCCGCGCAAACGCCACCGAATTTGGCCTTGCGGCGGGCGTGTTCACCAGCGATCTGACGCGCGCACATCGTGTCGCCGCCGCATTTGAGGCAGGCACCTGTTGGATCAATTCCTACAATGATGCTCCGGTAGAAATGCCATTTGGCGGCACCAAACTATCGGGCGTTGGGCGCGAAAATGCCAAGGCAGCTATCGAGCATTATAGCGCCTTGAAATCGGTCTACGTGCGCCTGTCTCCCCTAGAAGCGCCGTTCTGATGGAGGCGGATTTCGTTATCATTGGCGCTGGCTCAGCGGGCTGTGCCTTGGCCTATCGTTTGGGCGAAGCAGGCCATTCGGTGATCATCGTTGAGCATGGCGGCACGGACATTGGTCCCTTCATCCAAATGCCAGCGGCGCTTTCGTACCCCATGAATATGGCGCGTTATGATTGGGGGTTTTCCTCGCACCCAGAGCCGGCATTAAACAACCGGCGGCTTGCGGTGCCCCGCGGCAAGGTGATTGGCGGGTCCTCCTCAATCAACGGGATGGTCTATGTGCGCGGAAACGCCAAGGACTATGACCATTGGGCCGAAATGGGTGCGACCGGCTGGGACTATGCGCATGTGTTGCCCTATTTCCGGCGGATGGAGCATTGGCACGGGCGCGCAAAATCTGACTGGCGGGGCGACGATGGCCCGCTCCATGTTCAGCGCGCCAAAATGAAAAACCCGCTGTTTGCCGCCTTCGTGAACGCAGGTCGTGCGGCCGGATATCCAGTCACGGACGACTATAACGGCGCGGCGCAAGAGGGGTTTGGCGGCTTTGATATGACGGTGTGGAACGGGCGGCGCTGGTCTGCGGCCAATGCCTATTTGCGCCCGGCCTTAGCGCGGTTTGACGTGACACTTGTGCGCGCATTTGCACAAAAAGTGGTCATCCGAGACGGGCGTGCAATAGGCGTGAGCGTCAGGCGCAATGGCAAGATCGAAACCCTCCACGCCCGGCGCGAAGTTATCCTCTCGGCCTCGTCCATCAACACGCCCAAACTCCTGATGCTGTCAGGGATTGGCCCAGCAAAGCACCTGCGTGCACAGGGGATCGAGGTCATAGCAGATCGCGCTGGCGTAGGCCAAAACTTGCAAGACCACCTTGAGGTCTATGTGCAATACGCTGCCAAAAAGCCAATCACGCTTTACCGCTACTGGAACCTGCTCAGCAAAGCGATCATCGGCGCGCGCTGGATGTTGACGCGCACCGGGCTTGGCACGTCGAACCAATTTGAGGCTTGCGCGTTCATTCGCTCAAAGGCGGGCGTGGCCTACCCAGACATTCAGATGCATTTCCTGCCAATCGCCGTGCGATATGACGGGAAAGCCGCCGCCGAAGGCCATGGGTTTCAGGCGCATGTTGGCCCGATGCGGTCGGCCTCGCGCGGCAGCGTGACACTCGCGTCAAACGATCCCAATGCCGCGCCAAACATTAAATTCAACTACATGAGCTCGGCTCAGGATTGGTCCGATTTTCGCGCCGCCTTGCGCCTCACCCGCGAAATCTTCGCGCAGGCCCCGATGGCGGAACATGTGAAACATGAAATTCAACCCGGCGGCGGCGACAGCGACGCAGAGCTTGACGCCTTTATCCGCGACCACGCAGAGAGCGCCTATCATCCCTGCGGGACCGCGCGCATGGGGGCGATTGGCGATCCAGATGCCGTTGTGGACCCGCAATGCCGGGTGATTGGCGTTGAGAGGCTGCGCGTTGCCGACAGCTCGATCTTTCCGCGCATCACCAACGGCAACACCAACGCGCCCTCGATCATGGTCGGTGAAAAGGCCGCCGATCATATCTTGGGCCGCACGTTGCCAGCTGACAATCGCGCGCCTGTGATGGCCGATGGCTGGCAAGACCGACAACGCTAAGGTAGCGTGAACACAGTGCCACAGGAGAGATCCATGACCCCGAAATTGTTAACCGCCCTCGCTTTGTCCCTTAGCGCGACCACCACCGCGCAGGCCGCGCCCCTTTGGGAGCAATCTGATCGTTGGACTTGCGACCTTGAGCTCTATTTCAGCGCCAAAACCGATGGAACGCGCTACACGAACCTGGATGCAGACTCGCTCAGTATCACCTTTGATTTTGTCGAAGGAACGCAAAGCTCGGTGTTCGTCGAGACCCCCGGCAAAATCGTCAACAAACACTACGTTGAAGGCGATTATGGTGCCTATAACGCACTCTCGGTAGATTGGGGGGCGGGGATTATCCAAGTGAACCTGATCGAAGACGGCGGCGAAGTTTGGATGCCCACCGTGTCAAATTTTGCGGGGGGAGTGCCATGGTTTGCGAACTACAAATGTGAGCCTGAAACATGAGCTTGACCACCCGCACGGGATTGCCGCCAGAACTGCGCATTTTGGCCGATGCCTACCCCCGCGAGATGTGGCAGGGGCACGCGAATTTTTCGCAACTCACAGCGTTCTGGTTGGATCGACATGGAATGTTTCGCGAATTGACGGCCAAGTTGATCGCCTCCAGCCAAGAGCAGCTTGATGGCAAAAGTGATCCCATGCGGTTTGGCGCGAACCTCTCTCGCTTGACTGGGTTTTTCCTGGAGAACCTCCATGGCCATCACTCCATCGAAGATCACCATTACTTCCCACAGCTCGCTCCGCTTGATTCCCGCGTGGCGCGCGCATTTGAGCTGTTGGATGCGGATCATCATGCGCTGCACGAACATCTGAGCGGGCTTGCGGAGGCGACAAACGCGGTGCTGCGCCCGTTGCAAGACGGTGCGCAAATCACGGATCCCACCGCCAAACTTTTGCGCAGCCAAACCGCGCTTACGGGGTTCTTGGAACGCCATTTGACCGATGAAGAAGACGTGGTTATTCCGCTCATCCTGGAATATGGCCCTGATCTTTCGTGAGAACGTCGGGGCAATTTCGCAGGGAAATTGAACAGGTTTGATCCGCGTCAAAGTGGGCGAGGTCTTTTGCGGTTACCCTATTGTTAACGTAACATAGGAGACAGGCGATATGGCCCACACGCCACATGAACTTCACGAAGAATTCCCCGAGTTTTCCCAGAAAATGACGGCGCTCAAGACCACGGATGCGCATTTTTCCAAGCTGTTTGAGGACTATCACGAGATCAACCGTGCCGTGCACCGCGCCGAAACCAATGTAGAACCTGTCGATCAATTTGCAGAAGAAGACATGCGCAAGAAACGCTCGGCCCTCAAAGATGAACTCTACAAAATGCTCACAGCCGCTTAGTCACGGCAGAGTGCAAACCTGGCAGCTCCGCAGGCGTGCGGGGCCGTTTTGGTCGCTAAAACTTCGCCAGAAATTCGAATAATGCGGCCTTGCCGCCAAGCCCCCATAAGTTGTCATGCGCCCCGCCGCGCGGATTGACGAACCGTTTGTCGTTGGAGGGCGCGGCTGTGAACATCGCCTCACCCATCGCATAAGGAATGACGGCATCCGCAGTGCCATGCATCACCAAGAGCGGCATCGTCAAAGCCCCCACATATTGCTCGGACGGCCAAGGATCGGGGATCTTGGTGACGGCATTTGCGATTTTGGGCACATATGTGCGCGCAAGATCATGGATCGAGGTATAGGGTGCTTCAAGCACAACGCCCGCCGGGGGTGCGCTCTGCGCGCTGGCAACAGCTTGAATTGCGACCCCAGTCCCAAGGCTTTCGCCGTACACCACCACCGGACTGTCACCCACAATACGGCCCATCGTGGCCATCAGGGAATTCGCGAGCTGTTGAATGACGCGCCCATCTTGGCGACCCTTGGACCCGGTTGACCCCGGATAGGCCATCGCCACAACCCCATATCCCTTGTCAATGAACGCACGAAACCGGTCCCGGCGCGAGGCAAGGTTTCCGGCGTTGCCATGAAAATACAGCACGGACGGTTTGCCCGCTTCTGGTTTGTGAACCCAAAGCACAAGCCGTTGGAAATTCATCACCTGCATCTCCGGCAGGCCAATGTTTTCGGGGCGATGCGGCGTGCGGTCAAAATGAAACAGGAAACTGCGCTCAACGATATTTGCGCCCGCTGGAAAAGCGATGAGCATTGTGAGGCAGATCACCAAGACTTTCGTGAAGAACCGCCCCATCATCGCGCCACCTCATAGGGCAACACACCGCGCTCATTCGGGTCTACCGAAAGTTTGCGCTCCAGTGGCGGCACGGAGCGTTGATGACAATTTGCGCGCTCGCAAATGCGGCAAGAAATGCCAATCGGCTCAAAAGCCGCAGCGGTGCCAAGGTCCATGCCTTCGGCATAAATCAGCGCGCTCGCATGTTTCACCTCGCACCCAAGCCCAATCGCGTATCGGCGCCGGGGCGCATTGAATCGCCCGCCAGACTTGGACACATCGCGCGCCAGACACAGGTAGCGCACGCCATCCGGTGTTTGGGCGGCTTGGCGCAAGAACTGCCCCGGTGTTTCAAAGGCGCGGTGCACATTCCAAAGCGGACAGGCCCCGCCAAAGCGCGCAAATTGCAGCCGCGTCGCTGAGTGGCGTTTGGTGATTGTCCCGGCTTGATCCACCCGCACAAAGAAAAATGGCACACCTTTCGCACCGGGGCGCTGCATGGTCGATAAACGATGCGACACCTGCTCAATGGAGGCGCCAAAACTATCAGCAAGCCGCTCCAAATCGTGGCGCGTCTGCTGTGCGGCCGTCAAGAAACGCGCATAGGGCAATAGCGCCGCCCCGGCGAAGTAATTCGCAAGGCCAATTTTGGCAATCGCACGCGCTTCGTCAGATTGAAACCGAGCAAGATCGAGCGTCGCGTCGAGCAAGTCATTTTGCGTCAGAAGTGCGATCTGATGCAGCAGTTGAAAACGGCGGGTTTGCGGTGTGGAAAAGGACGACAGAATGATGCGTTTGGCCGTTGGATCATATCCGCGCACCCGGTCGGAGGCGCTCAACTCAACGGTGATCCCAAGGCGCGACAAGCCAGCCTCAATGGCGCGATCCGTCTCCGCATCCCGCACAAAATGTTCCGCCGCCCGGTCCACCGCATCAATGTAATTGTCGCAATAATGGAAGAAATCCCGCACCTCCTCCCAAGGGCTTGCCTGCACACGGCCCCCCTCTCGTCCCAAGGCCTCGTCGAGTGATGCAAGGCGTTCATGGCCTTGCCGATAGGCACGATGAAGCTCCAAGAAGGCCCGCGCCAACGCCGGAGCATTGGACGCTGCGAGCCGCAAATCCGCGAGCGGCGGGGCACCGTCCGCAAACACCGGATCGGCCAAAGCTTCGCGCATATCGGTGACGAGGCGTTCCGCGTCGCCCGTCGAAAGCTCAGCCACGTCAAAGCCAAATTCCTGCGCCAAAGCGAGCACAACGCCCGTGGAAACCGGCCGATTGTTGTTTTCCATTTGGTTGAGGTAGGGCAGGGAGACGCCAAGTTTTTCGGCGAAGGCTTTTTGCGTCAAGTCAAGGCGCGTCCGCGTTTCGCGCAGCTTCACCCCGGCATATAGCTTCTGCGTGGCCATGCTTCAAACCTCCCTTTGCAAAACTGAGTATAAGCCTTTGCAAAGCCGTGGAGCAAGAGCGCCTTAATGGTCCGTAATAACGTCCTCAAGCGGCCCTGTTTTGCGAGCGCGCCACATCACCAGAAGGATTGCGATGATCGATAGTGTTGAGCAAATCGTCATCATCAAAAGCAAAGGGATCGCGCCGCTTTCAATCGACAGCATCGCCCCTGCCTTGCCCGAAAGCAACGCGCCCCCGCCAAACATCAAGGCGCTTGCAAGCCCCGCCGCGCTGCCCGCCAAACTTGGGCGCACCGACAAGACTCCGGCGTTCGCATTGGGCAACACCATCCCGTTTCCAAAGCCGACAAAGGTCATGAATATGAAAAAACTATAGGGGTTGGCGATGCCGGACATGTGCAAAACAAGCGATATAAACGGACCAATTGTGGCGACGA
Source organism: Maritimibacter sp. (assembly GCA_050633625.1). Taxonomy (GTDB): domain Bacteria; phylum Pseudomonadota; class Alphaproteobacteria; order Rhodobacterales; family Rhodobacteraceae; genus JBOEGW01. The sequence continues at coordinate 137,403 of JBOEGW010000003.1, read as the reverse complement.
TGGCGCCTGTGAGGATCATGCGATCCAGCCCAAGGCGCGCGCCAAATCGGCCAACAATAAAGTTGCCGATCAAGTAACCAACTGCGGGCGCGCCAAAGAAAATTCCGAGCGCTGAGGAGCTTAGGTGGTAGATTTCATCCCCCACAAACGGCGCGCCGCCGAGGTATGAAAAGAAGGTGCCCGAGGCAAACATGCCCGCCGCCGCATAGCCCCAAAATCGCGGTGAACGGAGCAATTCCGGGTATTGGCGAATTTGGTCTTTGAAGGACCGTTTGGAGAGGGGGGCGGTTTCGCCCATGTCGCGGTAGATGAGCCAGACTGTCAATCCGCCAAGCAAAATGAGCGCCCAGAAGTTTGCTTTCCAGCCGAAAATCTCGTCCAGAAACCCGCCAAGCGCCGGGCCGATCATGGGAATGAGTGACATGCCCATTGTCACATAGGCGATCATCGACGCGGCCTCTGAAGGCTCCACCATATCGCGAATTGCAGCGCGCGACAGCACAAGCCCAGCGGCGACAATCGCCTGCATCATTCGGAAAAACAGGAATATCTCAGCTGTCGGGGCAAAGAGGCACCCGACCGAGGCAATCGTGAAGATCGACATGGCAACCAGCAAGACTGGGCGTCGCCCATAGCGGTCTGAGATTTGCCCGACGATGATCTGCAAGAAGGCGGTGACGCCAAGGTAGAGCGCGACGGAAAGCTGCATAAGCCCGTAGTCCGCGTTGAAATACGCGGTCATCGCGGGCAGGGACGGCAGGAAAATATTCATTGACAACGCGCCAAGCCCTGCAATCGCCGTGAGGGTGAACACGGTCGGAGGGCTGCGTTTGTCGAGAAATTTTATATGCGGCATTTTGGCCATTCAAACGGCCTACGCCTGTGTCGGACGAATGTCGAGAGAGCGGCTGTGTGACGCTGCGCGATTAGGCAAGCAAGTCCATCAAAATTTCTGATAGGGTCACGTTTTCCACGCGCAATTCGTCGCCGTCTTGGAAGGTGAAAACAACATCACCATCGACTTCTTCTGCGGCCGCCGCGATGTCCGTCAGGGCACCAAGGTTGTCAAATTTGATCTCATCCACCCCGGCTTCATAGTCGTGGAGAATGTCCAGATCGCTGCCCAAGGCAAACACGAACCGATCCGACCCGGCGCCGCCATATATCTCATCGGTGCCGCCTTGACCCATCAGCCAATCATTTCCTGCACCGCCTCCGAGCGTGTCGTTCCCATTGCCGCCTCTGAGGTGATCGTCGCCCAAACCACCTTGAAGCGTGTCAGTGCCATCGCCCCCAAAGAGTTTGTCATTGCCCGCGCCGCCATCTAGGGCATCGTTCCCCCAGTCCGCATATAGCTTGTCGTCTCCGGCGCCCCCAAAAAGCTCGTCATCCCCGCCATGCCCGGCAAGCCAGTCATTGCCGGCATTCCCGAGCAAATTGTCGTCGTCAGCGCCGCCATACAAAAAGTCGTCACCATCGTCGCCGGTCATGTAATCGTCGCCGCCGTGGCCGCGCATTTCATCGCTGCCGCCGCCGCCCGACACCAAGTCATTGCCGCCCCAAGCCAAGACGACATTATCAACTTCGTTGCCGTTGATCCAATCGCTATAGGCGCTGCCAATCGCGTTTTCGATGGTGGCACCAAAGGCAATCGCCACATCATCATAGCTGCCAAACCGGCTAAAGCTGCCTTGATTGAGGTTGAGGACAACGGCATTGGCGTTGTCACCCGCCGAAAGCGTATCAATCCCGCCACTGTCCCAAATAAGGTCCATCACATCGTTGCGCGGCCCCACATAGAGCGAGTCGCCACTGGCCAATTCGGCCGCGCCCCAGATGTCTTGCAACGCAAAAACATCATATAAAGCAAGGGTTTCACCGATCGCCAAGGTGTCCGGGTTCACCTCGTATGACATGACGGAATACTTCGTTGTTTCATGCGCGCCGGACAGATCATGCGCGTCATGTGTGTGCTGCAAGCCCAAGGCATGACCGATTTCGTGCAGGATCACGCCAAAATCATCGTTCAACACGTCAAAATCGGTGTCAAAAACCGCGTAACCGTCCCAATCCGTGATTGTGTCGCCCATATAGGACACCGAATACCCGCCTTGCCCGACGGTGCTGCCGTAAAGATTGACCTGTCCAATGTTAAGGTCCGGATCGCTCGATCCAGAGGTCTCGACAAAATCCAGGTTCAACACGGACTCAAACACAGACAAAGCAGCTTCAAATCGCGCCTGTTCGGCGGCGCTATAGGCTTGCCAGCCAGAATAAGGGGAGGCGGTTGGCAAGTCAGCGGGCGCGGAGGCCCCCGCGAATTGATAGGTGATCGTCATCCGTGGCCCGTCAGCGCCATTGATCGCGTCGGAGGAATTGAAAATTGCGTACTGTATTGACGAAAGGATCTCGTTTGAACTTGGCAATTTGTCCTCACATACTTTGATTGCACCACGGCGGCGACTTTGCATCGAAATGTTTAAGAAACGATTGTGGCCTCTCTGGGTTTGTCTTGTGCCGGTTGTAAGGTTTGATCTGGGCGCGCGTGCCGCGGCTGACACATCCTCGCCATAGCTGTGGCGAAAGGGAGGAGAGGGCGCCTTCGGTTTAAGAATGTTTGCAATTATTCAATTTGCCATTATGCGCCTGCAGCATATTTGCAAATACGCCGGAAACTGCTTCCTCCGCCGCCCTGCGCCCGCTAGGTTGCAGCGACACGATGGAGGGCTAGTCGATGAAAGACATTCTGGAACAACTTGAAGAACGCCGCGCGGTTGCGCGATTGGGCGGTGGTCAAAAACGCATCGACAGTCAGCACAAGAAGGGCAAACTCACAGCCCGCGAGCGCATTGAATTGCTGCTTGATGACGACAGCTTTGAAGAATTCGACATGTTCAAAGCCCATCGTTGCACCGATTTTGGTATGGAAAAACAACAACATCCCGGTGATGGTGTCATCACGGGTTGGGGCACGATCAATGGCCGTATGGTCTATGTGTTCTCGCAGGACTTTACGGTGTTTGGCGGCTCACTCTCCGAGACCCACGCCGAGAAAATCTGTAAAATCATGGATATGGCCGTGCAAAACGGCGCCCCTGTTATTGGTCTGAACGATTCGGGCGGCGCACGTATCCAAGAAGGTGTCGCCTCGCTTGCGGGTTACGCCGAAGTGTTCCAACGCAACATCATGGCGTCCGGCGTTGTCCCGCAGATTTCCGTGATTATGGGGCCATGCGCGGGCGGCGCTGTCTACTCGCCGGCGATGACCGACTTTATCTTCATGGTCAAAGACAGCTCCTACATGTTTGTGACCGGGCCGGACGTTGTGAAAACAGTGACCAACGAGGTTGTGACCGCCGAGGAGCTTGGCGGCGCGTCGACCCACACCAAAAAATCCTCCGTTGCCGACGGCGCGTTTGAAAACGATGTGGAAGCCTTGACCGAAGTGCGCCGCTTGGTGGATTTCCTGCCGCTCAACAACCGCGAAAAGCCTCCCGTGCGCCCGTTCTTTGATGAGCCGGGACGCAAGGACACCTCGCTCGACACCTTGATCCCTGACAATGCCAACGCGCCTTATGACATGAAGGAACTCATTCATAAGGTCGCGGATGAAGGCGATTTTTACGAGATCCAAGAAGATTTCGCCAAGAACATCATCACCGGATTCATCCGTCTTGAGGGACAAACAGTGGGCGTTGTTGCAAACCAGCCGATGGTTTTGGCTGGGTGTCTGGACATTGACAGCTCGCGCAAAGCGGCGCGGTTTGTGCGCTTTTGCGATGCGTTTGAAATCCCAATCCTGACGCTTGTGGATGTGCCTGGCTTCCTGCCGGGAACCTCGCAGGAATACGGCGGTGTCATCAAGCACGGCGCGAAACTTCTCTTTGCCTATGGCGAAGCGACAGTGCCCAAAGTGACTGTGATCACCCGCAAAGCCTATGGCGGCGCCTATGACGTTATGGCCTCCAAACACCTGCGCGGCGATTTCAACTATGCATGGCCGACCGCGGAAATCGCGGTGATGGGCGCGAAGGGCGCGACCGAAATTATCCACCGTGCCGACCTTGCGGATGCCGAGAAAATCGCGGCGCACACCAAGGATTATGAGGACCGATTTGCGAACCCGTTTGTGGCAGCGGAAAAGGGCTTCATTGACGAGGTGATCCAGCCCCAATCGACCCGGAAACGTGTCAGCCGGGCTTTCGCCAGCCTGCGGAACAAAAAAATCCAAAACCCCTGGAAGAAACACGATAATATCCCGCTGTAATCGCGGGATATTTCAGGAGTTTGGACACTATGGCACGCGCCACTACTAATCGAATTGCGAAGGCTGTCGGGCTTGGAGCGGTCTCGCTCGTGCTCAATGGCCCGCTTTGGGCCGCCGATACAACCTTGCCGTCTGGCCATAAGGTCGCGCTTGCGGAGGTGATCTGGGGCACGCCGGGGCCAGCCGGACACACAGTCAGGTTTCGGTTTGTCGATGGCGAATTGGCGGCACGGGTGAGCAACGATGGTTTCGTCGACGCGGAAGCGGATATGGCCCATTTGTGCAGTGAAATCGCAGTGCCTCAGATCAAAGATTTTGGCGGTGCGGCGCCAGATCAGGTGATTATTTCGATTTCGGATCGGTTTTTGCCGCTGGGCGATGCGGACCCGGAGGCGGTGCAACTGTTCGAGGCTTACCGCGTCGAAAACGATGGCTGTGTTTGGGAGGGTTTTTGATATGGCGTTGCCTTACATGCTCAAACATCGCGGCTTTCCCGGGCGTCTTCCGGGCACGGATTATCAGTTCGTATTGCGCCGCGCGTCCAAAACGGGGGCGACGCCACTCAAAGCGCGCGAGCGGTTTGCCGATCGTCGTCCGCCAGATCGACGCGCGGATGCCGGTTTCATGGCCGCGTTGTGGGAGGCCTTTGGCGAGGAGCCGTTTGAGCGCGGCAATTTGGATGCAGGTCGCTTGAATTGGCTGTTTGAGCGCGAAGTGATTCCGGCGGAAGACCCGTTTGATCCGGCGTCTTATGAGGCGATGCTCAAGATCAATGTCAAACTTGCCGAGGCCAACTTCCCAGAAGTCTTTGCCGAGACGCAAGATTGGCCTGAAGACGACGAGGATGAATGGGACGAATGAGCATGTTTTTGCCTGCCTCTGCCAAAATTAAGCAAGCTTTGGCGCATTCCAGCGCGCAGACAATTGCGGGCTATTGTGCGGGCAAATTTGCTGCTTATCTTCCTCCTATGGCAGGGGCACTATCCCTAGCAACTGCCTGGTTTAGACAAACCGTTACCCTTCCCCTTCAGCCCGGCTCGGACCCTTTGCGGTCTGGGTCGGGCCTTTTCTTTGCGCGGCTCCCTGCACCTGCTTTGGTACGGGTCGAGCGCGCCAAAACGCATCCAAAATTCGCAGCGCTCAAGCTGCCCATACGAGACGAAGGGGGACGGATATGTTCAAAAAGATCCTGATTGCCAACCGCGGCGAAATCGCGTGCCGGGTCATCAAATCGGCACAAAAAATGGGGATCAAGACGGTCGCCATTTACTCGGACGCGGATCGCAATGCGTTGCATGTGTCCATGGCGGATGAAGCTGTCCATATCGGCCCGCCACCCGCCAACCAATCCTATATCGTCATCGACAAGGTGATGGATGCCATCCGTCAAACCGGCGCCGAAGCCGTGCACCCCGGGTACGGATTTTTGTCGGAGAATGCCAAATTTGCCGAGGCGCTTGAAGCCGAAGGCGTTGCGTTTGTTGGCCCGCCCAAAGGCGCGATTGAAGCGATGGGCGACAAGATCACCTCCAAAAAAATCGCTCAAGACGCCGATGTCAGCACGGTTCCCGGCTATATGGGGCTGATTGAGGACGCGGATGAAGCTGTCAAAATCTCCAATGAAATTGGCTATCCCGTCATGATCAAAGCCTCCGCTGGCGGCGGCGGCAAGGGCATGCGGATCGCTTGGAATGACGAGGAGGCGCGCGAAGGGTTTCAATCGTCCAAGAACGAGGCGGCAAGCTCCTTTGGTGATGACCGGATTTTCATCGAGAAATTCGTCACCCAGCCGCGCCACATCGAAATTCAGGTGCTTTGTGATGCGCATGGCAACGGCATCTATCTGGCCGAGCGCGAATGTTCGATCCAGCGCCGCAATCAGAAGGTTATTGAGGAAGCGCCAAGCCCATTCTTGGACGAGGCGACCCGCAAAGCCATGGGCGAGCAATCGGTCGCGCTGGCGCAGGCGGTGGGCTACACCTCGGCGGGCACCGTGGAATTCATCGTCGACGGCGACAAGAATTTCTATTTCCTCGAAATGAACACCCGCCTTCAGGTGGAACACCCCGTGACGGAGCTTATCACAGGTGTTGACCTTGTGGAGCAGATGATCCGCATCGCCAATGGCGAGCCGCTGTCGATCACGCAGGATGACGTAAAGATCAACGGTTGGGCGATGGAAAGCCGCCTCTACGCCGAAGACCCCTATCGTGGTTTCCTGCCCTCTATTGGCCGTTTGACACGCTATCGTCCGCCAGAAGAAATAGTCACGCCGGATCATATCGTGCGCAATGACACTGGCGTTTATGAGGGCGGCGAAATCTCGATGTATTATGACCCGATGATCGCCAAACTTTGCACATGGGGGCCAGATCGCGCCAGTGCGATTGAACATATGCGCAACGCGCTCGACGGGTTTGAGCTTGAGGGAATTGGTCACAATTTGCCGTTCCTTTCAGCGGTTTATGATCATCCGAAATTCACCTCCGGCAACATGACCACCGCCTTTATCGAGGAGGAATATCCCGAAGGATTTGAAGGCGTTACGCTGGAAAGCGACGCACTCAAACGCATCGCCGCCGCTGCCGCAGCCATGTACCGCGTTGCCGAAATTCGCCGCACCCGTGTTTCCGGTCGCATGAACAACCACGAACGGGTTGTGGGCCAGGATTGGGTCGTGTCCTTGCAAGGGGAAAACTACCCGGTTGTGATCACGGCGGACAAAGACGGATCGTCCGTGGCCTTTGAAGACGGCACATCCCTGCGCGTGGCCTCCGGTTGGACGCCGGGTGATCAATTGGCGGTGTTGGACGTCGATGGCGCGCCGCTGGTCATCAAGGTTGGCAAGATCACGAGTGGGTTCCGCATCCGGTCGCGCGGTGCGGACCTCAAGGTGCATGTGCGGACGCCGCGTGCCTTTGAGTTGGCGCAGCTGATGCCGGAAAAACTGCCACCAGACACCTCGAAAATGCTGCTTTGCCCAATGCCGGGTTTGGTTGTGAAAATCGACGTGGAAGTGGGCGACGAAGTTCAAGACGGCCAAGCCCTTTGCACGATTGAAGCCATGAAAATGGAGAACATCTTGCGGGCTGAGAAGAAATCCATCGTCACCAAAATCAACGCCGGCGCGGGCGACAGCCTTGCGGTGGATGAGGTGATCATGGAGTTCGAATGATCGCATGACCGTTTCGCTGGGGCATAACTGGGTTTTGGGAGGCGCGGCTCTGCTCGCGCTTGCTGGGGCTTGGTATGCCTACCAGCCAGATGGGCAAGTCGCGGGGCGGGTTTATATCCGTTTCGTTCTGTTCGTAGCCTTGCCGCTTCTCTGTCTTGGAGCGCTGGCGCTGGCCGTTATCAAAGGGCTGTTTCCGGATCTCGACGAACGCATCTGGGCGGCGCTCATCGCGGGCGGTGTGATTGCGGGCGGCTGGCTGACGACGGCGATTTTCGCGCAGCTTGACCGCGCGCAGGACAAGGCCGAGCGGCTGCGCGACACCCATAAGGCGCTGTTTGCCGAAATCCGTCACACGCTCGAAGCGCTTTATGGGGGGGGCGAGGCGGAGGAGATTGTTTCAGACATTTTGGCGCGTATGGAGGATGACCCAGAGTTCGCCCCCTTCGTGCCGCGCGAACATCATGACCGTGTGTATCTTGACATCCTCAACGGAATTAACGTGCTCCCGCGCCAAACCATCGATCCGATTGTTGCCTATTACTCGTTGATCTCGGGGATGCAGTCCTTTGCCGAGGACATGCGCGGCCCGCGGTTTCAAAGACTTGAGCAACCGCGCCGGATCGCCATGTATCGCGACTACGCTTTGATGCGGGTGCGCGCCTATGAGCTAGGCACATACGCGCTGAAACTGATTGAAAAATATAGCGAAAGTGAAGCGGCGGCCGATGCATTCATCGCACAAAGCCAAGCGCGCGGCGCGACTGCCCCTAGTAGCCCGGACGCGGACCTCCGCGACCTGAAACAGGAACGGGTGTGAGGGGAATGTCAGGTTTGTCCATGTCTCTTCTTCCTCAGTGCTATGCCCAATATGTAGCCCTGCGCCGTCCCAAATTCAATGGGCAAGGCGCGCGGCCGGTTAATCGCTCTTTCATGCGTTGGGCGGGCCAATGACCGACATCATCCTCCATATCGGCGCGCATCGCACGGGATCGACAGCGGTGGAGCAAACGCTTTCTGCCAATCATGATCTCTTGCGCGCTGAGGGGAGGGTGGTTTGGACCCCGCTCGATTTGCGGCAAATGGATGCGTTTGTGTGCCGTCGAGGCCAGCGCCCCACAGGGCCAGAAAAAACGGCGATGGCGCGTGAGGTGGAGGCAACGGCTGCGGCGCAACTGGTGATCTCTGAGGAAAACATGATCGGCCAGATGAACGTGAATATGGTGCATGGCGAATTTTATGACCGCGCCAAAGGCCGGATGACATTCCTGCGCGATTTGTTTCCGGTTCTGCCCAGGCGTATTGCGCTCGGGCTTCGCGACTATGAAAGCTACTGGTTGTCCTCATACGCCTATGTCATTGCGCGCTCGCTATTGCCGCCCTTCGAGGCGCTCGCGCCGGGCATGGTGGGGGCGCGTCGAGGCTGGCTAGATCTGGTGGATGATCTGCGCGAGGTGTTTCCGGATGCGGACATTCTGGTGTGGCCGCGCGAAGCCTTGCGCGGACGTGAGCTTGAAATCGCTTGTCGTATGATTGATCGCGAGACCACTGATATGGCTGCGCGCCCCGGTCAGGTGAATCCCTCGCTTGGGCCAAAGGCAATCCCGCAGCTTTATGCGCTGCGCAAAGCCAACCCTGACATTTGGGAAAGCAAGTTGTCGGCCCTTGTTGCGGCGGGCGAGGGGCCGGACCTGGCGCCTTTTGAGGGCTTTGATCGAAGCGCGCGTGACGAGATGGCAACGCGTTACAGCGCCGATCTCGCCGCGCTTTCGCGTGGATATGAGGACGTTACATTCCTCAGCCAAGAGGGGCTGGCGGCATGAGAGCTGCGCGCAAAGACATCCTAGCGCCGATCGCGCATTTCTTGCTGGCGCAGAGGCATTTTGTCGATCGAACGGCTGATTTCGCGCACGTCCCAAGGAAAGGGTTTGCGCAGGTATTTCTGCCCGTCTTTGCCAATCAAAACGAGGTCAAAGCCACGCGGCCGCAACTCTTCGCGCACAAGGGTCTCAAGGCTGGGGTCGGTGTCGACAATCACCACAACATCGCGCTCCGCAAGCCGCGCCGCCTCCGCCTCAATCAGCTCCATTTGCTGCACAAAATTGGGGTCAAACGGGCTGTCCGCGAAGACCACCAAAGGGCGTGCAACCCAATGGAACGCGCTCAGCGTTGTGTCGCTGCTGGCCTCAAGGATCACCAAGGGTTCAGGCGTAACGGTTTGCGCAACAGCGCCGCCCGACAGGCTGCCTATCACGGCGGTGGTGGCGAGCAGATGACGGATATTGAACAGAAATTTTCCCATTCCCTACATATAGGGGCTGGGCGAGCCAAGACAAAGGGCGCGCCGCGATTTGATGCCCAGAAATATGTTTCCCCACTGGGGCACAGCCAAGGAGAACAGCCATGAGCGACACTGAAATCTGGAAAGAGTTGGCCGAAAAAGAACTGCGCGGGCGCAGCTTGGACGATTTGACCTGGAACACGCTCGAAGGGATCGAGGTGAAGCCGCTTTATACAGCTGAGGACACCAAAGACCTGCCGCATATGGGCGGTGTGCCCGGTGTTGGCCCCTTCACACGCGGGGTCAAGGCAACGATGTATGCCGGACGGCCATGGACTGTGCGCCAATATGCCGGATTCTCCACGGCCGAAGAATCCAATGCCTTCTATCGCAAGAACCTCGCCGCCGGGCAGCAAGGGGTGTCGGTGGCTTTCGATCTGGCTACACACCGTGGCTATGACAGCGACCACGAACGCGTTGTTGGCGATGTCGGCAAGGCGGGCGTTGCGATTGACTCAGTTGAGGACATGAAAATCCTGTTTGACGGCATTCCCCTCGATAAGGTGTCTGTGTCGATGACCATGAACGGCGCCGTGATACCGATTTTGGCGAATTTCATCGTTGCTGGACAAGAGCAAGGCCACGACAAATCGCTGCTGGCGGGCACCATCCAAAACGACATTCTCAAAGAATTCATGGTGCGCAACACCTATATTTACCCGCCTGAACCGTCGATGCGGATCATTTCGGACATCATCGAATACACCTCGAACGAAATGCCGAAATTCAACTCGATTTCGATTTCCGGCTACCACATGCAAGAGGCGGGCGCGAACCTCGTGCAAGAGCTTGCCTTCACTCTGGCCGATGGGCGCGAATATGTGCGCGCGGCGATTGAGGCAGGCATGGATGTTGACAAATTCGCCGGGCGGCTCTCGTTCTTCTTCGCCATTGGGATGAATTTCTTCATGGAAGCGGCGAAACTGCGCGCCGCACGTTTGCTCTGGTACCGGATCATGGAAGAATTCGGCGCGCAAAACGAACGCTCCAAAATGCTGCGCACCCACTGCCAAACCTCTGGCGTGTCGTTGCAAGAACAAGACCCTTATAACAACGTGGTGCGCACCGCTTATGAGGCCATGAGCGCGGCGCTGGGCGGCACACAATCCTTGCACACCAACGCGCTGGATGAGGCGATTGCGCTGCCCACAGAGTTCTCGGCCCGCATCGCGCGCAACACGCAGCTTATATTGCAGGAAGAAACGGGCGTAACGAACGTGGTCGATCCGTTGGCCGGGTCGTACTATGTCGAAAGCCTGACCCATGAGTTGGCCGAACAGGCCTGGGAACTGATCAAAGAAGTCGAAGACATGGGCGGCATGACAAAGGCTGTGGCCTCGGGGATGCCAAAACTGCGCATCGAGGAAAGCGCCGCCAAACGTCAGGCGATGATTGATCGCGGCGATGAGGTGATCGTTGGGGTCAATAAGTACAAACTCGACAAGCAAGACCCCATCGACATTTTGGACGTGGACAACGTCGCCGTGCGCGAGTCGCAGGTGGCACGCTTGAAAACCATTCGGGAAACCCGGGATGAAGCGGCGTGTTCGGCAGCGCTTTCCGAGCTGACACGGCGCGCCAAAGAGGGCGGCAACCTGCTCGAAGGCGCTGTTGAAGCGGCGCGAGCGCGCGCCACTGTAGGAGAAATTTCAATGGCGATGGAAGAAGAATTTGGCCGCCACCGCGCCGAGGTCAAAACCCTCGCTGGGGTTTATGGCGCTGCCTATGAAGGCGACGAAGGGTTCGCAGCCATCCAAAAATCGGTTGAGGATTTTGCCAAGGATGAAGGGCGCCGCCCGCGCATGTTGGTGGTGAAAATGGGTCAGGATGGCCATGACCGGGGCGCGAAAGTCATCGCCACCGCCTTTGCGGACATTGGTTTTGATGTCGATGTTGGGCCGTTGTTCCAAACCCCGGAAGAGGCCGCGCAGGATGCTGTCGACAATGATGTGCATGTGGTTGGCATTTCTTCGCAGGCGGCGGGGCACAAAACTTTGGCGCCCAAGCTCATTGAGGCCTTGAAAGAACAAGGCGCTCAGGACATTCTCGTGATCTGCGGTGGTGTTATCCCGCAGCAAGATTATGAGTTTTTGCAAAAAGCAGGCGTGAAAGCGATCTTTGGGCCGGGGACGAATATCCCGGAAGCCGCCCAAGATATTCTGCGCCTCATCCGCGAAGCACGCAGCTAACGCGAGACGGTTACGGGCCGGGCGACGCGCAAGCGCCCCAGCTCGGAGAACCCCGGCCATCGGAGGAGGAGGGCCGGGGTTTCTTTTGTTCAGTGGGTATGTGCTTTAGGCGGGTATGTGCTCTTGGTGGGTGTGCGCTTTAGGTCTCGCGCTTGGTCATTGCCGCTGTGCGCGCTATGGTTTGATCATGCACAATACCACTTTGGATCATATCGTCATCAGCGCGCCCGACTTGTTGAGTGGCGCGCGCCATGTGGAGACCGCCTTGGGAGTGCCGATGGGCGCGGGCGGTGCGCATGAGGTTATGGGCACCCATAACCAGCTCTTGTCGCTTGGCGCTACGGACTATCTTGAGGTGATTGCGGTGGATGCGCGCGCACCCAACCCAAAACGCCCCCGGTGGTACGGGCTGGATGATTTTGCCGGTGCGCCGCGCCTGACGAACTGGGCGCTTCGTGTGGAAGATTTGGACAAGGCGCTTGAGCTTGCGCCAGCGGGCGCGGGCGCGCCCCTTCAGGTGACGCGCGGATCAAATCGTTGGCGGCTTTCGGTGCCTGAGGAGGGCCAAATGCCATGGGACGGGCTGTTTCCGGCCTTGATTGAATGGGAAACCCCATGCCCCGCGCCAAACCTGCCAGACCAAGGTGCGCGCCTTCATTCATTCACCCTGAGCCACCCGGAGGCGGGCACTTTGAGCACTGCGCTTGCGCCTTTTTTGGCGGATGATCGGGTGAGCCTTCGCCAAGGACCGATTGGAATCACCGCCGAAATCAGCACTGAAAGCGGGCTGAAAACACTCAGGTAACACCATTTCACCCTGACAATGTGTGCAGGGCGCGCTAGAGGTGGCACATGTCTTTGTGGTCCCGAATTTCTGATGCCCTCGCGGCGCTACGCCAAGGCGAAAGCCTGTCGGAGGTTTTTGCGCGCCTCTCAACACCGCCGGAACGCTCAGTTGGTTTCGCGATTGCGGTGATTGCGCTGGGCGCGAAAATGGCCAAAGCGGACGGGCAGGTGACACGCGATGAAGTTTCGGCCTTTCGTGAAGTCTTCTCGATTCCGCGCGCGCAAGAAGCAAACACCGCGCGCGTGTTTAACATGGCGCGCACGGATGTTGCCGGGTTTGACCTCTATGCGCTCAAGGTTGCCAATATGTTTGGCAAAGGCGATCCGGCGCTCTGTGACCTGCTGGAAGGCCTGTTTCATATCGCCATGGCTGATGGCGAATACCATCCCGGCGAGGACGCCTTTCTCGAAACCGTGGCCGAAATTTTCGGGATTGAACCGCCGCGCTTTCGCGCCCTCAAAGCGCGTTTTGTCCCAGACGCGGACCCTGACCCTTACGAGATTTTAGGGGTCACGCCGGACATGGACATAAAGGACATAAAATCCGCATGGCGCACACAGGTCCGTGCCTCGCACCCGGATCAGTTGATGGCGCGTGGGGTGCCAGAAGAAGCCGTGAAACTCGCTGAAAAGCACCTGATTGCCGTCAATAAAGCCTGGCATGAAATCTCCGAGGCGCGGCCCTGATGGTGCGCATCGCCACTTATAATGTCGAGTGGTTTGATGCTCTGTTTGATGACGAAGGGACGCCGCTTGAGGACACAGGCTGGTCGGCGCGCTACAACGTGACGCGCGCACAGCAACTTGAGGCATTGGGGATTGTGTTCACAGCTCTGGATGCGGATGCTGTGATGATCATTGAAGCGCCGGATGACAATCGTAAACGCTCGACCGTGCGCGCGCTGGAACATTTCGCGCGCCTTTACGGTTTGCGTGCGCGCAAGGCGATCATTGGGTTTCGCAATGCCACCCAACAAGAAATCGCACTGCTTTTTGACCCGGATGTCTTTGGCGCGATGCACGATCCCCTTGGCGCGCAAACCGGCAAGAAAGGCGCATCTGATGCGCCGCGTTTTGATGGCACGTTTCGCCTTGATCTGAATATAGACGCGCAACCCGATGTGGTGACCTTCTCCAAGCCCCCTCTTGAAATCGCCCTTGAACACCTTGAAACCAAACGCATTTTGCGGCTGATCGGTGTGCATGTGAAGTCCAAAGCCCCGCATGGCGCGCAAACGCCAGAGGACGTGATGCGCCTCGCTATTGAGAACCGACGCAAACAAATGGCACAGTGTATTTGGCTGCGCCAACGCGTCGAAGACCACCTGAACGCAGGCGATAGCTTGATGGTTCTAGGCGATTTCAATGACGGTCCCGGCCTTGATAAATACGAGAAGCTTTTTGGCAGGTCCGGCGTGGAAATCGTGTTGGGAGAGGAGGGGCATGTCGCCCTGCGAGACCCCCACGCGCGCATGGCCTTGGGCCAACGCGTGGGCGCAATGCCGGTGACGGCGCGGTTTTTCAACCGTGAGGACAAGCGGTATTTCCAAGTGCTCCTGGACTACATCATGCTCTCGCCCGACCTCTGCGCCACACACCCGAAATGGCGCATTTGGCACCCGTTTGATGACAAGATTTGCTATGAAACGCTGGAATTGCGCGAAGCTTTGCTCACCGCATCAGATCACTTCCCGGTGACGGTGGACTTGGCCCTCTAGCCAACCCATATTGGGAGCATGACACGGTTTTTGGCATTTTTGCTCGCGGTCACGTTGATGGCCCCACCAGCGCAGGCACAAGAGGCACCAACGCCCAAAGACGGGGCGGAGGCCCTTGCGGAGGGGTTTCGGTTGTTGTTGGAGGGGCTTGCGAGCGAGATGGAACCTCTCGCTGACGATATGACAGAAATCTGGCGCGACTTTCTCAACGGCGTGGAGGAGTTGCCCGCCTATGATCCGCCGGAAGTCCTGCCCAATGGTGACATCATTATCCGGCGCAAAAGCGACACCGTTCCCCCGAAAACCGAAACAGATGGGATCGAGCTTTAGCCAGCAATCTTGAGCCGCACTGTTGCGTTCAGAGCCGTTGCAAGTGAGGTGAGGCGCGCTTCCGCAACTTCCCCATATAGCCCCGCAGCCTCCGGTTTGATCGTGAGTGTGAGTTCACGTTTCTTGGGCTTAAGCTCAAGGCTAGCCACTTTGTGCGGCTCATCCACAGCGATCATCGCGCCAAACCGCATAGCCTTTCCGACGACCTCAGCGCGTTGCAAATCGCGCTCCTCAAGGATTGAAAAGGTTTCCTCAAAACGACAGTCTTCGCGGCTGTTTTTGTAACGATGCAAAAGCGATAGCCCCAGAAAAACCCGCTCAGGATGGGTCATGCCGCCAAGATTGGCACGGGTCGCATTGTCAAAACAAAGCTCATGCCGGTAATCAGGATGTGCGCGCCATGTCACATCATGAAGCATGCAAGCGGCCTTGATGATACGCCGCCGCTGCGCCGGCTCCTTGGCGAAGATCGGCCGGATAAACGCATAGAGCGATTTCCCGAATCCGGGCATCCGCGCGTCTTTTTTCTCGGCAAAGCGACAGGCCTCGATCAGCGGGTCACGTTTGCGGGTGCGTTCCGGCATCTGCTCATAGAGCATCCCTTCACGGATCCCAAAGGAAGACACGGCGATTTCTTGGGGGCGAAAACGGCGCACCAATCTGCCCAACACTTCCGCCGCAATTGGAACAAGCGCCATACGCTGCGCTGAGGTGCCGGTGTGGCTGCGAACCTCCTCCAGATCAACGGTACGCAGCCATTTGAGCGTTGTTGCGAGCGACTTTGGCGTCATGCGGTATTCGTGCAGAACTGTCAGCGGATAATTGCGTCGATACATGTCGAGACGCGCAATCGCCCGCCAAGACCCGCCCACCAAAAAGAGCCGCTCTTGCCCTGTGCCCATCTCATCCGCCAGCGCGTCAAGGGTCGCATCAATGTGGCGTTTGAGACCGGCTTTGCCGCCCTTCACATCGGCCAGTTTGAGCGGCCCAAGGCCAGAAGAAACACGCTTGCCAACTTGGCCGTTTTTGATGTCGGCAAGCTCCATCGAAGCGCCGCCAATGTCGCACATCAGCCCCTTGGCGTCGGGCCAGCCGAGCAGCACCCCCTGCGCCGAAAGCCGCGCTTCTTCGCGCCCGTCAATGACGTGAATTTTGAGACCTGTCTCGCGTTCGACTTCGGCGCAAAAATCCGGGCCATCTACAGCGTCACGCACCGCTGCCGTGGCGACAGCATGAAGCGGCGGCAAATGCATCCCCTGCGCCAAGAGCTGAAACCGGCGCAACGCAGACAACGCCCGGACGCGCCCTTCGGGGTGCAATCGTCCGCTGTCCGCAAGTCCGGTGCCAAGACCACACAGGATTTTCTCGTTGTAAAAATAGGCGGGCGAGCGCGCCGCCCCGTCAAACACCACCATGCGCACCGAGTTGGACCCAACATCAACAACCCCCACACGAGCCAATTGCCGCGCGGAAGGGTCGGTGAACAGGTGGTCGCGAAACGCGTCCCAAGCCTCGTCGCTTTGGCCGTCCATGATTCCTCCCGGATGCTTGACGGTATTATCGCGTGCGCATGCCTGCGAGTAAAGGCGCGCTTAGTCGTGGCTATGGGCGAGTTCGGGCACATCGGAGGCGCCCGCCGAGCCGCGCCCTGACAGGGAAGGGTATTCCATGAAGAATCGGTGGCAATTGAACGGGGTTTCATTGTCCGAAAGGTCTGGGCGCTCAAAGCTGCCATCCGGCTGCATCACCCAGGTTTGTGCTTGGTCATGCAGGTTTGCGGCCATGATTTGGCTGACAATTTGCGCCTTCACAGTTGGGTTTGTGGCTTCCACGAGCGTTTCCACCCGGCGGTTCAAATTGCGCCCCATCCAGTCGGCGGAGGACATGAAGACTTTTGCCTTTTTGGAGGGCAATCCATGCCCGTTGCCAAAGCACACAATGCGCGAGTGTTCCAAAAACCGCCCGACGATGGACTTCACCCGGATATTGTCAGAGAGACCTTTGATGCCGGGCCGCAACCCGCAAATTCCGCGCACAACCAGAGTGATTTTGACCCCTTTTTGGCTGGCGCTATACAGCGCATCAATCACATCTTCTTCCACCAAAGAGTTCATCTTGGCCCAAATCTCGGCGGGCTTTCCGGCCTCAGCGTATTCGGCCTCTTTTTCGATGCGTGAAATCAGCGACTTTTTCAGGGTGAGCGGCGATATTGCGAGCGTTTCGAGCGCGTCAGGTTGCGCATATCCCGAGAGGTAGTTGAACACCCGCGTCGCATCGCGTCCAAGGGCGGCGTCACAGGTGAACAAGCTCAAGTCGGTATAAACCTTTGCTGTGATGTGATGGTAGTTGCCGGTTCCAAAATGGGTATAGGTCACCAAATCATCGCCTTCGCGGCGCACGACTGTCGAAATTTTGGCATGGGTTTTGTAGTTCATGAACCCATAAACAACATGCGCCCCGGCGCGTTCGAGCCGGCGCGATTGGCGGATATTGGCGGCCTCATCAAACCGGGCTTTCAGCTCGACGAGCGCTGTGACGGATTTGCCGTTCTCCGCCGCTTCGCAAAGCGCAGAAACGATCGGACTATCGCGCGATGTCCGATATAAAGTCTGTTTGATAGCAACAACATCCGGGTCCAATGCGGCTTGGTTCAAAAACCGCACAACCATGTCGAAGGTTTCATATGGGTGATGTAGGAGCATGTCCTTTTGGCGGATCGCCGCAAAAATATCGCCCTCAAAATCCTGCACCCGTTCCGGCACGCGCGGCGCAAAGGCTGGCCAGAGCAAATCGGGCCGCTCGTCCAAAACCAGTTGCGCGAGATCGGCAATTCCAATCAACCCATCGATTTCGACGATCTCATCATCGGTCACGTGCAATTCGCGTTTGATCAGCTTGAGGAGGGGCGCTGGCGCTTGGGATGAGATTTTCATCCGCACCACTTCGCCACGTTTGCGCCGTTTCAGCGCCGTTTCAAATTCGCGCACCAAATCTTCGGCTTCATCCTCAAGCTCAAGATCGCTGTCACGCAACACCCGAAACGCGCAATGCCCTGTCTCGGTGTAACCCGGAAACAGGCTTTGCAGGTGGATCAACAACAAATCCTCAAGCGGCAAGAAGCGCGCCCCGCCCTCGTCAGCGGGCAGGCGTATGAAACGATCAATTTGTGCCGGAATTGGCAAGAGCGCCTGAAGTTTGCGCTTGTCGGATGTGCGCTCAAGCTGCAAGGCGAGGCAAAATCCGGTATTGGGGATGAAGGGAAACGGATGCGCCGGATCAATGGCGAGGGGCGAGAGCACCGGGAACACCCGGCTCAGGAAAACCCCGTCCAAATAGCGCAAATCCGAGGCGGTCAGGGTGTCGCGGGCGCAAACCGCAATCCCTTCGGCTTCCATTTCCTGCGTCAAAGTCAGGTAGGTTTCTTGCTGATGCGCCATCAGGCGGCGCGCATCGGCGTTGATCAAGACGAGCTGTTCCGCAGGGGTCAGCCCATCCACCGAAGGAGTCAGGTTGCCCTCTTTCGCAAGCTCCCTCAGACCCGCAACGCGCACCGTGTAAAATTCGTCAAGGTTGGCCGCCGAAATAGACAAAAACCGCAGCCGCTCCAACAAGGGCACGCGCGTATTGTCTGCCTCTTCCAGGACACGCCAGTTAAAGCCGAGCCAGCTCAATTCACGGTTAAAGAACCGTTTGGGCCCCGCAAACTCCTCATCAGGCAGAGTGACAGCATCAGGAAACGGGGTTTCCAGGAAATCGGGGTTTGTGAGTGGTTTTTTCATGAAAGCGGTATGGGGCATTTTCGTAAACGTCATGTGACGTTATGCGCTGTTTGCGTCCATTTTGTCCAGCAAGGCTTGCGCCATACGCCGGTTCACGGCGCGCCCTTCTGTCAGCGACATTGCGTCCAGCGCCGCCACCATATCCGCGACATCCCGCAGGGACCGCGGCAAGCGCGGCGCAAGGTAATTGACAACGGAAGGCGGTGCGGCGATTTGGCGATCATCAAACAGTTTGACGATGATTGCCGCAATCAGTGTTTCGTCGGGCACATCCAGCACAGCGGTCGGTGTGGCCTCCATTCGGCTCGCAAGATCAGGCAGCGCCAAGCCCCAGCGCGACGGTGCGGCGCGCGAGGTCAATAACAGGCTGCCTCCCTCGGCCAGTACGAGGTTGTGCAGATGAAACAACGCTTCCTCCGCCTCGTCGTCGCCCGCAATCCGGTCAGCATCCTCAATCAAAACATGCTGGCCCGTGTAGTCGGTTGGGAGCACGGTTGAGAGCAATTGAGATTCGATCAATGCTGCACCCGAGAGGTCGCACCACACCCGCGCCAAATGCGACTTCCCAGCACCCGCTGGCCCGACAATCACCATCTTATGCGATGGCCATTGCGCCCATTGCTCAATCGCCGCCATGGCAACGGCATTGCTGTCAGTCACATAGAAATCACCACGCTCACGCGAAGTGCGCGCGGGCAAATCAAAAGTCAGTTGTTGCGGCATTAGGCGTCCGTGTTGTCATCGTCTTGCGGGGCGTTTCCCGCGAAGCCTTTGTAGAGGCGTCCATCCTTGTATCGTTCCACAAGGTAGCGCGCAATCACCCCAATCGAGGCCGCCACCGGCACCGCGACCAACATCCCGACAAAACCAAAGGCCGTGCCAAAACCAGATAGGGCGAACAAGAGCCAGACCGGGTGCAGCCCCACGGAGGAGCCAACAAGTTTTGGCGTGAGAATGTTGCCTTCCAGGAATTGGCCGATCACAAAAATGATCCCAACCGCCCCGATCATCCACCATTCGCCCCAGAACTGGAACAAGGCCAGTCCAATCGCAAGAGCGCCCCCGACCAGCGCGCCAATATAGGGAATGAAGGTAATCAGCCCGGCAATTGCCCCGATCACCAATCCGAATTGCAGCCCGACAATCATCAGGGCCACCGCGTAAAACGTACCCAATATGAGGCACACAGTGCCTTGGCCGCGGATAAAGGACGCCAAGGTCTTGTCGATCCGCGTGGCCAATTCGCGCACAACCGGCGCATGGTCGCGCGGCAATAGCTCGTCAACAGCGGCGACCATATTGTCCCAATCCAACAAGAGGTAGAAAGCGACAACCGGCACCACAACCAACAAAAACACGACATTGATCACGCTCATCGCGGAGCTGAGCACGGTTTCGACCAACTCACCGCCCTTTTCCTGAACCTTCGCACCAAGAGCATCGAGCGATTGGCGCAGGGTCGATGTCTGGTCCATCACATCGGGAAAGCGTTCCATCAAGAACGTCTTGAACGAGGAAAACAACTCCGGCGCCACATCCACAAGCGCAACGGCTTGATTGATCAAAGAGGGGACAATCAACAAAGCGGCGATCACGAAAATGACCAAGGCACCTAGCGTGATTGCCGTGGTGGCAAGTGCGCGCGACAGGCCCCAATCCTCAAGCCGATCGGCCACCGGATCGAGGAAATACGCAACAGCCCCCCCGATCAAAAACGGCAACATGACATCGCCAAGCCACCAAAGGGCCGCCAAAAACACCAGCGCCGCCAGTCCCCAATATTTCGCTTGTGTTTGAACTGGAAGTGCCATGAACGCGCCCTCAAAAATACCTTGCCCAATACATGACCCGGAACCTCGCAGCGCGCAAGGGTGGGGCGCAAAGGGGAGCGCAAAAGAGAGCGCACAGGTGCGGCGCAAGAAAAAGCGCGGCCCCATTAAGGGACCGCGCGGCAATAGGGCCAGGGACGGGGACGATTATGGCCCTATCGAGTTACATGCAAGACACGTCGTTGCCGGGCATCAGCACCTTATCAATCACATGGATAACACCGTTGGAGGCTTCGATATCCGCAATGACCACGTTCGCCATTGGCTCTGCGCCGTCATCCAGCATCACGCTGTCGCCTTTGGTCACGCAGAAAGACGCGCCTTCAAGTGCTGTGCCAGCGGCCATTGTACCGGCGGGAATGTCAGCGGCCATGATTTTTCCGGGGATCACATGATACATCAACACATCGGTCAACTCGCCTTTCATGTCGGGCGCAAGCAGGCCTGCAACCGCGCCCTCCGGCAGGGCGTCAAAGGCGTCATCGGTTGGGGCGAACACTGTGAACGGGCCTTCGCCAGACAGGGTTTCGCCAAGACCTGCCGCCGTAACAGCCGCGACCAGCGTTTCAAAGCGATCATCAGCGGCCGCAATATCGACGATGGATTTCATCCCGCCGTGGCTTTCCGCAAAGGCTGTTGTTGTCGTCAGAGCAAGCGCGGCGATTGTGGTCTTGAGAAGGGTTTTCATGTCAGTATCCTGTCGGTTTGTTGTTTCAGATACCCTCCCTACGTGGCCAACCAACCGAATGGATCATGTCCTTCACGCGGCTGTTATCCGACGTGATCAATCTGCAATCCTCGGCCAAGCGCCTTGATCATCTCGTCGCAATAAGCGCGGCTGACCGGGGCGCCCGGTTCAAGCTGCAAGAACCCATGATAAGCGCCTTCAACGATCTCGCGTGCGACGGGCACGCCAGCGGCTTCCAGCCGGTCAGCGTAGGTGACAGATTCATCAAAAAACAAATCCATCGTGCCAACGCCCACCCATGCGGGCGGCAGGCCAGCGGGGTCCGCGACCCGCGCCGCTGAGGCGGTGTCGGGCACTGCGCCGGAGACAGAGCGCAAGTAGGTGTCCCAGCCGTTCGTATTGGCCTCCATCGACCACACCCGTAATTCTTCGGGGTTTACATCGGTGCGCCGGCGCGTGGCCTCATCAAGCATCGGCTCATGCAACAACTGAAACGCCACCTTTGGGCCGCCGCGTTCGCGCGCCATGATCGCAAGGCACGCGGCGAGGCCCCCGCCCGCGCTGTCGCCCCCAATTGCGATGCGCTCCGGATCAACGCCGGGCTGCGCCGCGAGCCATTCAAGCGCCGCATAGAGGTCTTCAATCGCGGCAGGGTAGGGTGCTTTGCCCCCCAACCTGTAGCGCGGCGCGGCCACTGTGATGTTGAGCCTATCGCGTATTTTGGCGTTGAGCTTAGCTTCCATGGCGGGATGCCCAATCACCAAACCGCCCCCATGAATCCAAAGCAAAGCCGGGCGCAGGCCACTGGCCTCCGTGGGCCGATAGACCCAAATATCCTGCCCCGCCGAACTCTGCGCGCGCTCATGACCGCGCTGAAACACGGCCGCCAGCGGCAATGCAGCATTGATGAGGGGAATGAGCCGGGTCTTCACGAGGGTACGCGGCTGTTTTTCTGCTTTGGGCAAGCCGGGATTGAATTTGGTCATGAAGTCCTCCTGTTTTGATAATACTGGCTCGATTTCGGTGATCCGCAAAGGGTGCTCTTGCCCCAGTCCCCGCGCGCGGATAAGGATGCAAAACCTGAAACCCAACGCCGAGTATGCCCCATGCGTCTGTCCCGCTATTTCCTGCCGGTTCTCAAAGAAACCCCCGCTGAGGCGCAGATCGCCTCGCACCGTCTGATGTTGCGGGCGGGTATGATCAAACAGGCCTCTGCCGGGATCTACTCCTGGCTTCCGATGGGCTTTAAAGTGCTCAAACGGATTGAGCAGATTGTGCATGAAGAACAAGCGCGCGCTGGGCATATCCCGATGTTAATGCCCACCTTGCAATCAGCAGACCTTTGGCGCGAAAGCGGGCGCTACGACGCCTATGGCCCGGAAATGCTGCGCATGAGCGACCGGCAAGACCGTGACATGCTGTTTTCGCCCACCGCCGAGGAAATGTTCACCGATGTGTTTCGCTCAAACGTGTCGTCCTACAAAGACCTGCCACTGACCTTATATCAGGTTCAATGGAAGTTCCGCGATGAAATGCGCCCTCGGTTTGGCGTGATGCGGGGCCGCGAATTCCTGATGAAGGATGGCTACAACTTCGATCTGACAAAAGAAGACGCGCTACACGCTTATAACCGCCATTTGGTGAGCTATCTGCGCACCTATGAGCGCATGGGCCTCAAAGCCATTCCGATGCGCGCGGACAGTGGCCCGATTGGCGGCGATTACACCCATGAATTCCTTGTGCTGGCCGAAACCGGCGAAAGCGAAGTGTTCTACGACAGCGAAATTACCGATCTGACCTTTGGCGATCGGGAGATTGACTTCGATGATCGGGCCGCCTGCCAAGAGGTGCTTGAAGAATTCACCTCGCGCTATGCCCGCACCGATGAAACGCATGACGCCGAGGCCTTTGCAAAGGTTCCTGAAGCGCGCCAAAGCACGGCGCGCGGTATTGAAGTGGGGCAGATTTTCTACTTTGGCACCAGCTATTCCGAGAAGATGAACGCCGCCGTACAAACCCCAGATGGCACCAAAGTGGACGTGCATATGGGCAGCCACGGGATTGGGGTGTCGCGGCTTGTTGGGGCCTTGATCGAAGCAAACCACGACGAAAACGGCATTATCTGGCCCGAAGGCGTGACCCCGTTCCATGCGGGCATCGTGAACCTGAAACAGGGCGATGAGGAAGCCGATGCCGCCTGCGAAAGCCTTTATGCGGCTTTGACGGCGGCCGGGCTGGATCCGCTTTATGATGATCGCAAGGAACGCGCGGGCGGGAAGTTTGCCACGATGGATTTGATCGGCCTGCCATGGCGCATCACAGTCGGCCCACGCGGGCTGAAAAATGGGGTTGTCGAATTGACAGCGCGCCGCACTGGCGAAAGCGAAGAAATGGCACCAGAGGCGGCTGTCGCAAAGCTGCGCGACATTTACGCGGCGCATGGTATTGGTCACTAACCACAAGCCGTGATTGGGAAAAAGCAAGGTACGGCTTGACGATGCGCCGCAGAGATGTCCCCTTTCGGTAAATTGCCTTGGGAGATAAGATGTCCGGCTATTCAACTGTATCGCGCGCCATGTCCATTCCGGGGCGGCTTGTTTTCACAGCAATCTTGCTGGGTTTCCCGGTTTGGCTGGGGTTTGCCGGGCATAGCCCATGGTTGATCCTGCCGGTCGCGGCGGTGTTTGTGATGGCGGATGTATTCGGAAAATGGCGCAAACTCGCGCCGCAGTCCGTTTCGAAAGTCGCCTTGTTTGCCGCCAAAGGGTACCCGGTCCAAGTGATCGTTGTTGGGATTTTCTATGCGATTGCGCGCGGTGTTGGCTCGCTCATGGGGAGCGAAGTGATGACAGGACCAAACCCCGGTGATTGGCGCATGGTGGGACTTTTTGCAGGCGTGATCGCGGTGACGGGGCTTGCGTTGATTTGGCTTGAGCGCGGTAAGCTTTCCGTTGAGGAGGTGATCTCCAGCGACTTGGAAGCGCGTATTTCTGAGACCATGGACCGCAAGATGGATGACGCACACGGCAAAACTGGTACATGGGATCTAAGCGCGCCCACACAACGGATGACGGTTGATACATTCTATCGAGGCAATCATTTCACCCATTGGGACAATCGTCCGGTTGCGCAGGGCGGCGAGCGCGTTCTCTTAGAAGATGTTGCCAATTTGGATGAGGCACAATTGACGGCACAAGAAGCGCGTCTTGGCATCACTTTGCCGCCTCTGCTTCGAACCCTTTACCTGAAACAAAACGGTGGCAACGTGGGCGAGAAAGTCTGGTCCGGCGACGCAAACGCGCCGCGCGATGACGATTTATCCCCCTTCTCAGGATATGAGGATTTGATGCCGCTCACGATCCTAGGCAGCTTCAAAGACAGCTTGGAAACCTTCACCGACTTTGAAGAGGAGCCGAGCTATTTTCCCAAAAATGCCGACAAGATGATCGTTTTGGCGCAGTGGTACATGGAGACACTCTTTTTGGATTATCGCGGCAAAGGGGCACCGCGCGTTGGGTTTTACAACTTCGACTCGCACCATGATTTTCAACAAGACGACTGGGAAGCGGACGCAACCTGGTGGCCTGACTTTGACGCGTTTTTCGCAACCCTTTATCGCCAAGACCGCGCTCTTTTGTGAGCAACGCTTGACCGGGAAGCGCATGGCGGCGAAACTACGAGCGATCCGGCGCAAGACCGGCATTCGAGCAAAAGGCAGACAAAATGCGCATTCTGGCCATGGCAGGGGGCATCGCGGGCGCTGTGGCTTTGTCCCAGTTTCCTGAATTTTCTCAACAGTATATGCAACGTCTGGCGGGCGCGCGCGACGAATTGCGCGCTGTCACTGTCGCTTTTGATCTGACCGCCAAGGCCAGCAACCTGAGCCGCGAAGACGCGCTCATTGCGATGGGGGGCAGCACGTTCCAGAACCGACTGGCGGATGACATGCGCGCGCGGATCACCCGTTTTGAGCGGCTAGACGCCGATTACAGCGCGCTTTCGACCTCGCTCCCCTTAGAGCGCTTGGCGCAGTTCTGGCGCATTCGGGACGCCGAGCTGATTGAGCGGACCTGGGACGACTATGCTCCTGCCGTGCCCGTTACCTCCCAAGGTTTGATTTCCACAGCGATCGGCTACGTGATTGGCTGGGGGCTTATCACGTTGATTTTGTCGTTTCTGACGGCACCTTTGCGCCGGCGTACCCGCGCCTAGCTTTTCCCGTTGGTGCCGCGCGTGCCTGCGTGTTAACCAGCGCTGAGACGACTTATGAGGTTTTGATATGAGCGACAAATTGCGCCCCGATGTGACCCCTGCCATCCGCCAAGCGCTTTACGGCACTGCCGTTTTGATGTTTTTGGCCTTCTTTGCCGGGTTGATGCTGGTGCCTTGGGCGGGAATTTTCTTGGTCTGGCTGGCCTTCGCGGTGGTTTTTGTGGTTGGCCGTTTGCCCAAAGGCTTGCCGCCATTGAAAGACCTTGCTCGCAGTCTTGGTGGTCAAGGCATTGTCGTGGCGGTCCTTTTTTTCATAGGCAATGCCATAGGCGGAGCCGTGTTTGGCACGCCGCCTCTGCCAATGGTTGCTGTGATTGGGATTGGCGTTTTGTTATGGCTTGCATCTTTGTTTTTCACCCAGCGCGCCGTAGCGGGTGCTGGGCAATAATAGCAAATAGTTAGCGTTTTTGGAGGGCTGAACTTGGCCAATCGCACAGCGCCGTTTTCTAGGTTTGAATGGATGATTGCTTGGCGTTATTTGCGCGCGCGCAAAGCCGAAGGGGGCGTGTCCACGATGACGTGGATTTCCCTTGTTGGGATCACATTGGCGGTCGCGGCCTTGATCATCACCCTTGCCGTGCGCACCGGATTTCGCGCGGAATTTGTCGACACTATTCTTGGCGCAAACGCGCATGTGACGGTGTATGATCGTGGGGAGTTCAACGACACTGGCCTGTTGGATCGCAAGATCGCTGACTTTGAAGGATGGGCCACGCGCATTGGCGCTGTGGAAGGTGTCACACGCGCCGCTCCTTTGATCAAAGGACAGGTCATGGCCAATCACAAAGAGGCCAATACTGGCGTTCAGGTGTTTGGAATTCGTGAAGCGGATCTCTTGACGATCCCACGTATCGCCAACCCGGACTCCTCAGAAGGCAATATCGCTGATTTTCAAGACGGCATCGCAATCGGCTCAGGCATTGCGCGCGATTTGGGGCTGCATGTGGGCGATAAGATCAAGCTGATTTCCCCAAACGGCGTAAAAACGGCCTTTGGCACGAGCCCGCGCGTGAATGTGTATGACGTGACATATATTTTCACCGCCGGACGTTGGGATATCGACAAAACGCGCGCTTACCTGCCCTTCAAAGAGGCACAAAGTTTTTTCAACAAAGAAGGCTTTGCTGATGAGATTGAGGTGATGGTCGCGGAGCCGGAAGCGATTGATCAACAGCTCAATGCGATCATGAGTGCCGCGGGCGCGGGCGCGCTCGTCTGGACGTGGAAAGAAAGTGCGGGGGGCTTTTTGCGGGCACTTCAGATGGAGGACAATGTGATGTTTATCATTCTGTCTATTCTGGTGCTGATTGCCTCGATGAACATTATTTCCGGGCTGATCATGCTGGTGAAAAACAAGGGCAGCGACATTGGCATTTTGCGGACAATGGGCCTCACCGAAGGGTCTGTGTTGCGGGTGTTTTTCCTTTGTGGGTCGTTGACGGGGATCGTTGGCACCCTTGCGGGCGTTATCATTGGGGTTTTGTTTGCGACCTATATTGATCAGATTTTTGCGCTTGTGGATTACCTGTCTGGCGGCGGGGTTTGGGATCCGTCTGTGCGCGGCATCTATGCGCTTCCCGCCAAGCTTGAGCTGGCGGATGTGTTATCGGCGGTGATTTTGTCGTTGTTCTTGAGCTGTGTGGTGACGATTTTTCCCGCCCGGCGCGCCGCAAAAATGAACCCAGTGGAGGCGCTGCGCTATGAGTGATGTCTTGCGGCTGGATGGGATCACAAAAACCTATAACGCGGGGCAGCCCGGTGAGGTTCGGGTGCTGGACGGGGTCTCGCTCGCGATTGAACCGGGCGAAGTCGTGGGCTTGATCGCCCCCTCGGGTGCCGGGAAATCGACCCTGCTTCACATCGCAGGATTGCTGGACGTTGCCACAAAAGGGACAGTGTCAGTGGGCGGACAAGACGTGTCGAACCTCTCCGACCAGAAACGCACCGAAATACGACGGAGCGACGTGGGATTTATCTATCAGTTCCACCATTTGTTGCCGGAGTTTAGCGCGCTTGAAAATGTGGTGCTGCCCCAGCTTGCCAATGGGGTGAGCGAGAAGGCGGCGCGGATGCGCGCGCTTGATTTACTGACCCGTGTTGGGGTGGAGGCGCGCGCCAAGCACCGCCCCGCCGCCCTGTCCGGGGGCGAGCAGCAGCGGGTCGCCTTTTGCCGCGCTTTGGCCAATGAGCCGCGCCTTTTGCTGGCGGATGAGCCTACGGGAAACCTTGATCCGGCCACATCGGACCGGGTGTTTGGCGCGCTCATGGAGCTTGTGAAAGACACAGGGCTTTCCGCCTTGATCGCAACTCATAACTTAGAGCTTGCAGGGCGCATGGACCGGGTGATGCGCTTGGAGGCGGGGCAGATCAAAGCGGGCTAAGCCACGAACTCTGGGGGGAACTCACGCCGCATCCGCAACATCTTGTGGATAACATTGGTGTTTTGTGACCTTTTGCGCAGCTGTGGGTTGCTTAACATGTGACGTGTATTAGGGTGCCCAGACATCAAGAGAGAGACATGCGCGTGACAGGATTTTTCACATTTTTTCGTAGACCAGCGGCCTTTTTTATTCTGGCCATCGCGCTCGCGGCCTGTGAGGAGTTGGAGCCACAGCCCGAAGGTCCGCCGCCCGTGGACACGGTGGCCGCGGTGATTGATATTTCCGATCAAACAATGACCCTCACGCGGACCTATGTGGCGGAGAAAAAGACCGAGAAATACACATGGGACATCTCGACAGGTCGAAAAGGCTATGAGACTCCAACTGGGCGTTTTCGCCCGTTCTTCCTGTCAAAAGACCATAAGTCTTCGCTTTATGATGATGCGCCAATGCCGTGGTCTGTGTTTTTCAACGGTGATATTGCCGTGCACGGCACCACCGAACTCCGTAATCTAGGCCGTCCTGCCTCGCATGGCTGCGTGCGCGCTCATCCGAAGAACGCGCAAGTGTTTTTCCAGATGGTCCAGCAAGTCGGAAAAGCCAATACAACAGTTACAGTCGTGCCGTAGCGCAACTGTGCGCCTTGCGGCGCGCAGGTCTTCTTCGGACACATGTCCTCAGGTGGTGCCTGCGGCGCGGATATTTTTGAACAGTGAAATCTATTTGCGTTGGGTGAGCCACACCCCGATCACCATCACGATCAGCCCGGCAATGCGGGTTGGAGTCAGAGGCGAAAGACGCGCCCCGAACAGGCCGTAGTGATCAATCGCGGCGGCAGAGATCATTTGCCCGAGGAGGACGAAGAACACGGCATTCCCCACGCCAAAATGCGGCGCGACATAGGTGATTGAGAGCACGTAGAATGCGACGAACACCCCGGCGAGGAGCAGGTGTTTGGGGGCGGATGCAACATGCGCCAAGGCGCCTGGTCCTGTGAGAAGTGCTGCGAAAATGCCGATCCCAAGCGCGACAGAAAACAGCACGACCCCGGTGGCAAAGGGATTGCCGATCCGCGTGCCAAGGGAGGCGTTAAGAGCGGCGAGAATTGGAATGCCGATCCCGGCGGCCAGCATTGTAGCGGCGTATCCGGCGTTGGGGCTCATGCGGGGAGCATGAAGGTGGCGGTGGCTTGAGCGACATCTTTGCCGGAGGGCAGCGCCACCATTTGTGCCCGACAAAACACCACAGATTTACCAGCGCGAATGACAGTCGCGCGGCACTCGATGGCTTCGCCGGACCCTGGACGCAGGAATTGCACGTCCAGATTTGTGGTCGCGACAAGTTTGAACTCTTTGAAGTGAGAGGCCACAGCAAAAACCATCGCCGTATCCGCAAGTGCCGCGAGGGCTTGGCCGGACACAATTCCGCCAACCCGGGCGATGTCAGGGGTGATGGGCATGGAGAGCTGTGCGCCTTGGCAACACATCGTGTCGATGCGCAGGGATAGCGCGTTCACCCAAGGGGCGAACTTTTCGGCGAGGATTTGATTTGCGACGTCTACCTGCATGGGCGCAGACTGCGCCAAAGCGCCGCGCCGCGCAAGGGCCGCGCGAGAGAGAGCGACGCTGCGTCAGGATGGGTCCGCCAGCTTGTGCGCGGCGGGATAAAACCTATGGGCCGTTTTGCTCTCAAATTTAGGCCGCGTGCAAGTACTGCCTGTCATGGTGTGAGCGCGCATGGGGCTTTTGTGGATGATAAAGGGGGCGAAACGCCGCCCCCCAACACTATTCTGCGCGCTGGTGTTCTGGAACGTCAGCGGGGCCAACCTAAGTTATTTGAACGGGTCTGCGCCGCCCCCTCCGCTTGCGCCGGTCTTGCCGCTCGCAAAGGGATCAGACCCGGCCATGTTTTTCAGGTATTGGTCTGTACAGGCATACACTTCGCGGTAGGCTTGGTTGGTGCTTTTCAGGGAAAAATCGCCAAGCTCAGTGCCTTGAAACGTCCAGACCATATGGCGCGAGCGTTGGAATTCGCGCACGAAGTTGGCGGCCGATTGGCTGTCGGCTGGAAAGAGGTTGTAAAGCCCAGGCCGCCCCTGAACATCCGCACCATACATGGTCAAGTTCCACGGTGCGCGGCGATCAAAGCGCACGACGACTTGGTAGGGTTCATCGGGGGTGATGGAGGACCAGTTTTGGTTCAGCACAGCAATCCGCAGGCCGAGGTTTCCGGTCCCGGTGTCCAAGCCGATGAAGACAAAGGAGTTGTTCTGAAACTCCGCGACAGCGGCGCAACCGCCGTATTCCTCAAAAAACTGAATGTCCCACCAACCAACGGATTTCCACTTTGTGACCTCTTGGGCCGCAGATGGCGTGACGGCGGTGGCCGCCAGAAAAAGCCCTGCGGCCAATGCGAATGCGCGTTTCATGTGTTACCTCTCTTATCCCTTTGGAGAAGCCTAGAAAGGGGAGAGAAACTTCGCAAGGGGGGAGCGGGAAAATGAGTGCGATGGTAGGATGTGGGTGATGTGACACGCGATAACGCCGGAGGCGGGCACGTCCCCAAAAAGCGCAAAACTACGATATGAAAACGACGCACCGATCATGCACAGGCCATGTGACCCTTTGCAGCAAGGGTTTTGGAATTGGATTGCCTTAGCACGGGCCGCAGGACCGAGCCGCGCCCGACCCTCCCCACGGGAGGGCGCATTGTTGATGTCCGTTCAGGGATGAAGGACGGGAGGTTTTGGGGCGCTGGGTTGACCACAGGAGGCGCGAATGCCCTCCCAGGGTCAGTCGCGGCTTCGCAAAGCACTGAGTTAGCGGATCAGTCCGACTCTTGGATGCAAATCTTTCGTGTGCTTACCGTTTTCGCTCACTATCTCTTTGAGCGCCTTTATTATCCACCGTTCAGCTTGTAGGAGTGCAGACTTCTGGAGTAACGCGTGTTGGCTTTCGGGTGCCTTGGTCTGTTGTTCAAGCGCTGTAGCGCTGTCCCTCAACGTCTGGCCCTGATGCGTTTGGGTTAGAACCTCCAAAGAAGTGGCCAAGGGACCAACGCGTCCAGCAAGATAGTCCCCGGCTTCGTTGAATTCCAAAGAAGCAAATCCTTTGCCCTCAGAAAAACCAGCCATGTCAAAAAAGCGAACCAGAGTGTTGTATGAGACAACCCGATAGCGCTGACTATGCTATTTCCTAAACGTCCAACTCTTGCACGAACTTCGCGTTTTCTTGGATGTACTCGAACCGCAATTCCGGTTTCTTGCCCATGAGCCGCTCCACAAGGTCTCCGGTTTCGCCCGGTTCATCCTCGTCAATCGTTACCCGGATCAGCTTTCGGGTTTCCGGGTTCATGGTTGTGTCCTTGAGGTCTTTCGCGTCCATTTCGCCCAGCCCCTTAAACCGCTGAACGTCGATCTTGCCTTTCCCGCCCAGCCCTTTGGCCATCATCACATCCTTCTCCGCATCATCCGCCACGTAAACGCGTTTGGCGCCTTGGGTCAGGCGGTAGAGCGGCGGGCAGGCGAGATAGAGGTGACCCTGATCAATCATCGGCCGCATCTGGGTGAAGAAAAACGTCATGAGCAGCGCCGCAATATGCGCGCCGTCCACGTCCGCATCGGTCATGATGATGATCTTGTCATAGCGCAGATCATCCACGTTAAACCGCGTGCCAAGGTTGACCCCAAGCGCTTGGCTGAGGTCCGCGATTTCTTGGTTGGTGCCAAGTTTGGAACTGGCCGCGCCAAGCACGTTGAGGATTTTACCGCGCAAAGGCAGGAGCGCTTGTTTCTTGCGGTCGCGCGCCATTTTCGCGGAGCCGCCAGCGGAGTCCCCTTCGACGATAAACAGCTCAGTGCCCTCGCGGTTGGTCGCGGAACAATCGACAAGCTTGCCGGGCAGGCGCAGCTTTTTGGTGGCCGTCTTGCGCTGGGTCTCTTTTTCTTGCTTGCGGCGCAGGCGCTCTTCGGCCCGCAGCACCAGAAAATCAAGGATCGCGCCAGCGGATTTGGTATCCGCCGCCAGCCAGTTGTCAAAGTGATCGCGCACCGATCCTTCAACCATTTTGGCGGCGCTTTCGGTGCTGAGCCGGTCCTTGGTCTGGCCCACAAACGCCGGGTCCGCGATGAAGGTCGACACCAGCGCCGAGCCGCCCACCATCAAATCTTCGCGGGTAATTGAGGCAGCTTTTTTGTTGCCCACCAGCTCGCCATACGCCTTGATCCCTTTGAGGATCGCCGCCCAGAACCCGGTGACATGGGTGCCGCCTTCGGGGGTGGGCACTGTGTTACAATATGATTGAATGAAGCCATCGCGCGCAGGCGTCCAGTTGATCGCCCATTCGACATAGCCCGCCTCACCAAACTTTTCGCGAAACTCCACTTTGCCTGCGAAGGGTTGGTCGGCGTAGGTGGTCGCCCCGCCCAGAACTTCGGAGAGGTAATCGGCAAGACCGCCGGGGAAATGGAAGGTGGCCTCTTGCGGCGTGTCGCCATCGCTGATCGCGGATTTCCAGCGGATTTCGACGCCGGAATAAAGGTAGGCTTTTGAGCGCGCCAAGGTGAAAAGGCGTTTGGGTTTAAAGCGGTGCGAACCAAAGATTTGCTCATCCGCGTGGAAGGTGACAGAGGTGCCACGCCGATTGGGGGCTGCACCGACCTTCTCCACCGGGCCTTGGGGGATGCCGCGCGAAAACCGCTGTTCAAACAGCTCTTTGTTTTTGGCGACCTGCACCACCATCAAATCGGAAAGCGCGTTCACAACGGAGGAGCCAACCCCGTGCAAGCCACCAGAGGTTTGGTAGGCTTTGCCAGAGAACTTTCCGCCCGCATGAAGGGTGCACAGGATCACTTCCAGCGCGGATTTGTCGGGAAACTTGGGATGCGGATCAATCGGAATACCGCGGCCATTGTCAGTGACGGTGACGGAATAATCCGCATGTAGCTCAATCTCGATCCGGCTGGCATGCCCGGCCACGGCTTCATCCATGGAGTTATCGAGGATTTCGGCAACAAGGTGATGCAAGGCGCGCTCATCGGTGCCGCCGATATACATGCCCGGGCGCTGGCGCACAGGTTCCAGCCCTTCGAGCACCTCAATGGAGGAGGCGTCATACTCGTCATTTTGATCGGAAAGGAGATCGTTCATACCGCTGCCTGCTTATACATGTTTGGCAGGCATTATGACGCAAGGCGAGGGCAGGGGGAAGCGGTCAATATGGCAGGTTCATCAGAAATGGCCGTGACGGATCATATTGAGGTGCAGGCGGAAATTCGGAATGAACAGCAAGAAGAACCCGCCGGTGATCCCGGTCACAATGCCAACCATATAGAGCGCCCAGAGACCACAGAAAAACAGCCCAACACCGCCTGCGATTCTGCTGGCGGTCAATGGCTTCATGAGCCGCGCCAAGATCAGGCGGAACAATCGCCCGCCATCAAGCGGCATCACCGGCAAAAGGTTGAAGATTGCGAGAAATCCGTTGAGCCACGCCATCGTCGAAATGAAATAGCTCAACAACCCCATGCCCGATGTATATGGCACGGCAAGCGAACAAATTGCCCAAAGAGAGATCGTCACAATCGGCCCCATGGCTGTGACGAGCTCATCCTCTTTGCGGTTCATCGAGCGCCCCGGCAAGCAGTAGCCACCGCCGCCGTAAAGGACGATTTCGCGCACCCGGATGTTTTGTATTTTGCACCCCCAAGCATGGCCGATTTCATGCAGGTAAATCGACAAGAACAACGCAGCCGCGTAGATCATTGTGTAGTGCATCGTGCTTGGATTGAAGTTGAAAACCACGATCAAGCCGATCAGAAACAGGATCGACTGGCGCACCTCTACTGTGAAGCCAAAAGGCGCAGGAATTCTGAAAATCGTACTGTCATTGCCGAACATTTTTGCCTGCTCCTGACCGTGCTCGCCTCGTTCATACGCCCCGCTAGGGTTCTGTTTTGTAGGCGCTTTGTTGGCGAGACAATATCAAGGCGAGGAAGGGATGCAAGGCGACATTTGCCAAGGTGTCTCAGGTCTTGAAGGGATCATGCGCGTAGCCCACGCCCGCCAAATATAGCCCATCACTCGGCGCAACCGTACCGCAGGCCGCGCGATCACGGGCGTCAAGGGCGGCGCGCACGTCCTCAGGCGACCAGCTCCCCGCCCCAACCCGCTCCAACGTGCCCACAAAACTGCGCACCTGGTTGTGCAAAAACGAGCGCGCGCGCACATGAAATAGGTATTCAATTCCGCCAGCGTAGGGACGGGTTTCAATGCGCAACTCATCCAAGGTTTTGATCGGGCTTTGCGCCTGACAATGCACAGCGCGAAAGGTCGTGAAATCATGCTGGCCCAGCAAACGGTTTGCGCCGTCTTGCATGCGCTCAACATCCAGTTCGCCGCTCACACGCCACGCAAATCCAACGTCATGCACCAAGGGCGCGCGCCGCGCGATCAACCGATACAGATACCGCCGCTCAACCGCTGAAAACCGGGCATGCCAATCGTCATCCACCGCCGCGCAGCCGACAATCGCAATGGGCAGTGGTTTCAGGTGATAATTGAGCGCCTCAGACAAGCGAAACGGCTCCCAATCACGCGACATGTCGCAATGCGCCACCTGCGCTTTCGCATGCACCCCCGCATCCGTGCGACCAGCCGCCGCGATCGAGGGCACATCCGGCTCAAGCTTCGCGAGTGCAGCCTCAACCGCGCCCTGCACGGAGGCATGTTCTTTTTGGCGCTGCCAGCCCGAAAAGGGCCGACCGTCATATTCGATTTTGAGGGCATATCGTGGCATAGGCGCGAAATACCCCGCCTTATCATCAGTAGCAAGCATGCTGGCAATCGCGCGCGCGCCGCCTTATCTAGGATGGGTGCAACAAGGGGGCCTTTGTGGGGCTAACAGATTTAGCAGACGGGATTATCCGGCAGGTTGAAGCGGTGGGCGACACCACGCGCGAAGCTCTGTTTGAGCCAGTCATTCGCCTTGGGGTGACGGGGTTGAGCCGTGCTGGCAAGACTGTATTCATCACGTCGCTCGTGGCGAACCTGATCAATCGGGGGCGTATGGTTGGGCTTGCTTCGGCCCATGAAGGCCGCATTCAAACAGCGTTTTTGCAACCTCAGCCCGACGATACAATTCCCCGGTTTGACTACGAAACCCATCTTGGCGCGATGACAGGCCCGGCGCCGCATTGGCCAAGCAGCACGCGCGCCGTGAGCGAATTGCGGCTGTCCTTTCGCCTGCGCCCCGGCGGGCTGCTGAGCGGGGTGCGCCCTATGCGAACGGTGCATCTGGACATCGTTGATTATCCGGGCGAGTGGCTGCTGGATTTGGCATTGCTGGATGTGTCCTACGCCCAATGGAGCGCCCAAACGCTTGAACGCGCCACCTCGCGCGATCAAGCCGCAGCTTATTTGACGCTCGTGAAGGCGACAGACGCCAGCGTGGCCTTTGAAGAAGCGCAGGCGCAGGCGCTCGCAAAATCGTTCACGCAGTATCTCAACACAGCGCGCGAAGCCGGGTTTTCTGATTGCTCGCCAGGGCGCTTTTTGTTGCCCGGCGAAATGGAAGGCTCGCCTGCGCTGACATTTGCGCCCTTGCTCAAGCCTGAGACACAGGGCCGCCACGCGCTGTGGCGCGAAATGGAGCGGCGTTTTGAAGCCTATAAATCCCGTGTCGTGAAGCCGTTTTTCCGCGACCATTTCGCCAAGATCGACAGGCAGGTCGTTTTGATGGATGTGCTTGGCGCGATCCATGCTGGTCCAAGCGCGCTTGAGGATTTACGCCGGGCGATGGCGGATATTTTGGCAGCGTTTCGCCCCGGCAAAAACGCCTTTATCAGTCAGCTATTTCGGGGGCGGCGCGTGGAGCGCATTTTGTTTGCCGCCACCAAAGCGGATCATCTGCATCACACGCAACACGCGAAACTGACAGCAATCACCCAAGCCATGCTCAGTGAGGCCATTGCGCGCGCCGATTTTGCAGGCGCGCAGACCCGCGCCATCGCGATTGCATCTTTGCGCGCCACAACCGAACAAACGCTCACAAAAGATGGGCGCGCGTTGGACTGTGTGCGCGGGCGCCTGCTGGAGACAGGCAAGGAGGCGGCATTCTATCCCGGTGAGTTGCCAGATGATCCCGCACAGCTCCTCAAACCCGCGAGGGAGGGCGCACAAAACTGGCTGGAGAGCGACTATTCCGTTATGCGTTTTGCCCCGGCTGACATCGCCAACAAACACGGCGATGGCCCTCCGCATATTCGGCTGGATAAGGCGGCGGAATTCCTGATCGGAGACAAGTTATGAGCACCCGCATTCGCCGCGCCTACCCATGGGATGTTGCCGCCTGTGCCCGTATTTTATGGGCGGCCGTCGAAGAAGCTGAATGGATGGCGCGCAGTCGCTCCCGCGAAGAAGAACGCAAACTCCTTGCCAGAATGGTGCGTCAGGGATGGGTGCGCGTGGCGCGCGTTGAAGGCCGGATCGTGGGGTTCATTTCCGTCGAGAACACACATGTGCACGGGCTGTACCTTTTGCCCAATGCGCGCGGTCAAGGGATCGCTGCGCAGCTCATGAAGACCGCGCAAACCAAAGCCTCACGCCTGACGCTCTATGCCCACGCGGCCAATGCGCGCGCGCGCCGCTTCTATGCGGCTCAAGGGTTTCGTCCGGTGGCGATTGGTGCGGGAAATGACGAAGGATTGACAGAAATCCGGCTTGAATGGGAGCGCAGCGCATGAGCGAACCAGTCAAGCCAACTGGCCCGGTTCTTATTGAATTGGACGATGTCGCGTCAGAGACACCCGCCAGCGCGCCGCCCGTCCCAGACCTGAACCACGACGGCCAACCTGCGCCACAAGCCATGGAAATGGCAGTGAAATTGGCAACGCGCAGCCCGTCCAAATTGGCGCGCTGGTTTTGGTCCCTTCTGGTGACGCTCATCGGCTTTATGGTGTCCCTTGCGGCTTGGGATTACGTGAATGCGCTGCTTGCACGCAGCCCCGTTTTGGGATTGATCGTCACAGCGCTCTTGGTCGCTGTTGCGCTGGTTTTAGTGGTGTTTGCGTTGCGCGAAATGGCGGCTTTTGCGCGCTTACGCCGGGTGGACCAGCTGCAAACATTGGCGGATGCCTCGGCTCGGGACGGCGACTTAACCAAGGCGCGCGAGGTCACCACGGCGCTTGCACGTTTGTATGGTGGCCGCGAAGACATGCGTTGGGCTTTGGCCCGGTTTGAGGAGCGCGCACCGGATGTTTTGGATGCGGATGGGGTGTTGGCGCTGGCCAGCCTTCATGTGCTGACTCCTCTTGATGAAGCCGCAAAACGCGAGGTTGAGGCGGCCGCGCGCCAAGTGGCCACAGTGACGGCCATTGTGCCGCTTGCTTTGGCAGATGTGGCGGTGGCGCTGAGCGCGAACATCCGCATGATCCGCCGTGTTGCGGAAATCTACGGCGGGCGCTCCGGGGCGCTTGGCAGTTGGCGATTGACCCGCTCTGTGATGGCGCATGTCGTGGCCACGGGCGCGGTTGCGATGGGCGATGATTTGCTTGGATCGGTGGCGGGCGGCAGTGTTTTGTCGAAAGTGAGCAGGCGCTTTGGTGAAGGTTTGGTGAACGGCGCATTGACCGCGCGCGTGGGTGTGGCGGCGATGGATGTTTGTCGTCCGATTGCCTTCTCCAAGGCGCAGCGCCCCTCTGTCACAGGGCTGGTCAAACGCGCGCTTACCGGGTTGTTTGCCGCATCCTGAGAAGACTTTGCAAAACGCACATGTCTTAACCATCAAGAAAGATCATCGCGCTATGGTCTGGCTCACAACACGCGCGCTGAGTATTGTCTTGGCGGGGGTGAGAGTGGGAGTCATACGTGAAGCGCGTTCTTGTTCTTGGAGCCTATGGAAACATTGGATCGCATGTGGCGCGTGGCCTCGTGGCGCAAGGTCATGAGGTGATCGGGCTGGGGCGAGACACCGCGACCGCGCGTCGGGTTCTGCCTGGATACAACTGGATTTTCAAAGATTTACGCGACCTCACTACGCCGGGCGCTTGGCTGCCTTTGTTGGACAAGATCGACGTGGTGGTGAACTGCGCGGGAGCGTTGCAGGTGAACCCGAAAGACAGCCTGATCGCTGTGCATCTTCATGCGATTGGCGCGCTTGTTTTGGCCTGCGAAAAGGAGGGCGTTGGGCTTGTGCATTTCTCGCCTACAGGTGCGGACAACCCGGATAATGGCGATCTTGCGTATTTTAGGACCAAGGCGGAAGGCGATGCTTTGATCCGCGAAAGTTCGACGGATTGGTGGATTTTTCGACCCGGTTTGGTGCTGACGCAAAGCGCGATGGGGGCGGCGGCGATCTTGCGGATACAGGCGAGCGTGCCCTATGCCATGGTGGCGGCAATGGTGAATACGCAAATCAAGACGGTGTCCATGGCGGATGTCGTCGAAGCCGTGTCGCGGGCGATCAATGGCGATGTGCCTGCGCGGACTGAGGCGGATTTGGTCGAGGCGAAAGCCCACGGAATATTGGATGTTGCCCGCGCCATGCGGGCGTGGCTCGGATTTGATGTACCCCTTTTGACTGTCTATTTCCCGTTTTGGATCATTGGGTTCTGGGCGCGTTGTGCGGATGTTGCGAGTTGGCTTGGCTGGCGTGCACCCTACAGAACTACAGCGATAGAGGTGATGAAACGAGGGATAACGGGCAATCACATTCAAACGAAAATGGTGCTTGGGCGCCCGGCGCTTCCCATGGAACAGACCCTTTTGAGGATGCGCGCAGGGATTGAGGATCGGTTGCGTGCACGCCTTGAGCTGCTTGCGCCCTTCGTTTTTTTGACGCTCGCGTTGCACTGGATTATCGCAGGGGCGATTGCTGTTGCGAACGCGCAAACCGGGATTGACTACATGATTGCCGCAGGTCATTCGCCTTATGTCGCAGCCCTTTTGGTTTGGCTCTTGGCAAGCGTTACATTCGTATTGGGGATCATGCTTTTGGTGCGCCGTTGGGCGCATCGGGTCTTGGTCATTATGGCGCTCTTTTCGATTTTCTATCTCGCCGGCGCGACGATTGTTTTGCCGGAATTATGGGCAGATCCGCTTGGGCCTCTGGTGAAAGTCATCCCCATTATTGTGCTCACATTGGTTGCGCGGGTGCTGATCGACAGCCGCTAGGCCGAGCCCCCTTTACCCCCTGCTTTCGCGCGCCTATAACGCCTCCCATGATGCACACAAGAATTGCGATCATTATTCGAATTATTTGCCCGGCGCTCTGATCGAGACGCCGGGATTAGGCATGTATGCATCGTGCCGACTGATTTTCGACATCCCCTGACTAAGACCGAGGACCGGACAAATGTGTGCCGATATGCCCGACTACAAAGCAACGCTGAACCTTCCTGAAACCGATTTTCCAATGCGCGCAGGCCTGCCCAAACGCGAGCCCGACTGGCTGGCGCGCTGGGAAAAAATCGGCGTTTATGACCGCCTGCGCGAAAAGGGTGCGGATCGTCCCGATTTTGTGCTGCACGATGGCCCGCCCTATGCGAACGGGCATCTTCACATCGGCCATGCGCTCAACAAAACAATCAAAGACATCATTGTGCGGTCGCACCAAATGATGGGTCACGATGCGCGATATATCCCCGGTTGGGATTGCCACGGGCTGCCCATTGAGTGGAAAATCGAAGAGCAATATCGCCTCAAAGGACAAAACAAAGACGACGTGCCTGTTGTGGATTTCCGTCAGGAATGTCGCAAGTTCGCCCAAGATTGGGTCGATGTGCAACGCGACGAATTCAAACGTCTCGGCATCACGGGAAAATGGGAAAACCCATATCTGACAATGGATTACCATGCGGAATCCGTGATTGCGCAGGAATTCATGAAGTTCCTGATGAACGGGACGCTCTATCAAGGCTCAAAACCTGTGATGTGGTCGCCCGTGGAGAAAACCGCCCTTGCTGAAGCCGAAGTCGAGTATCATGACAAAGAGAGTTTCACCATCTGGGTCAAATTTCGGGTGGCGGGGATTGACGGCAACGAAGACCTAGCCGCCGCGCTGATCGAGGCGCATGGCGAGGCGGGATTTGGCGGCGCTGTTCAGCAAATGGCGATGGATTTCGCTGACGCTTCGGTGGTGATCTGGACAACAACACCTTGGACAATCCCGTCCAATAAGGCTGTCGTTTTTGGCGCGGATATTGACTATGGCCTCTATGAGGTGACGGATGCGCCAGAAGAGTGTTGGGCTGCGGCGGGTGACAAATTCGTGCTAGCCGATCTGCGCGCCGATGACGTGATGTCGCGCGCACGCCTTGAACCTGAGCAATACAAACGTGTGCGGTCGGTGAGTGCCGTTGAGCTGTCGGCGTTGCAGCTGGAGCATCCGTTTCACGGGATTGAAGGCGGCGAAGGCGAATGGGATGAGAAACGCGATTTTCGCGCCGCCCCCTTCGTGACCGACACCGATGGGACCGGGTTTGTGCATTGTGCGCCCTCTCACGGTATGGATGAATTCGAGCTGTACCGCGACCTTGGCATGCTGGAAGAAGTCATCACCTATAACGTGCTTGACGATGGCAGGTTTCGCGAAGATCTGCCGCTGTTTGGTGGCAAGCGTATCCTGCGTGAGAAGGCCAAAAAGGGAGATTGGGAAGGCGACGCCAATGGGGCCGTTATTGCCAAGTTGACCGAGGTGGGCGGGCTTCTTGCGCGCGGCAAAATCAAACACAGCTATCCACATTCCTGGCGCTCAAAGGCACCTGTGATCTATCGCAATACGCCGCAATGGTTTGCGGGCGTAGATCGCACGCTGGACGACGGGATGAACACCTACGGCGACAATATTCGAACCCGCGCGCTGCGCTCGATCGACGAACTTGTGAAATGGACGCCCCAAGCAGGGCGTAACCGTTTGTATTCGATGATCGAAAGCCGCCCGGATTGGGTGTTGTCGCGACAAAGGGCTTGGGGTGTGCCACTGACCTGCTTCACCAAGAAAGGCGCGCTGCCAACCGATGCGGATTATCTGTTGCGCAACGACGAGGTGAATGCGCGCATCGCTGCCGAATTCGAGGCAAATGGCGCCGATGTTTGGTATGCCGAGGGGTTCAAGGCGAAAGTGCTGAACGGCATCACGGACCCTGACGCCTATGACCAGGTTTTCGATGTGTTGGACGTGTGGTTTGACAGCGGGTGCACCCACGCTTTTGTGCTGCGTGATCGTGAAGATGGGGCCAAAGACGGCATCGCTGACGTTTATATGGAAGGCACCGATCAACACCGTGGCTGGTTCCATTCCTCGCTGTTGCAGGCATGTGGCACCACCGGGCGCGCGCCCTATCGCAACGTCGTGACGCATGGGTTCACCCTTGATGAGAAGGGCATGAAGATGTCCAAATCCTTGGGAAATACCATCGTTCCTGAGCAGATCATCAAACAATACGGCGCGGATATTCTGCGCCTTTGGGTCGCGCAATCTGACTATACTGCGGACCAACGCATCGGGCCGGAAATCCTCAAAGGGGTCGCTGACAGCTATCGACGGTTGCGCAATACCATGCGGTATCTGCTTGGATCGCTCGGCGAGTATGACCCTTCAAAAGCCGTTGATCCTGCGGATATGCCCGAGTTGGAACGCTGGGTGTTGCATCGATTGAGCGAGATCGACGCGCAGGTGCGCGATGGATATCGCGCGTTTGATTTCTCCGGGGTGTGGCAAGCGGTCTTCACCTTTGCAACCGTTGATCTCAGTTCGCTGTATTTCGATATCCGCAAAGACGCGCTTTATTGTGATGGTGAGGACAGCCTCGTGCGCCGCTCCGCCCTCACGGTCTTGGACATGCTGTATCATCGCCTGACAAAATGGCTTGCGCCGATTTTGGTGTTCACGATGGAAGAAGTCTGGCTTGAACGGTTTCCGGGTGAGAACAGCTCGATTCACCTGACGGATATGGTTGAGACGCCTGCGCAATGGGCGGATTCTGCCCTTGCCGACAAATGGGCGGGCATTCGCGATGCGCGGCGCGTGGTCACGGCGGCGCTGGAAGTCCAGCGTCGAGACAAGGTCATTGGTGCCTCGCTTGAGGCCGCGCCTGTTGTGCATGTGGAGGACAGCGCCTTGGCCGATGCGCTGAATTCTGTGCGCTTTGCCGATATCTGTATCACCAGCCAAATTGGTGTCAGCCTTGATCCGGCCCCAGCCGAAGCCTTCCGGTTGCCGGAGGTGAATGGCATCGCTGTGGTGTTTGAAACTGCAGAGGGTGAAAAATGTGGCCGGTGCTGGAAAATCCTACCGGACGTTGGCACCCATACCCATGCGGGAACCTGCGCACGATGCGACGCGGCGCTTGGCTAGCTGGTCGTCTTGAAATTGTGGTAAAATATCAACGATTGGGGGGCTTCGGTCCCCCATTTTCGTTGGATATGTTGCTTGCGTCCCCTTCGCCGTGAGAAGAGGGGGCAACAAAGGAACGCGCGCCATGTCCAAATTTATTCAAAACATTCTGAAACCTGCGGCGCTTGCGCTCAGTGGGTTGCTGGCACTTGCTTCCCCTGCGGCGGCGACTGAACTAGAGATCAAGACCGGGTTCGATGTCTTCACATCGCCCACCGCACAGTTGACATCATTTCACTATGTGACCGGCGCGGTTGACCTTGGGAATGGGTTTTATTTCGGCCAGTCGATTTACTCCTCTGCGACAGGTTATCGTGGCGGGCTTTTTGTAGGCGGGATCGAGGCTTACAAGCGGTTCAACCTCACCGAGCGTACAGCGATTGACCTTGGCGCCTTTCTGGGGGGGGGCGGCGGCGCTGAGTTGATTTATGGCGATGGGCTGATGGCGCGCTTGAATGCCTCCGTGGTGCATGCGATCACGCCAAACCTCAAAGGCAGTCTCGGTGTTTCCTGGATTGCAATCAAAGACGCGCCTGTTGCTGGCCCTGCGATTTCGGCGGGTGTTGTGGTGCCGCTTCATATGGCGGTGTCTGGCGGCTTCACGGATCATAAACCTGCCAATGGCACGGTCATCGCCGCGATTAAGCCATTTGCGCGCAGTTATATCACCATCAATTCCACCCGGCGTTGGAGCACCCGGCCTGTTGATAACATGTATCTCGTTGGGGCCGAGCTTACGTTTCGCGCCGAGCCGGGCGCGCGGCGAGAGGTCTTTGTGCGTCTTGCCGGGGCGATGGCCGGGGACGG
The DNA here is from genome assembly GCA_050633625.1 of Maritimibacter sp. Taxonomy (GTDB): domain Bacteria; phylum Pseudomonadota; class Alphaproteobacteria; order Rhodobacterales; family Rhodobacteraceae; genus JBOEGW01. The sequence continues at coordinate 94,393 of JBOEGW010000003.1, read as the reverse complement.
TGAGGGCTACGCCGAAATCCAAGCCGGGCCACGTTGGTACACAAAAGGCGAGTGGGTCCGCGGGTTTTTCGATGTGGGGCTTGGGCTGTCGGGCGGCGGCGAAGTTGATACAGGCGGCGGTTTGATCGGGACGGCGAGCCTTGGTATCTCCGCAAATCTGTGGCCAGGGCTAGGGGTCGAGGCCGGTATTGGTGGTGTGAAATCCTTTACCGGAAACTTCCAAGCCGCGACTGTTTTTGCGCGCAGTGTCATTAACCTGGATGATCCGCGCGCCCACGCCAAAGGGGGCCTTTGGGCGTCGCGTCGTTGGCAAATGTCGACAGGACTTCATTACTCCTTTGAGCATCCTGGGTTGCGCCGTCCCCCCCCTCGCGGCCCGCTTGGCGGGAACCCCGTGCTTTATGAAAGCTCGCTCGATCTGTTTTTCGGCAAGCATTTCTATGTGTTTGGCTCTGGTTTGACAGCGGTTTGGGGCGATGTTGGCGGCTATGCGATTGGGGCTGTCGGCGTTGGATACGAGCTTCCGATTGGGGATCGTTTCGCGGTTGCGGTTGAGGGCTTTGCCGGGGCCGGGGCTGGTGGCGGCATCAATACCAATGGCGGCTTGATCTATGGTGGCCGTGTCGAAGCGGATTATGCGCTCAACAAAAACCTAAAGCTCAATGTCGGGGCCGGGCGCTATTTCTCACGCGGTCCTGCAAGCCCTTGGTTTGTTCAGGCAGGTCTCAAGATTCCGTTTACCTCGCACCACGGGCGCTAAGCTGCGCGGCGTGGCGGTAGGATTTGCTGCACCATGCCTGCAAACAGCAGATAGACAGATGTGATGACGAGGCCGTGATGCGCCCAACTTCCCGGCGCAAACTCGACCCATGCGGCCCAGCCTGCAAAGGCTGTCCAGATGATTGCGATGGGCAAAGAAACGCGGCGCCAACGCTCGGTTCGCGCTGGGTGGATGAATTTGAGCGGCGTGAACATGGCCACGCTCAGCCCAACAACCAGCGCCAAAGTGATATAGAAATTTGGCTCAGTCGCGAACAAGACCACCACGAGCATGTTCCAGCATCCCGGAAACCCGGAAAACGAATTATCGTTTGTTTTCATGCGGGTATCCGCGAAGTATATGGCGGAGGCGAAGGTGATGACGATGATCGCGATCCACCCGGTCCAGCCGGGCAAAATGCCCGATTTGAAAAGCGCGAAAGCTGGGATGAACACATAGGTCAGGTAATCAATGATCAGATCCATCAACGCGCCATCAATCGTGGGTGCGTTGGTTTTCACGTCATAGCGGCGCGCAAGAGGCCCATCTATTCCATCGATCACAAAGGCGACAACCAGCCAAAGGTACATCTCCCCCCATTGCCCATCGACGGCAGCAAGCATGGCCAGCATGGCGCAAATCGCGCCGAGCGCTGTGAAAAGATGAACGAGGTAGGCTTTGAATGTCACTGTCATGCCCACTGTCATGACGGATCATGAACAGCTGGGCAAGTGGTCCCGGCAATAAGCGAGGGAACGCCAAGCAAGCAGCAGCGCAAGCAGCCTGTGCCAGGACCACTTGTTCTTAGCGCATGGCGCGCATTTCGTCGTACATGGCGTGAAGCCCCGCGACCCCCGCAAAAGCGGGCGCGCGTCCCATGGGGTCGGGCTTGGCCAGCGCAGCGGCGGCCATTTGCGCCTGCGCGGTTTCCTCTGGCATGTCCCTTGCGGCGTCGCGGGCGCGTTGAGCAGGGTCAGCGGTAAAGCCTGCCGTGGTATCTATTTCGATGCCAGTCACCGCCGAAAACGCTTTCGCGCCAGCGCGTGCGGCAACGCCAAGCGCGTCTTTAGGGGTTAAACGCCCATCTTGATTGGCGTCCAAACTTGCAACGATGTCTTTGAAATTTGTGTTACGGGCCTCATCCGTCAACTCATGCGCGGCAGAGGCCACGCTCAATCCGATGTTTGAGGCGCGCATCGCCTCAAGGGCGGTGCTAGCGAGGGCTGTCATGGCTCGTCCTTTCTGGTCAAGCTGCTGTGTCACTGCCCTCACTATGGGATCGATTCGTAAATAAGCCGTTTCGCGATGTTTCGAATTTTATCTAATCAACGCCGTGCCGCCCTTGGGTGCGCCGCGTCATAGACCTCCATCAAACGCACATCATCCACCGCGGTGTAGGCTTGGGTTGTGGACAGGGAGGCATGGCCCAGCAACTCCTGAATGGCGCGTAAATCGCCCCCGGCATTGAGCAAATGCGTCGCAAAACTATGGCGCATCGCGTGCGGAGTCGCGGTCGCAGGCAAGCCCAATTGAAGCCGCGCGCTCTCTACCGATTTTTGCACGATACGCGGCGACAAGGCGCCGCCCCGTACACCGAAAAACAGCGGCCCGTCCTGGGTCATCGGATAGGGGCAAAGCCGCACATATCGCGCAACCGCTTGGCGCGCAGCAGGCAACACCGGCACGATCCGCTCCTTGCCGCCCTTGCCAACAATGCGCAAGACTTCGGGTAAATCGGCAACGCGCCCGGTGAGCGACAAAGCTTCCGAAATCCGCAAACCACAGCCGTAGAGCAGCGTCACAACCGCCCCATCGCGCGCCCCCACCCAATCTTCACGCGCTTGGCTTTGGGCCAGTGCAATCACATCGCTTGCGGACTCTGAGGTGAGGGGGCGGGGGAGTTTTTTGGTGAACTTCGGCGCACGGATCATCAAGACAGCGCTGGCGTCAAAACCGTCTTGATCCGAAAGCCATCGGTAAAACCCTTTGACAGCAGAAAGCGCCCGCGCAAGGGAGCGCGCCGACAATCCGGCGCTGCGCTCAGACGCCATCCATGCCCGCATATCGCGCAGGCCAACACCAGCCAAGGCAACACGGCCTTGCGGCCCGCCAAAATGCCCGGCGAGAAAACACAGATAGCTGACGATGTCTTTGCGATAAGCTTCAAGTGTGTTTTCGGCGGCACCATCAAGGGCACGTAGATGGTCCAAAAACCCTTCAAGCGCATCGCGTGCGCCGGGGGAGATATCAAGCCCGGATTGCGACATTTACAACCTTAAGGGGGTGAATTTGCCCAGCAACACTGCAAAAAACCAACAGTTTCGCGTTTTGTCTCACGATAGATACCGGCGCATCGCTCGCTCAAAAACGCCGCCAAAGAAGGCAAGCAAATCGGTGCCCTGGCCGGGCTTGAACTGATGCGGATCCTCAGCGCCCATAACCAACATGCCCGGCAACCGCCCTTCGCCAAGATCAAGGCGAATGAGGGCTTCTGAGCGCACCCAAAAGCCGCTATCGCCATAGAGTTTGTCGTCTTGCTCATGCACCTGGCGCAATGAGACCGACCCGTTTGAGCGTGAACGCGGCTGGCCAATGTAGTCGTCCACAAAACCAGCCCCCGCCGCAACCAAGACCTTGCCGAGCTTTTTGACGGCCGAATTGTCATCATCCTGCACGGTTTCAAGAACCAAGCGCACACAATCAACCCTAAGAATATCAGCCACTTCGCCGCCAAGATCCGTCATGAAGACTTCAAAATCTGCTGGGTCCAACATGCGCAAGACGGCGCGGTGAATTGTGTTCATCCCGGCGAGGTTCTCATAGGCGGCCGCGATGACGGAACGATGTGTGTCTTCCAAGCGGTCAAGCCGCCCTTCAAGGCGCTCCATCGCGATCCCGCGCAGGTCCACAATATTGGTGCCCATGCTGCGTTCATTTGCGGCAATCAAGGCGCGCATCACGTCATGGTCATCCAAAATCACTTCTGGTTGGTCGATGATTTGTTCGCGCAATTCGTCGCTGATCGGAGCGTTGCTCGCCATGGCCTGTCTCACTGCTTTGTTCTTTTTGTTTCAAACAGCATAGCAGAGCGAAAATCGGATTTCTAAAAGAAAATCAAAAAAAGGAGGCCCAAAGGCCCCCTTTATGTTCAAAAAGCCATAGTTGTCGCGGATTACAGAATTTTGATTCCGGCGGCCGCGATGTCTTTCAGGAAGGCATCAAGGCCCTTGTCTGTGAGCGGATGGCCCGCCAGAGCTTTGATCACCGAGGGCGGCGCGGTGATCACGTCAGCGCCGATCAATGCGCAGTCTTTAACGTGGTTCACTGTGCGGATCGAGGCGGCAAGGATCTGTGTTTCATACCCGTAGTTGTCGTAGATCTGGCGGATATCACCGATCAACTCCATGCCGTCCATGCTCATATCATCCAGACGGCCGATGAATGGCGAGATGAATGTTGCGCCAGCCTTCGCCGCAAGGAGCGCTTGATTGGCCGAGAAGCACAAGGTCACGTTGACCATTTTCCCTTCATCAGTCAGCACTTTGCAGGCCTTCAACCCATCCAGTGTCAGCGGGACTTTGACAGCGATGTTCCCGGCGATTTCCGCCAGCTTGCGCCCTTCAGCGATCATATCGTCTGCATCTGTCGCAACGACCTCAGCCGAGACAGGCCCGTCGATGAAGGAACAGATTTCCTTGGTGACTTCGATGATGTCACGACCGGATTTCTTGATAAGCGACGGGTTTGTTGTGACCCCATCCACAAGCCCAAGATCGTTCAAGGCGCGGATGTCATCCACATCGGCGGTATCAGCAAAAAATTTCATGTGTTCTTCCTTGGCTGAGGTCAAATGTTGGCGCTCTCATACAGCACAGCGCCAACTTCCAAAACCCCTAATGCGCAACGTAAGAATTGGCATCAACACATCCGGGCGGCCTATGGGATGCACCCGAAATCGCGCGCCCATCATAAAGAGCATGGGCCAATTCGGCCACCGATGAGAGGATGTAGTCAACGGTTTCAGGCGCCATGACATAGCTCAGGTTCAACCTCGTCCACCCGGGCCGCGCCGCTTCGTCGCCAGCAAGGATCGCCGCGCGCAGGCGGCGCGCGTCGGAGCGATCCAACCCCAGCAACCGATGCCCATAAGGCCCGGCACAGGCGCAGCCACCCCGTGCTTGAATCCCAAACCGATCCGAGAGCATTTGCGTGACAAGGTTGTGATTGACCCGTGTCCCCGATGCATCCTCGATCAGAAATGAGAAAATCGGCAACCTTTGCGCGTTATCGCCTGCCAAGACCTTTAAGCCCGGCACATCCTCCCAAGCGGCCAGCGCTTGATCCACAAGCGCGCGGTCGCGCGCCATTATGCCCTCGCTCCCCGCCGCGCCCTTGACGGCAAACGCAAGCGCGGCGCGAATATCACCGATCACATTGGGCGTGCCCGCTTCTTCGCGTTCGCACAATGATCCTGAGTAATCTGTGTCCCACGGCGAGACATAGAACACCGATCCGCCGCCGGGCAGGGTGGGCTTATCCATGCGCACAGCGCTTTCCCGGATCACCAAAAGCCCGGATGCGCCCGGTCCGCCCAGAAACTTGTGAGGCGACAAAAACACAGCGTCTTTTTCCGCGCCCGGCGTGTTCATCTCTATGTCTTCATATGGTCCCGCGGAAGCGAAATCCCAAGCAGCCAGCGCACCGTAGCGTTTGAGGCAGCGTGTCACGGCGTCAATATCCGTCAAAATGCCAGTGACATTCGAGGCAGCCGAAAATGCGCCCACCACCAAGGGGCGATTTTGGGCCTTGGTCAAAGCGGCTTCGAGTTGGGCCATATCCGGCCCGCCGCCTGTCGCCTCGTCAATCTCGATCACATCCGCGCCAGATTCGCGCCAAGGCAGGATGTTTGAGTGATGTTCATAGGGGCCAATCAACACCAAAGGTTTGTGCCTCTCGCCGCGCCAACGAGACAAGACCCCACGCGGCGCATTGGCCAGATCGCGCAGCCCACAAAGCGAGGCAAACTTGTTGATTGCAGCAGTGGAGCCGGATCCTGTGAAAATCACCCGACACCCATCGCCCGCGCCCACCTGCGCCGCGATGAAACTTCGGGCCTCTTCGCGCAGCCGGGTCATATAGCCGCCGGTGTAGCTGCTTTCAGTATGGGTGTTTGCATAGAACGGCAGCACATCTTGAGCGATGAAATCTTCCACCTGACGCAGCGCGCGCCCAGACGCAGTATAGTCCGCATACACAAGTGGCTTTGGGCCTGTCGCCGTCGGAAATGTTGTGCCTTCCCCGATCAAGCCAGCGCGCAGACGCTCTAATGTGGCGTCTTGGGTTGGGGCGCGGAGCGTTTCGGTCATAAAATTCTCGAAAGCCATGATGCAATCCTGTTGGTAAATGTCATATTGAATGCACGTAGGGTAGCGTATTGATGCGAGTCTTAAAAGAGATTTGTAGTCCCATTTGAATAATTTTTCCTATCCCTTGGGGTAGGGAGCTAAAAAACAGGCAAACAGCACGGATGAGCAAGGGATTTGGGCAATCAGAAAGTGAGCCGGTCTTTTATGACGAAGGCGCACGCGTGTCCGTTCTGACGGCGCAACCGCTTGATCGGATGTTGACCTACCGCGCGCCGCCCGGCGGGTGCTGGCAAGGGGCCTATGTCGAGGTGCCCCTTGGCCCGCGCAAAGTGCTGGGCGTGGCATGGGGCGCAGGGGATGCCGGGTTTGACGCCTCAAAGCTTCGCGCCATGTCGCGCGTGCTGGACCTGGCCCCGATGCGCCGCGAAATGGCGACGTTTCTCTCGCGCGCTGGCGATTACACTCTGACGCCGATGTCACACATGCTGCGCCTTGCCACCCGCGCGCCCGGCCTGACCGCGCCCCCCTCCATGCGCAAGGTGTACAAAATGGGCGATCATCTGCCCGATCGGATCACAGAAGCGCGCGCGAAGGTGATCGAGGTTCTTGAAGCGAACGCCGGGCAAAATTTCACCCTGAAAGAGCTGTCTGATCATGCGGGTGTGACCTCATCGGTCATCAAGGGCTTGGTCAAGCTCGGTGCGGTCTTAGAAGTCGAAGCTCCGCGCGACATGCCGTTTCCAAACTTGGATTTCAACGCAAAGGGCAAGATCCTCACCGAGGATCAAACGAGCGCCGCAACACAGCTTTGCGCCGGGATTGACAGCCGCGCCTATGGCACGACTTTGCTGCGCGGTGTCACAGGGTCCGGCAAAACCGAAGTCTACATGGAAGCCGTTGCCGCCTGCCTGAGACAAGGCCGGCAAGCCTTGGTCCTATTGCCAGAAATCGCCCTCACCTCCGAGTTCCTGCGCCGGGTTGAGGAACGATTTGGCACGCGCCCCGCCGAATGGCACTCTGGCGTCACCATGACTGAGCGGCGTCGGGTCTGGCGCATGGTGGGGGAAGGAGGCGCGCAGCTTGTTGTTGGCGCGCGCTCCGCTCTTTTCCTCCCGTTTCGCGAGCTTGGCTTGATAGTGGTCGATGAAGAACACGACAGCTCCTATAAACAAGAAGACGGGGTCTTGTATTCTGCGCGCGACATGGCAGTGATGCGCGCCGCGCTCGCGGGGGCACAGGTGGTGCTTGCCTCCGCAACGCCAAGCCTTGAAACATGGGCCAATTGTGAAGCAGGGAAATACAAGCGGATTGAGCTGAAATCCCGGTTTGGTCCCGCGCGCTTGCCCGAAATGCGCGCCGTCGATATGCGCAGCGAGGATCTGCCAACAGGTCGCTGGATTTCGCCAACCCTTGAAAGTGCCGTGCGAAGGCGTATCGCAAACGGCGAACAATCACTGATTTTCCTCAATCGGCGCGGCTATGCCCCGGTGACGGTCTGCCGCGCCTGTGGGCATCAGATCGGCTGTGATCACTGTGACGCCAGCATGGTCGAACACCGCTTTCTCAAGCGGCTTGTGTGCCATCAATGCGGCGAAAGCAAACCCATGCCAGAAGCCTGTCCGTCGTGCGAGGTCGAAGGCAAGCTTGCCCCGGTTGGCCCCGGCGTGGAACGCCTTGCAGAGGAGGTGGGGGAGGTTTTTGAGGGCGCGCGCATCGCAGTGATTTCCTCAGATTTGTTCTCGTCCGCGCGGGCCCTCAAAGCGCAAATCGACCTGATTGCGCAGGGCGGCGCAGATATCATCATCGGCACGCAAATCGTCGCCAAGGGGCATAACTTCCCCCACCTCACTTTGGTCGGCGTGATTGACGCAGACCTGGGCCTGCAAGGGTCGGATTTGCGCGCGGCGGAGCGCACCTTTCAACTGATCCGCCAAGTCGCAGGGCGCGCGGGGCGCGGCGACAAACCCGGCGTGGCCATGCTGCAAACCTGCCAGCCCGACCATCCCGTTATTCGGGCGATCCTGTCGGGCGACGAAGAAGGGTTTTGGCAAGCCGAAGCCGTGCAACGGCGCGATGCGGGCGTGCCCCCTTACGGGCGACTTGCTGGGATCGTGATTTCCGCAGGCACCGCGGAGGCTGCGTTTGACCTTGGCAATGCTTTGGCGCGAAATGACGCTGCTTTGCGGGCAGTGGGGGCCGAAGTCTATGGCCCGGCCCCCGCGCCGATCGCGCGCGTGCGGGGCCGCCATCGTGTGCGCCTGCTGGTGAAGGCGGATAAAGCCACGCCCCTCCAACCTGCGTTGCGCAAATGGGCGCGCCAATTCACCCCCAAAGGCGATACCCGGCTTTCCATCGACATCGACCCACAGAGCTTTTACTAGGTCAGCGCCTTTTCAGTGTTCTAAAAATATCCGCGCCGCAGGCCCCGGTTAGGTCTTGGCGAAGGTCAAGGGTTTCGTCGCAAACCGTTGCATCACGCCCTTTGCCTCCAAATCGAGCTGCACGCATTTGACCCACCACCCAGAGGTGGCGCCCCCGGGAAACAGGGCATCGGGGAGATGCGCTTTGGCAGCGTCCTTCACCTCAGCCGCCGTCAACCCCGGCGCGCCTTGCGGCAACACGCGCATCATCGCGCGATACATGGCATCGTATTTTGCCTTGTCCACCCGGCTCGTTTTGCCCGGCGTGTTGATGTTTTGGACCTCGATTTTCTCGGCCATAGCCTCCTCCAACTGCGTTTCTGGCAGTTTAGCACGCCCTCATGGGACAAGTGCAACAGCTGCGCGCTGATCAATCAGAAAATCCGTGGCCATCGCGCCGATCCACATGCAAAACAGCGCAAGCCAGGCCGTGCCCACAAAAATAGACCCGCCCGTCACCCCAGCGCCAATCGCACAGCCCCCCGCCAACATCCCCCCAAAGCCCATCATCACCGCGCCCAACATGGAGCGGCGCATATGCGCTTCCCCGTCAAAACCTTGAAACTTGAACTCTCCCGTCAGGTAACTCGCCCCAAACGCCCCTATGAACACGCCCGGCACAAGCCCCACGTCGAAGTCCAACACAGGGGCGCTCATGAGGAAAAACATCAAAGTATTGGCCGAAGGCCCAGTGAAGGTCGCGGAGGTCACGGAAGTTGGGTCAAAGGCCACTTGGCTCAACGCAAAGGTCAAGACCCACCCCAAAGCGACAGCAAACCCCACACCAGAGGCAAACACCAAACGCCCGGCGCCAATCTTATTCTGACGCGCAATCACAAGCGCAACAAAGGCCAGAGCCGCGCCCATCACAAAGCCAAACCAATCGGGCAAATGAAACGCCGTGAGAAGGTTCACATTCACCCCACCCTTGGTCACCCAAAGCTGCGCAATACGGTCGCGCAGGGGCGACAACCAGCCCTGCAAGGACATCTGCGCACTGACAGCGAAAATCAATCCTGAGACAACGGATCGTAAGTTTCCAGTCGCCGCCAAAACCAACAACCGCCCAGAACAGCCGCGCGCCAAAACCATGCCAACGCCAAACACCAGGCCGCCGATGATCGCCCCGGACCAGCTGCCGGTGACGGCCATCATGCGCGCATCCTCAACGCGCATCCACCCCAAGAGCGTTGCGCCTTGAACCCAAAACAGCGCTGTCGAGAAGGTCAAGAGCCACACCGCCACCTTGTCCCCCATCCGGGCGCGCGCGAACTCAACAGCGGCGGCGCGCAAACAGAATTGTGACCGCTGCGCAGCCACCCCAAAAGTGATCCCCGTTAAGAGGCCAAACAAAGCCGCTGTTTGGGGTTCACCGATCCGCTCAACCAAGGGAACAATATCCATGCGCCAGCTCCTTTGGGGCTGTCATGGCCAATTCGGGTGGCTCTTGCTTTGATCGAAATCATATATACGCATGTGTTTTTCGCTGGCTGGGTCAATTTCGAAGGCGTAAAGGTGCGCCATGAAAACCATCACCCTAGATGAGGCCAAGAGCCTGCCAGCTTGGCGCCAGCCAGTTGTTTTGCTAGCGATCATGGCGGCGGCGATGCCCATCGCCTTTGCCACATGGAACGCATTACTCAACAATTTTGTCATTGAAGTTGCGGGTTTTAGCGGGGTGGAAATCGGCTGGTTGCATACTGTGCGCGAAATTCCGGGCTTTCTGGCGATTGGGGTGATTGTGCTGATCATGTTCATCCGCGAACAGGTATTGGGCCTTGTTGCGCTGGCGCTCTTGGCGATCGCCACAGCGATCACAGCATGGTTTCCCTCGCTTGGCGGAATATTGGTCGTCACAATGTTGTCGTCCATCGGTTTTCACTACTACGAAACCGTGAACCAATCGCTGCAACTGCAATGGATCAGCCGCGACCGCGCGCCGCAAGTGTTAGGATGGCTGCTGGCGGTTGGTTCGGCTGCATCATTGGTGTCCTATGGGATATTGGTCGCCACCTGGAAGGCGTTCGATCTGACCTATAACACCGTCTATATGCTCGCCGGTGGCGTGAGCTTGGTGATGGTGGCCTTTGCCATGCTCGCCTATCCGCAATTTGAAAGCCCGGAGCCGCAGCTCAAGACCTTTGTGCTGCGCAAACGCTACTGGCTGTATTACGCGCTGCAATTTATGTCAGGGGCGCGGCGACAGATCTTCGTGGTGTTCGCCGCCTTTATGATGGTCGAGCGGTTCGGCTTTGAGGTGCATGAGGTCACGGCGCTATTTTTGCTGAATTTTGTGGCCAATATGATTTTCGCGCCGCTGATGGGGCGCGCCGTGGCCAAATGGGGTGAGCGGCGGGCATTGATTTTTGAATATTGCGGGCTGATCCTCATATTTCTGGCTTACGGTGGGATCTACTTTTTTGGCTGGGGTGTGGTCTTGGCTGCAGCGCTTTATGTGGTGGATCACTTGTTTTTCGCGCTCGCGTTTGCGCTGAAAACCTATTTTCAAAAAATCGCGGATATTCCTGATATTGCGCCAACCGCGGCTGTGGCCTTCACGATCAACCATATCGCGGCGGTGTTTTTGCCTGCATTGCTTGGATACCTTTGGGTGGTTTCGCCCGGCGGTGTGTTTGCTTTAGCGGCGGCGATGGCGGCTGTGTCTTTGAGTTTGGCGTTGATGATCCCGCGCCATCCTGAAAAGGGATCGGAAACGATATTTTCCGCGTCCCGTGGCTAGGGGGCTAAACCACGCCACCTCGCGCAATTGTAATAAGATGAAACCGGACAGGGCCTCCGGACGTAGCTATATTATGGGCAACCAAAGGAGGCGTTTGATGTTTGGATTTATGACAGACCCAAAGATGGTCACCAAAGCGGAGGCACTGCCTGGGCGCAACACGCCCGTGCCCACCGCCAAAACGCATCATGTCTTTGGCACGCCGCTTTCCATGGAGGTGCCCAAGGGCCATGAGGTCGCGGTGTTTGCGATGGGGTGTTACTGGGGTGTTGAGCGGATGTTCTGGCAAATTCCCGGTGTGAGCATGACGATGGTGGGCAATGCGGGAGGCTTCACGCCAAACCCCACCTATGAGGAAACCTGCACCGGCAAGACCGGGCATACCGAAGCTGTGCGCGTGACCTTTGACCCGGCGCAGCTGCGCTATGAAGACCTGCTCAAGGTGTTCTGGGAGGGCCATGACCCAACACAAATCATGCGTCAGGGCAATGATCGTGGAACCCAATACAGATCGGCCATCTACACAACAAGCCCGGCCCAATTTGAGGCCGCCAAAACCAGCGCGGCTGGGTTTGCACCCCGGCTTGCGGCCAAAGGGTATGGACCCATCGCCACCGAAATCGCGCCGCTTGAGGCGTTTTACTGGGCGGAGGAGTATCACCAACAATATCTCTCCAAGAACCCAAATGGCTATTGTGGGATCGGCGGCACCGGCGTGACCTGCCCCATTGGAACATCTGCTTAGCCATTTTCGGGTAGCGGAATAATAGGGCGTGGCTGTCCTTACCTTGACCAAATGGATAGGCAGGGCTAGGCCCAACGTGCAGATGTAGGAGACGCGAACATGCCAACTTGGACCGCTTTGACAACGCTCAACGGGAAATCCGCTGCCCAAGCACTTGGAGAAGCGATGGAAACTCTGAACCCAGAACCCATGGGCGTTGGTGTGTTTGAGATGGAAGATGACTCCGGGCTTTGGGAGGTTGGCGGCTATTTTACCGATGCGCCAGACGACATCGCTTTGGCTTTGCTCTCCAAAATGCATGCTGCCAAGGATTTTGTGGTGTCTGAACTGCCCGAAGTGGACTGGGTTGCGCATGTGAAACGCGAATTGGCGCCGGTGGAGGCGGGGCGCTTTTTTGTGTATGGTGAGCATGACGCGCAAAAATTGCCACAGGGCAAAATTGGCCTCAAGATCGAAGCGTCGATGGCGTTTGGGACGGGGCATCACGGCACAACGCTTGGCTGTTTGCGCGCGGTGGATCGGCTGGCCAATCAGGGGATTGTTGCGAAAAACGTAGCTGATATTGGCTGTGGCACGGCGGTGCTGGGCATGGCGGCCGCGCGCATCTGGCCAAACCCGGTTGTGGCGTCTGACATTGACGAAGTGGCCTGTGATGTGGCCCGCGCAAATGTGGCAGCAAACGGGCTGGCCGAGCGGGTCCATATCATTGAAGCCGCCGGTTTTGACCATGACGATCTGCGCGCTGCGCGGCCTTTTGATCTGGTTTTTGCCAATATCCTAAAGGGTCCACTGATCAGTCTCGCCCCGGATATGGCGTCGAGTGTGGGCGAAAACGGCCATGCGATTCTATCGGGGATTTTGAACCCACAAGCTGACGAAGTCGTGGCGGTTTATCGCCGAAATGGGTTCAATCTCCTCGAAAGAGAGGTAATTGGTGACTGGACGACCCTTAGTTTTCGCAAAATGAGTACAAATTAACTAAGAAACAATTCGTTTCCCCTAATTTGCCCTGATTATGCCACATTTCCCCTCAAGATTGGGAATGTGTTTCGGGGGAAAGATTGAGGATTGTCTTATGGCGGATATTAACTACGCCAGATTTAATAAGCGTTTGAAAACGATTGAACGGCGACACAAAAAACTTTCGTCCGGTTATGTCCGGCTCGAAGAACGCAATGGCCTGCTCGTTCCGGTGCAGCGCAAGAAAACGCGTCGCGGATTTCCGGTGCGCGGCTTGTTGTTGACGTTGTTTTTGTTTTTAGCTTTCAAAGGCTTCTTGCTCGCTCACTTAGGCACGATCACTTACGTCGACCGCCATGCGCTGCTGGAACAAGGCTCCGCCATTGAGCAAATGGGCGCCTGGGCGATGCGACCCGATCCGTTGACTGTGTGGATTTCGGCACAAATCAGCCCCTACCTCTAATCAGTTCAGAGCAGCCCCAGAACTGCTTCTGACGGGTGCGGCCTGCCGCATCCGATCCGGCCCTTTTTGTTGCATGTCCCAATTTCGGGGCCCCATTGCGCAAAGAGGGCCGGATGATCTCGGCCTTACGACAAATCTATTTCCACAAGCCCAAGTTTGCGCGCGCTCTCAATGGATAGGATCGTCGAATTCAGCCCTTCTTGAAGCTGGAACGTACGGATTGCGCGGCGCGTAGCATCATCCAACACGCCACTGGGCGCCCCTTCAAATAAGCCGCGCAGGGCCAGTGCACGTTGGACGGAAGCGATGAAATCCGGGGTCCAGCGTGGCGGGCAGGGGGTCTCAAAGAAAATGTCCTCGCGCCCTTCCACAATCCGGTTTTCGGTGATTGTCTCGTATTGCGCGGGTGCCAGAATATTGCCGTTCGGCGCGATTTCAGGCTTTTTGATCAGCTTTTGATGCGTGATTTGCTCGATCACGGCCGGGGTCACGTCCTTGCCATAGCAAGCGCCAGGGCGCGCATCGGCTGGGCCCATTGTGAAATCCGTGATGATCACCTCATGGCCAAGATCGGCACGGGTGGTGGCGTCTGTGTCGCCTTGCGCGCAGGCGGCAAGCGTCAGGAGCGCGAGGGCGCTCATCTTTTGTAGGTGGCGTGTCATTCTGCTCATCGTCTCGTATTGGGCGGCTCTTAAGAGGCCGTTTGATCGAGACAATAACGCGATTTGTGCAAGTTTCCTAGCCCCATCGCGGGCATGAGCGCCGCGCCGCGCAGGTTTTGGGGCCTATCCCCTCACCGGCGGCTGTGGCCCAGAGGGCAGTTCGGGCGGCAAAGCATCGGCGGGCAGGGCCAATTCATCTAACATCCACGAAATATCCTCCACACTCTCCGCAACGATATGGCTGACCCCGCTTTCGCGCTGAATACGCCCAGTGACCCGCAAGGCGCGCCCCGCCACCACCGCGCGGCGAAACCGCTCATAGACCTTGCGCCAGACCACCACATTGGCGATGCCGGTTTCATCCTCCAGAGTCACAAACACCACCCCATTGGCGGTGCCGGGGCGTTGGCGCACCAAGACCAAGCCGGCCACCGTGACGCGCGCACCTTGGGGCGGGCGGGCCAGCAAGCGATGGGGAATGGCGATGGGCGGGCGAGGCCAGTCATTTGGATTATGGAGTGGGGCTTCGGCCATCGGTGTTCCTTGTTGGGGTGTTCCGTGTTGAAAATTTGGAACAAACATAGAACATTTCACGCAGCGCACCAAGAGTTTAAATCGGGGTGGCGCATCGCGGCGCGCCCCGCTAGAAATTCGGTGAAAAGTTTCAGGGGAGCCCAACATGGCGAAAATCACCTATATCGAGCACAATGGCACAAAACATGATGTCGAGGTGGCAAATGGCCTGACGGTCATGGAGGGCGCACGCGACAATAACGTGCCGGGCATCGAGGCCGATTGCGGCGGGGCCTGCGCCTGTTCCACCTGCCACGTCTATGTCGCACCTGAGTGGGTTGATAAAATTCCAGGCAAAGAAGCGATGGAAGAAGACATGCTCGACTTTGCCTATGAGCCGGACGCGACGCGCTCGCGGCTGACCTGCCAAATCAAGGTGACTGACGATTTGGATGGTCTCGTGGTGAACCTGCCAGAAAAGCAGATCTGATGCGAGGCGTGGCGGCCATGGTGGCGATGTGCGCCCTGTTCGCCACGCCAATGCACGCACGCGAAATCACAGCTGCACGCTATGTCGAGCCGACCACGACCTATGGCCATGGGGCTGTCGCAAACGGCGAATATGCCGGGCTTGAAGTGCAATTTGACGATGGCACCAAGAATGTCATCCGCTGGAAAGATGCGGTCTATGAAGATACCGCGCCGCGCCTTTATGATATTGACGGAGATGGCGCACCCGAAGTGGTGACGGTGCTTTCCGGGCTACAGGTCGGGGCGATGGTTCAGATTTTGGGTCTCGTCGATGATCGCCTTAAACCGCTCGGACAAACCGCAGCAATCGGCCAACGTCACCGCTGGTTGGCGATTGCGGGCCTTGCGGATTTTGACGGCGATGGGGCGGTTGATGTGGCTTATGTTGACCGCCCACATCTCGCGAAAACGCTGCGCCTTGTCTCAATCAAACCGACAGATACCGGCGTAAGTCTCACGCCTTTTGCCGCGCTCAAAGGCCTGAGTAATCACAAATATGGCGCTCCAGAGATAGAAGGCGGCGTACGCCTTTGTTCGGGGCACGCGCCCGTTGTCATCACAGCGGATGCCGATTGGGAAAACGTGATGGAAACCAGCTGGCAAGCTGGCGCACTGCGCACCCGTGCCATTGGCCCATATAGCGGCGCGCAAAGCCTCGCTGCGGCGCTCACCTGTCCCTAGCGTTATGTGAGCGCGCGCCAGCCGATGTCGCTGCGGTTGAACCCTTCAGGCCACTCAATGTTGCTCACCATCTCATAGGCTTTATCACGGGCCGCACTCAGGCTGTCGCCGCGCGCTGTGACATTGAGCACACGGCCACCGTTTGCTGTGATTTTGCCGTCCACCTCTTTGGTGCCCGCGTGGAACACCATATGGCTGCTGTCTTCTCGTTGCGCGCCCAACCCGCCAATCACTGAACCTTTGGCATATGCGCCCGGATAGCCATTCGCCGCCATCACAACCGTGATCGCATGATCATCGGCCCAATTCACCCGCGCGCTGTCCAGCCGCTCCTCGGCGGCCGCCAAGAGCAAATCAAGCGCCTGCGCGCCCAGACGCATCATCAACACCTGACATTCAGGATCGCCAAATCGCACGTTATACTCAACAAGCCGGGGCTGGCCGTCCTTGATCATCAAGCCAACATACAACACCCCTTTGTAAGGCGTGCCGCGTTCGGCCATGACTTTCATCGTCGGTGTCACGATTTTGTCCATGGTGATCTGGGCAATGTCATCTGTCAAAACGGGGGCGGGTGAATAGGCCCCCATGCCGCCTGTGTTTGGCCCGGTGTCACCATCGCCAACCCGTTTGTGATCCTGCGCGGTGCCGATCGGCAAGGCAGACACACCGTCACACAGCACAAAGAAAGACGCTTCTTCGCCTTCCATGAATTCCTCAATCACGACTTCCGCGCCCGCGTCGCCAAACTCGCCGCCAAACATGTCATCAATCGCGTCGAGCGCTTCGGCCTCCGTCATCGCAACAATCACGCCTTTGCCCGCCGCAAGCCCGTCTGCCTTGACCACGATTGGCGCGCCATTTGCCCGGATATGCGCCTTGGCGGCGTCTGCGTCCGTAAAGTGACCATACCCTGCGGTGGGGGCATTCGCCGCGTCACACACTACTTTGGTGAAGGATTTCGAGCTTTCCAGTTTTGCTGCCGCTTTCGATGGCCCAAAAGCCAAAATCCCGGCGGCCTCCAAGTCGTCAGCAACCCCGGCCGCCAGAGGGGCTTCTGGCCCGATAATCACGAAATCAATCGCGTTCTGCGCACAAAACTCAACAACCGCCCCGCCATCATTGATGTCCAAGCTGGCACATTCCGCGATCTGCGCGATCCCAGCATTGCCCGGCGCGACGATCAGCTTGTCACATTTTGGGTTTTGCATCACCGCCCAAGCGAGGGCATGTTCGCGGCCACCACCGCCAAGGATAAGGATGTTCACGGGGCTGCTTCCTTCTGTTAGGTATTGGGGGAATATCCAAGGATGAAGGGCGGGGCAAGGATGGCCGAAGAAAACCTTGAGACAAAAATACTTGCGTATGATTTTGCCGGGTTGGGGCAAAAAGGCTTTGCCAAGCTCCTCGCCAATGAAGCCAAAATCGCGGTGCCGCTGGCTCAAAAGGTCACGCGCGAGTATCTGCGGTTTGTGTATCTCACCCAGATTGCCCCCAGCGCCTTGACCCCATCTAAAATTGTGGATGCTGCGTGGCATGTGCACCTGACGCGCACCCGCGATTACTGGGAAGTGTTTTGCCACGAGGTTTTGGGCAAACCGCTGCACCATGATGCGGCGACAGGCGCGCAGGCGGACAAACGTCACGCCTCGCAATATGCCAAAACCCGTGTGCTCTATCAGGCCACTTTTGGCGAGGCCCCACCAGATCATCTTTGGCCGAATGCACCGCAAAAACAGGCAGGGCGAAGTGCGAATGTAGTCTTGATGATTTTGGGGATCGGCATTGTGGCATTCTGCCTTGTTCAGCCGGACATGCCGCTGGCTGGACCGCTCGCGTTCTTGGGCGTGATCATTGCGGCGATCGGGTTCTTTCGGGGGCGCAGCAATCCCCGCCGCACCGGCAAGAACCACAGTCACGCCGGGTGTTCCGCAGGATGCGCAGGGGGATATACGGCAGGCAGCGCCGGGTTTTGGTCCAGCTCAAACGACAGTTTTGGGGGCGGTGGTTCGGATGGCGGCGGAGCGAGCTGCGGCGGCGGAGGCGACTGATCGGCTGGCCTTTTTTGATCCAAAAATACCTGCCCGCCGCAGGCGACCTCGCGCCTCGCGCGAGATTACAACGGCTGTTTTACACGCCTTGATGGATCATCAGCGCTACGACAATATTATCCGCCGCACTCAAGTCATACCCCGTCATCGTGTTGGTGATGAACTCGGATTGTTGCGCATCGCTCAATCCCGCAACACTAAACGCCCCGTCCAACGTGTCTCCGCCACCCGCCAGAATGTCGGACACCAGAGCGTCGTAATTGGCGCCCACATAATCCTCAACAGGGGCGCGCTGGCCGGCATAGATTTGGTTTTCAATCCCCGTGGCAATCCCTGTGAAGGGCAAAACCAATGGGTTGCCAATATGGTTAGCGCCGCTGGAACACGCGGCAAGAACAAGGGGAAGGGCGATGTATGTAATTCTCATAGTCTCATTTTAGCGCCTAACTTACGCGCGTGCCAGCAAAATCTTTTCCTCCCCCTCCGGCTCGGCTATGCTCCGCCTAACCTGAGGAGGAATGCCCGCACATGGATTTGATCGACGCGCCAATTGAGGGGCAAAACGCGCCGGAATTCTCGGTTTCTGAGCTGTCTGGCGCTGTCAAACGGATGATCGAAGGCGAATTCGGTCATGTGCGCATTCGCGGGGAGGTTGGCCGGGTGTCTCGCCCGCGCTCCGGTCATATTTATCTCGACCTCAAGGATGAAAAGGCTGTGATTTCCGGGGTGATCTGGAAAGGTGTTTCCGCGCGGCTTGTGACCCAACCAGAAGAGGGCATGGAAGTCGTCGCGACAGGTCGCTTGACGACCTTTCCCGGCCAATCCAAATACCAAATCGTCATCGAAGACATCGCCCCCGCTGGTATGGGCGCGCTCATGGCCATGCTCGAAAAGCGCAAAGCCCAGCTTGCTGCGGAGGGGCTTTTTGCCGAAGACCGCAAACGCCCCCTGCCTTTCTTGCCCGAAGTAATCGGCGTTGTGACCTCACCCTCGGGCGCTGTCATTCGCGATATTTTGCACAGGCTGCGAGATCGGTTCCCGCGCAAAGTCCTCATTTGGCCCGTTGCTGTTCAAGGTGAACGCTGCGCAGGCGAAGTGACCCGCGCGATTGAAGGGTTCAACGGGTTTTCCAAAGGCGGTGCTTTGCCCCGTCCTGACCTCATTATCGTGGCGCGTGGCGGTGGCTCAATTGAGGATCTCTGGGGGTTCAATGAGGAAAGCGTGGTGCGCGCCGCCGCCGCCTCAGATATTCCGCTGATCTCGGCGGTGGGCCATGAAACCGACACCACCTTGATTGATTACGCCTCGGATCGGCGCGCCCCAACCCCCACGGCGGCGGCAGAAATGGCGGTGCCCGTGCGCCGGGATCTGGTGGTTTGGGCGGGCGAGCAGGAAACGCGACTTGTGGCGGCCCTGACACAAGGGATCACACGGCGCGCCCAACGGGTTGCGGATCTGTCCCGCGCATTGCCCCGCCCCGAGACCTTGCTCGATGCCCCACGGCAAAGGTTGGATCGTGGTGCTGAGCGCTTGCCGCTCGCCCTACAGGCTGTCGTGCATCGCGGGGAAGCGCGACTGTCCAGAGCCGCAGGCGGGTTGCGGCCTTCGGTGCTGACGCAACGCGTTAAAACGCAACGCGAGAAAGTGGCGGACTACAACGCGCGCCTCGGTGGTGCCCTAACGCGACCCACCGAAATCGCCCGGCGCGACTTTAACAAAACCTCCGCACGCCTCGACCCCCAGCGGATAAAAACAACGCAAATGCGCGCCACTCAGGACTTGGAAGCACTGGCGCGCCGC
This sequence comes from Maritimibacter sp., assembly GCA_050633625.1. Taxonomy (GTDB): domain Bacteria; phylum Pseudomonadota; class Alphaproteobacteria; order Rhodobacterales; family Rhodobacteraceae; genus JBOEGW01. The sequence continues at coordinate 74,701 of JBOEGW010000003.1, read as the reverse complement.
TTGATGCGCGTTGGCCAAAACCAAACCGACAGGTGGCGCAAAAACCTAGAAGCCTTGGAACGGACGCGGCAAACGCTTGGATACACCCAAACCCTCAAACGGGGCTACGCGGTTGTGCACGATGAAAACGGCGTTGTCACAAGTGCCAAAGCCGTGAAAACTGCCAAGTCTATTGAACTCGAATTCGCGGACGGCAACGTCGTACTGGGACCATCCTCATCTTCGGAAAAACCCGCTCCCAAACCGGCGAAAAAACCAAAATCGCCATCTCCGGGCCAAGGCTCCCTCTTTTGAGGCTTCTTTGGTTTTCAAATACCTCCGCCGGAGGCCCTTAAAGGACGAAGTCCGAAAAGATGCGCGCCGCAGGCGCACCGCTCATGACCTCAAACACCCACGTCCGGCCCGTAACACAATAGTGGCTCATCCGCTTCGCCAACCTCATAAAGCTCTTGGTACTCCGGGTTGTTCTCGAATTGCGCCACCAATCCGTTGCCCCGAACATAAAACGACCAACATTGCGGTGAGTCATTGTCCTCATAGACAAAGCAAATATTCCCGTCCTCAGGATACCAATGTCCCGATTTGCAGCGCCCATCCAAAAAGGACCAGCGCACCCGGCGGTTTTCAAGGTAGTCCTCGCCACCGTAGGCCTGCCCGGAAAACCCGTACATCAAGGTTTTTCCCGTAACATAATCTTCAAACTCTTGCGCGGTGAGCCGCTCTTGAGCCTGGGCCATCGGGGCGAGCGCCATGAAGGCGGCTGTAAGAATGTACCTCATGTTTCGCTCTCCTGACCTGCCATCCATCGCGCCACCGCTTTGTCCATCACGCGCCGCCACAAACGAGGGAAAAGAGCGAGCGTCGCCATGGCTGGCAGCGACGACGGCAAGCGCGGGGCGTGATCGCGCGGTGGCAGCGACAGTTGCGGGTATGGCCGCGCAGGGTGGGCATGATGATCAGAATGGCGCGGGGCATTGAGCATCATATGCGACGACCACCAATGACGGGCATTCCAGCTGTGCGCTGCCCCAATTGGCTCATATTTCCCGTCCGAAACCTCAGCGCGCTTCAAGCCATAATGCTGCACATAATCCGAGAGCAACAACTGCGTCTGCGCGTAGAGCGCCAGCCCGATATGCGCCAAGACTCCGCCCCATCCCGCCAGCGCAAAAGACAGCGCCAAAAAACCCAATGCGCCACCGATATAGAGCGGATACGGGGTGATGCCGCCCTGACCGCGCCGCGCCAAATCTGCGCGCTCCATCTTGTATCCTTGCGAAAAACTTCCCCACCAAGCCCGTGGCCAAAACGCGTAAAAGCTCTCTCCCAAACGGGCTGAGTTCGGATCAAGCGGTGAGGCGGCAAACCGATGATGTACTTTTGTATGTGCCGAGGTGTGGTGGCCGAACAAAAGCGAAATGTAGACCCATTTCCCAAGGTTAAACAGGGGTTTAGAGGTGCGGTGGATCAGCTCATGCGCGTTTGAGTTCGACACTTGGCCAAAGAACAAAGCCGCCGCCACGAACAGTGCAGCACCGGGCCAAAAGCCGAGGTCGCCAAGCGCCAAGGCGCAGACGACCAGCCCCAAAAGGATGAAATGCGCACAGGCCAAAGCTGCTGACAATCCATCAGCCTCAGGAAGCGCGCGCAGAGGATCTACGGGCGGATCAATGCGGGCGACCATTTGATCCATCAAGAAGACAAAACCCGTCATATACGAGAGGGCAATCCACCCCCATGCCCCACCCAAAAGCGCGCCCAAGGCGATCAATATCACAGGTGCAAATGAGGCAAGAGCGAAGGCGCGCACAGGATGCTCCATCGGTGTCTCCAATCGTTAATCAGGGCATGTTAGCATCGCGATGACGCAGGCAACAGGGGGGCAAGGGTGTCTTGCGCAGCAAATCGCTTGACCCCAGCGGCAGCACGGGCATTGTCGGCGCAAGAGGAGATTTCATGGCACCTGTTGTTTTGACGTGGGCCGGCCTCATGGCCTCCCTAATTTATTTACCACTGGCCGAAGGCGGCCAAAGCTGGGCGCGCAGTATTTTCAAGACGCTCCCTTTGATGTTTTTCGGATTTGCCGCGCTAGAGGCCGGTGTGCCGCATGTCTATTTGATCGCCGGTTTGTTCCTGTCAGCTTTCGGTGATTTCGCTCTGTCGCGCAACGGGCGCGCGGCGTTTTTGTATGGGCTGTCGACATTTGCCTTAGCGCATCTGGTCTATGTGCTGCATTTTATGCAGGCCTCAGGAAAGCCCCTGTGGGAGGCCTTCGTTGTCAATCCGGCCATGGCGATTTTCCTGTTTGTGTTCGGCATTTTAGCGGAAATATGGCTTGTCCCGCACACCAAGGAATTGCGTTGGCCCGTGCGCATTTATATGGTCGCGATCACCGCAATGGGCCTCGCGGCTTTGACTCTCCCCATGGGGCTGACATTTGTGGGGGTCGCGTTTTTTATTGCCTCAGATACCTTGCTCGCGTTGCAGCTCTTTCGCTTGGATATGGACGATCCTTTGTCCGGGCGGCTTGGATGGGCGGTGTGGATTTCCTATATCGCTGGTCAAAGCCTGATCCTGACAAGTGCGAGCCCCCTTCCATAACCGGGCAAACGGCATTAGGTGAAGGGGAACGTCGGAGGGCATATGTCGTTTTTCAAAAAGCTTAGAAACAGGCTCACGAAATCCTCATCCAAATTGGAAGAGGGGCTTGAAGCGATCATCGAAGACGGTGGTGAAGAAGACGTTGCTGAGAGCGGAGGCGGTGAAGATGCCAGCGTTGAGGAACACGGCAGTGCGCCGCCCCCCCACACTGATGATCCGTCACCTGAAGTCGCGCCAGACCCGCAACGGGACCAAGAGGCCGTCGCCAATGGCGTGCCCGAAGAAGACCTGAAGCCAGAACCGGCGCCAGAACCAGAACCGGACCAAGAGCCAGAACCAGCGCCAGAACCAGCCTCAAAGCCGGAACCGCCAACGGACCTTTCACAACAGCCGGAACCTGCGCCTGCTCCACCAGTTGAAGCCAAAGACATTGCCGACGAGCCGACTCCTGAAAAACCCGGTATTTTCGGCCGTCTTTTGGGGCGCGGAGCCGCACATGACGCCGCCCCGGCCCAAGACGCACCAAAATCCAAACCCGCCAAGACCGTACGCCGGGTGCTGGACGACGATATGCTCGAAAGCCTTGAGGAACTGATGATCGCCTCTGACATGGGCGTCGACACAGCTTTGCGCGTCACGGCCAATATCGCTGAAGGGCGGCTTGGCAAAAAGCTCTCGGTGGCGGAAATCAAAGGGCTTTTGGCCACCGAAATATCGCGCATTATGGACCCTGTCGCGAAGCCTTTGCCGCTCTATGCCAAGACGCCGCAAGTTGTGCTGGTTGTCGGCGTAAATGGCTCCGGAAAAACCACAACAATTGGCAAGCTCGCCAGTCAGTTTCGCGCGGCAGGAAAATCGGTTGTGATCGCGGCGGGCGACACGTTTCGCGCGGCGGCTGTTGAGCAATTGCAGGTCTGGGGCGAGCGTGCTGGCGTGCCCGTCTTGACAGCTCCCGAAGGGTCAGATCCCGCCTCCTTGGCGTTTGAAGCCATGGGAAAAGCGCAAGATGAAGGCGCGGATTTATTGATGATCGACACAGCAGGACGGCTGCAAAATCGCGCGGATTTGATGGAGGAGTTGTCCAAAATTGTCCGTGTTATCAAGAAGAAAGACCCAGATGCGCCGCATAACACCCTGCTTGTGCTGGACGCCACAACCGGCCAAAACGCGCTCAGCCAAGTTGAGACATTCCAAAAACTTGCGGATGTCTCCGGGCTGGTCATGACAAAGCTCGATGGCACAGCAAAAGGCGGCGTTTTGGTCGCTTTGGCGGATAAGTTTGGTCTGCCGATTCATGCGATCGGTGTCGGGGAGCAAATTGACGACCTCGCGCCCTTCGATCCAGATGACTTTGCAAAGGCGCTGACGGGCACGTGATTTCGCGACAAAAACAGCCAATCGCCTAAAAATTTCCCTATTTCATCTCTATCCGTTAAGGTGCCCTTGGGACGCAGGGGTATAAGTTTGACGCCGTAAGGCAAATTTTGGTGGTAAGAACCCGCGTATGTCGCCGCGAAAAAGAGATCCACAACTTGTCCTCAAAGGGACGCGCACGGCCATGTCCTTTGTTGCCGAAGCCACCCGTTTGAGCATTGCCAGCCCTTACCCGGAAACGGGGCAGGCGGGGTATTCTTCTATGGCGGATGTCTTGGCGCGCGCCGTTTTGTTCGCCAACTGGGAAGTTGTCGGCGCGGCAGCTTTGGTGCGCGCGGGGTCTGTCACCCGGGTTGTCGAGGTGGGGTTGCGCGATCCGTTCCGCTCAGATGAATTCATGCGCCGCCTGACATGGCGTTTGATTGCGGATGCCGCCCATGAGCTGCTGGACACCCCAGAAATCGAAGACGCGTGCCGCCAGCCGATGCAGGTTGGCGATTTCGTGGCCCGCCGCCATGCCGCCCGCGAAGAAGACCGTGTTGCCTCGCCTGTTCCGATTGGGCCAATCGAAATTCCCCTGTCCCCGATCATGCAACAACGCCTTGATCGTCACGATGGGCCTGGTGTGGTGGGGCGTCCGCGTATGCCCAAAGGCCTGAGCGTTTAGCCGCGCCAAAAGCGGGCGGTAAACAGCACATAGACCGACAGGATTTCGAGGCGTCCGACAAGCATGGCGGCAGTCAACATCCACTTTGCTGTATCATTGAGCGTCGAAAAATTCCCGGCTGGCCCAATCGTGTCGCCAAGCCCCGGTCCAATGTTTGCAATGGCCGTTGCGGCTCCTGAAATAGATGTCACTGTGTCGAGACCCGTCAGCGACAAGAGCACCGACAACACCCCAAGTGACACCACAAACATCACGAAAAACGCCATCACAGATGACAGAACATCTTCCGAAACTGGTCGCCCGTCATAGCGCGGCGTGAAAACGCCATGTGGCGAATGGATTTGTTTGATTTGCGCCCGAATGGACGCGAACAAAAGCTGGTATCTGAAAATTTTGACTGAGCAAGCGGTAGAGCCAGCGCAGCCGCCGACAAGCCCTAAGAAAAAGAACACAACAACCGCGAAAGTGCCCCAGAGCTGGTAATCTACCGAGGCGTATCCGGTGCCCGAAATGATCGAGGTGACGTTGAAAATTCCCTCGCGAAACCCATGTTCAAAATGGTCGCCATTCGCGATCAAGCGATAGAGCGTCATGATGAGGGTCACCAGCAGGATCACCCCGATATAGGTCCGAATTTGTGGGTCACGAAAGAAGGGTTTTGCAGTGCCAGCGACGAGTTGAATGTAACGGACAAAGGGAAGGGAGGCGAGGATCATGAAGGCCGATGCCACATATTCAGGCAGGCCTTGGTAGTGGCCGAAACTCGCATCATGGGTGGAAAACCCGCCCGTGGACATGGTGGTCAGCGCATGGTTGAACGCATCAAACGGGGTCATGCCAACCGCCACATAAGCAACAGCATTGAGCGCTGTCAAAGCAAGGTAAATCCAGACGATTTGCCCTGCGATTTGTGCGGCGCGCGGCAGTACCTTTCCCATTGTTTCAAAGGACTCTGAGCGGAAAATCTGCATCCCGCCAACGCGTAATTCCGGCAAGAACACCATCGCCACAACAATAATCCCGATGCCGCCAAACCATTGTAACATGGACCGCCACACCAAAAGCCCCTCAGGCATGGAATCAAGCCCGGTAAAGACAGTTGAGCCGGTTGTCGTCAGCCCTGACATTGCCTCAAACACGGCGTCTACGGTGCGCGCGTCCACCTCTCCCAAAATGAACGGCAAAGCGCCAAAGGCAGGCAAAGCGATCCAGACCATCGTGGTGAGGATAAAGGTTTGTTGCAGTGTTAACCCTTGGCCCACGCCATTTGCCGTGGCGATCGCCATCCCTGCGCCCATCGAAATCGAGAAGACGGCGGCTGTCAAAAACACAGACCAATCGGGCCTGCCGAACCAAAGGTCCACCAACATGGGGATAAACATAGTGGCACCAAGGACCGCAACAAGCAGGCCAATTACATACACCACTGGACGTAGATCAATCATGAAGTGAGGGTTGAACTGACGCGCGCTGGCTGTCAAGCGCAAGCGGCCCAATCTTGGTATGGGGCAGGTGGGAGCCAGCGGTTGTTGACAAGCATATCAAGCTCGTGACGTTTGAGGCGCGGGCGTGCGAGTGGCCCATAATACCGTTCTGCATCCGCCATTGTGATGATGCGCGCGAAAGTTGGCTCTAGGCCAAACAGCCGCGCGCGCGCCGCCACGGAAATCGCGCCAAGCGCCTCTGGCCCGGGATAAAAACTCTCAACTTCGCACCCGTTCGCGCGGATCACAGCATGGCGCGGCAACATCAGGTGGTGATAGGTGACAGTGGTTTGCCCCATCATCACGCGAAACGCGCCGCCGCCTTCTTCGGCCAACCAGCGCACAGGTGCAAATCGGCGGCGCGGACCAATCACCACTCGATGTTGTGGCGACAAGCGCACCGCCTCATGATCGCCTAGCGCGCCAGCCTTAATCTCAATAGGTCGCAACTCCTCAGGGCAATCTTGCAATGTACTCTTGTCGCGCCAGATCACCGGAACCAGCTCGCCCGTCACCGTGCGAACAAGGTCGTTGAGGCCGATTTCTTCGATTTTTCGTGGTCCTTTGGCTGTGTCAATGAGCGTGCCCTCGGTGAAACATGGGATGCCCATTGAAAACAGGGTTGGCGCGTCCAAAGCCCCCGGATCAACGCCTTGCAAGGTGATGGTCGTCCCGTCATGCGCGGTGATCACGGCATTGCCGGACCCGTCATCGCTGACCGAAATGTCTCCCGCGTGTAGCGGGTTGCCCTCAGAATCGGTCAGCCCGGACAAATCAAGCTGGTCATTGGTGAACCCATCCAGATCATCGTCCAGCATGTCAAAATCGACGATGGTATTTGTGTCATCCCCATCCGAAATGGCGAAAGTATCGTTGCCGCTCCCCCCGGTCAGCGTGTCGTGGCCCGCGCCCCCAGAAATCACATCGTCATCAGCACCGCCGTCAATGATGTCATCGCCTGCGCCGCCCGCGATCACGTCATCACCAGAGCCGCCGTCAATTGTGTCGTCCCCGGCGCCCCCGCTGATCGTATCGGCACCAGCGCCGCCATCAATCCTGTCGTCATGATCAGAGCCGGTGATCGTGTCATTGCCATCTGCTGCGTTGAGCGAAACGCCCGACGAACTGCCGCTGGCATCAATCGTATCGTCATTGTCCGAGGTTGTTACGGTTTCAATTTCGGAAAAGCTGCCGGAATTGGTCCCATCGTCAAACGTGCCGGAGTCGCCACTCGCATAGGTGACAGTCGTGCCGCCGGTTGCGCCATCGCCCGTGAGCGTAAGGCTGTCGCCAAGCGTTTCGCCTGTTTCGCCACCGATGATCGTGGTGATCGAAGGGCCAGCCCCACCCACAGTGAAGTCATCGTCGCCGCCTTGCCCTGCGAGAGTGTCGGTGCCGCCTTGGCCGCCAATGAGCGTGTCGTTGCCTTCGCCCGCATTCAGAGTGTCATCGCCGCTGCCTGCAAACAGGGTGTCGTCGCCTGCGCCCGTGTCGATCGTGACGCCAGCGCTGTCGGATGAGGCATCCACGGTGTCGTCAAAATCGGTCCCCTCTATGGCCTCGATTTCGCTGAAGTTTGCGGTGTTTGTGCCGTCTGTGACGGTGCCTGCCTCATCGCCTGAATAGGTGATCAACACGCCATCTGATAGCGCGCTCGCATCCAGCAAATCGCCAATCGTTTCCCCGGCTTCACCGCCGGTGATCGTGTCATCTCCCCAGTTAGGCGTCAGGATGAAGACGTCATCGCCATCGCCGCCCAAGAGCGTGTCAACCCCCGCGCCGCCCGTGAGCCTGTCGTCGCCCGCGCCGCCTGAAAGCGTGTCATCGCCCGCGCCGCCAAGGGCGATATCATCATTGTCGCCGGTCTCGATGAACACGCCGCTCGAAGAGGCACTGGCGTCGACAGTGTCCGCCCCATCGCCGGTTTCCAGCGTTTCGATTTCGCTGAATGTGCCGGTGTTCGTGCCATCATCAAAGGTGCCAGCCTCGTTAGCTGTATAGAAAACCTCCACGCCGCTGCCCGCGCCATCGCCCGTCAGGATCAAGTGATCGCCGCTGATTTCCCCGGTTTCGCCGCCGATGATTGTGGTGTCCGAGACCCCGGCGCCGCCCACTGTTATCGTGTCATCGCCCGCACCCGCATCGACAGTGTCACTGCCTTGACCTGTCGCAATGGTATCGCTGCCATCCCCGGCGTTGATCACATCGTCGCCACCACCGCCAGTGATTCTGTCCTCGCCACCGCCAGAATTGATCGTCACGCCAGCGGTATCGGACGAGGCGTCTACGATGTCATCATCGCCGTAAGTCTGGATGATCTCGATTTCGCTAAAGCTGCCGGAGTTGACTCCATCGTCAAAGGTGCCAGCTTCATCGCCGGTAAAGATGATCGTCGTGCCGCCGCCCGCGCCATCCCCCGTGAAGGAGATTGTATCACCGACAGTCTCGTCGCTCTCGCCCCCCACAATCGTCACGTTGGAGGTATCGTTGTTGCCGACCGAAATCGTGTCGTCACCCGCGCCCGCATCCACTGTGTCAGTGCCGCCCGCCGCGGTGATGGTGTCATTCCCGTCGCCGCCAAATAGCGCGTCATCCCCGGCGCCACCGTCGATTAAATCATCGCCGTCCCCCCCCGTCAGGGTGTCGTCGCCTGCCTCGCCTGCGAGCAAGTCATCGCCGCCGCCTCCCGTGACGACATCGTCGCCCGCGCCTGCATAAATGAAATCATCATTGGAGCCGCCGCTGATCGTGTCATCCCCGTCCTGCCCGTCGATGATGAGCGTGCCTGTTGCCGCGCTGCCGTCAATCGTGTCGCCAAGCGCTGTGCCGTCCAGTTGTTCAATGCCGGTAAAGCTGCCGCCTGCGCCGGTGTCGGGCCAGTTCCAGGTGCCGGAGGTACTGTCGCTATAGACAACATTCACGCCGCTGGTCGAGGTGACATCTTGAAAATCAAGGATATCGCTCCCCGCGCCGCCATCAATAATGTCGGTGCCGCCATTGTCGTCGATCGTGAAGGTATCGCTGCCAGCCCCACCCGAAAAATCATCGTCTCCCGCGCCACCAAAAAAGCTATCGTCGCCCGCTTCGCCCGCGAGTGTTGCGCCGCTCAGTGAGGCGCTGGCGTCAAAGCTGTCATCGCCATCCGTGCCCGAAATCGCGTCGATGCCAGAAAACGAACCACCCGCGCTCGTGGCGTCAAAATCATAGGTGCCGGAGGTGTTGGAACTGTAAGTGACAGTGACGCCGCCCGTGGACGCATCCTCAAAATCAAGGGTATCCGTGTCCAACACCGAGTCGCCACCGCCGATGACATCGGTGCCGTCATCATCGCCCACCACAAAGGTGTCGTGGCCTTCGCCGCCAAGAAAGGTCTCGTTGCCCGCACCAGAAATCAGGGTGTCGTCGCCGTCCCCCGCCTCGACGCGCAGGTTTCCAGTGCCCGCACTGCCATCGTAAATGTCGTTCCCACTGCCAAAGGTTAGGTCTTCGACATCATCAAACGCGAGGGTGTTGGTGCCGTCTGTGGCGGTGCCGGTCCCATCGCCAGTGAGTGTATAGGTGACGCCTGTTGTCGTTGATGAGGCATCGAGCAGATCGCCATCTGTTTCGCCCGCTGAGCCACCATAGAAGCTGTCATCGCCCCAGCCATCGCCAAGCAGGTAGGTGTCGTCGCCGTCATCGCCACAAAACGTATCGTCCCCGCTGCCAGAGAGGAACATGTCGTCGCCCTCATGGCCTGAAGCTGTGTTGCCAACGAGGCTCCCGGTGGAGTCGAAGCTGTCGTCGTTCGCGCTGCCTTCGACTTGGTCAATGCCTGTGAAGGTGCCAGAGGCGGCGCTGCCGTCAAAGCCATAGCCCCCTGCGTCTTCGCCGCTCCAGACCACGCTGACCCCTTGTCCCGTGCCCGTGTCGGTGAAATACAGCGCATCCGCGCCCGAACCGGCTGCGATTGTATCGGTACCGGATTGGTCATTGACGTGAATGTCGTCACTGTTGTTCCCGGCGAAAATCGTGTCATCACCCGCGCCCGAGAAGATAACATCATCGCCTCGACCTGTGTTGACAGTAAAGCCATCGCTATCATTGGTGCCGTCAAAAACGTCGTCACCATCGCCGGTATAAAACGTGTCGATGCCAGTGAACGAAGCGGTATTTGTGCCGTCACCCAAGGTGCCGTCATTGTCGCCTGCGAAGGTGACAGTGGTGTCGGCGCTCATCGAGTTGGCATAGAGCCGATCGCCGTCTACTTCGCCGGTCGTGCCGCCAATAAGGGTATCCGTGCCAAAACCATCACCGAGATAGAAATCATCGTCGCCATCGCCACCATCCAGCGTGTCGTTGCCCGCGCCGCCCTCCAAGCGGTCATCTCCAAGGCCCCCGGTGAATGTGTCGTCCCCCGCGCCGCCCAGCAAATTGTCGTCGCCATCCCCACCATCAATCGTGACGTTTTCAGTCGCTAAGCTTGCGTCTACTATATCTCCGAACTGCGTCAGAGTGAAATTTTCCACCTCGGAAAAACCGATGGAATGGACATTGGATGTCAAGGTTCCCGCATCGCCAGACGTCCAAGTGGCGCTGACACCGCCATCGGTCACAGCGCTCGCATCTATCGTGTCGCCAAGCGTTTCGCCCGCTTCGCCGCCCACAAAGACATCGGTGCCGAAATCATTGTTTACGATGAATGTATCATCTCCGTCCCCGCCAGACACCGTGTCGTTTCCATCGCCACCAGTGATGATGTCATCGCCACCAAAACTGTTGATGATTTGATCCGAAGGCGCGAGAGAGGCATCAATCACATCGTCATATTGGGTGGTGGAAATAACCTCGGTTTCGTAGAACGTCCCGGTGGTCCCGCCAAAGGTGAAGCTGCCGTTTTCCCACCCGGCAAAGGTCACAGTTGCGCCGCTCGTCCCTGTGTCGTTCGCAAAGGTCAGCGCGTCCAATTCGCCGCCGTCTTCGCTTCCGAAAAAGGTGGTTGTTCCGCCCGCATCCGAGACCACCAGCGTGTCCGAGCCACTATCGCCCCAGATCGTATTGGTGCCTGCACCCGCAACGATCATGTCATCGCCCGCGCCGCCCGCGATCTGATCGTCGCCAGCCCCCGCGGTGATCATGTCATCGCCGCCCTCGGTCCAGATCGAGATCCCGCCCGTGGCGGCGGTGGCGTCTACAATATCATCGCCATCGCCAAGCCAGATGTGCTCGATCCCAGTGAAGGTAATGGTGTCAGTACCGTCCGAAATCGTGCCGCTTTCGTCGCCTGTATAGACAACTGTCAACGCGATAGAGACCCCGGAGAGATCAATGATGTCCCAATCGGTGCCAGTGGCGACGGTTTCGCCGCCATCAATCGTGTCGTTGTCGATCCCTCCTGTGATCACGAAAGTATCACCATCAGCACCACCGGACATGTTGTCAGCGCCCGATCCGCCGATGATGGTATCCATCCCCGCCCCGCCAAACAACGAAGCATCACTGCCCGCGCCACCTTCAATCAGGTCGTCGCCCGTGCCCCCGGCAATCGTGTCCGAGCCGCCACCGCCAAACAGCTCGACCCCGGACCCATCAAGACTCGCGTCGATCACATCGGCTTGATCCGAGCCAACAACACGCTCAATGTTCTCAAAGGTGAGGGTATTGCTCCCCTCCGACGCGGTGCCATCCTCCCAGTCCGTGAACGACACATTGACGCCGCTCAAAGTCACAGCAGAGAAATCGAGCGTGTCCTCATTGCCTTCAATGGGCGCGCCGCCGCCATAGACAATGTCCGCGCCCCAGCTGTCGCCAAAGGTGAATGTGTCCTGGCCTTCGCCGCCAACCATCAGGTCGTCGCCCATGCCGCCATCAAGCGTGTCGTCGCCTGAATCCGTCGAAACGCCTAGCTCCAGCGAGACATTATCAAGCGAAGCGCCCCATTGGCCATCATAGCCGCCAGAGGTGAATTCCAGCCGGTCTGACCCATCACCAGCGCCTCCCACAACAACGAACTCATAGGACGACAAAGCCCCTTCGCCGGGGTCGATCACAGCAATGGTTTCGCCGTTCCAGATCACCTCAATTGTGTTGTCGTTGGCTGTGCCTTCATCGCCATTTGCGAAATCGCCCGCGTCAAAAGTCAGCACATAGACTTCGCCCGGTACGATCCCTGCAACATCCTGGCCGATTGTTAGCTGATCCCCCAGATCGCCGTCCATATCGAGCCAATTCGTCCCGTCCGTGGCCGATATCCCAGCGCGCGAATCGTTGTGAATGTCGATCCGGTCTGTGCCGTCCGTCGTGGTCCAGCCTATGATCGCGCCTGTGGCTTCATAGCCCCAACTGGCGGTGTTCATCCCGGTTGTGTCCTCAAACGAGCCGTTCACCAGAAGATTTGTGCCATCCCCGGTATAGCCGTCACCGATCAAGGTGTCGTTGCCCGCTCCTCCTTCAAGGCTATCATCACTCGCGCCGCCGATGAGCCTGTCATGCCCGGTGCCGCCCGAAACGGAGTCCTCGCCGCTGCCCCCGACGAAAGTGACGTCATTGGACGTGGACCAAGCCCATGTATCGCCATGATCCGAGCTGATGATCGTGTCAAAGCCCGACATGGAAACGCCGCTGATCGCCGTTGATGCGCCAGAGGCGTCCAGAATGGAGGGGCCACTGCTGCCTTCAAAATACTCAATCTCACTGAAGATGCCCGCACCGGTGCCGGTTGTGAACGTCCCGGATTCTGCGCCCGTCAGATTGACAGTGATGCCACCGCCCCCGGTAAAGGTGACAGAATCGCCGCTGACTTCTTCAGTCTCGCCGCCAATGATCGTGTCTGTGCCACCTTGATCGGTGAACACCTCAAACACATCGTCGCCTGCGCCGCCATCTAGCGTATTTGTGCCCTCATTCCCTTGCAGCCAGTCGTCGCCATCCCCGCCCGAAATCTGGTCGTCGCCCGCGTCACCGCCAAGGTCGTCGTCCCCGGCGCCGCCGGTGATTGTGTCGTTGCCCGCATCGCCAAAAATCTCATCATTGCCAAGGCCGCCCGACAGGGTGTCATCGCCCAAGCCCGCCCAGATCGTGTCATCGCCAGCTCCCCCCGTCACGGTAATGCCGACAGTATCAGCGCCCGCCGAGAGCATATCGCCCGCGTCGCTTAGGCGGATTTCTTCGATTTCATAGAAGGAAATCGTGAAGGTGCCATCGGTGATAGTGCCGTAGCCATCCCCGTCATAATCAATCGTCAGCGGGACTGTGACGCCGGTTAGGTCCAGGACGTCCCAGTCAACGCCAGTTGTGACCGTGGTGCCGCCGTAGATCGTGTCATTCCCAAACGCGTCCTGGACGATAAACGTATCAGCGTCGTCTTCGCCAAACAAAAGATCGTTGCCGGTGCCGCCCGAAATGACATCATCACCGCCGCCCGCATAAACTGTATCGTTGCCATCCCCACCATAAATGTGATCGTCGCCCGCGCCGCCATTCAGTGTGTCGCTTCCTGAGCCACTTGGCGAGGCGGTGCTGCCCGAATGGATGACATAGCCGTCATCATCGGGGGCGGTGATTGTCTCATTGCCGCTTGTGCCAAACAGTGGCCCGTCAGCATCAATGATGGTGCCGTCCTCAGTGGGTGCGCTGCCAAGGGGCGCATCGGGCACAAAGTAGACAGACCCTCCAACATCATAGAACGCGCCGTCAACATCGCCAAAGGTGGTTGGGTAGTTCAGCGTGCCCGTGGCCACCGGCACATAGGCGTATTCGTCAAAGTCAAACGTCCCGCCGGGCGCAAAAGTATCGCCTACGGTAGGGCCAACGCCCCCCGCGTCTGTCGACAACAGATATCCAGTAACGGTTCCCAAGGTACCCAACCCAATTTTCTTTACACCCGCGGCCAGTATCGGCCTTTACTTGTTCCCTAATTTTAATTTGACGGAGAAATCTGGTTTCAAATTGGCACAAATTTGATTTTTGTTCAGAAAGTGGAAACGACAGCGCCCGTAAGGGAACCTGTCCAAAAGGGCAGGTGCGCGTTGTTTTGTGGCCGCGATGTTTTTGTTCTGCAAAGATGCGCAAAATGGGACCGTGACCCCGCCATGATCCCGCCGCAATTGCCACGCGCCCCGCGCCTTAATTGCGGCGCGGACATGCTGCTTGACGCGCCCGAAAATCTGCGGTCTTGCGGGGGAGAAGGAGCACCGAGTGGCCGATTGGATCATCTCACTTGAAGGGACCGAGGCAGGACATCGGGTCGCGCTGATGTTAGCGCTCTTGGCGGCGTTCTTGCACGCGCTGTTTGGGGCTTTGCAAAAAGGACGCCACGATCCGTGGCTTTCGCGTGGCGTGATCGACGGGGTCTATGCTTTGATCGCTGCGCCATTTGCTCTGTTCGTTGTGCCCTGGCCTGATCCGGCGATGATCCCTCTGTTGGTGCTCATTTGGGCGATCCATACGGCGTATAAAATCGCACAGGGCGTGACCTATACCCTTGGCAGTTACACTGTGGTCTATCCGGTGGTGCGCGGGACGGGGCCTTTCTTCGCGGTGATCGGCGCGGGGCTGTTGTTTGGCGAGCGATTCACTTGGGCGCAATGGGGCGGGGTGGCGGTCTTGCTGATCGGCATATACGGTCTCGCTGCCTATAATTTGCGCCATTGGACAGTGGGCCGTGAACGCCTAAAACCCGCGCTTGCCATGGCGGTTTTGACGGGGATGTTTGTCGCGGCCTACACCACGATCGACGCCTACGGAATTCGCGCCACGCCCAATCCGTTCACCTTCTTGGCGTGGTTTTTCATGATCGACGGGCTGGCCTTCCCGCTGGTCGCGGCGCTGCGCTACAGCCGGATGGAGGCGCGCCCGGCACTTGGCCCTTTGGCGCTTCGCGGCGTGATTGGTGCCTTTGTGGCGTATTTTTCCTTTGGCTCAATCATGCTTGCAACCCGACTTGGGAATGTTGGCGAAGCGGCGGTGTTGCGCGAGACCTCAACTGTGTTCGCCGCCTTGATCGGCTGGCTTTTGCTGGGCGAACGTACTGGGCCGCGCCGCCTCATGTTGATGGCTTTGATTGCGCTGGGCGCTGTGATAGTGGAAGCGGCAGGTTAGGGGGCGCTATGACTGAGAAAACGATCAACCCAGTTGTGAAACTGTTGCTGGAATACGGGCCAATTGTGGCGTTTTTCGTGGGCTATGTGATGCTCAAGGAGGACAGCTTCACGGTGGGCGGGCGCGAATATCAGGGCTTTGTCGCCGTCACAGCGATGTTCATTCCGCTCTTGGCGCTGGCCACCTTGCTGCAATGGAAGCTCACAGGGCACATCAGCAAGATGCAGATCGCCACGCTTGTGTTGGTTGTGGTGTTTGGCGGGCTTTCTGTGGCTTTCAACGACGAGCGGTTTTTCAAGATGAAACCGACAATCATCTACCTGTTGTTCGCGGGCATCCTTGGGTTTGGGCTGTTGCGCGGCAAGAGCTACTTGAAATCGGTGATGGATACGGCGCTGGCGCTTGAGCATGAAGGTTGGATGATCCTCACGCGGCGTGTCACGCTGTTTTTCGTCGCCCTCGCGCTGGCCAACGAGGTTATCTGGCGCACGATGTCAACGGACGCTTGGGTCAACTTCAAGACCTTTGGGCTTACCTTTGGCATCTTTGCGTTTTTCATGACCCAAACAGGGGTCTTCACCAAATACGCGATTGAAGATGACAGCTCAAAAGACGCTTAGCGTTTGAACAATATCTCCTGCGCGGCTTTGTCGGAGGCCACGTTTTTGCGGTTTTTTGCGGCAACGGCCATGCCGCGCATCACCCCGGGGCGCGCTGATAGTTCGGTGAGCCAGCGCGTCAAATGCGGCTTATCATCCAAAGTTTGCTGTTGCCCTTCCCAAAGGGACGCCCAGCCATAACAGGCCATATCGGCGATCGTGTATTGGTCCCCGGCGAGATATTGCGCCTCGCCAAGCCGCCGATCCATCACGCCATAAAGCCGGGCAACCTCGTTTCGATAGCGGTCCTTGGGGTAGGGCAAATCCTGGGGCGGGTCCATGGCCGGGGCATATTTCAGGAAATGATGCGCTTGTCCGGCCATCGGTCCAAGCCCGCCCATTTGCCACATCAACCATTCCTCAACGGCGATGCGCTCGCGCTCCGTCGTGCCGTAAAAGGATCCAGTTTTGCGCGCCAGATATTGCAAAATCGCGCCGCTCTCAAACACCGAAACCGGCGCGCCGTCCGGCCCGTCCGGGTCGACAATCGCCGGCATCCGGTTGTTGGGAGCAAGTTTCAAGAACTCTGGCGCGAATTGATCGCCCTTTGAGATGTTGATCAGCTTGACCTGATAGGGCAATCCCATCTCTTCTAAAGCAATCGAGATTTTCCATCCGTTTGGCGTGGGCCAATAATACAGATCAATCATCCTATGCTCCTAAATCATTCATCATGATGCATGTGTTTCGGTGAACTTGACCCACTGTGACCTGCGCGATATGCGCCTGTCCAGAGGCGTTTATTGTAAAAGGCGATGACGAATGGCGAAGATGAGCAAACGCACCCAAGCGATCCACGGCGGCACCCGGCGCAGCCAATATGGCGAGTTGTCTGAGGCCCTCTATTTGACCCAAGCCTTCGCCTATCCAAACGCCGAAAGCGCCGAGGCGCGTTTTGTCGAGGCCGGACCGGACGAATTCATTTATGCGCGTTATGGCAACCCGACGAACCGCATGTTTGAAGACCGCATTGCGGGCATCGAGGGCGTCGAAGATGCGTTTGCCTGTACCTCTGGTATGGCGGCGGTGAACGGCGCCTTGATGGCGCTGACCAAGGCCGGGGACCACGTTGTGTCCAGTCGCGCGCTGTTTGGCTCTTGCCTCTACGTTCTGGAAGAAATCCTTGGCCGGTTTGGCGTTGAAATCACCCTTGTGGACGGGCGCGACAACGCTGAGTGGGACGCGGCAATTCGTCCTGATACGCGCCTTGTGTTCTGTGAAAGCATCTCGAATCCGACGCTTGAAGTCGTGGATTTGGCCCATGTTGTGAAGGTTGCACACGCCCATGATGCGCTTGTTGTTGTGGACAATGCGATGATCACCCCTGTGTATTCTTATGCCGCTGATGTCGGGGCGGATTTGATCATTTATTCCACAACAAAACATGTGGACGGGCAGGGGCGCATGCTGGGCGGCGCGATATGTGGCGCGCGCGAGTTGATCCGCGGCCCGATCGAAACCTATATGAAACACACAGGCGGCGCGATTAACCCCTTTGCAGCATGGACGCACCTAAAGGCGCTTGAAACGCTGGATTTGCGCGTGCGTGCGCAGTCGGAAACCGCTCTCAAAATTGCAGACGCGCTTGTTGATCATCCAAAAATTGCGTCCGTGTCCTACCCAAGCCACCCAAGTCATCCGCAACATGAGCTGATGACGGGCCTTGCTCCAAGCTGTGGAACCGTCTTGGCGTTTGAGGTGAAAGGCGGCAAAGAGGCAAGTTTTGCCTTCCAGAACGCGCTGGAATTCGTGATTATTTCCAATAACTTCGCGGACTCCAAGTCCATCGCAACACATCCTGCGACCACCACCCACCAACGATTGCCACAAGAGCAAAAAGACCTGCTTGGCATTGGCGATGGGTTGATCCGCTTTTCCTGTGGGTTGGAGGATGCGGAGGATATTTTGGGGGACATTCTGCAAGCGCTTGACGCGATCTAAAGCAGTGGTTCCCTCATTAACATGGTAACTTATCGACAGGGCACCTATATTGACCATGTGCTGATCAGCCCGAGGAGGGTGTGCCATGAAAGATGTCAATTCCAAACCCCCATTGCGCGATGATGCCAAGGCCGCGTTGGACGTTTTGCGCGCCTGGGCCAAAGCGGCGGACCCTGTTGAAGTTGCGCAGCTTGATCCGGCGATTGCCCGGCTCATCCCCGGCTTTGAGACCAGCAACTACCCCGACCTAAACCGCACGTATCCGGCCGATTTCGAGGTGGATGCGGCCTATAAAGCGTCAATGCCGGACCTGCAAAATGGCCCCGCGTCATTGATCCAAGGGGCGCGGGCCTTGATCCAACATGTCGGGATTTCAAACTTTCGCGCGCCGCTGCGCTATCATAGCCGCGCGGGCGGCGATCTGACCCTGGAAACCTCTGTCACCGGCACCGTTTCTTTGGAGGCGGAAAAAAAGGGCATCAACATGTCGCGCATTATGCGCTCGTTTTATGCCCATGCGGACAAGACGTTTAGCTTTGAGGTGATTGAAGCGGTTTTGGACGACTATAAAGTCGATTTGGAAAGCTTGGATGCGCGCATTGAAATGGCATTTTCCTTCCCGATGAAGGTCGAAAGCCTGCGCTCTGGCTTGTCTGGCTATCAATATTACAACATTGCGCTTGAGCTTGTGGAAAAGGACGGCCAGCGCCGAAAATACATGCACCTTGACTACGTTTACAGCTCGACTTGCCCGTGTTCGCTTGAGCTGTCTGAACATGCGCGCCAAACACGCGGCCAACTTGCAACGCCGCATTCGCAGCGCTCGGTGGCGCGCGTGTCGCTGGAGGTTCTGGAGGATCAACCCTGCCTGTGGTTTGAGGATGTGATTGATCTGTGTCGCGCTGCCGTGCCCACGGAAACGCAAGTGATGGTGAAGCGCGAGGATGAGCAGGCCTTTGCCGAGCTGAATGCTGCCAACCCGATTTTTGTCGAGGACGCCGCGCGGCTGTTCACACAGCAATTGCGGGCGGATCCGCGTATCGGAGATTTCCGGGTCGTGGCGAGCCATCAAGAAAGCCTGCACAGCCATGACGCCGTGTCGATTCTGACAGAAGGTGACACCTTTTGCGCGCAATCCCTTGATCCAAAACTGTTCTCAACCCTCATTCATGTTGGTTAAAATCCGTTAATTGTTCGGTAACTGTTTTCTGCTTTTCTGGCTTTAACGAGCGCGAAAGAACACAGGCATCCCCGTCTTTTGAAGGATGAACCGATGATTGATGACGAGACGATTTCCCGCCAATTTCGCGCGCTGGCGCACCCTTGCCGCGCTCGTGTCTTTCGCATGCTTCTGGATGCGCCAGAGCTGGGAGAAAGCGCGCAAACGCTTGGGGCGGCAGTGAAAATGCCAGCGAGCACCCTCGCACGGCACCTGCGCGAAATGGAAGCGGCCGGGGTTGTCCATCGGCGCCGAAACGGCGCGCGCGTGGCGATCTATCTGACGCCCGAAAGCCTTGTCGCCTTAATGACGCATGTTTCATACGCTGTGGAAACCAAGGCCTATCAACTGGATGCAGCTTAACCTTTAAAGCGGGCCGGGGCGGCGTTCCTCTGAGAGCAACACATTGGCTTCCACGTTGCCAACGCCGGGTAAGGTCATGATGCGGCGGCGCAAAACCCGTTCAAAGTCCGCCAAATCGCGCGCCACAACGCGCAAGCGATAGTCGTAAAGACCAAGCACATGCTCGACGACCTGCACCTCGGCAATACCGCTCACAGCGCGTTCAAAATCTTCTAGGCTGACCCGGCCCTTCGTGGCCAGTTTGATGCCCAAAAATACTGTAACGCCAAATCCCAGCGCCTCCCGGTCGATCTCAACGCGCCGCCCTTTCAGGACTCCGCTCTCGTTCAGCCGCTTAATGCGCCGCCACGCGGCAGGTTGCGACATGCCAAAACGCCGTCCAACTTCGCCCGCGGACAAACGCCCATCCTCAATGAGCGCGCGCAAAATGCTGCGGTCCACTGCGTCCAACTCAATCACAGCGGCAAAGCCTCCTCGCGTTTGATTGTCGCCACCTGCATCAAGGCTTCGATGTCGGTGATATGAGGAAGGGTCAAAATTTTGTCGCGATAGATCGTTTGATAATGGCCCATGTCACGCGCGATGACATGAAGGCGCAAATCCACTCTCCCTAGAAATGTTTGAATTTCAGTCACTTCGGGAATGTTGCGCGCGGCTGTCGTGAGTTCGTCAAAGGCGCGTGAGTTTGTTTTGTCGAGCGTCAGCCGCAGGCTCACTTCGACTTCATAACCAAGCTTGCTCCAATCAATCACCGCCATTGTACCGCGAATAACACCGGATTTTGTCAGTTTTTCGAGCCGCCGCGACACCGTCGCAGGGGTCACACCGGCTCGATCCGCCAGCTCATTGGCGGCGAGATTCGGCTCGGCCAAAAGGCGCCGCAAAATCCGACGATCCGTGTCATCAATCTGAATGTTCATTTCGTAGATTGGCCAATTGGTGAATGATTCATTCGATTTCTATGCAAAACTTGCGTGTTTTGCAAACCGATTACCGCAGAAAACCGTATTCTGCCCGCAGTCTAACACCCCGGAGTTCCGGCAACCCTTCAAAAGGAGCAAATCATGCGCGTATATTACGATCAAGATTGCGATACGAACCTCATCAAAGACAAAAAAGTAGCCATCCTTGGCTACGGCTCGCAAGGTCACGCCCACGCGTTGAACCTGCGCGATTCCGGCGCGAAAAACCTCGTGGTCGCGCTGCGCGAAGGGTCCGCCTCCGCCAAAAAAGCCCAAGGTGAAGGCCTGGAAGTCATGGGGATCGCAGAAGCGGCAGCTTGGTGTGATGTGATTATGTTCACAATGCCCGACGAGCTTCAGGCAGAGACATACAAGAAATATGTCCACGACAACATCAAACCCGGTTCCGCAATCGCTTTTGCGCATGGCCTCAACGTGCACTTCGGCTTGATCGAGCCAAAAGAAGGCGTCGACGTGATCATGATGGCGCCAAAAGGCCCCGGCCACACAGTGCGCGGCGAATACACCAAAGGCGGCGGCGTGCCTTGCCTTGTGGCTGTTGACACCGATGCGACCGGCAAAGCGCTGGAAATCGGTCTGTCCTATTGCTCCGCGATTGGTGGCGGCCGCTCGGGCATCATCGAAACCAACTTCCGCGAAGAGTGCGAAACCGACCTCTTTGGCGAGCAGGCTGTGCTCTGTGGTGGCCTTGTTGAGCTGATCCGTTGTGGCTTTGAAACGCTGACAGAAGCGGGCTACGCCCCGGAAATGGCCTACTTCGAGTGCTTGCACGAAGTGAAGCTGATCGTGGACTTGATCTATGAAGGCGGCATCGCGAACATGGACTACTCGATCTCCAACACCGCTGAGTACGGTCAATACGTCACCGGCCCGCGCATCCTGCCATACGAGCAGACCAAAAAGGCGATGAAAGAAGTTCTGACAGACATTCAGCAGGGCAAATTCGTGCGTGATTTCATGCTCGAAAACGCCGTCGGTCAGCCGACCCTCAAAGCCTCGCGCCGCGCCAATGACGAGCACGAAATCGAAGCAACTGGCGCAAAATTGCGCGGCATGATGCCTTGGATTTCGGCTGGCAAAATGGTCGACAAAGAAAAGAACTAAGACCCATAAGGTTCAAACAGAAAGGGCGCTCCAAACGGGGCGCCCTTTTTGGGAGTTGCGATTGTGGCCTGCTCAAATGAGCGTCTCAAGATGCGCGATTTCCTTTTTCTCATCAGAAAACGTCACACCTTCCCGCATGCATTTGATCAAGAGTTGGATGACGCTTTTGTCAGCCTGCGCGATGGCCTTCAAGGTGGTGTCATGGCTCCGGCGCATTTTTGCACTGTAGAGAACAGCAACGTCATCTGCGTCTGAATTGTGTTTATCATCAAGCCACTGGAAAATCCGCTTGAGCCGGGGTGGGTTGTTCCCGATCCCGACAAGATAGGTCGCCAAGCCTTCTTCGTCCATGCTGGCGGTCATGCGAAAGCTGCCCCAGCGAAAGCGGTTCACTGTGAATTCGGCGTCATGGCTCATATAAACCTTGAACCCATGCGCCATGATCCCATCGACAAACCCGACTTTGGAGGTGGAGAAACCAACATTATAATCAAGCCAGCTCACGGGATCGAAAGTGAAGGCGAAATTTCGGTGCACAATTCCCGCAGGCCAATAGCGACAGGGCGAGCCAAAAGCGTTGACTGTGATCCCTTTGATGGCCGGCAAGCCAAGCGCAAGCGCCACCGCTGTCAGCGCATTTGAGGTCACGAGGTTGCCTTGAGAGTGGCTGAAAATCATAAGCTGTTCGCGGTCTTTGGGCGCGAGGCTGGCGACATAGTGAAACACGGAGGCGGTGGCAGCATTTGAGTCAATCAGCCCGCCGACAAAGTCAATTTTGCTCAAGCCCATGTTCTTGGTTTTGGCGGTCGCATAGGCGTCATCCACCATTTTTTGCCAGAGCGCGTAATTGCCGGATTGGGCATCCACCAAGGTGAGTTTATCGGTGATGCACTGGCCAAGGTCAGACCAAAACCCATCCGTTTTATTGTAAATCCCCACAACGGCGCAGCCTTGCAGCAGCGACAATCCCATTGCACTTTCGAGGTGATCCTTGGGAGAATTCGCCATGCCGTTGACGAAAACGATCCGGCGTGTGGCGTTGAACCACGACTGTGCCGCGCCTTCTGGCGACATGTAAAGATTAAGCTCACCGTCAGCGGTCGGCGCATTGCCCGTGGTGCGAATAGCGGGTGTTGGCATACTGAAAATCCATTTTTAAAATGTTTGCGCGAAATATGTGCAGGCAAAGCTTAGGCGGGCCCGCGCAGTGCGTCCAGCCAATTCTCAACAGTCAGTTTGGGGCTATTGGGCCGCGCGTTCGACCTCAGCGACGATGCGATCCACAATATCCGCCATCAAGCCTTCGTCCTCGCATTCCGCCATAACCCGGATCAGCGGTTCGGTCCCAGATTCGCGGATCAGCAAACGTCCTTTGCCCACCAAGAGCGCCTCGCTCTCGGCAATGACATCGCTCACCTTGGCCGCCAAGAGGGGCTGTTGTCCGCGTTCGAAACGTACGTTCTTGAGCATCTGTGGGACTGTCTCAAACACATTTGTGAGTTCGGAGGCTTTGCGCCCCGTTGTCACCATTTCGGCCAGAAAGTGCAGCCCCGCGAGCAGCCCATCGCCGGTGGTCGCGTAATCGCTCATGACGATATGGCCGGATTGTTCGCCGCCAAGGTTGAACCCACCAGCGCGCATGGCCTCAACCACATGTCGATCGCCCACTTTTGTGCGCATTAGGCTCAATCCGCGCCCCTCAAGGAACCGCTCAAGCCCAAGATTGCTCATCACGGTGGCCACCAAAGTCTTGCCTGCCAGTTTGCCTTCATCGCCCCAATGTTTGGCGAAAAGGGCCATCAACTGATCGCCGTCCGCAACGCGCCCGGTTTCATCAATGATCATCACGCGATCCGCATCACCATCCAAACAGATGCCAATATCTGCGCCATGCGCGACCACGGTTTGCGCCGCAACGCCGGTATCCGTTGAGCCGCAGCCTTTGTTGATGTTGGTTCCATTCGGCGCGACCCCAACCGGGATCACCTCCGCGCCAAGCTCCCACAATGCCTCGGGCGCGGCCCTGTAGGCGGCCCCATTGGCGCAATCAATGACCACCTTCAGCCCATCCAGCCGTTTGCCTGCGGGAAAGGTGGTCTTGATGAATTCAACGTACCGATGACGGCCTTCGTCAATGCGCTGTGCGCGGCCAATGTTTTCCGCATGGCTGGGCTCAACGCCCGTCGCAACCAGGGCTTCAATCGCGGCCTCGTCCTCATCCGACAGTTTGAAGCCATCAGGACCGAAAAATTTGATCCCATTGTCATGATAGGGGTTATGGCTGGCGGAAATCATGATGCCCATATCCGCCCGCATCGAGTGGGTCAGATGGCCTACGGCGGGTGTTGGAACCGGACCGAGCAAGAGCACATTCATGCCCGTAGAGGTCAGCCCCGCTGTCAGCGCATTTTCCAGCATATAGCCGGACAAACGGGTGTCTTTCCCGATCACAACCCGGTGGCTTGTTGACCCATCGCGGCGAAAATGCCGCCCGGCGGCGGCGCCAAGTTTGAGCGCCATTTCCGCGGTCATAGGGTGGGTGTTCGCCAAACCGCGCACGCCGTCCGTACCAAAAAGTTTTTCTGCCATTGTCTACTCGTAATTTTGAAGCGCTCGATGAAGTGCGAGGGCCTGCGTTGTGTGTTTGGTATCATGAACCCGCAAGATTTGCATAGCCTGCGCCGCCCCGTGGAGCGCGACAGCGAGAGAGCCGCCAAGCCGGTCTTTGGCTGTGTCTTCGCCGCCGATTTCTCCGATGAACCGTTTGCGCGACACGCCGAGGAGCACGGGAAGACCCAAATCGTGAAACGCGCTAAGATGCTGCAAAAGCTGAACATTATGCTCAGTCGTCTTGCCAAACCCAATGCCTGGATCCGTGATGATGCGGGTTTGAGAAATCCCGCGCGACACTGCAAAGTCAATGCGCGCCGCGAGGTAGCTCATCACCTCACCGACAACATCGTCATATTTCGGATTGTCCTGCATGTCCTCTGGCAGGCCTTTTGCATGCATCAAACAAACAGGTACATCTCGCGCCGCACAGAGGTCAGCAAGCGCTGGGTCAAACTCGAAGGCGGACACGTCATTGACCATATCTGCGCCTGCGTCCAATGCCGCTTCGGCCACAGCTGATTTGCGCGTGTCGATGGAAATCGGCGTTGTGATCTGCGCAGCGCGGATCGCGGCGATGATGGGCGCTGTGCGACGAATTTCCTCCTCAACCGCGACCTCTTTTGCGCCGGGGCGGGTGCTTTCGCCGCCAATGTCGATGATGTCGCAGGTCCGCGCCAAAACCCCGGCGCGTTCAATGGCCGCGTCAAGGTGCAGGAAGTCTCCGCCATCCGAGAAGCTGTCCGGGGTCACGTTCAGGATTCCCATGACGCGGGTTTGATCCATGCTAAGGCCGCAAATATCCGCACGCGGCGCAGATAAGCGGGCGCGCACGTCGGGACTGTCGGTGCCTGTCACGGTGTCAAACCAGACCTGCGAAAACCCCGCCAAAGGCAATGCTTCGCTGGGGCGCGGGCCGAGGCGCGCAATCGCTTCGCTCCAATTCAAAAGGCGTCCTCCAAACCAATCATGCGGGCAGGCACATCACTTGGCGGAGCCTTTTCCCCAATGTACAGGATTTCCGCCGCCTGAACCTGCTTAGCAAACCAAGCCGTCATCATCGCAGCATCACGCGGATTGGCATTTGGGCCATCGATCGCATCCAAAGTGATTTTTGAGGGCGCCCAGACGGAAATCTGGCCATGCTTCATCGCCCAATCGAGTTCAGTGCGCGTTTCGACCACCACACAGCGCCGATCCTGCGCCGCTAAGACCCAAGCGTTCTGCTCAATGGCCAACAAATCAATGCGCCGCTGAGTCATGGGGTGATCACTTGTGACGGGCGCAACATCGGCCGCGCCAACACATAAGATCGCAGGCTGTGTCCCCTTTGCGACCCGATCCAAAAAAGCACCAAGCTTGGCGTCATGGATCGCCGTATTGGACAGGTGCACCACCAAAGGATGCGGCAAGTCTTCGGCTTGACGGATGGCCGGTTTGCCCTGTCCACGCCTGCGCATAATTTCCACGCCAAGCGCGCCGGGGCCACGGTCGAGCTTTTCGATCCGCACAAACACCCGCACGGCCTGCGGCGCAATCAAGATGCGCTCGGCAATGCGTTCGGCCAATGTTTCAAGAAGGTTCAGACGCTGCGCTGCCAATTCATGCGCAATGGCTTCGGAGATCGTATCATAAGACAAAATCTTATCGACATCGTCTTCAATCGGGCCTGTGGGCGGCTCTACCTCAACCACGATATTGAAGGACACACGTTGGGTCGTTCCACGTTCCGCCTGAAAAGCGCCGATCTCGACTTCGACAATATGATCGCGCAAGGAAATCCGATCAAGCGGTTGGCTCGGTTGTCCGCCTGCCTGCGCGCGTGCCTCAGGATGCTCAAAGGCCAGTCGAATATCAGATGTCATAGGGCGCTCCGGGCGGGCTGGTGATGCGGCCCGACACTGGCGTAAATGGGCAGGAAAAACCAGCCGAAATATGCGCGCCGCCTCAGCGGTAGAAGACGTGTACGCCGTATTGAGCGGTTTTCTCGACGCGCTTGGACCATCCGGGGCGTACGGCTGTGGTGTGGTAATAGGTGGCACCCTGCGTCAAGGGGCGGGGGGCGCCATCCAGCATGACCCGCGCAACTTTGGCCACTCGAGAATAGGCTTTGGGTTCTGTCACATGTTCCGGGATGCCATCGCATGTGAAGGTGAATTGGCAGCGGTATTTTTCGCCCGTGCCTTGGTGGATCACCCCGCAAACCGAATTCGGGTACCGGCGGCTATCAACCCGATTGAGGATCACTTCTGCCACTGCAAAAAGCCCCTGAGCGGTTTCACCGCGCGCTTCAAAATAAAGCGCCTGCGTCAGACATTGAAATTGTTCGCCACCTGTCGCTTTGGGTTGCGACTTCAGCCAGTCCTCGGTGTGAAACCGGGCGGCAAATGTCTTGGGATTGGCGGGAGGGCGCGGGGCGTTTTCCGGGGCGAGCGACGCAAGATGCGACAAATGTCCGGGCCGCAACGTGGCCAGCTGGGCGCGTTCCTGCCCGATCATCCCCGCCAAGACGGCGGAGGCCTCAGATGGCGTTTCCGCCACAGTTGGCGTCGTCAACAAACAAAACACCGCAGCCGCGGCGCGTGTCATGGTGTGGAACATCCCAACACCCCCATTACCCATTTCCCACGGAGTTGGCCCCCGTTTTCATCACGCAGGTTTTAAGCGAAAACCAAGCTATTGGTCTACTCACATAGATGTCGTATTTTGGTCGCATGACGCTACGAAATGTAGGGGTGTGCGCTAGCGTGAAACCCGTGGACGCGGGGCACCGCGGTCATGAATGGCCAAATGCGCAGCCGCGAGCCGGGCAATCGGCACTCGAAACGGCGAGCAAGACACATAGTCAAAGCCGGCGCTGCGACAGAACTTGATGCTCTCCGGGTTGCCGCCATGTTCGCCACATATTGAGAGTTTCACATCCGGGTTCGCGCCGCGTCCGCGATCCGCCCCAATCTGAAGCAGCTCCCCAACACCCTCGATATCCAGCGTATGGAATGGGTCTTCAGGATACACCCCAAGGCTCACATAATGGCCCATAAATCGCCCAGCGTCATCGCGCGATAACCCATATGTCATCTGCGTTAAGTCATTGGTCCCAAAAGATAAAAACTCAGCGTGGGGCGCGATTTCATTGGCGCGCAACGCAGCGCGCGGCGTTTCCACCATCACCCCAAGCTTAAAGTCAAAATCAACACCGCGTTCAATGCGCACAGAAGCAGCCACAGCATCAATGCGCGCTTTCACAAGCTCAACTTCGCGCTTCGCAGACACCAGCGGGATCATCACCTCCGGCACCACAGGGTCGCCGGATTTGGAGGCATCAATCGTTGCTTCAAAAATCGCACGCGCCTGCATGTCGTAGATTTCCGGCACCGTGATCCCAAGGCGCACCCCGCGCATCCCCAACATTGGGTTGAACTCAGAGAGCGCTTGCACCCGCCGATCCACGTCCGAAAGCGGCAAATCAAGCGCTTCCGCCAATTCGCGTAGCCCTTCGCGCCCATGCGGCAAGAATTCATGCAAGGGCGGGTCGAACAGACGGATCGTGACAGGCTGCCCCTGCATGATGCGAAAAAGCTCTGTGAAGTCAGCGCGTTGCATCGGAAGGATGCGTTCCAAAGCGGCCCGGCGATCATCCGGCGTATTGGCAAAAATCATCTCGCGCATGGCCAAAATCCGGTCATTGTCGATGAACATATGCTCTGTGCGACACAGCCCGATCCCTTCGGCATCAAACATCCGGGCCGTTGCGGCATCTTTGGGCGTATCAGCGTTGGCGCGCACGCCAATGTCACGCGCATCATCGGCCCAAGCCAGCAATGTTTGGAAGCTTTCACCAAGCTCCGGTTCAAGCATCTTGGCGACACCCGCAAGCGCTTCGCCTTTTGTGCCATCCACCGTAATCACGTCGCCCGCATGAAACACCCGACCGTCAGGCGCGGTGAATGTCGCTTTCTTGCGATCAAGGCGGATCCCCGTCGCGCCCACAACACAAGGCAGGCCAAGACCGCGCGCAATCACCGCCGCATGGGAGGTGATGCCCCCTTTTTCCGTCAGAATCGCGCGTGCCGCATGCATCCCGCGAATATCTTCTGGGGTGGTTTCCCGGCGCACCAAAATGCAGGCCTCACCCTGCGCCGCCATCGCTTGCGCATCGCGCGAATTGAACACGATCTTCCCTGTCGCGCCACCGGGGCTTGCGGCGATGCCGCCGATGATCCGATCGCGCGGCGCGTCCGGGTCAACGTGGTTGTGGAGAAGTTCCGACAAGGAGCGCGGCGGCACGCGCAACACGGCTTCTTCTTCCGAGATAATTGCGTCCTGCGCGAGGGCGACCGCAATGCGCACATTCGCGCGGGGCGAGCGCTGCACACGCACTGCATCCAGAATGAACAGTTCTTCGTTCTCAATCGTGAATTCGATCTGCATTTCTTCGCGCAGCCGCGAACGGCACAGCTCACCATACCGGATCAAATCGTCCCAGTTTTCGGGCAAGACCTCCTCGATGGACCGCCCGCGAGGGTCGGACTTGAGGTACATGACCTCTTCTTCGTCAGAGGCCGCAAGTGCATCGCGCCCTTGGCTCTTGCAGAGGTAGCGCCCGCGAATTTCCTGCCGCCCGGTGTCGCCATTCACGAACTGGATGACCCCGGAACCGGACAATCCCTTGCCAACGCCAAGCGCCATGCTTTGCACAACAAGCCCAAGCCCCGCGTCCGCTGGCGCACCCTTGGCTTCGCGCAACAGCCGCGCCGTTGTGCCTTCCCAAGCCCGTGCCATGGAGCGCAAAACCTCGCCAAGCTGCGTTTCAACGTCCTGCGGGAACGGTTCGTCAGTTTCGTCCTCATAGGCGCGCAAAGCCGCTTGGACGGCTTCAGTGCTCGGCGTACTGGCATCGTCGAATTCGTCAGGATCAAGCCGCGCAACATGGACGGCGAACGACTGAATAAATCTCAAATACAACGCGTTCGCGGCAATCTCACCGTGGGTTTCCAGCAGCCGCGCATGCACCGCGTCATTCATACCAATGTTCAGGATCGCTGACGGCCCGCCCCAATCGGGGTCTTGGCTAGAGGGGCGCGCAGAGAGCAGTGGATCGGGTCCAAAGGCGGCGAGCATGGCGGCCAGGTCGGGCAGGGTGCCACTTGCGAGATCGCGCACAGCGTCGAAAGGCATCGACATTGTGAGCGGCACAGGCATGTCCAAACGGATCAAACGCTGCAAACATTTGGCCCGCCCACCATGACGGTTCGCCTCAATGCGGGCGGTCGGGGTGATTTGGGTGAACCCGGTTTTTTCTACCATTTTCTGCACTGCAGCAACTCCTGGAGATACCACACAATACCGCCGAAAACCTGTCTGGCAAGCGCCTTCGACCTAGCCTTCAATCCGGTTCAAATCAGCCACGCTGACACAGATGTTGCGGATGCGCGCCAGAAGGTTCAAACGGTTGCGGCGCAAGATTTGATTGTCGGTGTTGATCTGCACAGCCTCAAAGAAAGCATCCAGTGGCCCGCGCAGCGCTGCCATGGCCTCCATCGCGGTTTCGAAATCCTCAGCTTCCATCGCCGGATTGATCGCTTCTTGCGCATCGTCTAGCGCGCGAAACAGGGCTTTCTCGGCGTCCACTTCGGCAAACTTTACATCCGCCCCAAAGGAGTATTCCACGCCGTCTTTTTCCTCGGCTTGTGTCAGGATGTTATTGGCGCGCTTATAGCTCTGGAGCAAATTCGCTCCGTCTTCCGTTGCCAACACGGCGCCAAGCGCGCGCGCACGTTTCACAAGCAGGCTCAGATCGTCATTTCCGGGCATCGCGATGCAGGCTTCAATGACATCGTGGCGCAGGCCCTCATCCTTGAGATACACCTTGAGACGGTCATGGAAAAAGGACAACAAATCTGTCGAGAGGTCCGGCAGGGTGCGCTCGACCTTGCCAAGGTAGCTGTCTTTCTCGCGCGATGGGGCATTGTTTTTGAGCGCTTTGATCACCACCTCAAAGGCAGCCCCAAAGACGCCGTGATCCGCGATTTCATCAAGCGTACTCTCAAGCGCTGCCACGTCTTGTGCATCCGCTTCGCCGCTTTTCGCGCGCGCGATTTCATGTTGCAGCACCCCCGCATCAATGAAGCGATCGAGCCGTATACGAAGATCATTCGTCAGGATAATGCGGATCACCCCAAGAGCAGCGCGGCGCAGCGCGAAAGGGTCTTTGGAGCCTGTTGGTTTTTCGTCGATGGACCAGAACCCGGTCAAAGTATCGAGCTTATCCGCCAAGGCCACAGAGGCCGAAACGGCCGCTTCGGGCACCGCATCGGAGGGGCCAAGCGGCGCATAATGCAACTCGCACGCCGCGGCCACAGCCTCGTCAAAGCCTGCCGCCTTGGCGTAATAACGCCCCATGATCCCTTGCAGTTCTGGGAATTCGTAGACCATTTCAGAGGCAAGATCGGCTTTTGCAATCCCGGCGGCCGCGCGCGCATCCTCGGGTGTTGCGCCGACCAAGGGCGCCACCTGAGCTGCTAGCGCTTCAATGCGCGAAATGCGGTCGGCTTCGCTGCCAAGCAGGCGGTGAAACGTGACATTGGAGAGCGAAGCAGACATGGACGCCAGCCCTTCGCGCGCCACAGTCCGCAAGTCATTTTCCCAGAAAAACTTTGCGTCCGACAAGCGCGCCGCGAGAACCTTTTGATTGCCCGCAAGGATCATAGCACCTTCATCCGCCGTGTCGCGATTGGCGACTGTGACGAATTTTTCAATGCGCCCGGTCTTGGGATTGCGCACCGAAAAGAACTTTTGGTGCTCGCGCATGGAGGTTTGCAACACTTCCGGCGGCAGGTCGATGAAATCGCTATCAATCTGTCCCATCAGCATCACAGGCCATTCGACAAGCCCCGCGACCTCCGCAAGCAGCCCTTTATCCTCAACAACTTCAAGCCCTTGCGCAAAGGCGGCTTGTGTCGCGTCATGCCAGATTGTTTCCGCCCGTACGGCGGGATCCAGCACAACAAAGGCCTTCCGCAATTTGGCTTCGTAATCCTCAAAGGAGGACACTTTGAGAGGGTCGGGCGCCATAAAACGATGACCTTGCGTGGTGTCGCCCACGCGAATGCCGTCGATTTCAAGGTCGATGGTTTGTGCGCCTTCCTCGTCAACCATGATCGCAAGAATTGAATGCAAAGGGCGCACCCATTTTAGGCTGCCGCTGCCCCAGCGCATGGATTTTGGCCAAGGGAAATTGCGGATCACATTTTCGAGTGTTTCGGCAATGATTTCACCCGCTTCGCGACCAGGCTTCTCGATCACAGCAAAGTAGACGTCGCCCTTCTTTTCCGCGCGCACGTCGAGTTGATCTTTGGTGAGACCGGTTGCGCGCAAAAACCCTTCAAGAGCTTTTTCGGGCGCGTCCACGCGAGGGCCTTTGCGCTCTTCGCGGCTGTCGGCCGACCGTGTCGGCACGTCCGCAAGCGTCAAACACAAGCGGCGCGGCGTCGAGAAAACCTGCGCATCCGCGTAGGTCAGCCCTGCCTCAACCAAACCATCGGTCAGCCGTTTTTTCAGGTCTTGCGCGGCGCGCGTTTGCATCCGGGCCGGGATTTCTTCGGAGAAGAGTTCGATCAATAGATCAGCCATGCGCTTAGTCCTGGTATTTTTCGTTGAGTTGGTGCCAAGCGAAGGCTCGGCCATCGGGGAACACCGCAATCACGCGGTCGACCCCATCAGTAATGTCCTTGGCGCTCAGAAAGGCGAGCGCTTCGCCAGCTTCAATCGCTTCCCCAATTTCCACAGCGTCAAAACACTCAAACCATCCTGGCGCGATCAAAGGCGTGGCCTCATGATAAGGCTCATAGGTCTCAGATAGGGTGACATCGCTCATGGGGGTAGTGAAACACGCGCGAAACCGAATGGGCGACGAGCTGCCGTCGATGCCTTGGAATTCGTCCACCACAAGCGCCTCGGCCTCGCCGGTCGTCATGTTGACAAGCGTCATGGAAACGGCCTCCGCACGCACCTCGTCGTAAAAGGCGAAGACCTGAAGCCAGTAAATGGCGATCCCTGCGATGAGTGAAATGATCACGATGAAAATCCCAATGAGTTTGCCGCTCACGCCGCGTTCTCCGCGCTCGCGCCGCCAGCTTCGGTTTGCACAAACGCATCCGCACACATTTTCGCCAGCGCACGGACCCGGCCAATATAGGCTTGGCGCTCGGTCACCGAGATCACGCCACGCGCGTCCAGAAGGTTGAAGATGTGGCTGGCCTTGATGCATTGATCATAGGCAGGGTGCGCCATGATAATGGCTTTGCCTGTTTTCGGATCCGTCTTTGGCTGCGCAAGGATCGACTGGCACTCGGCTTCGGCATCCTCAAAGTGACGCAACAGTTTTTCCGTGTCAGCGGCGTCAAAGTTATGGCGCGAGTATTCCATTTCGGTTTGCTTGAACACATCGCCATATTTGAGCGCGATAGGGGCCTCTGGGTCATTGAAGGGCATATCCATGACGTGATCCACGCCCAAAACATACATCGCCAACCGCTCAAGCCCATACGTCAGCTCGCCCGCAACCGGACGGCAATCATGGCCACCAACCTGTTGGAAATAAGTGAATTGGCTGACTTCCATCCCGTCACACCACACTTCCCAGCCAAGCCCCCAAGCGCCAAGCGTTGGGCTTTCCCAGTCATCCTCCACGAACCGAATGTCATGCAGGTCCATGTCGATTCCAATTGCCGCGAGGGAGCCGAGATAAAGCTCTTGCAGGTTCGGCGGGCTTGGTTTGATCAGCACTTGGTACTGGTAATAATGCTGCAAACGGTTCGGGTTTTCGCCGTAGCGCCCATCGGTCGGGCGGCGCGAGGGTTGCACATAGGCCGCAGCCCAAGGTTTTGTGCCAAGCGCGCGCAGTGTGGTCGCCGGGTGGAACGTCCCAGCGCCAACTTCCATGTCATAGGGCTGCAAAATGGCGCAGCCCTTCGCGGCCCAGTAGTTTTGGAGCCGTAGGATGATGTCCTGAAAACTGGTGGGTTGTGTGGTCGAAGTCTGGGTCATGTCTTTACCTTGCGCGGCGTTTCGTGCCCTCAATAGGCTTTGGCCGCGCAAGGGTCAATTGCGGGCCTTGGGTTCTTGACCTTCCTCCAAAGCTGGTGTGTTACTGGCCCGAACATTTGAGCAAGGCCCATCTGGGGCAGTGAGGGCATATGAAACGCGCGATTTCTCTAATTTCCATTCTGGTAGGGCTGTTTGTGGCCACCGCCGCAGCGGCTCAAGACAGCTATTGGGTCCGCTTAGAGGCAAATAACACTGTACAAGAAGCGCAAGACGCCTCGCGCCGCTATGCCGAACAATATGAAAATGTGAACACATTCCGGTTGGGCAGCACAAATTGGTATGCCACCGCGATTGGCCCATTCACCCCAGAAGGTGCCGCGCAACGGCTCTCAGAATTGCGCCGGGCGGGCGGTATTCCGCGTGATTCTTACGTGTCCGACAGTTCTAGCTTTGGTCAGCAAATCTGGCCAGTTGGCGCAAACGCCCTAGACGGCGCACCTGTAGAAACTGCGATTGATGCGGAAATTGACGCTGCACCTGAAGCCGAAACGCAAGCTGAGGCGGCGCAACCAGACGCCCCAGCCGAGCCAGTTGAGCCAGCAGAACCAGCAGAAGAGACCCGCGCACAAGCGCTGCGCTCGGAGCGCGACATTGATCGGGCGGGGCGCGAAGCTTTGCAGGTCGCGCTACAGTGGGAAGGGTTTTACACAGCCGCAATTGATGGTGCATTTGGGCCGGGTACGCGCAACTCCATGGCGCAGTGGCAGGCATCGAAAGGCTATGACCAAACCGGCGTTCTCACGACCCGCCAGCGCGCGGAACTGCTTGATGACTATAAACAAATGCTCGCAAGCCTTGGTCTCGCGGACATCACCGATGAAGATGCGGGGATCAAGATGATGATCCCGGTATCGGTGGTCGCGTTCAACCGCTACGAAGCCCCCTTTGCTCATTATGAGGGCGACAAAGGCGTGCGTGTGGTGTTGATCAGCCAATCGGGCGATCGCAATACGTTGTTTGGCCTCTATGACATCTTGCAAACGCTCGAAGTTGTACCCGCCGAGGGCGAACGCAGTCGCCGCGATAGCAGTTTCACAATCACGGGTGAGGATGCGTCGATCATCTCTTATACAGAGGCGAAATTGGTGGATGGCGCTGTCAAAGGCTTCATGCTTGTTTGGCCCAAGAACGACGAAAAACGCCGCACATTGGTGTTGGATGCAATGCGCGACAGCTTCCAGTCCACAGGCCCCCAAGTGCTTGATGACAATGCCGGGTTGGACGTTGCGACCCAAAGCGTCGATCTCGTGTCGGGCCTTGATATTCGCCGGGCAGACCGTGCGCGCACGGGGTTCTATGTCGATAGTGCCGGCGCCGTTCTGACAACGATCAGCGCGGTCGATCAATGTCGCGAAATCACGCTTGATGAAAGCTATGAGGCCAACATTGTTGCGCAAGACGAAGGACTGGGCCTCGCTTTGCTCAAACCGACAAACGCCCTGGCCCCTGTTGCGGTTGCGGAGTTCCTCACAAACGAGCCTCGTATCAATTCGAGCCTTTCGGTTGCTGGGTTCTCCTTTGGCGGGCGGCTGTCTTCGGCCACATTGACCTTCGGGACGCTTGCGGATGTGCGCGGCCTTGACGGTGGTGACAAGGTGATGCGCCTTGATCTAGAGGCCCAGGACGGCGACACAGGCGGTCCCGTGCTGGACGCGGGCGGCGCGGTGATCGGCATGTTGCAAGCGGCCCCGGCGCAGGGCACGCGCCAGTTTCCGGCGGAGGTGAGTTTTGCTGTGAAATCCGGCGCATTGGCAGCCTTCTTGGGCGAAAACGGTGTGAGCGCGGGCGCAACGGATGTGTCGGGCGCCATGACGCCACATGATCTGTCGATCCATGCAGCTGATTTGTCGGTACTGGTAAGCTGCTGGGAATAAACGCCTAGCCACAACGAGACCCATAGAAAACGAAAGGGCCGCTCCAATTTGGGGCGGCCTTTTGCAGAGCGCCCCTTGCATCATGGACGCGCAGAAGACATGCTCACCTCCTCACAGATAGGAGGTTCGGCCATGGCCCTGCGCGACGATATTGACCCGGATGGGATGCTTGAATTTTCGGTGGTGTTCACGGACCGCTCGCTGAACCACATGTCGGCCACCTTCCAGCGGGTGATGAACGATATTTCAGCCACCCTCAAAGAGGTCTATCGGGCTGACGCTGTGGCGATTGTGCCCGGTGGGGGCACCTATGCGATGGAAGCAGTCGCGCGCCAATTGGCGACGGGCAAAAACGTCATGGTGATCCGAAACGGGTTTTTCTCTTACCGTTGGAGCCAGATTTTCGAGATGGGGGCGATTCCCGCTTCTGAAACTGTGATGAACGCGCGCCGCCAGGGAGAGGGGGCAACCACGCCCTTTGAGCCTGCTCCGATTGACGAAGTCGTTGCGCGTATTCACGAAACGCGCCCTGACGTTGTGTTCGCGCCGCATGTGGAAACCGCCTCTGGGATGATCCTGCCAGACGACTATATCGCCGCCGTCACACAGGCGGTGCATGAGGTGGGCGGGGTGTTTGTGCTCGATTGTATTGCCTCTGGTTGTGCTTGGGTCGATATGAAGGCGCTCGGTGTTGATGTGCTGATTTCCGCCCCACAAAAGGGTTGGTCCGCACAGCCCTCCGCCGGGCTTGTGATGATGAATGAGGCGGCGAAAGCCCTTGTAAAGGCCACCACCTCCACGTCTTTCGCCATTGATCTCAAGAAATGGCTCGCCATCATGGAAACCTATGAAAGCGGCGGGCATGCCTATCATGCGACCATGCCCACAGATGCGCTCAAGGCGTTTCGTGACGCGATGTTGGAAACAAAGGACTACGGGTTCGATAAATTGCGCGCGGCCCAATTTGAGCAGGGTGAACGGGTGCGTGCGGTGCTGGCCGAACGGGGCATAAAATCGGTGGCAGCGCCCGGTTTTGAAGCCCCCGGTGTTGTGGTCAGTTACACGACAGATGAGGCCGTAAAAACCGGCAAAGCTTTCGCAGATCTTGGCGTCCAAATCGCCGCTGGCGTGCCCTTAATGGTGGGCGAAGGCGATGCGTATCAAAGCTTCCGCCTTGGTCTGTTTGGTCTTGATAAGCTCTATGATGTGGACGCATCGGTAAAGCGGCTCACCGACGCGCTTGATCAAGTGTTGTGAGGCGCGCTTAGTCGCCCGTTGCGATCAAAATCAGCGTGACGAAAATGACAGGCACCAGCGCCAGCATCACCATGGCCGTGCCAGCGAGGCCCGCCACCCAAAAGCCGCCCAAAAGCGCCGCAACCAACGCGAGGACGAGGCGATAAAAGTGCTTTTCGCCTTGGCTCAACCTCTTCTCGATGCGGGGCGCGCCATTGCCCTCGCTTTGCGTGGGGCTGACGCGCGGTGCCTTGTCGCAGGATCTCAGGATCAAACTGCTATTTCGGACCGAGCCCCGCGCGCATAACGCCGTGGCGCATCGGCGCAATGTCATGCACAGCTTTCAACCCCAATAGGCGCGCCGTTTGCACAGCGCCTTCGCCTGCGCGCGCGACACGGTTGAACACATCAATCGCCCGCGCTCTCGCAAGGATGTCGGATTTGCGCGCCGTCTCATACGCCGCAAGGACAGGTGGCGCGCCGGGGTCATCGGGCTGGTTGTTAACTGCCTCAAGTAGGGCGGCAATGTCGTTGAGCGAGGTGTTCAACCCCTGCGCTCCAATCGGAGGTAAAGCATGGGCGGCCTCGGCCACAACCGCCACACGTTGATCGCTCAAGGCCTTAGCGGTTTGCGTCACAATAGGCCAAATCGAGCGGTTCCCCTTGAGCGTCATGCGCCCCAAAAGCCCGGTTGAACGCAGCTCCATCACATCCTCAAACGCTGCCACATCCATGTTCATCAATTCCACGGCGCGCGGACCAAAATTCATCCAAACAATTGCGCTCGCCGGGGCACCGTCAACGTCCGGCAATGGCACAATTGTGAAAGGGCCACCTTCGTTGTAAATTTCGGTGGAAATATTGTGATGCGGCTTCTCATGCGTCACGGTGAAGGCGAGTGATTTTTGTCCGTAGCGCGTGATCGCGACATCAATGCCAGCGGCTTCGCGCAGGGGGGAAAACTTACCATCCGCAGCAATCGCCAGCTTTGCGCGCACCCGGTCGCCGTCACTTAAACCGATGATCACCTCGCCCGTCCGTTGCACCAAGGTTTTAAAGCCCGTGCCATACAGCGGCGTGATGCGCTCCGCCCCCTTAAGGTAGGTCCATAACTCGCGGCGCACCATCCAATTCATGAGGTTCCAGCCAAACGGCTCATCGCCCATCTCAGAGGCGCGAAACACGCGACGCTCGCGCACAACGGGCGGCCATCCGGTTGTGTCAATCGCCGCCAAACTGTCCAATGGCATCGCGTGTGGCGCGAGAATATCCCATAGGCCACAGGCTTGAAAAAGGTCACGCGCTGGGCGCAAAAACGCAGTTGAGCGCAGGTCCGATCCGTCCAAGTCCGCCTCGGTCACTGGCATGGCCGGATCGGCCATCACCACAGTGTATCCGCGCGCCGCAAAAACGGCCCCCGCCACTTGGCCCGCAATGCCGCCGCCGGAAATAAAGATATCCGCCTCATGGGTTTTCATGCGCTATGGGTAGTCCGATTTGTGGATGGCGAAAAGCCCTCGCTGCCAAGCTGCGACAGAAAACCCGACAAATCATCTGTGTGAAAGTGGATGTGATCTGCCGGGGCGGCGATTGGGGCCACATGGACGGTCCGCATGCCCATGTCGTGAGGCGCGCGCAGGTTGCGCGCATCATCTTCGAACATCGCCGCCAAAGCCGGGTCTAAGCCATCCTTTTCAAACACCATTTCAAAAGCGGCGCGTTCGGGCTTGGGGCGCAAATCCGCATGTTCCACGCCGTAGATCGCGTCAAAACTGCCGCTGAGCCCGCGGGCCTCTAACACGCGCTGCGCATAGGGCGCGGTGCCATTTGTATAGATGATTTTGCGCCCCGGAAGCTGTGAAATACGTGCGGCCAATACGGGGTCGGCGCGCAGTGGATGAAACGAAATCTCGTGAACATGCTCAAGGTAGCCGCGCGGATCAACGTCATGTTCGCGCATCAAACCCGCAAGCGTTGTGCCGTATGTCTCCCAATAATGATTGCGCAACCTGTTGGCTTCATTGCGCGAGGTGCCAAGCGCGCTCATCACCCAATCGGTCATGCGCACCTCGATTTGGTCAAACAGCCGCGCTTCGGGCGGATAGAGCGTGTTGTCCAGATCAAAGACCCAGGTTCGCACATGAGAGAAGGCATCGCGCGTCATGGCAGCAGACTAGCCTTTGCCGGGCAGGGGCGCGACCCCTCGCACGCTTGATTATGAAACTTTCCCATGCATAGTGCGCAGTTCATGACAAGGAATATGCCTGTGAGCGACGTGAAAACCAGCCCTAAAGACGCCTATGAGCTGATCTTGGATGCGATTGATGCTGGCATATACCAGCCCGGTGATCGGATGGTGGAAAGCGAGCTTGCGGATCGGTTTGGCGTGTCGCGGACTCCTATTCGCGAAGCGTTACAACGTCTTGAAACACAACGGCTTTTGAGCCGGGATGGGCGGTCCCTTATTGTTGCTTCGCTCGACCACAACCAATTGGCAGAGCTTTACGCTGTGCGCGCGGAGTTGGAAGGGCTGGCCGCGCGCCTTGCCGCGCAACATGCAGCACCAGAAGAGGTCAAAGTGCTGCGCGATATGGTCGAAGAAGATCGACGATTGGTGAATGATTCAAGGGCCTTAGCGCGCGCTAATCGACGGTTCCACCGGCAAATCCACCTTGCCTCCCACAATCGCTACTTGATCCAGCAACTCGACCTTGTACACCGGACCATGGCGCTATTGGCGACAACCTCCTTGGCGGCTGAAGGGCGCTCACAAACCGCGATTGGTGAGCATGACGCGATCGTGGCGGCGATTGAAGCGCGCGATCCCGCCGGTGCCGATGATGCCTTGCGCGCCCATATTTCCAAGGCATTTGAGACCAGGCTCAAGCTGGATTCGAACGCACATTAACCGCTTCGGGCAGATCAGATGGAGTGGGCGCATCCGTTGCTCCGTGCTGGGTTTTGTCCCAGTAAAAAGGCTTGGTCACAATCTCGCTCATGCCTTTGAGAGCAGCAAGGGTCGCCAGCGGAAAATAGAAATGCAAAGTGGGCACCCATTTGCGCAGGAAGTGGTGGTTCGGATCACCCGAGGTTGCGAGCACACCGACAGAAATCGTGAGCACTTCTGAGAACAAGAACACCCCACCCAAGGTCCAAAACATCCAATCCGGCATCACTGAAAGAAGCGGATGTGACAGACCAAACGCGACGGCCCAGAAGGACCAAAGCACCGGGGCGAGCAGAAACTGGGAGAGCGTTCCGAGGAACAGAAATTGCACCCCAAGCGCCTTCCACGGGCCAACATCGCGCAGCAATTGCATTGGGTGGCGCATATGCACCCCATAGGTCATCGCGTAGCCCTTAATCCAGCGCGACCGCTGCTTCACCCAAGGCCACCAAAAGCAATTCGCCTCTTCCTGAGTGACAGTGTTGATCAGCTCCGTTCGATAGCCGTGACGCGCCAGCCGAATGCCCAAATCGGCGTCCTCGGTCACATTATGCGCATCCCATCCACCAAGCTCCTCCAACACGGCCCGCCGGAAAAACAGCGTTGTCCCTCCGAGCGGCACAGCAAATCCCATCTTTTCAAGACCCGGCAAAACGATGCGAAACCAAGTCGCATATTCTATTGTAAAACAACGGCTTAACCAGTTTTTCGGGGCGTTGTAAAAGTCCAAAACCCCCTGCAAACACGCCACCGTGACGGGGCGTTCTGCGAAACGGCGCACGATCTTGTGGATCTGATCCGGATCCGGCGCGTCCTCCGCGTCATAGACCCCAATGATGGTGCCCCGACAAAAATCGAGTGCAAAATTAAGCGCACGAGGTTTGGTGCGGACCGCCCCGCGGGGCACCGTAATTTGCCGCATCCACCGGGGTAGGTCTGAGCGCGCGAGGGTTTGCTGGGTGAGGGTGTCATCTTCCTCAACAACGAGGCAAATATCGAGCAGTTCCCGCGGATAAGAGAGCTTTGACAGCCGCTTCACCAACCGCCCGGCAATTTCGCGCTCTTTAAACAACGGCACCATAATCGAGACGGTCGGCAAACGGCGCACCCCAAAGCGCGGCTCCGTGGATTGGTCTTGCGAGGTCGTTCCCGCTTCGCGGCGCAAATGAATCACAGCAGCGATAGCCTTCAACCCGGAATTGACAAGCAAAGTCAGCACCGCCCAGCTTGTCAGCAGCGCAAAACCAACAACAGGTGACGTCAGAAACAGAGCAATAAGCCCAATCACGAGCGCCAGAGCCATGCGCCCAGAGGGTCCACTGTTCCACGAGCGGCAACTTTCACCCTCCGCCACGCGGGATTCGGCGCGCTGTGCAAGCGAGCGATGGCGCATCGCCACAAGCGCTTCTTGAATGTCCTCCTCAGGCGCAACGGCCAAATGAAGCCGCCCAAAGCCTTCGGGCATCAAATCAGCAAGGCGCGCGAATTCATCGGGTTGCGAGCAGATGATGACAGTCGCACCGCCCACGCGTTTCCATGGCACAATGCCGTTTTGAATGCAGAACTCAGGTTTGATCCGATCAATCAGGCGCACATCTGGCGGCTCGGCGCGCAGATTGGCAACTGTCGTGCCAAACTGAGTGGCAAGCGCGGCATAGAGATCGGTGGAGCTGACCATGTTATGCGCCAAAAGGATATCACCAAATCGCACATCCTGGCGCGCCCGCAACGCCAGCGCCTTGGCGAGGTCTTGCGCGCTGAGCGCCCCCATATCCATCAGGATTTCGCCCAGTGGCCGCCGCCCTTGCGCCGGAGGGGGCAGGCCGGGGGCCTCAAACGCGACTGATCCGGCCGCGCCCGCTTGGCTGACAGCTTGAGAAAAGGCGGAATGATCCGCAATTTTCACAGTATTGTGCGACATAATCCACCCGAAGACATAGGGTCGACAATGCCTGTCGCTCGGTTAACAAGCGGTTAACGAAACCGGGCATAAGCGCGGTTTTTAGGGGGAATTCTTAGGCGCGCGCCGCCATCGCCTCTGCGAAGCGCTCAAACAGATAATAGCTGTCCATCGGGCCGGGGCTGGCTTCTGGGTGGTATTGCACCGAAAACACCGGACGCCCATCCATCGCAATGCCACAGTTTGAACCGTCAAACAGCGAAACATGGGTTTCGCGCACGCCGTCGGGCAGGGATTGCGCATCCACGGTAAAGCCATGGTTCATTGAGGTGATTTCTACCTTGCCCGTTTCGCGGTCTTGAACCGGGTGGTTCGCGCCGTGATGCCCGTGGTTCATCTTTACGGTCTTCGCACCCAGCGCCAATGCAAGCATCTGATGGCCAAGGCAAATTCCAAACACCGGAAGCTCGGTAGTGTCCAAGACTTCGCGGATCATCGGCACGGCGTAAGCGCCCGTTGCTGCGGGATCGCCAGGTCCATTCGATAGGAAAACACCATCCGGTTTATGGGCCAAAACCTCAGCAGCAGTGGCCGTTGCGGGCAGGACCGTCACGTCACATCCCGCAGAAGCGAGACAGCGCAAAATGTTGCGTTTCGCGCCAAAATCAATCGCCACGACTTTGAATTTCGGATCTTTCTGCGGCGCGTAGCCCTCAGGCCACGCCCAACGCATTTCGTTCCAATTGTAGCTCTGTGCGCAGGTCACATCCTTAGCGAGGTCAACGCCTTCAAGCCCGGCAAATTCGCGCGCTTTGGCAACCAATGCCTCGATGTCAAAATTGCCATCTGGATCATGGGCAAGCGCCACATGGGGCGCGCCGTGTTGCCGAATTGCGCGGGTCAAACGCCGCGTATCTACGCCGCCAATCCCGATACGTCCCCGTTTGGCGAGCCAATCCACCATTG
The DNA here is from genome assembly GCA_050633625.1 of Maritimibacter sp. GTDB lineage: Bacteria > Pseudomonadota > Alphaproteobacteria > Rhodobacterales > Rhodobacteraceae > JBOEGW01. The sequence goes on along the minus strand of JBOEGW010000003.1, from coordinate 32,587 downwards.
GCTCAATCGACCGCCAGTTTGACGGCTCTGTGGGATCCCACTTGACCACCATGCCAGCCGCCACCGGATCGGCCGTTTCGTCGTCCTCTGGGTTCACACCAACATTGCCGATATGCGGGAAGGTGAAGGTCACAACCTGGCCCGCATAGGAGGGATCGGTCATGATTTCCTGATAGCCCGTCATCGCCGTATTGAAGCAAAGCTCTGCCGTTGTTTCGCCAATATGGCCAAATCCATGACCATAAAAAATTGTACCATCAGCGAGCGCAAGGCAGGCAGTCGGTTTCTGTTTTGCGGGTTGAGCGGTGGCAGACATAGCTATTCCCCTTAGGCCAAACTGGCGCATACCTACGAGGACGCGCAGCAAGGGTCAAGGGGCCGCTTAGGCCCTTTTTAGGCGCGCGGCGCGGGTTGTTTCTGCGCGGTGCTTTGGGTAGGGTCTAGGCTTCGAATGGGTATGGAGTTCTTATATGAAAATGCGCGATCGTCTGAGCTCTGCGCTCAAAACCGCGATGAAGGAAAAAGACGTGAATCGTCTGTCCACCTTGCGGTTGATCAATGCTGCAATCAAAGACCGCGACATTGCAATGCGCAGCAATGGCGAAGACGCTCAGGTCTCGGATTCGGAAATTCTGGGCATTCTCGGCAAGATGGTCAAACAACGCCAAGAAAGCGCGAAGGTCTATGAAGAAGGCGGGCGACTTGAGCTTGCTGAGAAAGAACTGGCCGAGATCACAGTGATAGAGGATTTCTTGCCAAAGCAGCTCTCTGACGATGAAATAAAGGCTGCAATTGAGGCGGCGATTTCTGAGGTCGGCGCGCAAAGCATTCGCGACATGGGAAAAGTCATGGGCGTGCTCAAAACCAAATACACCGGTCAGATGGATTTTGGGGTTGTGGGCGCGGCGATCAAAGCCCAACTTGGCTAACTTGCTGAATTTTGGCGTGACCTGACGCGGGTCAGGGCGATTGCAATCTCGTGATGCAGGGCGCGCCGCTCAGATTCGCTCAAGAACGCACCTAGCTCCACCTCTCGCCCGGCTCCTTTCAGGGTGAGATAGGCGGGAACGGGGCCTTTGGGCTGGAATTGAACTGTCACCCAATAGGGATTCGCCTCCCAGATGGCTTGGGCCTTATGCGGCCCATCGCGCATCAGGCGAATATGATCTGCCCAGACCTCCAGCGTTTCCAGGATTTCCCCATCGCGGTAGTTGCGATCAATGAACCACCATAGCCCATAGAGCGCGATCAATCCGGGACACAGCAGCCACCAAAGGGCGGCTGTGCCAACAAAACCGATGATCAGCAGAAGAAGCGCCGTGTAGGCGCCCCCCATCAAAACGACAAACCCCTTTTTGGGCAGGCTGCGGTAGGGCCAAGCCTGCAAGACCAGCAAAGGCGCCGCCCCATCTTTAAAGCCGGGCGCGTCAAGGGGAGGGGGAGTCGTGAGGGTTTTGGTCCACTCGTAGGGCAATGTTGGCATCCAATCGCGCAACGAAAAAGGCCCGGACGATTGCGCCCGGGCCTTTGTTTTGTGTGTGCCATGGCGCTTAGTGAGCTGGCGCTTTGTCCCAGTCTTCCTGTTTTGGAAGCTGCTCGAAGGTGTGTTCGGGCGGCGGGCTTGGAAGCGTCCACTCAAGCGTATCGGCGTATTCATTCCAGTAGTTCTTCTCAGTGATCCGACGACCCGCGATCAATGTGTAGAACACGATACCGATGAAGAAGATGAACGAAGCGAAGGACAAGAAAGCCCCCATCGACGAGATCTTGTTGAAGTAGGCGAAGGCCTCTGGGTAGTCGATGTAACGACGTGGCATACCTTGGCGACCCAGGAAGTGCTGTGGGAAGAAGGTGATGTTAACGCCGATAAAGAACATCCAGAAGTGCAGCTTACCGGCCCATTCAGGATATTGGCGACCCGACATTTTGCCCATCCAGTAATAGATACCGGCAAAGATCGTGAAGGCCGCACCCATCGACATTGTGTAGTGGAAGTGCGCCACAACATAGTAGGTGTCATGGTACAAACGGTCCACGCCAGCTTGCGACAGAACCACACCCGTTACACCACCGATGGTGAACAGAACGAGGAAGCCAATGCCAAACAACATAGGTGTTTTGAACTCGATCGAGCCGCCCCACATCGTCGCAATCCAAGAGAAAATCTTGATGCCGGTGGGCACCGCGATCACCATGGTTGCAACCATGAAGTAGGACTGTTGGCTGAGCGACATGCCGACTGTGTACATGTGGTGTGCCCATACAACGAAGCCAACAACACCAATCGCGATCAAAGCCCAAACCATTGGCAAGTAGCCAAACACAGGCTTGCGCGAGAAGGTCGCGAAGACGTGGCTGATCAGGCCAAAGCCCGGCAACACAACGATGTACACTTCAGGGTGCCCAAAGAACCAGAGAATGTGCTGGTACAAGATCGGATCACCACCGCCTGAAGGATCAAAGAAGGTCGTCCCAAAGTTGCGATCCATCAAAAGCATGGTGATCGCGCCCGCGAGAACCGGCAAAGCCAGAAGGATCAGCCAAGCGGTGACAAAGATCGACCAGGCAAACAGCGGCACTTTGAAGAGTGTCATGCCCGGAGCGCGCATGTTGAGGAAGGTTGTGATCATGTTGATCGCACCAAGGATCGACGAGGCGCCGGACACGTGAACCGCGAAGATCGCAAGGTCCATGGAGTAGCCACCCTCAGTGGTGGAGAGCGGCGGATACAAGACCCAGCCCACACCAGACCCCAGTTGGTCGTTCCCGCCCGGTGCCAACATGGAGGCAACACCCAGCGAAGTCCCGGCCACATAGAGCCAGAACGACAGGTTGTTCATCCGAGGGAACGCCATATCAGGCGCGCCGATCTGCAACGGCATGAAGTAGTTACCGAACCCGCCAAACAGCGCCGGAATAACCACAAAGAACATCATCAAGATGCCGTGATAAGTGATCAAGACGTTCCAACGGTGGCCGTTCGGCGTACAGTCTTGGGTCGCATCCGCGATGAAACGCATGCCTTCCAAACACATGTATTGAACGCCTGGTTCCATCAGCTCCAACCGCATGAAAACGGTGAAGCTCACAGAAATCAGACCGACAAGGCCCGAGAAGAACAGGTACAAAATACCAATGTCTTTGTGGTTTGTTGACTGAAACCAACGTGTGAAGAAACTACGGTTATCTTCGTGGTCATGGTCGTGGATGGCTGCGTCGGCCATGCGCGTCTCCCTTATAAATCCGTCACCCTTGGCAGAGTCGCCTCGCCCAAGAGATTTGGGATGTGTTTACTGTGACATTTGGCGCGGGGCAACGCTCCGTTGGTGTCATTTGCGCAATTTCAACACCAGAATCAGGAAAAAAGTGTGAACGCCGGGGCGGATTGTCGCAGATGTTGCATTTTTTAGGCCGTAGCGAACGGACAAGCGCCTGCTTGCAGGGCCGTTTGGCGCGTTACATCCCGTCCGGCAGGCGCTCATGGAACGCCCAAACCTTGTCAACGCGCCCCGTATCGCAATAGCCCCACAACATCTGAAAACCCGGGAAAGACGCGGAGTTACCAAGCTCCAAGCGACCCCAATAATAGCTTCCCAACATCGGGACCGCACAACGATGGTCGGACATGTCTTCCGCCCAGACCCCCTCATAGAAATGGCCCGTAAACTCGAGCGTGAAGCGGCCATTGTCCTCTTCATAGGTTCCATTGTAGCCGCTCACAGAGGGCATCGCCCAAAGCTCGCCCCAAGCCGTGTCCCACGCGCCGCCAAAGGTTTCGATACTTTCTTGAGCGCAGACTGGCCCGGCAAGCGCCGAGGCAAATAACAGGCTGGCGAGGGTAAGGGAGCGGGGGAATTTCATAGCGATGCCTTTCGTGAGATCTGGCGTATCATCCGTACTCACGCGCCCCGTGGCAACTGTTTTGGCAACGAAAAAGCCCCGCCAGTTCACTGACGGGGCCATTCTGATCAAAAGCGAAAACCGCTTATTGGGCGGAGAATGTCGCCAGATAGGCGGCAACGTCAGCACCGTCCTTCAATTTGAAGGTCATCTTTGATTTCGCCGCGTCGTCCCCGGTTTTTTCGATCAAAAAGCCTTTTGGATCAGCGATATATACGACGAGTGTTTCTTCCGTCCACACCTCGCCAGTTTCCCCAAGCGCAGCGATGGAATCGCCGTATTTGAAGTCTTCCGCAGCGACTTGGCGACCAATAACGCCGTAAAGGTTCGGGCCGGTTTTGCCGCCTTTCACGATGCTTTCGCCCTCAGGCGAGGTGATCGCGTGGCAGGATTTGCATTTTCTGAAATCTTTTTCGCCAGCAGCGGCATCGCCCTCGGCAAATACGGCTGTGCCAGACAAGGCAATCAAGGCGGCGGCGGTGGAAAGGATGGCTTTCATGGCGTTCCTCATAGTTTTGCGTCGTTTGAAGTGCCGTATTCTCATAACACGGCGTTTCGTCCCCTGTTCGTGAGCATGTGCTGACGATCCAGACCCTAAATGGCCACAGGTGGCGCTGGGTGCAAGTGTACCATTGTCGCAGGGCGCGGCGCCAGCGGAGCGCCGCTGATCCGTGCTCGCACCGCCACAGGTGGGGAGCTTTTTCGCCAGCAGCACCTCTGTTTGGCGACAAATGGGCAAGAGCGAGGTATCTCTTGGGCGTTCCATATAACTGGGTGATTTCATGGGCGCGGGCCGGAATTTTTGTTCAATTAGAAGTCGTTGCACTCCCTTTTTGCCAGCGATCCTTTGCTTGGGCGCGCTGGGTGCTCTGAGTGGCTGCATGCAGAGCGCAAACGGCGGCGGCGCGTCCATGTATCGAATCGAGCAGTTGCGCAGCCTTGAAGCGGATGTCTCCGCAGAGATTGAAAAGCTGCAACCCGATCGTGTGTCCAACAGCGCGGATCTGCCCGCCTCTGGCGACGCCACCTATGTGGGTATCATGAGTCTCAGCGTGCCAACGCTTGATAGTGCCTCCCCGTCCGATCTGATTTATGGGTTTTTGGATGTGAGCGCTGATTTTGCCGGCTCCCAGACCACGCTTTCAGGCAGTGCCAACGGGTTTCGTAACCTAGACGACGCTGTTTACTCAGGCGAATTAGACATCACAGGCCGCACCGCCCCAAGTGGCATCGCGAGTGGTTTTTTGGTTCTGGGTGACGTCGAAGGCGACTTGTTGACCCCAAATGACTCGCCTTTGTCTTTGGACATAGAGCTTCTGGCGGATGTTTATGGCGCTGGAGGTGATGCGATTTTGGGCACGCTTTCAGGCACCGGCCAAGTTGAGGCGGAGGATGGCAGCCACGGCAGAGCGAGCAGCGTTTTTGGGACGTTCCTTGCGGCGGCAGATGAGCCAATTTGACCCAATTCCAAGAGGTCGTTAGGCTTTCCCCATTGTTTTGGGGGATAGTATGAATTTTTTTGAATGGCGCGTTGCGCGTCTCACACCAGTGTTTTGTGTTCTTTTGTCCGGGTGCATCGGCAGCCCCTATCTTGGTGAATTGGGCGCGCTGCAAGACGAGCTGGAGCCGCTGCAAGAGGCCGGGACGCGCGGCGAAGCGGCGCTCCCCGTGAGCGGCACAGCGGAGTATCTGGGGGTCATGACGATTTCCACCTTTGCGGGCGAATTAGGCCTATCGGACCGGCGTATTCTTTACGGGGCAATGGATGTGAGCGCAGATTTCTCCAATGGCGGCGCGGTGACGGGCGGTGTTCAGGATGTCGAAAGTCTTGGCGGGGATGCCTACGAGGGCGCGCTGACGATCACATCGGGCCAAATGGACGCGGCGGCAAACATGACGTTCTTGGCTGAGGATGACTATAGCCTGTTGGGGGACATGTCTGGGACGCTCACAGATTCGCTTGGCGAAGCCGTTGTTTTGGACGGGACTGTCACCGGACGTGTGTGGGGGGAGCAGGCCGAAATCCTTGAAACCTTCTTTGACGGCACAGTGGTCGCGGACGGGCGACATGGCTTGGCCTTTGGCGAAGGCGCGCTGGCGGCGCAGTAGAGTTGCGATTATCCGTTCGTTTGCCGGGCCGGTTTCCAGCTCAAATCATGCACCAACCCGCCTGCTAAGGCGCGCGGTTCCTCAAGCGTGATCCACCGCCCCTCAACCCCAAGCGCTTTCATCCCGGTTTCCCAATTCGCACACCAAATGCCAAGCGCAAGAGGCGCGTAATACTGTGAGCCTTCTTCGCAACAAAACTGCGCTTTAATCAGCGTCTTGTCCTGTCGTGTCATGATCAGACGACTTGTTTGACTGTTGTAGGAGGAGGGCGCGCCACGACAGGCTTCGAGCACGGGGCGCAGCCCTTTATAGGGGGCGCGACCAAGCGGCGCGGGCAGGCCGGGGGCCTCTTCAAACATCAGATCGGCCATTGGTTTGCGCCTTTTGCCTGTAAAGGCCGCAAGCCGGATCAACAAAGGTCGGTAGCGAGACCCATACCCAAGAGCGACAACGCACAACACATGATCTTGGCTGGCGTCAAATTGCGCTCCAAGCGCCGCTTCCACCGATGAGCGATCCGCGCCGGGGCCAATCCAGCACGTCGAAATTCCGGCCGCTGTCGCCTCGTTCACAACATGCTGCACAGCGCGCCCCGCCTCAATCACCGCCAAGCGGTTATAGGTCTTGGGACCAAGCACAACGACGAATGTTTGCGCACCAAAGGCGGGCCAGACTTTGAGCGGAGCGTCCAGCAAAACGGCCCGCATGACCCCTTGTTCAATCGCGTCTGCACTGTCTATGGCCGTATGAAAATCGAGCCGCTCTTTGATCAAAGTACGATGCACATTTTCCAAAGGTTTCGGCTGAAAAGCCCGCGTCGCACGGCGCGCGTGCATCATGGCAAAAACATCGCCCTCCACAGGCGTTGGGGTCGGCTCAGGGAGGCGAATAAGGCGCAATTTGCTGACAACCACATCAAAAAGCCCAAGAGCCGCGAGCACCAATGCCCCCGCAAGGATTGCCCGGCCAAGCCAGCCGCCCCCAAGCGCTATGAAAGCCGCCCCAAGGAGCGCCAGGAGCAAAGCCACAAAAAACGGTGGGAAAAACTGCAACCAGCCCGAAAACTGCAAATGGGTTTTGAGCCGCCAAATCCCGTGCGAAACAGCATTGTCAGGGATGGGAGGTGCGAGGTCATCAGCGTTCGCGCCTTGGCTCTGTTCAGAATTGCTCATCAAATGTCTTTCTCAAGGCAACATCAACATCGTCCATCGTGACAGGCAGGCCCAAATCGACAAGCGAGGTGACGCCATGCTGGATAATACCACAAGGCACGATCCCGGTGAAATGGTCCAAATCAGGCTCGACGTTGATCGACAACCCGTGAAAACTCACCCATTTTCGCAGCCGGATCCCAATCGCGGCGATCTTGTCTTCTGTGAATGCGCCCGTGGCATTGCGCGGCTTGTCTTTGCGCTCCACCCAAACCCCAACACGGCCTTCACGAATTTCGCCCTGAACGCTGAATTCTGCCAGCGTCGCGATCACCCAGCCTTCCAGCGATTTCACAAAGGCGCGCACATCGCGCCCGCGTGTGTTGAGGTCCAGCATCACATAAACCACGCGCTGTCCGGGGCCATGATAGGTGTATTGCCCGCCACGTTTGGTGTCGTAGACCGGGAAGCGGTCGGGCGACACGAGGTCTTTTATGTCTGCCGATGTGCCCGCCGTATAAAGTGGGGGGTGCTCGACCAGCCACACAAGCTCACGGGCGTTGCCAGCGGCAATTTCGTTGGCGCGCTCTTCCATGCGCTGGGCGGCGAACTCATACTCTGTAAGTCCGGTGGTGATCTCCCAGTCAACGGCGCTCATTTTGGAAGCACTCCCGCATCTTTGAGGGCCGGGATATAGGTGCGCGAAGCCGGAATGTCGCGCCCGTCCGCCAGCGTCAATATAGCGCGCGCGCCGTCCCGTTTCGCGGCCTTGACAGCTTTGGTGGCGACCCAATGGGAGCGATGAACTTGCAGTCCGGGGGTGTCTCCGACCTCGGCAATCGCGTCTGAAAGGCGCAGGAGCACAAGCTCGCTGCCCCCTGTTGTCACGACTTCGGTGTAATGGTCCTGCACGGAAAGCGAGATCAACGCCCCGCGTTTTTCAAGCGGCAACCGTTCCAGAATGCGCACCGGGTTTGGCGCGGATGTGTCGCTGTCTGTCGCGTCTCGAATATGGCGATTGATGGACACATAGGCCCCCGCGATAATGATCGATATGATCACAACATTGACGGCCAATCCGATCAGATAAGGTGTGTCGTTCACCCCAAGGCGAAACACCAGCCAGTTGATCAGCAACAGCGCGGCGAAATTCACAATCCCGGCCATCGCGCCTGCCAAAACGACCGCCAGCCAGAGGGAGACCTGCCGCGCACGCAGGGTTTCGGCAACAAAGGTCGAAACCGCCGACCCAAGCCCAAACCCAAGCGCCGCCACAAAGAGCCAATAGGCAAGCCGTGGCACAAGAGGAAGGGCGGCATCGGTGCCAAAAGGCCCTGTCAGGCCAAGGATCACCCCGGCCGCGCCGACCCCAATCCAGGTTGCCCGGCTCGTCAAAAGGGCGTGCATTTCACGCTTCGCGATCTGCAAGGGGGTGTCGTTCACGAATGTCTCCGGCTCAGTTACGCAATGGCTCGTGCAAGACATGCAGAGCCGTTCCAAACACCTGCCAGTTTGAAACCGCTTAGACAAGAAGGCAACGACATGACCCTTGATCCACTTCTCTCCGCAGGCCCGGCCATCCAACTGCACGTTTTGGCGGCACTGCTCACAATCGCGCTCTTGCCGTTTACCCTGTTTCGCCGGCGCAAAGATCGTATTCACAAAGTGGCAGGTTATGTCTGGGTCTGCGCGATGCTCGTCACGTCTATTTCTTCGTTCTGGATCACTGGCATTCGGCTTGTGGGGCCGTTTTCACCGATCCATCTTTTGTCGGTTGTGGTGATTTATAACGTGATCTGGGCATTGCGCGAGGTGTTGCGGGGGCATGTGCGCCGCCACGAGTTGATTCTGAAAGGCACAGCGTTTTGGTCGCTCGGTGTGGCGGGGCTGTTCACGCTGTTGCCGGGGCGTTTGATGAATGAGGCCTTGTTCGGTGCCGCGCCTGTCGCGGGCTTTACAGTTGCCTTTGCGCTGGCAACGCTCACGACCGCCCATTTCGGCTTTCCCCGTGGTTTTCGCGAGGTCGCATCCGCGGAGCAAGCGAGGGAAGGGGAAAGCAATGGTGCAGAGAGCGGCGCGTAAACAGCGGCGCACAGAAGGGGGCGCAGAGAGAGGGCCGCAGAGAAGGAGCGCAGAAAGTTCAGAATTTCACAATTTGCCCCTTCACATCACCGCAATCCCGCGCTATTCCCGCGCCACCAAGCCTAGATCGTGCGGTCGTGGCGGAATTGGTAGACGCGCAGCGTTGAGGTCGCTGTGGGGTAACACCCGTGGAAGTTCGAGTCTTCTCGACCGCACCAAACTTGCATTTTAATGCTATCAATACGGTAGCATTGCTTAGCAAATTCACGAAAATAAGCCGATTTATGCAGTTTATGCTTGCCAGCGCACCGCCTTAATTGGCATGGCTCTACGCATAAATTCCGCACGGGCTACGCATGGCGTCAATCAGGAAGCACAAAGATAGGTGGCGGGCTGAAGTTTTCCACGAAGGAAGGCGGAGGTCGAAACGCTAGAAGCCCGAAGCGAAATGAGGTCGAGGCCCGAGGCGCCCATCGTGAAAGGCCCAATCGGCAGGGGCAAACTCATTCGCGAGCCATGTTAAGTTGGACCAGACGAGGGGGTTTTGGAGCCGCTCAGCCCGAACGTAAGGCTCAAAAGTCGTGAGCAATCCCAAAATCGTACCGCGAACGGTTTGCCTCAGAAGTTCCAGTTCGACCGACCCGATACGCGCTGAAGCCGCAAGAAATTCATATTGGTTTAGGGTGAAATCGACAGCATATTTAAAATTATCGCTCTTGTCGTTTGAGGCAGCACGGCCGCATTTAGCGCAAGCATCAAGCCCCTCGCCGGTGCCGATGAGTTGACGATAGAGTGGGCCGGAGACCGGGCGAGAAAAATCGTCATTCAGGGTTTTTTTGATCGTGCGCGCGGCTTCGATATAGTCTTTGTCTGTTCGCAAAGACTGCAACGCGGACAGGGCGTTTGCGAATTTCTCAGATTTATGTTTGAAGTAGTGCGTTCCTGCGAAGGTCAAAAAGGCGACAAAAGTCCCAAAAAGAACGAGCCAAACGCGGGCGGTTTCTTGGGGGTCTTGTAAGTGATTAAGGCCCACATCTTGTAAGTCATTAAGGCCCACAAATGGGTAGATCTGATACAAGTGGTAGCCAACAAACGCAAAAGAAGCCAGAAATCCAAAAAAGATTGCGGCCATCAAATTACCTTTGTTATCGTGAATTTAGGCGAGAATGCCTTTGCCATCGAATAGCATGTCCATACTCCTTGCAGTGGCGATCACTGTGTATCACCTCCATGAACATGCCCTTAACGGGGCGAATTGTCAAGGCAGCCTTGCAGGCCAAAACGCAGCAAAGGCTTGTGGAAATGGTAAAAAGGTGTATTCTGATAAAAATAGTCGGATATATCGGAAAGACAGATACATGGTAACGTCAGAAGCGTTTCTTCCTACGGAGCATGGTTCAAAATACCTGCAACAACTGTGCAAGCACTTCGGTCATAAGACGGAGGTTGAGTTCACCCCAACCGAGGGCCGCGTGGCGCTGCGTTCGGGGCCTGCGGTGATGAAGGCTGATGAAAAGGGGCTTTGGATTCAGGTCAGTGTTGAGGATGAAGCCGGTATTCCCGTCGCGCAGGATGTGATTGATCGCCACCTTGCACGCTTTGCGTTCCGCGAGGAATTCGAACATATGCCCTGGCCCGCCGCCTAGGCGCAAAAAGTGCCCCGCCGCCTAAGCGCAAAAAGTGCGCTGCCGCCTAGGCGCAAAAAGTGCCCCGCCGCCTAGGCGCAAAAAGTGCCCCGCCGCCAAAGCCCGTCGCGCGCGGCGGTGTCAGGCTCCTGAAGTAATGACGGTTTCTCTCTGTTTGATGGTCTTCACAGCCACAGCGTACGGCGGAGCAAGGAAAACGAGGAAGAAATACAGCGGCACAGACGCGCACAAAATGAGCTTTCGCTGCAAGTGCCCGAGCGACCGCTTTTGAATATGACCCGGTTCCTAATGAGACCGCGCCACGCGAAATCCAAGATCATCAATGGCAAAAGTCGGATGGCTTCGCCTTCGGTTTGTTGCTAGGCACCCGCGCTCTTGATCGGCCCAACCGCCGCCCCGAAAAATACGGTATGATCCGTATACCGCAGGATCATAGACGTCCGAGCACCACTCCCAAACGTTTCCGAGCATGTCGTACACCCCCCATGAATTTGGCTGTTTTTCGCCTGTGGGATGTGTGGTGCCGCTTGAGTTCAGGGCATACCAACCGATGTCGTCTAAGGCGCCGTAACGGGGGGCGCGTTCACCTGCCTGACAAGCATATTGCCATTCTGCCTCACTCGGAAGGCGGTATCCCATGCTGTTTTCAGTCACTTTGACGTCACCTTCCTCAGAATGAAGCTCATAAGCTTCTTGGAGGCCATTTAACCTTGAGAGCGCATTGCAAAAGTGAACGGCGTCGTACCAGGTCACAGATTCAACCGGGCATTTTCCGTCTCTCTTGCTCGAAGGCCATGTTCCGACAACTTCAGCATAGAGTTCTTGATCGGTGGGGCAGCAGGCCAAAGAAAACTGCGCTATTTCCGTTTTCCATTTCTTCTGGGTTCGGTCGTCGCGAAGTGAGACCACACCCTGCGGAATCGACACCATTTTCGGACCAACTTGATCTACCACATCTTAATCCTTGGGTTACGTTTGAGAAACCGACACAAGAGTTTTCAGCCGAGGGTTCTCAAACGAGTAACGTTGCGATTTTTTTGTCGTCTCGTTGGCTCAAAGTGAATAGAACCTACAGTCGGACTGTGCTTTAGCACAAGACATTTGGGTGCTCCCGGTGCTGCCTTTGAGCGGCGCGCGAGGGGCAGAAAGCAGAGGTTGAATAAAGGGCCACCGAAAGGTTAGGGCGCGAAGAAAGCCGCTCGTTACACCCGCTCTAGACGCCCGCGAACGGTTAGCGATAAGCGAAAGATATCCCTGTGAGGACCACAAAGTCGCTTTGCGCAAACACTAAGGCACCCTATCGACTTGGTAGCCCCATCTCCTTTAGCTTCAGCAACTCCTGAGCGGCCACCTGCGCATCAAAAATGGCAGCGAGGACCAGTGGCCGCTTCACACCGCGAATATGAAGCGAAATTTCATGTCGCTCACTCGCCGTCAGCGAACTGTTTGCCAGCTCAACGGCCTCAATATCCCTAAAGTCATATTCCGCGTGGCGAGGCTTTCGCCAAGGGAGATCCCGATGGATCGCAACAATCTGCTGGCTTGGGTCAATTGCCACCACAACATTGGGAGCGAGAACGCCTTTCTTGAGTGAAACATAGATCAAACCGCAAGGTAGTCCGACACAGAGGAACAGCAGAGCCAAATAGCCAACAAAATCGCCCAAACGGGTGAAGTCGCCTTGCAAAATGGACCCAATTAAATCCATGGCGTCACCCGCGAACAATCCAAAAGCGGACATAAGAACGATTGCCAAAATGACAATAAACGAGATCACCACGACCGCGCTGAACAGCCTGACGCGCGGCGAAGTCATGTCTCTATATTCGACGACCTCTGTGTCCGTTTCCATCAAGTTCTCCAACACGGTTATCGGCAAGTTTCAAGGAATGCGAACCTTTGGTCAACGTCTTGCATCCGTCAAAGTGGGCAGGCGGCGGCCATCTGAAAACCCTGCGGATGATTTAGCCTGCCACAGCACCCAAAGCCCTGTTCGCACCAAAGCCAATTTCGTGTCATGGGAACAAATCACGTAGGCCTAAACGACGCGAAATCGCGCGACCCCAGGCTTCGCTCGTTTCGGTCTCTCCGTTGAACAGGTCAGAGCTCGCAAGAACCGGATCTTCATTCCATTGATCCCTGTACCAATGGTTCTCGATGAATTTTGTGAAATACCAGCGCGTTTTTTGATTTTCATCATGGGCTGCTTTGATCTGCTCTAACTGGGCGCGCAAATCTGGGGGCATCGTATCAATCATTTTGTCGATATGCCTGTCGAAAACCCACTCGAAACGCCCGCTTCTTGGTCGTCTGTATACTGCCAGATGTGGGACAATCCGGTCAGACCAGGCGAAAACATCCCCGATTTTCTGAGCGTATCCACAGTCCGCAAAGGCGTCAAAAAGCGGGCCGAAGTGCTTGGGCACAACAAAACCGCTCGAACTTGTCGCGGAAAGAAACGCATGGCCCCCTTCAAGATTGAGTTCGTGAAGATAGAGAAAAAACCCTTCGATGACCCAAGTCAGGTCCACCCCAAATTGGCCCGGGTCATGCAATTTTTCGCGAATTTCCTGCTCGGTATACAGGCAGACATCGTTTTTTGTCAGCCCGCAGAGTGCGTAGATTTTTTCAACGAGACCATAGCGACTATCGAAGACATCACAAAAGTCCTGCCTGCTCCCCTTTAGATCACCTGTGTGACTGAACGAGAAAGTAATGCCTTTCAGGCGTGTCCCTCCACTGACGCGCATTCCCTGAACGATCAACTCAGCAAAAAGTCTCTTTTCAGGCTCCGTGACGCAGACAGCATGTTGCATGAATTTCAAGGGCCTCTCACCAATCCAACAATGATCCCCTCGGGAGGACAGTTTCAAGCTATCTCAAATTTGGGATGTGGTCGCCATTCATTTAATGTTGACGTTGGTGAAGCCCCCCAATGGCCGTTGGGAGGGTCCAGACCGCCGACAAACACCGTCATGTTTTGGCCGGGTCTTGCTTTAAGAGCGCAATTTGGAGTTGGATTTTTGGTACGAGCACGAAGAGCAGGCTGTGCCACAACAATTGCCACACCTGCGTTGCACAGCACATTGTCGCAAGGAACAACCCCCTGAAGTGCGCTTCGATGGGGCGCATTTTCCTCAGCACGGCCCAATTGAACAAAACGGCGCGCAGCGGGTTAAGGAAACCAAGAAAGATACGCAACGGCGGTGATGCGGACAAAGTGAGCATTCGCTGCGGCTGCGCGAACGGCAGCTTTCACTTTCGGGCATACGCGGCTAACTTTTTGTCTTTCACTTGGGAAATGATGGAGCGGTTTGATGCGCGACCCGAACGAAAATGGATGGGAGGCCTCCGCACCAGCGTGGATCAATGCCATGGGCGATGATGGGGATTTCTCGCGTCAGCATGTCCTCGATGACCCTATGCTCGCTCGCATTATGTCGTTGAAGCCGCAAAAGGTCTTGGACGTCGGATGCGGCGAAGGTCGGTTTTGCAGGATGCTCTCAAGTCACGGCGTTTCAACTGTCGGAATTGACCCAATTCAGGCGATGATAGAGCAGGCGAGGAGGCGGCATCCTGCGGGAGACTACCGTCTGGCTTATGCAGAAGACCTTCCATTCGATGATTCTTCTTTTGATCTCGTGGTGTCTTATTTGACTTTGATAGATATTGACGGCTTGGAGGAAGCTGCGACCGAGATGGCGCGCGTCTTGCGACCAAATGGTCGTCTCATTATTGGAAACCTGTCCAGCTTCGCGACGTCCAGCGCAATTTTCGGAAGACGCGCCTGTAAAGAAACGGGTGAGGAACTCCGACCACTTGGGGACTATCTAAAAGAAGAAAAAGCTTGGTTTGAATGGGATGGGCTTCGCATCCAGAACTGGCACCGCCCACTTTCAACCTACATGACCGCATTTCTTAATGCGGGGCTTATGCTACGATCTTTCGACGAACCGATCCCCTCAGGTGGCCCCACTGAAAGAGTTCAGTCCTATCGGCGCATGCCTTACTTGATGATGATGGAATGGCAAAAGTAGGTCTTGATGAGGAGCTGGCCTTCGTGCGTAGCAAAGCAATTGGCGCGAATGGCTCATGGCGGGCATGTGACAAAATCTGCCGGATGACTTAACCCGCCACGGCACCCATGCCTGTGCCCGCAGTCTGAGCCAGAATTTCAGTGCGGGCTTCTTGTTTTTTGCGCTGCCCGGTATGGACCAGTTTGGAACCGATTTGAGCTGCCTTGGGTGTGCCGTGATGCGAGAGTATTGTACGCAAGCGTACTATGAGTTACAGTTGTATTTTGTATAAGAATCTGACATCGTGCCGCAATGCAGCATAGAAGGCGCCGAAAAGACCTGCTAGGCTTTGAGGTGAAACACGAGGGAGACCCTATGAAAAAGGTATTTGGATCAGCGGCGGAGGCCCTTGAGGGGATCCTCACCGACGACATGTTGATCGCATCGGGCGGCTTTGGCCTATGCGGTATTCCTGAACTGCTTCTTGGCGCAATCCGCGACAGCGGCGTTAAAGGGCTGACGTTTGCGTCAAACAACGCCGGGGTGGATGACTTTGGCATCGGCATTTTGCTGCAAACCAAGCAGGTCAAGAAGATGATCTCGTCCTACGTTGGGGAAAACGCTGAATTCATGCGTCAGTACCTTTCGGGGGAGTTGGAGCTGGAGTTCACCCCCCAAGGCACGCTGGCCGAGCGCATGCGCGCGGGCGGGGCGGGCATTCCGGGCTTCTACACCAAAACCGGCGTTGGCACCGTGATTGCCGAGGGCAAGGACGTGAAAAACTGGGATGGTCAGGATTATATCTTGGAAGAAGGTATCTTTGCCGATCTGTCCATCGTGAAGGCGTGGAAAGCGGATGAAACCGGCAATCTGGTATTTCGCAAGACCGCCCGCAACTTCAACCCGCCGGCTGCCACCTGTGGCAAAATCTGTGTGGTGGAGGTCGAGGAAATCGTGCCGACCGGATCGCTTGACCCCGATCACATTCATCTGCCGGGCGTGTATGTGCACCGCATCATCCAAGGCGAGCATGAAAAGCGCATTGAGCAAGCCACGACACGCAAGCGGGAGGACGTATAATGGGCTGGGATCGGAACCAAATGGCTGCCCGCGCGGCACAAGAGCTTGAAGACGGCATGTATGTGAACCTTGGCATCGGGATTCCGACGCTGGTGGCAAACTACGTGGGCGACAAGGATATTACGCTGCAGTCGGAAAACGGTATGCTTGGCATGGGGCCGTTTCCCTATGAGGGCGACGAAGACCCGGACCTGATCAACGCGGGCAAACAGACCATCACCGAACTCAAACGCACAGCTTACTTTGACAGTGCGACGTCCTTTGGCATGATCCGGGGCGGCAAGATTGCTGCGGCCATTCTGGGCGCGATGGAAGTGGCAGAAAACGGCGATTTGGCGAACTGGATGATCCCCGGGAAGCTGGTCAAAGGCATGGGCGGCGCGATGGATTTGGTCGCGGGCGTTGGCCGGGTCATCGTGGTTATGGATCACACGAACAAGCATGGCGACAGTAAGGTGCTCAAGGAATGTACCTTGCCGCTCACTGGCAAGGGCGTTGTGGACCGGATCATCACCGGGCTTGGCGTTCTGGACGTTGTGGAGGGGGGGCTGAAGATTGTGGAGCTTGCCGAAGGCGTCACCGAAGATGAGATGCGCGCCGCAACACAAGCGACAATTGTTGGCTAACTGCGCTCATTAAAGACGAAAAGCACCGCTCAGTGATGGGCGGTGTTTTTGTTTTATGCCTCCGGCGGGGATATTTTTGGAACACTGAAAAGGCGCGGATCGCCTTAGTCAAAGCCGATATCGACCGATCCGAAAGCGCCGAAATCAGCATGAATTTCTGTGCCGGGCGGACACTCAATTGGGGCGATGAAGCTGCCGGACAGGACGATCTGACCCGGCTCGATGCGCTGGCCGTATTGCCCCATGCGCGCGGCGAGCCAGATGAGGCCGGTGACGGGATCATTGAGCACCGCCGCGCCTAGCCCTGTTGCCACCACCTCTGAGTTCCTAAAAAGGATCGCCCCGACCCATCGCAGATCAAATGCGCTGAATGGATTGCGCGCCGCACCAAGCACGATCCCTGCATTTGCGGCGTTGTCAGAAACGGTATCTGTGATGATCCGAGGTTGCC
This sequence comes from Maritimibacter sp., assembly GCA_050633625.1. Classification (GTDB taxonomy): domain Bacteria; phylum Pseudomonadota; class Alphaproteobacteria; order Rhodobacterales; family Rhodobacteraceae; genus JBOEGW01. Next base: position 15,526 of record JBOEGW010000003.1, on the reverse strand, counting down.
CGCTTGCCGGGTCGGTGCGCAAAATCCGGGTGTCGAGGATCTCGATGGAGGGGGCGACGAAATCCGTCGCGGCGATCACTTGTTCACGGGTGACCTGGCCTTCTAACGGCGCTTTCATCATAAAGGCGATTTCGGTTTCGATGCGCGGTTGGATGAAGCGGCCATTGGGCACGCGCGCCCCTGTTTCAAACAACATATCGTCGTAAAGGACACCGCTGTCTGGGGTGTCGATGCCCAGCGCGTCTTGCATCACTTTGGAAGTTAGTCCGATCTTCCAGCCGATGATCTTGCGCCCGGACGCCAGCTTTTGCGCCATATGCGCGGCTTGGATCCGGTAGGCGTCATCAAGGGTCATGCCCGGATGGCGCAGAGACAGGAGCCCGATTTGCTGGCGGCTGGCTTCGGCGTCCAGCACATCAAGCGCAGCCCTCTCAACCTGTGCGTCAGTGATCATTCGTCCACCACGCCATTGCTCAAAACGCCAATTCCCGGGACTTCAACTTCAACCAGATCGCCGGGTTTGAGGTAGCGGGGCGGATCAAAGCGCGCGCCCGCGCCAGTTGGGGTGCCGGTGATGATGATATCGCCCGGCTCCAGCGTGGTGAATGTCGAGATATAGGCAATCTCCTCGCGGATCGGGAACATCATGTTTTTGAGCGCGTCGTCTTGGCGCAGCTCGCCGTTGACCCGCGTCATGAGGCGCGCTTCATCCAGCTGCGCCGCATCCGTGAACGGCACAAGCCAAGGGCCAATCGCGCCGGATTTGTCCCAGTTTTTGCCTTGCGTCACGTTGAATTTCGCGTGGCGCACCCAATCGCGGATCGTGCCTTCGTTGCACAGGGTCAGCGCCGCGATATGGTCATAGGCGTCTTCGGGTTTGATCCGCCGGCCGCCCTTGCCAATCACGACCGCGACCTCGCCTTCGTAGTCGAGGGTATGGTTTTCCGGCGGGCGCACAAGCGGCTGACCGTGGCCGGTGAAACTGCGCGCAAATCGAGGAAAAAGGGACATGTGTTTTGGCTGCGATGAGCCGTCCTTGTATTCGGCGTTGCGGTCGGGGAAATTCACTCCGACACAGAGGATTTTCTCTGGGTTTGGCACCGGAATATCATAGGTGAAGCTGCCAAAAGGGTGCGTAACAGATTGCCCTTTGGCGAATTTCTCAAGCGCGCCAAGCCCGCCCGCCGCAATAACATCGCGCAGGGTGTTCCATTCGGGATAATCAGGGGAGAGCGCGATCATGCCCTTGTCCGAGACGGCGCCATAAAACTGGCTGTTATTGGCGGTGAAGGTTGCGAATTTCATCATGTTTCTCGTGTGTTAAGGGCGGTCATACCGGGAACAGGACATTGACCTGCCCGGTGCCGGAGGAGGGGAAATAGGGCGTGATGATTTCGCATTTCCCAGCGTAGCTGTCCCAGCCGAGCGCGCCGTATAGCATAGCCGTGTCATGCATCGCGCCCTCGCCAGAACAACGCACGGCATAATCGCCCAGCATTTTGAGAAAGGTCGCATGGTCCCCGCGTTTCCACATCTCAAGCACCATCAAATCGACCTGTTGGTTGAACTCGGAAGAGTTGTTGAAGGTGCCATCATTGGGCGCGTAATCGCGGTTGGACCACATTTGATGGGACAACGAGCCGGAAGCGAGCAACATCACCCGGCTCTCGCTGGCCTCAACGGCTTTGCGGATCGCTTCGCCCATAATCCGGCTTTCATCGTGATCATGTGTCGTGCAAAAGGCGGCGATGGAAATCACCTTCATATCGTGTTCGCGGGACATGAAATGCATGGGCACCAGAGTGCCGTATTCCAGATCAAGGCTTTCGACTTCATGGGCGAGGGTGAACGCGCCCATATCGCTCGCCGCCTTTGCGATGGCGTGACCAAGGGCAGGGTGGCCCCGGTGGCTATAGGGCATGTCTTTGATGAATTGAGGAAACTCCGAACTTGTCAAAAGCCCTTCGAAATCCTCCCGCGCGTTGATGTGAAACCCGGCGTTGATCAGCCAATGCGTATCGCAAATTACGACAGTATCCACCTCCAGCGCTTTGGCCCGGCGCGCAAGGTCCAGCAACCCGTCGATGGCGGGCTGGCGGCGGCCTTTGATTGGCCCTTCTTGTTCGCTCATTTGCAAGGTCGGCACGTGGGTCACTTTGGCCGCAAGCACGATTTCTCCCATGGTTTTTCCTCCCAGAAACTAGGCGCCAAGCCGCGCGATTTTGTGGTTGCCCGTGGCGAAGGCCACGTTCTTTTGTTCCATGTAAAATTCAAACGACCAATCGCCGCCATCGCGGCCAATGCCGGACGCCTTCACGCCGCCAAAAGGGGTTGGAAGGTGGCGGACGTTTTCCGAGTTCACCCAAATCATCCCGGCTTCAAGCCGCTCGGAGACGCGGATTGCGCGGGTGACGTTGTTCGTCCAGACATAGCCGGTCAGCCCATAGTCGACATCATTGGCAATCGTGAGCGCTTCTGCTTCATCCTTGAAGGTCAGCGCTGTCAAAACGGGGCCAAAAATCTCTTCCTGAGAAATACGCATGTCTTGGCGGGCGTTGGTGAACAGCGTGGGCGCAACGAACCAGCCGGTGTCGCCCACCCGAGCGCCCCCTGCGGCGATTGTGGCCCCGTCTGTTCGCGCAATGTCGAAATACGAGGTCACTTTGTCAAAGTGGGTTTTGTGAATCAGAGGGCCGACTTCGGTAACGGGGTCGAGCGGATGCCCAACCTTGATCGCCTTGACCCTCGCTGTGAGTTTGTCGAGGAATTCAGGGGCGATGCTCTCTTGCACCAAAAGCCGCGATGAGGATGTGCATCGCTCGCCATTGAGCGAATAAATCATGAAGATTGCCGCATCCAAGGCGCGCTCAAGGTCGGCGTCCTCGAACACCAAAACAGGGTTTTTGCCGCCCAATTCAAAGTGAACGCGTTTGAGAGTGTCAGCGCCTTGTTTCATGATCATTGATCCGGTTTTGCTCTCGCCAACAAAGGCAATTGCCTTGATGTCCGGGTGCTCCGTCAACGCGCGCCCGGCCTCTTCTCCGAGGCCATTCACAAGGTTCCAAACCCCGGCAGGCAAGCCCGCCTCATGGGCGATTTCCGCCAATATACGCGCCGTGAGCGGCGAAAACTCTGCTGGTTTGTGCACAACCGTACAGCCCGCAGCGAGGGCGGGGGCGATCTTCCAAGTGGACAACATGAAAGGCGTGTTCCACGGGGTAATCACGCCAACCGGGCCGATTGGGCTGCGCGACGACATGTTCATATGAGTTGCGGTTGGCAGGTTGTGACCGTCACGGGCGGCGGGGGCCTTATCAGCAAAAAAGCGGAAATTCTCCGCCCCACGCAGCGCCGCTTTGGACATGAACCGCAGCGCTTGGCCGGTGTCCCAGCATTCGGCCAGCGCAATTTCTTCAGCGCGTTCAACGATAAGATCAGCGATCTTGTGAAGGATCGCTTTGCGCTCGCTGCCAGACGTAGCAGCCCAAGCTGGGAACGCGGCTTTGGCGGCTTTGGCGGCGGTGTCTATGTCTGTTGCCGTCCCGCGCGCCACTGTGCAAATCAAGCTTTCATCGACGGGAGAACGGGTCTCGAAGCTCTCCGCGCCCGGCACATCTTGCCCATTGATCAGATTGAGAATGCCTTGGTCCTTAAACCGGGCGAGATTCTTGGTGAGGGTCTTCAGATTGGCGTTTAGGTCGCTCATGTGAGGTCTCCGGGCAAGTATTGGCGAATAGTGGAGGTTTTGGGGGACAAGGCGGCGTCAATGTCGCGCATTTCCATGGAAATCATCAGTGAGGAGCTGGCGAGCGCAGAGGCGCAATAGCTCTCAAGGCGCGCGAAAATATGCGCCGTGGCCGCGGCCTTCATCTGTGAACTGCGCCCCTCGCGCAGGCGCACAGAGAGGTCGATGAACCCATGTTGGGGGTCGTCGTTCGCCATGGCGAAATGATCAACGCGAACGGCGCGCACGCGCAGGCCCGCCGCAGGAAATACCCCTGTTTCAAGCGCCGCATCGCGCAAGGCGCGGCACAGGCCCGCCATATCCAGCCGCGCTTCCACATTGGCGGAATAGTCGATCATCAAATGCGCCATCGGGCCTCCTCCTTGGGCGTTCTTAGGACATAGTAGTTAACTTGTAAAGTAATTTGCCACAACGTCACTTCCCCCAGAGGTCCCTCAGACTTGCCCCAGACTTGCCGAAGTGGCCCAAAAGCGCGATACACCCTCGCATGGATCAAGACCGCTCCCATACTGGCGCCACGCATGACACGAAAACAGACCGCTCCTTGCCGATCGCCCTGTTGAGGGCGCGCGAAAAGGTGATGGGGCCTATTCGCGAAATGCTGGCGCAAAGCGGGATCAACGAACAAAAATGGCGCGTCTTGAGGGTGCTGGACGAAGGCGGTGCGATGGAGCACTCCGCCATCGCGCAGGCCGCCTGCCTGTTGTTGCCCTCGTTGACACGTATCTTGAAGTCGATGGAAGCCGAAGGCCTGCTTGCACGCGCGCCCGATGCGCATGACCGGCGCAAGACAATGGTGACGATTTCCGATCAAGGCCGCGCGCTCATTGCTGCGCATTCGGATGCCTCGCGCGCAACTTTGGCACGCATGGAAGCCGCCTTCGGCAAGGACAAGCTGGAGTCCCTTTTGGACCTGCTTGACGACCTGCGACGCGCAGATTTCTGAATGTTTCTACGACTTTAGTCTCGAAAACCATTCCAGATTGCCCAAAAAGACGGGTACGAATGCGCCCTGTTCGTGTTATGGTTGTGCATACACTTGGGAAGGTTATGCCATGCATTCTTTGCTTGAGGATGCTTCGAGTATTGAAACAAATCAAACGGCAGGCGCGGTGTCGCATCTGCGCTGGGTGCTCGATCATATAAGATCGACGCTGGATATGGATGTCGTATTCATTTCGCGATTTCGAGGGGGAAAACGTGAAATTGACCATGTCTCCATGTCCCCATCTGTTGCCGAATTCCGAATTGAGCCGGGCATGACAAGCCCGCTTGAACAAAGCCTTTGCTGGCGCATTGCGAAAGGCAAATTACCAACAGTCATGCACAACACTCGCAGGACGGACGGCGCCAAGGACATTGCGGCTGTACATGTGCTCGGCGTTGGGGGGCATCTGGGCGTGCCCATTCAAGATGCAAACAGGGAGACCGTGGGGATGCTCTGTTGTTTTTCGCAACAAGAGCGCCCTGAGCTGACAGAAAAACACGCGCAGTTCATGGGGCATTTCTCGGCTCTGGTCTCCATTGATCTCAACATTCTGGACGAAAGCCGGCGTCACTTTGACAAACGCACAGCCGAGCTTCGTGCTGTCATTGAAACCGGACAGTTTTCTCCGGTCTTTCAGCCAGTGTTCGATCTCCAAAACGCTTCGATCCACTACCTTGAAGGCTTGACCCGAATGAGCCCGAACTTGGGGGCGAATGTCACGACCGTTTTGGATCTCGCGCGTGCCCATGACATGGGGTTTGAAATGGAACTGGCCTTTGCTGAGCGGATTATGCAGGCGGCGGCCCAAGAGGCTGGCGAAATGCGCGTCGGGGTGAACCTGTCGGAAAAGGCGCTTATGTCCGATGAGTTCCTTCGATTTTTGGCGCGCCATGATCACCGCGGCACTGTCTTGGAATTGACCGAGCATGAGCCGGTCTTGAACGAGTCGCGTTTGTTGGAGCGGGTCGCTCAAGCGCGGCGTCACGGTGCAAAACTGGCGCTGGATGATACGGGCGGCGGGTTCTCCTCGCTGCACAATATTCTGGCACTCCGCCCGGACATTTTGAAAATCGACAAATCCATTGCCGAAGACATTGAGACTGACCGATTGGTAAGCCATTTGATCCGGCACTTGCATGGCTATTGCAGTGAAGTGGGTGCGGAATTGGTCGTTGAGGGCGTCGAGCGCCCGGGCCAGTTGGCGACATTGCACAAGATTGGCGTACGCTTCGCGCAGGGCTATTTGTTGGGGCGCCCCACAGCGCAATTGGACCGCGAAACCAGCGAAGTTACCGGAGCGCAGGTGTTGCGTAGAGCCGTATCTTGAGGCCACCATGCGGAACAGGTGCCCCGGGCGGATCAAAGGGCAAATCCGTGGCGCGCGCGAGGCTTTCATCACTTGTGACAATGCCCACTCGCCAGCCTGAGAACCGCTCTTTCAACACGCTACCAAGGCTCCCATAGAGCGCATAGAGCAGCTTTTTATTGCCGATCCGAGTTCCGTAAGGCGGGTTCACCATGATCAGCCCGGGCGGGCCAGGTGGCCGCTCAAGTTCGGAAATTGCCGCGTGGCGAAAGTCGCATAGGGCCTCAAGCCCGGCGGCGCGCGCATTGGCTTGCGCCATTTTGACAACGGCTTCATTGCGGTCTGATCCAAAAAACCTTGGGTGCGTTTCAGGGGCGGCGAGCGGCTGACGGCGCAGAGCCTCCCACTGTTGGGCATCAAAAGTTGCAAAGGTCTCGAAGGCAAAATGGCGTGCCCGCCCGGGCAGCGCTCCCTTTGCCCAATCCGCCGCTTCAATCACAAAAGTCCCAGAGCCGCACATCGGATCAAGCACAGGTTCACGCCCGTCATAGCCCATTTGCCGTAAAAACAGCGCCGCCAAAGTTTCGCGGATTGGCGCCTTTCCGACGCCGGTTTTATGGCCGCGTTTATGAAGCGACTCGCCGGAGCTATCGACGGAGAACGTCACGAAATTATCGTCAAAACGCGCTTTGATTTGCACGTCAGCCTCGTCCGAGATGGGCGCGCCAAGCTCTTCTGTTATGGCTTTTTCAATGCGCTGCGCAGCCGCGCCAGCATGATAAATCTTGGATTTTCGGTTGATGGAGACCTGCACACGCACAGGCACATCCGGGCGCAAGACCGCGCCCCAGTCAAATTTGCGCGCGCGCTTGTCGAGCTGAGCCAAATGAAAGGCCCGAAACCCGCCGATGCGCACCAAAACGCGCGTTGCGCCGCGCAGCACCAGATTTGCGCGCCAAACCGTGTCCCATCCCCCCGAAATGCTGACGCCACCCGGCACAGCCGTCGCATCCAGAAACCCCGCCTCCAGCGCCTCTGCGGCAAGCACAGGTTCAAGGCCGGGAGGCGCGACGAGGAATATGTCAAGGTGCGGGGCAGGGGGGCTTGCGGAGGTCATGCTTGCTCTTAACGCGATTGATGCGCCAGCGCGATGAGAAAAGCACCCCGCGTCTCAAGCGCAGATGAGTGCGCGCCTTAGATCGAGCGATGTGCGCATTGAAACCGCTTGCCGGTCCCGGCGGGCAAAGCTAAAAACGCCTTGTTTTTCAGCCCACCAAGGACTGTCAAATTATGACCTTGTGAACGCGCGCACCAAATTCTGGGCAGTTGCGAAGGGTCATTTGGGAACAGGGAGCAACAAATGACGACGGCAATTTTGCACATTGGCCAGCATAAAACGGGATCTTCCTCGATCCAGTTGACCCTGTCCTTATTAGATCCAGCCACTGCCTCTTCCAATTTTCGGTACGTGAAGAGTCCGTTCCGAAATCACTCCATGATAATATCATCCGCCTTTGGTGATATCAAAAATCTATCCTATTATCGAAAACTAAAATTCGGAAACGGGATCCCATTGCGAAGAATGAACCGCAGTGAAGCTCGAAAAATCCTTCGTAGCGAGGTCAAGAAGGCCCAGGATCGCGATCAGAAGATTGTAATTTCCGCTGAGGATTTTTGCGCGTTAGAACATTCTGAAGTTCAAGAAGCACGCGTGTTTTTTGAAGAGTGTGGCGTCTCAAATTTCAAGGTTTTTGGTTACTTCAGGGGTGTTCAACGCTGGAGCAACAGTTTCTCGCAGCAGATCATAAAACAAGGCAATGTCACTCTTGAGAATGTGCTTTCGTCTCCGCCATACCCAATGTACCGGGAGTATTTCGAGAAGTTTCTCAATGTTTTCGGCGCAGCCAACGTCTCGCTCAACCCTTTTGATAAGAATTGCTTGTTTGAGGGTTGCGTTGTCAGAGATTTTCTAAAAAGGGCTGAAATGGTGGTGTCCAATGAACATTTTTCGGTAGAAAATACAAACGATTCATTGACCGCTTATCAAGTGCAGTTTGCCTCTTTCATGACACAAATTTACCGAGAGAATGGTTGGAAACACAGAGGCAAAATTTCCCCGTTCATCAAGTGGATAGGCCAGGATCACGACCGCACGAAGTTCTTTATAAAACCGAGTGTTATTTCAAAAGCGATCGAACTCGCAGAAGCGGACGTCGAATGGCTGGTTGGCGTTACTGGCGTTGACCGTAATTTCTTGACCGAGCAACGTGATCGAGATTGTGACATTTCATATAACGCTCATATTAGGAAAACGGATTTGGCACGCTTGGCTATGCTCGCGAACGATGCGTAAAAGGAGCTTCTTCTTCTGAAGCGCACCACCCATATGGGTAGGTATGCAACGGCCCACTTCAAAGAGGGGTAGAGTTGTTCTGCTCGCTTTAGCGTATGCGGCTCTTGTTGCCGCTGGAAGGTGGGTGCTCGTTCGAACCAAATCCTGCTTCTCGGCGCTGCGCGACGACGCTGACGCCACTCGCTGCGTTGGTCTGCAAACGCACGCATCGGAACTTGAGATTTAGATTGCCACTGCGGGTGTGAAGGGCTGGGCCTTGTAATTTTCAGGATGCCAGTCGGACGGCTTGGCCAAGTGGCGCTCATCTTGCTTTGACGCGGCCAAAAGAGGCAGTGTTGTCGCGGTTTTTTCTCGTGAGGCGCCGCATGCAATGTCCCTGCGTCTCAAGGCGCATCACAGGTTTTGCGGGTGCAAATCTTGCAAATAACCGCTAGCAATATGAAAAAACAACTTCGAGTAGGGACAACCTGTCGTGAATGCCGTTGAAATCGAAGAAGCCATTTCCGCACTCGCGGAACAACCCTTTGATGCGGTTGAATTTCCTTATGATTTTCTGCTCGCCTTCGGGAATAAAGAAACCACGCTCAAACGCCTGCGTTCCGGCACATCGAACAAATCCGACTTGGACGGCGTTCTGCAAACCAACAACATCCACCTGAAATCCTGCGCGCCGGGCACCGTCTCTGAAACGCTGGCGGCGCTGAAATCCAGCCCTGCCACCACCAGATCCAAGGCCAAGTTCGTGCTTGCCACCGATGGCGAAACCCTAGAGGCGGAGGATCTCACAAGCGGCGAGACCATCGCCTGCGACTTCACCGATTTCCCCGATCACTTCGGCTTTTTCCTGCCGCTCGCGGGCATCTCGACAGTCAAACAAATCCGCGAAAGCTCCTTTGACATCAAGGCCACAGGCCGCCTCAACCGCCTCTATGTCGAACTTCTGAAAACCAACCCTGATTGGGGCACCGCTGCGCGCCGCCATGATATGAACCACTTCATGGCGCGGCTGATCTTTCTTTTCTTCGCGGAAGATACCTCGATCCTGAATGGTGAAGACCTGTTCACCGCCACCGTCACGCAAATGTCGGACAAAGACAGCTCAAACACGCATGAGGTCATCGCAGAGCTGTTTCGCGCGATGAACACCAAAATCGAGGACCGCGCGCGCGCAAACCTCCCCCGCTGGGCCGACACCTTCCCTTATGTGAACGGCGGGCTGTTTTCGGGCAGCACCGAGGCCCCCAGGTTTTCCAAGATCGCGCGCAGCTACCTGTTGCACATCGGCTCGCTCGACTGGACCAAGATCAACCCCGATATCTTCGGCTCAATGATCCAAGCCGTGGCCGATGACGAGGAACGCGGTGCATTGGGGATGCACTACACCTCTGTGCCCAACATCCTGAAGGTCTTGAACCCGCTCTTCCTCGATGACCTGAACGCGCAACTCGAAGCGGCAGGCGACAACAAACGCAAGCTCGACAACCTGCGCAAACGCATCTCAAAGATCCGCGTCTTTGATCCGGCTTGCGGGTCGGGCAACTTCCTTGTCATCGCCTATAAGGAAATGCGCGCCATTGAAGCCAAGATCAACGCCTATTGCGGCGAAGCAGATCGGCGCACGGACATTCCGCTGACCAATTATCGCGGCATTGAGCTGCGCGACTTCCCCGCCGAAATCGCCCGCCTTGCGCTGATCATCGCGGAATACCAATGCGATGTGACCTATCGCGGCCAAAAGGACGCGCTGGTGGCGTTCTTGCCGCTGGATGCAGAGAACTGGATCACCCAAGGCAACGCCCTGCGCCTGGATTGGCTGACTGTATGCCCACCGACGAGCCAAAAGGTCGATATGCGCGGCGAAGACCTGTTCATGTCGCCGCTGGAAAAGGCCCAAATCGATTTCAAGAACGAGGGCGGCGAGACCTATATCTGCGGCAACCCGCCTTATCTGGGATCGACGTGGCAAAGCAAAGAACAGAAAGAAGACCTGAAAGCGATCTTTGATGGGCGCATCAAAAGCTGGAAGTCGCTGGACTATGTGGCGGGCTGGTTCATGAAGGCCGCCGATTTCGGCCAGCACACCGATTGCACAGCCGCTTTCGTGTCCACCAATTCGATCTGTCAGGGGCAGCAAGTGCCAATTTTGTGGCCCGCGATCTTTGCCACAGGTCACCATATCAGCTTTGCCCATACATCGTTCAAATGGGCCAACCTCGCCAGCCACAATGCGGGCGTCACCGTGGCGATCATTGGCGTGTCGAATATGACGAACCAAACGCGCAGGCTTTATAGCCTGAATGCTGAGGGTGAGGCCGCGATGAAAGAGGTGGAGAACATCAACGCATATTTGGTGGCTGCAGAAAATGTTGTCGTAGCGAAACGTTCAAAGCCCTCTGGTGAGTTTGGTAATATCGAAGCGGGTGGCAAGCCAGTTGAAGGTGGGCATCTTCTTATCGATGCCGCCGAGGCAGGCGCGCTCATATCTCGGGATAAAAGGTCATTGGCCTTTTTGAAACGTGCCTATGGTGCCAGTGAGTACATTCGTGGTGATGTTCGCTATTGCATTTGGGTGTCTGACGATGATGTGAACACAGCAAGCAGAATTGCGGATTTTTCTGGTCGTTTCGAGAAAGTAAAGCAAAAGCGTTTGAAGAGCCCCAAGGCCGCAACTCAAAAAAGGGCGGATTGGCCCTACAAGTTTGAAGAAGTTAAGCAGACAGGGGGTGAAAGCGTGATGATCATTCCCAAAGTTTCGTCCGAGACCCGGGAGTATCTACCAGTCGGATTGCTTCCTCCAGGATCTATAGTAACCGATCTTGCGTTTGCGATGTTTGACGCCCCGCTTTGGAACATGGCTCTGATAGCCTCGCGCATCCATCTGGTCTGGATCGCCACGGTCTGCGGTAAGTTGGAAACCCGATACCGCTACTCAAACACCCTCGGCTGGAACACCTTTCCCGTTCCCAAACTGACCGAGAAGCATAAGGCCGACCTCACGCGCTGCGCCGAGGATATCCTCTTGGCCCGCGAGGCGCATTTTCCCGCTACCATCGCTGACCTCTACAAACCCGACGCCATGCCCGAAAACCTGAGGCAAGCCCACGAGCGCAACGACGAAGTGCTGGAACGCATCTACCTAGGCCGCCGCTTTCGCAACGACACCGAACGGCTGGAAAAGCTGTTTGAGCTGTATACCAAGATGACCACCGAGGTGCCCGCATGAGTGAGAACGAGGGTGATGTGATCCTGTTCACCACCGAGGATGGCAAAGCGCGGATCACCTTGCAGGCTGAGGGCGGTACTATGTGGCTCTCGCAAGTGCAAATCGCGGATTTGTTTGCAACGACAAAGCAGAATGTGTCCCTGCATACTAAGAACATCTTAGAGGATGACGAGCTGGCCCCTGTGGCCACTGTGAGGGAATACTTGACAGTTCAAACCGAGAGGGCGCAGCAGTTTGAACGACTGGTCACGCATTATGACCTCGATTGCCGAATTAACTCGTAAGGACGTTAAGCCATGACCAATTCCATTCCCTCCGTTTCCGTCACCTACGCGCAGAACCGCTCCTCGACCACGTCGAACGAGCTGGGCATGCGCAAGATGCAAGAGCGCGCCTATGAGATGCGCGGTGAGCAGTATTTGCTGATCAAATCGCCGCCAGCCTCGGGCAAATCACGCGCGTTGATGTTCATCGCGCTCGACAAGCTGCACAATCAGGGCCTTAAGCAAGCCATCGTGGTGGTGCCGGAAAAATCCATCGGATCGAGCTTCAATGATGAACCTCTGAGCACCTTCGGCTTTTGGGCCGATTGGCAGGTCGCGCCGCACTGGAACCTGTGCAACGCCCCTGGCGGCGATGATGGGAAGGTGGGGGCGGTTGGACGGTTCCTTGACAGCGATGATCAGGTGCTTGTCTGCACCCACGCGACCTTTCGTTTTGCCGTCGATAAATTTGGGATCGAGGTTTTTGACGATCGGGTGATTGCGGTGGATGAGTTCCACCACGTATCGGCCAATCCTGACAACAAACTTGGTGCGCATCTGGGGGCGTTCATGGCTCGCGACAAGGTGCATTTGGTCGCGATGACGGGGTCCTATTTTCGGGGTGATGCAGAAGCGGTATTGTCACCTGAGGATGAGGCGCGGTTTGAAACTGTCACCTACACATATTACGAACAGCTCAACGGCTATGAGCATCTGAAATCGCTCGACATTGGCTATTTCTTTTACGCCGGGTCATATGCTGACAGCATTCTGGAGGTGTTGGACCCCAGTGAGAAAACCATCGTCCATATTCCAAACGTGAATTCGCGCGAAAGCACCAAAGACAAGCACAAGGAAGTTGAGCATATCATCGACAATTTGGGAGAGTGGAAGGGGCTTGATCCTGACACCGGTTTCCAACTGGTCGAGACCCCCAATGGTCGCCTGTTGCGCATTGCCGATCTGGTGGATGACGAGGCATTGAAGCGTGACAAGGTCGCAAGGGCCTTGAAAGACCCCGCACAGAAAAACAACCGTGACCATGTGGACATCATCATTGCACTTGGCATGGCGAAAGAAGGGTTTGACTGGATTTGGTGCGAGCATGCTTTGACCGTCGGGTATCGTGCGAGCTTGACCGAGATTGTGCAAATCATCGGTCGGGCCACCCGCGATGCAAAAGGCAAGACCAAAGCGCGCTTCACCAATCTGATAGCGGAACCCGATGCCGGGGAGGAAGCCGTCACTGATGCTGTCAACGACACCCTCAAAGCCATCGCGGCAAGCCTGCTGATGGAGCAGGTCTTGGCCCCGCGCTTCAACTTTACGCCCAAGACGCAGGCGAGCGGACCTGTCGAAGGGTTTGACTACGGTGAGGGCGGCTATGATCCGAGTAAGGAAAACGTAGGATTTGATGCGGCCACAGGGCAAATCCAGATGGAAATCAAAGGCCTTGCTGAACCCAAGAGCGCATTCGCGCAACGCATTTGTAGTGAGGATTTGAACGAGGTCATCACGGCATTTGTGCAGGACAAAACGACGATTGAACGCGGGATATTTGACGATGAGATGGTCTCTGAGGAGCTTACACAAGTGCGCATGGGCAAGATTGTTGGCACCAAGTATCCCGAACTTGATGCGGAAGACCGCGAGGCCGTCCGCCAGCATGCCATCGCCACCCTGAACCTCACCCAGAAAGCAAGAGAAATGGCGCTTTCTTCGGCGGGTGTGGACGAAACAAGCGGCAACACAGCGTTGATTGACGGTGTGCGAAAATTTGCGATGGACGTACGCGAGCTGGACATTGATTTGATTGATCGGATCAACCCGTTCGGAGAGGCCTATTCGATCCTCGCGAAAACCATGAGTGAGGACAGCCTTAAACAGGTTCAAGCGGTCATATCGGCGAAAAAGGTAAAGCTCTCACCGGAGGAGGCCCGAGACCTGGCCAAACGCGCTGTCAAGTTCAAGCAGGAGCGCGGACGTCTGCCATCGATCACCTCTGCGGACGCCTGGGAAAAGAAAATGGCTGAAGGCGTCGCCTTCCTAACCCGCATGAAGCAGGAGGCCGCAAATGGCTAAAGGATTCACCGAAGAAGATGACGCGCTGCTCGCGGAACTTGGTGTCGAAATCGAAACCAAGAAGGTTGCGCTGCGCACGCCGCGCGAAGAGCGCATCATTGCGGGATTTGAGGAAATCCAGCGATTTGTGGACCAGAACGGGCGCATCCCCGGCCATGGTGCAGACAAAGATATCTTTGAACGTCTCTACGCGACAAGGCTTGAGCGGCTGCGTGATCTTGGCGAGGCACGAGAGCTTTTAACCGACATGGACCATCAAGGGCTTTTGACCACAGAAAATCAAGGCGAAGACACCAACCTCGAACATCTTGATGACGATGCCTTGTTGGCGGAGCTTGGCATCACGGCACAAACGCCGTCTATTTCGGACTTGAAACACGTTCGCTCTACGTCAGAGAAAAAAGCGGCCGAGGAGATCGCAGGGCGCGAAAAGTGTGAAGATTTCGACAGGTTTAAACCGCTTTTTGAGCAGATCCAAAAAGAGCTGGATTCAGGCATAAGGGAAACGCGCAAGTTTGAGCTTAAGGCAGAGATCGAACCAGGCCGCTTCTTTATTGTCGGAGGGCAAAAGGCCTATGTTGCGGACATGGGCGACATAGAGCTTACGGACCACGGCCGAACTGATGCGCGCCTAAGGGTGGTGTTCGACAACGGCACACAAAGCAAGATGCTTATGCGGTCGCTCCAACGCGCGCTCAATGCCGATGGGGATGCTGGGCGTAGGATCACCGAGCCAAATGCAGGCCCGCTTTTTTCGGGCGAAACGTCTGAAGGAGATGAGGCAAGCGGAACCATCTATGTGTTGCGAAGCCGTTCAGATCACCCATTGGTCGCCGCGAACCGAGAGCTTGTTCATAAGATTGGGGTGACAAGCAATGATGTCGAGAAGCGCGTTGCGGGCGCGCACCTTCAAACGACATTCTTGATGGCTAAAGTAGATGTTGTTGCAACCTTTGATCTTTACAATATCAACCGCGGCAAGTTGGAAACCCTACTGCACCGAATTTTCGCGCCGGCCCAGTTAGACATCGAAATCCCCGATCGACTTGGCCGACCGATCCGGCCAAAAGAATGGTTCTTGGTGCCGCTGTTTGCCGTTGAAGAAGCCGTTGAGAGGATCAAAGACGGCACAATTTCGCACTACGTTTACGATCCCGCGAAAGCAGAATTGGTTAATCGAAGCTAGCTTTGCCGGACGCTGGACGCAGGCGGCCAGATGGTTGAATACTCATCTGTCTTTGCGCAAGAGTGCAGTGCTGATTGGTTGTTTAGTGCGCTACGCCGCTGATCACACATTATGCGCAGGTCAGCCTGGCACAAACGCACTTGTGAGCAGTGAAGGCCCAACGCGGCACGAAGCGATGTATGAGGTTTTTAGGAGGCGAGTACCGGAATCGAACCGGTGTACACGGATTTGCAATCCGGAAAATTTCATTGATTTCAAAGGGAAAAATTGTAAACGGACTTGTTTCGTTCAGGGTCACTTTTCAATAGGTTACGAGACCCAAGTAAACGGTTTTTCACCGGCTTTTCCTCAGGTGAAATGGCAAAGAAAAACCGCTGAGG
>JBOEGW010000002.1:0-69762 GCA_050633625.1 Maritimibacter sp. | reverse complement strand
GTTATCGGACGTAAAACTGATATGCTCGGAAACATGAGCAGTCTCACGAATAACGGCACCAGAATCGAGGATTCCGACGCGTCTGACGCAGAGATTTCGAGCTCAGCGTCCTATGACTCGCTGAACAGTGACGAACACGACGAGAGAACCTCTCGGGACCGAGCCTCAATCGCTCTGCCCGCTCATGTGGCCGGCTCCGGCGCGCTCGACCGGCTGATCGACACCGCGCGCGACTACGCCGAGGCCTCAACAGCTGAGAACACCAATAAGGCCTACTCGGCCGACTGGAAACACTTCACCCGTTGGTGCCGGTTGAAAGGGACGGATCCCCTGCCCCCCTCGCCCGAGATGGTCGGGCTCTATGTGGCGGACCTGGCCGCCGCGACTGGTAAGGCCCCTGCTCTCTCGGTCTCCACCATTGAGCGGCGCCTCTCCGGCCTCGCTTGGAACTACAGGCAGCGCGGGTTCACTCTTGATCGCAAGGACCGCCATGTCGCCACCGTTCTGGCCGGGATTAGGCGCAGACACGCGCGTCCGCCGGTTCAGAAGGAAGCGATCCTGCCCGATGACATCCAGGCCATGGTGGGCACCCTTCCCTATGATCTCCGCGGGCTTCGAGACCGGGCGACCTTACTTCTGGGCTATGCTGGAGGTCTCCGTCGCTCCGAGATCGTAAGCCTTGACGTGCACAAGGATGATACACCGGACTCCGGCGGTTGGATCGAGATTTTCGAAGATGGCGCTCTGCTGACGCTGAACGCCAAGACCGGGTGGCGCGAGGTCGAGGTCGGGCGCGGCTCAAGCGACCAGACCTGTCCTGTCCACGCACTTGAGCAATGGCTGTATTTTGCAAAGATCGACTTCGGGCCGGTCTTCGTGCGAACATCGCGGGATGGCAAACGTGCGCTCGAGGCCCGCCTTTCCGACAAGCACGTCGCACGGCTGATCAAAGCAACCGTTCTGAAGAGCGGCGTCAGATCCGATTTGCCGGAAGCCAAACGGCTGGCAATGTTCTCTGGCCATTCCTTGCGCGCCGGGCTCGCCTCGTCGGCAGAGGTTGATGAGCGTTATGTTCAAAAGCAACTCGGACATGCGTCGGCCGAGATGACCCGGCGCTACCAGCGCAGGCGCGACAGGTTCAGGGTGAACCTGACCAAAGCCGCAGGGCTGTGAAGCTCAGGAATCTTGACGCGTTGGTGAAGCGCTAAGATGAAATTCCAGCGCTTCAGTTTCAGCTTACTGCTTCAATTGAAATCAGGAACTAAACGCGACACCACAGGTCGTCCTCAGACGTCTCTTCAAGCCCCTCCGAATCCACTAGAGGATCGTCAAAACTATCATAATGTGTAGATACTTGAGGCTTCATATGTGCAAAATACGGCACTTTTGCATTTTACCCAAGTGTTTTGTCAGGGTGCGCCCACACACCTTATATAGCACGTGCGCGCGGTGGTCTGCGAGATCTCTCTGATCACGCTCAGCGTATGGAATCCAAGGGGTTTTTGATGAGCAGCACCACAGAGAGAGCGGTTGCATTCGTTTACAAACGGTCGATTGGTGACGTGATCCGCAATTGGAAAAAGCCAGAGAAAGGGAAGCCCGGGTGCCGGGCTTGATAGGATAGAGAGAGTCTCATCCGGGTCCGGCGTAACAAGGACCCTGACCATGGCCAAGACCTCAACCCGCCCGAAACCCGCCACCGTGAAGAAGACAGAAGCCGCCGCATCGGCAACGCCTGACGGAGCGACCGACATTCGTCTGATCCCGCTCGACCAGCTGGAGCCCAGCCCGCTCAACGTTCGCAAGGTGGCGCCGAGCGCCAGCGTCGAAGCCGAGCTTCTCGCAAGCATTCGCGAAACCGGCATCAAGCAGAACCTGGTGGTTCATGCGCTGTCTGAGACACGTTTTGCGGTTGATGCCGGCGGTCGCCGCCTCAAGGCGCTGAAGCAGCTCGCCGATGACGGCGTGATCCCAGTTGATCACCCCGTGCCCTGCCTCGTCGAGGACGAGCGCAACGCCATCCTCACATCTACCACGGAAAACCTCCAGCGCGCGGCGATGCACCCGGCCGACCAGTTCGAAGCTTTTGAGGCGATGATCGCCGAGGGGCGCAGCGAGGACGAGATCGCGCTGAAGTTCGGCGTCTCGGTCGACCTGGTGCGACGTCGTCTCAAACTCGCCCGTGTCGCGCCCGAGATCATCGAACAATTCCGTGCGGGCGATCTGACCCTCGAATGCGTGATGGCTTTCACGCTGACCGACGACCATGACCGCCAACTGGCAGTTTGGAACGCGGTGAAGGGCGGCTATCACATCCACCCACAGAGCATCAAACGCCAGCTGACTGAGACCGCGCATTCGGCGAACTCGGCCCTCGGGCGCTTTGTCGGCATCGAGGCGTATGAGGCGGCAGGCGGCGTTCTGCTGCGCGATCTCTTCGACGATCGTGCCAGCGCCCATATGGAAAACCCCGAGCTCCTGGAGCGCCTCGCCATCGAGAGGCTGCAGGCTGCGGCCAAGACTTTTGAGGGGACGTGGAAATGGGTCGAAGTGCATCTTTCGGTGGATTACGGTGCGTTTCGCAGTTTTGGGCGGGTTTATCCGCAGGACGTTGAACCTGATCCGGACCTGCTCGCCGAAGAGGAACGTCTGATTGCGCGCGAGGAAGAACTGGCGGCGCAGAATGACGGCGAGGACTGGTCTGAGGCGGAGACGGAAGAATATTACGCCATCGAGCCGCGTTTGCGCGAGATCGAAGCCCTGCAGCGCGAACGGCAACCGTACGCGGACGAAGATCGTGCCATCGCGGGCGTGGTTCTGACCATCGGTCATGACGGGGCGCTACGTGTCGAGAAAGGCCTCGTGCGACCAGAAGATATCCCCGCTGCGACCGAGCCGGGCGAGGATAGTGCTGAAGCGGGTGATGCCCCATCCCCTGCCCGCCCGCACGTGACGCCGCCAACCTCCTCGACGCCGGTGCCAACCTCCGATCCGGCGGCGACCTTGCGCAAGGCGGATGGGATTTCGGCGAGCCTCGCCGACGATCTGCGCGCGACGCGTCAGCACATCCTGCGGGCGCATCTGGCGGCGGATTTCGAGGTGGCGTTCGATGCGATGCTCTACGCGCTCTGCGAACAGGCTTTGGGGCGGTCCTACAACAACGAAGCGCTCGACATCTCGATCCGGCCTTTCCAGGCGCAAGACCGCGAGGTGCTGCATGCGGATACTGTCGCCCAGAAAATGCTCGAGGCACTGGAACAGGACCTCGCCACCGACTGGATGAAGCTCGAGAAACCAGAGGACTTCCGGGTGATGTCGGCGCTGCCTCTTGCCGATAAGCAGGCGCTTTTCGCCTGGGCGACGGGTCTGGCGGTAAAGCCGCAGCTCTCCTCCGACAATCGCCCCTCCCCAATCATCGAGGAGATTGGCGCGCGGCTTGATGTCGATGTGGCCGCCTGCTGGCGCCCGACCGCGCAAAACTACTGGGGTCGAGTCAACAAGGGCCATGCAGTCGCGACTGCGCTCAAGCTGATCAGCGAGGACTACGCCGAAGATCGCAATCGCGAGCGCAAGGGCGATATCGCGGCCGCGATGGAGCGGGCTTTCGCGGAAACCGCCGACGAGACGGAAGGGTTCGGCGCGGCGACGGTTGCGAAGACGACGCGCTGGCTGCCCGACGGGATGGCGTTTGCCGGTGCGATGGACGCTGACGCCGACATGGGTGACGATGTGCCCGAGGCCGAAGAAGGCGACCAGCCCGCCTCAGATACTCAGATCGATGCCGAGAACGACGAACCGTCGTCCTTGCCAGCCTTCCTCAGTGGGGATGCTGCCTGACGAAGCGACCACCGACCTGAACCTGACATGATCTCTGGGCCGTCCTCACATCGAGGGCGGCCCTTTCCGGCTGGCGGGTTGACCACAGCCGATAACGGATCAGCTGGCCCGTCCCGGAGAATTCCTATGACCACCACACTCGACCTCGACCCCGTTCAGGAAGCCGCACTTATCGCTGCGCAGAATGACGCCTTTCGCCGTACCATCCTTGGCAATGCCCCAGTTGCCGATGCCCCGCAGGGCCAGTTCGTAATGACACGCGGCGTCGCGGCGCTTGGGCTCGATGTGCAGCTGGAACTCACCCGCCGCGTCGCCGCTTTCGACACCTTCATTGCCGACAGCGACCCCCATGGCTGGCACGAGATGGGTGTCATTGAGCTTGAGGACACGACGGTCTGGTTCAAACTCGACCTGTACGATGTCGACTACCAATACGGCTCCCCCGAGCCCTCTGACCCTGCGCAAACGCGTCGGGTCCTGACCCTGCTGCTGCCGTCGGAATACTGACGCCCCCCATCCCTAGTCACCGCCCCGGACCGCCCTTGCACAAAGGGCGGTCCTTTCAGGCTGGCGGGTTCCAAAGGGCGCGATACCCGCGTCCGGCCCGCCACAGGAGACCAGAGATGGCCAAGACACTCGACTACCAGATTACCCTCTATCCCGCGCATCGCGATGGCGCCTTCGTTGTCACTCAGTTCCAGATGATGGCGAGCTACCCCGAAAAGCGCATCCAGGCCGCGGGAATGGATGACCTGATCGACAAGGTGACGCAGTTCGCAATGGAGCACGGCGAGAGCTGCAGCGCTTCGGTGCGTTGTCTCGCCCCGCGCAAACCGCCGGGGTTCAAGCGCGCGACCGAGAACCTCTATTTCAACCTGGTAGATCGGACGGCTGAAGACCGCGGCGACGCTGCGGCCTGAAGCCCCGCAGGAAACTTCCTGGGCGACCCCGCGTAATGGTCGCCCTCCCATTTCCTCAATTCCAAAGGATCAAAGACATGACACAAGAGACTGATTTCTACGCGCAGATACTCGAATCCCAGAGGCGTGCTGCCGAACAGCGGGTAGAAACCCGCGCGACGCTTCTTTCCGAACTGCGCACCCTCGGCGTGACGAACATCGAGGTGCAATATGAAGGCTACGGCGATTCCGGCAATGTCGAGGATGTCGTCGTGAACCCGGATACGATCACCCTGACAGAAGACCTGCGACGACGGATCGAAGATTTCGGCTGGGATTTCGCCTATGCGCTGAGCCCCGGCTTTGAGAACAACGAGGGCGGCTATGGCGAGCTGACCTGGGCGATTCAGGCGGACCAGATCGATGTCAGCCACTCGAACCGCTATATCGAGACCAACACCACCGAACACGAGGGGCTCTGAGATGGCACATCCCCTCCATCACGCCGAGAGTTCGGCCCGAAAGTTCGGCGGCGTTCCGGACGACTATCAGTTCGTGCATGACTGGTTTGACTCATCAAAAGAGCACTTGGGCCTATTCGTCCACAGAGCCCAAAAACATCACACCGTTGGGATCTATGATGCTGAACGTCACTGCGGTCGCAGCCTGATCAACAGCGCGGGCCGGGTCGTTCCCATCCGCTGGATCGGCGAGCAGCATGTGCGCGAGGATTGCCAAGGGCGTATTCCCTCGCTGGCGGACTGGCTTGTCCGCATTCAGCCGGAACCGTGGATGGCCAATGGCCGGATCGACCACGACCCGCCGCAGATTGTTGGCGATCCGCGTGCGGTCTGGATCGAGGCGGTCTCCAATCACCAGACCGTTCTCGGTTTCGAAGACTGGCTTCTCAAGGTCTCTGTCGAGCACGTCCAGCATCGTCAGAACCGCGCTGCGGCCTGACACGTCCGACGGCAAACTCACCTGCTACTTGACCAAGTCCAGATCGACCCGCTCGCGCCACATCCGGCTCGGCGGGTCAATTGCGTTTCAAGAAAGGACATTGACATGCAAGATCCCGTCTATGAGGAGGCCTACCAAGGCCACACGATCAAGATCTACCATGACCCCGATTCTGAGAGCCCGCGTGAATGGTCCAACCTCGGTACGCTGATCTGCTGGCACCGGCGCTATCGGCTGGGTGACAGCCATCAGAACGACAGCCCTGAGGCGTTCCTGCGCGATCTTTCGGGCGTCTCGGATCAGAGCGACCTCTCGATGGACCAGCTGCGCGACCGCGCCGAGCGCAAGGTGATCCTACTGCCCGTCTTTCTCTATGACCATTCCGGCCTCGCGATGAACACTATCGGGTTTCACTGCCCTTGGGATTCCGGCCAGGTCGGTTTTGTCTACGTGACGCTCGAAGCGGTCCGGGAAGAGTTCGGCGTGAAACGCGTCACCAAGGCGTTGCGCGAAAAGGCAGCCGACATCCTGCGCGGCGAAATCGTCAGTTACGACGCCTATCTCGGCGGCCGGGTCTATGGCTATGTCATCGAGCAGGACGGCGAGGAGATCGACGCCTGTTGGGGCTTCTTCAGCGACTATGAATCGCATTGCTTACCGGAGGCGCGGAATGCGGTTGTAACATCCGCAAGAGCTGACGTTCAAGAAAACCGCAGCAAACTCACACTGTGAGCCCGAAGTGACGAATGCTGCGGTATGAACCGATGTCTGCTTTCGCCTTAGCAGAGCTTCACGGTCATTGCTGGCGGTACCTGCCGACTTCTGGGATTGCAAAATCCAGCAGAACGCGGACAGGTGTCTGCCAAGCATTCGGATCGTTGTAATTCCCTGCAAAGGTCGCGACGACAAATCCTGCATTCGGCTGCACAGTGAGCCGCTGACCTCCGTTGCCAACGGCAATCAGGATGGGGTCACCGCCGGGGCCTTTGGTCAGATACCACAGGAACCCGTAGTCAAACCCTTCCTGGATGGTTGCCGCCGTGCGAAATGACGCTTCCAGCCAGGACGGAGGAACAATTTCCTGGCCATTGTAGGAACCGTTTTGGGCAATCATCTTTCCGATCTTTGCGAGGTCGCGCGCTGTCAGTCTCAATCCAGACGCTGCAGAAGGGACACCATCAGCGCCGCGCACCCATTCGAAGGTTTCAATGCCGAGAGGATCAAGGAGACGGGTTCTGGCAAACGTGTCAATCTCTTGTCCAGTGCCATCGGCAATCAACTTCGCGATCAAAGCGACGGCGCCGCCATTGTAGGTCCAGATCGTTCCCGGTTCGGTCACCATCGGACGGCCTAAAACAAAGCGACAACGGTCTTCGGCAAGCTCCATAGCGATTTCGCTGTTGCGCGGATCGGTGTATGGCAGGCTTTCATCCCATTCCGTGCCCATCTGCATCGTGAGCGCATGTTCTACAGTAATTTCATCTCGTTTCGTTCCGTCGCGCAAATCTGCGTACTCGGGGAATAGGTCCAGCAATGGCGTATCGAGTGATGGCACAGCACCCTCCGACAAGGCGATGCCGTAGAGTAGGCCGACGACTGACTTCGTCACTGAGCGTAGATCATGCAATGTCTGCGGGCCGTGGTCGATTGACCCAATCGGTGTTCCCCATCGCTCATCTTCGCCCTGGAAGTAGGCTTCGGCAATCCTATCGCCATCCAACATAACTACGGTGCTATGGAGACCTACAATCTCATTTGCTTTCATCGCAGCGCTAAGTCGCTCTTCCATGCTTTGAGCCCAACCGACATAGGGGAAAAGGCCCAACACCAGCGTTAGAGCAACATAGACCAAGGGTCGTTGGTGATGTGCCATCTTGCCGCCTCTTCGATGTTACGATTACGCAAGCCTAGCCCACCAGATTCCTTCGGAAAAGCAGTCTTTGGCTTTGAGAAGTTGGGCGGCAGCTCTGTCCCGCATAGCCACCGTTCAACATTACTGTTGGCTATGTCCGGTCTGCCGATCGGCGGTGCTATTGCCGCCGCAAAAAACCAGCCGAGAAGAGGGAGAGACAGGGCGGGAGGGGTGACCCCTCCCGGGTGAGAGAGTGCGCGCGGGCTTGGGGAAAACCCTCAAACCCGGAGACTGCCGATGAACGCTCACCCCCATTCCGTCCCTCTTGCGCCCGAGGCCGAGGCCCCTGCCCGCCCGGAAGCCTCGCGCTTCGCCCAAAACCTGATCCATGCTGCAAGAACCCTCGTCCCCTTGTTAGAGGCAGGCAGGTCCATCGACGCCGCTGCCCTGCGCGCCGCGATGGAGGATGCTTTCGGCGCAAGCGACACGAGTGGTGCCTGGGTCTGGAAGGACGCCTATGAGGCCGCCGAGGTGGCCCAGATCCTGATGCTCGCGCGCTACGGCGCGCTGATGCAGCGGCAGGCAACCTCTCCGCAAACTTTCCTCACCATGATCGAGCGTCTCGCAGCTCTGGCCCCGTCACACACACGTCGCTCGGAAGACAGCGTGCGCTTGCAACAATTCTCGACCCCTCTGCCCCTTGCGGCCATCGTCGCACAGGCGACGGGCTTTCGGGACGACGACCTCGTGCTCGAGCCGTCGGCGGGCACCGGCATGCTGGCGATCTTCGCCCGGATCGCAGGCGCTCGCCTGGCGCTGAACGAGCTCGCGGAGACGCGCCGCGCGTTGCTGGAGCAGCTATTCTCCGACGCTGCAGTCTCGGAACACGATGCCGCCTCGATCGACGACCGTTTGGATCGGTCAATCACGCCCTTGGTTATTGTGATGAACCCGCCGTTTTCTGCGGCCAACCATGTCGAGGGCAAGTTCCGGCAGGCCACCAGCCAGCATGTTCTCTCCGCCTTGGCGCGTCTCGTGCCCGGCGGGCGTCTCGTCGTCATCACTGGCGAGAGTTTTCGCCCCTCCACGAAGAGTTTCCAGTCGACGTTTCAGCGGATCGGGCAGAGCGCTGACGTTGTGTTTTCCGCCGCGATCGACGGCAAGGTCTTCGCGCGGCACGGCACCACGATCGACACGCGGCTGACGGTGATCGACAAGCGCGCGGCGGGCGAACGCGAGGCCGAGCTGGTCGACATCGAGGCGGCCTATCATCCGATCTGCGCGACCACGGGTGATCTTCTCACCGCAGTGATCACCCATTGCCCGGAGCGCCGCAGCCCCCCGCCCTGCCCCACCACATCGGCCCTTTCGGCACCGCCCCGCCCGATCCGCACCAACTTGCACGCTCTACGCAACGCAGCGCGCAAGGAAACCCGTGCCCTTGCCGAGGAACGCGCGAAACATCCCTTTGACGACATCGAGACGGCCCCACTCGACTACCTGCCGAAAGCCTGGAGCGAACCCGACGGCGCGCTGCAGGACACGGTCTACGAGGCCTATGACCTTCAGGCGATCCGGATCGACGGCGCGGCGGAGCATCCGACAGCGCTCGTGCAATCCGCCGCCATGGCCTCGGTGCCGCCGCCCGTCCCGACTTACCGCCCCGTCCTGCCCCAGTCCCTCATCGCCGACGGCCTCCTCTCAGCGCCGCAGTTCGAAAGCGTCATTTATGCGGGCAATGCCCACGAGACGCACCTGAAGGGCTGGTTCAAGCGCGGCGAAATCGAAGGCCAGGTGATGGCCGCGTCTGAGGGCGACAACGGTGCCTTCCGTCTGCGCAAGGGCTGGTTCCTGGGTGATGGCACCGGCTGCGGCAAGGGGCGGCAGGTCGCGGGCATCATCCTCGACAACTGGCTGAAGGGACGCCGACGGGCGGTCTGGGTCTCGAAGAGCGACAAGCTCATCGAGGATGCGCGACGCGACTGGATGGCGCTTGGGGGGCGTGAAAGCGATATCGTGCCGCTCTCGAAATTCCGCCAGGGGAGCGATATCCGTCTCCCAGAGGGCATCCTCTTCGTCACCTATGCCACCCTGCGTTCTGCTGAACGCGACGGGAAAGCCTCCCGCCTCGATCAGGTGACGTCCTGGCTTGGCGAGGGGTTCAACGGGGTCATCGCTTTCGACGAAAGCCACGCCATGGCGAATGCCGCCGGCGAAAAGTCCGACCGCGGCGACAAGAAGGCATCCCAACAAGGCCTTGCTGGCCTCGCGCTGCAAAATGCCGTTCCCGATGCCCGGGTGCTCTACGTTTCGGCCACCGGCGCGACGGTGGTCGGCAATCTCGCCTATGCCTCCCGTCTCGGGCTCTGGGGCACGGGTGATTTCCCCTTCGTGACGCGGGCCGAGTTCGTTGCCGCGATGGAGGCCGGGGGCATTGCTGCCATGGAGATGATCTCGCGCGATCTGAAGGCGCTCGGGCTTTATCTTGCGCGGTCCCTCTCCTATGCCGGGGTCGAATACGAAATGCTGGTGCATGAGCTGACGCCCGCACAGATCGCGATCTATGACAGCTATGCCGACGCCTACCAGATCATCCACACCAACTTGGAGGCCGCCCTTCAGGCCTCGGGTATTTCCTCCGAGACCGGTACGCTGAACCCCCAGGCGAAATCCGCTGCGCGCTCGGCCTTCGAGAGCAACAAGCAGCGTTTCTTCAATCATCTCATCACCGCCATGAAATGCCCCTCGCTGATCCGCGCCATCGAGGCGGACCTCGCGGCGGGGCATTCTGCAGTGATCCAGGTGGTTTCGACCAGCGAGGCGGTGATGGAACGGCGACTCGAGGATATCCCGCCTTCGGAGTGGGATGATCTGCAGGTCGATTTTACGCCGCGCGAGAACATCATGGACTACCTGATGCACAGCTTCCCGACGCAGCTCTTCGAACCTTACACCGACGAGAATGGCGATCTGCGGTCTCGCCCTGCCCTCGATCGTGACGGCAACCCGATCATCTGCCGCGAGGCGGAGTGGCGGCGGGACGAGCTTGTCGAGCATCTTGGTGCCCTCGCCCCGGTGCAAGGCGCGCTCGACCAGATCCTCTGGCATTTCGGGGGCGACGCGGTCGCCGAGGTCACGGGGCGCAAACGGCGCATCGTGAAAACGCGCGAGGGGCGGCTCAAGGTCGAGAATCGTCCCGCCTCCTCCAATCTTGGAGAAACCCTAGCCTTCATGGATGATGCCAAGCGCATCCTGATCTTTTCCGATGCGGGTGGTACAGGGCGCAGCTATCACGCCGATCTCGGGGCCAAGAACCAACGCCTGCGGGTGCACTACCTCCTTGAGCCCGGCTGGAAGGCCGACAATGCGATCCAGGGGCTCGGGCGCACCAACCGCACCAATCAGGCGCTACCGCCGCTGTTTCGACCCGTCGCGACCAATGTGAAAGGCGAGAAGCGGTTTCTCTCCACCATCGCCCGCCGCCTCGACACGCTCGGGGCGATTACCAAGGGGCAACGCGAGACCGGCGGCCAGAACATGTTCCGCGCCGAGGACAATCTCGAAAGCCCCTATGCGCGCGCAGCGCTGCGGCAGTTCTTCTACAAGCTGCGCGCAGGCAAAATTGACGCCTGCTCCTACGCCAGGTTCCAGGAGATGACCGGTCTGACGCTTGATGAGGCGGACGGCACGATGAAGGAAACCCTGCCGCCAATCCAGCAGTTCCTGAATCGCTGCCTCGCGCTCCACATCGAAATGCAGGACGCAATTTTCGAAGCTTTTGGCGGATTCCTCTCGGCCATCATCGAAGATGCGCGCCAGGCGGGAACGCTCGATGTCGGGCTAGAGACCCTGCGCGCGGAAAAATTCAAGATTGTTGATCGCAAAGTGATTTTCGAGCATGAGGCGACGGGGGCAACGGCCACCGCCCTGACCGTGGAGCGCACGGATCGCAACGACCCGCTGACCCTGCCCCGCGTGAAAGCCATCTGCGCTGATAACAAAGGCGCGACGCTCTATTGGAACAAGACCTCCAAACGCGCGGCCCTGATGGTGAAGGCGCCGGCCTTCATGGATGAGGACGGTATGCCGATCCTGCGGGTGAAACTGGTGCGGCCCATGGCCACAGAAATCCTCGCGCTTTCCGAGTTCTCGAGATCGCATTGGGAGGAGATCGATGATGCGATGTTCGAGCAGCTCTGGCAGGCCGAGGTTGAGGCGGTGCCGGAGTTTACGACATCAAAGATCACGCTGATCTGCGGCCTCCTTCTGCCGATCTGGGACCGGCTGCCCGCTGACAACATGCGCATCTACCGCCTGCAGACCGAGGATGGGGAACGCGCCATCGGCCGTCTGGTCAGCCAGGAGCAGCTTCTCAATGTCTACGCGCGGCTCGGCCTCGATTGTCAGATCGAGATGACACCGCAGGAGATCTTCGCTGCGGTGATGGAGGCTAGAACCGCCCTGAGCTTGCTCGGGGGCTACCAGTTGCGCCGGTCGTTGGTCATGGGGCAGCCGAGACTTGAGCTCATCGGCGCGTCGGGCGCGGCCCTGCCCCGTCTGAAAGCGATGGGTTGTTTCACCGAGGTGATCCAGTGGAAGACGCGGGTGTTTATCCCGGTGGATGCCACCGAGGTTCTGGCTCGAGTGCTCACCGAACATCCGGTTGGCGCCAACGCCGCGGATGCCGCCGTATGAGCGCGCGGCGCAGCATCGCAGACCTCTCGGCCGATCTGGCAGACCGAGCCGAGAGTTTCTGTCGCCGGTATTTCCCCGAGGGGCGCAAGCAGGGCAATTATTGGCAGGTTGGCGACACGTCCGGTGCAAAGGGCCAGAGCCTCGCCATCCGTCTGCAAGCTCAAGGTGGGCGCAAGGCCGGATCCTGGCAGGATTTCGCGACGGGTGAATATGGCGACCTGATCGACCTGCTGCAGGAACGGCTTGGGTCCGTGACGCTCAAGGAGACGCTGAGGGAGGCCCAGTCCTTTCTCGGCGAAGCCCCCTGCCCTGCCGAGTCTCGTTCTACTCGAAAGGCTGAGCGCCCGGAGGCAGCCTCCAGCAAACGCATTGCGCGGGCGCGGAAGCTCTTTGCCGCTGGCAAGCCGGTTCTCGGCACCTTGGCTGCCACCTATCTGCAGGGGCGCGGGATCACACGGCTCGGCCCGGCCCTGCGCTATCACCCGCGGGTCTTCCTGCGGCCGGGCGAGGACGACCCTGATCTGCCGCAAAGGGCTCCTGCCCTGCTCGCGAAGATCACCGACAATCGCGGCCAGATCACCGGATGCGCAAGGGTCTATCTCGACCCCTCCACCGGCGGTTTGACCGAGATCGAGAGCCCGAAGCGGATCCTCGGGCAGCTGCACGGTCATGCCATCCGATTCTGGTCCGGCTCACCTCGCAGCGATCTCATCGTTGGCGAAGGTCTCGAGAATACCCTCTCGGTCGGCACAGCCCTCCCCGAGTTCGATCTCGCCTCCTGTCTCACCGCCACCCATCTCGGTCTCTTCATCCCGCCGCCGGGGATCAAGCGCATTTGGATCGCCCGCGACAATGACGAGGCTGGACGTAACGCATCAACGAGATTGCGTAACCAATTGGAATCTATTGGAATTGCCTGTGGTGATCTCGTGCCGAACATGGGCGATTTCAACGACGATCTGCGGGCATTTGGCAGAGACGCGCTGCGCCGCTCCCTGCTCGAGGCCATGAAAGAGCAAGGCCTGGAGATCGAGGACGGGTGAGCGCCAGCCTCCCCGGTGATGTCCGACAGGGCAAAGGTTCCGCCGGTTCGATCTGATCCCGTTTGGAACAGGGGTGCGATGGACCAGCGGGTCGGGGCCCAAGAAAGCTGAAAGAGGGGCCCCTCGCCCGGGCAGCAATGCGCCCCGCACCAGAAAATTCCCCTGCCCCTTCGGGCCATTCCTCGCGGGAGCAATTTTCCGGCCCGCGGCGCGTTCTCCACTGCGCTCCGATCCTGACGGATGCGGCCCGGTCGCCGCCGGTCCTGGTATCGCCCCATCCAAATCGGGTCAGATCAAACAGAGGAACCAGACAATGCCCCATCAGACAGACATCCAAGAGGAGACCGACGTGACCTCCGCCATCCTCGACCACCTGGCACTTCACGGCGCAACACCGGGACCCGGCGAGACCGATCACCGCCTCCTGCCCCAACCTGATGAGGTCGATTTCG
This sequence comes from Maritimibacter sp., assembly GCA_050633625.1. Lineage (GTDB taxonomy): Bacteria > Pseudomonadota > Alphaproteobacteria > Rhodobacterales > Rhodobacteraceae > JBOEGW01. The sequence goes on along the minus strand of JBOEGW010000002.1, from coordinate 56,024 downwards.
CCATGGCGACCCTCTTCGACACCACCATCGGCCTTCTCAACGGTAGCCAGTTGGAAGACAATCTCGAAGAGATGCTCTGGTCCCTGACCTCTATCTTCCATCGCCGGCTTGCCCATATCCAGAAGCTCCTCGACGACAACGAATTCGAGGTCCGGGAAAGTTTGGGCGTACAGGACGGCTCCGAGGTCGCCTCGGTCGAGCTCGAGCGCCTCCAGATGATCGGGCTCAAGCTCTGGGACCATCGCGACGCCTTCGAGCAGATGCGCGATCTGGCCGTGGACCACTTCTCGGCCGCCACGGGCTCGCCCTGGTTGCCCCGCACCGGATCCAAGGTCTCACATCGCGGTCTCACCTCCGCCGTGGTGGACAGCCGGGCCTATCTCTCGGCCAAGCGCCGCAAGGAGACCGAGGTGCACTGCCCCGAAGGCACGCGGATCGCCTTCTCGGGCGGGGACTATCAGGCCTATGACCTGATCTGGTCCGTCCTCGATGCCACCCTTGCGAAATACCCCGACATGGTGCTGCTGCACGGCGGTACGCCCAAAGGCGCCGAGATGATCGCCGCCCGCTGGGCAGATACCCGGGGTGTCACCCAAGTGGTCTTCAAACCCGACTGGAAGAGCCACGGCAAGGCCGCCCCCTTCAAGCGCAACGACAAGATGCTCGAGACCATGCCCCAAGGGTTGATCGCAACGCCGGGCTCCGGGATCACCGCGAACATCGTCGACAAGGCCCGCAAGCTCGGAATCCGCATCAAGAGGATCGGGGCTTAGGCCCCGGTTCGTTCTTGGCTTGGTTCAAGGAAGCAGCCATTGGCCCTGTTTTCGCAAAAGGGCAGCAAGCAGTACATTCCTGCCGTTCGCCTTCCTGAACCGAAGGACTGCTTCAATCGAATTCTGACGCAAACCAATCAACGATCCGCTTGATACGCGTCTGACCCAAATGGTCCTTTGCCCATGATATATAGAGCCCATCATCAGAGGGTTCGGGATCGACCCAAATCTCCACCAATTTCTTAGACCGGAGATCACTCTCCACCATGTAGGTCGGCGCGATTGCTACACCGTGACCACCGATAGCAGCATCGAGAGCTAAGGCGGATCGGTCGAAGTTGAGCAGCTTGTTTGTGTTGCCAGATCCGGTGGCCTTGATCAACTTTTCCCAACGGCGGTGTGCATCTTGAAGCAGAGGCAGGGTCAGCAGGGTTTCCAGGCCTATGGGCCAGTCGGGGCGCAGTAAATCGGGGCTGCACACAGCAATGAGGCGAATCTCGGTCAGTCGGCGTGATCCGTGGGCCGGGTTCGTGTCTTGCGTTTTGCCGGGCCAGATCGCGATCTCGTTCCGGCCCAGGCTGCGCGCCAAGCTCCGCTCGTGAACCTGTGTGGTCAGGGAGACAGTCGGGAACCTGGCCGCGAAAGCTTCCATCCTGGGCATCAACCATTTCGTTGCTGTGGACGAACCAAGATGGATCGTGACGCGATCATCCTCCTCGCCGAGGCTCACCAACGCCGTGTCGAGGATCGCTAAGGCTTCCTCTATGGCCGCGCGGCAGCGCTCGCCTTCCGGCGTGAGCGAGACGCCGCGCGCGCCCCGCACCAGAAGAACCACCCCCAGCTCGATTTCGAGCTGTTTGATCCGTTGGGAGACTGCGCCACGCGAGAGGTTCAGCTCTTCGGCGGCGCGTTGCAGGTTCGCGTGCGATGCGACAACCGCGAACACACGGAGCGCGTTCAGATTCACATTCTTCATTCGACGCTCCAAAGGCGATAGTTTTTCTAAACGCTTATGGAGTTAACCTGCTTTGTCAATCTAGTGCAGGCGGTCGATACAAGCGGGGAAGCAGCACTCAGCGAGAGCCAAGGAACCGAGCGATGACCCAGACAATTCGACCAGCCACACCCGACGACATACCGCGCCTGGTCGAGCTTCTGATGCTGGACGCGGGCGAACGCCACGCGCAGGACGCAATCCTCTGGAAGTTGGCGGACGATGCGTCCGCGCAGATCGAGAAGGCGCTGACCTTCGCGTTGACCGCCGAACAACAGCCCTTTCAGCAGATTTGGCAGGTCGCGGAGAATGGCGGTCAGGTCACGGGCGTGGTTCACGCGATGATGCTGCCTGTGCCGCCGATCTATGCCGGTTCCTTCGGTGAACCAGGTCTGATCCTCCCCGACTCTTGCGTGGCACCCGATGCGCCGCGCGGCACAGTCGAGGCTTTGCTGTCCACAGCCGAAAACGCCCTTCATGAAGCCGGAGCGCGGATCAATTTGACCTCTTACGTCGCAGGCGAGGACTGGCGCAGCGCCTTCGAGGCAAACGGGTACGAGCCCCTTACGCTCTACTTTTCGCGCACCGACCTTGGTGACCGGGGAATGCCAGCCGACATTCGGCAAGCGACGCAAGACGATGTTCCCGGTATCGTTGCGCGCAGCGCCGAGAACCGGCAGGTTCTTTTCGACATAGACCCCTTCTGGGAAATCCACCCCGAAGCTGACTCACGGTTCTCAGCCTGGATGACGCGAAGCCTTACACTCCGCGATCGGGACATGATGGTTCTGGGCGCGTCCGAGGATTTGCAGGGATACGTCATCGCACAGCCCGCCTCACGGCTACATTTTCCCCCTGCCCATGAAATCACAGGGACGGGTGTGATTGATGACTATTATCACCCCGAGTTGGCCAACCCGGCGGCTCTCGACCAAGGCAGTGAAGGTGCGAGCGCGCTGTTACGCGCCGCCGAGACGGCGTTTGCCAACCGTGGGATTGGAGCCGCCTTTGTCGTCTGTCCGGCGGGATGGACTTCCAAGATCGAGTTGCTGGAATCCGCTGGCTACGAGACCGCGATGATCTGGTCCATCAAGCGGTAGCACCCGCCATACCGCACCGGTTCCTGCGCGCCCCAACGGCTGTCTTACGTCATTGAAGTGCGAACCCGTATGCCTTTGAAAGGAAGAGTTGATGAAGTCAGAGCGTGTCATTGAGACTATCAGCAACGCACTGCGCGATCATTCTGCCGTTCGCGGCCTTTTCCTGAGCGGCAGCTTCGGCAACGGGCGGGCAGACGCTTATAGCGACATCGACTTCGTTCTGGTGTCGGAAGACGGGCCAACCGACGAGGTCGCCGGAACATGGAAGGCCGCTGTCGCGCGCACCGGCGACATCGTGATGTGGTGGGATCGGAATGTTCGTCCCGCGCTGATCAACGCCATTACCGCAGACTGGACACGCACGGATGTGATCATCCTGAAGCCCGAACAGTTCGCAGCACAGAATCAGGCAAGCCTTCGACCTCTGTTCGATCATGACGTTCGTTACGACCAGTTACCGAAAGATCGACCACAACCGAAGGCCTCACCGGCGCGCCTGTTCCGTCAGATCGAGGAATTCATTCGCATACTCGGGCTTCTGCATCTTGCAGCGGGCCGCGAAGAATACATCAACGGTGTCGCGGGTATCTTCCACCTGCGCACCAAACTAATCGACCTTTTGGTCGAAGAAACCGCCGCGCCGGATCGAGGTGGAGCGCTTCATCTGAATAGGTTGCTGACGGAAGAACAAAAAGAGTTGGTTACAGCCCTTCCTGCGCCGGTCGCGGAGCGGGATGCGATGATTGCAACACACCTTGCCTACGCGAATGCCTTTTTACCACGAGCGCGCCGCCTTGCCGCGCAGAGAGGGGTCGAGTGGCCGGAGCAATTCGAAGCTGCGACCTGGGCCAAGCTGAAAGAGGATTTAGGTGTCAAGCGACCCTACGAATTGTAGAGTTTGCTTCGTCACAAGGTAGTTTCTTGGAGTACTTCGAGCGTGGCACGACCCTTATAGCTGACATTCGCCATGTCGCAGAAACCCCGAACCTAGGGCTCGTAGCCGCCATCAGCTGCACGGTAACTTAATGACCGCTTCGGAGCCGAGGGTCCTCAACAGGCAAACTCTCCTACCCGGTCCCCCTGCCCTATGGCTTCTTCCAGATTACTACTAGCCTCACTTCTTCGGTCATTTAGCCAGCGTCGTTGCGTTGAAATTGGTTTTCTTGTTCCCGAGAGCGCGACTTGTCGGCTCCACCGGGCTAAGAAGTCGGCTTCAAGATAGATCGCCAACTTGCAACATCTCCCTCGGCTTCGCGGCCACCGCACTTCTCCTTTTGTCTGAGTTGCATGACATGCTGGTCGCAGCTGTCGTCCCGTCCACAAAGGTTGCCGCCGATCTTTTTCCCCTGCCCCTGCGGGCCATTCCTCGCGAGGCAAAAAGACCGGCGCCTGCCCCTCTCCGCTGCGCTTCGCCTTCGGTGTGGCCGGGCCTTGGCCAGCTGCAAGGTGACCATCATTGCAACGCAAACAAGGAGAAGAGCAATGACCACGAACTGCATCAAATTCACCAGCGCCGACATCGAAACCGCAAAAGGGATCGGCTCCATTTCGACCCTGACCTTCGACCTCGACATCACGGTCGAACCCGTCGCGAGCACGAACCCGATGGCCCCCACGCACCGCGTCCTCGGCCGCTCCCCGCGCGGCAAGCTGGTCGAGTGCGGCGGCATCTGGAAGAAGCAGAACAAGGAGACCGGCGCCGACTACTATACGCTGACCATCCGCGACCACGGCTTCAACGCCAACCTCGGCAAGGCCGCGAACCAGGACGATCTGTCCCTGCAGGCCGTCATCCCCTGGGGTCCCAAAGACGCCGCGTGACGCAAAGAATCGGCTGGGGCAACCCAGCCGATTTCCGCTGCCTTCTAGGCCCCTGAAGCGACTTGGTTATATGTTGGTCTGCCGTGATTGAAGAGCGGAACGGCAGCAAATGATCATAGTCCGTTTGTAAATCCCGGCCGATACTGTTCGTTTTGGCACCCTAGGTTTCGAGGTACTGTCGGGCGTTTCGAGTCCTAGACCTGCATGTGTTTTGACAGCCGTGCAGTCGCATAAATTCAATATAAAACAGAAGGTTAGATAGGATTCGCCGCGAGACGTGACCCAATATCTGCGTCGAAGATGTCGCTATTGTCCCTATATATTGAGTCGCGGTGTTCCGTGATCGCTACAGGTTGTCGCCGCATCTAAACCGCCTGGTGCATCGAGTGGGTTCGAACCTCTGGGTGAAAATCGTTGTTAAGACTCATTTTTCCGTGTAGATAACACTTTAAAGAGCGAAATCGCTGAAAAAGCGATATTTAGAGGGCAGGCGGATGCGAGATAGGTCATTTACGGCTGATACGAAGGATCAACCCTTCGACGAGATCATCCTTCAGCAGGGAGAGTTGATTTCTGACCGTCTCAATATGTTGCGGCAGGAACAGTATCCTCCAGATGCCCAGAAAGGTCTACGTCAGTTTTCGCTGGCGGAGGTTGCCTACTATCTTGGCGTAACCCAGTCGACCATCAAGAAGCTTCACCTCGAGGGCAAAGGCCCCGAGCCTGAAACGTCGTCATCCGGAAGGCGTAGTTACTCTGCGGAGCAGATGCTCGAGCTGAGAGCTTATCTGGACAAACATGGTCGGCCCGGCAAGCGTCGATATGTGCCCTACCGACAGCCAGGCGAAGAGTTGCACGTTGTGTCTGTCGTGAACTTCAAAGGGGGAAGCGGAAAGACCACCACCGCAGCTCATCTCGCTCAGCATTTGGCGCTGAAGGGGCATCGCGTTCTTGCGATCGACTTGGATCCTCAAGCTTCGCTGACAGCTTTGCACGGTATTCAGCCTGAACTCGACAACGTGCCATCGCTCTATGAGACACTCCGGTATGATGTCGAGCGCAAGCCCATCTCCGAAGTTATCCGACCGACAAACTTTCCAAATCTGGATATCGTTCCGGCAAGCCTCGAGCTGCAAGAGTACGAATATGATACCCCGGTTGCACTGACGAGCAGCGACCCCCATGAGGGCCGAACCTTCTTCACTCGGATATCCAAAGCGCTCGGCGAGGTTGATGAGCGCTATGATGTGGTCGTAATCGACTGCCCCCCTCAGTTGGGCTACCTGACGCTCACCGCTCTGACGGCCTCATCTTCGGTGATTGTGACCGTCCATCCTCAGATGCTGGACGTCATGTCGATGAGCCAGTTTCTTCTGATGTTGGGCGGGATCATGAAGACGATCCGTGACGCTGGAGCGAACATGCGCCTGAAGTGGTTCCGTTACCTCGTAACGCGATTTGAACCGACGGACGGCCCCCAAAAGCAGATGGTCGGGTTCCTCCAGGCAATGTTTCCAAATCAGATGCTGTCGGCTCCAGTGTTGAAATCGACCGCGATATCCGACGCAGGGATCACGAAGCAGACGCTCTACGAAGTCGAGCGGTCGCAGTTTGTCCGGACCACCTATGATCGCGCTGTCACTTCTTTGAACGACGTGAACGACGAGATCGCAGAGCTGATTCACAAGGCCTGGGGGCGCGAATGACCGACATTTTGACAGCCGTGCAGATCTCCGATTTTGACAGCCTTGCAACTGATCGGATGAGTGCAGAGCGTGGGCTGGATCGCAAAGCAAAGGAGTTAGCTTGATGGCTCGGAAAGACCTCCTGAAAAGCGTCATGAGCGGTTCCCCTGAGCAACCCAAGGATTCTGGCCGCTCTGGTTACGCAATGCGCGGTGCTTCGAAGTCGATGAAAGTTTCAATCGACAGCCTCGCGGAGAACTCGAAGCGTCTCCTCGAAGGGGAAACGATTGTGGAGATCGATCCACAATTGATCGACGTGTCCTTTGTCTCGGATCGCCTCAGTGATGACGATCAGGCGTTCGATGAACTGAAGGCATCGATCGCTGCCGGCCGCCAGGACACACCAGTATTGCTTCGCCCGCATCCGGAATTAGACGGCCGCTACATGATCGTCTTCGGGCATCGCCGTGTGCGAGTTGCGTCGGCGCTCAACCGTAAGGTTCGCGCTGTTGTCAAACCAATGGACGATGTGGCGCACATTCTTGCTCAAGGGCAGGAAAATACGGCACGCGCAGATCTCTCGTTCATCGAGAAGGCGCTGTTCGCGAAGAATCTCTTGGATATGGGGCAGGCAAAGGATGTGATCCAAGCTGCGTTGACCATTGATGGGACACTGCTTTCGCGCATGCTCTCGGTGGCTCAGAACGTTCCGCGGGACGTTATCGAGCAGATTGGCCCAGCCAAGCAGATCGGACGGGATCGTTGGGAGGATTTCAAAAAGCTGGCTTTGGAGCCCGCGAATGACAAGATCCTGAAAGAAGCCTTGGAGTTTGACGGGTTTCAGCATCTTGATAGTGATGCTCGCTTCGAGTTCTTGCACAGCAAACTGGCAGAAGCCGGCAGGGCGCCGAAGCGCCGTAAAGCACGCGCTGCGCCCAAAAAACGCACCTGGACCGCCGGCAAAGGCCGCATCAAAGGCGTCATCGGGCGGTCCGGTAAGGCATTCAGTATTTCGCTAACGGCGCAAGATTCAACCGAGTTCGGGGACTTTCTCTCCGGTCGACTGGATCAGCTCTACAGCGATTTCCTCGCGACAAAAGAGGAGCAGTCGGAACAATGATCTAGGCAAAAGAAAAGCCCCCAAGCAGTGTGGCCTGAGAGCTAATCTGAAAAGTTTGGTCGCTTAGAGGATACCTCTCCCACGAATCACTGTCAACGACGAACGCTCCTGAGCGAACGGCTTTCTTTTGCCTCCAACTAACCGGAGGTGAGAAACAGGCATGAAACATACAGGTTGGCGCAAGCCGACACCGGGTCTTGGGGTTGCTGAGCAACTTGCCCAAGCCGGTGAACGGGTAGCAATACCCAAAACACGGGCCTTCGTGGCACTCAAGCGCGTGGGGGCACATATCGGCCTGAAGGCAGGCGACATGATGCTCCTCGACACGCTCGGGGCCTTCACGCAAGCTCAGGACTGGGAGGAGGGGCAGCGCCCGATCGTCTGGGCGTCGAACGCCTATCTGATGGAGCAGACGGGCTTTTCCCTGTCGGCCCTCAAGCGCCACGCGCGGCGTCTTGCTGAGATCGGCGTGATCTCCTTCCAGGATAGCCCCAATGGCAAGCGGTGGGGCCGCAGGGACGCTGAGGGGCGGATCGTCGAGGCCTATGGCTTCGATCTTTCACCGCTTTCCGCCCGTGTCGAGGAGTTCGAGGGACTTCATACCGAGTTGCAGGCCGAGCGCGAACTCTGCCAGCGCCTGAAGCGCCAGATCACTGTGGCGCGCCGGATGATCCGAGCCCGGATCGAGGCAGCTCTCAGCAGCGCGCTGCGTGGGCCCTGGAGGCAATTCACGGGGCTTTTTGAGGAGCTTCTCGACCGGCTACCACGCCGACACGAAGCGTCCGAACAGCTGGTGCGTTTGCTCACATGGTTCAAGGAACTCCAGGAACGGGTTGAGGCGGCCTATCTCAAAGCGACTGGCGCGGTGAAACCTGTGGAAAACACCGATAATAACGATACCCAAGTCACGAAGAAGACTCAAGAAATGAACCCCAGGGGGGTCATTTCCGAACCTCATATACTAATTACAAATCAACTTAATCCTGTAACTAGTAATTCCTCTGAAAAAGAGGAAGCGGCGGGTGTGGTGCCCAATGCGCCACCGGAAGAGCGGGTTGACAGGGAGCTGGAAGACTGGGTTGCCGAGGTGCGCAAGAAGCGGACAGCGCTCGACCTGCCGACAATCATGCAAGCCTGTCCGGAATTCGCATCCTGGGCGCGCAATATGGGTGGATTCCTGAAGGATTGGGGCGATCTGCACCGGGTTGCCGGACAACTCAGGCCGATGATCGGTATCTCTGAGCATGCCTGGAACGTGGCGCAGGACCGAATGGGCACCCAGGTGGCCACGGCCGCGTTTGCCCTCGTCTTCGAGAAGCACAGTGCGGGCGAGGTTGCCTCGCCGGGCGGCTATCTGTGCGGCATGGTAGAGAAAGCCGGGGCAGGGGAGCTGCATCTCGAGCGCAGCTTCTATGGTAGGCTCAGTGGGCAGGCGGCGTGATAGGGCAGGGGCTCAGAGACCGGCGGCTTTGGTCAGGTTTACCCGGAACCTGTCGCGGCGGCGCTGATAGCGGCGGGTCATCTCGGCCGAGGCGTGGCCAAGCTGCTTCTGGACGTAGCGCTCGTCGACTTCGGCGGAGCTGGCGAGACCGGCGCGCAACGAATGGCCGGAGAACAGCGCCAGGCGGTCTTTCTCAGGCAGGTCCGACCGGATGCCGGCGTCCAGAACCGTGCGCTTGATCAGGCGCGCGACATGCTTGTCGTTCAACCTGGTTTCTGAGGCGCGTTTGCCATCGCGCGAGGTGCCGGTGAAAATTGGGCCGAAGTCGATCTTGGCGAAGTGCAACCATTGCTCGAGCGCATGGACAGGGCAGGTCTGGTCCTTGGAGCCGCGTCCGATCTCGACCTCACGCCAGCCGGTCTTGGCATTGAGGGTGAGCAGGGCTCCCTTGTCGAAGATCTCGATCCAGCCGCCCGAGTCCGGCGTGTCGTCCTTGTGCACGTCGAGGCTGACAATTTCCGAGCGTCGGAGGCCCCCAGCATAGCCGAGGAGCAGGATGGCCCGATCTCGCAGACCGCGCAGGTCGTAAGGCAAGGTGGCGACCATCGCGAGGATGTCCTCGGCCAGGATCGCTTCCTTTTGCACCGGCGGACGGGCGTGTTTGCGTTTGATCCCGGCCAGCACGGTGGCGATATGGCGGTTCTTGCGATCGAGGGCAAAGCCGCGCTGCGCATAGTTCCAGGCGAGGCCCGACAGGCGGCGGTCGATGGTACTGACCGATAGGGCAGGCGAGGGGCCCGCTCCGGACGCCAGGTCCGCAAGGTAGAGCCCGATCATTTCAGATGAAGGAGGCAGCGGCTCCGCGCCCTTAATCCGGCACCAGCGCGCGAAATGCGCCCAGTCTTTCGCGTAGGCCTTCAGCGTATTGTCCGAGGCCGCAGCGCGTGCGTAGTCGCGGGCGGTATCGACCAGCCGGTCGAGGCTGCCTGAACCCGCCACAAAGGAAGGGAGGTTCAAGGCTTCGCCGTCCGGGCGATCTCTCTCGTTGTCCTCGTTGAACGAAGACCCGTTTGGTGGCTTTGAGCGCGATTTCTCGTTGTTTTCCGACATGGCGCTGAGCATATCTCTTTATGTCCGATAATGCAAACTTATTGGACATAGAAAAGACTGACAGAGTGGGGCGGTTTACGTGATATTTTGTGGATATAAGCGCCGTGCTGAGGTATCGTTCTAGCATGACCTTTCAGCCTGCCACTGTCTCAAACGACTTGATCAGCCTACCGAAGCTTCCTGCCTGGGTCACCTCAGGGCGTGCAGAAACCCTTGAAACTGTGGCATTTCGGTCTGGTGTGGCCCTTACGATCCTCGATCAGCTGGTCAGCGATCCATCCGGAGGCGTGCCAGTGAAATTGCTTGCCAACCGATTGGCGCTGACTGCCGCGTCGGCAACCTCAAAGCTAGAGGGGCGGATGGCGCGAGAGGTCGATATCCGCGACGCTTTTCATCTGACGCCAGCGGGTGAGGCACGTGGTCCGGATGGAGATCTCTTGGCCTTCTGGCGCGACGCGGCGCGGCTGCGCATAACTGGGCGCGATTGGAATGCGGCGCTCAAGGCATTTGTTGGATTGGACCTTGAAACGGAAGTCGATGGTTGGCTTCGATCGGCCGCTTCCCGCTGTCAAACCCATGGGCCGCTGGTCGGGTGCGTTTCGGTGATGCGTTCGGTGCTGGAGGTGGACGACCGGGCGGAGCGGGTTGCTTGTCTGTTCTCTGATGTGGTGCTGGCGCGAGTCTTGAACTGGCCGGTCGTTTTGCCCGTCTCGGCGCATTGTCTTACTAAGGCCATACTACGAGATCTGGACGAGGACGAGCCGGAACTCGCGGTTCAGCTGCGCATCCTGCAGTCCATCGAAGATGCGGTCCACCGCTCATGTGACCTTGCTCAACGCGCTGCCGCGCTTCAGGCAGTCGCGCCGAAGCTGCGGGCCAAGGGATCCGATGCGGCCGTTGCGCTGTTTTTGTCTGAGGATGCCGTGGCACCTTCGACCGCGCTGTCGCCGATGATCCAAGGGACGACTATTCCGATGACAGATCGCGCGGCGCGGCGGCTTTGTGATCGGTTGGTCGAATTGGGAGTGGCGCGTGAGCTGACCGGTCGACCGACGTTTCGGCTGTATGGTATCGCGCCATGACCGGCGCGGCCAAAGGTAAAACAGCGAAAGAAAATGAGGGCTCGGGACGCGATTGTGTCTTTGACCGCGAGCTCGAAGACTTGCCGCAAGATCTACGCTGGCGCGAATGGATGGGGCGGATCGAAGCGGTGCTCTTTGCCAGTGCGTCGCCCGTCGGTCGCGATGACCTAGCGCGCGTGTTAGGGCAGGAGGCCTCGGTCGACATGCTGATTGACGATATCCAAGCCGAGTTGACGGGTCGGCCCTACGAACTGGTGCAGGTTTCTGGCGGGTGGATGTTCCGCACGAAGACGCAGTTTGCGGACGCGATCAAGGCGGCTGCGGATCTTGGTGAGCAGTCGCTCGCTTTTACCGAGATGGAGATGGGTGTGCTCTGTGCCATTGCCTATCATCAACCCATTGACCGCGCGGGGCTCAAGGACATCTTTGGCAAGGACGTGAGCCGCGATTTGCTATCGCGATTGCGCTACAAGGATCTGATTGCCAGCGGGCCGAGGTCACCGCGGCCGGGTGCGCCGCACACGTTTGTCACGACGGAAGTGTTTCTGACGACGTTTGATCTGCAGACGCTGCGAGATTTGCCAGAGCTTGATTTGGCTGTTGGTGATCCAAACGAGGAGGCTCAGGTTCCGCGGGTCTGAGGTGCGACACTGTCAATTGGTCGGGCGTTGACTTTCAATCGGTCGAAAGTCACAGCAGACTTTACGTGTAAACGCACAGCAGAAAATACGTGTAAGAGGCCTAACTTTTAGAATGCTGAGCTAAAGCTCATTTGCTTTGTAAACACAGCTAAGTCACTGGCGCGGGCTCTTAGGGGGAGTAGGTAAAACTCTAGAAGCCTTACGGCCTTTTCAGGGCAAACCGAAAAGATCTGGAGTGTTCTCGTCATGTCGCCCGCTCAAACCTTCGCCAAGATGCAGACACGGGTGTTTAATGCGTGTCAGGCCTTTACCTCCCTCGAAGTGGACCCACCCACCTTTGGGCATACTAACGCTTACGATCAGTGCACCGCATATTGGACAAGTCCGCCTGAAGGATGCGCTCTTCCTACTTCCGCGACCGACCCGGAGCGCCCAACCGCCACGGACCGAGACTGTTCGGCCTGTCGACAGTCGGCGGGTGTGCGCCTTGCGGTAATACAATCGGTTTGTCATCCTAGTCCCTTTCTTTCCTCGACTCGGCTGCCGCTTGGGGTCGAACGCACATAGAAGCCTTGGGGTATGGCCTCCTGAACTTGGCCGACGTGCGAGATCAGTCCCACAGCCCGGCTGCCCTCTGTCAGCGCAGCAAGAACCTGAATCACTTGGTCCAGCGTGCCTGCTCCATTCTCGGTGTCGAGGCTGCCGAAGCCCTCGTCGATGAAGATCGTGTCCATCCGGATTTTGCCAGATTGGCTCTCGACCACATCGGCGAGCCCAAGCGCCAAGGCTAGTGCCGCGATGAATGTTTCACCACCGGACAGGGTAGCCGTTGGACGCGCCTTGCCGGTGTTGATGTCAAAGACCTCGATTTCGAGCCCGCGCTTGCCGCGCCCACCTGACGCGTCAAGTCCGCGCGTCAGCCGGTAACGCCCGCGCGTCATAGGGTCGAGCCTCATGTTTGCCGCCTCGAGCACTTGGTCGAACATGGCGCCTATCGCGAAGGTCTCGAGCGTCATCTTGAAATCGTTCTTGCCATTGGCCAGATCGGCCAGCCCACGAAGCGGCCCGGATTCGGACTCAAGCCGCTCGGTTTCGGCCAAGGCCTCAGCCAGCGAATCCTTGAATCTGGTTAGTGACGTTACATCCGTTCTGGCTGTGGCGAGCACCGCATTGGCCGCGTTCAAAGCTTGGGTGGCGTCGTCCAGCGCTGACTGAAGCGGCGCGAGATCAGCGCGCTCGTGATCCGCACAAGCGGTTGCAGCGTTCTGCCATGTCGTGCGCATTGCGATCAGGCCCTCACGTTGATCGATCACCGTCTGACGGTCGGCGTCGAGAGTCGGGAAATGCGCCTTGCAAGCAACATACTCTGCCTTGTCTAGCCCGACTTCTTCCAGCCGTGCGCGGAAGTCACCTTGCGCCTTTTCCGCACGCCGGGCCTGCGCCTCGCGCGCCCGCTTTGCTGCTTCGAACTGCTCTTGCGCCCGGGCGAGCGCCTCGCTCGCTGCTTGATCCGCCTGCGTCGCCAGGTCCAGCGCTTCGGAAAGCTGCCTTTGCTCGCTTTGCAAAGCCTCCCGCCGTGCGACAACCGCATCAGGTGTGCGCAGACCGTCCGGCAGGGCCCCAACCACTGTATCGCGCTTGGCTCGCGCCCCGGCCAAATTGGTTCCAGCCTGTCCTGCAGCCGTGCGCACCGTAGCCTCGATAGCTTCGGCCTCGGTCACCTTCCGCTTGAGATCGGCCAACCGCTCCTCCATCGCATCAAGATCGATGGCCTCTCCAAGCGCGGCGACGGTGCCTTTCAGTCGTATGATTTCAGATTCGAGTTCCACCAACGTGCGCTCAGGCCGTTCATGTTCGTCCAGTGCCCGTTTCGTTTCGTCGAGCCGCGTTCGCCAATTGCCGAGTTCGCTTTCCGCCCGAACCCTGGCTTCGGCTGCGGTTCTCGCCTGGGCCTGCGCGTTACGAAACGCTTCGGTCAAACCAGATTGTTCGGGCGCACCATGGGCTGGCATAGGATGATCGTGGGAACCACAGACAGGGCACGGCTCCCCTTCGGCCAGCTTTTCGGCCAGAATTATCGCCTGTGTGCGCGAAAGCCGAGCCTCAACCTCAATCAAGGCTGCATCGGCGGCTTGCGCCGCTTCAGTTTTTGTCGGCAGTTCGCTCGATGCCGCTTCGACCTTTCGTTTGGCATCCACGACAGCTCCTTGCGCCTTCGCATGTGCCGTTGCGTTGATCAGTTCGCGGTTGATCTCGGCCAGTTCACCCGTCAGCTTGCCTCGCGCCGCCTCAGTCTTTCGCGCCTGTTCAAGCACCAGATCGGTCGCGTCGCGCTGAGACTGGAGCGTTTCGCTTTCCTCTACGGCTTCGGTCAGCGCCTTCTTTGCCGAGGCTTCGTCGTTCGCAGCTTCATCAAACGCTTTCTGAAGCTCCGCTGCCTGCCCGACCTGGTTCTCGATCGCCTCTAACCTTGTCAGGTCGGCCTGAACCCGTTGCCGTCGCTCCTCGCCCGACTGCGCTTCAACCAGTTTTTGCGCCGCTTCTTTCCTGGTCACAGTGGCCGTGTTGAGCTCCCCTTCGGCTTTGGTCACGGCATTCATTGTAACCTGGTCATCGCGCTCTGCATTGTGCCAAGCTGTCTCAAGGTCACAGGCCTGCAAGGCATTCTTGACTGTATCAACCCGCTTGGCCAGAGCATCGACTTCGCCCGTTTTCGCTTCGAGATCGTCAAGTGCCTGCCGCGCTGTATCGACTGCAACAAAGGCCTTTTCGATTTGCTCGCCGTCGGTCAAAGCCTTACGCGCCGCTTCATTCGCCTTCTCCGTGCCCTGCTGAATACCCAGCTTTTCTTCAACGTTGGCTTCAGCCGCGGCAATCCCCAGTTCCAACGTGTCGGCGCTTTCAAAGCCGCGTTCCTTTAGCCGTGCTACATAGAGCACGCGCTGCTCGCGCAGTGCTCTTTCTGCCTCTGAGGCTTCATCCTTCAACCGGGCGGCGAGATCGCGATAGATCTTCACGTCGAAGAGATCTCGCAATATCTCGACCCGCGCATCAGTTTTTGCGGCTAGGAACGTCTCGAACTTGCCTTGTGGCAAGAGCACGATCTGTCGAAATTGATCTGCTCCGTATCCCAACAGCGCTTCGACCTGTTGCCCCACTACCGAGACTTTCTTTTCAGCAATGACACGGCCAGGCTGGCTCGGGCCAAGCGTGTCCACCGGGATCCCGGTGACTTCGAAAAGCGAGGCTTCCGCGGCATCCTCGGTCGTCCCTTCGCCGCGTGCTTTTGGACGTTCTTGCACCGGACGACGACGGATCAGATAGGCCTTGGCACCCAGTTCAAAGACAAATTCAACTTCCGTAGGTAGATCTGGCGCGGAGTGATCCGAACGCAGCGAGCGTGGTTCCTGATCGGTCTTGGTTGGTGCCCCGAAGAGGGCAAAGGACATCGCCGAAAACAGCGTCGACTTTCCCGCGCCCGTTTGACCGTAAATTCCAAACAGTCCTGTTTCCAGCGCGGAGCGGAAATCCACCACCTCGGTTGTCGCGAACGGCCCGAAGGCCTGAAGCGATAGGCGAATGGGTCTCATGTCTGCTCCTCCCCAGAGGCTGCGTCGTGGAGCTTGTCCGCTACGATCGTGGTTTCGTTGGCATCCGTTTCTCGGCCGCGCACAACCTTAATGAACTCGCCGACCATTTCGATTGGCGTAACTGCGGCCCGCCCGGTGCCAAAAGCCTTGGTCTCCGGCGCGCGCGCCTGTCGGGCGTACGCCAGATGACAGGCATTGGGATAGATCGCGCGCAACCGTTTCATCGGATCAATGAGAGGAACCTCATCCGTTAGGATGGCTTGGATGAAGTCCTCAGACGGCGTTCCTGCCAGAAGTTCCGCGAATGCACCTGTGAGCGAGTGCACTTGCCGGATTGGACGGAACGGAACGGTGTAGATATCAACACCGTCGGCTTTCAGATCGACGACAGTCATGGATTTTTCGCTTCCCGCCTCGTCGAATCCGAATGCAAGCGGTGCGCCGGAATATCGAACATGGCGCGCGCCTACTTCCTGCTGCTTGTGCAAGTGTCCCAGTGCAACATAGTCCGCACCCTCGAAGACATCAGCGGGCACGGTTTCGATGCCGCCGACCCGCGTCAACGCGCGTTCGGCCTCGCCGACTGCTCCGCCCGCAACGAATGCATGGGCCACTACTACCCAACGTGCATCTTCAGGCACTTGGGCCTTCGCCGCGGAAATTTGCGCAGCGATAACATCTGCTGGCGCACTGATGCCCGTATCCCCGAACACCTCTCGAGCAGCGTATTCATAGGAAAAGGGCAGCGCGGAAAAAGCGATCTCGCCATGTTCATCGCGCAGCACAAGTGGAGTTTCGACGGCGTCGGCAATGCCGCGAACAAGTACCCGTGATGCAGTGGAGAAGACCGACATTGCCTCGATCCGATCGCCGGAATCGTGGTTGCCAGAGATCATCACCACGGCGGCATCGGTCTCCTCAGATAAACGCTTGAGGAAACGGTTGAACTGCCGGATTGATGAATTGGGTGGCGAGGCACGATCAAAAACGTCTCCTGCTATCACAAGAACATCGGCGCTCTCGACCACAAGCGTCTCAAGGATTTGGTCGAGGATGACCTCGTGATCCTCCTCGAGGCTCAAGCCCATGAATTGCCGCCCCAAGTGCAGATCTGCCGTATGAAGGATTTTCATATTACACCATTAAATTATATACGTGTAAAAAGTATATGGACAATTGATGGGAGTCAAGCTAGCTTCCATCCATGACCTTCGAAGACCTCAAACATGCTCAGCGCGCACGCTTGGAATACCTAGACAGATTGTTTTTCTGGGATGGCGCGGCGACCCGTGCCTCATTGATTAAACGGTTTGGAATTTCAAATGCGCAAGCCGCGCTCGATTTTCGTACTTACCTCGCTGAAGCGCCAAAAGACGCACTGCACTATGATGCGTCGGCGCGCAGATACCGTGCGGACGCGAGCTTTGAACAGCTGACCGGTAAAGCCTCTTCGATCGAGTTGGAGCAGCTTCTTTCCAGCGCACCACTACCTGCATTCGATAGATTGCCCGATTTGCAACGGACTCAGGACCTGCGCGTCCTACGTCCGCTGTTCCGCGCATTCCGGGCAAATGAGGCAACGCAGATCGTTTACCAATCGATGCGAGACCCGGAGCCGATGACACGCTGGATTGCACCTGTTCGGTTCGCGTCTGATGGAGTTAGACTTCACGTGCGAGCCTGGTGCTTTGAACGAGAGGGTTTCCGTGACTTCCATCCTGCTCGCATCGATCCTGATCATTCTTTCTCAAAAACCAAGCCAGCCGATGCGGTGCCCCGAGATGATGATTGGTTCACCTGGGCTATTCTGAAGCTTAAACCGCATTCCAGACTTACTGAAGCACAACAACGTGTGGTGCGCATTGAATTTGGGTTCAACGGAGACGTGCTTGAAGCCAGAACCCGAAAGGCGCTCGAGTTCTACACTAAACGCCGATGGGGCCTTGAGCAAAAAGAGCCTCGGCTCCAACGCGTCTCCATAGACTATGTCCCGATGAGCGGAGAGGAAATCAATGCAAATTGACATGCGACGCGTTGATCCATCAGTCAACATGAACCGCTTCTATTCCGTGGAACTGACCAAGGACCTCTTCGGACATATCGGTGTTCACCGTCAGTGGGGTCGCTTCGGCACTTGGGGGCGGCATCGGCATGACTGGTTCACGTCTAAAACCGAAGCAGAATACGCCCTATCCGGTCTGGTCAAACAAATACTAGCAAGAGGCTATCTGCTCAGGCTGACGTCCTCTGACGGTTAGGAAGAACGCATGTCGTCATTAGGCAAATGGTCAAAGCAAGGTGTTCCAAAGAAGGGCTGGATCTGTATCGGGCTTGAGGACCTCGGCGAGCCAGCCACAGAATGTGAGATGTGCGAAAACCAAGAGATTCGCTATGTTCACCAAATGCAGCATCCAAACTATCAGGACATTCTAGACTGTGGCTGCGTCTGTGCCGGTAAGTTGGAAGAAGACTACGCAGCTGCTTCAAAGAGAGAATCTGACAGCAAAAACTTAGCCCAACGACGCGCACGGTGGCTGACTCGGAAATGGAAAGTGTCGACAAATGGAAACGACTACCTAAAGACGGATGGCTTCCACATCGTTGTTTTCTCAAACCCCGGTGGGTGGAGTGGAACCATCACCGATCCGGCCACCGGAATCGCAATCCAGGCCCGCCGTCTCTACGAGACCAAGGATAAGGCAAAGCTTGGAGCATTTGACGGAATGATCTGGCTCAAAACACACTAGGTCAAAAATATTATGTTGGTTCTGGGAATTTGGCTCAAGGGACGCGCCAAGCATTTTGAACAATGAGTCTGCAACGAATTCTCAGGTGCAAAGGTCCCTGATCTCCCATCCCCGCGCTTGAAGCTGCTCCAATGCCTGAGCTCTATTTGCCGCTATTGCTGAATCGCGCAAAGCTATCGCCACGAGATGCGTTGGTCGTGTGATCGCAACATAGGATTGTTTTAGTCGCGAGACGTTCTGAACACCTTCGCCGATTCCGGCTAATTTTTCTCCCGTGAGCCAGCGAACGATCTTCTCCGATGAATGGTGGTTTTGGAAAGTGCTCAATAGCAGCGTCGCAAAGTGTGTCTGCCCCTTAGCCTGATGAATCGAACCAAGGCGGATAGACACTTCCCGGTCACCCAAACTCACATTGACGACGTTGTCGGTATGCGCCTGCGCAACTCCTGGTTCAGGCAGGTCGGCTTGCGGGTCCTCCCAAGCCAAAAAACCAGCACCAGCGTCAAGGTTGATATCGCCTTGGCATAGTTGTCCAGCTAGCTCGCGAAATTGCTGCGCGTAACCCGGCCATACTTCCTCAGTCACCGGCGTCATCGCAATGAGGAAAGTATTGACGAACTGATCATATCGCGCCAGTGCGTCAGGGATAGGTGCAAGCACGCCTCGAATGGCCATGTGCTTACGCGTTCGCTCCAGCGTGCTTTCTGGCTTACCGATTTGTCGAGCGAGTCGCTTAAGGCCTGTCGCAAAATGCGCGATCCCCCCGGCGGTATCTCCGGACATTCGCATCATGATCTGAGCATGATGAACGTAACCGACAAGTGTTTTGGGATGCCGGTCTGACTTTAATACCTCGGGGCTATACCCGCCCCAATAGTGTTCCACAGACCTTGGAAACTTTGCATGCCCTGCGGCGATCGCCTCTGGTGCCGGCCGATGAACCCCGCCAACCGCAACGCAATCTCCGATCGCAATTGTTTCATCGTCGAAAGTTTCGAGGAGGTGCGTTCCAAACGCGTCTAGAACACCATCTGTATTGTTATCGGGGAAGACAATGATGAGGTTGCGATTGTGATCAGAGAATGCGGCTGCGCGCTGCGGACCACTTCCCTGCAGTCCGCCGTCGTCTATCGGAACGATGGCAAGTGGATTTGCGAGGTCGGCGACAGGGGCACCAAACCGCCGGCTACTTCCGATCGACATAGTGCGACCTTCGCAAACATCAGGAAATGGATCGGCAATGTTCTGCTCCTGCCCGCTCTTGAATATCTCCTGATTTGGGTCTCCCACTCTTTGTACAAAACAGGGTCCGTTTGTGCGGTCGAAAATCGACGCAAGAAGTGCTGCCTGCCGTTGCGACGTGTCCTGCATCTCGTCCATCAGAACCAGTGGAAACCGGCGAGATAAGCTTACCGAAATTTCCGGAAACTGCTCCAGAAGGCACTCCGCCCAAACAAACATTTCTTCATATCGGAAGTGACCCGCGGTTGCCGACTCTACGATAATCCGCTTTGCCCTTTGATAAGTTGCAGTATGAGGTCCAGCGGGAAAATCTCTTGAAGTCAACGCCACCGATAAGTCGCTATCGAGGAAGGTGATGTCATCTATGCTGGTGTGTCTGTTATTCAACCAGTTTTCGAAGTTCCAGCGCTCTTGACCTTGCAACACATTCCAGCGGAACGCTTTTGCAACGTCATCATCAACGAGCGGTGATGGGAAGCCGTTCGAGCGCAGATACGGCAAAGCCAGAAAGCGATTGGCAAAGGCATGTATCGTGTCGATGAAATGCGGATAGTGAAGCAGGCGGTGCCCCACTGGTGTGTGACCCAATCGGTTCTGAATCTCTTCACGGGCGACATTCGTGTGTGAAAGTACGCATATGCCTGACGTGGGGTGACGCCATTTCCTTGCTAAAATTGCGAGTTTCGCCACAACCAGCGTGGTTTTTCCGCTACCTGGGCAAGCCGACACATCGAACGTACCAGTTCTTTTGAGGAAGGCTCGCCGGTCCCCATCCAGGTCGTCCAAACCCATCGTGTCGGCAATCCAGGCAATGTCCTCGTCGGTCACTTCCGGTATGGTCGGATGATCTGTCATTGCTCAGCCGCAACGACACCTGGCTGAGCTTCATCAGCAAGGACTGGCGCCGATCCTTTGTCACAGGCGTGTTTGATCGCATCTACAAGATAAGTCGGAAGGCATGCCTCAAATGCTGCAGAGTCAAATCCTTCACTTGCCGCCTCAATGTCGATAGCGGCAGCCAAGTATTGTGCCGCGATCGCCTTGGATGCCTTTTTCGAAGTGAAGAGTTGGTAGATATGGATTGCCGTGAGTTCATCGTCTTTGCCACAATCGGCGAACAATTTTTCGAAAGCCTCCCCCGCTTCTGCAAGAATATCATCTTGTGTCGCGGTCCCATCGCAAATTTTGTCGTGAGCTTTGGCGAGCATTGCAGCATTGAATACCATTGAGGCGATTCCATTGCGGGCAAGATCATATTCCAAGGTCCAGTGACTGCTGACGAACGTTCGTACGTTTTGTGCGTCTTCCTTGCAGAGACCTTCAGAACGTTCTTTCAAACCTGCTTCAATGGCGGAAGCATCTGGCCCAAAGTGCTTGTTCGCTTTCCACCGCCGCTTCGGATTAGTCCACTTTGGATCATCATCGCCGGTGACGAGGCCAAGTATCTCGGGCGCAGCGTCTGGCATGACATCCATGTCTGCGATGCAAGCCACAGGAATTGATATCCAGGTCTTGGCTTCATCGGACTTTTGAAAAACCTTGCTGAAACGGCGAAGCCCCGTGCCCTTTACATTGACGATTGAAACGCCATGCGTACTAAGATCGAGACCAATCGCTCGCGCTATGGCGGGCAGGACCAAGGCTTCACCATCACCCTCCACAATCAAAACCCCATGCGCAAAGAAGAGGTTTGCTTTCGTCGCGTCGAGAAATCGTTCCAAAAACGAATAGTCATTTGAGGAAAGGCAAGTGTGGTCGTGCGACAGAGGGTGCGCATTCTCTCCGTCCAAGAGAACGGTGTTTGCTACAGGAAGTCCCGAGGCCAAATTCGGGCTGTGCGTTGATAAGATGACCTGGACTTTACGACCTTCTTCATCCTGCACCCTTCCCTCAGCAGCGGTCTTGAGAAACTGCATAAGCCGAAGTTGCCGTTGAGGGTGGAGATGTGCCTCTGGCTCTTCGACCAATAACAGTGGCAACCCTTCTGGTTCGCGTCCAAGAAGCAGCAATTCGCAAGCCATGTAGAGAATATTGTTGGACCCAAGGCCAAACCTGCCTCGGGGTTGAGTGCCGCTGGCATCCATGAGGCCAAGTTCTAACCGCTCAAGAATTTGGCGAAGCCGAGCATCTTTGTTTCCACCTTCTGTTAAATCGATCTTGCCGGTCATTTTGTCACCAGCCAGAAGTAACGACTTCAGGTAATTGGAGTTGATAGCGCTTTGCGCATCCACAACACCCTTGTGAGATTTCACGTTGTGTCCAAAGTATTCTGAAAGACCGAGCAGGCTTAACCCAGTTGTTGCCGCCGGTGTCGCAGGTGGGTTTTCGGGATCAAACGAAGCACCCTCTTTGATTCCATCCACGTGGTAGAGGATTTGTGACAGTCTGGATCCGCGACCAGACGAGAGTTCACGCTCGGCGTCCCGCAACGGTTTGAGATATGCTGAGGCAAGCAATTCGCGAACAGTCATCTCAAGTGCAGGGCCCACACCATCCAACCCCGACCGGACATTGACTTCTACCCATCTGCGTGCAGACCCCTCTGTGGCAAGACGTCTGGCATGAAGATTCACCAATAGCGAAACCTTCCCGTCCAAGTAAGTAAGATGTTCCGCAAAGGTTGCCTGATCACCGGTTCCGAGATCCGATAAAACGCACGTGATCCTGATATCGTCGACACTGCTGCCGGCCGCATCGACGTGAAAGTCTTCCGGTTGCACCTTGAAATACATTTGATCACGGCTCAGCAATGCATAGCGAATAGCATCAATGATCGCTGTTTTGCCACTATCGTTCTTGCCAATCAGCGCTGTCACCCCTGGCTGGAAGGTCAATTCAGCAGCTGCGTCGCCTTGTCCAAATTGTCGGAATCCGCTGATGGTTAGTTTTGACAAATACATAAGTGACCTCAGGAAGCATTGAAATTGCGATAAATGTTCTCGACCCGTTCGACTTCGTGATCAGTAAGGGCTGCAAATTCCTTGCCACGTGCTCTCGCAGAGAGCTGGCCATTATTCTGCTGCAAAAAACGGAACAAAAGATCGACGGTGCGCGTGGGCATGTCGAACATGTCGTCTATCGCTGCGCGGAACTGGTCGTAGCGACGGAGGAATTCTGTTTCATAGGGGAGGTCAACTTCGATCGTTTTTTGGACGCAGCTGTAGAGAAACGCAGCGTGTGGTGTGGCATCAAAGAAGCGGTAAAAATCGCCTGTCTCATTTGTGACTTCGACATTGAATTTTTCAGTTGGGTTCCATTCGATGAACGGCAGTAGCCGTGCTGAATAACTTTCGAGAACAGCACGATAGTCATCTATCCGTTCAAGGATTGCTGATGAGATCGGGAATACGACACCTGGCGGATTGAACCCGCGCTCGGCCAAAACATGGTGGAAGATATATCGGTGCAGACGCCCGTTCCCGTCCTCAAACGGATGAATGTAGACAAAGCCAAACGCGAGCACAGCAGAGGCAATCACTGGATCGAGGGTCTGCCCACTCGTGCGGTCAAACGCGACCATGCCGGCAATCAAGTCGTCCAAATCTTCATGCCTAGCGCTTATGTGATCCGGGAGAGGCATCTGGCTTTCGCGATCATGCGATCCAACAAAGCCGCCTTCCTGTCGAAAGCCCAATTTTATGAAACGGTCATCCCCAATGACAATCTGTTGGAGGCGGAGCAGTTCGTCTTGATCAAGGGCCTGTCGGCCTGCCTCGCCAATGGCGCGGCCCCAACGTTGAATACGATCTTGGGGGGGGCGTTCGCCTTCAATGGCGTAACTGGATCGAGAGTCCTTCAGTAGCAAAAATGCGGCTGTACGCGCTAAAAGATCGCGGGGCACTTCGTCGACGATCTGTTGGGCTCTACGCGCAAGGTCCATCGCGCAGAAAGCTTCAAGCTCCGGCGTACGAAACACCAGAGGACAGAAGTCTGGTGTCCCGGGCAGATTGTTTTTTATCCGATGCCGTGAAGAGTTTGACTCGGTCGATCCATATTGAAGACGGTCGTCCAGCACTTGGACGTAGCGTCCGCCAGTTGCGTCTTCCAGCCGGATCTGCGTTTGGAAGAGCCATTCATAGAGGAACCAAATCCTCCGCGCATAACTACCATTGGGTTCATCACTGACCCATGCGATGATTGGCTCATCGCCAACAGCTTCAAACAAACGTTTGAGGATAGCGAGATCGAGCCCTTCATATTTTAGGGCGAATGTCAGATGACCACGTAGTGAAGCCTGGGGTTCATGGCGCGGTGTCATGATGCGCCATTCATCCGAAATCACAACGCGGTGCCGGTCTCCGATCGCGGAGAGTTGGTGTGGGATAGGGACTGCGAGGGAATAGGCGTCAATAAGCGCACCATAGCCTACGGGAATAGCGTTCTCTGGTAACCTTCGTTGGTGAATTGTGTTTACGGTCCCTGAAAATTGGACTTCTGCCGGTTGAGTTCTGATTTTCGTCCCTCCTGTGCGAATATCGTTACCAAAGACAAGGTGCCTCGAAAAATGTTCCTAACACATGAAATATGTTTCTAAAATAGAAAAATCATGAAAAAAGTTACTCGGAAGGAAATGCCAATGACATCACTATACACCCGCATGCGCACCCACGGGACACTGACCGAGACACCGGAGGAGATTCCAGACGCGGTTTTTGCACTCCCATCCACACTAAACTGGATGCGGGCGGAAGCCATACTGGTCTCAGATTGCGCTTTGGATTTCAGTACGGCCCAAGCATTCTATGGACGGGTTCAACGTAAGGAGTTGAGCGAGCGCCAATTGAATTCGGTATTCGAACAATTGCTTTTCTCGCTGCATCAGATCGCTGCTCTTCGCGGAATGGCCGCAGTGCCGAACAAGGCCGACGTTGCACGTGTTGGGATTGTGACATGGTACTATGGTGTCTACGGCGCAGCCTCTGCAATGATCGCCGCAGCCGACGGCTCGTTTCCAGAGACCCACGCTTCAACGGCCCGCCAGTGGGACCGACAAATCGTCGAAGCAAAGTTGGCAATGGCGCCCTTCAGCGACCGGCTAGGCAGCCTCGTCAAATCTGATGTGGAGGGCGATCTAACCGGGCCTCGATCCCGTGGCAGTCACTCACTCACATCTGTACCCAGAACCCCAGAACAGGCGTGGGGCTGTCACGCAGAGTACTTGTCGGGCACTGCATCTTGGGAGCAATGGAACCTTGAGCAACAAGTTAGAAATTCGCGTGAATTCAAGGAATTGGGAGTAGACAATTTTCGCACTAAAGCCGCACGCGCGTTGCGGGACGATGCCTTTGGTAGAAAGAGCATATGCTTCTTGCATGAGGCCTCCAGATATCGGGGAAAAGCAAACTATCGTGATGCAATCTACCTCGCGTATGGCAAGGCAGTTCCAAAACTCGCAGACGGATTCATCGATGACCTGACAACAGTCCTAACTGGCTTTTCGGCTATGGCTGCAGGGTACTGCTCTGTCAGAATGGGGCGGGAGCGGTGGAAGACGTTTATGGAAGATTTGGAAGAAGGAAGGGCTATCTCATTCTCACCATTAGCGGTGTGGTCATAGCAGGTCATTTGTAATCGCCTCATCAAGAATTGCCGATTGGAAAGACGGATACCTACCCTGTCAACTGTTTGCCAAGCCGCTTCAATGCGACACGGTCCTCTGAGGCCATCGTGAAATACCTCGCCGGATAGTCAGGCGAGTATGTGCGGCTCACACGACCTTCGCCAATCTCTGCCACGATCATCCCTGCCGCCGGGTTGAACCGCCTTTGGTCCATTCCGCTTTGATCATGTAAGTCGGATAAGCTCACTGAGCCATCTCCCGCCAAAACGAGATCGACGAGATGCAAAGCGTCTGTGATCGGGCTCGACTTCAAGACAAGGGGGTCAAAAACCAGAAAGAGTTCCTCTGCCGTTTGGATGCGTGGGAGGCGCGTTCCGATTACATGCGACAGCACGACACAGCTCTCCATTTCAAGCTCAGCTAACGCCTCCTTCAGCTCGCCTTCTTCCATATCCGAAAATGCCGTCAGAACGCCCTCCTCGTCGATATTGTCGGGCATACCAGTAACCGAATGTTCACAGAGCCAACGGCCAATCCTGGATGCCAGACTACCAAGATCCCCCACTGTGCCTTCCTTAGTCTCGGGTTCGTTCCCGCCGCCCGTTTCCCCCTCAGCCTTTGGGGCAATCGGAAAGCTTAAGCCCCCAAGCCAATCATTCAGCGCCGAAATCACTAGTTGGCACAATCTGGCGAACTCCCGAATTTCAGACCCAACTAGCTCCACGGTTTCACCTAGGCGCGCGTCTCGCGCGTTTTCTGCGAACTTGGCATCAACCACACCGAGATTGTGTCCGATCACATGCCGCTTCTGAATATTGAGATCGAGCAGCTCTCGTTCGTCCTCGGACAGCGCGCAGAACGGATTGAAGCCAAATTCAGCATAGCGTTTTTGAGCCCTTTCGACATTCTGAAAATCGTTGCGCACAGGTTTGGCAGGCACAACACCTGATTCCTCCTTAGAAACCCTGTGAACGTAGACTACCTTTTGTACCGCTTCAAAGGCGGTCAGGACATCTTCATGCGCGTTACCCAAGAGACGGTACGCAAGTTCTTGTCGATCTTCACCCAAATCCTCTGCTATCCGGGCTTGCTGCAAGACGAGCTCAACCTCTCGCCCGAAGTGAAGTGCGATATTTGGGGCACCGCAGTCCGGACAGTAGAGCGCAATCGCGAAGACGCCATAATCTCGCCCGCAGCAGTCACAAATCAGAAGGCGCATGAGATCACGTCGACCAAATTGCGGGTTTGGGCGACGTGTACGTGCACCTGGCTTGAAAGTGATCCCACCACGACTTTTCTGAGCGACGCCTTTGAGCATATCCGACAATGCAGATTCGACGTCTTGCATTGCCGCATGTTTGACGATCTTGATCGCGGCCTCCTGGTCCTTCGGATGTGTGAAGTCCCCGTCATCGCCGATGACACCACTGTAAGGACATACAGTCTTTGTCGTCCCTGGTTCCTGCCTCATCCGCTCACGCTTGTGCTCTTCGACGACAAAACCGGCTTCCCTATTGCCAAGAACGAAGTGTCGGGGATGCGCGATTTCATTCGGAGAATAGCGGTAAACGCGTCCGTCCGGTGTTTGAGGCAGCGGAATAGCTAGCTGCATTTTGGATCCTGTGCCGCCCACCTTGTATTTTTTTAGGCTCTTCATTTTCATCAGTCAGCCCCCACTCGTTCGAATTTCTTGGAAGGAAACACACATCATTTCGCCATGGTACGTCACATTCTGCCTGTCCTGCACCAAGCTGACCACTGGTATTATCAGTCCTCGAAATACTTCTTAGCTTGCGGGTGTTCCCTAAGCTGTTCAGGCCGGTAGGGCTTCACCTCACCAACTTGAGGCACAGAGTCAGCCTTAAGCCGCTGAATTACCGATGGGTGCAGCTTAAAAATTGGATCGACGATACGTGGTTTGGCCGGCCACTTCCTCTTTAGTGGGCCGAACCTGAACATGTATGTTTCTTC
Organism: Maritimibacter sp.; assembly: GCA_050633625.1. Lineage (GTDB taxonomy): Bacteria > Pseudomonadota > Alphaproteobacteria > Rhodobacterales > Rhodobacteraceae > JBOEGW01. The sequence continues at coordinate 29,147 of JBOEGW010000002.1, read as the reverse complement.
GTGTTGAAGAGCGACAGCATCCGGAGATCGGAAAAGAATGTTCTTGTTTATCTTTATCTCAGGAACGCATTCCTTCAACTCGCTGACCATCCAGTCCAACGCAATGTCACTGAGTCGAGATTCTGGTTCCAGATAACTGCCGCCCACATCGCTGTGGCACCCGGCAAACCATACTTGTTTCAACCATTCGGGCTTTCTGCCTGATGTTTTGGCCGCCTCGGCTTTCATCGCCCACTTAACCCGGGGGAAGTCTCGCCGATGCTCGTCTATGGCCAATGCATGACGGGCAAACCCAACATCGGAATCTAGCCATTTGTCATAGTTCTTGCGATTCCAGACTGCTCGGTGACCGTGCTTCCAAATCGCCCACCAGTCGCGCGGATTCGAGATTCTCAATGGCTTTTCGGGATCGGGAGAAAAGTACTTGAACTGCGACCAGCGCAACTTGATGTACCAATATGAAATGATGGTCAGTAACACCGCAGGGACGGACCAAAATATCCAATGCCAAGACCAGTACAACGCCGCAGAGAACAGACCGCCTAGTGCCACCAAACTCGCGACTATAAGATATCCGACAACGACATTTCCAAGCGCTGCAACCGTATCAAAGACGCCAATGAATGTAGGCTGCACGTTGCCCTGAACATCTTCCTCCGCATCAGGGACGAAACTCCCGTACTTTCGCCGAAACCGCCTTCCGAGCTCTTCCCTTCGGGTAAAATAGGGTTCCTGACCGCGCGAGTATCCGTTCCCGTGATTGTAGACGAAATTGACTGCGTCGCTTGCGATCTTCCTGAGCGGCGCTCCATAGCGTGGGACAGCAGATCCATCCGGCATTTTGGTTGGGATGCCACAGAGGTTCATCACGTTAGCTACGGCGCGTGCGGTGTATGCACCACGTGAAAAACCAAACACAAGGATGCGATCACCTGGTTCGTAGTAGGAAATTATTTTTTCGTAGCAATCGATAACGTTTTCATCGATTCCTGTGCCTACTGCCGCAGAAAGCACGTTGCGCACTCGCTGAAACGTCAACCCGCCAACTTCTCCCGCCCCGAGGCCTGCGTCATAGAAGCAAACCTGTTCAGATGGCTTGATCGGGGAGGATGGACCGGGCCTGGCCGCACGATACAACTTATAGACATTTGAGAGCCGTTGGTCTGGCTTCATGCCACCGACTTGTCCGGTCCCATCCGAGAAAATTAGAATGTTCTTCGGCATGAAAATAACTCCGCTTCGTTCTTAATTTGTTCCTCTAAATCGCTATTCGCTGGTTGTGGTAAAGTCAATTAAACTCGCCAGACCAAATCTGGGGATCACAGAGACCTTCACAATCAGCGTCCATCACCAAGAACAGGACGAGCGGGAGCTAGACATCGAACGTGAGAACTAGCGGGACGTGGATCGGGGCAAAGGGCACATCCTTTAATCCACTGTCAGCCTAGAAAAAATCGGGTAAACAGACTCCAGAATAATATGATTTGGAATTGCGATGCCTTCAGTTTTCTTCTCTTACAGCCATGCCGACGAGGTGCTACGCGACCAGCTCGAAAAGCAACTGGCAATCTTGAAACGCCAAGGTTTGATCGAGACATGGCACGACCGGCGAATTGATCCTGGCCAAGAGTTTGGTGGTGAGATCGACATTCACGTTGAGAACGATGACATCATACTTCTTTTGATCAGTTCCGATTTTCTTGCATCTGAATATTGCTACGAAAAGGAGATGTTGCGGGCCGTTGAGAGGCATGACCGGAAGGAAGCAATCGTCATTCCAGTCATCTTGCGTGATTGCCTTTGGCACGATACACCATTTGGCAAAATTCTTGGAGTTCCAACCGACGGAAAACCAGTCACGCAGTGGCCTGATAGAGATCAGGCGTTTCGGGAGGTTGCCCAAGCTGTTCAGAAAGCGGCAAAGCGACTTGGCGGTTCAGCGCAATCTCAGGCTTTACCTGAAGCCACCCAGCCGGTTTCACCTATGATGGCCGATCCCGGCATTAGATCAAGCAATCTGAGAGTATCCAAGTCGTTCACAGACCGTGATCGTGACGCCTTTCTGCATGAGGCGTTCGACTATATGGCCAAGTATTTTGAGAATTCTTTGACCGAACTTGCAGCTCGTAATCCAGAGATCGAAGGGACATTTCGGCGTATCGACGCCAACAGGTTCACGGCAGTCTGTTATCGCGACGGCAAAAAAGTCAGTGCGTGCACCATTTTTATGGGGTCAGAACATTTTGGTGGAATTGCCTTCTCAGGGAGCGAGAACGCTGCCACCACCGGCTACAACGAGCAGCTTACTGTAGAAGCTGATGAGCAGGCCTTGTTTATGAAAAGCCTTGGGATGGGGTTTGGTCGCCAAGAGGGTGTTAAGCTCACATTTGAAGGTGGAGCAGAACTATACTGGGACATGCTGATCGAACAACTCCAGTAGGGTTCCTTCTTTTGGCAATGTTTCAATCAAGGCTGCGAAACCTGCTTTGAGGGGCGGCGGAAGATTACGGGAGCGAGGCCAGTCTCGGGATCATTCTCGTTGAGGACAATTTTCCAAGACTTAAATATTGCTTCGATGGGTGACCTATTAGAAACGGTGCCAGTCAGTGGAAAGTTGACCTTGTTCTTCATGGGGCCTCGAGGCTGAGCCGCGCACAAGCCATAGGCACCGTTCCACATGACCATGTCGCCAATTTCAGGTGAAGCGTAACCTCCCATTTGGATATCCCCAGTCGGGTCGATCACCAGCTTCCAGTCTTGGCCATACGAAAGGCAGAGGTCAAGTCTGTGCTCCACATAGTGAATACTGAACAGGTCATCACCCTGGTCATGCATTGTAGCGAAACCAAGATCTTCCTCGAGTTTGATGACAAGCATGGCCAATTCAGCCCCTCTGCCAAAGTTGCAGAGACCGATTTCTCCCACCTCAAAGTCGGCCATGGGTTTGAGAGTTGTTGAAAAGAGAACTTCCATAAGATCACCTAAATTGGCTGCATGTTGATGTAAAATTCCGGATCCTGCCATGAGGCTGGTGATGCCGGAATACGGCGGGCGGGATAGTCAGCAGCGTAAGATAAAAGGTTGGATTACATTGCTAGGCGACGTCAGTAATCCGTTTTATTTTGATTATAGCAAACCCAACGACTTAGGGCAGTCGAAATACCTTAATAAACTGATTTGCAATTATATCTGGAGCTTGATCGTTTTCGACGTTGTACATCCGCGCATAATAGCCTTCCTTCTCAATGAGACGAACGACCTCCTCAATATCAGCCACCCAAGTATAGTTGACTTCACGCTTCCGTTCGTCGGCAGTAAGTTTTGGCGCCGTTAGTTGGTACTCGCCACGCTCTTTCATCGGTGTGAGTCGATGGATTGTTCCGGTCGTGCTTGAAACGCCAACAATTACATAGGCCAAGTGAGTGCCCCTTCGGATAACGATTGCTCTTGAGCAGACAATACGCATGTCTAAACTTCCTGTCGACCAAGCCTTGGAGGCCAGTCACGGATGTCAAGAAGCGGGTCAAGAACGGTCCGTTTTGCCGGAAGGATGCGCACCACCAATAATCAGTTGCCTAGCTTGGACAAAAACCAGAGGCAAACCGATTTGGTTTTAGCAGGTTTGCGCCGTCTCAGTACGGTAACAATAATTCTCGGTTATCGTTACCCGAGCAGGTTTGGTTGCCTATTGCGGTGCCGTTTGCACGTCGGCGCTTATGGTTTCTTTGGACGCTGCTTCGGAAGATCGCATCACATTGCCAACGTCTATGCCGGAGCAAGCGTTGCAAGACAGCGTTAGGCTCACTTTCGATCGCGGCGCTCTTTTGCCCAAACAAACATCGCACCGACGGCAGCATTGGCTTGCTGCACGCTGAACACTTCCGGTTCGAACGCGCCGGCCCATTTCTTTGTATCACGATGTTCCGGGTGGCGTTTGTCGGTCAGCGCGTCGAGAAACTCTTCGTAAGAGTAGGGCCCTCCACTGTCCTCTGGCGGACACGCGCGTTCTCCGGCAACACAGGCAGGAAAGTCCAGATCGGGTCTTCCGGTTGGCTTGCTAACCTTCTCGACAGTGACGAGATGTCGCCAACCATCGCCGAAATCATAAGTGTATGTGAACTGACTGCCTTTCTTGACCAGCTCTCCAAGAGCAAACTTCTTTTCGTCTTTCCGGCCATCGTTTGGGTCCCAGCTGTCGTCACGTTCGTCGCGGGCCTCGAACCTGTCTTCGCCAATCTCGAACTCATGCAGATGATAGTCCTGCCAAGGCATAGCGCCCTGGAGAACGGAATGCAGGATGTCCAAGCTGATGTCATTCGGCACGAGTATACGGCGCCAGATGGGTGGTTTGATGCCAACCAGTTCGATTTTCAGCTCAATCAAAGTGTGTTCCGTCTGTCTCAATGGCCCTGCCGTTGAAGTAACTTTTGATTTTTAAGATGAAGCATTCAAGGGGAACATTGGCCCCTCCTGCCCTTTGGCCAGGACCGCACCCTACTCGGTCGGCTGCACGCAGCCGCCCTCCCCGAGTTGAAACGCCGCCTCTCCCTGCGACGTGCCGCTGGCAGCGCAGTCTCCTCCGGAGCCAGCCCGACCAGCCGTCGCATGGTCGTGGCAACGCTTCATCTCGGCCATTTCGGTTTCGGTCGCTGGGGCGGGCGCGTGACATCAGTGATCACGTACCTCGCGTCTCGGTCGGTGTTGGTCCTCGTTTTGCTGGACAAGCAGCTCCGCGCCGCGATCATGGGCCGCAAACGAGGTCCGACGACCGCCGGATTGTATTGGCCGCAGCTGGCACAATGCTGGTGGTGGTCGTGACGCGCAAATCGTAATACTTCGGTCTGCCGTGGAGGGTCCTTTCGAAATCCGGGTAAGCCGAGCAGGGTGTCGAGGCTCCGACGGTTTCCCAGTTGCTCTGCCAGACAACACACATCGCGTTGCCATGGAAACCAGCCGTGGCGGCGCGTGAGGCAGGGTCAGGCAAAGCTCTGACCCGTCCGGGTGCGTCTCCGGGCAAGAGGACAGAGAAGACACCGCCCCCCGCAGCATCTCCCTCGGCAGATCACCTAGTTTCCTTCCTGGCCAGAGCACTTCTCCCGATGTGTTGCTTTGCATGACATGCTGGTCGCAGCTGTCGTCCCGTCCACAAAGGTTGTCGCCGATCTTTTTCCCCTGCCCCTGCGGGTCATTCCGCGCGGAGCAAAAAGACCGGCGCCTGCCCCTCTCCGCTGCGCTTCGCCTTCGGTGTGACCGGGCCTTGGCCAGCTGCAAGGTGACCATCATTGCAACGCAAACAAGGAGAAGAGCAATGACCACGAACTGCATCAAATTCACCAGCGCCGACATCGAAACCGCCAAGGGCACAGGCTCCATCTCAACCCTGACCTTCGACCTCGACATCACGGTCGAACCTGTCGCAAGCGCGAACCCGATGGCCCCTACGCACCGCGTCCTCGGCCGCTCCCCGCGCGGCAAGCTGGTCGAGTGCGGCGGCATCTGGAAGAAGCAGAACAAGGAGACCGGCGCCGACTACTACACGCTGACCATCCGCGATCACGGCTTCAACGCCAACCTCGGCAAGGCCGCGAACCAGGACGATCTGTCCCTTCAGGCGGTCATCCCCTGGGGTCCCAAAGACGCCGCCTAAGCCAAGGGCCAGACCGCTTCGGCGGTCTGGCTTTTTCTCGTTCTGAGGAATGGCAGCAGTTCGGGTCCGATACCCGTGTCCGAAGAACGCGGCATATTTCGGACGCTGACACCGAGGCGGATAGTCTGACTGGATCGATCGCAGAAGCAGCTTTGATCGTTCTGTTGAGGGACAGAGTGGATCGCGCGAATCCGTGGCGGAACCGAATGTAAGCAGGGAGAACTGGGAGCCCACTGAGCGATGCAAGCGCACCCCTTCTCTCATTCGAGCGACCAGCGCTTGGGTCGTCTTGGCGAAGCTGCCAGGGGCGCCGAACTCCCCCTGTGCCGCAGGCAACGAAATCGCAAATCATCGTCATGCATCCCGGGGCAACGTCTCACGTCAGTGTCACCGCCGCGCGCCTTTCCGTCGACCTGTTGGCCTTAGAGATCGCTAGCCCGGGGTCGAGCGGTCGGCAACGCCGGGGGCAGGTTTCTGGACGGCTGGCGCCTTGAGCGCTGCGGGGCATCGCTCACAACAAACCCGCCCCCGGCGTGCTCCATTTCATTCCGCCCCGTGCCGGGTGCAGCCCGCTCTCATTCCCCCGGCCTTTTCCACGATCCGTCCAACGACGATCAACGGAAAGGATCACACCATGACACTCGAACAATCCATAGACCTCGCCGAACTGCAAGCCGACATGGCCTTCGATGCCTACCTCGCCGCCTTCGATGACGACGCCCATCCGGAGACCCTCGACAGCCTCGAGACCGAGGCGCTGATCGCCCGCAGCCGTTACGACGATCTGCGCTCTTAGGGACTGGGTCACTGACCCAGATACCCCTGCGGGTCTTCGGATCCGCAGGGGTCAGACATTGATCCTTACCAACATTGTGACGCCCCAAACGGGCGTGACACGCGCCATCCCGCGCGGGCCGTTTTCGTGTTCCTGGCGCCCGATCCGTGAACGGCTCGGGCGTTCGGTTTGCGTGTCGCAGCGTGCGTCTTGAACACAAGTTTCGTTAGCTTTTTCGACCTGCTTGTCCTGCATCGATGAGGGCGGGACCCGTCCCATGTCGCGCCGCGACGCGGGGTCTTGACGGCGGCCAATGCCTGCAAAAATACACGACACGCAAAACGTAATATTGCACAATGTGATTTATTGAAGTATAAGCGAAGGAGAGAAGGAAGACGTTGGCAGGATATGGCCAATGTTTGCACATTTTGTCCGAGGGGTCTGTCATGGGCGTTTCCCGCAAAGCTGAATGCTCCGCCGCACGCGAACGCGATTGCGAGCAATCGCTGCCTCGCGCGCGTCTGCGCATGCATCCTTTTTCTGGAAGCGGGAGAACGCCCTAGTGCCGAGACCAGCGAAAAACCTGAAGCTTGAAGAGCGCATCGAACTCGCGCGGCGCTTTGCTGCGGGGGAGAGCGCGAAGGACCTGGCGGCCGCGTTCGGCATCTCTCCGCGCCACGTGAACCGGCTCGCGAAAGAGGAGGCGGGCGAGGGCATCGCGGTGCGCGATCCGAGCGAGACGGTGTCGTTCCGGGCAAGCCGATCCGAACTGGACGCCTTCGATGCCGAGTGGCGCGAACGGGGTTTTGCCAACCGGTCCCAGGCGCTCAATGCGGTGCTGCGCGGACGGTGCGGGTTCCTCGATGTACCCCGTGATCTGGTCTCGGAATTCTGTGCTGCGTGGCGTCAGGCGAAGGACGTGAGCGACACGGGACTGGCGCTCGCCAAGGCGGTCCATCGCGGTCGGCTGGAGGTCGCGGAGGCGGACCGTGCGGTGCTGATCGAACTGCTCGATCTGGCGCAGTCCATGAGCCGTGAGATGGGCCGGATGAAGGATGCGGCGCAGGTCTTGCGCGCTCAGGAGTGGCCGCAAAAGGAAGAAAGGCAGGGGACGGAGAGCGCGGTTCTGGAGGATGACCCGCCCGCGACCGGCGGCCGTCTGAGGCTGGTCAGGAATGCCTGATCCCCTCGCCCTCTACACTTCGGTCATGGGCCGGCTCTGGGAGGATGAGCGCATCCGGGGTCAGGCCGCGGCGCGGATCGACGCGCGGCTGGCGGGGCGTCGGCAGGGGCGGAGTTTCGCGCGCGTCGGATCCATGTCGGCGCGCAACGCGCTGAAGGCTGCGTCGGGTCAGAGCCGGGCGGCGGTGTTCAAGCGGATCCGGGCTGGAGGCTGCAAGACGCGTGCTTCGCTCGGAGCGCAGATCTCCTACGTCAACGACAAGGCGGTCTACACCTATTCGACGATGACCAATGCGCTGACCGGTGCGGCGGTGCTTTCTGAGGATCAGAAAGAGAACATCATCGAGGATTGGGCCGGGACCTGGCGCGGCTCGACCAAGCTCGGGTTCACCTCGCACATGCTTCTGTCCTTCCCGACCGACGTCACGGTCGATCAGGTGCGCGACATCGCCATGGACTGGACGGAGCATTTCTTCGAGAGCGGCGAATATGGCGATCAGTGGGACTATGTCCTCGCGGTCCATGACGACCGGGCGCACAAACACGCGCACATCATCCTGAACAACCGCGGCGTCGAGAAGGGCACCTGGTTCTCCTGCTGGGCCGAGGGTGTGATGTCGCCGCAGCTCATGCGCGAGAAGCAGGCCGAGATCGCCGAAGCGTATGGCGTGATGCTCGACGCCACGACCCGGCTCGAGCGCGGCATCTTCGAGAAGCCCGCCGGGATCGAGGAGATCTACCGCGCCAAGGAAGAGGCCCGCCTGCCGCGCGAGATCGTCATGACGGCCCAGGAATCCGCCATCGCGCAGGCGCAGGTGGTGGGCTTCGCCAAGGACTACAAGAACCTCGCCGACCTGCTGGACCGGATGGACCAGCGCCACATGGCACGTGCCGTACGCGGCTTGGCGGACGGGCTTGGCTCGGGCACGCCGTGGAATTTCACCGAAGGAGAGATAGACATGAAGGACATCAAGACCGTCGGTGATGCGATCGACTATTCCGAGCGCACGATCGAGGCGCTCAGGCTCAAGGCCGAAGAACTGGATCCGGCGGAGCGTGCCGCTTTTGAAGCCAAGGCCGCACCGATCATCGCGGACCTCTCGCAGATGGTGCCGGACCCGGACCTGCGGGCGCGGTTTGGCAAGCAGCTGGAGGAACCCTATCCGCCGGGGGCGGGCAGCGAGGTGCTGATTGCCGCGCTGCAGTCCGGCAATGACGAGGGGCTCCGCGATGTGCTCGAGCGCGCCGAGGAGGCCGGAATGGACAGCGAGGAACTGGTAGCCCGGATCGCGGCGGGTGGCACGCGGAACTACGGCATGGCGCAGGACTGGGTCGAGCGGGACATGAACGCGGTGCTGGCCAAAGACGGTCTCAGCGTCGAGACGGCCAATGATGACCAACTGGATGCCGCGCTCGAAAAGGTCGACGGCGTGATGGACGCGTTGATGGAACGCGCGAAAGAACTGGGCGTCGAGATCGGCCGGACCCTTGCCGATGAGGAAGAGGCGACGCTGCCCCTCATCGACGAGGACGACCGGACGCCCAATCCCTACCTGCAGGACCTCGCCGACATGTTGCGCGATGGCAAGCTCACCGAGGCACAGGAAGAGACAGTCGAGCGAACCCTGCAATCCGAGCTCTTCAAGGAATTGGGGGAGGAGGGCTTGGCCGAGCTACGCCGTGGCAACTACGAGGTGCTGGACGCTGCCCTGCCGAGTAAGCTCGACCAGATCACCGTCACGCAGGAGTTCCTGGAGATGACCTTCGAGGAGACCGGCGACCAGGTCTTCACCGACCGCGCCGCCGGGTTGCAGCAGGACAAGGCGACCGAGGTCGCCCGGCTGCGCGGCCAGCAAGAGGCGCAGGAGTTGGGCCGGGATCTTGGCCGTGACCGCGGACTCGACGACGAGATGGAATTCTAAAGGGGAGATGACCACCATGACCAAGACACTTCCCCTCTGGGCAGCACTTCTTTTCGGTGTGATCTGCGGTGCTGTCATCGGCACCATCGTCGCCGCCTTCTACCTGACCCTGGCCCTGAAAACCGGCTTTGGCAGCTTCGACATGCTGGCGCTCTGGAAGGCGAGTGCAGCTACACGCGCAGCGCACCCCGAGGCCTTCAAGGTGGGGTTTGGTGCCGTCGGCTTCGGCGCGATCGGCCTCGGCGCGCTGGCACTGGCGTGGACCTGGAAGAAGGAGCGCGACGATTACGGTTCTGCCCATTGGCAGACCAAGGCGGAGCTGAAGAAGAACGACATGCTGCAGGCCCCAGGCAAGGGCTTTGTCTGTGGCAAGCTCGGCGCGCCGACCTCTAAGGCCGAGTTCATCTCCTCGACGACCATTCCGCATGTGATGATGGTGGCGCCCACCCGTGCGGGTAAGGGCGTCGGCTTCGTGATCCCGAACCTTCTGAGCTTTGCGGGCTCGGTCGTGGTGCTCGACGTGAAGGGAGAGAACTTCGAGAAGACCGCGCGCCTTCGCGCACTGAATGGCGACGAGGTCTATCGCTTCAGCCCCTTCGACTGGGCCAACGCCACGCATCGCTACAACCCGCTCGCGCGGATCGCCAAGGCCCCGACATTCGCGCAGCGCTTCACCGAGGTCTCGATCTTGGCCGACCTCTTCCTCGACAAAGACAACAAGACCCTCGACACCTTCTCTGAGGCGGGCAAGTCGATCTTCGTCGCCGCCTGTCTACTGGCGATCCAGCGCGGCACGCCGAGCCTTGGCGAGGTGAACAAGATCGTCGCCGGGGGCGAATACAAGAACGCCCAGTACAAGACCTATGCCGACGAGGCCGAAGAAGACATCTTGCGCGAGCTCTGGACCAATGCGGCCTCGGCATCGTCGCGGCTGCTGACCTCGAACATTCAGGCGCTGATGACCGCCGGTCTCAAGCAATGGGACAACCCCGCCGTGCGCTCGGCCACCGAGGCGAGTGACTTCGATTTCTCGACCTTCCGCAAGACCCCGCAGTCGCTCTACATCGCCGTCTCCGAGGATCACATCGCGACCCTCGCCCCGCTCCTGCGCCTGATGTTCGCCGATCTCATCGCGTCGATCCGCCTGAACGAGCCTGGCCCGGATGAGCCCTGGCCGGTCATGATGATGATCGACGAATTCCAGCAGATGGGGGCGATGCCCTATCTCGAGCGCGCGATCCATTCGCTGGCGAGCTACGGCGGTCGCGTCGCGATGATCGCGCAGTCGCTGGCCTCTCTTGACCGGATCTATGGGCCCGAGGGCCGTGAAAGCCTCGAGAACGGGGCAGGGCTCAAGCTCTACATCACCCCGCGCGACCAGCGCACCGTGAAAGAGGTGTCCGCCGCTGTCGGCAGCACCACCCGCGAGGCGGTGACCCGGATGTATGGTCGCAACAAGGGTTTCCTCGGCGCGACCTCGACTTCGGCGCGGCTGGAAGAACGGCCGCTGCTTTCCGAGACGGAAGCCCGTCTGATGGATCCCGACGAGGTCATCATCCTCGCCTCGCCCCAGCACCCGATCAAGGCGAGCCGGATCAAATATTACGACGATCACTTCTTCAAGGAGATGCTGGCCCGGCAGGAGGGCAAGCCCTTCCCGTATCCGCCGAGTGTTCAGGGCGTGGGGCCATGGGGGAGCGATGGTGGGGGTGACGAGACCGGTGTGGACGAGACTGTCAAACCAGCCGAACGCGCGCTCGTACGTGATCGTTCGCAACGCCGTGAAGCGCGGGCGATGAGCGTGATGGCGCTCGAGGGCGGGCGTGGGCAACCTGAGCCTGAGACGCGCGAGCGGGAAGCGGCTGTGCCGAAGGAATGGGAGGCGGTGCTTGATCGACAGGAGGATTTTATTGAGGAGTTGTTGGGTGAATGAGGGCCTGATCATGCCGTGATTGGCCCGTCACGAAGGTGCTGACGCGATCGGCCCATACCGGACCTTCGCCCCTCGCTTCAGATGCTGCAGTTGCAGCCCGCGTAGCGGACATTGCTCCATGACCGTAACATGTTGGTATGCCGGTTGACTGCACCGCGGGACGAAGCTGCGGTTCGCGTCACCAATTTGATTGTCCGCATCGGCAATGCCAATTCCAATGCCAATGCTGCCCACGCCAATGCTCAGCCGACTCAGGAAGAGAAGATCATGCGATGACAAGTTCCCAAGCACGTCCCTCTACCCTCATTAGATGCGGCGGAACGACGCAGTTCAGGCAGGATGAGGTCGGGGCGGTGCAATGTACTGCCTAATTCTTGTGAATTCTAAAATCTGATATCTCTGCCACGGCAACGTCTCGGGCCCGAACCCTTCGGGTCCAATCGCCCGGGTGGTCAGCATGATGTCGCCCGAGTAGCGCTATCGGACAAATTGGAATTGATCCGACAGCGCCTTTCAGCAGGCGCAGCGTGTGCGGTTCGTCTTTTCCGTCCCGAGGCTTCAGCAGCTACTTAATTGTAGCAATCGGCCCGGAAATTCGCGACCAGCTTTCGGCTTTGCGAGACGACCGCTTTAAATGTGCCGCCATACTTCTGGAACCCAGGCGTAGGCCCCGTCTTTTTCTTCGACATGGCCGATACCGGGGAACGGCAAATGGGTGCCCGCAACGGCAATCTTGTCGGCAACCACCATATCCAGGACGCGGCGGCGAGTCTCGGCGGCCTGCGTGCTATCTGCGTCGAAGGCGATGCCGGCATCGGGGTGTTGAAACTGCAGCGACGCCACAGCTGTGCTGTCTCCCCATATGATCAACTGATCAGAGCCATCCGACACACGGATCCCGCTGTGTCCAGGCGTATGCCCCGGCATGGCCAAAGTCGTAAGGCCGCCACCAAGATCGGTATTGTCTCCAAACATTTCAGTCCGCTGGGTGTAAGCTTCGCTGACAGCACGTGCCAGTGCGAAGAAACCTTGCGACGATTCCGGCGCACCCGATGCGATCGTCTCATCCGTCCAGAAGGCATGATCGGTTTCGCTGACATGCAAAGATGCATTCGGGAAGACCGCGCCATTATCTCCCATCAATCCCCCGATGTGATCCGGGTGCATGTGGGTCAACACAACGCGCGTCACGTCTTCAGGTGCAACGCCAAGCGATTCAAGCGATGTGCGCAACCGGCCTGCTGTTGGTCCAAAGGAACCGCCCGCACCAGCATCGATCAAACTGACCTGGTCCCCCTGGCGAATGACGTGCGTACTGATTGCCAGCGGAATCGGATCCGCAGGGTCAAGATAGGCCGCCTTCAATCCTTCGTCGATTTGCTCGTCCTCAAGGTTCGTCACCATGTTCTGATCAAGCTCGAAATACCCGTCCAGTAAGGTCGTCACGCGCAGATTGCCGACCATACGGTCATAGAAGGTTGGAAGTGGCACCGTTGTATGGGCCGCGGCCTGGAGGACCTGTGGGCGTCCGGCGGCAAGAAGGGCAGCCCCGCCAGCGGCGCCGAGGATCATTCCACGGCGCGAGAGATCAAAAGAAGTCATGAGTTATTCCCTGTTTCAAATGCAGATTTTCAATTCTGCGTATCGTATGCTCTTATTCAAATAGGTCGGAATTTCAGATGACCACCCACTGAGAGTATAGACAGACCAAAGCCCCTCGGACGAACAGCGGACATCTTGCGGATTTGCGGCATTCCACATTTCGGGCTCGGAGCGGACTTGCGGCGTTGCAGCATGACGACCGCCCGCTCGTCGCCCGCGTGCGTCGCTTCCGGCCCTTAGCGGACGTTCGGTCCAAACCCGTCCAATGGCTTCTTTATCTCATAACCTATCTAAGGCGTGAAAACCGGCAAGTCCGACGGGGCGCGCATGCGCCCCGCCCTTTGGCATAGCAGGAAAATGCCGTTATTGCCCCGAGAGGGCCGCGTAGACCGCGCTCTCGAAATCCATATACCCTGGAAAGGAGACCCCATCTGCGAACGGCAGGATCTGCGTTGCCCAGTAGCCGCCGATCCCATTCTTTCGATCTATCCAATAGTAGCTGTTCGCCAGCCCGGCCCAGCCGATGGCGCCGGCCGGGCGCCCGGTGGACGCGTCTTCGGTGTTGACCATGAAGGTGTAGGACCAGTCCTTGGGTATGCCCGGAAAGAACTCTGCATCATTCGAAAGCGAGGGAATGACGCCGGGCAGCATGGTGACTTTCTGCGGTGGGACAAGTGCGCCCTGCACGGCCCATTCGACGGTTTCGGGTTTCAGGACCCGCCCGTTCGGACCGGCACCGTCGTTCAACCACATGCGGATAAACTTCATGTATTCCGGCACAGTCGCGTAGAGCCCGTGGCCGCCCATGTGGACCTCAGGGTCATCAGGTAGTGCGAAGTCGTCCATCGGGGTCAGCCCGCCATCCTCGCCCCGCGCGTGGATGGTCGCGGTCCGCTCCTTCATGTCGGGCGTCCGGGTAAAGGCGATATCCTGCATGCCGAGCTGGTCGAAGATCCTCTCTTTCATAACCTCGCCCAGGCGTTTGCCGCGGATGCCTTCGACGACCTGTCCGACCCAGTCGATGTTCGTGCCGTATTCCCACTTCGTGCCCGGATCGAATAGCAGCGGGGTTTCGATGCAGGCGCGGCTGCCGGTGACGACAGAGGGCTGGCCCTGCTCTTCGGCGAGGCGCTTATAGGTCTCGTTAAAGAAATCATAGCCAAAACCGGCCGTGTGCAGCATCAGTTGGCGGGTCGTGACATCACTTTTGGGGGCGCGCAGTCTGGGGGTGCCGTCCGCGTCGAACCCGTCGATCACCTTCAACTCACCGATGGCCGGGGCGTAGTTTTTCGCAGGCGCATCGAGGTCCAACAAACCCTCCTCGACACATTGCAGGGCTGTGGTGCCAGCGATTGCCTTGGTGGTCGAGAAGATGGCGAAGACCGTGTCCTCCGTCATTGCGTCGCCGTCCAGCCGCCGCTCTCCGGCCGCGCCGGCGTAGATATCGCCATTGCGGTCCGTTGCCATCGCGACAACCCCGGGCACACGCGACGGACCGGTGCCCAGTCCGTTCAGAACGGCGTCACACCGGATTTTCAGATCGTTTGGGTTGATGTCCTTCATTGGTTCCTCCCTTGAAGATGTGAAGAGAAGAATGCGGAACACTGATCGGCCGCGCTGTTCGCAACCGGTATGTTCTGTCCGATTTCGGAAACGAAGTCAGTGCGGGCGGACGCGTCGTGCGACCCGACCACGCGTCTGCGACGGCGTTTCTCCGAACCTTTCTCGATACCGGCCGGCCAGAGCGCCGAAGTTCGAAAAGCCCCAGTCTGCGGCGATCACGGTGACGGTCACATTGGCTGGCAAAGTTTCAAGATCCCGGCGAAAGCCGTCAAGCCGCCGCGCCACGAGGAATGCCCGAGGCGAAATACCTCGAAACTTCTGAAATCCGCCGGACAGTGTCCTTGCAGAAACGCCGACACGCTTGGCCACATCGCCGATTGAAGGTGCTTCGCGCGCTTCGGCTTCCATGATCTCCTCGGCCGCGCGAACGTAACCGGGGGCTGCACAGCGGGCCCCGGTCTCAAGGCTCAACCCAGCGGCCGATGCCCACTGTCGCAGAAGTTCGACGCAAAGCATCTCTTCGATATGCCGCACCAAGACTGCGTCGGATGAGACTTCGCCCGCGCGCGTTAAGGCACGGGTGGCATAATCGAGAAGCGCGGGCCAGGCTGAGTTGGGGCCGCCGATCTTGACACGGCTCGTCCACAGGCGGTCATCCGGCACGAAACCGAACCACCTCTCGGCCGTATCAACCATCGCCTGATGCGGGATCGTGAGGTTCAGCTGCATATGGTCGGGATCACCCTCAAGCCAATATTCGGCTCGGGAGCAATCTACGACAAAGCTTTCCCCGGCAGCGGTTGCAATAGAGCCACCATCGGTTTGATGATCCAATGCCCCGCGCAGGGTGTTAAGAACAAGGATGTTTCCGGCATCAGGATCGAAACGGTCAAGGTGAATGCCGGTGCCGTAGGCAAACCGGGTCATGGTCACACAGCCCGCCTTCGCCGAAATCATGGTCGCATCCGGCAGGGACAAGCGATCCAAAGGCCGCACCCGATATCGCATATAGACCGACCGGCAGAAGTCCTCCACTTCGTCCCAATCAGCTGAATGGGTTTTCTGCCGGTGCCTGATCGGCGCCCCTAACGAATCCAGAACAAGTGCATGTTCCAGCAAAACCCCGCTCCTCCTCGTGATTCCATTGTCAATGTAACACGATATTGGCGAGGTAGACATCCGGCATTGGTCGTAAAGAAATGAACGTGTTGGTGGGGACGCGCCGACACGGTCGCGATCTGGCGTAGGTTCTGATCGAGCGCGTTGTCCCCCCGGCGTGTGAGGCTCTACAATGCCGACATTGGTTCAAGCCGCAGCGAATGACCGCTCCCCGCCCACCCTGTAGAAAATAGCCGTCAGCTCGGCAGATAGAACTCCGTAATCCCCCGCTTTCCCTCGGCGCGCCCGAGCTGGACGATTACATCGATGGACTTGCGGATGTATTCGCGCACCTCGGCGAAGGTCAGCGGTGTGCCAGCCTGCAGCACCATGATCGCCAGCCGGTCGATGGCGAGTTCCGCGGTTTCGGCGTGGATCGTCGACACCGACCCGCCATGGCCGGTGTTGATGGCCTCAAGAAACGTCAAGGCCTCGGCGCCGCGCAGCTCGCCGACGATGATACGGTCGGGGCGCATGCGGAGGGAGGCTTGGAGAAGGGCGTTGGCGCTGCGTTGCGATCCGGCCCCGCGCTCTGCCAGGAGGGCGACGGTGTTCGGTTGGCCGGGGAAGAGCTCGAAGGCGTCTTCGATGGTGATCAGCCGCTCGTGCTCGCTCACATGAGTCAGAAGGTGCCGTGCGAAGGTGGTTTTGCCGGTCGAGGTCCCACCACTGATCAGCATGTTGAGCCGCGCCTCGATCAGGGTTTGCAGCGCGGCCTCGAGGTTCTCTTCGGCGAGTGTGGCGATGTTTTTCATCTTTTCCGCGCGGAGGGCGTCGAGCGAGACGGCCTTGCCGAAGAGATAAGCCGGGGCGTAGTCCCTAATGCTGCCAGAGGCGAAGAGGCGAATGGTGATCGAGGCACCGCGATCGATGGCGGGCGGCACGGCGACCTGGACCCGAAGCGGGCGGCCCGCATATTCCACCTTGCCGGAGACGAGGGGGTTCTTTTCAGAAACGCGGGCCTTGGCGTCGCCGACGATGGTCTGGGCCATGTTGAGGGCGGTGGTGCGATCCACGATCTGACCTTCGTGGCGCATGGTGGCGTCACCCGCCATCTCCAGCCAGACCTTGCCATCCGGGTTGATCGCGATCTCGACCACGTCGTCGCGTCGTAGAAGGTCGCGGAACGGGTCGAGATAGCGTTCGAGGTAGGAGGCTGGCGATGCCTGCTCCATCAGTAAATCACCACATCCCTGTCAACGAGCACGGTGACCGCGGCCCCCTGATCGACATAGATCGTCGGTGCGATTGAGACCTGGTCGGCGATGACCGATCCGACCGCATCCTGCAGGTCGCTGCCGACATCGCCCAGGACGATGCTGGTGGTTTCATTGTTGGCACTCTCGGCCGCCACGGCTGGTGCCGCCCCAATCACGGAAATCAGCGCCGCGCCGCCGAAGCGCTCGGTGAACCTGGTGTCGACAAGGCCAGTGAGACCCGAGCGGCCGAGCTGGTCCCCGCCCACGGCGGCGATCTCCATCGAGGTGCCGTCCGGGGTCAGGACGCGGGTCCAGAGGATCAGGATGCGCTTCTGGTGCATTGCAATTCCCGAGCGGTATTGGCCAAAAAGGCGGGAACCCCGGGGGATCAGGATCCGGTCTCCGGAGAACGCCGGGACCGGCTCGGAGACGACTGCGACGACGGAGCCGGGTAAGTCGCTGTTGATGGCGGTCTGGAGCGCGGCCTGAATGACGGACCCTTGGGTCAGGGTGCGTTCGGGGTGGGTGAGACGCGCGGCCTCCTGCACCTCGAGCGGCCGCGCGCTCTGCAGGAACGCCTCGTTGCCGGAAAGCACGGGTCCCCCGGTTCCAGCGGCAGCAGGATCGGCGACCGCCGCGCCACTTTGGCCACCACGCGGACCGTCGGCAAAGACCACGGCGGGGGATTTGATCTGAGCGGTCAGAAGCTCCTCGGCGATGCGTTCGGCCTCGCGCTGACGCTGCTCCTCTTCCTGCCGGCGGCGTTCCTCAAGAAGGCGCTGATCGGCAATCAAACCCTCGCGGTCCAGCTCAGCCTCGAGCCCCTCGCGCTGCGCCCGTTCGGCATCGAGCATGGCTTGCAGCCCTTCGATACGGGTCTCGGTCTGGCGCTGCAGGTTGGCAAGCTCTGCCTCTTTCTCAGCGATAAGCGCTTCCAATGCAGCCTTCTGTTCATCGAAGGCTTCGCGCAGGTCGGCGACGGCGGACTGGATTTCCGAGTTGCGCGCGGCCTGGCTGGCGGCGAGGGCCTCGCGCAGCTTGGCGATCTCGGCCAGCACCTCGGCGCTTGCCTCCGGGGCAGGGGCGGCGGGTACGTCGAGCGCTTCCTCAACGGCGATCAGCGCATCGTTGACCCGTTGCTCGGTCTCGTCTGGCGGGAACTCCAGCCGCCCGCCTGTGCCAGGGCGGCGGTCCTGGAAAGTTTCGACATCGGAGGTCTCAAGCGCACTGTCGCCGTCCTGCAGACCGGTGGCCAGGAAATACGCCACTCCAGCCCCGCCAAGGGCGAGGGCTGCGGCGAGCGCGCCGACCCCGAGGCTGTTGCCCCGGCGCTTGGACTTGCCGCGCTGGCTGAACTGGTCGAGGCGGTCCTGTAGATCGGGAGGGGTTTGATCGGCCATGGTCAATTGCTCACGTAGATGGCGCTCTCGTCGCGCATCGCACAGATCGCTTCGTCACCGATGCGCAGCGTCCAATAGGTGTTCACCCCGAGCACGCGGACGGTGTTGCCTTGCTGGGTCCAGTTGACCGTGCGTTCGCGGCCCTGGTCATCGGCTTTGAAGAGGGCGGGCTGACGAGTGTTTTCCGGGAAGACGAAATACGTGTAGCGCCCGTCGTCGTAGATATGGCTGGGGCGGAAGTCGCCGATCCCCGAGACGCGGTAGTAGTAGTTGCGCGGCGCCTCATAGCCCTTGGGTTGGGAGGCCGCCGAGGCGCGACGTTCCTCGTCGGGGTAGCGGAAGCGGACCTCGAAGAACATGCCGGTACGGTTCGGGATCGAGCCCTCGCGCAGGTGGAAGGAATAGGTGCGGCGGTTGGTGATCACCGTCATGTTGGTCGAGGCATTGGCCACATGCGGTTTGATCGTCAGCACATTACCTAGCTCCGGGATCGGATCGACCTGGAAGCTTTCGGTGTCGCCGACAATCACCGCCTCGAACCTCTCCCCAGCCCCAAAATGGATCGTCGTTGAATGCCGAAGATCGGTTTCGATCCTGTAGACCTGGTTCTCGTTATAGACGGCGGTGCGGATGCGGATGTCGAGCGACCCGCCTTGCGGCGTGGCCTCGGCCAAAGCGGCAACAGGAAGGGCAAGCGCGAGGAGGAGCGCAGGCAGGGATTTCATGGGGGTCAGTTCTCCAGGGTCTCGGCGTCGACGCGGTAGGAGGTCACCACGAAGCCCAAGGGGTTGGCCCAGACGTCCTGAAGGCGCTGGCGGGTTTCGGGTTGGAAGTCGTAGCCGACGGTGGCGACATAAGACCGGGTCACGGTGCGGGTATCGCGCGGACGGCGCAGCGTGCGGGTGAAGCGGACCTGGGCCACGCCGCGCTCGATCTGGTTCACCGACTTGATCACCACCTCGATCTTGGCATCGCGCCCATAGACAGTGATCGGGTAGTCCTCATTGGTCGACGACCAGAGATCGCGCAGCGTGCGGGCGGCATCGCCATCCGAGCGGTCGAGCACCGAGTTGATGCGCTGCTCGCCATCGGTCAGGTCATAGGTTTCGCGGTCATCGACGTAAGCGACGAGATTGGCCTGGATGATGGCGTCGCTTTCCGAGAGTGTCAGCGCCTGCACAGCCGCGACCCGATCCATCTCGCCGGTTTCCTTGTCGACCACGACCACGAAGGTCTCGGTCGACTTGAGGGGAAAGAGGCTCGCGCCCGCGACCATGCCCGCCACGCCGACCAGCACGCCCGCGGCCGCGACGAACCAGGCAAATCGCTCGCGCCGCCTTGGCCCGTAGATGAAATCCGCTTCAAACGCGTCGCGGTCAGGCGCGGGGGAACTGGTCACAGGTTTCTTCAAGTCAGTCGTCTTTCACATCAGGGTTTGCGGAAGGCCTTGGCGGCGGAGAGAAGTGCGCCGGGGCTTTGGCGGATCATCTCGCCGGTCTTCACCACGCCCGTATTGGCCATCTGGTTCAGCTCCTGCGGGGACTTGCCGGTGAAAAGGCGGGAGGTGGTGCCGGTGCCGTACTGGCGCGTGTTCACGAAACCCTGGCGCGCAAGGCCCGTGAGACCCACGGCATTCGAGGCAATGCCCACGACGCCGGTGAGGTTGGAGGCGATGTAGGGGACTGAGGCCATGATCCCGGCGCTGAGGATCAGGATGACCAGGAAGGGCAGGATGAGGCTGACGGTCTCGACATCGCCCGGATCGGCGGAAGCATCCCCGATGGCCTCGGCGATCGCCACGATGATGCCCGCGGCCCCGGCGGCCGCGACCGGCATGAGCGCATAGCCGATGGTGGCGCGGGTCCAGGCCTCGAAGAGGGACTGGGTCGGCTTGAAGAGCGAGGTCACGATCATGAAGGGGGCGATCACGATCATCAATGCGAAGACGATGCGGGCGAAGGCAATGATCCCGGCGGTGACGGCGGCGAAAACGGCGGAGAGGACGAAGAAAATGGCGCCCAGAACAGCGCCGAAGACCCAGCCCGCCCGGTCGCCGATCGTGTCGCCATAGGCGGTGATGCGGGCGACCATGTTGTCGAGGCTCTCATAGACCCCGGCCTCGTCACCCGAGCCGGTGAGCGCGAGGATCGATGCGCCCACGGAGTCGGGCACCTGCGTGACGATGCCATAGATGACGCTGAAGTTGTCCCAGCTCTGCGCGAAGATCCCGACCAGTGCCACCTTCATCCCGAAGGCAAAGCCGGTGCCGAAGGGCAGGGGACGGAGTTGCATGACCGCGTTGACCCCGAGAAGCACGACGAGGAGCGCGGCCCCGGCGGAGATCACGTCGCCGACGGCACCCGCCGAGGAGACAAAGCCGTCCTGTGCCACGGTATCTACCGCGGCGTCGACCTGGCTCAGGATGTCGCGAATGACCCCCATCTATTCCGCACAGACCTCCGCAACTTGCGCCTCGAGCGCGTCGGCTTGGGCGTAGAGATCGAGCACCTTGAACGGCAGGCGCGGGTTGTCCGAGGTCTGAAACCGGGGCAGTGCGTCAAGCGCCTGATCCCAGGTGAACTGGTCCAGCAGGCAGGTGCAGGTTTCCGAGGCCAGCGCCTCTTCGGCGATCAGGATGCGCAGGATCGCGCGGTAGCCATTGCGCAAGTATGCGGTCTCGGCGAGATCCATGGGGGGTTTTGGGACGCGGCACGCATCGTCGTCCTCTCGTGCGATCTCCATAGAGGTGAAGGGCCGATCCTGACCTGATGCCGCGTCAGGCAAGACAAGGAGGCCGAGCGGCAGGGCAAGCGAAAGGCTCAGAAGTCCGGCTTCCATCAGGGTGAAGCGGCTCGTGGTAAGCTTGGAGGTCCTCATGGATCCACCGCCATCGAGCGGAACTTGCGCTCATCCGCGAGGGTGGCTGCATCGACGACGCCAAGCTGGCCGGCACTGACGCCCTGGGCCGCTTCCAGCCGCCAGATCTGGGTCAGGATGATCCCGAGCTCGGCGGTGACGCGGGTGTTGAGATCGACCGCGGACTTCAGCCCGTCCTGATCGTCGATGAGCCCGACCATGGTCTCGAGCCGCTCAAGGCTTTGCCCGGCTTCCTCATGGCTTTCCTGCGCCGCGACCGACAACATGGCGCTGGCCCCGGCGGAAGCGGCGATGCGGTTGTCGGCAGGCTGATCCGATCCCGAAAGCGTGCTCAGTCGTTCCGAGGTGAAGCCGCTGCCTGAAAGTACGCGCTCGACCGAGGCCGACAGTTCGGTACCGGGATTGAAGCCGCTCAGGAAATCGCCGCTCGCCAAAGACTGCGCGGTGTTGAGGGGCGCGACCAGCTTACCACGCAGCGCGCGGAACTCTTCGACCGTGGCAAAAAGCTCGCCCAACCCGCTGCCCTCAATGAGCGAGGTCAGTTGCGCCTCGAGGTTCGTCAGCTGCGACAGCTGGGTCTCCAGTTCCAGCCGCATGGTGGCGAGCTGCTGCATCTGGACGTTCAGATCCTCAGCCATGTGTTCGAGCTGCGCCACGAGTTGACCAAGCTGCGAGCCATCGAAGGTTGGTACGCCCTGGGCCGTTGCGGGCGAGGCAAACCCGAGTGTGGTGACCGTGGCCACCGTCAGAAGCAGGTGTCTCATTCGGGAACTCCCATCTGCATGAAGTCGCGCTCGGCCAGCCGGTCGGCGACGAGGTGTTGGGCGTAGGCCGCCTCACGTTGCTGGTTTGCCGCCATCAGCCGGACGCGAAGGTTGAGGATGCGGCCGATCTCGGCCTTGGCGTAGGTGTTGAGTTCCCAGGCCGCCTTGGCATTGGGTTGGGCATCGATCTGCAGGATGATCGCGCGGAGGCGGTTGATCACTTGCTCGGTCGTGGCGGAACTGTCGGCGGCATAATAGACGCCCGCCTCGGAGATGCTGGCATATTCGGCCAGCGCAAAGTCCGAAGGCGAGAGCGTGCCGAGCGCGTCGGCTCCGCCCACCACGGCCAGGTATTCGTTGTAGAACTTGGAGATGTTGCGGACATAGCCTTGGGTCTCAGTGAAGGGCGGCACGCCACCGTATTCGATGACCCGGCCGGGGCCCGCGTTATAGGCCGCGAGCGCATGGGGGATGTTGCCGAAACGGTTGAGCTGCGTGGTGATGTAACGTGCGCCGCCGCGGAGGTTGTCTTTCACGTCATAGCGGTCGACTCCAAGATCGGAGGCGGTGCCGGGCATGAGCTGAGTCAGGCCATAGGCCCCGACCGGGCTTTGGGCGGCGACGTTGAATCGGCTCTCCTGCTTGATCAGGGCCTGGAAGAGGCAGCGCCACTGGGTGGCTGAGAGACCGGCGCGGGCCACACCGGGGGCGCCTGCGAACTCGCCCGCAACTTCGACGATCATCATCTCGACCGTCTCGCGGCCCTCACCGAAAAGGCGGCTGTTCATGGGGCTTGCATCGAAATTGGGATAGACCGCCGCCACTCCGAAATCCGCATTGCCCTCGAGCGCGCGGATATCGAAGCCGGGACCGGTGATTGCCGCCGTCATCTCCTCGAGGACGCGGAGCTGGTCGGCCTGGACATCGGCCAGCGTCGTCTCGGTCCGGTCCTTGTCCTGCTGGACACCTAGATCTTCGGCGAGCGCCGTGACCCGTGCAATCGCGCGGCCGATCGCGGAATTGTCCTGCGTCGGCACTCCCTGGGCATGCGCGGGCAAAGCGCCGAGGCCGAGGCAGAACCCGGCGGATATGATCGCGGCGCGGCTCATTCAGGACGGGGCAGGGGCTCGAAGCTGCAGTCTGGCTTGGCGGCCTGCTGGACCGGAGCGCCCATGGTCGAGAAGGAGAGGGCGGACCGCGTCACCTGCGGTTCGCCATCGCGCCCGAAGCAGGGCGAGGTCTTCTCGGTGTATTTCTCGCAAGCGGCGAGCAGGCTTGCGGCGGCGCAAAGCGCGAGGAGGGGTTTCAAGCTCATATCACATGTCTCCAGAAATCAGGGCTGGTGCGCCAATCGGCGGGTACGCGCGCCTCTCCGGTGGCGCCGCCGCCAAGGATGGGGAGGAGGCTGCCAAGCGCTGACAGGTCCGCATCGACGAAGACGCTGTCGCCCGCCGAGCGAACAAGCGCGATACGCTGCCCGATGGTGGGTTGGACAAGGAGGGCCGCCTCCTTGGCGTTCACGCGCAGGAAGTCGTAATCCGAGATGGTGGCACGGTCGTTCGGGAAGAGGATCTGGGTCGGGACCGTCTCGACGATGGTCTTGCCGACGCGGGACTCCCGCAGCTGGCTCGGATACTGCGTCATCATGATCACGACGCAGTTCATCTTGCGCAACGTGACCAGCCAGTTCTCGAGCCGCGCCCCGAAGTAGGGATCGTCCAAGAGCTTCCAGGCCTCGTCGAGCACGATGATGGTGGGGCGGCGGTCTTCCACCAGCCGTTCGATCTGACGAAAGACATAGGAGAGCACCGCCATGCGCTCGGTGGTCATGTCGAGGATTTCGGTCATGTCGAAGCCGAGGATGTCGCCGGACATCTTGAGGCCGCGACCCTGTTCCGGCTCGTCGAAGACCCAGCCATAGCGCCCGCCCGGGGCCCATTCGGCGACGCGGGACTGTAGCTCGCCATCGTCATCGAGCGACTGAAACAGGGTCTCGAAACTCGCGAAGCGCCGGAGCGAGCCCTCGGCATGGGCATTTTGCGAGACCGCGCTTTGGATGTGTCGTGACTGCTCGCCGGTGAGGGTTCCGTTGCGTGTGAGAAGTGTCGCAAGCCAATCCGAGAGCCAGGCGCGGCCACGTTCGTCGATTTCGGTATCGAGCGGGTTCAGGCCCGTGGGCACGCCCGCGCGGATCTCGTTATAGCGGCCACCGAGGGCGCGCACGGCCATCTCGAGGCCGCGATCTTTATCGAAGAAGAAGAGCCGCGCGCCGACCCGCTGCGCCTGTGCCGCGAGGAAGGCGGTGGTCAGCGTCTTGCCTGTGCCGGTGCGACCCAAGACGAGGGTGTGGCCGACCGTGGGTTCCTTACCCGGGGTGCCCGCCTCATGGAAATTGAAGCGATAGCCCGAGGTGCCGACCGTGGGCAGGACCGAGATGGTCTGACCCCATGGCGACTGGTCTGGGCCGCGCCCCTCGACGCTGCCATGGAGGGCTGCGAAGTCGGCGAAGTTGATCGAGGAGATCGGCGTCTTGCGGGCGCGGTAGCCGAAATTGCCGGGGGATTGCGCGAAGTAGGTGGCTTTCAGCGCCATGGTCTCGCGGACGATCACCGACATGATCTCCTGACCGACGCGCTTGATCTGGGCGGCGGCGCGCTCGAGCGTGTCGCGATCTGGCGCATAGACCGCGATGGAGAGGTGATGGTCCCCGAAGGCAATGCGGCCCGCCTCCTGATCGTCGGCGGCTTGGCCGAGCTGTTCCCGCAGGGAGACGGCGGCATCGTCGGAGGCATGCATCTGACGGATGATGCGTTGAATGCGTTCGGCCATGATGTTGTTCGGGATCGGGCTGAAAGAATTCGTCAGCACGATGTCGAGGGGAAGGTCGAGGGCGTCGAGCAGCGTAACGTCGGTGAGGGCCGGATAGGTTTTCATCGAAAAGAGCGCGCCGTATTTGACCGCGCCTGTCACAGCGTCGGCCAAGGTGACGACGTCGCCGTCGAAGGTGGCGCGGCAATTGCTCAAGGTATGTGAAAGGGGCAGGGCGCTTTGCCCGAAGGCAATGGGAGAGAATGCCCCCGCGTTCAGCGTGTTGAGGTAGCCCAGCCATTCACCGCCCTTGCGGGTCAGGCGCACAGGGTTGGCCGAGGAGAGCGCCACCTCGAAAAAGCCCACGACCTCGTTCAGCTCCTGCATCCGGGTCGCGCGGTCCTTGACCCAGGCCTTGCGGGCCAACGCGCGCAGGAGCGGAATGCGGGCCGAGATGTCGGGGCGCCGGATGACGCTGAGATAGAGCTGGCGCTTGGCCGGGCGCATGTCCTTGACATGGGCCTGCCAGCGCGCGTCGATCGCGGCGGCAAAGCTATCGCCCTCGATGGGGCGCATCCCGAGATCCTGCGGTACGGAGATCCGGTGGATGTAGAAACCGAAGGCGTTGCCGGTCTGGGCGACGATGGCAGCGACCGCGCGTTTGAGCGCGTCGAGCCGGGCATCCTCGCTGGTCATCGGATTGAGCCCATCAAGGCGCAGGGTCGCCATAAGGTCGCCCTCGCGCAGCACCATCACATCGTCATCCGCGAGCGCGAAATACGGCAGGTGTTCGGCGAGATAACTCTCTCGCGCGAAGTTCCCGCCGCCGGCCTGAAGAAGCGCGGTTCCGTGAGTGGAAAGGGTGCCTGCATCAAGCGCCAAAGCTGTCGCCTCCATGCAGGGCCCGGTTCTTCGTCGGGCGCACCGATCCATAGGAGACGCGCAGAACCTCGAAGAAATGCGGTTCGCGGTCAGCGACGAACCAGAGGATCGGATAGGCGATGAGACCAATCAGGAAGAAGACCATCGACTTCGTCCAGATAAACGGCAGAACGACCCCGGTCGCCAGAACCACGAGGTATCCGACGGGCAAGCCCAGATACTTGGGCGGACGGGCGAGGCCCAGAAAGAGGGGAGATCGTTCTGCCAACTCTATTCTCCAACCTCAGGAGAAGCCGTCGACGATGGTGCCGGCCGAGAAGATCAGCACGATCCCGATGATGACCGAGGCGAACCAGCCCCAGTTGAGCCGTCCCATCATGCACATGAAACCGGTGCCGATGACCGCGAGCGTCGCGACCGCGATCCCGATCGGACCGGTCAGCGCGGCCTCGACGGTTTCCAGCATGGTTTGGATGGGTGACAAGTCCTGCGCGAGGGCGGGCGTTGCGAAAGCCGCCAGGGTTGTGGCGGCAGGCAAGAGGCGGCTGAGGCGATGTCGAAGCATGCGAGGTTCCCTTGTTTTACTGAAGATCGATGTGGACGGGCGCGTGGGCTGGAACATCGTCTGCGACGCGGATGTCCGGAGCGGAAACGGGAGGGCCTGCCAGCCGGGACCGGATCCGATGGATGCGCGCGATATACTCGCGGGTCTCGGTGAAAGGCGGGATGCCGGAATACTCGACCACCCGGTGCGGCCCGGCATTATAGGCTGCCAGCGCCAGGTCGATGTCCTTGAACATGGCGAGCTGCCCGAGCAGATAGCGCGCCGCGCCATCGAGGTTCTGGGACGGATTGCGCGGATCGACCCCGAGGGCACGGGCCGTGTCTGGCATCAGCTGGCCAAGACCATAGGCACCCTTGGGGCTGACGGCAGTTGGGTTGTAGCTGCTTTCGGCCTCGACCAGTGCTCGGAACAGGAACTGCCAGTCGTCGGCACTCAGACCAGCTCGGCGCAGGGCACGGTTCCCCTGATGGCGATCAGCAGTCGTCCGGATCAGGGAGAGGATGTCGTCGCGTCCGGACGGCGGCGTGGCGACCAGCGAGGCCAGAACCACTTCGGCCTCAGCGCTATCATCCAGCCCCGCCCAGGCAGGCCTCGCGCCGTGGAAAGTCCAGCCCGAGGTCCGGGCCGTGCCGTCGCGACCGAAGGCGATGACGTCAGCCGCGCTCCTCGAGGGTGATGCTGTAGTCAGGACCAAAGCGCAGATCGCGCCCGTCACCGAACTCGAGATGATGTTTGAAGAGCCCCGGCCATATGTTGAAATACCGCGGCTCAGGTCCGTGTGGGGTGATCCGGGTCGAGACCAGAATGGCTTCCGGCTCGCCCGCGCGCAGGTAGATGCACTGGTAGCGCGGCTTGCCATCGTCCGTGAACCCTACGAGTTCATACCGGCAGCGGAACGCGATGCCTTCTTCTTGAAGGTCTTTCACACCATCGATGGTGATCAGGATCTGGTTGCGCGCTATCGGCATGTTCGGACTCTCCCCACGAGAGCCCTTCTACTTCACGACACTAAGGCCATAAAGACATATAGAGTCAATACGACAGATTGCATAAAAAAACAAATTGCACGATAGTTGCCGCAACTTTTGCGGGAGAGTGACATGAAACGGCAGGCGATGGCGGCGATAATCGGGGTGTTTGGTGCTCTTGGGGTGCCGGTGAAGGCGCAGGCCTATGATATCGACTGCGCCATCATGCTCTGCATGGCGGGTGGTTTCCCACCGAGTGCCGTCTGCGCGCGGGCCTATCGCACGATGATTCGTCGGATCACACCCTGGCCGAGCCTGCCGCCTTTCGGGGTCTGCACCTTTGCCCATGTGCCGGTCGAGCTGGGTGGGCCCGGCGGAGAGGGCGAGCTCGATACAAACTTGCCGGAGTATGAATGGCTGAACCGCACTCATGTGATCTGGTTCACCGGGCGCTCCTACGAGCCGCGCGACGAACCGCGCCAGTGGGACTGGTCGATCCGCTCCTGCGATCGCGAAAACCGGACCTGCCGCTACATCCAGCGGGTCTACGGCTCCCACACCCCCTGGCCCGCGACATTCGTCTCGGAAAGCGGGCAGGAGATCGCCTATCCGTCGGGCGGAGGCTTATGGCACTTTTATGCCCGCAGCATCATGGTCGAGTTCGGTGACTTTGAGGGCAACATGGGCCATTCGGAGTGGTTTTCCTACTGATCCGAACTGTCCGATGCCTTCAGGGAGACTGGGCGCAGGTCGGCACGGTCTGCATCAAAACGTTCTGGATCGACATGCCAGCGGCGACTCACCGAGCCATTATTCCAACGGTAATCGGTGAACAGGTGGATCTCCTGTGTTCCGTCGTTCAGAAACCCTTCCTGGAAAGGCCAGCCTGTCTTTCTCTTCGCCATGTACCCGCGCCACTCGTACCGTTCTTGCCGTTATGTCCTCGCGTTGGGGGACAGGATCAAAGCCTCAGGAAGCGCACTAGCGCCTCGCGAAGAGTACTTCGGGGTCGACATTGAGCGCCCGGGCGATGCGTTCGAGAAGGTCGAGCGAGGCCGCGAACTTGGCGTTCTCGACCTTGCCCATATGGCCGCGGCTCACATCGGCCCGATGAGCAAGCTCCTCCTGGCTGAGGCCGCGGGCGCGTCTCAATTCCTGGATGTTCAGTGCTACACGGTCCCGCAAGTTCATGCCCGCGAAACGGACACGGTGCGCGAAATATCGCCACGCGATATATGTTACATTCGAAGATGACGGAGCAGAAAAATCGAAAATCGGTGCTTAGAGACAGAGGACCAATGTGCATGCAGTTCCGGGTACTTGGTGTTGCAAATGCTACTAGGGCGAGTAGCGATGACCGTCAATACACCATGACACGAAACAGCGTCAGTCACGCATAATGAAGTTTATGTAAATTAAGCGGAGTCAGGTCCCAATCAAAACATTACGATTTCACCGCTTGCCGGTCTCGAAACCCGCAAGGGCAGCCGCTGGACTGCGAAGTTCGGCGCGCTTGTCTATCGTCACGGAGGACATTTCTACAACTTCGATGGGTTGCGGAATTTCAAGGACAAGTTTGATCCTGACTGGTAACCGAGATTCCTGGTGGCGCCACCTCGTGCGAACATCCTTCTGATCGCAACGGATGCCGCTGCGCTAATAGCAGGCGGAATGCGAAAGGCGGTGGGTGCTGTTTGATTTCCCCGACTTCCTCTAGAAACCGCCAATAACTGACTCTGGCTATGCGAAGGCAGCTGGTTGGTAGCCCCCCCCTAGCCTTCGCGTACCCAGGCGACTGCCGCATCCATTTCTTCGGGGTCGAACTGGCGGAGTTCGACCTTGGTCAGTACATCGGCGAACCTGGAGCCCCATTCCATCAATGGGAGTGGACAAAACATGGGG
>JBOEGW010000001.1:351996-446434 GCA_050633625.1 Maritimibacter sp. | reverse complement strand
TGTCGCCTCGGTCACTGTCAATGGATCGCCATCTGGGTCGGTGCCGCTGCCACGGACGTCGACCACCTGCGGGGCGTCCGCCGCGGCGGTTGCGGAGTCGTCCCCGGCTTCTGGCGCGTCGTTCACAGGGGTGACATTCAGGGTCACTGTAGCTGTGTCGGTGCCGCCTTGGCCATCTGTGATGGTGTAGGTGAAGGTATCGGTGCCGTTGTAGTCGGGATCTGGCGTATAGGTGAATGTGCCATCACCATTGTCGGTGAGATCGCCATGCGCCGGATCGGTGGCGCTGCCTGGAATGATGGAGATTGGGTCGCCATCTGGATCGGAATCATTGCCAAGCACAGGGAAGTTGTAGCTTGTGTCCTCATCCAATGTGACGGAGTCGTCATTGGCGATTGGGCCGGTGTTTTGAACATCTGTAATGATGTTCTCGATTTGGCTGAATTCCAGCACAGAACCATCCGCGAAGGTCACTGTCCCTGTGAGCGCGCCTTCGTCGGTCGCGTCCGCGTTTTGGACAATGTCCACACGGCCCGCGCCCGTGAGGTCGAGCACATCGTGGTCGGTTGTTTGATCTGGACCGTTGCCACCAACGATCACATCGCCCGCACCTTCAGTACCGCTGGCCACGAGGAATGTGTCGTCGCCGTCTTCGCCGTACATCGTGTCGGCGCCTTCGCCGCCGGTGATTGTGTCGTTACCTGGCTCACAGGTTTCGTCCAGACCATCGTTATAGGTCACGTCGAAATACATGTCCGTGATATTGATGCCGGAATTGTTGGAGCCGTCTTGGTCATGCTCGATCACGATCTTGGAGATCGGGCCTGCGATGTTCACAAGAACCGAGTAGTTCGGGGATGTGTCTTCTTCGTAGCCGCCTTTGGAGTCGACTGTATCTTTGACGCCGTCACCATCGGTGTCGAGCGCTGTCAATTTGGAGCCGGCTTGCAGGGAGACATCGACTTCGTTGCCATCCGCATCATAGGCTGTGATTTTCACAACGCCGTCGCCGTCAATGTCATTCACCCGGAAGGACACATCTTCAACTTCTGTGTCGAAGGCGAACTGGTAGTCAGCGGATTTGCCAGCACCGCCCAGCTCGGAATTGAGCGAGGAATGCGCGTCAACTGGGGCGCCATCGTCGGTGATGGAGTGGACTTTTTGTGTGTCTGTCTCAAACTCGGTGTCCACACCGGAGGAGGCGTGAAGGGTCGAGAAAGTGACATTCACATGGCCCG
This sequence comes from Maritimibacter sp., assembly GCA_050633625.1. Classification (GTDB taxonomy): domain Bacteria; phylum Pseudomonadota; class Alphaproteobacteria; order Rhodobacterales; family Rhodobacteraceae; genus JBOEGW01. Next base: position 445,196 of record JBOEGW010000001.1, on the reverse strand, counting down.
TGTTTTGGGTGAAATCGCCAGCATTTGCGTTATTGGCAAAGTTGGATTCTTCGTTCCACTCGAAGCTTTCGCGTACTGTGACAGGCGCACCAACAGAGACACCAGTGCCGCTGTCGCCGTAGATCACATCGTCGCCTGTGCCGCCATCAATCGTGTCGTCGCCGCCTTGACCGTAGATCGTGTCATTGCCTGCGCCGCCGTCGATGTCGTCATCGCCACAGCAATCGTCGTCGGCGCTACCGCCGCCAGACCCGGAGCCTGTGCCTGCATCTGGCTCAAACCATGTGTCCGCGAGGTGGTCGTATTCGACCTCTGGGTGGCTGTCGATGTGATCAACAACAGTATAGGTTTCGCCAACAACCATTGGGGTATCAGAGACAAAGCCAACAACATCGTTGCCGCCGAATTCAACAGCGTAGATTTTGATGATGTCGCCGGAGGAATCCTGCACGGAATAGGCGTATTCCGGGGTGATCCGCTCGCCTGCGTGCTCTGTGTTGCCGTTGAGCGTGACAGTGTTCACGAGGTCTTGGCTGAGGTCACCGTCGTTGAATTTGCTGGTGGACCCATCGTCAACACCAACCGCAACAGGGGAAGACCCTGCGTTGATCGTGAAGCTTGTTCCATCGGCGTGGGAGTTGCCGTACGTGCCGCCCACAAAGGGGGTCGAGCCGCCGGAAACTGAGATGTCATCAAGGTCCCAAACCGCGAGCGTGTGCGTTGCGCCGGAGACTGTGTCGATGGATTGCTCCGTCGTGCCACCGCTCGTGCCGCCACCTGTGGACATGACGCTGTCGCCGTAGATCAGGTCATCGCCTGTGCCGCCATCAATCGTGTCGTCGCCACCTTGGCCATAGATCGTGTCATTGCCTGCGCCGCCGTCGATGATGTCGTCGCCGCAATCCTCTGGGTCGGCTGGGCCAGCGGAGCCGGACCCCGTGCCTGTGCCCGCGTCTGGCTCAATCCAAGTGTCTGCGAGGTGGTCGTATTCGACCTCTGGGTGGCTGTCGATGTGATCAACAACAGTATAGGTTTCGCCAACAACCATTGGGGTATCAGAGACAAAGCCAACAACATCGTTGCCGCCGAATTCAACAGCGTAGATTTTGATCACATCGCCGGAGGAATCCTGCACAGAATAGGCGTATTCCGGTGTGATCCGCTCGCCTGCGTGCTCTGTGTTGCCGTTGAGCGTGACAGTGTTCACGAGGTCTTGGCTGAGGTCACCATCGTTGAATTTGCTGCCGCTTTGGTCGTGGACGCCAACCGCAACGGGGGAAGACCCCGCATCAATTGTGAAGCTCGTCCCATCGGCGTGGGAGTTCCCGTAAGTGCCGCCCACAAAGGGGTTCGAGCCGCCGGAGACTGTGATGTCATCAAGGTCCCACACAGCAAGCGTGTGCGTTGCGCCGGAGATTGCGCCGATGGTTTGCTCGCTGGAGCCGCCTGTCGATGTGCCGCCAGCATATTCGCTGTCGCCATAGATGACATCGTCGCCTGTGCCACCATCAATCGTGTCGTCGCCCGCGCCAGCATAGACTTCGTCGTTGCCTGCGCCCGCTTCGATTGTGTCATCGCCGCCTTTTGCGTCGATGATGTCGTCATTGCCGACTTCGCCGGGCAACAATGCGTCGTTGCTGTCCACAAGGTCGCCGTCCGGATCACCGAGATAGCCGTCAACAATATCGTTGGCGCTGTCGTTGCCCGAAACGATGCCGTCTTGAACCGGCTCATCACAATCAAAGCCCAGGTCGGTGATTTGAATCACACCGGACAGGTCTTCGTTGGAGCCGTTGTCATGTACGATCACCAGTTTTGTGATCGGGCCTGCGATCGACACGGTGACATTGTCGTCATCGGTTTCACAGTGTTCGTCCAGATTTGCGCCACCCTCTACAGTGTTCCCGTTCACGCTGTGGCTCGGGTCCAGATCCGAGAAATCAACGTCAACAAGGTTACCGTCTTGGTCGTAGGCCAGAATCGTGACTTTGTCGTCAAAGTCGCGGCCTTGGTCTACGTCCACGAGTTGGAAGGATACGTTCGACACAGCGTGGTCAAAGGTCACTTCGGTCACTGTGGGCGTATCTACGTTGTCGTCCGAGTGCAGATTGCCGTCAGCGTTGAGGGTGAATTGGTTGTGATCCGCGTTTTTGGGCGTGGAAACTGTCACATTGACCGTTTGCGCGCTCGCTGGGGAGGTCAAAGAGGCCGAACCGTCCGCGCCTGTCAGGTTCCAATCCAGCAGGTAATCACCCGATGGCTGGAACGGATCGTTGGTTGAACCAGACGATGTGGAGGTATTGTGATTAAAAAGATTAAAGAGGGTCATCTTAAAGCTTCCCTTGCTCATTGCCGCGGCTGGTATGTTTCTGGACTGCCACTGTGCGGGGTTTAGAGGTATGACCGGCAGTTGCCGGACGGCACCCCGTATCACTCATGTTAAAAAAGTCGGAGCCGAGCACGCCAAAGGCACCACTCAAAAGAGCGGCGCTTTCAAACTTAAGATCAAACAAAGACATCATGTCTTCTATTTCCCTCACCTTCGGTGCTCGTTCCTGCCAAACGTGAAATGCCAACCATGACGGTTTTCATTCCAGCTTGATCACACCTTGCTTCATGGAGAGAGATTCAGGCCCAATTGCGAACCTGACGCGGCATTGTTGCGAAAATGAGGACCCCACGTCCACAATTTCGACACAATCCGAGCTTGCCAAACTACCCGATTGAGCAGCACGACACACACCTCTACTCCACGGACAAGCCGTGGATTACGTGCGGCCGCCCCCGTGGCCTAAACAGACATCGCCCCCCAGTTGGGCAGGGACAAATTACCGCGTCCCGGTGCGGGGCAAAAGTAAATTCTGACGTAAAAACGGCGAATTACCCCCATGACTCGTTAACAATTCGGGTCAAAGCGGTGGTCTGTAACAGGCGTGTAAAATGCTATTGTTTCGGGTGAGGAAACAAATCGGACATGTGTGGGAAGCCGTCTATGGGATAACCCCCAGTTCATCCCCAGATCTGGTCAGTTATCCACAGAATTTCGCGGCGCCTCGCCAAACCATCCACAGGATTGTTTCCAAATTGCACTTATCGAACCAAGTCCGGGATGGAAACAAAACGATCTGTTGCAATGGTAAATCAGGCACAAAGACGACAAGGTTAACGTTCTCAATTCAGCATCAATCGGCCCATATCCGCCGATTTCACCGAAATCCGTGAACACCCCAGCCGCGTCGGTTACGAATCATTCACCATAAACAGCATAATTTGCGCAGCGCGTTTACGCCCTGTTCATCACCGGCCCATCTTTTTCATTTGCTTCTGAATGATGCGGATCGCCCGCGCCGGCATGAGCCGCACAAGCTTGAACAACAGTCGGGAATCCTTCCCCACAAGGATATGCAGCTTATTCGCTTCAATCCCTTCAAGAATGATCTTCGCGGCCTCATCGGCGGGGAGCGCCTGCGCCGAGGCAGCATCGCTTAGGTCCTCTGCGCTCTCAACGCCGGAGTTCTTCATGATATTGGTGTTCACCGCCCCCGGTAACACCACGCTGACATGAACCGAGCTGCCAAGGGTTTCGGCATAAATCCCTTCGGTCATCACCTTCACCGCCGCTTTGGACGCGCTGTAAAGGGTTTGCCCCGGAAACGGAATAAAGCCGCCCATCGAGGAAACATTGACCAAATGCGCCTCCGGGCGCGCCATCAAACGCGGCAAGAACGCTTTTGTCATGTTGATCGGTCCCACCAGATTCACAGTGACCATACGATCAATCACCTCAAAGGACAGATCGTTGAAATCCGCAAACGGCTGTATCACCCCGGCGTTGTTGATCAGTATATCCACCGGGCCAAGCGCGGTTTCGATCTCATCAGGCAGCGCCATGACGCGGGCACGATCCGCGATATTGGCCACAAAACCCGTCAACCGATCGCCCGAGCCAAGTTGCACCTTGGTTTCCTCAAGCCCCGCCTCATCCAAGTCCACCGCCGCAACCCGCGCCCCCTGCGCCAAAAGCGCCGCGACAAGCGCCCGCCCGATGCCACTGCCACCTCCGGTGACCACAACCGTTTTTCCTGAAAGTTCCATTTCCCCTCCCACCGCCGTGCCGATCAATTCCGCCGATCAATTCTTATGAAACGCTACGTCGATCCGCCCGCCCCGACAATATCGCGAAAAGAACAGCAATCAGGCAATTGACCCCGCTCGCACATGCGGTTAGAGGAAGGGCGCGCGGCCCGTGTGGCGGAATTGGTAGACGCAGGGGATTCAAAATCCCCCGGTGGCAACACCTTGTCGGTTCGAGTCCGACCATGGGTACCAACCGCGCTTTTCTTCAGAGTTATGAAGGCCCTAGAGCTGCTGCGCCGAGAAGGTGTCGCAGGCTTTCAGGTTGCCGGTTTTGTAGCCTTTGGCGAACCAGCGTTGACGTTGCGCCGATGTGCCATGGGTGAAGGTGTGCGGCATGGGACGTTTTCCGGCGTTGCGTTGCAGCGTGTCATCACCGATTTGTTTGGCAGCATTCATCGCTTCGGCAATGTCGCCCTCCTCCACTGATCCAAAGCGCGCATCCGCTTCGCGCGCCCAAATGCCGGAATAACAATCGGCCTGAAGTTCGATTCGCACAGAAATCGCGTTGCTTTCCTGTTGCGACACCTGCGCACGAAGCCGATTGGCCTGCCCCAAGATGCCAAGCTCGTTTTGCACATGATGCGCGACCTCATGCGCCACAACATAGGCCGCGGCAAAATCGCCTGATGCGCCAAGTTGCCGACTCATCGTTGTGAAGAAATCCGTGTCCAAATAGACCTTCCGATCCGCCGGACAATAGAAAGGGCCAGTCGCGCCCGATGCGCCGCCGCAGGGCGATTGCGTCGCGCCCTTAAAGAGCACCAAGACCGGCGGCTGATAGGCGCGCCCCACCTGCACCTTGAATTTCGTGGCCCAAATGTCTTCGGTATCCGCCAAAGTCACCGACACAAACTGTGCGGCTTGTTCGTCCGCTGCTGTTATGTCGCCCCCACCCGTTGATGTGGCGACGCCCCCCTGCCCGCTCAACAAGGAGGACACATCAATCCCAGTGAAATAGCCAAAGGCCAAAATAACAAGGACACCCACAAGCCCCATCTGACCTTTGCGCCCACCCGTTGCGGAGCGAGACGCGCGCCGATCTTCAATATTGCGGCTTCCGCGCCGTCCTTGCCACTTCATCTCAAGCCCTCGCTCTTTCAGCAAACCCTACCCAAGTGCCGCACAAGCGCAACCAATCATTCCTTGACCAAAGCGCCCCTGCGTGGTGCAACGGGCAAAACAAACGCGCACCACAGGCAGACCATGATCAAACGACTTTACGACTGGACCATCGCTTTGGCCTCCGGCCGATACGCACTCTGGGCGCTGGCGGCTGTGGCCTTTGCGGAAAGCTCGTTTTTCCCGATCCCACCGGATTTATTGTTGATCCCGATGATCATAGCGCGTCCCAACCGGGCCTTCTTGATTGCCTTTGTCGCGCTTGTGGCGTCTGTGCTGGGGGGCCTCTTTGGCTATTACATCGGCTATGCGTTGCTGGACACCATCGGCCAACCGGTGCTCGATTTCTATGGCAAGACCGATCAATTCGAACATTTCGCTGCCACCTATAATGAGTGGGGCGCATGGGCGGTGCTGGCCGCAGGCGTGACGCCCTTCCCGTATAAGATCATCACAATCCTATCTGGCTCAACGGGGCTGAATTTTGGCGTGTTCTTGGTGGCGTCCATCCTCGCGCGCGGTTTGCGGTTCTTTATCGTCGCAGCGCTCTTGTGGAAGTTTGGCGCACCTATTCGTGATTTCATTGAAAAGCGATTGGGCCTTATGTTCACGATCTTTATTGTGCTTCTTAGCGCAGGCTTCTACGCGGTGAAATTCTTATGAAACACATGACTTGGAAACAGCTGGCCGCTCTGGCCACGGCGGGCTCGTTTGCGCTTATTGTTGGGGCATATCTGTTCCAAGCGCTCGGCTATGCGCCGTGCAAACTGTGCTGGTGGCAACGCTATCCACATTTCGTGGCCCTTGCGATTGGCGCCCTTGCGCTATCGCTGTCGCACCGCGCCCTGGCCTGGCTTGGCGCGCTTGCGGCGCTGACGACCGCTGGCATCGGCGTGTATCACTCCGGGGTGGAGCGTGGGATGTGGGAGGGGCCAACATCCTGCACCTCCAGCTCCGTCGCAAACCTTTCCGCGGACGAACTGCTGGATCACATCATGACAGCCCCGCTTGTGCGCTGCGACGACATCCCGTGGGAGCTGTTTGGCTTCACAATGGCCAACCTCAACGCGATCCTGTCCTTCGGACTGGCGCTCCTCTGGATCATGGCCGCCCGCAAAGCCAGCTAACGCCCTGCTTCTTTGGTTCAAAAATACCTCGGGGAGCACGAGGGGCAGCGCCCCTCGTCTAAAGTGCGAGCACGAAGGGCAGAGCCCCTCGTCTAAAGTGCGAGCACGAGGGGCAGAGCCTCTCATCAACAGTGCGAGCTTGAGGGGCCGCGCCGCTTGGTCCTAATCCTGTGACCGATCCCGGATCAGCTGGCGCAACATCCCGTGCAACATCTGCACGTCCGCGCGCGTCAGCCCCAGTCGCGTCCACATATTGCGCAAGACGACCTTCATGCCGGGCGCTTTGGTCGGCGGGTAGAAAAACCGAACAGCCTCAAGACGTTGTTCATAGTGATCCGCCAGCGCCTCCACCTCCACATGACTGGCCAACTCGGTTTTCGCAAGCGGTAAGACCTCATGCGGCCCATCGTATCCTTGGCGACCGAATTCATAGGCGGTCAACAGCACGGATTGCGCAAGATTAAGCGAGGCAAATTCCGGGTTCACAGGAAAGGTCACAAGCGCATTTGCCCGCGCGACATCCTCGTTCTCAAGACCTGCGCGCTCCGGGCCAAACAAAATCGCCACCCGCTTGCCCTCAGCCTGCATCGCCCGAACCTGCGCCATCGCCGCCTCCGGGGTCAGCACTGGTTTCACAAGCTCGCGGTGACGCGCCGTTGTTGCCAGCACATAGTCACAATCCGCCAGAGCTGTTGGCAGGTCTTCATAGATATTTGCCGCATCCAAGACCCGCCCCGCCCCAGAGGCCATCGCCACCGCAGCTTGGTTGGGCCAGCCATCGCGAGGTGCGACGAGACGCATCCGGTCGAGGCCGAAATTCAGCATCGCCCGCGCCGCCGCGCCGATATTTTCGCCCATCTGGGGGCGGACCAATACGATTGCGGGCGCCGGCCCGGCTTTTTTGTCGCTCTTTTCAGTCATGGCGCGGTGTTACGATGCGCAGGCGTAAGGCACAAGAGGGCGCACCCTGCGCGAAAACCGCTCTTGAACAGGCGGCAAACGTGGTCAAGGACGCAAAAGGTGGGTATGAAACGGCGAATCCAACCAAAGGACCGTCCCATGGCCGATCTTGAGCTTCCACAACTCTACCTCGTGACCCCTCCCGTGATTGCGCTGGATAGCTTTCCTGACATTCTCGCCGGGGCCTTGGACGCCGTGGACATTGCCTGTGTCCGCCTTGATTTGGCCACCCGCGACGAAGACGTGATTTCGCGCGCGGCCGATGCCTGTCGCGAAGTGTGCCATGCGCGCGATATTGCTGTGGTGATTGCCGACCACGTGTTGATGGTGGAGCGGCTTGGCCTTGACGGGGTGCATTTTTCCGATGGGGCGAAGCTTGTGCGCAAGACCCGCGAAGACCTCGGCGCGGATGCGATTGTTGGCGCGTTCTGCGGCCCGTCGCGCCATGAGGGGTTGAACGCAGGCGAAGCCGGTGCCGATTACGTGGCCTTTGGTCCGGTCGGAGCGAGCCAGCTTGGGGACGGCAGTGTTGCGGAGCTTGAGTTGTTTCAGTGGTGGAGCGAAATGATTGAGGTGCCTGTTGTGGCCAGCGGCGGGTTGAGCGCCGACTTGGTGCGCGCGATGACGCCCTGTACGGATTTTTTCTCGTTCGGTGATGAAGTTTGGGGCGCTGAGGATCCGATGAGCGCGCTCAAGACACTTGCGGCGGCGCGCAGTTAGCAACGTGGTTTGAGGGCGCTGCCCTCGCGCGTGCCGCGCTCACCCGAGGTATTTAGGAAACAAGGAAAGGGGCGCGGACGGCGTCCTCCAGAGCTTTGGCGAGGGCCTTGCGGTCTGGGAAATCTGCGACCTTGAGGGGCCTGTGGTAGTGGATGTCGATGCGCCCTTGTGGGCGCTGTGCCAAGACGGCCAACAGATGTGGTCCGAGATCCATGCCGCCCCACCAACCGTAGAACCGATGGTCGGCGCCTTTGGGGCCGTGCCACAGGAGGGTGACGGGCTGAACGCGCATAGTGTCGCGCAGAGACTCGTCAAAGAACGCCGCAAAAAGGGTTGTGCGAAAGGGCAAGACGCGCTGCCCGTCTGTTGAGGTGCCTTCTGGGAAGAACAGCAGTTTATGACCGGCCGCAAGGCGGGTGCGAAAGCCTGCAACCTGGGTGCGGGCTTCGCGGCGGTCTCGTTTGATGAAGACTGTACCTGTGGCGCGGGCAAGCCAGCCGATACCGGCCCAGCCTTCCACTTCGGATTTGGCAACGAAGTAGACCCGTTTGCGGGCGTTGAGCGCAAATATATCGAGCCATGACGAGTGATTTGCGACGACGGCCCCCGCCCCTTTCATGGGCGTGCCAATCCGGCGCAGTTTGATCCCCATGAGCGCCAGCGCACCGGTGCAGACCGCGCATGTGATATAGGGGGTCAAGGGGCGCGACTGGCGCGCGATGAGCCGCTCGAAGGGGCGCAAAATAAGCGTTAGGGCGAGGCCAAGGATCAACAGCAGCACGAGCGGGACGCCGCGACAGAAGGCGCGCAGATAGCCGAGGGGCGAAATCGCCCCAAGCTCAGGTGAGGTGCCGTCATCCCATGTGGGGCTCACGATTTCGGGTCCGTTTGTGGCTCCCGTTTGGGATCGCGTGCGCCGATACGCGCGTAGACATTGCGTTTCTTTTCCGGGACTTTCGCCATGTCCACGAGAATGCAGACATCGGTTGTGTTGAAGGGTTTATCGACGAAGGCCCCCTCTCCGACCCGCCCCCCAAGGCGCAAATAGGCTTTGATCAGCGAAGGCATTTGCCCCATCGCAGCGCGCTCATCAACCTCAATGGCGGGCAGCAGGTCCATGGTTTGTGCATGTTCGGGCAAGACCTTGACCCGCAAATCCTCAGGCGCGAGGAAATTATGGTGCAAATGGGCAAGGGGTTGTTTTAATGCGTCAATATCGGTGCCATGGAAACTGGCGACACCAAACATCACCTCGATTTTATGGGCGCTGAGATAGTCCAGCAGCCCGGCCCAAAGCTGAGCAAGCGCAGGCCCGCCGCGATACTCCGGGTGCACGCAGGAGCGGCCAAGTTCCAGAAGTTTACGCCCCGAGTTGCGCAGCGCCGTCAGGTCGTATTCGTCCTCTGAATAATAACGCCCCATCAAGGCCGCCTGATCGTCGCGCATGACGCGGTAGGCCCCAACGCAGGGGGCGCCGGGCGCAGCAACGTCAAACAATAAGAGGTGATCGAAAAACGGATCAAATTCGTCGCGTTCCAGCCGGTTTTCATGGTCCACAAGCGAGCCACTGGCACCGAGTTCCTCCACGAACACATCGTAGCGCAAACGCTGGCCGGCCTTCAGGTCGTCGTCTCCACGCGCCAAGCGCAGCTCGAATTGTGGTGTGGCTTTCGCCATCGCGCCCGTTTCTCCCCTAGTCAATCCAACTCTACTAGGTTGCCCTCGCCTCTTTGGCAACACTTGCCTGATAGGTGAGCCAATTGTTCTCGCAAAAGCTGTGTTATCATTTAGTTAACTATTTTAAGGTGAAAAGACACAGGCCAAAAGGACAAAGCGCGCGCCTGCGGGATTTAGGGCGTGTCAAACACCAAAGTGAGATCAATGCGGGAAATTTCAATCACTTGTTTACCTACATGTTCGAAGTTGACGGTGACTTTGCCGCCGATGTTGGATTGTACCTGCCCAAGCCCCCAGTCTGGTTTGTTCGGGTGGCGCACCAGCATCCCTGGCTCCAATACTGATCCCATATCTGCCATGATGTCCCGACTCCTTTTGCCACAGATTTCGCCACAGATTTCACAACAGACCCAAATTGACCCCGGAGCCCCTTATGAGTGATACCCCGCCCCGCGACCTTGTTTCATTGGTTGGATCACGTATCTGCCATGACCTTATCAGCCCTTTGGGCGCGATCGGCAATGGGCTTGAGTTGCTGGAGCTGTCTGGCGTGCCCGATAGCCCGGAAATGGCGTTGATTGGCGAAAGTGTGAGCAATGCCAATGCGCGGATCAAGTTTTTCCGTGTGGCCTATGGCGCGGCGGCCCCTGGTGCTGTGGTCTCGGCGCGCGAGATCAACGATGTGCTGACGCCTAACGTGGACGGGCGAAAGGTGCGGATCCATTGGAATTTGGCCGGAGATCCGCTGCGCACCGATGTAAAACTCGCCTTCTTGATGATCCAATGTCTTGAAACTGTCATGCCTTGGGGGGGAGATATTGACGTGAGCAAAGACGGGGATCGCCTGCGCGTTGCGGGGCGCGCGGATCAGTTTAAGGACGAACCAGCTTTATGGGCCTTTGTCACGCAGGGCGACACCGGGGGCGAGCTGCCCCCTGCGCGAGTCGAGTTTGGCTTGATTGGCCCGGAGCTTGCAAGCCAAGGCCGCCAGGTTCAGGTGACCATGGGAGAGAGCGAAATCTCGTTTGAGTGTTAGGCGCGCACAGCGCCATCCGCTTCCACAAGGTACTTAAAGGAGGTGAGTTGCGCCGCCCCCACCGGGCCTCGCGCGTGCATTTTGCCGGTGGCGATGCCAATTTCCGCCCCCATACCAAACTCGCCCCCATCGGCAAATTGTGTCGAGGCGTTTCGCATCAGAATGGCGCTGTCGATCTGTTGAAAAAACGTGGCAGCCGCCGCGTCATCTTCGGTCATGATCGCATCGGTATGCGAGGAGCTGAACGTCCGTATATGTTTGATCGCCGCTTCTAAATCATCCACGAGTTTCGCCGCGATAATGCTATCGAGGTATTCCTTGCCCCAATCCTCATCAGTGGCAACCACACTGCCAGACAGACCCGCGCCCGCGCGCACCTCCACACCGGCCGCCATCAAGTCATCAATGACCGATTGGCCAAGCGCGACAGCATCCTTATGGATCAACAAACATTCCGCCGCGCCACAAATCCCGGTGCGCCGGGTTTTCGCGTTCATCACAACTTTACGGGTTTTTTCCGCATCCGCTGCCTTGTCCACATAAATGTGCACGATGCCCTCAAGATGCGCGAACACCGGCACGCGGGCTTCGCGCTGGACCAGCCCCACAAGCCCCTTACCACCGCGCGGTACAATCACATCGATGAAATCGGTCATGGTGAGCATTTCAGACACCGCAGCCCGGTCGCGCGTTGGCACGCGCAAAATGGCATCTTCTGGCAGGTCCGCGGCGCGCAACCCTTCTACGAGACAGGCATGGATTGCGCCTGAGCTGTGAAAACTCTCCGAGCCGCCGCGCAAAATCACTGCGTTTCCGGCCTTAAGGCAGAGCGCCCCCGCATCCGCCGTCACATTGGGGCGGCTTTCATAAATCACGCCAATCACCCCAAGCGGTGTGCGCACTCGTTTGATATGAAGCCCCGTTGGACGGTCCCATTCCTCCAGCACCTCGCCCACAGGATCGGCCTGCGCCGCAACCGCGCGCAACCCATCCGTGATGCCCTGAATTCGCGCCTCATCAAGCAACAAACGGTCCATCATGGCCGCGCTCAGCCCCTTTTCGCGGCCAAACGCCAGGTCTTTTTCATTGGCGGCCATAATGTCGGCGCGGCGCGCCCAAACAGCATCCGCCGCCGCCTCAAGAGCCGCTTGTTTGCGCGCCCCCGGTGCAAACGCCAACTCCGCCGCAGCCTTTTTGGCGCGCGCGCCTAGGTCGTGCATCAGGGCGGAAATATTGGTGTCGTCACTCATGTCGCTCTCCTTGTTTGACGCGTTTATAGCGCCCGGACCATGGCCGTTCAAATGATCTATGGCGATGTTTTGCATCGCATTTTGTGTGCGCTTACAAGGCCATATCGTCGCGGTGGATCAATGATGCGCGACCGGGATACCCTAGCGCCTCCTCAATCTCATCTGTGTGCTTGCCAATCAGCGCGCGCGCCTCTTTTGCTGTGTAACGCGTCAGCCCGGCCCCAAGGCGCACGTCATCAGGTCCGATCATCTCCACCGGATCGCCGCGTTCAAAATCGCCCTCGACACCGATGATCCCCACCGGCAATAGCGATTTTCCCTTTTTGATGGCCCGCACAGCTCCCGCATCGAGCAGGATGGCTCCCTGAGATTTCATAGCGGAAATCCATTGAATGCGCGCGGCTTTGGGATCGTCACGCGCGACGAAAAGCGTAGAACGCCCCCCGTTTTCCAGCGTTTTCAGGGGGTTGAGTGGCTCACCTAACGTGATGATCAGCCCACATCCCGCCGCTGTTGCGGTTTGCGCGGCGATGAGTTTGGTTTTCATACCGCCCTTTGACAGCCCGCCAATCGCATCTCCGCCCATGGCCAAAAGCTCTGGCGTCAACTCTTGGACAACCGGAAAATGCTGCGCCGAAGCATCGACTTTCGGATTGCCGGAATAAAAACCGTCAACATCGGAGAGGAGAATTGTCAGATCCGCTTCAATCGTTACCGCCACCTGCGCGGCGAGACGATCATTGTCGCCATAGCGAATTTCATCTGTCGCGATTGTGTCGTTTTCATTGACGATGGGCACCACACCAAGGGCCAAGAGCTGCTCCAACGTGGCGCGGGTATTGAGATAACGCCGCCGATCAAGGCTGTCGTCCAGCGTCAGCAAAACCTGTGCGCTGACAATCCCGCGCGCCGCCAACGCGTCCTCATAGGCGCGCACGAGGCGCACCTGACCAACCGCCGCCGCCGCTTGGCTTTGCTCCAGCGCCAGCGTTCCGGCGGGCAAATTCAGCGCCGCACGCCCTAGCCCAATGGAGCCGGATGACACCAAAACAACGTCCTTACCGCCCGCACGCAGCGCCGCGACATCCTCGCACAGGCTGTCCAACCACGCGCGCTTCAGGGTGCCCTCGCCCGCCTGCACCAAAAGCGCTGAGCCGATTTTCACAACGACCCGCTTCGCGGTGGTTAGGGTTGCCACGGCTTGTCCTCCGCCTCGACCTCTTGCGCCTTTTTCTCGCGATACCGTTCGGCGCCAATCTCCGATTTGAGCGCGCGCAAGACCTGTGTGACGCCTTCGCGCGCCACCCCGGACATCTCATACACAGTGCCCCCAGAGGCCTCCTCAAGGGCAGCTTTTTTCTGCGCACGTTCCTCATCGGTGAGCGCATCGACCTTATTGAGCACCGTCACGCGGGTTTTCGCCGCGAGAATTTCTGCATAGTTTTCAAGCTCATGAATGATTGTCTGGTAATCCTGAGCGACATCTTCGCCGGTCCCATCCACAAGATGCAGCAGCACAGCACAGCGTTCCACATGGCCCAAGAACTGATCGCCAAGCCCGCGACCTTCGCTTGCTCCTTCAATAAGCCCCGGAATATCCGCGACCACGAACTCTACCTCATCCACTCCCACAACCCCAAGGTTTGGCACCAATGTTGTGAAGGGATAATCAGCGATTTTGGGCCGGGCGTTGGAGGTTGCGGCGAGGAAGGTCGACTTGCCAGCGTTGGGCAGGCCCAACAAGCCAACATCCGCGATCAATTTCAGGCGCAACCAGATCGTGCGCTCAACCCCCTCTTGGCCCGGATTGGCGCGGCGTGGCGCTTGGTTGGTGGCCGATTTGAAATGCAAATTGCCAAAGCCGCCATTGCCACCTTTGGCCATCAACACGCGCTGGCCGACTTCGGTTAAATCCGCAATCACAGTGTCTTGGTCTTCATCGAGAATTTCTGTGCCCACAGGCACCCGCAGCACAACCTCTTCGCCAGATTTCCCTGAGCGTTGGTTGCCCATTCCGGGCTGGCCGTTCTTGGCGAAAAAGTGCTGTTGATACCGAAAATCAATAAGCGTGTTCAGCCCTTCAACCGCTTCCACGACAACATCCCCGCCGCGCCCGCCGTCGCCGCCATCCGGGCCGCCGTATTCGATGTATTTTTCGCGGCGAAAGCTGATACAGCCGCCACCACCACCGCCAGAGCGAATATAGACCTTAGCGAAATCGAGGAATTTCATGTGAACTGCCTTTTGAGGTTTGGCTCTGCCTAGTGCGATTTGCGGTGGCACTCAAGGGCGCAGGCACCGAGACGTGCCTTGTTGCAGGTCTCAGGGCAACTTGAGCAGATAAGTCCAAGTGGGGACTGTAGTGCCCCGCGCCACGCAAAAACTCTCAGCATCGCCTACATATTCAAAGCCTGCATTGGTCAAGACCCGTGCGGATGCTGCATTGTCCTGAAAGACGCAGGCAAAGATGGTGGTGCTGTTGAGCGGGTTCGCCTTCACAAGCGCGCGCACGGCTTCAGAGGCCACCCCGGCGTTCCAAAACGCGGGCGCCACCCAATAGCTAAGCTCAACTTGCGCGCGGTCCATTTCGGTCAGGCTGATCACCCCCAAAACGTCGCGCACCCGCCCTTCGGACAGGTCGGTTGATCCATCCAAGACCCAAACAACCTCGTCGCTTCCGGGCGCCATCACCCGTGCCAAATAGGCTTCTGTCGTGCCGGGTGGGAGCGGATGGGGAATGCTCGCTGTGTTGGAGGCAACGCGAATATCGCCCGAATAGAGCGCCAAAACACCGGCGTCCGATTTGCGCGCGGGGCGCAAGGTCAAGCGATCCGCCGCAATTGGGCCGTGGGTGGAAACGGGGTCCAATTTCATAACTTTCCTCCTCAATCACGCACGCCCTTTGTCGTTTGGGTGCGCGCCCAAGCTAGAGCCTGACAGGCGATAGCCGAAAAACCTTAAACTTTAACCAATCGGACCAGCCTCCCCGCTGCTCCGGATCACCACGCATCATCGCCGCGCATCGCTCCGTTTCACCTGTGCGAAACCGGATGCACATAAACGAAAAAGGGGACCGGCGAAGTGCCGATCCCCCAATTTTTCAACCTTGGATCGGTTTACTCAGCGGCCTCCGCCGCCGGGAGAACCGAAATAAAGGTGCGGCCTTTGAGGCCTTTGTGGAACTGAACATTGCCTTCGACGGTTGCGAAGATCGTGTGATCTTTGCCCATGCCGACGTTTTGGCCCGGCCACATTTTCGTGCCGCGTTGGCGCACGATGATGTTGCCCGGAATAACCAGTTCACCGCCGAATTTTTTAACCCCAAGGCGACGACCCGCGGAATCGCGACCGTTGCGGGAGGAACCACCAGCTTTTTTATGTGCCATCTCGTACTCTCCTTGCTTCGCTTATTTCGCGAGCGTAGCGGCTTCTGCCACCCACTCGGGTTTCACTTTAGGGCCGTCAAACGTGTCGACGTTGATCGCTGCCACATCGGCAAAGGTCATAACGCCAGCTTCGTTCAGCTTTTTCATCATCGCCGGACCAACACCGTTGAGCGCTGTCAGATCGTCGCCGCCAGCCGCAGCCGGTGCCGCGTCAGCTTTCGCCGCAGGCTTTGCTGCTTTCTTGGCAGGTTTCGCCGCCGCTGCAGGTGCCGCGCCTTTGATCGACCCTGTGCCAACAGCCGCCTTCACGCCGGATGTGTCTGCGCCTTTTTCCAAGATATCGGTCACGCGCAGCAATGTGAGCTGTTGACGGTGGCCCTTGGTACGCTTGGAGCTGTGCTTACGACGCCGTTTTACGAAGTGGATGACTTTCTCACCCTTGATCTGGTCGATCACTTCCGCTTGGACGCCAGCGCCTTCGACGAAGGGGGCACCAATGGTCGAACCAACCATAAGAATCTCGTTGAACTGGATTTTTTCGCCAGCATCGGCAGCAATTTTTTCCACGCGCAGCACATCGCCAGCTTGGACTTTATATTGCTTGCCGCCAGTCTTGAGGACTGCAAACATCTGGTATTCCTTACATTTCCCGCGTCCTGTGGCCCCGGTCATCCCGGCGTTCTGGGCTTAAAGCCGCCTGCAAACAGCGCGCCCTTTTCGGGCTGAGTTTCATATGCCTTCACGCAGAATCTGCGCCAAGAGCCGCGTATATCGGGGCAAACCCCTTTGTTGTCAAGGAAAAGAACGCGTCAAACGCCTCGTGCCGCGTTAGATATCTTGTTGTGGCTTGAGCGCGCCGAGCTGGCCCGCCATCGCCTCATAGCGCTCGCTCATCACTTGAAACTGGATCCCGTTCAGGATTTCATAAACTTGCTGCATATCCTCTGCCTCAAGCGCTTTTCGGTAGGCCACAACATCCGCATCGGAGAAATCGCGGTACACATAGGCGGCGCCGAGGATGGAGTATTTCGCCATGGACTCGCGCAATTGCCCGGCTTGTTGTTGCAACACCTCGCGCAGCTCAGCTTCGGACAAATCAATGTCCTCGCCCCCGGCCGCCATGGCTGCCATCAAATAGCGCACCTGAATTTCAATCAGCGCATTGACCGAGCTGTCCACCCCGCCAATTGCCTTCATCATGAGATCATATTCCTCAAGCCGCTTCGGGTTATTCTCCCTCAGCCCCTCGACGATCACCTCGCCCGCCGAAAACCGCTCAGCGCTGGAGAGGCCCTGACTTTCGTTTTCCGCCGCGACCAAACGCTGCCCCAAATCGGAGGCGTAAAACGTCGCGCCATGCGCCAGCAGGTCATCCGGCAATATCGCTTCCATCATATCCAGCGAGCGTTCCACCATCTCGTCCGGGTCAAACACATCGCGTGCCAGCTCGACCCATTGCGCGCCAAAGGCGTCCGGCGCGGTGCCCGCGATCCCTGGTCCCGACATGGCATCTTGCTGCATCGAGCGGATCGCAACGTCAAACCCCGTCACCTCCAAAAACGCGCGGCTCGCCTCGCGGTCCGCCGCAAACACAGAGGACGCTGTGACGATCAGAGCCGCAAACGCGAGGGATATGAGAGATTTGGGCTGCATGATGTCCTCCGTGGGGGGTGTCTGCTCTGGTGTAACCTAGGGGGCCTCTTGGGCGCTGCCAAGGTGCGAGGCGGGAATTGCACAGGGATCAGCGGTGGATTGCTCGCAAAAAGGTGTTGCGCCCATCGCGCGCGTCCCTTACATCGCCCCGCACAGACCCTTCGCGGAGAGGTGCCGGAGTGGTCGAACGGGGCGGTCTCGAAAACCGTTGTGGGTGCAAGCCTACCCAGGGTTCGAATCCCTGTCTCTCCGCCACTACCCCCCTATCCCCGCGCGCGCCCCTTTGCCGTAAACTCATCACAGCTGTGTCACCTCTTCAAATCAGGGGATGACATCTGCGCGCCCTGCCCCCACATTCAAATCAACGGAGGCAGCTATGACCAAGTATACCAAGACCCCAGATGCCATTGCCGCGTTGGACGAGATGGCGCGGTATGTGACGCAAGACTCGGGCACGGAACGGCCTGGCACCGGAAAATATCTGCACAACCATGCAGTCGGGATTTATGTCGATATTGTTTCGGGCGAACCGTTGTTTGCCTCCTCTGACAAATATGACAGTGGGTGCGGCTGGCCTTCATTCACCAAACCGATTGAGCCGGCTCATGTCGCGGAACTGCAAGACGCAAGCCTTGGGATGATGCGCACGGAGGTCCGCTCGACCTATGGGGACAGCCATTTAGGCCATGTCTTTCCCGATGGGCCTGCTGATCGAGGCGGACTGCGCTATTGCATCAATTCAGCAGCTCTGCGCTTCATTGCCTATGAGGATATGGAGGCTGAGGGCTACGGCGACTATATCGCTCAGGTTGACGCCTAACAGGCCGCGAAAACGCCCGTCAGGTGGTGCCCCTCGGAGCAAATCATGCCGCCCCACACAAACCCTGTATAGCCACGCGCGTTCACTTTGAACCAGGTGTAGCCGTGATATTCCTGCCCGGTATCTTCCACCAATTCGAGCACTTCGCCTTTGCCAAGAGTGCCGAGCTGTTTCGCGTCTTGCGCCGGGTCCGCGCGCAGATTGCCCCCCAGCGATTGCGCCGCTTGGGGGAACGTGGTTTGTGCCTGCGCCAAAACTGGCAAGATGAACAGAAGACCTGCTGTGAATGTGGCCTTGCTGGCTGTGCGTAGTGTCATGTCGCGCTCCCTCAATTTCCCCGTGCTTACGCGGGGAAATGGGGGCCGATCAACAGGCAAACGCGATTATTTGAGCTCTGTGGCCTCAACGGGGATCAAAAGCGCCTCTGAGGTTTGGCTTGCGCTCGCCTCCTGCGCCACCATCACCTGCGCCTCTGACACCTTCGGCACCGACACATTTGCAACAGTGCCAAGTTTGTCGTTTGGCAAGGACGACAGAGTGGACAGCACGCGCGCCTGAGGGTCTTCATCCATCGGCAAGCCCGACAACACCCGATCCGGCACACCCAAACGCCCGGCTTTAGCGACAGGATCTTCAAGCGCCGTGAGGAAGGCGATGATTGCCGCCGTGTCCCCCTCGTGCAGCGCTACCCCCTCGATTTCAATGGCGGCGTTGATCCGGTCCAACTCGACAGGGTCCGCCAGAGCGTCAAAATCCCCGGCCTCAAGGGACAGGGGATGAAGCTTTGCCTGCGCGCTGTCATACAGTGCAAGAGCCGCAGCGGGGCCACGATGATGTTGGATCACCGCCTCAAGCGTCGCATAGGCGCCAGCGTGACCATAGGGCGCCGTCAGGGTCACATTGCGCAACGACGGGGTGCGAAATTTGTAGTCATCCGCCCGATCCCCCGTGATCGCGCCGCGCCCAATATCGGAATACTGGGCCTCTACATGCCGCTTACCTGGGCCAATTTGGGGCATCCCCATCGCGTGGAAGTTTTGGTCCGTTTGAAACGGCCCGGCGTGGCATGCCGCACAGCCTGCATCACCGTAAAACAACGCCATGCCGAGCTTTTGCGTTTCGCTAAGCGCCGCCTCATCGCCGCGCAGGTAATTGTCAAACGGGCTGTCGGTTGAGCGGAATTCAAAGGTCATGAAGGAGGCGAGCGCATTGGCAATATCGGTGATGTGGATCGGCTGGTCCGGCCCAATCACCCAGTCAAATGCCGCGCGATATGCGGGCACCGCCGCCACCTTGGCAGCAATCAGCGCCCAAGCGCCATCTTCGCCTTTGATTTTGCCAGCAGCTATGCGTTTTGCTGTTTCGTTTTCCTCATTCTGGCCCGCCATTTCATCGGCTGAGGTCATCGGGAACATCGCTTGCGCGGCGAGCAGATTCATCACCGCGCCCTCAAGGTCGCCTTGTGGGGTCACAACGCCAAAAGGTCGGTCCGCGTCCGCCATCACCCGCCCATCATGAAACATCACCTGAAAATGGGTTGATCCCTTGTTCCATAGCGCGGGCGCGTTGCGCGGGATGCGGTCATAAACGTGATCCTTCAGGCGCAGACGCCGCGCCGGGCCAAGCCCCTCCCCGCCCTCGCCAATCGAAAGCGACATGCCATCAGAGGAGCCAAGCGTCGGGTGATGACAGGTGGCGCAGGCGATATTCTCATTGCCCGACAAGATCGGATCATAGAACAACGATTGCCCCAAAAGCGCGGCCTGAGCGTCGATTGGTGGAAAATCAGCGGGTCCGGGGGCGGTCGGCAAACCCTCTGGAACCACCACGGGGCCAGCCAATGCGCCCTCTGCTTTGATCCCCAAAAAGGTCGCAACGATCGCCGCACCCAAAACCAAACGAAACCCAAATGGGCGCACCGAAAACACGCGCGTCATATTAAATACCCAAATAAAAAGACCTAGACTCACGCTAGGGTAAGAAAGATGGGGCTACATACACATGAATTTTCTTTTGTTTCAATACTTTCCACAAACTGTTTCGAAATCGGAAACAATTACGATGCAAAAAACATCACCTTTTGGTTGTATTTGCGAATAATTTAGCCGCGAAACCCAGTTGCCACCACGAATTTCTCCGAACTGTTGGAGCGGCTCGCGGGCGGCTTTACATTCACGACCTTATTGAATTTCTGTTTCAGCAATTTCTGCAAATCGCCCTCTGCCCCGCCTGCCAAGACTTTGGCCACAAAAGTGCCGCCCTCATCCAGCACATCAAAAGCAAAATAGGCAGCTGCTTCGCACAGCGAAATAATCCTGAGGTGGTCCGTTTGTTTATGCCCAGAAGACGCCGCCGCCATATCCGACATCACAACATCAGCCTTCCCACCAAGCCATGTTTTGACCTGATCATCCGCGCCGTCCTCCATGAAATCGAGGGTATGCATCTCCGCCCCGGCCAATGGCTCAAGCTCCTGCAAATCGACGCCAAGCACATAGCCGACCTTTTTGCCCTTCTTTTCGCCAAGCGCATTGACGCGCTCAACAGCAACCTGACACCAGCCACCGGGCGCACAACCAAGGTCAACAACCCGCGCACCGGGCACCAAAAAACGGTACTTTTCGTCCAACTCAAGAATCTTATATGCGGCCCGCCCGCGAAACCCTTCGGCCTTGGCACGTTTCACATAGGGGTCGTTGAGCTGACGTTCGAGCCAGAGCGTCGAGGACATTTTGCGCCCGCGCGCGGATTTCACGCGCACGCGCAAATCGCGCTCACCGCGCCCCGAAGTGTTTTTTGTCGTCTTTTTCGCCACGATCCTGGTCTCCTTGCCTTGCACATAGACCCGTGCGCGGGGTTTCGCAACGGCGGCCTTGGCGGTGGTTCGCGGCCAAACAGGGCAAAAAACCTTTTTCGCGCCACATTTTGGTAAAGGTATTGTCTCGATTCCGTGAACAATCTTAACCATCGAAACAATTGTATATGGAATGAGTACAATGCACATCACAGCTTCCGGCCTCAGCGCCGCCGCCGACGCCCTCGACTTTGCGCGCAACGAACGCCGTCACTGCCTGTCTGATCGCGAATGGCGCTTCCGCCTCAAAGGATACGGCTATGACATTCGCAAGACTGATCGCGGCACGCGGCTCACAACTCTGATCGGCGGGCATGATTTGGGCGGCTTGGACGTATAATTACGCGCTCAATACGGCCCGCCTTCCAGCACCCCGTCCGAGGACATCTGTTGATACAGCAGCCCCTCGCGCAGCCCCCTGTCGGCAACCGACAACCGATCCGTCGGCCAAATCCGCAACAAGGCTTGCAAGATCGCAGCGCCTGACATGATCAGCGCTTGCCGGTCCTTGCCAATGCGCGGATCCGCGCGCCGCCCGTCTGGCCCGGCCAGTAAGTAGCCCCGGATCACCTTGTCGATCTGGTCCGAACTCATGCGCAGCCCGTCCACTTTGTTGCGGTCATAGCGCTTGAGGCCAAGATGCGTTGCCGCCACTGTGGTGACGGTGCCTGACGTGCCAATGATCTGAAACCCATCGCGCGCCTGCTCTTGATGGAAGGGCGAGAAATCCCCCAATTGCTCCTCAAAGAACCACGACATCAAGGCAAAACGCGCCGCATCATCAGCAACATCATCAAACTGTTCGCGCAGGGTTGCCACCCCAAGGGGCACCGAAATCCAATCGACAACACGCGCCGCAGGAAACGGGCCAGGATCGCCTTCAAATCCGGTGCGCAACCGCATGATCGCTTGTTGACGCTGGTCTTGAGGCACCCCTGACACATCAATCCACACAAGCTCGGTGGAGCCGCCGCCAATATCCACCACCAACAATTGTTCCGTCTTGCGCGCAACGAGTGGCGCACAGGAAATCACAGCGAGGCGGGCTTCTTCTTCGGGTTTGATGATTTCCAGCTTCAGCCCGGTTTCCCGGCGCACGAACCGCATGAAATCCCGCGCATTGGCAGCCCGACGACAAGCCTCTGTGGCCACAAGGCGCATGCGCGCAACCTCGTGTTTTTGAAGTTTGCTCTGGCAAATCTTGAGCGCCTGAACCGTGCGCCCCATCGAGGCGCGACTGAGCCGCCCAGAGCTGCTCAGCCCATGGCCAAGCTGCACGGATTTGGAAAAACTATCCACCACATGAAATTGGTTGCCCTTCGGTTGGGCAATCAACATGCGACAGCTGTTCGTTCCCAGATCCAAAGCCGCATAAAGGCTATCTGGATCCGGTTTATGAGGCGCGGGTGGCTCAACCGCTTTAGGGAACGCGCCCGCACCTTTGGGACGCTTGGGCGCCATGGTCGCGCCCTCCATTTCTAAGTTATCTCCAAGGTAGTCCTGCACGCCGCCTCGTGCAAGCCTTGTGAACGCCCCCATGATGATGTTGAGAAGTTTTCATGCTGCTGCCCGTTTCACGCCCGCACCGGATGCGATATGCAGCGCGAGGTCGCAGGGTGCATCAAACGGGTCGCATTGCGCACAGCCCGCGCGGTACAGGCCCCTAGGATCGCAAACAAAGGACGTAAATATGGCTCAGGTCACAGTGGTTTATTGGCGCGATATGCCCGCGCAGGTCTTGGTCGGGCGCGGACGGCGCGCTGTCAAAGCGCCCCTTTCGGAGCGGTTTGAACAAGCGATTGATCGCGCTGCCATGAAATCTGGCGCGGCAGGCACGGAAGACTACCTCGAAGCCTGGCGCAAGGGTGCGCCTCTTGACGTGGAGGGCGATGACGCGACCGCCGCCCAAACCATGCTGAAACGACTTGAAACGGAATACGACAGCGCGCGCCTGAAAACACTGATTGAAAACGGTGGGCATGCCCCCGAAACAAAGGACTGACACATGACCCGTACCGTACTTGAGAGCGCCACGAAGACCGTCACCATCGGCTTTGACGAGCCGTTTTGCGTCATTGGCGAACGGATCAACCCATCGGGGCGCAAGAAACTCAATGTCGAGCTGGAGAATGGCGATTTCTCCACTGTTGAGCGCGACGCGGTGGCCCAAGTGGCCTGCGGGGCCACTGTGTTGGACGTAAATTCCGGCGCTGTGTTTTCCGGCAAAATGGCCGAAGACCCGCGCTATGCCGATAACAATTTCGTCGAACCGCCGTTGATGCGTGAGCTGATCACGCGGGTCCAAGCGCTTGTTGACGTGCCGCTTTGTATCGACAGCTCGGTGCCCGGCGCGCTCGAAGCCGGGCTTGAAGCCGCAACCGGCCGCCCACTTGTTAATTCGGTCACCGGCGAGGAAGAGCGCCTTGAGCGCGTGTTGCCGCTGATCAAGAAGTATAACGTGCCTGTTGTGGCGATCTCCAATGATGACACCGGCATCGACGAAGACCCGGACGTGCGCTTTGAGGTCGCCAAAAAAATCGTCCAAAGAGCAGCAGATTTCGGTATCCCCGCCCATGACATCGTTGTTGATCCGCTGGTGATGCCCATCGGCGCGATGGCCACGGCGGGCAAACAAGTCTTCGCCCTTGTGCGCCGGCTGCGCGACGAGCTGGGCGTGAATACGACCTGCGGCGCCTCGAATATTTCTTTCGGACTGCCCAATCGCCACGGGATCAACAATGCCTTTTTGCCAATGGCAGCGGCGGCGGGCATGACCTCCGCCATCATGAACCCGCTGGCCCTGCCCGTACCGCAGTCAAAAATCGCCGAAAAGAAAGCCGCCGTTGAAGCGGCCGGCATTGTCTTGCCCGAAGGTATGCCTGACGAGGATTTCGTGACGTTGTTTGGTCTTGGCTCGATGCAGCACAAACCCGGCAAGGAAATGGAAGCGATCCGGGCCGCGAACTTCCTGTTGAACAAAGACCCGCATGGCGGCGATTGGATTGCCTTCAACGCTGCAACATCATCAGGCGGCGCGCGCGGTGGCCGGCGCGGTGGCCGGCGTCGCAACCGCTAAGCATCGGGAGCCGCTCTCCGTCCCGCCCCCCTTCTTTGGTTTCAAAATACCTCGGGGGTGTGGGGGCAGCGCCCCCACGGGGAGTGCGGTGTGGGGGCAGCGGGCCGCGGGTTATGTGGTGTCTGGGGCAGTGCTCCCGCGATTGACCCATTAGGGCCTAAGCGTCCAACTCCGCGTCCCAATACAGAAAATCCATCCAACTTTCATGGAGATGGTTCGGCGGAAACTTCCGACCCATATTGCGCAGCTCCTCGCTGCCCGGCTGACGCGGAGGTTTGCGCAGCGACAAACCAGAGCGGTGCAATGGTCTCGATCCTTTGCGCAGATTACAAGGCGAACAGGCCGCCACCACATTTTCCCAGCTCGTCACCCCACCGCTGGCGCGCGGCACCACATGGTCAAAGGTCAAATCGCCCCGCGCCCCGCAATACTGACAACAAAATTCGTCCCTCAGAAATAAATTAAAGCGCGTGAAGGCCACGCGCTTTTGAGGTTTGACGAAATCTTTAAGGACAACAACCGAAGGTATTCGGATCTCCATCGAAGGCGAATGGACCACCTCGTCATATTCCGCGACGATATGCACCCGATCCAAGAACGCCGCCTTGACCGCCTCCTGCCAAGGCCACAGCGATAAAGGGTAGTAAGAAAGTGGCCTGAAATCCGCATTCAGCACCAATGCAGGGTGCTGTCTGGTCTTGCCCGGTTCTCTGACAAATGCCGTTCTAAAATCGCCGTCCATTGGGTAATACGCCCTCGCCCTGTGCCACTGGTCAGGGCGGGAGCCCCGCCCCGTCAATCTAACTGCGACTATATCTAGGCGTGCGCGCCTGACAAGCCCCACCATCTTGCGGGGAGTTTAAGCACAGATTGTGAAGGCAAAATGACAGGGTATAGAGCCGTAGGACTAGCGTTTTGGCAGCTCAATGCCCAATCGCTGCGCCATAAAGGTGAGTGCAACCGTCAACCCATCGGGGGCGATTCCATGGCCTGTCCCCTTCTGAATATGGGTATAGACCTCAAACTCCGCTTGGCTCAGCACATCAGCCGCCTCGCCCAGATGTTCAATCGGTACCATGTCGTCCATGTCCCCATGAATAAGCAGCACAGGGGGTTGCGACACGACCATGAGCGGAAAACTCTCAGGCTCAAGCAAACGCCCGGAAAAGCCGACAATTCCCGCGATCGGCTCGGCGCGTTGCGGGATCACGCGCAGGGTCATCATCGTCCCTTGAGAGAAGCCAACAACGATCAAACGATCTGGCGTAACCCCCTCATCTTCCATAACTTTGTCAAGGAAATCATCAATATCCATATGCGCCTGATCGGCGCCCGCGTCCGCAGCTTCCTGCGATGATCCGTCAAGCCAGGGGATCGGAAACCACTGAAATCCCATTGGGTTGTTCACACATTTTTCCGGCGCATCCGGCGCGATGAACACAGTGTCCTTCATGTACTGGCTCAAAGGGTCCGCCAGCCCCAAAAGGTCCGCCCCATCCGCGCCGTAGCCATGCAAAAACACAACCACAGAGGAGGTCTTGCCCGAAACCGAGGCGCGGCGTTTGAAATTCAGTTCACGGGACATCAGCGGATACCTTCTCTTTGTTTTTCAACGTGATAATAGGCCCAGAGCGCCCGCGCGGCAACCGCTCTCCAAGGGCTCCAGTTTTCGGCCATTTTGCGCATTTGCCCTTCCGTTGGGCGCTTTTCCAACGCGAACAAAATCCGCGCCCCCTCCTGCAATGCAAGGTCATTGGCGGCGAAAACATCCGCGCGCCCTAAGGAAAACATCGCATAGATTTCCGCCGTCCAGCGGCCAATCCCGGTGACAGCCGTTAAAGTGTCTATGATCTCTGCGTTCTGGGCCGTCCGCAAACTGTCAAAATCGATTTCCGCGTGTGCTAAGGCTTTGGCATAGCGCGCTTTTTGCCGCGACAATCCAACCGCGCGCAACGCCTCATCCGTGGTGTCTTGGATCGCGCCCGGCGAGGTGAAACCTGCGTCTTCCAGCCGTTTCCAGATCGCTTTCGCAGAGGCCACACTGACTTGTTGACTGACAATCGCCGACAAAAGCTGGTGAAACCCTTCCTCTCGGCGGCGCAAAGGCAGCGGCCCCGTGCGGCTCAGGGCCGTGGCAAAACGCGCGTCCTGTGCCGCCAACCAAGCCGCCCCTTCGGCCACATCCGCATCGGTTTCAATGATCCGCCCAACGCTCATTCTCGCGCCTCAATCCAGCGCAACGCCGCCTCAACTGTTTCCACGCGCGGCCCGTTTGGCTGCGCCGGACGGCGGATCAACACCACCGGAATTCCCAACTGTCGCGCCGCGTCCAGCTTGGTCCGCGAGGGGGCACCCCCCGCATCCTTCACGACAAGGTGCGAAATGTGCAATTTGTTGAAATTGTGCAATTCATCCTCAACGGAAAACGGTGGGGTTCCAATGCAGTATTCACCATTTTCAAAGGGGAAATCCCCCTCTGGCGGGTCAATCTGGCGACATATGGTTTTTCGCGGTGAAAGGTTCGAAAAATGCTGCAATGTCTGCCGTCCGGTGGCCAGAAACACCACGGCATTCTCGTCTATATGCGCCGCGGCTTCCTGCTCTTTGTCGATCCAAATCCACTGATCGCCCGGCCCGTTTTGCCATCCGGGCCGCAAGATCTGCAAATAGGGGATTTTGGCGGCAGAACAGATCTCAAAAGTTCGCATAGAAATCCGGGCTGCGAAGGGGTGAGTTGCATCAAGAACAACGTCAAATCCATTGTTTTTGATATAGTTTTCCTGCTCAAGCGCCCCGCCAAACCCGCCAATGCGGGTCGGGCATCCCAGTGGTAACGGCTGCCGCGTCGCCCCGGCGAGCGAAGCGATTACCTCATGATCGGCCGCAAGCTCTTTGATCAAAGCCCGCGCCTCCGAAGTGCCTGCGAGCACCAAAACCTTCATCGCGCCCGCGCGATCACCGCGCCCTTTCGATCAATGACCACCACATCCAAGGCGATCGCCTCAGTCTTCAAAACCCCCAGCGCCGCGCCAAGTGCGCGTTTGGCAATCGCCTCAGCCAGTGGCGCGCCCGCAATCTCATAGGCCTCAAGTGCCGTGTTGGCGCCTTCAAGTCGCGCATCGTCAACCCATTGAGAAAGCGCCATAAAATCCACCTGAGAGCGGGCAGAATGTAAATCCATTGCGCCCTGAGCCAGCTTCGCCATTTTTCCAATCCCACCACCAATCGTGACGCGATCAACTGGGTGATTGCGCAGGTATTTCAGCACCCCACCCGCAAAATCCCCCATGTCGAGCATCGCCCCTTCCGGCAAATCATACAGGTCTCGCACGCTGCGCTCCGACGTGGCCCCGGTACACCCCGCCACATGCCGCAGCCCTGTCGCGCGCGCAACGTCAATGCCGCGATGGATCGAGGCAATCCATGCGGCGCAAGAAAACGGGCGCACTATTCCGGTCGTCCCAAGCACACTCAAGCCGCCCTTGATCCCAAGGCGCGGATTCCACGTCTTTGCCGCAAGCGCTTCGCCGCCGGGGATCGAGATGGTAATTTCAACGCCCAACCCTGCAGGAAGCTCCGGCTCCGGCTCAGCGAAAAAATCAACAGGCGGCGGACGATCAACGCGACCCGCCTCAAACCCCGCCGACCAAACCGCCCATCGCATCATCCGCCGCGGCACAGGGTTAATCGCTGGCTCCCCCGGCGCAATCGGCAACCCCGGTTTGGTGACCCTCCCAACCCCATTTCCCGCTTTAAAAACAACACCTTCTTTCGCCTGACGAACTGTCGCTTGGATCAAAGCGCCATGGGTCACATCCGGGTCATCCCCCGCATCCTTGGTAATCGACACCCGCACAAAATCCGCGCCATTCTCCCGCTCCGCCACCTCAAACACATGCTTTTCGCCGCGCGGCAAAGTGATCTCAACGCGCGCCAAAGCCTCCCCGCCCCAAAACGCCATCAGGCCCGCCTTCACGGCAGCGGTGGCGCAGGCTCCGGTCGTCCAACCGCGGCGCAATTCTGTGGGCAAATCTTCCATCGCGCCAACTATACCCGCAACCGCCCCTCTCGCAACTGGCCTTGATGCGCTTCCTTGTTTTCGAAATACCTTGGGGGTGAATGGGCGGACCAAAGGGCCGACCAGAGGGGGTAAAACCCCCTTCCCCTCTGGCGCTAGGCGATCGGCGCGCTATAAATGCGCTATGACATCACCGCCTTCTCTCCCCGCCCTCAATTGGCCCGAACTCTTGCCCGGATGGGTCTGGCTCGCAGGCGCAGGCCCGGGCGATCCCGGCTTGTTGACGCTTCATGCCCTCAACGCGCTGCACCAAGCGGAGGTCATTGTCTATGACGCGCTCGTGGCCCCGGCGATCTTGGACTGGGCAAACCCCAATGCTGAAATGATTTTCGCCGGAAAACGCGGCGGCAAGCCCTCCGCCAAACAGCGGGACATCTCTTTGCAACTCGTTGACTATGCGAAACAAAACAAGAGGGTCTTGCGGCTGAAAGGGGGGGATCCTTTCGTGTTTGGTCGTGGTGGTGAAGAGGGGCAAACCCTTGTCCAACATGGGGTGCCGATCCGCATCGTACCGGGGATTTCGGCCGGGATTGGCGGGCTTGCCTATGCGGGCATTCCGGTCACGCACCGCGATGTCAACCAAGCTGTGACCTTTGTGACCGGCCATGACGCGCGCGGTGAAGCAACAGCGCTGGACTGGCAGGCGATTGGCCGCAGTTCTGGCGTGATCGTGATCTATATGGGCATGAAACACCTGCCTCGCATTTCCGCCGATCTGCAAGCGGCTGGACGGAGCGCGGATGAGCCAGTCGCCCTCGTCACCAACGCAACGACCCCGGACCAAGTGGTGCTCGAAACCACGCTTGGCACCTGTGTGGCCGATGTCGCCGCCGCAGGGCTTGAGCCGCCCGCCATCATCTGCGTGGGGCGCGCCGCCTTGATGCGCCAAGCGCTGGACTGGCAAGGCATGGCGGCGGGCATTGCACCGCGCAACACAGATCCCCTAGGGCGCGGTAAACCCGCAGAAGATCGGTGATCGGGCGCGGGCTAATCATTGCGGCGCCCGGCTCAGGCAGTGGGAAAACCACAGTCACTTTGGGGGTGATCCGCGCCTTGAGAAACGCTGGCGTTTCGCTGCGCGGCGCGAAATCTGGACCGGATTATATCGACCCTCGGTTCCATGAAGCCGCCAGTGGCAAACAGGCCATGAATTTGGACGCTTGGGCCATGACACAAGCGCAGATCCGCTGTCTCGCGGCGGGGGACGACCTGTTGATTATTGAGGGCGCGATGGGGCTGTTTGATGGCGCGCCGCCCTTGGGAAAAGGCGCCTGCGCCGACATTGCGCGCTCTCTTGGTTTGCCCGTCGTGCTGGTGGTTGACGCCAGCCATATGGCGCAGTCCGTGGCGGCGCTTGTTGGCGGGTTTGCGCGCCACGATGCGAAGGTGCGCGTGGCCGGGGTGATCCTCAACAAAGTCGGCAGCTCAAGACATGAGGCGATGTTGCGCGCGGCGCTTTTGCCCAGCAATATCCCAGTCTTGGGGGCGGTGCACCGGGACGGGGCGCTCGCCTTGCCGTCACGCCATCTTGGGCTTGTGCAAGCTGGCGAGCATCGCGCGCTTGAGGGGTTCATCGCACAGGCCGCAGAGGTCATGGACAAGTCTATAGACCTGAAAATGCTAGAAAAAATCGCGGCCCCCTTTGAGGCAACCGGGTTTGATCAGAAGCTCAAAAACACCCGGCCACAAACCATCGCCATTGCGCGTGACGCGGCTTTTGCCTTTACCTACCCTCACCAATTGGCCGCGTGGCAACACAGCGGCGCAACGCTTAAATTCTTTTCGCCACTGGCCGATGACCCTGTGCCTGACGCTGATTGGGTGTTCTTGCCAGGCGGGTATCCTGAGCTTCATGCGGGCCAATTGGCTGCCGCTTCGACCTTCCTGACAAGCCTGCGCAACGCCGCCAAGACCACGCGCGTTTATGGCGAATGCGGCGGCTATATGGTGCTTGGTGAGGGGCTGACGGATCAGGACGGAACGCGCCATAAAATGGCGGGGTTGCTCGGCCTTGAGACATCCTTTGCCACCCGCAAATTGCATCTTGGCTACCGTGACCTCAGCGCGCTTGGCGGTTGGATGCCCGGCGCACATAAGGCGCATGAATTTCACTACGCCACCACCGTAGACAGGCAAGGCGCGCCGCTGTGGCATGCGCAGGACGCACAGGGCAACGATCTTGGCCCGATCGGGCTGGTAGAAGGCCATGTGCAAGGCAGCTTTGCGCACGTCATATAGCCGCGCCTTCAGTTTTGCCTTTTCAAGCTCTTTGGCAAAAGATACGCATTCAAAATGAACGATATTTCATCCCCCCAGCCTGACGACCGCCAAGCCAAACGCAATGTCATCGTCTTGGTGCTCGCGCAGGCTGTTTTGGGCGCACAGATGCCCATGATCTTCACGATGGGGGGGCTTGCTGGTCAGTCGCTTGCCTCCAATCCCTGCTGGGCAACCTTGCCTATTTCGCTAATCGTGCTTGGCTCGATGGTGGCGGCAAATCCGCTGTCTTGGATCATGCAGCGTTACGGGCGGCGCGCGGGGTTTTGGGTCGGCACCGGCGGCGGCACGCTGGGCGCCCTCATCGCTTTTTATGCGCTGGGGCAGGCCTCCTTTGAGCTGTTTCTGCTCGGTAGTTTTTTCACGGGGTTTTACATGTCCGCACAGGGGTTTTACCGCTTTGCCGCTGCCGATAGCGCGAGTGATGCGTTTCGCCCCAAGGCGATTTCATATGTGATGGCGGGCGGCCTTTTGGCGGCGGTGTTTGGTCCGCAACTGTTTAAGGCGACATCGGACATGACGGTTGTGCCTTTTCAGGGGGCCTATATGGCGGTCGCGTTGATCAATGTGCTTGGCTCGCTCTTGTTTTTGGCGCTGCGCCTTGAGCGCCCTGCCCCGCCTGCGCCCGATGCCCCCTCTGGCCGCTCCGCCTGGCAGCTTTTGACAACCCCGGTGATTGCTGTCGCGATCATTTGCGCGATGGTGTCTTATGCGCTGATGAACCTTGTGATGACCTCGACGCCGCTTGCTGTTGTGGGCTGTGGGTTTGAGAAAACGACAGCCGCGGATGTGGTCACGGCGCATGTCTTGGCGATGTATATTCCATCGTTTTTCACGGGTCATTTGATTGCGCGATTTGGGACGCGCAAGATTGTGGCAACCGGGCTTGTGATATTGGCGAGCGCGGGGGTCGTGGCGCTGCAAGGCGTTGAGCTTGAGAACTTTTTCCTTGCGCTCGTTTTGCTTGGGATTGGCTGGAATTTTGGCTTTATCGGCGCGACGACGATGCTTGCGGGCGCGCATACGGTTGCGGAACGCGGGCGCATTCAGGGCATGAATGACATGATCGTGTTTGGCGGTGTGACGATGGCGTCTTTGTCATCTGGTATTTTGATGAACTGTTCAGGCGGTGCGGCGCAAGACGGCTGGGCGGCTGTGAATTTGGCCATGGTGCCTTTCTTGGCCTTGGCAGGCGGCGCGTTGATTTGGTTGGTGATGCGCCCGGCAGAGGACTAATGCCAAAAGGGCCTGCGGCGCAGGTATTTTTGAACCAAAGAAGCGTAAACCTGCGCGTTACCACCGACCGCGTAAGGTGCGCCATGTCAGGCTTGTGCGGCGCCGAAACTCGCTTGTCGCGAGGGTGCCGTTGACGATGGCTTCTGGGTTTTGTTGGGCTTTTCGCAAGATGGATGTTGCGCGCCAGGCTGTGCGGGCGGCGGGGGTGGCCGCGCCAAAGTCATGGGGTTTGAGGCGGGCAAGATCGACCAGCGCTGTGTCGATGAGGTGAGGGTATATATCGGTGTCGGCGGCGCGCCAGCCTGCCGCTTGCACCGAGGGATGTGCCAAGAGCCAATTGGCAAGCCCTGCCGCTTGCCCCAAGCCGCGCGCCGCCTTTTCATCCTTGCCGCCCAAGACATGCACGCTCGCCCACATGAGCGCGCCGGCGCCTTGATCAAGGTAGCTCCAAAGCGCATCCGGCCCGACGAATGCCTCCCGTGCAATATCCGCACGGCGCGCGTTGATCACGCTTTCGAGGGCCTCAAGTGGCAGCGGTTGGGCGCGGTGGCGCGCCTGGAGAGGGGCCGCGACCTCATGCGCGCGGGGTGGTTTTCCGGCGTCAATTTCTGTCAGGACATCGCGCCAGAATTGCAGCCTCATTTCTGCGATAATCGGCTCTTGTGTCAACCAGGGCGCGCGCGCCACCTCAAGGTTGAATGCATAGATCGGCCAGAGCTTTTCGCGCACTTGCGGGGGCGCTGTCATGGTGGCGGCGAAACGATCAGCATCGCCCCGTTCCACCATTTGCGCGCAGGCCGTTACGCTCATGGCTCAGCCCCCTGCCCGCAAGAGCTTCCATTCAATCGCATCCACAAGCGCGGCAAAACTCGCGTCGACAATGTTTGCCGACACCCCAACCGTCGACCAATGCAGATCTTTACCGTCCGAAAAGTCAATAATCACGCGCGTCACGGCCTCGGTCCCGCCTTGGGTGATGCGCACCTTGAAATCCGTGAGATGCACACCGCCCAGCGCTGACTGATAGGGTCCAAGATCCATCTGAAGCGCCTGCCACAGCGCGTTCACCGGCCCATCATCTTGCATTTCGGCGGCATGTGCGTTCTGGAAAAACGACGTGGTTTCGGTACCGTCAGGAAAACGCAGCGTCACGACAGCTTCGCTTTCCACAACAATCCGGCCCTTTGCATTGCGCCGCCGCTCGGTGATGACGCGGTACCGATCCACGTCAAAAAAGCGCTCGCGCGAGCCAAGAATACCGCGTGCCAACAGCTCAAAGGAAGCTTGCGCGGAATCATAGGCAAACCCCAAATCTTCGCGTGCTTTTACCTCATCCAGAATTTCGCTCAGCCGCGTGTCGCCTTTATCCAGCGAAATTCCAAGGCTTTCGAGACGCGCGCGCAGGTTCGATTGCCCCGCCTGATTGGACATCGGCACAACCCGTTCATTGCCCACACGCGCTGGATCGATATGTTCATAGGTTGTCGGGTCTTTCAAAATGGCACTGGCGTGCAGCCCGGCTTTATGCACAAAGGCCGACCCGCCAACATAGGGCGCAGATTTGGACGGCACCCTGTTGAGAATGTCATCAAGCTGGCGCGACACCCGCGTCAGGCTGGCCATGCCCGCTTCTGTGACGCCGATGTCATAAGCGGATTTATAAGGCTCCTTGGTGAGCAAGGTCGGGATGATCGATATCAGGTTCGCATTGCCGCAGCGCTCGCCCAGGCCATTTAGTGTGCCTTGGATCTGGCGCGCACCGGCGTCTACGGCAGCCAAGGAATTGCTGATCGCGTTGCCCGTGTCGTCATGCGTGTGAATGCCTAGGCGCGCGCCTTCGATCTCCGCCGCAATGACGGCTGTGGTGATCGCGCCAATTTCGCGCGGCAAAGTGCCACCATTGGTATCACACAGCACAATCCAGCGTGCCCCGGCCTCATAGGCGGCGTGCAAGCACTCAAGCGCGTAAGCCGGGTTGGCCTTGTACCCATCAAAGAAATGCTCAGCATCAAACAAAGCTTCCTTGCCGCTTGCGACAATGTGCTTGACCGACGCCGAGATGTTCTCAATGTTTTCCTCAAGCGTGATGCCAAGCGCTGTTTTTACGTGAAAATCATGGGTCTTGCCAACAAGACAGACCGCAGGCGTGTTCGCCCGCATCACCTGCGCCAAGACCTCGTCATTGTCCGCAGAGCGCCCAGCCCGCTTGGTCATGCCAAAGGCGGTGAAGGTCGCGCGCGTGTCGGGCCGGGTCTCGAAAAACTCGCTGTCCGTGGGGTTGGCACCGGGCCAGCCGCCCTCAATATAGTCAATCCCCAGATCATCCAAAGCATGGGCAATTGCCACCTTCTCATCAGAGGCAAATTGCACGCCTTGGGTCTGTTGCCCATCGCGAAGGGTGGTGTCGAAGAGATAAACACGTTCTTTAGCCATTGTCTTTGACCTTATCTGGCTCACTTTCAAGCTTCTGGGCATGCTCAATCAGAAGTTGGGTTTCGCGAGCCTGCTTCAAGAGTTGCTCTGAATGGCGCAAATCAGTGACGGCCGTGGGCAATGCTTTTGTCCCATCACTCAAACCTGCGAGAAATCTACGAATTTCGTCTTGCTGTCTCTCCAGAGTATTGAAGGCTTCCGGCAGGTACCCGCCTCGCAATAGTTCAAGATTGTCCAATTTGAAACCAAGTGACTTCCCCATCTCTTGTAGTAGCTTAGCGGTCTTGTCATCAACGTCGGTCAAAACGGATTTGGTCACATCAACATCTTCGGATTTCCAACGCGCGGTGTCGTTGTAGATTTCAAGGAGGCCTTTGAAACGTTCGATGACCTTCTTTCTGCCTGCGAACTCGACCTCCACCAAGTTCAACGCTTGCACTCGCTCGCGACTAAGAGGCGTGCGTCTCGAAGACATTAGGCTCCTGAACACGAACAACTGTCGCTGTTTTTCCTCCCTCTTTGCGGAGAGAAATTGTGTAATCAAGACTGCGGCCAGAGGCCCAATCACTATTGCTGCCGTGGTAATCCAAAACTCTGCATCCATCAAAACAATCCCTCCAATTTTGCGGCGTCAAACCCACGTCCAGGCGCAAGCTCAACGCCCTCTTTGGACATGCGCACCTCGACCCCCGCGGTCAGCAACGCGGATTTGAATGCGTCAACGCGCGAGAAATCCTTGCTCTCCATTGCCGCCGAGCGCAGCGCGGCAAGCCTGTCTGCAAGCGCTGACAAATCCACGCCCTTGGCCCATGCGCCAAGATCATCGCTCAAAAGCCCCAAAAGATGCGCCGAGGCAAGCATGGTGCCTTTCTCATAGAAACAGTCCTTTTGCGGGTTCGCCGCGATCTCTTTCGCCATGGCATGAAGCCGCGTCAGCGCCCCTGCTGTGTTAAGATCATCGGCCAAAGCTGCAACCACATCCGCATCCGGCCCGGTCGGCTCGGCGCCCTCCAAAAGCCGCCGCCAGCTGCGCAGCGTCGTTTCTGCCTCGCCGCGCTTCTTCTCGGTCCAGTCCATCGGCTTGCGATAATGCGTGCCCAAAAACACCATGCGGATCACCTCGCCCGGCACGCCTTGCTCCAGCAAGTCGTGCACTGTGAAGAAGTTGCCCAAGGATTTGGACATCTTCTTGCCTTCAACCTGAAGCATCTCATTGTGCAGCCAGACGTTCGCGAACCCTGCCCCTTCATGGGCGCAGCAGCTTTGCGCGATCTCATTCTCGTGGTGCGGAAATTGCAAATCATTGCCGCCGCCGTGGATGTCAAAACTCTCGCCCAAAATCTCATAGGACATGGCAGAGCATTCAATGTGCCAGCCGGGCCGCCCGCGCGACCACGGGCTGTCCCATCCCGGCTCCCCCTCTTTGGCGGGTTTCCACAGCACGAAATCCATTGGATTGCGCTTATAGGGGGCCACTTCAACGCGCGCCCCGGCGATCATATCGTCCACCGAACGCCCAGAGAGCGATCCATAGTCTTTGTAGCTATCGACAGCAAAAAGCACATGCCCCTCCGCCTCATAGGCGTGGCCCTTGTCGATCAGAGCTTCGATCATGGCGATCATATCGCCAATGTGATCCGTCGCGCGCGGCATGGCGGTCGGGTCCATCGCACCCACTGCCCGCATGTCATCGAGATACCACTGGGTTGTCGTGCTGGTGATTTCGTCAATTGGCACGCCGGATTCCGCAGCCCGCGCTATGATTTTGTCGTCAACATCGGTGAAATTGCGCACGTAGCGCACATGATCCGCGCCATAGACGTGGCGCAAAAGCCGAAACAAGACATCAAACACCACAACAGGGCGGGCATTGCCAAGATGCGCGCGGTCATAAACCGTCGGCCCGCACACATACATACGCACATCGTCCGCGTTGATCGGGGTGAAGCGATCTTTGTGCCGGGTGGCCGTGTTATGAAGCTTGATCTCAGTCATAAGTCCTCGCGCGCGCTGTCACCGCGGGCTTAGCAACTTCATGACTTGGAGGAAACAGAAGAACGGCCCGCGTGACGATGTCAGCAGGTAATAATGCAGCAAATAAGAGTGCAGGTTCGTGTTTTCATGGGCTAAGGTGTAACGAGCAATGGAGGAGCGCGCAAGATGTCACGAGAATTTGTCAATGACCTGTGTAAGACCCTGCCCGGCGCACAGGTCTCGGACCCTTGGGGCCAAGATGACAACGGCAATGGTCATGATGCCTGGAAGGTCGGTGGCAAGATGTTTGCGCTGATCGGCACCAAGGGGTTGGGGGTGTCGGTGAAATGCGCCGATGTGGCCACGGCGGATATGCTCAAGGACGTTGGCGTTGCGATCAAAGCGCCTTACCTTCACAAATCATGGGTGCATTTGACTTGGGACGCCGCCGATTTGGACGAGATCCGGCACCGGGTTGAGGCAAGCTATGATGTGATCCGCGCGGGGCTTACGAAAAAGCTTCAGGCCAGTCTCGCGCCTCGCACCTAAAACCTACGTGGTGGTTTGAGCCGCGATGGTTTTGGGCTGCCGCGCTTTTGGGCTGCCGGGCGGTAGGGCTGCGGTTTCCTAAGCTTGTGAGGCGTTGGTTTTGACAGCAAGCGTGCCTTTTGTCCACATTTGCACGACCTTCCACAGCACATAGGGCACAATCAAACTCGCCGCGATCAAGGCGATGCCACCAATGACATGAAACGGGCCGCCCATGCCTGCGCCATCAAGCAACTGAATTTGTGAGGCAAAGGCCGCGAGTGGAAAGGTAAAGGCGCCCCAAAGCGGTGAAAAGCCCCCCGCCAGCAGCCACTTGAGGCGCGCCAGAAGCATCACGACATAGACGACTGAAGCGATCCCAAGACCAAACCCTGCCCCCGTATAGCCCAGCAACATCGCCACCGAGCCTAGCATAGCGGCGGGCGCAAGGTGAATCGCCAACAAGGGGCGCAGGGGCGCGGGCACGTCACCTTTGGAGAACTGAATGGCGGAAATGCTCCAAATCACCACCGCCGCAATCAGACTGACCCAAAACACCAGATGCGAAAACCCGACCCAGCCAAGGGGCACCGCCGCGATGGGCGACACAATGAAGCCCACAAAGGTGAGATGCCAAATCGGGGTCACGCTGCGCGCTTCTGGTGCGGCGCGCAACAATGTGATCACCACCAAGACCAGCAACACCCCGTGCCCCACAACAGCAATCGTCAAGACAGTATTGGCAAGCGCTTCGCTCATTGGCGTGAGGGCCGCGGCGAGCAACATCCCGCTAAGCGTCATCGCCGCCAAGCCTCCCCGCCCGGGCAGCACCTTAAGGTCATCCATGATCGCCGCCGGGCGGCGCAGGATTTTGCTCAGGTAAGCCAGTAGCGCGAACAGATACAGCAATGTCACAGCACCCAAAATCACCTCGGACGGCGCTAAGGGCATCCCAAACGCATCCACCGCGCGTTTCCAGGCAATCCCCAAACCAAAACTGCCAAAGATCGGCGTAAAAATGGCCGGGGGCGTGCGCGCCCAGAGTTTGGCTTTGATTGGGGGCTTGAAACTCGGCGTGGTCATACGGCGTCCTTAACAAATGTATCAACTGTGCAAGTGCAACGGTTTTTGTGGTGTGTACCATGCGCGCTGTGGTCGCGGCCAGCCCGCCGTGTGTCGCTAAAACAGCCCTAGGGATTTGCGCAACATATTGAGGGCCACAAGGGTCAGAAACACGCCAAACACGCGCTTGAGCGGCTTTGGATCGAGCTTATGGGCGAGTTTGGCCCCAAGCGGCGCAGTGAGCAGCGTCATGGCAATCACCACCAAAAACGCCGGAATATTCACGGCTCCAAGGGTCCAAGGCGGCGTAACGCTTACGTTGACAAACAAAAACGCGATCACCGATGGCGCTGCAATCACCACGCCAAATCCCGCCGCCGTAGCAACAGCACGGTGGATTGCCACGCCATGTAAGGTCATGATCGGCACGGCAAAACTTCCGCCACCAATCCCCATGAGGGCTGACAAAAACCCGACAAGCGGTGAGAGGATATTGCGCTTTAGAGGGCCGGGCATTGTCTCAGCCAATCGCCACTGCGCCTTGCCAAACAGCATGTACAGACCGATGGAAAAGCCGATCCCGCCAAAAACTCCCTGCAAGGCAGCGGAATGTAACATGGAGGCCACCCCCACGCCGATGACAGCTCCGATAATGATGCCGGGCGCCCATGTGCGCAAAATCGCCCAGTCCACAGCGCCCTTTTTGTGATGCGCCGCCACCGAGCGCGCGGAGGTGACGATGATTGTCGCGAGCGACGTCGCCACGCAGATTTGCATCAGTTCCGGGCTGTCATAGCCCATCAACGCGAAGGCGTAGAAAAACGCAGGCACAAGCACAATGCCGCCGCCGACCCCAAGCAACCCTGCCAAGACCCCGGCAAAAGCGCCAATCGCCAACAAGACGCCGCCCATGCTCAATAGCACTGATATGTCCATGCCCGTTCCCCTTTCGCAACGTGGTAGCCATTCGCGCCGCTCATGAAAAGTCTTTTGCGATTGACAGCAGGCAGGAGTGGCGCAAGTTTCCCCCTTTGGTAAATGGAAACCCGATGACCTCTCCGCTCTTGAAAACCGCCGCGATTTTAGCTGCCATGTCCATGGTTGGCCCTTTTGCGATTGATATGTATTTGCCCGCCCTGCCGGCAATCGCGCATGATCTTAAGGTGCCTGAGGTGGCGGTGCACAATACGATCACCTTCTATTTTATCGCCGTGGGGCTGGCGCAGCTGATCTATGGGCCGTGGTCGGACATGGTGGGGCGAAAGCTGCCGATCTATGTGGGGCTGAGCATTTTTGCTGTGGGGAGTTTGTGGGCGGCCATGGCCCCCCAGATCGAAACCTTGGTTATGGCGCGCTTTTTGCAGGGGATTGGTGGGGCCGTGACGATGGTTGTGCCGCGCGCGATCGTGCGCGATCAGTATCGTGGCACTGAAGCTACGCGGCTTATGGCGCTGATTATGCTCGTTATTTCCGTCTCTCCGATGTTGGCGCCGCTTGCGGGCAGTGGTGTGATTGCGCTTGTCGGCTGGCGCGGCGTGTTTGGTGTCATGGTGGTTGCCACTGTGATTTGCCTCGTCCTCGCCGCAACAGCGCAGCCCGAAACGCTTGCGAAAACGGACCGTGTTCCCATTAATTTTCGGGCGCTTTTGCGCGGATCCAAGGTGTTGTTTCGATCGCGCGTCTTCATGGGGCTGACCTTTATAGGCGCCTTTGGCATGGGCAGTTTTTTTGTGTTCATTTCCTTCGCCCCCTTCGTCTATGCGGGGCAATACGGGCTTTCTCCGACGCAGTTTTCGCTCCTGTTCGCCTTCAATGCGCTTGGCTTTTTCGCAACGAGCCAAATCGCTGCGCCGCTCAGCGAGCGGTATGGGGAACGGCGGGTGATGAGCGTGGGCACTGCCGGGTTTGCGGGGTTCACGGCTTTGCTATTCGTGATCGCCCTGATGGGAGGCGCAAACCTTTGGGTGCTGACCGCCTGTTTGTTGATTGGCAACGGGTTCATGGGCCTGGTCATCCCCACATCCATGGTTATGGCGCTTGAAGATCACGGCGATATTGCCGGGCTGGCCTCCTCAATGGGGGGCACATTGCAAATGTTGACAGGTGGCGCTTTGGTGTTGCTGGCTGGCCCGTTTTTTGACGGCACGGCGACGCCCATGACAGGCATGATTGCCTTTTGCGCGGCGATCTCTTTTGTCTTGGCGCTGACAACCCTCGGAGCGCTCAAAGCAGCGCGTTGAGGGCCTCCTCCACCAATTGCGGCCCCGCGCCGGGCTTGTTTGCGCCCTCTGACAAGATGCGCCGATACGCCCGCGCGCCGGGTTTGCCCGCGAAAACACCGAGCATATGCCGGGTAATCTCATGCAGCCGCCCGCCCTGCGACAGATGCGCCTCCATATAAGGATACATCGCGCGCACCGCCGCGCGCGCATCATGAAAGCTGTCGTCTTTGCCAAATATGGCACTGTCCGCCCCAATCAAAACATCCGCTGGCTGATGATAGGCCGCGCGCCCGATCATCACACCGTCCATGCCAGCCTCCAAATGGGTTTTTGCCTCGTCGAGAGTGGCAATTCCGCCATTGATCGACAGGTGAAGATGCGGAAAATCGCGTTTCATTTGATGGACGAGCGGATAATCCAGCGGCGGAATATCGCGGTTTTCCTTGGGGCTTAACCCTTTGAGCCAAGCCTTGCGCGCGTGGATCGTGAAACGAGTTACACCGGCAGCAGACACGCGCTCCAGAAAATCCGGCAAGACCTCTTGCGGCAGCTGATCATCGACCCCAATTCTGCATTTCACTGTAATATCAACACCCTGTGCCGCGCTTTTCATCCGCTCAACGCAGGCTGCCACCAGATCCGGCGAGCGCATTAACACAGCACCAAAGGTGCCAGATTGCACGCGATCAGACGGGCAGCCGACATTGAGGTTCACCTCATCATAGCCGCGCTCAACGCAAAGCTTCGTGGCCTGCGCCAGCTCCTCGGGGTCTGATCCGCCAAGTTGTACAGCGACCGGATGTTCCTCCGTGTTAAACGCGAGCAAACGCAATGCACCGCCGCGCACCAATGCGGG
Source organism: Maritimibacter sp. (assembly GCA_050633625.1). GTDB lineage: Bacteria > Pseudomonadota > Alphaproteobacteria > Rhodobacterales > Rhodobacteraceae > JBOEGW01. Next base: position 404,715 of record JBOEGW010000001.1, on the reverse strand, counting down.
CGACGTGACCATTTCCGTATACAAAAGCGCGTTGCCGCTCAACAAACGGTGAAAATACCGACAATGGCGGTCGGTCCATTCCATCATGGGGGCCACGGACAGGCGGGCGTTTGTGGTGAGGGCTTGTTGTGTCATTTCAGTGTTCATTCTGGCGGGTTGTGGCGCTGCCCTATCACCGAATGCGCGCGGTTTCGATGGTTTATTCGCGTCGCTTTCAAGTGATCCTTGAAAAACCGCGCTCATGATTTAGGGTTTTGTGAGAGCCGGCGATGGCGTCGCCAGCGCATCTGCGCGCGCTCAGCCTTTTCCCCTCCTGAACGCCGGGACTTTTCTGTGTTGGTGTGTGGGGGCGATCAACGCCCTTTCAAGACACCATTTTGAAGGAGCCACGACAATGGATCGTCCAGAGTTTTACCGATTTCACCAAGGCGAGAAAACACTCCCCTTCTCAGAGGCCGAATATGCGGCGCGCCTTGCCAAGCTGCGCGCGGACATGACGGTGCTTGGGGTTGAGGCCTGTGTGCTCACCTCGATGCATTGTGTCGCCTATTACAGTGGGTTTTTGTACTGCTCTTTCGGGCGGCCCTATGCTGTTGTGATCACCGCCTCCGACTGCGTCACCATCAGCGCGGGCATTGATGCGGCCCAGCCCTGGCGGCGCAGCTATGGCGACAACATCACCTATACGGATTGGCAGCGAAACAATTATTGGCGGGCGATTTTGTCGGTTGTGGGCACCGGCAAATCCATTGGCTTTGAGGCGGACCATCTGACGCTTGTTCAAAAAGCGTTGTTGGAGGAGATTCTCGCGCCCAAGACCTGTGTCGACATTGCCCCCAGCACAATGCGCCAACGCATGCATAAATCGGACGCGGAAATTGCGCTCATCAAAGCGGGGGCGGCGGTTGCGGATGTGGGCGGATACGCCATTAAGGATGCGATCAAACCGGGGGTGCGCGAGATTGATGTTGCCATGGCCGGGCGCGATGCGATGGAACTTGAGATTGCCAAGCGGTTTCCCGATGCGGAATACCGCGACACATGGGTTTGGTTTCAATCGGGGATCAATACCGATGGCGCGCATAATCCGGTGACAAGCCGCGTTTTGCAGCCCGGCGACATTCTCAGCCTCAATAGCTTCCCCATGATCAACGGCTATTATACGGCGCTGGAACGCACATTATTTGTGGATCACGTGGACCCGGCGAGCCTCGAAATCTGGGAGGCCAATGTTGCGGCGCATGAATTCGGGATGAGTTTGTTGCGCCCCGGCCTGCGCTGTTGCGAGATCACCGAACAGATCAACGACTTCTTTGCCGCGCGTGATCTGCTCCAGTATCGCAGCTTTGGATACGGGCATTCTTTCGGGGTGTTGTCACATTATTATGGCCGCGAAGCCGGGCTTGAGTTGCGCGAGGATATCGACACCGTGCTTGCGCCGGGCATGGTGATTTCGATGGAACCCATGCTCACGATTCCCGAGGGCAATCCGGGGGCTGGTGGCTATCGTGAGCATGACATTTTGGTGATCACGCAAGAGGGCCACGAGAACATCACAGGCTACCCATACGGGCCAGCGTTCAACGTGGTTTGACGCTGGGCGGCGGGGCGCTTAGGCCTTTGAGCACCCCACCCTTTTTTTGGGCGCGTATAAAACCCGCCTTCGCCTTGGCCTCGCCAGAGCGACTTGGTAAGAATTGCCGGATCGAAAACGTGACGCGGCAGAATCAGGAACTCGCATGGGCACCGGACATACCTCACTCATCGTTATTGCGCTGTTGCCCTTCATTGGGGCGCTTGTGCCGGGGGTGATGATCCGCGCGGGGCGCAATGCGGCGGCGATGTTCACGGCCATTCCCACAGCTTTGGCGCTGCTTTTGTTGCTGTTGCATGTGCCCGATGTGATGGCGGGCAATGTGTTGCGCTATGATCTTGCCTGGTTGCCGCAGCTTGGATTGTCCGCGTCGTTTTTTCTCGATGGGCTGGGGCTTTTGTTTGCGGGCATGATCCTTGGGGTTGGTTTGCTGATCACGCTTTATGCGCGGTTTTATTTGTCGGGCGACGACCCGATGGGCCAGTTCTACACCTACCTGCTGCTGTTTCAAGGCGCGATGCTTGGCATTGTTTTGTCGGACAACATCCTGCTTTTGTTGATCTTTTGGGAGCTGACAAGCCTGTCGTCTTTCTTGCTTATTGGGTTTTGGAAGCACCTTCCAGAGGGGCGGCAAGGCGCGCGGATGGCGCTGACAGTCACGGGGGCCGGTGGGCTTGCGATGATCGGTGGGATGCTGATTTTGGGCCATATCGCTGGCAGCTATAGCCTCACTGACATTTTGGCAGCGGGCGATCAAATCCGTGCATCTGAGTGGTATCTGCCAGCGCTCATCTTGATTTTGCTTGGGGCCTTCACCAAATCCGCGCAGTTCCCATTTCACTTTTGGTTGCCACATGCGATGGCCGCGCCCACGCCTGTGTCCGCCTATCTGCACTCAGCAACGATGGTCAAGGCGGGCGTCTTTTTGATGGCGCGCATGTGGCCTGCGCTGTCGGGCACGCCTGAATGGTTTTACATTGTGACAACCGTGGGTCTTGTGACCATGGTGCTTGGCGCCTGCATTGCCTTGTTCAAGGACGATCTTAAGGCGCTCTTGGCCTTCTCCACAGTAAGCCACCTTGGCCTGCTGACCATGCTTTTGGGCTTTGGCACAGAGGCGGCGGCGATTGCAGCTGTGTTTCACATTATCAACCACCTGACGTTTAAGGCGGCTTTGTTCATGACCGCCGGGATCATAGATCACGAGGCGCATACCCGCGACATCAAGCGGCTCGGTGGGTTGCGCAAACTGATGCCGATCACCTTTGTCATTGGCACTGTCGCGGCGCTTTCCATGGCCGGTATTCCGCTGTTCAACGGCTTTTTGTCCAAAGAAATGATGCTGGAAGAAGCCTCGCACACCGATTGGTTTGGCAGCCATTGGGTGGTTCCTGTTCTGGCGACACTCGGCGCTCTTTTGTCGGTCGCTTATTCCCTGCGCTTTATCGTGCATGTGTTCTTTGGCCCGGTGCGCGACGATTACCCTTCCAAGCCGCATGATCCCCCATTTGGCTTGTTTGCCTCGCCTGCCCTGCTTGCGATCTTGGTGGTGGCGATTGGTGTCATGCCGTTTTTGGCTGAACCATTGGTTCGGGTTGCGGCGGATGCTGTGACGGGCGCACATACCCATCCGCACCTGAAGATTTGGCATGGGGTCACCCCCGCCCTTTATATGTCCGCGATTGCGGTGGCTGGGGGCGCGTTGCTTCTGGCGGTTTATGCAGCGCTTGCGCGTGGCTGGCTGGCCCTGCCCCGCCCTGAAGCGAAGGTGATGTTTGATGCTGTGATCAGGCTGTGCGTGGCGAGCAGTCAGCGCATTGTGGATCTCACTCATAATGGGGCCATTTCGCGCTATCTTGCGATTTTCGTCAGCGCGGCTGTGCTTTTGGGTTTTGCTGCCTATTCCGACAGCGGCCTGCCCGCACAAAGCCGTGCGCATCTGCCGGTCAATGCTGTCGTCGCGGTGGGCTGGTTGCTTTTGGTCGTCGCCACCCTGTCCGTGGTGGTGATGCATCGCCATCGCTTCCGCGCGCTTGTGGTGATTGGGATCATCGGGTTGATGATTTCGGCGGGCTTCATCTATCTCTCCGCGCCGGACCTCGCGCTGACCCAGATTTCGGTGGAAACCGTGACGATCATGTTGCTGCTTCTGGCGCTGCATTTCTTGCCAAAGGACACCCCTGTCGAAAGCAGTGTCGCGCTGCGCTTGCGGGATGGGGGGATTGCGGCGGTGGCCGGGCTTGGCGTGGGGGCGCTGGCCTATGCTTTCATGATGCGCAGCGTCGATACGATTTCCGGCTACCACCTTGAAAACGCCTACAAAGGTGGTGGTGGCACAAATGTTGTGAACGTCATTTTGGTGGATTTCCGCGGCTATGACACCTACGGCGAGATCATCGTTTTGGGGATTGCCGGGCTTATCATTTATGCGCTTATGGAAGCGCTTTTGTCCGGGCCTGCGGGGCGCAAACTGCGCAACACCGACTTTAGCCAAGACATCTCCCTTGATCGTCACCCGTTGATGATGGTTGTTGCGACGCGGGTGCTCATGCCGATTGCGGTGATGGTGGGGATTTACATCTTCTTGCGCGGCCACAACCAACCGGGCGGTGGATTTGTTGCGGGGCTGATCATCTCAATCGCGCTGTTGATGCAATACATGGCGTCTGGCTTTGCCTGGACCCAATCGCGCAAACGGATCGAATATCACTCGCTGATTGGCTGGGGCGTTGTTGTCGCGGGGCTGACGGGCATGGGCGCTTGGGCGGCAGGCAAGCCGTTTTTGACCTCGGCCTACGGGTACTTGCACTTTGCGCCGATTGAAGAATTTGAGTGGGCCACGGCGATGGCCTTCGATCTTGGGGTGTTCTTGGCGGTGCTCGGTGCTGTGATGCTGATGCTCTATTCGCTCTCGCGCATTGCCCGCTATGCCGGGGAAACCATCAACGTCACCCCCATGGATTATGACCCGGCGACACGCGTCCGCGACACGCCCGAAACACAAAAGGATGCACAGTAATATGGAACTCCTTGTGGCATCTGGTATTGGCGTTTTGACGGCGGGAGGGGTCTATTTGATCCTGCGTTTGCGGGTCTTTGCGGTTATTCTTGGGCTGGCGCTCTTGTCTTATGCAGTGAATATCTTCTTGTTTGCCTCCGGGGGGCTGGCGGTCAATATGCCGCCAATCCTCTCCAAATATGGCGAGGCCGCCTATACCGACCCACTGCCCCAAGCCCTTGTTTTGACAGCGATTGTGATCTCTTTCGGGATGACGGCTGTGTTGGTGATGATTGCGATTGGTGCATTCTTGGAGTCCGACAGTGACAAGATCAACATGAGCCACCCGGCCTCGGAGGACGAGGGAGAAGGTCAGATCATCATTGATGAACTCCCCGATGAGGTGAGCGGTGCCGCGAGCGGGACCAATACCGGGACAGGAGCGGCCAGCGACAAAGGGATGAAAGCATGACCCATTGGATGATTGCCCCCGTCGTTTTGCCGGCCATGCTCGCACCGCTGATTGGCTTTGTGATGCGCCACGACCTGCCGCTTGCGCGCGCGGCCTCCTTTGTGGGCACCCTCGCCCTCTTGGTGATTTCGCTGGGTTTGTTCGCACAGGCAGCAGGCGGAGACACCTTGGTGTATCGGCTTGGCGATTGGCCTGCGCCTTTTGGGATTGTCTTGGTTCTGGATCGTTTATCGGCTTTGATGGTGTTGCTGACGGCGCTCCTGGCGCTCATCGTTTTGCTGCATGTTGTCGCCACCGGATGGGACGCGCGCGGGCGACATTTTCATGCGCTATTTCAGTTTCAACTGATGGGGGTTTGCGGCGCGTTTTTGACGGGCGATGTGTTCAACCTGTTTGTGTTTTTTGAGATTTTGCTGATCGCCTCCTATGGTCTGATGATCCATGGCGGCGGGCGCGAAAGGCTCCGCGCGGGGGTTCAATATGTGGTCTTCAATCTTGCCGGATCGACGTTGTTTTTGTTCGCACTCGGAACGCTTTACGCATCCACCGGGACGCTCAATATGGCCGATTTGGCTGTGCGTTTGGAAGCGATGGACCCGAGCCAAGCCGGATTGGTCCGCGTTGCGGCGATGTTGCTGATGATCGTTTTTGCCGTGAAGGCCGCGCTGTTTCCTGTGCAGTTCTGGTTGCCCGGTGCCTATGCAAATGCGCCCGCGCCTGTGGCGGCGATGTTCGCGATCATGACCAAAGTGGGCGCCTATGCGATTTTGCGCGTGCACACCCTCATTTTCGGGCCTGATATCGCCGCCACTGCTGGCGTTGCGGAGGCCTGGCTGTTTCCGGCGGCGATCGTCACGATCATCGTGGGCGCACTTGGGGTGCTGGGCGCAAAACGGCTGTTGCCTTTGATCGCATTTGCGGTCGTTGGCTCGATGGGAACGCTTTTGGTGGCCGTTGCAGCCTTCACCCCACTCGCCACCATGGCGGCGCTTTACTATCTCGTGCATTCCACCTTCGCGGCAGCGGCGTTGTTCTTGCTGGCGGATATTGTCCTCACACGGCGCGGGAGCGGACGGCTGACCCCCCTCCCCGCCACCGCTCAAAACGGGCTATTTGCAGCGTTGTTTTTCGGGGCTGCAATCGCCATGGCGGGCATGCCGCCTCTCTCTGGGTTCTTGGGCAAACTCATGGTGCTGGACGCCCTGCGCGCGCCGCATCAAATGGCCTGGGCCTGGGGCACGATCCTTGTGGGATCACTGATCACAATCGTCGGCTTTGCCCGCGCGGGCAGCGTGTTGTTTTGGAAATCAACAGCCACACAGCCCGACGATGTGAACGCAGCCGAACTTGACGCGCTGACCCCGCCCGGCGCTGGCGCGCTTGAGGTTGCACCGACACTGGTGGCGCTGACCTTGCTTGCGGGGCTGGCGGTCATGGCCGGGCCTTTGACCCGGTATTTTGAGGCCACGGGCGCACAGCTTTATGATCGAGCCGGGTATGTGTCTGCGGTTTTGACGCCTGCCATCAGCGCGCCTGAAACCGGGGATGCGCCCTCTGATGCGCCGCACAGCGCAAAGCCCCATGAGCAGGAGGATTAAGCCGTGTTTTTTCGTTTGATCCCACACCCGATTTTGAGCGTGACCTTGCTTGTGGTTTGGCTGGGCTTGGTGAACAAAGTGACGCCGGGCAATCTGCTGTTGGGCGCTCTGTTGGGCATTATCGTGCCGGTGTTCACGGCGCCCTATTGGCCCGACCGCCCGACCCTGACCCGACCACTCAAAATCCCTGCCTATATTGCTGTGGTGCTTTGGGATATTGTGGTGGCCAATGTTCAAGTTGCCGGGCTGATCTTGTTCAAATCAAAGGACAACTTGAAATCGGCTTGGGTCACAGTCCCTCTTGAATTGACCTCACCCGAAGCGATCACTGTGCTGGCGGGCACCATCACATTGACCCCCGGAACCGTGTCGGCAATGCTGTCGGCGGATGGTGCCGCGATCTTGGTGCACTGCCTCCATGCGCCCGACCCTGACGCCGTGCGCGACGATATCAAATCCCGCTATGAGCGCCGCTTGAAGGAGATTTTTCAGTGATCCAGATTGCTTTGACTTTTGTGGCGGGCTGTTACGCGATTGGCTTGTTGTTCAACCTGTGGCGTATCGCGCGCGGCCCCTCTGCGGCGGACCGGATTTTGGCGCTGGACACCATGGTGATCAACGTCATCGCCCTGTTGATCATTTACGGCATCCTGCGCGGCACCGGGGTTTATTTCGAGGCGGCCATGTTGGTGGCGATGGTGGGGTTTGTCTCTACGGTTGCCTATTGCCGCTTCTTGTTGCGCGGCGACATTATCGAATGAGGACGCTATGACTTTGGGACTGGAAATCGCGATTTCGGCAGCGCTGGTGATCAGTGGTGTGTTCGGGCTGGTTGGCTCCTTTGGGCTGGTGAAACTCTCCGACACGATGCAACGGCTGCACGCCCCAACCAAGGCCACAACGCTGGGTGTGGGCGGGGTCTTGATTGCCTCGATGCTGTATTTCGGGCTGCACAAGGGGCATTTGTCCTTTCACGAGCTGCTCATTGCGCTGTTCTTGTTTTTGACAGCGCCGATCACCGCGAATTTCATCGCCAAGGTGCATATTGCGCAACGTGTAGATGAGGATACTCTGCCAGAGAGCGAGTGCGCGTCTGGGTGGGCGGTGTTTGATGCGCCCCCTGAAGCGCCGCTCGATGTGCCCGCGCCCGAAAAGGATCAGGCTTAGACCTTCGCGCGACCTGAACGCCAGCGTCGTTGCGCTTTACCAAATGTCCTTCGTCTTTTGTGACGCTTGCAGCCTGCGCGGGCGAAAGTCGTGAACTTGTGAAATGTTTGCTTTTCATATGCGCCGTGACATGCCAGCTTTGCGATCATCAGGGAGACCGACATGACGCTTAAACTGCACAACTATTTCCGGTCCTCAACGTCAACGCGGCTGCGCGCGGCCTTGAACCTCAAGGGGTTGGACTATGAGTATCTGTCCTATGCGCTTTTGAAAAAGGAAACGCAAACCTCAGACTTCCTGAGCAAAAACCCTGCCGGCTTGGTGCCTGTTCTGGAGCTTGAGGATGGGAGCGCTTTGGTGCAATCGCTGGCGATTATGGAGTGGCTTGATGAGGCGCATCCAACGCCCGCTCTTTTGCCAACCGATCCAATTGCGCGCGCGCGGGTGCGCGCTTTGGCCTATATGATTGGCTGCGACATTCATCCTTTGGGCAATCTGCGTGTGTTGCAATATATCGACGCGGAATTTGGCGCTGGGGATGCGGGAAAGGCAAAATGGTTCCGCCATTGGGTCGAGACCACCTTTGCGCCATTGGAACGCATGTTGGCGGCTGACCCGGCCACGGGGCTTTACTGCCACGGTGACAGGCCGGGATTTGCGGATTGTTGTTTGTATGCGCAGGTTTGGAACAACAAACGGTTCGACGTGGATATGGCGCCTTATCCGGTGATTGCGCGCATTTTTGCTGCGCTCGATACCCTGCCCGCCTTCAAGGATGCCGCGCCCGGCGCGCAGCCGGACGCGTTTTGATATCAGGTGCCCTTAGCGCGGCGCCATTCGGATCGCGCCATCAAGGCGGATGACCTCACCGTTCAGCATGGAATTCTCGACAATATGCTGCGCAAGGGCGGCGTATTCTGCGGGCTGACCAAGGCGCGAGGGAAATGGCACCTGCGCGCCGAGGCTGTCTTGCGCGTCTTGGGGCAGCCCTTCCATCATCGGGGTCAAGAACAGCCCCGGTGCGATGGTGCAGACCCGCACGCCGCTTTTGGCGAGATCGCGCGCCATGGGAAGCGTCATGCCCACAATGCCCCCCTTGGAGGCCGCATAGGCCACTTGGCCAATTTGCCCGTCATAGGCGGCGACCGAGGCCGTGTTGATGATCACGCCGCGCTCACCGTCAGGGGTGATCGGCTCCGCTTCGCTCATGCCAAGCGCGGCTTGACTGGCGCAATTGAACGACCCCGCAAGATTGACCATCAGCGTCTTCGCGAACGCCCCAGCATCATGAGCTTCGCCGCGCGAAATCGTTTTGCCGATGGTGCCAATCCCGGCGCAGTTCACAAGAATGCGTTCCTGCCCATGCGCGGCGCGCAGCTTGGCAAGCCCGGCAGCAACGCTCTGCGCATCCGACACATCAACCTTGGCAAACGCCCCCCCAAGGGCTGCGGCTTTCGCCTCGCCCAGCTCGTCTTGGAGATCAAAAATTCCGACCTTTGCCCCCGCTTTGGCAAAGGCTTCAACAACAGCCGCGCCCAGCCCAGAAGCCCCGCCCGTGACAATAATCGGTGTGTCTTGTGAAATCTTCATTGTTATCCTCCATAACCATTCTCACTTGAGTTAGCAGGCGAAAGAGCGCCGCGCAATCTGTGATTATGCTCGCGGCACAAAGTGGTTTGGGCGATCACCATCCACCGGACCAAGCGCGCGCATCGCTGCGTATTGGCTCAAGAAGACATGTCCCGAAAGAGCGTCAAGGAACCGGGTTTTTTGCAGATTATCCATCACCGGCCCTTTCACTTCAGAGAGGTGCAAACGGATTCCCGTGTCGCTCAAACGCTCATTCAGCGCTTCAAGGCTTTCGAGCGCCGACAGATCAATCACGTTCACCGCCGAACACATCAACACCACATGTTTTACCGGCTGACCAATATCCAGCCGGTCCAAAATGAAGTCCTCAATAAAGCGCGCATTGGCGAAATACAGGTTTTCATCAAGGCGCAGCGACAGGACTTCAGGATGGGTCAGGACGCGGTGCCGGTCCAGATTTCGGAAATGTTCGGTGCCGGGCACAAGCCCAACTTCCGCAATGTGAGGACGGGATGTTTTGTATAAGAACAATAAGATAGACAGGATCACCCCGGCCGACACCCCAAGCTCGACACCGAAGGTCAAGGTCAACAAGATGGTCGCGGCAACGGCAGAGAAATCGGCGCGCGAGTAGCGCCATGTCCGTTTCAGGATCGTCAGGTCAACAAGGCTCAAAACGGCAATGATGATGGTGGCTGCCAAGGTTGCTTTGGGGAGGAAAAACAACAAAGGCGTCAAGAATACAGCTGCCAGTGCGATGCCGATGGCGGTGAAGGCGCCTGCCGCCGGGGTTTCGGCCCCCGCGTCATAGTTCACAACCGAGCGCGCAAATCCACCTGTCACCGGAAAGCCGCCCGACAGGGACGCGGCGATGTTGGAGGCCCCAAGACCGACGAGTTCTTGATCGGGGGTGATGCGCTGTTTTTTCTTCGCGGCCAAGGTTTGTGCGACAGATATGCTTTCGACAAATCCAATGATCGAAATCAGCAAAGCCGCGCCAAAAAGCTGACCCCAAAGCGAGAGATCTAAGGCGGGCAGCGTGAGGGGCGGCAAGCCTTGCGGCACCTCTCCCACAATCGCAACACCGAGCGCCGAAAGATCAAATCCCCAGCTCACAAGCGTGGTGATCACAACAGCGCCCACCGGGCCAGCTTTCGCCAGAACATCCGCCAAACGCGCCTTCATCCCAAGCGACAAGAGCAGCGGTTTCAGCCCCTTGCGCACCCAAAACAAGAACGCCAGCGAGGTGGTGCCAATCAGCAGCGTCAGGAGGTTTGTCTCGCCAAGATGCGCCACAAGGGAGGCAAAACGATCAAACAACGCGTGCCCTTCAACATCAACGCCAAGGATGTGTTTCATCTGGCTCATGGCAATCAAGACGCCCGTGGCGGTGATGAAGCCAGAGATCACCGGATGCGACAGGAAATTTGCCAAAAAACCAAGCCGAAACAGGCCCATAACCGTGAGGATCATCCCCGACAAAAACGCCAAAGTGATCGCCGCGGCGGCGTATTCAGCCGGGGACTCAAGCCCCAGATTGCCAACCGCCGCCGCCGTCATCAGCGACACAACCGCCACCGGACCCACCGCCAAAGCCCGCGAGGTGCCAAAAACCGCATAGGCCAAGAGCGGCAGGATCGACGCATAGAGGCCCATTTCGGCGGGCAGCCCGGCGAGCAATGCATAGGCCAAAGATTGGGGGATTAGCATGATCGTGACGATCAGCGCCGCCACCCCATCCGAGGTGAGACTGTCGCGATTGTACCGCGCACCCCAGGTCAAAATCGGGAAATACTTGGCAATCGCCCGCGCCTGTGGACGTCTTGGTGTCAGCGCCATCAGAGCACCTCTCGCAAACAAATGGGCGGTCGCGCGACTGCGCCGCGCCTATGCGCCTCGCGCCATTGCAGCCATGTAAATCAGCTGGCAGCGGGTGCCAGAGCGGCAATAGGCAAAGAGTTTTTCGTTTTCCTTGAGCGCCGTTGCAAAGCCCTCTGCCGCGCTGTCTGCCTCTTCGCGGCTTGTCACCGGCAAGAAGTAGGTCTTCATGCCAGCGGCCTGAGCGGCGGCTTCAATCTCGGCCCACGTGGGCTGGCCGGGATCTTCATGATCCGGGCGATTGCACATCAATCCGGTGAACCCTAGCGCCTTGATTTCAGCTACGTCAGCGACCGCGATTTGCGGGCAAACCGTCACCTGATCATCGAGTGTATTCATTTGCATCGCGCGTTCTCCCCTGCCCGCCTAGAGTTTGTTCACTGGAACTTTGAAGAACACATCGCCTTCATCATCCGCTGGGGGCATTTCACCCGCCCGCATGTTGACTTGCAAGGACGGAATGATGAGCCGCGGCATATCAAGCTGTGCATCGCGCGCCGTGCGAAAGGCAATGAAGTCCTCGCGGGTCTTGCCAGCGCCAAAGTGGATATTGTGCTCACGTTCCGCCGCGACAGAGGTTTCCCATTCGATATCGCGCCCATTTGGGCCGTAGTCATGGCACATAAACAGCCGGGTTTCGTCAGGCAGCGCCAGCACCTTCTGAATCGAGTCATAAAGCGTGGCCGCGTCACCACCGGGGAAATCCGCGCGCGCCGATCCACCATCAGGCATAAACAGCGTATCGCCAACAAAGGCTGCGTTTCCAAAGACATGCACCATGCAGGCAGGCGTATGACCGGGGGTATGGATCGCAAGGCCGGTCATCGTCCCAACGGAATATGTGTCGCCGTCTTTGAACAATTTGTCGAATTGCGAGCCGTCACGTTGGAACGCTGTACCCTCGTTAAAGACCTTGCCGAACGTGTCTTGAACAACGGTGATTTGATCGCCAATGCCGATTTTGCCACCAAGACGTTGCTGAATATAGGGCGCCGCTGAGAGGTGATCGGCGTGCACATGGGTTTCGATCAACCACTCAAGCGTGAGGTTGTTTTGCGCGATGTAGGCGATGATCTCATCGGCGTTTTCATGGGTGATGCGCCCAGCGGCATAGTCAATATCCATCACGCTGTCGATCACCGCGCAGGCGGTGCTGGCCGGGTCTTTGACGACATAGGAAATCGTGTGCGTGGCAGGATCGAAGAAGGCTTTGACCTCAGGGCTAAGGGGGGCGTTATTTGAAGGGTCGCTTGCCATGTTTTGTGCTCCGCTTCAGGGGCCAGCGGTGCTGGCGTTTTTGGTTGAGGGCTGCGCGTTTGTGGCTTTTCGCGCGCCGGGTCATTCACATTTAGGGGCTTGGGGCGGCTGCGTAAAGGCTTCACATTCATTTTTTTGAATTCAATGAAAGACGCAGCCGCCCTGTTTCTCCCATAGCCTTTAGGCAGGCTTGTTTGCAGGCTTTAACGCCGAGGCTTTTTGTCTACGGCTGGCCGTGAAATTCATCATCCCACGCGCCGCCAAGATCCCCGCCACAAGTGCAGCCGTGAACATCAACACCCCGGCATTCCCGGTGGTGATCACAGGCAAGGACGCGCCCGGACAAAAGCCAGAAATCCCCCAGCCAATCCCAAACACAGCCGATCCAGCAACGAGTTTCGCGTCAATGATCCGGCTCGTCGGCACCGAGAACTTAGGCTCAAAAAGGGGCGCAGGCCGGGTGAACACAAGACGATAGCCAATGGCCGTAACAGCAAAAGCGCCCCCCATCACAAAGATCAATGAGGCATCCCACGTCCCTGCAAAATCGAAGAAGTTCAGAACCTTAGCCGGATTTCCCATGCCAGACATGGAAATACCAACGCCAAAGATTAGCCCCGAAAGGTATGTCAAAAACAGTTTCATATCAGCCTCCGAAGACATGGCGAATGAGATAGACGGTGATGGCGGTGAACAGCATGAAGGTTGCTGTGGCGATGATGGAGCGCGGCGAAAACCGCGCCATGCCACAGACCCCATGGCCGCTGGTGCAGCCCGACCCGTAGGTCACGCCAATCCCAACGATAAAGCCGCCGATAATCAGTGACGCAGGGGAAGTCGCGATTTGGATTTCTGGCATTTGCCCTGTCGCCAACATGTAAACGAGTGGCCCTGTCATCATGCCGGCCAAGACCGCCAACCGCCATAATCGATCCGATGAGGAAGTCGGTGTGAGCACCCCGGCAAGGATGCCCGTTGCGCCAAACACATTGCCGCGCACGATCATCAGCAAGACGGAGGCCACGCCGATCAACGCGCCGCCGAGCACTGCTGTGACTGGTGTAAATGTCGTTTCGATCATGATTGTGGCCTCACTTTTTGCTGGCAAGGCAGCACAGATAAGGGCAGCTCATGCGGGTTGCAAGATTAATATTCGAATTTATGAATTCAAATTATCGTGTCCGCGCGCAAGCCCACGCGCGCAGCACTCTGGCCCCTTTGATCGACGGTCAAAAAACCCTTTAAGTCAACGGCTTAGACAATACCCTAGCCATCAACAGCCTCCGCCACGATCTCGTCCAACAAGGCTTCGACTTCTTTCATTGGCCCTTCGGGATAGCTGCGATGCCCGATCATCACCCCCCCATCGCGCTGCGCGACAAAGATGCCGTAAGGGCAATGCGCGATGTTCATCGGGTCTGCCTCCATGACTTTGCGACTCAGCACAGCGGAGCAGAACAAAAAGATGTCCGCCGCTTCAAACACCTCAACTTCCGATCCAACATCGCGCCCGGTGCGCGCCAGCATGTCGCCGGTGTGACTGACGTAATCAATCACCAAACCGCGCCCGAGAATGGCGTTTTCTACGGCGAATGTTGCATCGTCAAAACTGCCCTCAAACGGCACAGTCACCGCTTGGTTGTCTGCCAGAGCAGAGCTTGCCGCCATAAGGCCCGCCGCGAGTATCATCGAAAATTTGCGCATCCCATCCTCCCAAATGCCGTTCAATCAAAAATGGCAGGACCAACGCGGCCCTGCCCTGATGTGGGTCAACGCATTCCAAATCTGGAATGATTTAGCCAAACATATCCGAGGTGATCCCCTCGTACCAGCCGAGGCTTTCTTCATAGGTCGCTTTGCGCAAGGCGGCATCTTCGCCGGTTTGGCTGATGAACCCATCCGTCTTGGCGATTTTTTCATCGGTGGCCTCATAGCTGGCCCCTACCTTCACGCCATCATCGGTGCCCAGAAGCGACCAACAGGTATTGGAGAACTTCGCCGGGAACAGCTTGCTGTCTGTGAGAGCGGCGCGCACGGCCATGGCGGCGACCTTGGCTTGTGAGTTGGCCGAGAACCCGGATTTTGGCATGTCGCCCTGCGCGCAGGCGTCCCCCAAAACGTGGATGTTCTCGTCGATGCGCGATGCCATTGTATAGCCGGACACTGGCGCCCAATTGCCCTGCGTCACGCCTGCAATGTCACAGATTTTGCCTGCTTTCATGGCCGGGATTACGTTGCACACATCGACTTTTTCCACCTCACCGTCGATTGTGAGCGTCATGTCTTCGGCGTTCACCTCCACGTTATTGCCGCCAAAATCCGGGCCAATCCAGTCAATCATTCCAGCGTAGGTGCTGTCCCAGGCTTCGCGAAACAACCCCTCTTTGGAGAATTTCGGTTTGGGATCGGCAATCAGGATTTTTGCGGTGGGGTTGGTTTCCTTGAGCAGATGCGCGACCATGGAAACCCGCTCATATGGGCCGGGCGGACAGCGATACGGGTTGGGCGGCGCGACCATCGCGAAGGTGCCGCCTTCCGGCATGGCTTCAATCTGCGCTTTGAGCAGCTCGGTTTGTGATCCCGCTTTATAGGCGTGGGGCATTTTGTTTTGTTTCGTCACATCCCATCCCGCCACAGCGCCATCGACAAAATCAATCCCCGGCGAGATCACCAGACGGTCATAGGGCAAGACAGCGCCGCCCGCGAGGGTGACGGTTTTGGCGCTGCGATCAACGCCCACGGCGAAATCATGCACGACGTTGATCCCGTAAGCCGCCGCCAATGTGCCGTAGCTATGGGCGAGGCTTTCAATCGTGCGAAAACCGCCGATATAGAGGTTCGAGAAGAAGCATGTGTAATAGGTGCGGCTTGGCTCCACCAAGGTGACCTCAATCGCGCCGCCGGACTCTTTGGCGATGTAGCGCGCCGCTGTGGCCCCGCCTGCCCCGCCGCCGATCACCACGACCTTCGGCGTGCCGCCGTGGCTTGCGCCGTAGACATGAGGCGCACTCAGGCTCAGAGCTGTGGCCCCCGCAGCGGCCCCGACGAATTGGCGTCTGTTCAGTTTCATAGTATTTTCCTCCCTAAAAACATTGTGTTACGGCCTGCTCTCCTCAAGCCTGCCAAAATAGGCGGCCAGAGCCGCGATCTCATCATTGGACAATCGCCCGGCCATCATTTGCATCACCGGATGTGGACGGAGCTTTTGCTTATAGGCATGCATTGCGACGACAAAATCCTCAGTCGGCCAGCCGATAATCGCCGGGATTCCTGCGTTCTCCCCGTCCGTTTGGTGGCAGGTGACGCATTCTTGAGACAGGTATTCACCATAATCCGGGTCGCCCTGAAGCGCCAAGATTTCCGCTGTCAGTTCGATCTCATGCGCCATGGCTGTGGGCGCGGCTTCGGGGATATTGCTGGGTTGTGCCGAATATTGACGCAAAAACGCCAAGACATTCGCGCGGTCCGTAGCGTCCAAAAGGCCCGCGAAATTCATCCGCGTATCCGAGGCGAAGGCTTTCGGGTTTTCGATGTAGCGCTCCAGGGTTTCAAACTCCCAGACCAGCCCTTCATTGCCCATGCGGGTGAGACCATCTGAGTATGTCACGCCGTCAACAGAAGCGGCTCTGCGACCGAAAATCTCGTTGAGATGAGGGCCTGTTCGATTGAACGCCTGCGCGCCGACCATGTGACAGGCGCGGCATTTCTTGAACACACGCGCGCCCTCATCCGCATCGCCAAACTCATTGGCTGCGCCGGGCGTGGCGACAATAGAAAACAAGGTGAAAGCGGCAGCCATTCGGATCATGTTCATGGGGGTATGTTAGCCTGATACATATTCGCGCACAAGAATATTTGAACATATATATTCACGTAAGGCCATGATTTTTAACCATATTTATTTCTGCGCTGCAGAATTACGTGCCGCGCGTGCAAAAACACCGCGCAACTCTTGGCGCTGTGTATTGTGGTCTTGGCGCAGGCCTGGGGGCTATTTGAAACTCGACAAATAGGCGATCACGGCCGCAATATCGCTCTTTTTCCTCAGTCCCGCAAAAGACATTTTGGTGCCCTTCATATAATCGCGCGGCTTTGTGAGAAAGGCGGCAAGTTCCGCGTCCGTCCAGACAAGCCCCGCTGCGGCGGCATCTTGCATGGGCCTTGAATATTTGAAGCCTTCGACCTGCCCCGCCGCCTGCCCAATGATCCCAGTCAACAAGGGGCCTGTGCCATTTTTGGCACCCTCACCGACCTTATGGCAGGCTTTGCATTTCTTGAAGACCTTCTCCCCAGCCGCGACCAAAGCCGGATCCGCAATCGCCATTGCCGGGGCTGCGTCTGTCGCGGCAACCACTTGCGCGCGCTCGTTGGTCGCTGCGTCTTGCGCGTTTTGGTTTTGCTCAGGATCGCTGGGCGTCACGTCAAGCACGCTAGCGCGCATGGTGATTTCAACGCTGTCCTTGCAGTTCTCATAGCAAGCGTTGGCTTCGCGAAAGCGGGGGTATTCCGTCTGCGCCCGATCATCAAGAATGAACCCGGCGGCGTTGGGCATCTCAACCTCCAAGAAGTTCTCATTTGACAGCACGAAATCATCCTCAACCAAATAGTTGGAATAAAGGATATAAGCTGTGATCGCATAGACATCATCGTCCGAAAGCGATTGCGCCGCCCCAAAGGGCATTGAACGGCGAACATAGTCATAAACCGTTGAAAGGTAAGGCCAATACGATCCGACAGTCTTGAGAGGGTCTTCGTCGGCAAGGCTGTTTTCGCCGCCTGCGAGCTTGGGCCAGTTGCCCGAGCCTTCCGCAAATTCTCCATGACAGGACGCGCAGGTCTCAGAGAAGATCCGCTCCCCCGCTTCCACCGACCCTGCACCAACCGGCAAGCCTGTACCGTCCGGGGCAATGTCCTTGTCCCAGGCTGCAATTTCTGATGCGAGTGCCGCGCGCCCAAGCCCGAACCCTTCGCTCAATGCGGGCGTCGCCGCGAGCGTCAGCAGTGATGTAGTCGCGATGGCCTTAAGAAATTTCGACATTCTCTGCCTCCCCAGTTGCAAGGACGTGCCATGTTTGAATGCAGTTGTTGTGATAGACCGAGTTCAACCCGCGCACCTCGCGAAGCTGGGCTTTAGTGGGCTGCATATAGCCCGTGTCGTCATGGGCGCGGCTTTGCAGCAGCATGTCGCTGCCGTCCCACTCCATATCGAGGTAAAACCGCGTCAGGGCTTTGGCTTCGCCGGGCTTGGCAAGGCGCGCTTTCTGCCAGGTTTTACCACCGTCAATCGTGACATCCACCCCGGTGATTGCGCCGTTGCCCGACCACGCCAGCCCGGTGATGACCAAAGGCCCTTTGCCGTGTGTGATGGGCGCTTGCGGGCTGGGCGAGGTGATCACGGATTTCGCATCCATCACCCATGTCCATTTGCGCGACCTGCCATCCGCCAGCGTGTCGGTGTATTTGCTGGTTTCTTCCCGGCTTTCAATAGGTTGGTCCGTGACCTCAATGCGGCGCAGCCACTTGACCCACATGTTGCCTTCCCAGCCCGGCACCACGAGGCGCACCGGGTATCCGTGCTCCATACGCAGGGCTTCACCGTTGGCTTTGAATGCGACAAGCACGTCCTCAAGCGCCTTTTCCATCGGGATCGAGCGGCCATTCGAGGAGGCATCGGCCCCTTCCACATAGACCCATTTGTCCTTGAGATCGCCCGCAATTCCCAGCCCCGCTTCCTCAAGCAAGCTGCGCAGCGGGATGCCGGAGTACTCCATATTGTGAATCATTCCATGGGTGAACTGCGCGCCATTGAGCTGCGCGCCCGCCCATTCCATGCCCGTATTCGCCGCACATTCGCAGAAATATACGTGGTTTTCGCGCGGAAAGCGCTCAAGGTCGGCGTAGGTAAACACCAAGGGACGATCCACCAAGCCATTGATCATCAACCGATAATCTTCTTTCTTAAGTGAGATTGCACCGGAGTGATGCCGCTCAAAGGCGCATCCCTGCGGCGTGATCGTGCCGTCCAACGCGTGAATAGGCGTGAAATTGATCGAGCTGATTGTGTCCGCCGTCAGCCAAGGCACGTTGCGGCGCACCACGTCCGATTCAAATTCAATCGGCAATCCATAGGGTGTTTCGTCGACGCCCTCACCCAGCCCGGTGGCCCAGTCCTGCACCTCGGTGATCAGCGGATCAGGACCGCCCGTTTGGTTTTCGGCCGTGTGGTTTTCGGCCATGGCGCGGCTTGCTGTGAACCCGGCCCCAGTGGCCGCCGCGCCGCGCAAGAAGGCGCGCCGAGAGGGGCTTGGTTTGTTGGACACATCACTCATGTTCGCGTCTCCTTATCACAATCTATCATTCAACTATGTGAATGAAATCATTCCAAAAAAGCCGCGCCCACCGGTCCGGCGGCGCGGCGCTCAATCAGCCGCCAACAACCGTGACGGAGGTGTTTTCGGCCAAGCTTATTGTGCCTTGTTTGCGAATGTGGCTCTCGACCACATCCCAAATTTGCGGCCCTTCCGTGCCTTCATTCACGCTCGCCCAGCCCGCCACTTGGTAGGTCTTGGTCGGGTCGATCCTTTCGCCGGTTTTCAGCAGCGTCATTTCGGTGATCCGGCTGCCTTGCGGCTTTGTCACGTCGATCCGGTAGCCCATGCCGCCAATGCGGACCATATCGCCGCCCTGTTGGTAGTAGGGATCCGGGTTGAACAGGTTGTCCGCCACGTCCTCAAGGATCGTATGGATAAATTCCCCTGTCATTTCAGAGCGATACGCCTTTCCATAGGTCATGGATGTCACGTTCCAAATGTCTTCGCGGGTGATGTCCTGACCGGGCAAAACAGATGGCCCCCAACGCACACCGGGCGACATGGCGATGTCGGCCTCACGCTCAGAGAGGAGCGCGTCACAAATCAGATCGTCCCAAGAGCCGTTGAAATTTCCGCGCCGATACAAAAGCGTGTCTGTCTTGCCAATCACCTCGGACAGCTGCTCCGCATAGGGGGCGCGCTCAGCATCAATCAATGA
Organism: Maritimibacter sp.; assembly: GCA_050633625.1. Classification (GTDB taxonomy): domain Bacteria; phylum Pseudomonadota; class Alphaproteobacteria; order Rhodobacterales; family Rhodobacteraceae; genus JBOEGW01. The sequence continues at coordinate 385,132 of JBOEGW010000001.1, read as the reverse complement.
AGCGACCTCTTTGTCCGGCTCGATCACATCGGAGAAGATCGGAATCAACTTGTGCCGAAACCCCATCATTTGCCCGTCGCGAACGTCCAGATCGACGCGGCTCACAAATTTTCCGTTCGAGCCGGAGGCAATGACAATTGTGTTCCCGACCAGCACAGGTTCGGGCAAGGCATCATGGGTATGACCCGACAAAATAACATCCAAGCCTTTGACACGGCTCGCCATTTTCTTATCAACATCAAAGCCGTTATGGCTGAGGCAGACCACAAGCTCCGCCCCTTTTGCGCGCACCTCATCGACCATTTCCTGCATCCGCTCATCACGAATTCCAAAGGAGTATTCCGGAAACATCCAACGCGGATTGGCGATGGGCATATACGGGAAGGCCTGCCCGATCACAGCGATCTTCACGCCGCCCCGTTCAAAGAATTTGTAGCTTTCAAAGCTGTCGGCTGGCTCGTCCCATTCGGCGTCAAAAATGTTCTGCCCGAGGGCGGCGAAAGGCAAGCCTTCAACAATCTCTCGCACCCGCTCGCTGCCAAGGGTGAACTCCCAATGAAAGGTCATCGCATCGGGTTTGAGCGCATTCATCACATTGACCATATCTTGGCCTTGGGTGTGATAGCAGCTGTAAGAGCCGTGCCATGTGTCGCCCCCGTCCAGCAGCAAAGCGTCGGGGCGCGCGGCGCGAATGGCCTTGATCACAGTGGCCACCCGGTCCAGCCCGCCAACCTTGCCATAGCCCTGCGCGAGTGCGGAAAAATCGTTATATGTCAGCGCATAAGCGGAAGGAGAGCCGTCTTTTACGCCGTAAAGTTTGCGAAAATCCGCGCCTGTCACATGCGGCACCTGCCCGCGCGCTTCGCCTACCCCAAGGTTGATCGAGGGTTCGCGGAAATAGATCGGTTTCATCTGCGCATGAATGTCGGTGACGTGGATCAGAGACACATTTCCAAAGGTCTCGAACTCCAAGAGCTGGTCTTGGGTCAGCGCCTGTTGGGCGGCGAGCTGCGCCCAATTGCCAAAACCAGAGGCGCCAACCATCGCAGATGCGGCCATGGACACTTGAAGGAAATCGCGGCGTGAAATCATGGTGTGGCTCTTTCTTTGTCCCGCAATGAGGTGCGGCATTCATAAAGTCGCATATGTTTTTACAAACAAACCCCCGCGCCGGACCAGCCAACGCGGGGGCATGATTTAGTTCCGAACAGAAGGCCCTTCGACCGAGAGACCATTGCCGCGCGAGGCGACATAAAGCTCAAGAGCGATGAATTCATCGGATCCGGGGCTATAGGTTTCGGCGCGAGTATCACGGATACAGCCTTTAAAGCGGCTGTGTACCCCGTTGAGTTTGGTGTTTTTCAAACGATACGTTGGAAACCCGTTGATTTGGCCTTGGCTCAGGTGATCCGCGCGGATCATATTGCCGTAGTTGTCTTCGTGGCAATTCGCGCAGGACAATTCAAGCTGCCCGGTGCGGGTGTAATAAAGCTCCTTACCCTTCGCCCAAACATCCGCCGCAGGCCCATCAATTGCAACATTCACAGGCATGCCGCGCGACACCGACGACAAAAGGGCCTCCATGTCGATCGCGGCAGAGGCATCGGTCTTCCAAGCCTCAGCCCCCATGCGATTTGTGCGACAATCATTGACCTGCATTTGCAAGGTGTGCACGGCGCCCGCGGTCTCGTTCCACTTTGGATAGACAGCTTTCACACCCGCCATATCCTCCGCATCACCGTGGCAATCCATGCAGGATTTCCCTTCGGTTCCTTCCGCTGTCGCCCATGTGTCCAAGGCTTTCTCAACGCCGATCATGCCGGGATTGTCAAAGTCATCCATCTGCATGAGCTGGGTGCCATCCGAGCGAAACCGCCAGCCCGACAAAACCTCATCCAATGCCCCGTCCAAATGGGCGGGTGCTGCGGTTTTTGTCACGATTTCAATCTCTTCATTGATCACCAGCTCTGCGTCTTCATCCGCAAAACCAGCGCCCGCCCCGAGAACGGATGCGGCGGCCAATGCGGCCATGCCATAAAGCTTTTTCGCTTTCATTCTTGTTCCTCCCTGAGCGTTGATTTTAAACGACTTCAATGGGCTTGCTGTCCTCATAGACATCGCCATCGTCGTCATACCAAGTGAATTTGAACGCGCCCGAGGCGTCAACCTTGGCTTGGAATTCGAAGTATGGGTTTGTTGAAATCGCTGGCTCCATCGCCACATCAACCACCATTGCGCCGTTCAGCTCACAGGTAAACCGATTGATGATCGAACGCGGAATGACATTGCCATCGCTGTCTTTGCGCTGGCCCGATTCCATTTTGTGACTGATCAGCGTTTTCAAGGTCACGACTTCGCCCGCAGCTGCGGTCTTGGGAGCCTTGACGCGGGGTTTTACACCAGATGCCATTTCGTATTCTCCTTTTTCCGCTATGGGTTAGCCGCCGCAGCCGCCGATTGTGACTTTGACTGTCGCTGAGGTTTTGCTGAACGTGCCATCGGCCATTTTCGCAACGGCGATCACGTCCTGCGTGCCAGCGAGGCGCATCCGCGTTGAGGCCGATTGGCTGCCTGCCGCCGGACCAAAATTGAAGGTCGCAACACCGGGCGTTGGGTTGCCCGCCGCAAAGATCGCCACCGAAACAGCGCCCGGCGCATCCACCGAAATCGGCACTGTGTTGCCGTTTTCCGCGATTTCTGGTGCATCCAGCATCACGCCGCCTTCACCGATCTCCGCGCCCTCTGTGAACGCCGCAATCGCATCCTCCGCAGCCGCAAATGCGCGCATGGGCAGCATCGCGACGGCCGTTGCGCCAAGCCCAAGAGCCATGGCATCACGTCGAGTGAGTTTCATTCGTTTCTCCTATCTTCTAGGGGGCCAGACCGGCGTTTAGCTTTCTTTAAGCGTGAGCAGGTAGGCCACAACATCTTCGATTTCCTGAGCACTCAACAGCGGCCCGAACGTGTCGTCTGCTGCTTTGCCCGTATAGGCTTTGCCGGGGCGTATGAACCCATCCACCTTGTAAAACGAGGGCATGATTGTGCCGTCAAAAGCCATTTTGGCATTCACCACAATGCCGCGCAGCTCCGCTTCGCTCCAGCGGTCGCCCGCCCCATCAAGCACGGGGCCAACTTCCCCGTGGAACGGTACATCGGCGTAATCTTGCGCCGCATGGCAGGACACACAGTTGCCGATGGATTTTGACGTCATGATGTTACGGCCCCGTTCGGCATTGCCGGGGGCTTCGGTAAGCGAGGCCGCAATTTCGTAGCCATCAAAGACGACATCGCCCGGAGAAACCTCCCCTGCGTGCGCCATAGTCAGCCCCATTGCAAAGGCCGCGAGCGTGGTCAAAGTCCGCTTCATGTTTCCTCCCATGAGCAAGTTGCTCTTGGACGTTAGTCGCCGTTTGGCAGTTTGGCAATGAACAAATTCGGATTTTTGAATTTCTACAGATCAATCCCGAATGGCCCAGCACAGCACCTCCACCAGCGAGCTTGTTATACATCACTCATTTTCTTGCGCCTCTTGCGAGGCCGCAAACTTACGGGCGTGATATTTCTGGAAGTTTTCCTCCCCCGCATAGCCTTCTTCGACAACCCAACTCAGCAGATTTTTGGTTGTGTGATACCCAAAAGCGCCGGGCATCGTCACGACCGAAGCGTCCCGCCCGGTGACATCTGCACCGACCTCTTTGGGGAAAAACATGAAACTTGGGGTGAACATGATTCCCCATTTCATCGCCATGTCTTTTTCGCTGCGCACATCGCCGTCAAAATCAGTGACCTCCAAATCACCAAATAGATTGAGCTGCACCACGAAGAAGTTTTCGCGTAAATAGGCGTCGATATCCTCGCGCGGCAAGACCTCCTCATGCATCTTTGTGCAGTAAATGCAGCCGCGTTGTTCCCAGATGACCAACAAGCGTTTGCCTTCTGCGTTGGCCTCGGCCAAATCCTCAGAAAGGTCCAAAAACGTATCGCGCATCCAGTCCGCTTTGTGCAGCCCATCGTCGCCCATCCAATGTTTCGCATCCTCAGAAAACGCGGGCGTTCCCAAGGCAAACATCATCAAAACCGGAATCACAAAGTGCATAACACCTCTCCTCATTTCAGCCCATCCTGCCAAAAACGGGGAAGGTTTCAATCAACCAATTCGAAATGACATTCACGCTGCCCGTGGCGATCAAAATCGCAAAAACGATCAACATCACCCCCATGACCTTTTCCACGAGGGGCATGTACTTGCGGTTCTTGGCCATGAAGGCGAGGAAGGGCTTGGCAAAAACAGCCGCCACCACGAAAGGGAGCGTCATGCCAAGGCCAAACACGATCAACAGGCTGGCGCCCTGCACCAAGGTGTCTTTCATCGCGGCGATCATCAAAATGGTTGTCAAAACCGGGCCAACACAGGCCGTCCAGCCAAACCCAAACGCCAAGCCCATCATATAGGCACCGGCGATGGTGGACGGGTCCATTTTTGATTGCAGTCGAGCTTCGCGCATCAAGAAGGGAATGTGGACAACCTGCAAAAAATGCAGCCCAAACACGAAAATGATCAGCGCCGCCACATAAGACAGCACCTCTTTCCACTGTGCAAAAGCCTGCCCCGCCGCCGTTGCTCCAAGCCCCATGAGGCCGAAAATCGTCGTCACACCGAGGGCGAAAAAGAACGCCGAACTGACTAGGCGGCGTTGCGCGCCAGGGGCGATTTTGCCATCCGAGCGCAGCTCCGTCATGGAAATGCCCGCCATATAGCTCAGATAGAAGGGCACCATCGGCAGGATACAGGGCGTAAAAAACGCCACCACCCCCGCGATCCCGGCACCGCCATAGGAAATATCACCAAACATTGATCCTCGCGCCCGCACAGATCATTGAACGGGTTTCATAAACACATTATGTTCTTTGCAAGCGTAGGGTCAATCACCATTGACCTAAGGAGAGGTCTTTTGCGTAACCACCTGAAATCACTTGTTGTTGCAGGCATCATGAGCCTTTTCGCCCTGCCCGCTTTGGCGGCGGAGTTGATCATGGTGGAGCAACCGGGCTGTGCTTATTGCCGTCAATGGGACAGAGAAATCGCGCCGATTTACCCAAAAACTGAGGAAGCCGCGCTGGCCCCGTTGCGCCGGGTGCAGCTCAAGGACATCAAGCGCAGCGGCCTCGCGATTGCGCGGCCTGTGAATTTCACGCCGACCTTTCTCTTGGTGGATGAGAGCGGCGAACTCGCGCGCTTAGAAGGCTACCCGGGTGAGGATTTTTTCTGGGGTTTGCTCGCCATGATGCTGGAGGCCCATCTCGGCTTTGAGAGGGATCATGGGGGGTAGCCTTCTCGCCCATAGCTGCATGTCTCGTAATATTTGCATGAACGCAGATCATGGCGTAAACGTGAGCCATAGGTTTTTCTGAGTGGGAGCTAGAGATGGGTCTTCCTGTCATCACTGAAAATATGAGCGATGCCGAAATGGACAAGATGATGTCCTCGGCTTGCGACGCCTCAGCTTTGCTCAAAGCGATCAGCCATGAAGGCCGCTTGATGATCCTGTGCCACCTTGTCACCGGCGAAAAATCTGTCACCGAACTTGAGGAACTCTTGCACGCGCGCCAAGCCGCCGTGTCACAACAGCTTGCACGCTTAAGACTCGAAGGGCTGGTGACACCGCGCCGCGATGGCAAAGCGATCTATTACTCGCTGACCGATGATCGCCCGCGCCGCATCCTTGAGGTGATATACGACATGTTTTGCTCAGTTGATGCCAAGACCCAAGACGCGGCGCAATAGCGCCAATCCGTTGATCTGAAAGCGGTTTTCGTTTTCTCCAGGGAGGAGAAATCCATGTTCGAATGGATCACTGACGCCAATTTGGCGGCACTGGTTGGGCTTGTGGGGGGCGTGCTTTTGGGGCTGGCGGCCCGGCTTGGCCGGTTTTGCACCTTGGGCGCGATTGAAGACATCCTTTATGCCGGGTCCTCCTTGCGCATGCGCATGTGGGGCGTGGCGATTGGCGTGGCGATGATTGGCAGCTATTCCTTGATGGCGCTTGGGCTTTTTGATCCCCGCCAAGCCCTATATTTGTCGCTCACCTGGGTGCCGCTCGCCTCTGTCGTGGGCGGGGTCATGTTTGGTTATGGAATGGCGCTGTCGGGCAATTGCGGGTTTGGGGCCTTGGCGCGGTTTGGCGGCGGTGACTTGCGGGCATTCGTGATTGTATTGGTCATGGGGCTTGCATCTTATGTGATGATTTCCGGCCCGCTGGCGCGCCTGCGGGTGGCGGTGTTTGGGGCAGAACCGCTTTCCCCGGATGCCACATTGCCCTCGATAGCACATGGGTTTGAAGCGCTCACGGGCTTGCCAGCCGCCGGATTTGGCGTGGCGTTTGGCGTTGTGCTTTTGCTGGCGATGTTCACCTCACGCGCGCTGCGCCATGCCTATTCAGAGGTGTTTTGGTCAGTTATGGTTGGTCTAGGCGTGATCATCGGCTGGGCGGGCACCTCGTGGATCGCCGCCAATGGATTCACGCCGATCCCCGTCGAAAGTCATAGCTTTTCCGCCCCTTTGGGGGACACGATCATCTACCTCATGACAGCCTCCGGTAATACGCTCAACTTCGGGGTTGGCTCGGTTGCCGGGGTTTTGGCGGGGGCCTTCATTGGCTCGCTTATCAAGGGGCATTTTCGCTGGGAAGCCTGTGAGGATCCGCGCGAACTCAAGCGGCAAATCGGCGGCGCGGTCTTGATGGGCTTTGGCGCGGTGATCGCGTTTGGCTGCTCCATTGGACAGGGCTTGTCCGGGTTCTCATTGCTGTATTGGGGGGCGCCCGTGACCTTCATCGGCATCTTGCTCGGGGCGGCGCTTGGATTGCGCCAGTTGATTTCGGGCTTTCGCGTCGGGGTGTAGGCGCGCTTGATCCGCCCTTTCCCTGCCTGCGTAACACAGGTACATGAGGGCAAATCGCGCGAGGACGACATGGCAGACACTTTCACCCCCACCCCGGAGCTTGCGCAGGATTTGCGCGCCGCCCTTGGCAAGTTCGCAACCGGCGTCACTGTTATCACAGTCGACACGCCGACCGGGCCAATGGGCATGACGGCGAATAGCTTTACCTCCGTGTCTCTCGATCCGCCCTTGATCTTGTGGTGCCCGGCAAAAGCCTCGCGACGCCATGATGCGATGGCCGGGGCGACCCGGTTCGCCCTTCACGTTATGGGCGCCCATCAACAAGACATCGCATCTGGCTTTGCCTGCAGCCACGACGCCTTTGAGAGCTGCAACTGGTCGCGCAGTGCCCATAATGTGCCGCTCATTGAGGGGTGCTCGGCGCGGTTTGAATGTCATATCCGTGATCGGATTGACGCGGGCGATCATTCGGTGGTGATCGGCCGGGTGGAACAAGTCACGACCACGTCCGATGCGCCGCTTTTGTTCCTTGAAGGGCAATACGGCGGGTTTTCTGCGCGCGCTTAGGGGCTTAGGGCTGTGGCGACGTGAGAGGTCAGTCGATCGATATGTCCTGACGCGCAAAGCTTTCGCGCATCTCGGAGCCGTCACCAAACACAACACGCACCTCCACCGTTTGCACGAAATCCAAGTCAAACGTCACATAGGGCAAAATGTCCTGCGCCTTGATCGCGCCGGGCACCGCTTCATCCACATAACATTCCTCAGCCTTATAGCGCTTTTCCGGTCCGCCATTGACCGAATACATGATTTTGTCGATCCCACAGCGCCAGCTGATCAAGGTGGTAAAATAGAGCAAATCCTGCCCGTCATAGGCACGCACTGCGATCCAGTTGGGCTTGACCACCTCAACAACCTGCCGCGTCTCGGCCACCGATTGCGCCGCCGCGACCTGCGGCACGCCGCAAGCAAACCCCATCGCCAGAACGCCCAACAGAAGCTTCATGTGATCCGTCCTTTCACCAAGCCCCAAAAAGCGCTCCCAAATCGGGCGCCAGAGCGGCGTCACCGCGAAACACCGTTTGCACGGCCTTCATCGGGGCTTATAGTGACAGAAAAATGGGATACGGGCAAAAACCAATGGCAGGATCAGCGAAAAACCGAGCAGCAGCGCAAAACGCTACAGCTGCAAAGGCCAAAAGGCATAAAGATTTCAATATCTTGCTCATTGGCCAAGCGGGAAGATTGCAGTATGAGGCGATCTTGTTCGCCTCCTCACTGCGCGCGTCTGATCCGGGTTTTCGGGGGCGTTTGATCGTTGCAGAACCTCAGCCCGGCCCGCTCTGGAGCAAAGACCCGCGCATGTCCGGCCTTGCCCGCGAAGCCCTGTTGAAGCTCGATGTCGAGATCATTCCCTTTGAAAGCAAGCACTTCGGACAGGCCTATCCACAAGGCAACAAAATTGAAGGTCTGAGCGTTCTGCCCGAGGATGAGCCGTTCTTTTTCTTTGATAGCGACACCGTTGTCACAGCGCCGCTCACAGAGCTTTTGATCGACTTTGACAGGCCGTCCGCCTCGATGCGGCGCGAAGGCACATGGCCAGAAATCGAACTTTATGGGCCGGGATATAGCGAAATATGGGGGTCATTATATCACAAATTCAACCTCGACTTCGAAAGCTCTCTCGATCTGAGCGAGCCGGACGAATATTGGGAACGCTACCTGTATTTTAATGCTGGATGGTTTTTCTATAGCGATCCAAAAGCGTTTCAAGAGAAGTTTTTGGAGTATGCGCTGGCGATCCGTGACGATGGCCCGGAGGAAATCGTTTGCCAGGAGCTTGACCCTTGGTTGGATCAGGTCGCATTGCCCCTCGTGATCCATGCGCTTGGTGGCGGGCGACCGGGGCCAGAGCTTGATGGGCTGGACGGGGACACAACCTGTCATTGGCGGGTCTTGCCCCTCGCCTATGCCCGCGACAGTGATCGGGTGATCGAGGTGATTGAACGCAGCGCTGCCCCCAACAAAGTCAAGAAGGTCTTGAAATCACACGATCCTTTCTTGCGGATGATCTATCAGGGGCGTGGCTATAAGGTGCGGGAATTGTTCGACCGGGAAGACCTGCCTCGCCGGGAAAAGGTGATCCGAAATCAAATCAAGCGTGCCGGATTCTGGATGCGGTAAGGCGCGCAGCTTGACGGAATTAAAATCCGGGTATAATTGGTGATTCTAATTTTTACCGGGGTAAAACAATGTCCGACGATCAGCTTACAGTTTTCCGTGGCTTTGAACGCATCGCCACAGGCCCGCGCGCTGTACTCGAAGCTCAGCTCACGCCACTTGGCCCGCATCCAACCGGAGTGTTGGTCTTCAACAATCAATCGGGGCGCGAAACCGATTTGAACCTGACAGGCCAGCCCATTGAAGCGCGCGCCCCCCTTGGGGCCGGGCGCCCTGATGGCACCCCGCGCCGTGGCCGGCCAAAACTCGGCGTCAAAGCCCGCGAAGTCACTTTGCTTCCCAAACATTGGGATTGGCTCAGTGCGCAGCCCGGAGGCGCGTCCAAAATCATTCGCACATTGATTGATCAAGCCATGTCCGCCCCCACGCCGAACCCAGATGCCGCCTTCCGGTTTCTCACGGCGATCGCGGGCGACCTTGAGGGCTTTGAGACGGCAATTCGCGCGCTTTATCAAGGAGATAGGGACGGGTTCCATGCGGCCATGGCGCTTTGGCCTGCGGATGTTGCCGGGTTTGCCAGCGAACTCGCCTGCCTTGCACCTACCACAAAGGATTGATGCGGCGCGTCATTCCCCCTACCCTTTTCTCACGCCATTTCGGCGCAAACTCTAGGGGGGATGACCATGACCGACTCACTCGGCTTTGAAACGCTGCAAGTTCACGCGGGCACCGAGCCTGATCCGGCGACCGGCGCACGCCAGGTCCCGATTTATCAAACAACGGCCTATGTGTTTAAGGATGCGGATCACGCCGCCCGCTTGTTCAACCTCGAAGAGGTGGGCAATATCTATTCGCGCCTCACAAATCCAACAGTCTCCGCGCTTGCCAATCGCATTTGCGCGCTTGAAGGGGGCGCCGGCGCGGTCTGCACTTCCTCTGGGCACGCCGCTCAAATCATGGCGCTCTACCCGCTCATGGGTCCGGGCCTTAACATCGTCGCTTCAACCCGTCTTTATGGCGGGACGTACACGCAATTCACCCAAGTTTTCAAGCGTTTCGGCTGGGAGTGCACCTTTGTCGATTTTGACGATCCAGCCGCCGTAGAGGCCGCGATTGACGACAAGACGCGGGCGATTTTCTGTGAAAGTATCGCCAACCCTGTGGGCCATGTGATTGACCTCGACGCGATTGGTGCACTGGCGCAAAAGGCGGGCTTGCCGCTGATAGTCGATAACACGACAGCCACGCCCTATCTGTGCAATCCCTTCAAACATGGCGCGACAATTGTTGTGCATTCCACCACCAAATTTTTGACGGGCAATGGCACAGTCACGGGTGGTGCCATTGTGGATTCTGGCACCTTTGATTGGTCCGCATCTGGCAAGTTTCCGTCTTTGTCCGAGCCTGAACCCGCGTATCACGGTATCAACTTTCACGGCGCCCTTGGACCGATGGCCTATACCTTCCACTCAATCGCCATTGGGCTGCGCGATTTGGGCATGACCATGAACCCACAAGCTGCGCATTACACTTTGATGGGCATCGAAACCCTGTCGTTGCGCATGGATAAACACGTTGAAAACGCTCAGAAAATCGCTGAATGGCTTGAAGCTGATCCACGTATTGCCTCGGTGAGCTACGCCGGGCTGCCCTCCGCGCCAAGCCATGATCGCATTGCGCGGATTTGTCCAAAGGGCGCGAGTTCACTGTTCACGATTGCGCTGAAAGGCGGCTATCAAGCCTGCGTTGATCTTGTTGGGAACCTTAAATTGTTCAGCCATGTGGCAAATCTCGGAGATGCCCGCTCACTGATCATTCACTCCGCCTCGACGACCCACCGCCAGTTGTCCGATGCGCAGCGAGACGCAGCGGGCGCTGGCAATGACATGGTGCGTTTGAGCATTGGCATTGAGAACGCGGATGACTTGATTGCGGACCTTGACCAAGCCCTGAGCGCTGCACAGGCCTAAGACCGCAGAACTCGCAGTGATTACACGAAAAATGAAAAATGGGCGGGGTCATTCCCGCCCATTTTGCGTGATTATGTTGGAAAAGTGAAACTTCCTAGCGCGGCAATGTCGCAGAAACAGGGGCCAGAGCCACCGTTTGTGCGCGGTTTCCGAGGCTCCACTCCAAGAGGGCTTGGATGCTGTCCGGGCGCACCCGCGCCAGAGCGATCACCCCATCTTCATTGCGCGCTTTGAACGCGACATTATCGAGAAAGCGGCGAATGACGGCCGGGGTTTGCCCGTCACCGTCCAAATCACGAAACACTTGCCCGGCGGGCACGCCATCTTTCAGCGCCGCTTTATGCGCTGTATTGAGGCCCTGGGTAAAGCTCACGAGGCCAAGCCCGGCTTCATTCAGGTTGGTAATAACTTGCTTAGCCCCCCCGCCAAGCGCCTGAAACCCAAGGTTTTCTTCCGCCATCACAGCCACAACATCTTTGAGCAGCGGGCCGTAGGCCTGGAATGTGACATCAACATCGGTCGGGGTCGCGCCACTGGGCAAAGGCACGATCAAAATCACTTCCGCGCCATTGTCACGATAAAACTTGATCGCCTCCTCGGCGTCAGGTGCGGACGCGTCAACGGCCACGGATAGCGGGAAAGGCAAAAGCGACAAATCGCCAACCTCACGGCGCGCAGGGCCGGTGTCGAGCAGCAGGAGCGACATTTTGGGAAGGTCGCGCGCGCCCTCAAAGGCAATGGCATTTCGATCAATCGCTTTGGCACTTGCGAGCGACACTGCGGGGGCTGCCGGCGCAGGCTCGTCCGGGTCGCCAATGCGCGGCAAACGGTTCGTCACGACGCTTGTTTCGGGCAGTCCAACGGGGGCCAATGGGTCGTTTGCGGCCTCAGGCGAGAGCGCTGCGAGTTGGTCGTCTTCGCCTTCATTGGGCGGGGTGCCCGGTTGCAGGTCTCCTGCTCCGGCGACGATCTCGTCCTCCGGGCGATCTGCGTTTCTGTCACTCTCTGGAGTGGCCTCGACCGTCTGCGTCCTTTGCGTTTCTGGCCCTTGCATTTCAGGCCCTTGCATCTCGGGCGGTGTATCCCCGGCGCCAGCGCTGGCATTTTCGCCTTCCGTGGCTGGGTTCGCCAAGACAACCGGCTGATCTTCTGGTGTGGTGACAGGCGAAGGTTCGCCGGGCGTGCCTGCTTGCGTCAAAGGCGCATCATCTGGGGTTTCCGGGGTTTGCAGCGCGGCAATCTCCTCATCGGCAATGCTCTGCGCGACATCCGGCCCGGTCGCTTTCGCTTCTGCCATTGTCGCGGACGGCTCAGTGGAATCAGGGGAATCAGGGACTTGCGCCGCCACTGCCCTGTCTGAATTGGCCTCTACGCCATCAGCGCGCTCGGTCGTCGCGCTGGCCTCGTTTGTCCCACTGTCCTCAGTCGCCTCACTGTTCTCTCTGGTTGTTGCGGACTGGCTTGATCCCGTGTCCCCGGCGTCTGACATCTCAGACGTTGGGGCCTCAGAGGTCGCCCCCTGCGCTCGGTTTTCGGTTGTGTCGCCCGCTTGAGCCGCGCCTTCAAGGGCGCTTGAGGCCAAGGCCGTATCGCGCGCTTGCGCCGTGTCATTCGCGCTGGGAGCCTCATCTTGGCGCTCATCTTGGCTTTGCGCGTTCGCTTGGGCGGCTTCGCGCGCCGGATCACTGGTCGCAACATCAGTTTCAGCATCGGCCACAGCCTCCGCGCCGCTTTGTTGCTCGGGCGCATCAAGCGTTTGCGCGCCTTCGCGGCCCACAATCGTAACATTGTCTGGCAGGGGGTCCATCTCGGTTGGTTCCATCAGGAGCACAGCGCCCCCAAGACCCACAACCGCGACCACCGCGCCCACTGCAAAACCTGATAATATCCCTTGAGCCACAATCAGCCCCCTGCTCACATTCATTCACATCCGATGCCCTTGACGCTTGGCCTCGGCTCTGCACATGTATACCCCGTCTGTGACGCCAGAAAACCCCTTTCGCCAAAAGGCCCTATCATGATCCTCCTGATCGATAATTATGACAGCTTCACCTACAACCTCGTGCACTACCTCGGGGAGCTTGGTGCCGAGGTAGATGTGGTGCGCAATGATGCGATTGACGTGCAAGAGGCCATGGGGCGCGGCGCGGAGGCGATTGTGCTTTCGCCCGGCCCTTGCGACCCAGATCAAGCCGGAATTTGCCTCCCGCTCGCGCTTGCGGCCGCTGAAACGGGCGTGCCTTTGCTTGGGGTGTGCCTTGGCCATCAAACGATTGGTCAGGCCTTTGGCGGAAAAGTGGTGCGCCATAGCGAGATCGTCCATGGCAAGCTTGGTGATATGCATCACAACGGTCAGGGCATGTTTGCGGGGCTGCCATCGCCGCTCAAAGCCACGCGGTATCATAGCCTTGTGGTGGACCGTGAGACCCTGCCCGACTGCCTTGAGGTCACCGCATGGCTTGAGGACGGCACAATCATGGGCCTGCGCCACAAGACTTTGCCGATTGAGGGCGTGCAATTCCACCCCGAAAGCATCCGCTCTGAACACGGGCATGCGATGCTCGAAACCTTCCTGAAAACCGTGAAAGTCCCAGCATGAGCGATGCCCTTAAGCCGCTGATCAACGCAGCCCCTGACCGCCCTTTGACCCGAGCTGAAGCGGAAACCGCCTTCAATATCATCATGGGGGGCGATGCGACGCCGGGCCAGATTGGCGGGCTGTTGATGGCGATGCGCACGCGAGGCGAAACCGTTGACGAATATGCGGCGGCAGCGCAGGTGATGCGCGAAAAATGCAACGCAGTGCGCGCGCAACCCGGCGCGATGGATATTGTGGGCACCGGGGGGGACGGCAAAGGCACGCTCAATATTTCCACCGCGACAGCTTTTGTTGTGGCGGGTGCTGGCGTTGTTGTGGCCAAACATGGCAACCGGAACCTCAGCTCAAAATCTGGCGCGGCGGATGCGCTTGGGCAAATGGGCGTTGATGTCATGGTTGGTCCGGAGGTCGTCGAACTGGCGCTTCAAGAGGTGGGGATTGCCTTCATGATGGCGCCAATGCACCATCCGGCGATTGCCCATGTGATGCCCGTGCGCCAAGAGCTTGGGACGCGGACGATGTTCAACATTCTTGGCCCGCTGACCAATCCGGCGGGAGTCAAACGGCAGCTCACCGGTGCCTATTCGCGCAACGTGATCCGGCCCATGGCGGAAACCCTACGCGATTTAGGCTCGGAAAAAGCATGGCTTGTGCATGGCTCGGATGGCACCGATGAATTGTCGATTGCGGGCGTGTCTTATGTGGCAGCGCTTGAGGATGGCGCGGTTCATGAACGCGAAGTTCACCCGGAGGATGCCGGCCTTGCCCCGCACCCATTCGAGGCGATCCTTGGCGGCTCCCCTGAGCACAACGGCAAGGCGTTTCGCGCGCTTTTGGACGGGGAACCTGGGGCGTACCGCGACGCTGTTTTGCTCAATGCGGCCGCGGCTTTGGTGGTTGCGGACCATGCGCATGACCTCAAAGATGGGGTGGAAAAGGCCGCGCAGTCCATTGACAGCGGCGCCGCACGCGCAAAAATCCAGCGTCTCGCGGAAATCACCTCCAAAACCTAGGTCTCACAGGCGGATTTGCTCCTAAATATCCGGGCCCAAACGCCTTTCGCGGTTGGCAATTGCGCAGGCGCACCGTAAAAACTCAAGACCAATAAGGAGTGAGCACTATGTCATCGAAAATCTCGCGAGGGTTCGTCTGGATTCTGCTGGGGCTGGTGCTCATTGGCATGATCGGCTTTGGCTCGTTTAACTTTGGCGGCACGAGCAATTCAATCGGCTCCGTGGGCGACACTGATATTTCCGCCGACACCTATTACCGCGAGCTCAACGCCGATATTCGGGCCTTCGAAAGCACCACCGGCGCGACTGTCACAATCGCTCTAGCTCAGCAAATTGGGCTGACGGAAAATGCGCTGAACAAGGTGATTTCCTCGGCGGCGATGGAAAATGAAACGGCGCGCCTTGGCATTTCGGTGGGCGACCTTCAATTGACCGAGCGTATTCGCCAGATCCCCGGCTTTGCTGGCCCCAGTGGCACGTTTGATCGCGAAACCTATGATTTCATTTTGGAACAATCCGGGTTGAACGCGTCCGAATTTGAGGAAGGGCTGCGCGATGAGGTGGCGCGCACTGTGCTGCAAACAGCGGTGAGCACCGGGGTGACGATCCAGCCGATTTATACGAATGAACTCTACACCTGGGCGCGTGAGGCGCGCAGCTTCACCTGGGCCGCGCTCACTGAGGTGAACCTTGAAGGGGAGTTGCCAGCCCCAACGCCCGAAGAATTGGCGCAATACTACGAGGCCAACCCCACCAAATTCACGGCGCCAGAAACCAAGGACATCACCTATGTCTGGCTCTCCCCCGAAGCGATGGTCCCAACAATCGAGCTTGAGGAGGCAACAATTCGCGCCGCCTATGATGCGCGGATCAACGAATTTCAAACCCCGGAATTGCGCATGGCAGAACGGCTTGTGTTCCCCTCAACCGAGGACGCGGCGGCAGCAGCAGCGCGCCTTGCGGCAAATGAGTTGAGCTTTGAAGAATTGGTGGCAGAACGCGGCCTGACGCTGGCGGATGTCGATATGGGCGATCCGGTGGCACAAGTGGACGTGGCGGCGGCTATGGGCGAGGCCATGTTTGGGGCGCAGGTGGGCAATGTTGTTGGCCCTGTAGACTCCGGGCTTGGCCCTGCGTTGGTGCGGGTCAATGCAGTGATTGATGCGTCGCAAACCAGTTATGAAGAAGCGAAAGCGGATCTGCGCGACGAGCTTGCGGCCGATGCAGCGCGCCGTCTTGTGGCGGATTTGGCGATTGAGCTTGATGAGATGTTGGCGGGTGGCGCGACTTTGGAAGAAGTGGCAGAGACCTTCCCCTCTGTCACCTTGGAGCAAATTGACTGGTTCTTTGGCTTGAGCGATGGCATCGCCGCCTATGACGAATTTCGCACCCGCGCGAGCGAAACAACCGCCGATGATTTCCCGGAAATCGAAGTGCTGGAGGACGAAAGCCTGTTGGCACTGCGGGTAAACGGCATCACCCCGTCGCGCCTGCAACCGCTCGATGAGGTGCGCGAGGCGGTGGTCGCGGGATGGGCCGAGGTCAAAACCAACGCCCTTTTGAACGCGCAAGCCGATGCCATGATTGAGAAGTTCTCCAAAGGCGAAAGCCCTGCCAGCCTTGGCCTCACCGAGATCGTCGAAACCGACCTGCCGCGCGAAGCCTTTATCGCCGGAACGCCGTCTGATTTCGTGGCGACAGTCTTCGCACTCAACGCAAACGAATGGACAGTGATCCCCGCTGATGATGGGGCTGTTCTGGTGCGCGTCGATGCCATCAACGCCCCAGATGCCACAAGTGCAGAAGCGCTCGAAATCAAAGCGACCTTTGAAGCGCGTATGGGCGAGGCCATCGGAGCGGATATCTTGGCCGCCTTCTCAAAAGCCATTGAGGATCAAGCGGGCATTGACATAAATCGCCCGATGATCGACGCCGTTCACACGAACTTCCCTTAAAGGAGCCAAATCGTGGCGCTTACCCCTTCTTTTGAAGCCTTTGAGGCAGGTTGGAACGCTGGCAAGAACCAGGTTGTCTATACCCGTTTGGCGGCGGATTTGGACACGCCCGTGTCCTTGATGCTCAAGCTGGCCGAAGCAAAGACGAACAGCTTTATGCTCGAAAGCGTCACAGGCGGCGAAACCCGTGGCCGCTATTCGATCATTGGGATGAAGCCGGATTTGATCTGGGAATGTCGCGGCACATCCGTGCGCATCAATCGCAACGCCCGTTTCGATGACACCGCCTATGAGCCAGACACCAAAGACCCGCTCACCTCATTGCGCGCGGTGATTGCTGAAAGCGCGATTGATCTACCTGACGACCTCCCAGCCTCCGCTGCTGGGCTGTTTGGCTATCTTGGCTATGACATGATCCGCCTTGTGGAACATCTGCCAAACGTGAACCCAGATCCGCTTGGTCTGCCTGATGCGATCATGCTGCGCCCCTCTGTGGTTGCCGTGCTTGATGGGGTCAAGGGCGAGGTGATCTTGGTGTCCCCTGCCTTCCAAAACACCGGCCAAACCGCACGCGCCGCCTATGCGCAGGCGGCCGAACGGGTGCAAGACGCGCTGCGCGATTTGGATCGCCAAGCCCCGACAAGCCATGATCTTGGCGAGGTTTTGCCCCTTGGCGAACCTGTCTCAAATTTCACCCGAGACGCCTATTGCGCGGCGATCGAAAAGGCCAAAGACTACATCCGGGCAGGCGACATCTTCCAAGTTGTCCCGTCACAACGCTGGACGCAGGATTTCCCCCTGCCACCGTTTGCGCTCTATCGCTCACTCAGACGCACAAATCCCAGCCCCTACATGTTCTATTTTGATTTCGGACCCTATCAGGTGATCGGGGCAAGCCCGGAAATTTTGGTGCAAGTCACTGGAAAACAAGTCACAATTCGCCCCATCGCCGGCACGCGCCCGCGTGGCGCAACCCCGGAACAAGACCTCGCCCTTGAGGCCGATTTACTGGCGGATCAAAAGGAGCTGGCGGAGCATCTGATGCTGCTGGACCTTGGGCGCAACGACGTTGGGCGGGTCGCAAAAATTGGCAGTGTGCGCCCGACGGCAGAGTTTATCATCGAGCGATACAGCCATGTGATGCATATCGTGTCCAACGTGGTGGGCGAGCTGTCTGAGGATGAGGATGCGCTCTCCGCCTTGCTCGCAGGTCTGCCCGCAGGCACCGTGTCTGGCGCGCCCAAGGTGCGGGCCATGGAAATCATCGACGAGCTGGAACCCGAAAAGCGGGGCGTCTATGGCGGCGGTGTTGGCTACTTCTCGGCAGCAGGCGACATGGACATTTGCATCGCCCTGCGCACGGCTGTTGTGAAAGACGAAAAGCTCTATATGCAAGCTGGTGGTGGTGTCGTCTACGACAGCGATCCGGAGGCGGAGTTCGAGGAAACAGTGAACAAATCCAAAGCCATCCGCTTTGCCGCACAGACAGCAGGCGTGTTCGCCAAACGGGGCAATTCCTAACCAAACCAACGCGCCCTCGCCCCGGTCCCCCCTCAAATCACCTCTGTCAGAGGCGAAGCATCTTCACCTTCTTTGGTTTTGAAATACCTCGGGGGTTTGGGGGCAGCGCCCCCAACAAATATGGGGGTTTGGGGGCAGAGCCCCCAGCGGAAATGCGGTTTGGGGGCAGCGCCCCCAACAAATATGCGGTTTGGTAGCACAGCCCCTATTGGTTCGCCCGCTCGGCCTCGATCTGGCGCCATTTCACGACATTGGCGTTGTGCTCTTCCAGCGTCTTCGAAAAAGCGTGCCCGCCGGTGCCATCCGCCACAAAGAAAATGTAATCCGTGCTCGCCGGGTTCAATGCGGCTTCAATCGCTGCCATCCCCGGGTTGGCAATGGGGGTTGGTGGCAACCCTGAAATCACATAGGTATTATAAGGGGTTGGCGCACGAAGCTCGGACTGGCGCAAGCCACGCCCCAGCGCGCTCTGCCCGTTTGTCACCCCATAAATCACAGTCGGATCCGTTTGCAACTTCATGCCGCGCTCAAGCCGGTTCACAAAGACACTCGCCACCTCTGGGCGCTCTGCCGCGATCCCGGTTTCCTTTTCAACGATGGAGGCCATAATCAAGGCTTCCTCCATATTCGCATAGGGCAGCCCCTCTGCCTTCGTATCCCACGCCCGCGATAGGCGCAGCGATTGCGCATCCGCCATAGCGGCGATCAAATCCGCACGCGACGCCTGCGCGCGCACCTCATAGCTATCAGGTGCGAGCGATCCTTCGGCGGGAATTTCGGCAATCTCTCCGGTCAAGAATTCGGCTTCGCGCAGCGCCGTGACGATCTGCCAAGAGGTCGCGCCTTCGGCAATTGCTATGCGATAGCGCGTGTCGCCTTGGTCGCGTAAGCGGGTGTAATCCTCCGGGAAACTCTCAATGTCCGGGGCGAATTCGGCGCGGGTGACAAAGGACTGTGTCGCCGGATCAAGTTCGCGGACTTGGTATTCGGCGGACAAAACGCCAATCCGATACACGATTTCCGTGCCACAGCTCGACGCACCGCCACGGGTCACAATATCGACGATCTCCTCCATGGAAGCCCCTTCAGGCACCAAGAAAGACCCGGCTTTGAGCGCCGTTGATTTGCCCGAATAATCAGCGGCAATCCGGAAAATTTGTGGCGAGGAAATCGCGCCCTGATCACTCAAAAGCCCCGACACGCCGTTCATTGTTGAGCCGCTTTTGACGCGCAAACAAATCGCAGTTTCGAGCGGGCCTTGGGCTGAGTATTGGGCCTTGCCCCAGCCGATCAATCCGCCAAGCGCCAAAAGCCCAAGGATGAGCATTGTCAATGCGTTAGAGGCAATGTGACGCCCCATCAGCCCTCAACCTTCCCCATGATCAGGCTGGCGTTCGTGCCACCAAACCCGAAGGAATTTGACATCACGACATCAATCTTGCGTGGTTCAGCTTTATTGGCCGCGAGCGACAATTTTGGGCTGATCGCCGGGTTTTCAAGGTTGATTGTGGGCGGGGCGATTTGGTCGCGCAGCGCCAGAATGGAAAAAATCGCCTCCACTGCACCGGCCGCGCCCAAAAGGTGCCCGATCGAGGATTTTGTCGAGGACATTGTGGCGTTTTCGGCTTGATCGCCCAGCAGCCGCTCCACAGCGCCAAGCTCGATTGTATCGGCCATTGTCGAGGTGCCATGGGCGTTGATGTAATCCACTTCGGAAGGTGATTTACCAGCGTTGTTGAGCGCGGCTTTCATCGCCCGAAACCCGCCGTCACCGTCCTCGGAAGGCGCCGTGATGTGATAGGCATCGCCCGACATCCCATAGCCCAAAACCTCGGCGTAAATCTTCGCGCCACGCGCTTTCGCGTGCTCGTATTCCTCAAGCACGACAACGCCAGCCCCCTCGCCCATCACAAACCCGTCACGGTCCTCATCATAGGGGCGCGAGGCGGTTTGCGGATCATCCGCGCGTTTGGTTGACAGCGCTTTGCACGCGTTGAACCCGGCAATCCCAATCTCGGAAATCGCGGCTTCCGCGCCCCCCGCGATCATCACATCCGCATCGCCGTATTGGATAATCCGCGAGGCATCGCCAATGGCGTGCGCCCCCGTTGAGCAGGCCGTCACAACAGCGTGGTTCGGCCCCTTAAAGCCGTAACGGATTGAAACTTGGCCAGAAATCAGGTTGATCAAGGCGCCCGGAATGAAGAAGGGAGAGACCCGGCGCGGGCCTTTGTCAGCGATCAAAAGCGCTGTGTCCGCTATGGAGTTCAGTCCGCCAATCCCCGATCCGATCATCACACCTGTGCGTTCTCGGCTTTCTTCGTCTTCCGGCATCCAGCCTGAATCCTCAACCGCCTGTTGCGCGGCGGCGACCCCATACAGGATGAAATCGTCGACCCGGCGTTGTTCGCGCTTTTCCATCCAGTCATCAGCGTTGAATGTGCCGTCTGTTCCATCGCCACGCGGCACTTCGCAGGCGTAGGTTGTGGTCACGCGCGAAGCGTCAAAACGGGTGATCGGACCGGCACCGGATTTCCCATCCAGAATGCGTTTCCAGCTTTCTTCGACACCGCAAGCCAGCGGCGTGACTGCGCCCAATCCTGTGACTACAACCCGACGTTTCATGGGCCACCCCTGTTTTGTTTTCGTTTGCGCTAATTAACCTGTGCAGCCCCATCGGGGCAAGTCAGAAACCACCCTGCGCGCCGCAAATACACGGCCAAATGAGCGGCTTTGGCAAGAAGTTGCTGGCGGTCTCGCGTCCGCGAAGATCGCCATAATCTCGTTCAATATGAGCCGCTTAACGCAAAGCGGCGCCCCGAAAGGGACGCCGCATTGGAGTGTTTTAAAGAGCCGTCTTAGACCACGTCGGAGATGAATTTCACAGCGTCGCCAAAGGTCTGAATGCCCTCGGCTGCATCGTCTGGAATTTCAACGCCAAATTCTTCTTCAAAGGCCATAACAAGCTCAACAATGTCGAGGCTGTCTGCGCCGAGGTCGTCGATGAACGAGGCCGAATCCGACACTTTGTCTTCTTCAACTTCGAGATGCTCGACAACGATTTTCTTAACGCGATCTGCGATGTCGCTCATGATAAATCCTCACAGTTTTCAGGCTCTTGGCCTTTGTCATTATGACCCTAACGGGCCGCCTTAAGCTCCCCAACCGGGAACCGTACCGCCGCCAAACACTCAAGTTTGACGACAAATTCAGGCCCCCGTTTAGCATAAAGCGCCACGGGGGCAAACGCTTTGTCAGGCGCGCTGCCCGGCAAACCGCATTAAAGCATCGCCATGCCGCCGTTTACGTGCAGCGTTGCACCCGTCACATAGCCCGCCTCTGGCGCTGCCAAATAGAGCACAGCGGCGGCGATTTCTTCCGGCGTGCCCATGCGCGCGGCCGGGATTTGTTTGTTGATGGCGTCTTTTTGGTCGTCCGTCAGCTTGTCGGTCATTGGGGTGGCGATGAACCCAGGCGCGACGCAATTGGCGGTGATGCCACGGCTTGCGACCTCATAGGCCATGGATTTTGTCATGCCGACCATCCCCGCTTTGGACGCTGCGTAGTTCACTTGACCGGGGTTGCCTGTTGCGCCGACGATGCTGGAGATGTTGATGATCCGGCCCCAGCGCGCCTTCATCATGGGGCGCATCACCCCGCGACACAGGCGCATTGTTGAGGTCAGGTTCACGTCGATCACCGATTGCCAATCCTCATCCGACATGCGCATGAAAATCTGATCGCGGGTGATCCCGGCGTTGTTCACGAGAATGTCCAGGCCGCCCATGGCCGCAATCGCGGCTTTAGGCAAAGCGTCCACGGCCTCCCCGTCCGACAGGTTACACGGCAAAACATGCGCGCGCTCGCCTAGTGTTTGCGCGAGTGCTTTGAGGGGGTCTTCGCGGGTGCCAGACAGGCCCACAGTGGCCCCCGCCCCGTGCAAAGCTGTGGCAATCGCGCCGCCGATACCCCCGGATGCGCCGGTGATAAGCGCGAATTTTCCAGTCAGATCAAACATATGTCGTTCCTTTATCTGTTGCCTGCTCCGCCGCGTCGGGCGAGATTATGCCAGCGTTTGTGCAGCGGCTTTTACGTCGTCAGGGGTGCCGATGTTGCGGGTTGTGATCGCGCGGTCAATGCGGCGCACCATGCCAATCAGCGCCTTGCCAGCGCCGATTTCCCAGATTTCATCAACCCCTTGCGCGCCCATATAGGCAACGCTCTCGCGCCAACGCACGGACCCTGTGACTTGCTCCACCAAAAGCCCGCGAATTGTATCCGCATCGCTCACAGCTTCGGCGCGGACATTCGCCACAAGCGGCACAGCAGGCGCATGGATCGTCACCTCCGCCAGCGCTTGCGCCATCACATCGGCAGCGGGCTGCATCAACGCACAATGAAACGGGGCGGACACAGGCAACAAAACCGCGCGTTTCGCGCCTTTTCCCTTGGCAATGTCCAGCGCGCGCTCCACCGCCGCTTTGTGACCCGACACCACGACCTGACCGGGATCATTGTCATTTGCCGCTTGGCAAACCTCGCCTTGCGCTGCCTCCTGCGCCACCGCCTGTGCTGTCTCAAAATCCAAACCCAAAAGGGCCGCCATCGCGCCAACGCCCACAGGCACCGCCGCCTGCATTGCTTCGCCGCGCGTGCGCAACAAGCGCGCCGTATCGGAAATCGAAATCGCGCCAGACGCTGCAAGCGCTGAGTATTCTCCCAAAGAATGCCCCGCCACAAAGGCCGCCGCCTCAAGCGTCACGCCTTCCGCCTCAAGCGCGCGCATCGCGGCAAGCGACGTCGCCATAAGCGCTGGCTGGGCGTTTTGGGTCAGAGTAAGCGCGTCTTGCTCGCCCTCCCAAATCAGTGTGGAAAGCTTTTCGCCAAGCGCCTCATCCACCTCGTCAAACACGGCTTTCGCCGCCGGATATGCGGCCGCGAGCGCTTGGCCCATACCGATTGTTTGCGCCCCTTGGCCCGGAAATACAAATGCACGGCTCATCGCCTGCCCTCCTCATCGTTTTGAGGAAGCAATAAACACAGTTGCGGGCGCTTGCAATCTTTGGGGCGGGCGCGCCGGGGGTATCGCCGCCAAATCACCGCGCAAAAATCTGCGCGGTGGTGCTCGGCCTGTTGAGGGTCACAGGGGGTATCGTGGCTGGTGACTGCGCCAGCCCCTCGCCGCGTTACAGCGCGAAAGGCGCCATTTCGTTTTGGCTTTGCGCCAGATCCATTTCGATCCGCTTTTCCAACACGCTCAAGGCTGGCTCGCCGCCCTGCGCGATCTCTACGCCGCGCTTTCCTTCGCGCATACGCAGGTACAATCCGGCAGCGTTTTCATCGGTTTCGGGTGCGAGATAGAGCGAGGAGACCTCACCAAACGGGATCATGCCCCGGCTCACAAACTGACCTTTGGCATTGCGTGTTCCAAGGCGAAACTCGCCGCGTGAGGTGTCGACTTGCACATCAAGCCCGCCCTCATCGCGCCCGCGCCAAAACAGCGCGCCGCCCAGCAAAACAAAGGCCACGGAGGCTCCAAGCTTCATCGCCGCAAATTCAAGCCCCGTGGCCACGCCCGGTGCAACCCAAAGCCCCACAGAGGCGATCATCAAGATCACACCAAAAAACCGCGCCGCTGCCAATGTGACAATTTGAGTTGGGCTGTCCAAGGTCATGTTGCGCACCGTATAGCCCCAAGGCTCTGCCAAAATGACCGGCCCAGAGCGTGGTGATCCGGCTTGAACCAACGCTGGCTCATCAAAAGTGGTGGCAATTTCCCCAACATAGGCATTCATAACACGGTCCCTCTTTCCATTCCCTTTTCCCAATCCCATCCCATGGGATAGGTTAATATTCGCTAATGAGTTTGACGAGAATGCGGCACGAGACCGGAGTTTTTGCGGCAACAGCTGTCAAGCCACCATGAGTCCACCATGGGCCAACCATGTGCACTGAGCATTGGCACATATAAAAAAGGGGCAAAAGCCGGGTTTGCGCCGCCAAAGGGCTTGCAGTTTGACGCAGCCCTTGTATAAGGCCGCTTCCTTTCGTGTGAATTGATCCCGCGTGGCCTCTCGTGGATGGGGAGCGGAAGGTAAGCCCCATCCTTTGAAGCGCGCTGTAAAACCAGAACTGGAGTGAGCATGCCGCTATATGAGCATGTTATGATTGCGCGTCAGGATTTGTCCAACGCTCAAGCTGAAAGCCTCGTAGAACATTTTGGCACAGTCCTCGCGGACAATGGCGGCAATGTCGTCGAAAGCGAGTACTGGGGCGTCAAAACGATGGCCTATAAAATTAACAAGAACCGCAAAGGCCACTATGCCTTCTTGAAAACAGACGCTCCATCGGCGGCTGTTCAAGAAATGGAACGCCTGATGCGCCTGCATGACGATGTCATGCGCGTCTTGACCATCAAGGTTGATGAGCACGCAGAAGGCCCATCGGTTCAAATGCAAAAACGTGACGAACGTGGCGAGCGCCGCGAACGTCGTGAACGCTAAGAGAAGGAGCTACCAACATGGCCGCGAAACCTTTTTTCCGCCGTCGCAAAGTGTGCCCATTCTCCGGCGAGAACGCACCGAAAATCGACTACAAAGACACACGTCTTTTGCAGCGCTATATCTCTGAGCGCGGCAAAATCGTGCCGTCCCGTATCACCGCCGTATCGGCAAAGAAGCAGCGTGAACTGGCTCGTGCGATCAAACGCGCCCGTTTCCTCGCCCTTCTGCCCTACAGCGTGAAGTAAGGAGCGAGTTACATGCAAGTTATCCTTCTCGAACGTGTGGCCAAATTGGGCCAAATGGGCGACGTTGTTGACGTAAAGCCGGGCTTTGCACGCAACTTCCTTCTGCCACAGGGCAAAGCTCTGACGGCCTCCAAATCCAACATCGCTGACTTTGACGCGCAAAAAGCGCAGCTTGAAGCCCGCAACTTGGAAACCAAAAAAGAAGCCGAAGCGCTTGGCGAGAAACTCGATGGGCAACAGTTCATCGTGATCCGCTCCGCGTCCGATGGCGGCAACCTTTACGGCTCGGTCACAACCCGTGACGCCGCTGAAGTCGCCACCTCTGAGGGTTTCTCGGTGGATCGCAAGCAGGTCGTTATCCTGACGCCGATCAAGCACCTTGGTTTGCACACAGCCGAAGTTGTGTTGCACCCTGAAGTGACTGTGGCGATCAAATTGAACGTCGCACGCTCCGCGGAAGAAGCTGAGCTTCAAGCCTCCGGTAAGTCGATCCAAGAATTGGCTGCGGAAGCAGAAGCCGAAGCAGAATTCGAAATCGCTGAGTTGTTCGACGATATCGGCGCTGCTGCGGCAGACGACGACGATCTCGCGCCACAGGCCGACGCCGAAGCTGCTGACGAAGCAGAAGGCGACGACGAAGCGTAAGCGCATCGTTCACGACAGTAAGAAAGGCCGCTCCTGTGAGGACGCGGCCTTTTTTGTGTGCACCGGGTTCGGATGTATCTTTTTGCTGTCGTGCTGCCGTGCCCAAGATGCCCAATTTAGAACGTATACGTTCTTTTTTCTTGCCCGCCCTCCCTCCATCCTGCAGTGTTTTTGCAACGACGATCTGGGAGGGTCTCATGGACGGACAAACAGCGGGGTTTGACCTCAATGAAATCGGGATGGGCTTTATTGATGATCCGTTTCCCACGCTTGCAGCGCTGCGCCAGGACACTCCGATTCACACAAACGCAGATGGCTCCGTGTTTCTCACCCGCTATGATGACGTGCTCAAAGTCTACCGATCGCGCGATATGCTTTCGGATAAGACCGAGGCGTTCGGCAAGAAATTCGGCAAATGCCCGCTTCACAAACACCATACAACCTCCCTGATTTTCAACGACCCGCCCTATCATACAGTGGTCCGCAAGCTGATTTCTGGCGCCTTTACCCCGCGCAAACTTGCCGAGTTCGAGCCGTTGATTGAGGGGATCGTGGATCGCTTGCTGGACCGGGTTGAAGACCTCGGCACGCTTGATTTGATCAATGATTTCGCCAAGGTTTTGCCGACAGAAATCATCTCCTTTATGTTGGGAATCCCGGAAGAATATCGCGCCAAATTGCGCGCCTATTCGATCAACATCCTTGGCGCGCTCGACCCAGTGGTGCCGCAAGAACGCATGGATGCGGGCAATGCGGCGGTGCTGGAGTTTTCCGAAATTCTTGAGGCGCTTATCAACCATCGGCGCAACAACCGCGACGGCGGGCATGAGGGGGAAGTGTTGGAATCGCTGATTTTTGGCGAGGTCGACGGGCGGCGATTAACGCAAGAGGAGCTTGTGCAAAACTGCATATTTCTCCTAAACGCGGGGCATGAAACCACAACCTCCTTAGTGGGGAATTCGGTCGGTTTGTTCATGGATCATCCGGACCAGCATCGTTTGCTGTTGGATCAACCCGCCCTGATCGGCTCAGCGGTTGAGGAGTGTTTGCGCATGGAAAGCCCGTTGCAAATCGGCAATCGATCGGCAGGTGAAGACATTGAGCTGGCGCATGGGACATTGGCGAAGGGCACTTATATTCACACTTCGATTGGCGGCGCGAACCGCGACCCTGATGTGTTTGAAGATCCAGATGTCTTTGATATTACACGTAAACCCAACAAACAGATTGCTTTCATTACTGGAATTCATGTGTGTTTGGGCGCGTCATTGGCCCGTGTTGAGGGCAAGATTGCGCTTGGGAAGCTGATGGCGCGCTTTCCCAAGATGCAACAAACGGCTGCGCGCAAGCGTTTGCCGCTGGCGCGGTTTCGCGGCTACACGGAGTTTCCGATTTCGGTGCGTTAAATCGCCTTTGGCGATGCCTGCGGCGCAGGTATTTGAAAACCAAAGAAGGGCGCAATCGGCGCGCCTTTGCCCATGGCGCAGACTGCCCTTTCGGCCGGGCCTTCTTTGGCGCAGGCTGGGCGAAAGTGATTTGGGGGATTTTGTGATGTGGGTTTCGCGACGCGGCTTTATTGGACTGGCGATTGTTGGTTTGGCGGCCTGTGGCCAACAGGGAGCGGGCGAGCGCGCCACTGCCCAAGAGGCAGGGTTTAATCCGCCGCTTTATCCCAATGAAACGCCAGAGCTTCGGGCGTTGATCAACAAATGGGCGGATCATTATGAAATTCCCCGCGAATTGGTGCATCGCCAAGCGGTCCGTGAGAGCACGCATCGGCCATGGGCGCGCAATGGTCCTTATTGGGGGTTGTTGCAAATCCTGCCCCAAACCGCCCGCACCATGGGGCACCGAGGACCGGCAAGTGAGTTGCTTGATGCGGATGTGAACCTGCAGTGGGCGGGGAAATATCTGCGTGGGGCCTATATGGTGGCGGGCGGCGATATAGCTGAGGCGATGGGCTGGTACGCGCGGGGCTATTATTACGAGGCCAAGCGGCTTGGGCTTTTGTATGAGACCGGGTTGCGCAGCTAATACCGCTGGAAATAGGCAACAACGCCCGGCGGCAAAGGCTCATCCAAACGATGCGCGAGCGTGGCCAAAACGCAGCGCGCGCGAGCCCGCAGCAAGGCCAAAGGCTCGGTTTCGAGATAGGTTTCAAGCCTCTGCGTTACCTCTTGTTTCAGGGATTTGGGGGAGCGCGCATCATAGACTGTGCCGTGCAACACATAGAGCGCCTCAAGGCGCAGCAAGGGGTCTGTCGCGCCAAGCCAGTCCGGGGTCAACATAAGGCGCGCCACACCAAGGTTTGTGGTCAGTTTGATCTTATGACGCGGGCGACCACGTTTGATTTGCTGCAACAGAGGCATTGGAAGTGACGCGAGCGCCTCAGCCTCCGGACCGCTCATTGCCCGGTTTAGACGCAGCTCATCGAACAAAACAAAGGCCAGTAACTCGGCTTCCGCGGTCTCGCCTTCAGCCCATAGATGGCCCGCGATTGCAGCAAACTCAGCCCAAAATCGGCGCAACACAGCCGCTTCACCGTCATTGCCCTGAGGCAGCCAGTTGCCGCGCAGCTGCACCACTTGCCCACGGGGCGCCCCGGCGCGCGCCTGCAACACATCGCAGGCCAATTGCCACCAGCACTGCACCGGCTGGCGAAACCCCTCACAAGACAGCACCGCCCTGTCAAGGCGCAGCGAAACGGGGCCAGCTTTGGCCACTTGCGCCTCGATATGCGCCTCTGTCTCGATTTGATCCGCGCCTTGCGGTGTTTCGCGCAGCACCTCAAACATCACGGCCAAGACCCGCCCCCAAAAGGCGTCAAGCGCGGGGCCATTTATATCTTCAAGCGGCGCGCGGCGCGCCAAGCAAACGGGAGCGTCCCCTTGGCGCTTTATGTCAAACAGGCCTTCGGGGCTGAGAATGAGCGCGTGGTGCTTTGAATTAAATGGCCCCTCCGCAAGCGGGCCTTCCAGCGGTGAAACCTTTGCCCCGATCCAGTATGTCCCAGCGTCTTCAAGCAGGCTGCGTCCGGTGGCTTTGGCCGTTTCGCGCGCCCCGGCCACCAAGTTCCCCTCGTGCCAGACCTGTGATCCATCGCTTATGTAGCGACTGGCCAAGCCCTTGAACGCCAGTTGGTGAAGGGCGGAAAAGTCAGCGTTTTCTAAGATGTAATTGTCATTCCATCCAAGATGAACCACATGTGTATCATCCGTTGCGACTGCGTCCGGGCGGTTGATCCAATTGTCATCTTCCAACAGGCGCAGCTTGGCCCGCGTCCAGTCAAACGCCAGCTTTTGTGTGCTTTGGACCTGTGCCGCGCCATGGTAGAGCAGCTTGCCGTCCGTGGCGTAGCTGCCTGTCAAAGGTCTGAAGTCTTGCGGGGAGGCCGGTTTTTTCAGTTTGACCTTTTTGCCCTGCGCATAGGCGGCATTTTTATCGCGGCCATGATACGGACCAAGGACGTGGAAACTTGCGGGATCAGCGCCTTTTATCGGCTTTAGCTTGGTGGCGAGGCGCTCATAAACGGCAGATTGATCGCGCACATAGAGGTCAGAAAGCACCTCGAATTGTGACGCATCAAGGGAGACTGGCTTGCCGAGCATATAGACGCTGCTCTGATCGCGTGCGAGTCCGCCGCCAAGGTCAGTAAAGCCGCCGCTGACGCCCTTGATCGGCTTTCCCTTCCAACAAGGCTTCCCCTCTTTAACCGTGTAACTCATGCTGCACTCCAAGCTTGTTCTCGCCCAAAGTGCCACGCACCAAAAGCGATATCAATCCGCGAAATTCGCCCCGAGATCGAGCGGGTTTGTGCGGATCAACCGGGAGGTTTTCACCCCGGCTTGGCGATTCACCATTGCCGCGCGATAGTGCGGATCTTTGATCATTGTGACGAAGGCCTCCACGTTCGGATATTGCGCGATAAAGCACAGATCCCACGCCTCATCATCGCTGTTTGGGCCAATCAACATATGTTCCATCGCGCCGCGCCAGATGATTTTGCCGCCCACCCGCTCAAACACAGGCGCGCTTTCGCGGCCATAGGCGGCGTAGGCTTCGGCGCCCGTGGCCTTGCGCCCATCCTCGTAGATCGCCTGTTTGTGCAGCTTCACAAGGTTGAGCATATGAATTGGCCCGTCGCGTGGCACATTGCGAAACGCGGCGAAGCTTTCGCCATCAAATCCAAGATAATCGGTCATGACATCCTCCCTTTTGACAGCCAGGACACCCCCCGGCCCTTGGCGCGCAAGGGTTTAGACGGTGTCGCCCAGCATCAGCAGAGGCACGGTGCCTGCCTCAGTGTCATTTGCAGCGAAAGGGAAGGAACGAGCCCGTTGCGCCCTCAGTGACGATCATCAGGGTGAGGGTATCGGCCAGCGCCCATTCTTCTGGAGTTGTGGGACAAACCCGCCTCCGGTCCGTACATCCTGAGGACAGGAAGGCATCATGGGGGATTTTGAAGGCATCGCTCAGCGCAACACCCGGCGAGACCGCATCATAGGCGCGTTGGTACAGCCGACATTTTTGCGCGGTCCACTCCGGCGAAATGGCCAGAGCGAGGCTGGGCCACATGAACAGAGCGAACACAAAGACTGCGGTTTTTCGTATCATTTTAAACCTTTATCAGTCCAGAACGCAACACGGCCGCCCCCCAAAGGGACGGCCGTGCCAAAGATCGTAAAGCCGGAGCTTACTCGTCGTCGAGGGTTTCAACTGCTTTTTGCAGATCTTCCTTGGACACTTCTTTTTCCGTGACCTCAGCGCCCTCAGCGATGTGATCGACAACTTTATCCTCGAACAAAGGCGCTTGAATTTGTTGGCGCATTTGTGGGTTTTGTTGAACGAATTCAAAGAACTCACGCTCTTGACCCGGGTATTGGCGCGCTTGCGTCATCACAGCTTGAGTGAACTCAGCATCGGAGATTTCGATTTCGGCTTTCTGGCCAACATCCGCAAGCAACAGCCCAAGGCGCACGCGGCGTTCCGCCAGCTTTTGTGCCTCGTCAGAGACCTCAACCTCGGGGTGATCGTGGCCCTCTACGTCTGGGTTTTCTTCGTGCCACAGCTGATGCGCGATTTGTTTGGCTTCGGCTTCGAGCAGCGACGGCGGCAATTCAAAGTCAACTTTGCCGTCCAGCGCGTCCAGAAGGCCGCGTTTCATCACAGCACGCGACGCGCCAGCGTATTCCGCTTCAAGGCGCTCGGACACTTGGGTTTTGAGCGCTGCAAGATCTTCTGCGCCGAACTGAACCGCCAAAGCATCGTTCACTTCTGCCGCTTTTGGCTCTTTCACTTCTTTGATGGTGCAGGTGAATTCCGCATCTTTGCCGGCGAGGTTTTCTGCGCCGTATTCGTCAGGGAATTTCACGTTCGCGATTTTCTCGTCGCCCGCTTTTACGCCCACAAGCTGTTCTTCAAAGCCGGGGATGAACTGACCGGAGCCGAGCACCAGAGGGAAGTCCTCTGCGGCACCACCATCAAATTCTTCGCCGTCAACGCGGCCAACGAAATCCATCACAACCTGGTCGCCGTCTTTCGCCTTGGAGCCAGCTTTGCGCGGCTCAAAGTTTTGCGCAGATTCTGCGAGCGAGTTCAAAGCTTCCTCGATGTCCGCCTCAGAGGCTTTCACAACGAGCTTTTCCAGCTTGAGGTCAGAAAGATCGACGTCAGGGATGTCAGGCAGTTTTTCATAGGTGACGTCGACTTCTACGTCATCGCCCGGTTTCCAGTCTTCATTTGTCATTTTGACGTCTGGCTGCATCGACGTGCGATCACCGGAGGATTCAAAGTGGGCGTTCAGCGCACCATCCACGGATTCTTGCATCGCTTCGCCCATCAGGCGTTCGCCGTATTGCTTTTTCAGGAGGGCCATTGGCACCTTCCCTTTACGGAAGCCCTTCATTTCGATCTCGGGCTGCGCCTCAACCAGCTTTTCGTTCACTTTGGCTTCCAGATCAGCAGCAGGGATCACGATCTTGTAGCCGCGCTTGAGGCCTTCGTTCAGGGTCTCGGTGACAGACATGTTTTGGTCCTTTATTCGACAGCATTTCGCACGCGTGGACCGCCCTTGCGGCACACAGAAAAAGTTCACGCCCTTCTATGGGGCGCGCGCGCATGGTGCAAGCGCTTTGGCGCAAAAAGGCTATGATTTAGCCGCCAGCCGCCGCAATAAGGCGATCTGCCGCCGCCCCGGCCCCGTCTTGGCCCTGCAATTGCGCGGCTTGCGCCTGTGCGGCGCTGGCGAATTCTGGCTCATTGAGCAGGCGTCGAAGCAGGGTTTGCGCCCGTTTGGCTGTGTATTTGCGCGCCAGAACCGTGAGGCCAAGGCCGCGGTCTACTAAGCGGCGCGCATTGTCTGGCTGATCGGTGCCAAAGGGAACAATCAATTGCGGCTTTCCCGCTTCCATTGCCCGTGCCAAAGTCCCGATGCCCCCGTGATGCACCACCGCACAGGCGCGCGCAAACACCAACTGATGCGCCACGTAATCGCGCTGGATGACATCCGCCCCCATGTCTGCCCCTGCTGCTTCGCCCTGCCATCCCTCCCCGGTCAAAAGCACCGCTCGCCGCCCAAGCGCGCGTGCGGCCTTAAGGCTTTCACCGTAGAAATCCGCTGGTAATAACGCCGCGTTCGACCCGAGTGTGAACACAATGGGAGGCGGTCCGGCCTGCAAAAACGCCTCTAACTCCGCATCCAGCGCAGCCTCATGCCCATCAAAGGGACAAAACCCAGTGCAATAGTGAGGCGGTGAGAGACGCGGTGCGTGATCATGCAGGCTTTCGGGGTACAAACCCAAGGTAAACGGCCCCGGCACAGCCGCATCAAACCAAGGCGCGCCGGTGTTTTTTCGCAGCGACATCGCGGCGCGAGGCCGATTGATCCGGTGACCATGCAACAGGCGCATGACCGCCTTGATGATCCAAATCACCCCCCTATTCCAAAGGGTTGCCCCCTTGCTTTGCCCGCGCATCACCGGCGGGGCGTTTGGAATTTGCGCCAATTGGGTGGGGTCAAACACCAGCATCGGTTGCAGCAAAACGGTGATCGCCTCAACGCCGCGCCGCTCCGCCGCCATGCGCGCGTCCTCCGCCTGAAACGTGCCAACAACAAGGTCGATT
Source organism: Maritimibacter sp. (assembly GCA_050633625.1). Classification (GTDB taxonomy): domain Bacteria; phylum Pseudomonadota; class Alphaproteobacteria; order Rhodobacterales; family Rhodobacteraceae; genus JBOEGW01. The sequence continues at coordinate 352,477 of JBOEGW010000001.1, read as the reverse complement.
TCGCCCGGCAAATTTGCCAATTGCTCCGCGGAGTCCAGAAGGCGAAAGGGCAGAATTTTGCGAAACAAAAATTGCTCATGGGAAAAGGCACGCCGCACAATGGCTTCTGGTGTCATGCGCAGGGCGCGCGCCAAATCGTCAAACCCATATTGGCTGGGCACAGCCTCAAATCCGGCATTTTGCACAACCTCAATCTGATCCGCATGCACCGAGAAGATCGCCTCATGCCCCCGCGCGCGCAAAGCCTGCGCGACCGACAAGAGCGGGTATAAATCTCCGAGCGAACCAACCGTAGAAAACAAAAAACGCATAAAAGGAGCGTGACGGGTTTTTGGCGGAAGTTCTAGAACGAAAACGACGAAACACGCCTTGCATGTTTACCTGTAAGAAGCGTGTCGCACAGCGCCCCACATATCTACGCGGCTGCACTGGCGTGACTGTCGCCGTTGCGTGCGGCTGCACTGGCGTGAACGCCTGTCGC
>JBOEGW010000001.1:0-351939 GCA_050633625.1 Maritimibacter sp. | reverse complement strand
TGGCGTGAACGCCTGTCGCCGTCGCTTTTTCGCTGCGCTTGAAGGAACGATTGCTCTCGGCATTCACTGGCGTGAACGCCTGTCGCCGTTGCTTTTTCGCTGCGCGAAAAAGCAACGTTGGTGCGGGTGAAGGGACTTGAACCCCCACGCCTCGCGGCGCCAGAACCTAAATCTGGTGCGTCTACCAATTCCGCCACACCCGCACTTGACGGGGCGTTTAGCACCCCTTGGCGGCGGGTTTAAGCCCAATTGTGACTTTTGAACGTCTTTTTTTGGGCAAAAATGTCTCGCTCTTAACCGTTTCTTTGGTTACCATACCTAAAAAAAGAAGAACAAAATTGAGCAGGTATACCCATGACCCATACTTCTGTTGGGACCACGAAGGCGCGTGCCATTCGTGTGTCACTCCCCCTTTGTCGCTCGGGCCTTGGCCTTGGCACAGGCGTCCAGACCTCTGAGGGCGAGCTTCCCGTTGAATTCCTTGCCCCCGGCGACAAGATCGTCACGTTCGATGCGGGGCTTGTGACCCTCAGCCGCGTTGATGTGCGCACAGTGCCGATGCGCGAGCTTGTGCGCATTCGCCCGTCTGTCCTGTCTGAGCATGGGCAAGGCCGCGATGTGGTCCTTTCGGCGCGACAAAAATTGCTGATCCGCGATTGGCGCGCGCCTGTCATGTTCGGCAAATCCGCGGCTTTGGTGGAAGCGCGCAAACTTGTGGATGGCGCCTATATGACCCAACTCACAGGCACCGCGCCGATGCGGATGTTTCAGTTGATGTTTGATACCGAACAACATGTCATTCAGCTCACGCAGGGCCTTCAAGCGACCTCCGCCAAGCTGCCGCGCAGGGTTGCCTCCCCCGCCTGACCGGTTTCGCGTGTCCGGCGTTTACGCGATCTGCCCCATGGGCAGCGCTGTTGTGAATTTCAGCTCCTCCATGGAGAGCAACGCTGTGACGTTGAAAATGCGCACTTCACCGATCAGGGCTTGATAAAACTCGTCATAGGCACGGGCGTTTTTGACCCGCACTTTCAGGATATAATCAATCTCGCCCGCCAAGCGATGCGCCTCCATCACCTCCGGGCGCGCCTTCAGGGTTGCGAGAAATTTGTCCTGCCATCCGGCCTCATGCTCTGAAGTGCGGATAAGGACGAAAAAACAAGCCTCTAGCCCAAGCTTCTCCGCGTCCACAATCACAGTTTGTGCGCCGATCACCCCGGCTTCCCGCATCTTGCGAATCCGGTTCCACACAGGGGTCTTTGAGGAGCCGACTTTGGAGGCAATCACATCCAAAGATTGGCTCGCATCCGCTTGAAGTTCCCCAAGGATTTTCCTGTCCACTTCATCAAGGCGCAAAGACATTCCGTATTTCCCTCTATTTTAGGACCACCCGTCCATTCGCCCCATCGCGACAGAACAATCATCCTTCTTTGCGCCGGTATCTAGCGCAGTTTCGGGACGATGTCCTATATTAGGGTCAAGTTCAAGCACAAGCAGGCGAGGCATCCTCCCATGGCCAAACAGTTTTCACCCGGCGTTATCAGCGCCAATGATCTGATCTCCGGCGCGGTGATCTACCTCGCCGCCAATGACACTTGGGTTGATCGGCTCGAAGACGCCGAATTGATCACAGCGCCAGAACGCGCCGAGGCACGGCTGACACGCGCCGAAGCGGAGCCAGAAATCGCGGTTGGGGCCTATCTCGCCCCTGCTGTGGCCTCGCCAGAGGGGCCAAAACCTGCACATTTTCGCGAAACATTCCGCGCAGCTGGGCCTTCGGCGCCCGCGCGCAAAAGCTGGGGGCAGCCAAATGTTTGATACCAATGACCAAGACCGCGCCTATTTGGACCGCCGCGTTGCGGAGTTTCGCAACCAAGTTGAGCGGCGCATTTCTGGTGCGCTGACCGAAGAAGAATTCCGCCCGCTGCGCCTGATGAACGGGCTGTATCTGCAATTGCATGCCTACATGCTGCGAGTTGCCATCCCTTACGGGACGCTCAATGCGCCGCAAATGGATGCGCTGGCGGAGCTGTCAGAGCGTTGGGATCGGGGCTATGGCCACTTCACCACGCGCCAAAACCTGCAATACAACTGGCCAAAGCTGACGGATGTGCCCGATATGTTGGCCCGCCTCGCTGAGGTAAACCTGCACGCCATCCAAACGTCGGGCAACACGATCCGCAATGTGACGGCTGATCCCTTTGCCGGCGCCCATGCCGATGAGATTGCCGATCCGCGCCCCGTGGCCGAATTGATCCGCATCTGGTCGACAGATCACCCGGAGTTCCAATTCCTGCCGCGCAAATTCAAAATCGCGGTCACCGGCAGCCCAGAGGATCGTGCGATCACCAAAGCGCATGATTTGGCGGTGCGTATCGTCCAAAAGGGCGGCGAAACCGGCTATCAGATCCTCGTTGGGGGCGGTTTGGGCCGTACGCCGGTTGTTGGCAAAGTCATCGAGGACTTCCTGCCCAAAGCGGACCTTCTTCCCTATATCGAAGCGGTCTTGGCGGCTTATAACCTCGCCGGGCGGCGCGACAACAAATACAAAGCGCGCATCAAGATCACAGTGATGGAAACCGGGCTTGAGACCTTTCGCGAAGCTGTCCACGAGCAGTTCGCCCGCATCAAGCCAACCTTTTCGGGGATTGATCAATCGCTTCTGGCCGATCTTGAGCGCCGGTTTGCCCGCCCTGCCTTGGCGGCGCGCGATGTTGCGCCCTATCTGGCGGCGCGCGATGCTGATCCGGTGTTTCGCAGCTGGGCCGATACCAATCTAAAACCGCATCATAACGCGGATTACGCCATCGCGATGATTTCGCTCAAGCCGATTGGCGGCGTTGCGGGCGATGCGTCTGCCGCGCAAATGCGGGTGGTTGCCGATCTTGCGCGCCTCTATGGGCACAACGATATCCGCGTGACCCAAGAGCAAAACCTCGTCTTGCCGCATGTGGCACGCGCCGATTTGCCTGCTGTCTTTGAGGTGCTGCGCGCCAATGGGCTTGGCACCGCGAACGCAGGTCTTGCCTCAGACATTATCGCCTGCCCCGGCATGGATTATTGCGCGCTGGCAACAGCGCGTTCGATCCCCGTGGCGCAGGAAATCTCTGAACGCCTCGAAGCGATCGAAGCGGAAGTCGGTGAAATCGCGATCAAAATCTCAGGCTGCATCAACGCCTGTGGCCATCATCACCTTGGCGATATCGGTATCCTTGGTCTCGATCGAGCGGGGGTCGAAAACTACCAGATCACCCTTGGTGGGGACGCGGGCGCCGACATGAAACTGGGAACGCGCGCTGGCCCGGGCTTTGCCTATGATCAGGTCGCGGACGCTGTTGAGCGCATTGCGCGCGCCTATCTGGACCTGCGCGAAGATGAGAGCGAAACCTTCCGCCAAGCCATCGTGCGCGTCGGACCGCAACCCTTTAAGGATGCGCTTTACGGCGCAGAAGGTGAAAGCCATGCCGCTTGAAGCCCTGAACATGCCAAGCAATGTAGACATCGCCGCGCAGGTGAACGCGCAGTTTGACGACAAGGATGCCCTTGGGCTGCTCAAGGCGGCACTCACGGAACATGGCAAAATCGCTATGGTGTCCTCTTTTGGTACCGAAAGCGTTGTTTTGTTGCACATGATTTCCAAGATCGACAAAAACGCGCCGATCTTGTTTGTCGAAACCGGGATGTTGTTTGCCGAAACGCTGGCCTATCAGCAGTCTTTGGCCGCTGAATTTGGCCTCACGAACGTGCAGCTTGTGAAACCGGACGCTGCCGATCTGGCCGCCAAAGACCCGGATGGCACGCTGCATCAAGTGAGCACCGATGCCTGCTGTGACATTCGCAAAGTGGCCCCGCTCGAACGCGCTTTACTGCCGTTCAATGGCTGGATCACCGGGCGCAAACGCATTCACGGCGGTCAGCGCATGTCGCTTGATCTGGCCGAAACTGAAGGCCCGCGCATCAAGTTCAATCCGCTGGCCCATTGGGACAGTGAGGACATCCGTGGTTACATGGATTTCTTCGATTTGCCCCGCCACCCGCTTGCCGCCAAAGGCTATGCCTCGGTGGGCTGTGGCCCCTGCACCTCGCCCACAAAAGAGGGCGAAGACCCGCGCGCCGGGCGCTGGCGTGGGACGGACAAAGAGGAATGCGGAATTCACTTTATTGACGGAAAGGTGGTGCGCTCATGAGCGTTATCGTGACCGATGCGGGCTTTGGCCCTGAAACCTGGACCGACGGCTTCATGAGCCTTGAAGGCGCGGCCGCTGGCGCGGGTGACTGCAAAGATGCCGGGCTGGACATCACGCCTGATGACGATCTGAACGCCCATAAATCCTGCTTGATGGGCGCGGCGCTTATTCGCATTTCCTTTGGCTCTTTTGCCGATGGGCGCGGCTTCACCACCGCGAAATCCTTGCGTCTTATGGGCTTTACCGGGCGTCTTCGGGCGGGTCCGGGCGTGATTTCGGATCAATACGCGATGGCGCGGCGTGCGGGCTTTGACGAGGTGGAAATCACCGATGATTTGGCAGCGCGCCAACCCGAAGCCGATTGGCTGTTTCGTGCGGATTGGCAAGCCTATGACCACCAAGCCCGCGTGCGCGGCTGATCTCCAAACGCCACCGCCCGGGCGCAGGGGCGTGCTGCGACAAGCTGCACGTCCCGCGCACCTAGACGGCAAGCCAAAATCCCATATAAGTTGACCAAGAAGGGCGGCGCCGCCTGCGCGCTGCAATCCAAATGAATGACGTGACCGCTGTGACTGATGCCCCCGTAAAAGCCGTGCCCACCCTGCCCGATGCGCAAACCGTGACTGCGGTCAAACACTGGACGGATAAGCTGTTTTCCTTTCGGGTGACCCGGCCCGCATCCATGCGCTTTCGCTCTGGCGAATTCGTCATGATTGGCTTGATGGGCGATGTGAACCCAAAAACCGGCAAGCAAAAACCGCTGTTGCGCGCCTATTCCATCGCCTCGCCAAGCTGGGACGAGGAGCTGGAATTCTATTCGATCAAAGTGCAAGACGGCCCGCTCACCTCCAAACTGCAACATATTAAAGTCGGGGATGAAATCATCCTGCGCCCCAAACCCGTAGGCACGCTTGTGCACGACGCGCTCTTGCCCGGAAAACGGATTTGGTTCTTTGCAACGGGCACCGGCTTTGCGCCTTTTGCCTCCTTGCTGCGCGAGCCACAAACCTTTGAGGACTACGACGAGGTGATCATCACCCATACCTGTCGCACGGCGGGCGAGTTGACCTATGGCGCCGAGCTGATCGAAAGCCTGAAACACGACGAACTTTTGGGCGAACTGATGGGCGAAGACTTCTGGAAGAAGATCAAATACTACCCCACAACCACGCGCGAAGAGAGCGCGAAAATGGGCCGGATCACCGACCTCATGCGCTCAGGCGAAGCCTTCAAAGACCTGGGCGTCGAGCCGATCAATGCCGAAAATGATCGCGCGATGATCTGTGGCAATATGGCGTTCAACCTCGAACTCAAAGACATGCTCGAAGACTTCGGCCTTGTGGAAGGCGCAAACTCCGATCCACAGACCTATGTTGTGGAAAAAGCCTTCCTCGACTAAGGCGATCCCCCATTAAACACCGCGCCGCGCAGGGACACCCGCGCGGCGTTTTTGTGTTGCCACAGCCGCCAGTGCGCATCTGCCGGGAGCATGCACTTCGCGCATGCTTTACCTCTCGACATGTTTTTTCAAAACACATCTGCCGGGAGCATGCACTTCGCGCATGCTTTACCTCTCGACATGTTTTTTCAAAACACGTCTGCCGGGAGCATGCACTTCGCGCATGCTCTTCCTTGTTTCAAAAATACCTGCGCCGCAGGCAAAAAGTCATAAAAAACGCCGCCTGAGTTTCCCCAGACGGCGGCTTTTTCTAAGCGATTGCTTTGGCTTACATGCCAAGCGCGCTCTTGACTTGCTCAATCACACCAGGGATCAAATCGGGGTTTTCACCAGCCTTTTCAATCGCCATCAAAAGCGGGCCTTTGATGGTGTCAGAGATGTCAGCGCCCTCCACGAAGGTCGCGATTTTGCTTGCGTCAAATGTGTCTGGGCTGAGCATATCGCCAATCCCAAGCGCGTCCATGGCAGAGCTTGCAGCGCTGGACGCCGCATCTGTCGCCGCATCCGCTGCGCCTGCCGCAACATCAGCTGCCGCCGTTGCCGCATCCGCAGCTGCATCCGCCGCACCCGCTGCCGCGTCAGCAGCATCCGCAGCCGCTTCGGCGGCCGTATCGCTCACAGCTGTAGCAGCATCGGTTGCCGCTTCTGCCGCAGTCGCCGCCGCTTCGGTTGCAGTCTCCGCCGCATCCGCCGCCATCTCAGCCGCACCACCGGCAACATCGGCCGCCGCATCGGCTGCCCCTGCTGCCGCATCGGTTGCCGCGTCAGCCGCAGTCTCAACAGCATCCGTTGCCGCCGCAGCCGCATCACCCGCCGCATCCGCAGCCGCTTGTGCCGCGTCCGTCGCCGCCGCAGCTGCATCGCTCGCCGCGTCCGTTGCCGCATCAGCCGCGTCACCTGCCGCATCCGCCGCCGCTTGCGCCGCGTCAGTTGCCATGTCAGCCGCTTCGCCTGCCGCATCCGTTGCTGCGTCAACAGCATCGCCCGCAGCTTCTGTTGCCGAGTCAACAGCATCACCCGCAGCATCCGCCGCGTCAGTCGCCATGTCAGCAGCTGCGCCCGCAGCATCCGTTGCGGCCTCTGTTGCCGAATCCACCATATCTTTGGCGGCATCTGTCACATCCGACACCGATGTCGGCATGGAGCCGTTCTTCCAAACAAAGCCGCCAACGCCAGCAGCGGCGAGCAGTGCGACAATAATCCAGATCTTTTTCATGGAACTTCCTCAATTTACTTTTACGGTGCAAAACGCGCACCCAGACAGGTGTGACATGCCTTTTGCCCAACCAAAGTTCAAGTACTTATGGTTAACAACCGACCAAAAGGCATGAATCAGCTTGAAAGCCCCCGGCGCGCCCATTACCTTTCGCGCCTATAGATATCGGTAATCGAAGGAATTTTACCATAGCCCGCAGACCTCACAATGCCCCGCCCCAGCGCGACACTGGACCCCGAGTCAACGAAAAGATTCGGTCCACGGAAATCCGTCTCATCGGGGCCGAAGGCGAAAACGTAGGCGTTGTCACGCCCCAAGACGCGATGCGCATGGCCGCAGACGTCGGCTTGGACCTCGTTGAAATTTCGCCAAACGCAACGCCGCCCGTGTGCAAAATCATGGATTTCGGCAAGTTCAAATACGAACAGCAAAAGCGCGAAAGCGAAGCCCGCAAGAAGCAAAAGACGATTGAGGTCAAAGAGGTCAAATTCCGGCCCAACACTGACACGCATGACTACGACGTCAAAATGCGCAACGTCTATAAGTTCTTGGAAAGCGGGGATAAAGTGAAGATCACCCTGCGGTTCCGTGGCCGGGAAATGGCCCACCAAAACCTTGGGCGTCAGCTCTTGGAGCGGGTCGCGGAAGACACCAAAGACCACGGTAAGGTCGAAAGCATGCCCAAGATGGAAGGTCGCCAAATGATCATGATGATCGGCCCCCTTCCCAAATAATCTCACCAGACTGGTGATGCAAAGCCCCGGCCCCGCGCCGGGGCTTTTTGTTTACATTGAATAACACGGTGTAAGCGATCAATTTGCCGGTGTTTACTTTAGGTCTAGAACCAGTGAGGATCGCGTTTTCCGATCTGGGCAGTCTCGCCCTTTGCCTTGTCCCGTCCCTGTCCACCGCTAAGATCGGTCCGGCACGCCCCAGCGCCTGAAAGCCAATCGCGTCACACAGGACCAAAACCTTGACCTACCCCAAGCGCGGCTGTTTGCGCCCGGGCATTTCCTTGAGCAGCCCGCCAACGCCCATGGCGGCGATCTCAGCACTTGTCGGCGCACGCCCAATTGCGATGCGCTCAAGCACCCAATCCGCGCCGTTCATCGCCGGCGAGCGCGCACAGCCCGGCAGGCCAATCACCGGCCGCCCATCCGCGTGGGTGCCATAAAACAACAGGTTCCCCGGATCGACAGGAATGCCAAAACGGGTCACGGACCCGCCTGCGCGGCGCAGCGCCTCTGGGCCAACGTCCATGGGGTCGGAGGTGGCCGAAGCTGTCAGGATCAAAGTGAGGTCCGCCTGAGATTCAGCAACCGCCTGCGCCAGCGCCGCCGCCTCATGCGGTACATATGTTTTGCCAATGAGCGACATGCCCAGCGCCGCCAACCGGCTGGAAATTGCGCTCAACCCTTTGCCGGTCTCCTCGCTTGATCCTGCCGCATGGGACGTCACGATCAGATCGGCGGTGGCCAGAACCACCGGCGCCAACCCAATCGCCCCCGCACCAAGCTCGCACGCCCGCGCAATGGACTCGCGACAAATGCCGTAGGGAATAATCTTGATCGTCGCGATCAACCCATTTGGCTCCATGCGGTAATGCGCAGGCACTGTGGCGAGGGTGATCGTCTCATCCACCCCATTGATCGCGTTAATCGCATCAACGTCCAGCGCCGCCAGCCCAATCCCGTCGGCAATCACATTCACCCGCCCGGTAAAGGCCGCAGACAGCCGCACGCCGGGCCTTTCGCCAGTTATGGCGCGCGCCAAACTGGCCGCCGCCCTGTTCTCGTCGATGTCTGTCGCGCCGAGCCGGGCGATGGTGATGTGGCGCACACCTGCCGCTTCCAAGCGCGCGATCTCCTGCACGCCAAGCACAGTGCCCTTCTTGAGCCGCCCTTCCGGCAATGCCACGGAATGCGCCAACACACCCCCCAGCGCCGCTCCTAACTCAACAGACCCAAACTCCATTATCCGCGCCTCAACACCTCTGTCACCTGCGCGAGCGCGGCAAGCGCTATCTCGGACGGTGACTTTGCGCCAATGTTTAGCCCAATAGGCGCATGAATACGGGCGATCTGCGCCTCAGTGAAACCACGCGCCTGTAGCCGCTCCACCCGTTTTGCATGGGTGCGGGTCGAGCCAAGACTGCCAAGATAAAAACACTCAGATGTCAGCGCGGCCTCAATCGCCGGATCGTCGATCTTGGGATCATGCGAAAAGGTGAGGACAGCCGTGCGCGCATCCAACCCGTACTCTGGCAAAACCTCGTCCGGGTAATCCTCAAATATCTCAACACCGGGAAAACGATGGTCCTGCGCGAATGCGCCGCGCGGATCAATCAGGATTGGATCATAGCCCGCCAAAACCGCCATCGGCACCAACGCCTGCGCAATATGCACAGCGCCCACAATCACCATGCGCAATGGCGGATTATGAATGCCGACAAACGTCGCGCCATCTTCCTCAAAACCTGAACGATCCGCGCGAAACCGCGCCTCAAAATCCTCAGGGCCAACAAGGCTGCGCGCCCAAGTCTGCGTGTTCACCACATAGGCGATCTGCTGACGGTCAGCGCGCGCGTGCACAAGCTGCGCCAACATATCCGCACTAATCCCCTTGCCCACCGGCTCCACCAAAACCCGGATTGTGCCTCCACACGCCAAGCCCGCCGCAAATGCAGTGTCATCAGACACGCCAAACGTCAAAAGCCGCGCCTGCCCGTCCTCAAGCGCCTCCATCGCCTCCATGACCACCGCGCCTTCGACACAGCCACCCGACACAGACCCCTGTATCTCGCCCTTGCCAGAGATCGCCAACTGGCTCCCCACAGGGCGCGGCGCCGATCCCCATGTTTGCACAACCGTTGCTAAGGCCGCGCCCTTCCCGGCCTCATGCCAGCCCAAGGCCACTTCTGGAATCTTGTCAAAATCGTCCATCCGCTTTGCACCCTTCGTTCACGCGCCTCCAAACCCTACAGCGCCCTTCTTTGGTTTCCAAATACCTCGGGGGAGGTTCAAAATCTCATTTTGAAGCGGGGGCAGCGCCCCCATTCCCCTGCCCCTATTGCGTCACATCAATCCCATCAAACGCGCCTTCTCACCTGAATCCTTCTCAGAAGAAATCGCCTGCGCCAATTGTTCAAGTGAGGCAATGGAGTGACCTGCGCGGAAACTATCAACATGGGGGATCATGGCGCGAATGCCCGCAGCTTTGGGGGCGAACCCCTCCCATCGCAAGAGGGGATTGAGCCAAATGAGCCGCCTTGCGGAAAGATGCAGCCGCTCGATCTCCTTTTCAAGCTCATCAGCGCTGTCGCGATCCAACCCATCGGTGATCAACAGTACAACCGCCCCCTGCCCCAAGACCCGGCGCGACCATTGGGTGTTGAAGGCGCGCAAGCACGCGCCAATCCGCGTGCCCCCTTCCCAATCTTGCGCCTCCGCCCCCGCCGCCGCCAAAGCTTGGTCCACGTCTCGGGTTTCGAGGTGTCGGGTGATATTCGTGAGTTGGGTGCCAAAGGTGAACCCATGCACCTTCGCCCAGCCCGCCCCCTTGGTGTTGGCAACCGTGTGCAGGAAATGCAAAACCATCCGGCTATAGGAGGACATCGACCCCGAAATATCGCAGATCACCACCAGATTGGGCCATCGTTCGCGCCGATTTTTGGTGGCAAATTCGCGCAGCTCTCCGCCGTTTCGCGCAAGGTCTCGCATCGTGCGCCGCCAATCAGGAAGTTGGCCTTGCAGCGCGGCTTTGGTGCGACGTGATTTATAGGGTTTGATAGGCAGTTTGAGGCGCGCCAACATGCGTTTGGCTTCGGCCATCTCTGCATTTGACATTTGTTCGAAATCCAAATTGCGCAGCTTTTCCTCCGCCGACATGGTTTGGCTGGCGTCGATCTCGATCTGTTGCTCCTCGTCGGTCTGATCCGGCAGGTCTGGCGCATCCTCCTCGATCCCGTCCAACAGGGCTTCGGCCGCGCGTTTCTCGGCGGGTTTGGCGATCACGTCTTCTTGCACCCCTTTGATCGAGGGCAGCATCATCGCCATCATATGTTCAACATAGCGCGGATCACGCCAATAGAGACGAAACACCTGATGAAAGACCCGGCGTTCCTCAGGGCGCGCCACAAAGACCGCGTTCAACGTCCAGTAAAAGTCGGCTTTCTTGGTGAACCCGGCCGCTGCCACCGCGCGGGTGGCCTCGATCACCTTGCCCGGCCCCACTTTTAGCCCAGCCGCCCGCAATGCGCGCGCAAAATGGGTCATGTTCTCCACGAATTTTGGATGATCCGGCAGGTCCAGGTCGGGCAGCTCTACCATGGGCGGGCCTTTGAGGTTTGACAGGCTGGGGGCTTTGCCCCCAGACCCCCAGGATATTTATAGAACACTGAAAGGGGCGCGAGGGGCCGCCGTGTTGGGCTGTGCGGGACTGGGATCATTACAGCCCTTCCAGTGCTTTGCGGCTGTCTTCCAGGATTTTGGTCGCCTCGGAGCCTGCGAGACGTTGAATGTCGTCTTGGTATTTGAGGATGGCACCGATTGTGTCGGCGATGACTTGCGGCGACAGGGCGAGCACATCGAGGGCCAACAGGCATTTCGCCCAATCTATCGTTTCTGCAACGCCGGGTTTTTTGAACAGGTCTTCGGTGCGTAATTGTTGAACAAAGGCGATGATTTCGCTCGATAATTGTTCTGAGGCTTCGGGTGCGCGGGCCTGAAGGATTTCCATTTCCCGGTCGAAATCCGGGTAGTCGACCCAATGATACAGGCAGCGGCGTTTGAGCGCGTCATGCACTTCGCGGGTCCGGTTCGAGGTGAGGATCACGATGGGCGGCTCTGGCGCTTTGACGGTCCCAAGTTCGGGAATCGTCACTTGGAAATCTGAGAGCGCTTCGAGCAAGAATGCCTCAAACGGTTCATCAGTGCGATCCAACTCGTCAATCAACAGCACAGGCGCGCCACCTTCTTGGGGTGACATGGCTTCAAGGAGCGGGCGGCGAATAAGGTATTTGTCCGAAAACAACTCCTCACTGAGCGCTTCGCGGTTGGCCCCTTGCGTCACTTCGGCGGTTCGAATCGCGACCATTTGCGCCGGAAAGTTCCATTCATAAACAGCAGAGGAGGCATCCAAGCCCTCATAGCATTGCAGCCGGATCAGCCGGCGCCCAAGGGAGGCGGCTAAGGCTTTTGCGATTTCGGTCTTGCCGACCCCTGCTTCGCCTTCCAGGAACAATGGCCGGCCCAAGCGCAGTGACAAAAACACGATTGTCGCAAGCGCGCGGCCCACCACGTAGTTTTCGCCCGCCAGTAGCTCTTCGACGCCCTCAATGGTGCTTGGTATGTTTGGCATGCGGTCCTCCCTTGCAGCGCGGGCATCAGGCCTTGGGGGGTGAGGAAGGTCAACCCCGACTAGAGTTGTAGGTGGCGGGGGCGCGGGGGCTGGCCACTGTTTCCAAAATGCAAAAGATTGACGTTTTTCTCGTGGTTTGACACATATTGGGTTAACAATCTCGCGTTAGACCGGGGAAACCGGCAAACCAATCAGGCGGACGAATGGACAAGGCCCTCAAATTGACAGCACAGGCACGCTGATGCGGATTACCGCTGTGACTTGCGTGAAGAATGAAGGCCCATTTCTGATCGAATGGATCGCCTTTAACCGTGTGATCGGGGTGACGGATTTTCTTTTCTATTCAAATGATTGCACTGATGCGACTGATCGTTTGCTGGACGCACTTGCGGCCAAGGGCATCGTGCATCACCTGCCCAATCCCGCCGAGGGGCGCAATTACCAGATGGAGGCGCTTAAGGCGGCTGAGAACGAGGCGGTTGTACAAAAAGCCGATTGGCTTTGGATTGCGGATGTGGATGAGTTCCTCAATATCCATATTGGCGAAGGCACGATCCCTGAGCTTATTGGCGCCTGCGGCACGCCTTCCGCGATTTCGGTGACGTTTCAGTTCATGGCGAATGGCGGCGTTGAGGGGTTTGAGGACCGTCCGGTGATTGAACAGTTCACCAAGACCCACAACCCCGATTTGTGGAACACCGAAACCTCCCAGGAGGTCAAAACCCTGACGCGGATTGATTTTCCTGTGCAGTATTTTGGAGCGCACCGCCCCTTTATGCGCAAAGGGTTGGCCAAGGACGAGCGCCCGGTCTGGACCGATGGTGCCGGGCGCGATGTGCCTTGGAAGTTCCGGGTTGCTGCCAACAAACGGCGCAAGCGCAAATTCCCGGCCCAAGGCGCGCGCAAGTTCGCCACGCTCAACCATTACGCGCTTCGCTCGCTGGACAGTTATCTTGTGAAAAACGACCGCGGGGATGTGAACCGGGAAAACCGTAATTTTGACGACAGCTATTGGCGCGAACGCAATGATCCGGCGATGGAAGACAGTTCTATTTTGCGATATTTGCCGCGTTTGCGCGCTGAGATGGACGCGCTTTTGGCCGATCCTGAGATTGCGGCGTTGCATGCTGAGGCTTGTGAGTTGCACCGGGCCAAACGCGACGAATTGTTGGCGCGTCCGGCGTTTGCCAAGCTCAAAGCGGATTTGGCGGCCTTGCCCTGCGTGACCCAGGAAGAGCAAGATTTTATCGAGATGATCGGGTGACCCCATGAGTAAAGCACCGCGCGTCGTCAATTTGGGATTGCCTAAGTCGGGCACCACGACCCTTGCCAAGGCGCTGCATCGTGGCGGCTTTAAGGTGGCGGATTGGATGGTGCGCGAGGAGGATGGGCGCAAACGCGGCTTTGTGGGGCGGCTCATGTATCTTGGGTATTTTGAGAGCGGCGATCCGCTCCAATTCATGAAGGATCGGGACGCCTTTACCGAAATCAGCGTTGTGCGCCGCGGACGAAATTACTGGCCGCAGATGGACTGGGCTTTGCTGGATGCGATCCGCAAGCATCATCCGGGGACGAAGTTTATGTTGTCCATGCGTGACCCTGCCAAACATGCTGACAGTATGCGTCGGTGGTCCAACCTTGGGCGCACGCGCCTGCCAGAAAACCACATTCCCGGCCTGCCAATGTTGCATGGGGATGAGCCGGGCGAGATTGAGCGCTGGATCGAGGGGCACATTACCTTTTGTCGTCGGGTGTTTCGCGACGACCCGGATTTCTTTGAATATGAGATCGAGGATGAGCAGGCCCGCGAGAAGATTTCGGCCCATATCGGCGTTGATCTGCCGTGGTGGGGGCAAGCCAACGTGAACGTGAACAAGAAGGCGGATGGCGAAGACGCCGCGCCAGAACACCCCCTACAAGAACCGCCAGCTAAGCCGAGCGTGCCAGAACCGCCTGCCGCCAAAACGGCCCCCGCCAAAACCACTTCTGCCAAGCCGCATAAAATCGCTGTGCGCCTCGCCAAGACCAAACCCAACAAGGAAGACAGGGAATGAGGATTGTCCTTCATATTGGGCTGGAACATTGCGGCGCGGAGCGCCTTCAGGACGTGCTGGACGACAAGCGCGGCCAGTTAGAACGCCATGGTGTGCGCTACGCCCAAGCGCCGGGCAAAAAGAACCACACTAAGCTCTATATGGCGATCACTGATCCCGGCCATGTGGATGCGCTGCGATATGCGCGCGGCTTTGGAACGCGCGCGGCGCAGGATCGGTTGCGGGTCAATTTAGCGCGCGATTTGCAAGCAGAAATCGCCAAATATAACCCTGACATCTTGGTCCTGTCCTGTCATCAACTGGCCAGCCTGCCAAACACGACAGAAATCGCCCGCCTGCGCGCGCTGTTGTTGCCACTCTCCTCTGAGATCCAAATCGTGATGCATGTTGGCGCGCAGGCTGGCGTTTTGGCGCGCCATTATGCGGGGGCAGTGATGGAAGGCCGCGTGACATCGCTTTCGGCGGAATTGGCGCTGGCGGAGGGCGAAAACTGGCGCGCGCAAGCCTTGAAATCCTGGAGTCGCTTGGCGCCGCGCAACAATGATTTCCCCGAGCTAAATGCGCCGCCACATTGGCTGGATTACACAGCCCTTGTCAGCGTTTGGGAGAAAGTGTTTGGCGAGGGCAGCCTGTGCTTGCGCGCCTATGATGAAACGCTGTTTGACGGCGAGGACGCTGTTGACGAAATCCGCGATATGATTGGCATCAAAGGGAAAATCGGCAAGGCAAATACAGCGCGCCGCCCGTCGCAACCCTCCCTCGAAACACTGGGGCGCGCCCGCCAGATGAGCGAGATTTACGCCAAACTCACCACTTTGGATTTCCACCTGCCGCGCCAATTTTGGAAACGGTTCTTAGGCGAAGTTCGCATTCCCGGCGCGCCACTTGATCCGGGCGCGCTCTACCCGGTGTCCGAGTATTTTGAGGAAGACAACGCCGAGCTTCTGGACTTGCATCCAGCCCTCACAAAAGCCGCCATGAGCGCGCCTGCGCCTGTTGATTTATGGGCCGAGCCGACCCCCACAAACGGGTTTCGAGCCACACAATACGCCACCTATCAAATGCCGCGAATCCGCAAAATCACCGACGAAATCAACGCGCGGCGTGAGGCTGCCAAATCCGGCACAAACGCAGAAGCGCAGGCCGCCCCCAATAGCCCCTCCTCCGCCCTCACCCCGGTGGCAGAAAAGCTCCTCT
Source organism: Maritimibacter sp. (assembly GCA_050633625.1). Classification (GTDB taxonomy): domain Bacteria; phylum Pseudomonadota; class Alphaproteobacteria; order Rhodobacterales; family Rhodobacteraceae; genus JBOEGW01. Next base: position 336,468 of record JBOEGW010000001.1, on the reverse strand, counting down.
CAGAGCGCGCGAAGGAAAACTTCCACCATTTGCGCGGCGGGCGGTTCGCGCCTCACAACCGGCTTGGCGCTGTCAATGAAGAAGAGTTGGCAGCGGCGTTTGACGAAGTGCCGATGCGCAAATTGCCAAAGAACAATAGCGGCAATGTGGTCGTGGGCTGCATGAAGAATGAAGCCCCTTATATTCTCGAATGGATCGCTTATCACCGGATGATGGGCGTCGATAACTTCTTGATTTATACCAATGATTGCACCGACGGCACCGATGCGCTTTTGGACCGTTTGCAAGACATGGGCATTGTTCAGCACCGTGACAATTCCGTCTGGAAGGGCAATTCCCCGCAGCAATACGCGCTCAACAAATCCCTCAAAGAGCCGCTCATCAAAAACGCGCAGTGGGTGATCCATATTGACGTGGATGAGTTCATTAATGTGCGCTGTGGCAACGGGATGTTGCAGGATTTTCTCGACAGGGTGCCGGACGCCACCAATGTTGCGATGACTTGGCGTTTGTTTGGCCATAATGGCGTGACGAAGCTCAATGATGCGCTGGTGATTGATCAATTCGATCAAGGTGCTCCCAAATACTGCCCGAAACCCCATACTGTCTGGGGTTTTAAGACCATGACCAAGAACACGGGCGCCTATGAAAAGCTGTCCTGTCATCGCCCCAACAAGCTGCGCGATGGGCACAAGAACAAGGTCAAATGGGTCAATGGATCGGGTCAGGAAATGACCGAGAAATACCATGAGCAAGGCTGGCGTTCTGATTTGAAAACAGTGGGTTACGACCTGTTGCAACTCAATCATTACGCGCTTCGCTCCGCTGAGAGCTTTTTGGTGAAGCGCCAAAGGGGCCGCGCGCTGCATGTGGATCGCTCGATCGGCATCAATTACTGGGTGCGCATGGACTGGGGCGGCAATCGCGACATCACCATCAAACGCAATATCCCGCGGTTGCGCGCCGAACTCGACAGATTAATGCAGGACGCAGAGCTGGCGCGCCTGCACAACGAGGGCTTCGCTTGGCACCGCGCGAAGGCGGATGAATTGCACGCGATGGATGAATTCAAAGAGCTGTATGAGCAGGCACTCGAAACAAAACTGACCGAGCTTGAGCGTGTGGCCTTCGCGCTGGCGCTGGATATGGAGAGTTGAGCATGGCGGACGGCGAAGGGATTTTGCGCTCACGCGGGATGGAATTTCCGGATGATCCCGCGATCATCGACAGCGATATCCGCAAGGCATTGCGCAGGGACATTTATGAGGACCGCGAGGCTCATGCGGTGTCGCGCAAGGTCAAGAAAAGTGACATCGTGATGGAACTGGGCGCGGGCATTGGCTATATGTCCACGCTGTCTGCCAAGGTCTGCGGTGCGCAGGCGGTCCATACCTATGAGGCCAATCCGGGGTTGATCCCCTATATCCGCCGCGTGCATCGGCTGAATGGGGTGAGCAATGTGGAGCTGAACAACGCCCTGTTGGGACCAGAAGCGGGCGAGGCCACGTTTTATGTGCGCGACAATATTCTTGCCTCCTCGATGGACCCGGACCCGAAGGGCGAAGAAGCCAAGATCGTGGAAACGCATCAAATCGAAGTGCGCTCGATTGCCGATGAAATGCGCCGCATCAAACCCACGGCTTTGATTGTCGATATTGAGGGGGCGGAGGCGCATGTGCTGCCACATGCTGATCTCTCCACGGTGCGCCTTGTTGTGATTGAGTTGCACCCGCAGTGGATTGGCGAAGCGGGCACGCGCGCTGTGTTTGAAACGATGATGAAGGCGGGGCTGACCTATTTTCCATGGCCCTCCGCCAAGAAGGTCGTTGTGTTCATGAAGGACTGGGATTGATGCGCGCCACAGCCGTTTTGACGGTGCGCAATGAGGGCGCGTTCCTGATCGAATGGCTGGCGCATCACAGGGGCATTGGGTTCACGGATTTCGTCGTCTTTTCAAACGATTGCGAGGATGGCACCGATGCAATGCTTGACCGTCTGGAGGAGATGGGTGAGCTGCACCATATCCGCAATGATGGTCCCTATGATGAGGCGGGAATTCAGTTCACAGCCCTCAAAATCGCGGATAAGCACCCCGCTGTGCGCAAGGCTGATTGGCTCTTGGCGCTGGATATTGATGAATTCGTCAACATCCATGTGGGCGATCACACGCTTGAGGCGCTGCTTGGCGCGCTGCCGGATGCGGATGCGATCACCCTGACGTGGCGGTTGTTTGGCAATGGCGGGCTTGTGCGGTTTCGCGATGGGCCGGTGACGGCGCAGTTCACCAAAGCCGCGCCCGAAGTCATGTATTGGCCGTGGCGCGCCTTCATGTTCAAAACGCTTTACCGCAACAATGGCAGCTACAAAAAGCTCGGTGTGCATCGGCCCCGCGCGCCCGTGAATGGCCGGGTGCAGGCGACCAAATGGTGGGATGGCCAGGGGCGCGCGCTCGACAATCGGTTCCAGAAACAGGGGATTTTCTCCGCTTATGGGCGGGAAAACTACGGGCTTGTACAGCTCAACCATTACCCGCTGGGCGCAATGGAAAGCTATATCGTCAAGCGAGATCGGGGCCGCGCGGTTCATGCGGATCACGCGCTGGGGCTGGATTATTGGACCGAGCGCAATTGGTGTGTTGAGGAGGATGTGAGCATTCGCGCCTGTGACGCGCTGCGTGATCCACATCTGCAAAGGCTGCGCGCTGACGAGACTCTTTTGGCACGGCACAAAGCCGCCGCCGCGTGGCGAGGTACGCGCTACAATGACCTCATGCTGGACGAAGAAAACCGCGCCCTTATGGGGCGGCTCATGATGGCGCCCCCCGCGCGCCCGGTCCCGCTTAAATATGCCATAGAACTCATCAAATTTGGCCAAGCCGGGATGAAAGCACCAAGCTCGAATTGACGCGAGGCGGGCGGGCTTTGCGCGCGCGGGAGTGGACGATGGCGAATGGACGATTTCGAATGGAAGATGCTGGATGAAGTGCGGTTGGTAAGGGATTGTTAAGCAAGCCGTAACGGGGCGTTAAGCATACCGTGGCAAAGTGAGTCGCAGTGAACCTAACTGTGACCCTTAGCTGCCGAGGAAGCCATGATCGAAAATGCTCACCCCGTGGAAGAACTCCACTCCCTGCGCGCTCAAATCGCCCGCATGAAATGTCGCGAAGCCGAAATTGAAAGCTTTTTGCTGGCCCGCGCTGGCCCTGCGGATCGGGTTGGTAAATTGCACTATGCGCGCCCCGAAACCCGGCGCGTGCGGGTGCTTGACCCGGAATTGCTGCCGCGCAATGTGCTTGAGGAAGAAGGCCACTACCGGCTTGAGGAAACCACGCGCGTTGTGGTGGAAAACCTGCCGCCCGAGCTGATTGAACCGATGGACTCCCCTGTCACAGGGATGCGGTGGGCCTCCAAACGCAGCCACATCTCAGCCGCCCCGATTGAGGCTGTCGCTGAGGAAGTGGAGATCGAGATTGAGGCCGAAGCTGAGGTTGAAGCCGAGGTCGAAGCAGAGGTACAGCCCGATTCCGAGGTTGAGACGCCGATCGCCATTGAAGCGGTGGCGCAGGCGGTTGCGGCTCCCATCAAACAAGGGCCAGAAGCCGAAGAAACGGCCGCCAAAGCGGATCGTGACTTCCTGATGGAGCTTGAGGCGGAACTCGCTGAGGATATCTTGGCGGCTGAGCAAGCGTTTTTTGCGGCCCAAAAGGACGGGGCGGACAACGACGCCCTGCCAAGCCCTGCCCCGCAGATTGTTACGAACATCAGCACCGATGGTGCGGCAGGCGCCAAGGATGACGAAGAGCCACCATTTGCGTTTTCCATGCCTCCCACCTTGGCACAAAGCTTCACGCTTCCGGCACAAATGGCCGCCATGACGGTGTGAGGAGGAGATGCGTTCCCCTCTTCATCCCGCCGAAGAACTCTTTGCCCTGCGCGCCGAAATCCGGGCGCTCAGGGCACGCGAGGCCGAGCTAGAAGACTACTTTATGGAGGCAGCAGCGCCCGCGCGCTGTGGCCCCTTGCACGAAGCGCGGCTTGAACCTTTCATTGAGCGGGTTTTGGTGCCCTCTCGGTTGCCTGCCGATCTGAGCAGCGACCCTTCGCTTTATGAACGGCGCATCACGACCCGGCTGACATTGCACACCCGCGACCCGCAAGCTCTGTTCACCCCCAATGAAAGGCGCCCCAGAGCGCGCCGGGCGCACAATACGCTGGACGCGGCCGGGGATTGGCGCGCGGTCGCCGGCCGTAGGGCGACAAATGGGCCGAGAGGGGAGGACTGCACGCTCATCGACCCGTTCGATGTGTGAAACCCGACATGTGAAATCCAAAGACACAGCAGAAAACCCGCGCTTACCCACTGGTTCTTTGGTGCAGAGCGGGCTAATTCAGGGGCATGAAGAACACGCTGACCCTCCGCCGCCCCGACGATTGGCACTTGCATCTGCGCGATGGCGCGATGCTTCAGGCCGTCCTGCCCGAAACCGCGCGCCATTTTGGCCGTGCGATCATCATGCCAAATTTGGTGCCCCCCGTTGTCACCCATGCGGATGCAGCCGCTTATCAAGCGCGGATTTTGGCAGCTCTCCCCAAAGGCATGCGGTTTGAGCCGCTCATGACCTTGTACCTCACCGAGGACACCGACCCGGCGGATGTCAAAGCGGCAGCGCAATCCGGGCTTGTCAAAGCTGTGAAGCTGTATCCGGCAGGGGCCACCACCAATTCCGCCTCTGGGGTTTCGGATTTCAACAGGGTGCGCGGCGTGCTCGATGTCATGGCCGAGATCGGACTGCCCCTTTGTGTGCACGGCGAAGTCACGACTCAGGATGTTGACATTTTTGACCGCGAAGCCGTCTTCATCGACACGGTTCTCGACCCGATCCGGCGCGCAACACCCGGCCTCAAAGTGGTGATGGAACATATCACCACCAAAGACGGCGTCGATTATGTGCGCGCGGGCGGCGACAGTTTGGGCGCCACGATCACCACGCATCACCTCATTATCAACCGCAATCACATCTTGGTTGGCGGCATTAAGCCCCACTATTATTGTTTGCCCGTCGCCAAGCGCGAAGAGCACCGCCTCGCTCTGGTTGAGGCCGCAACCTCCGGCCCTGGCCGGTTTTTCCTAGGCACCGATAGCGCGCCGCATCTTGATCACGCCAAAGAACAGGCCTGCGGCTGCGCTGGCTGCTTCACCGCGACAAACACCCTGTCCTGCCTTGCCGAAGTCTTTGAGGCCAAGGGCGCGCTCGCACATCTTGAGGCCTTCACCTCCCTCAATGGTCCCGCGTTTTACGGCCTGCCGGCCCATGAGGACACCGTCACCCTGACCAAAGGCGATGTTGTCGCCTACCCTGCCAAAATCGACACCCCGGAAGGCCCGGTCACCGTGTTTGACCCCGGCTTCCCCCTGCATTGGAGCGTCACAGCATGATCCCAACCGCCTTTCCCGCCAAAGAAGAAATCGCGCGTCTGTCCGCCAAAATGCTGCTCGAAATTGGCGCTGTGAATTTTCGCCCTGAAGATCCGTTCATTCTCGCCTCTGGTCTGCCTTCCGCAACCTACATTGATTGTCGCAAGCTGATTTCCTACCCCCGCATTCGCGCCACCTTGATGGATTTCATGACTGTCACCGTCATGCGCGACGCCGGGTTCGAAGCGTTTGACAACATCGCGGGCGGTGAAACGGCGGGTATTCCTTTTGCCGCGTTACAGGCCGAGCGCATGGCCCTGCCGATGACCTATGTGCGCAAAAAGCCAAAAGGCTACGGGCGCGGGGCACGCATTGAGGGCGACATGAAGGACGGCGAACGCGTGCTGCTCGTCGAAGACCTCACAACCGATGGCGGCTCAAAGCTGTCGTTCGTGGATGCGATTCGCGAAACCGGGGCCACCTGTGGCCATACGGCTGTGATTTTTTACTACGGAATTTTCCCCGAAACCGAGAAAACCCTTGGGGATCATGGCGTTCAACTGCACTACCTTTGCACCTGGTGGGACGTGTTGGCCGAAGCCAAAGCCTCAAATGCCTTCCCGGCGGACACATTGGCGGAAGTTGAAAGCTTCCTGAACGATCCGCGCGCTTGGCAAGAGGCGCATAAACCGGCATAAATATCGGCACAATTTTGCCCGATATAGTAGGCCCCTCACGGCAATCCACGACATGTTGTGGATTTTGACTTATACACAGAGTTATCAAGATTGCCGGGCGCGGGCCAATGCGGCTAAGAGGTTTCGACAATGTGAGGGTGACTGGAATGAATGAGATTGCGAAAATCGGGACCGACTCTGTGCAGCCGACAGCGGATAACGCGGCCACGGCGGCGGGCGATATTGCCGATACCATGCCCCATTCCACCGAAGCCGAACAGCAGCTCTTGGGCGCGATTCTGACCAATAATGACGTCTATGACCGCGTTGCGCAGATCATCAAACCAGAGCACTTTTATGAACCTGTTCATGAACGGATTTACCGCATCTCTGAGGAGCGGATCGCGCGCAATGCGCTGGCGTCTCCGGTGACGCTCAAGGCCTTCATGGAAGATGATGAGGGCCTCAAGGAGCTTGGCGGCGCTGCCTATTTGGCGCGGCTTGCGGGGGCGGCGATTTCGTCCTTTGCAGCCAAGGATTATGCCGAGCTGATCTATGAAATGCATGTGCGGCGCGAGCTGATCAAACTGGGCGGGGATATTTCAGCAAAGGCGATCAAGGTCGAAACCGATCTGGACCCGAATGAGCAAATCGTTCAAGCCGAACAACAGCTCTATAAGCTTGCGGAAACCGGTCAGGCGACCTCCGGGTTCCAGAGCTTTTTGACGGCTGTGACCGATGCCGTGAAATCCGCAAACGCTGCCTACCAACGCGATGGCGGGCTTGCCGGGGTGTCGACGGGGCTTGTGGATTTGGACAAGAAGCTGGGCGGGCTGCACAAATCCGACCTTCTGATCCTTGCCGGCCGCCCCTCCATGGGGAAAACCTCGCTCGCGACAAACATCGCCTTTAACGTCGCCAAGGCCTACAAGAAAGGCAAGACGCACAGCGGCGAAGAAGGGGCGGTCTCCGGTGGGGTTGTCGCGTTTTATTCGCTTGAGATGTCGGCCGAACAATTGGCAGCGCGGATTTTGTCCGAAGCCGCCGAAGTGCCCTCCGAAAACATTCGGCGCGGCGACATGACAGAGACCGAATTTCGCCGGTTTGTTGAGGCCGCGAAGGCGCTGGAAAGCTGCCCGCTCTACATTGACGACACCCCTGCCCTGCCGATTGCGCAGATGGCGGCGCGCGCAAGGCGGCTCAAGCGCGAACACGGATTGGACGTGATCATCGTCGACTACCTCCAGCTGATGCGCGGCACAGGCAAGGGCGACAATCGGGTGCAGGAGATTGGTGAAATCTCGATGGGCTTAAAAGCGATTGCCAAGGAATTGAACGTGCCGGTGATTGCGCTTTCCCAGCTCAGCCGGACCGTGGAAAGCCGCGACGACAAGCGGCCACAGCTCTCTGATTTGCGGGAATCTGGCTCGATTGAGCAAGATGCGGATGTTGTGATGTTCGTGTTTCGCGAGGAGTATTATGCCGAGCGCGAAAAGCCATCCGATGATCGGCTTGACGAAATGGCGGCTTGGCAAGAGAAAATGGAGCGGCTGCACGGGCGCGCCGAGGTCATTATCGGCAAGCAACGTCATGGGCCGATTGGCAATGTTGAACTCAGCTTTGAGGGGCGCTTTACCCGCTTTGGCAACCTTGTTCAGCCGTGGCAATCGGGCGAAGATCGGGGCTATTGAGCGCGCCCTTTGGCGTCTGTTGGATCCGTTCAAGCCCGGCCCGATCAGGCTGTGATTTTGGGGTTTGCACATCGGTTGCGAGGCCAAGGCGTTCCAACAGACAGATCAGCCAAAACCCCGGATCGAGCTGCCCCGGCTCCACCCCAAGGCGCGCCGAATGAGGGAAGGCATGGTGATTGCCGTGCCAGTTTTCGCCAAAGGTGATCAGCCCAAACCCTGGCAAGTTATAGCCCTGCACCGCCAATCCCTGCACCCGCCAGCCCTGAGTGCCACGTTTATGGGCAAAATGCCCAACCGCCCAATGCCCTGTGAGCGACACGAAAACCCGCAAACACACGCCCCAAAGCACAAACCCAACGCCTCCAAGGGCAAAAAGCAACAGCGCCAAAGGCACTTGTTGCGCCATCCATGTGCGCTCAATGACGCGCAAGACCGGGTCTTTTCTGATCTCAGGCTCAATCGTAAATTCCGGTGGGTTTTCAAGCTCATAGCGGCAACAAAGCTGCCACCAAGCATCGCGCCAAAATCCGGCGCCGTGGCTTGGATGCGGTGGGCAAATGGTTTGACGTTGATGCCAGTCGCGCAGATCATGCGCGCGGATCATCCCAAATGGTCCCGCCATGCCCACAAGCGTGCCAAGCCACACCAAAATCCGCAGCAGCCAGCGCGGCGTCTTGAAGCTGTGGTGTATCAAAAGCCGATGCATCCCCACCGAATGACCGGCCAAGATCGTGAGCGCCGTGAGCGCCACAAAGGCGACAAAACCGCCGATACTCGGAACCCAAAAAAGCGCCGCCGCCCCACCTGCCCCATGCGCAAACAGCCAAAGGGCCTTGAGCCATTCAACACGAATACGCCCTTGATCGGCGCGGGTTGTGGGCAGGGGGCGAACGCGTTCGCTTGGCACTAACATGGGGAAATGGTGACAAGTTTTGCCACGCAGCGCCAGAACAAAAGAAAAGGCGCGCAAGAGGTTGCCCTGCGCGCCTTTCGAACATCTATCTGTGCGAGCTGTGTTTAGCTGCGCGCGTTGCCGACCAGTTTCCAAACGCCGGGAATGATCATCGCAGCGATCACCATTTTGACGATGTCGCCCACAATGAAGTTGGTGAAGCCAAATTTGATCACCCAAGCCGCGCCATTTTCAGCGAGGAAGATGAAGGACATGCCCATCAGGCCGAAGGCGTAGATGATCGCGGTTCCGATCAACATAGCACCCGCCATGCCCAGTACCGTGCGGTCCATGCCTTTGCGCGCCATGGCCCCCATGGCCGCTGCGGCCACCACGAAGCCAACAAGATAGCCCCCTGTTGGCCCAGCGATATAGGCAAGACCGGCTTTGTCACCGGCGAAAACTGCCAGACCAGCGGCCCCCAGCGCGACCCAAGCCAGAAGCGTCACAAGACCAAGACGCGCCCCATAAGCTGTGCCGATTGTCAGAACCGCAAGGGTTTGCAGCGTGATTGGCACGGGCCAGGCAGGAACGCGGATTTTGGATGCGAGTGCCAGAACGGCTACGCCGACGATCACGAGAGCGATTTGTTTGGCCCGCAAACGCGCGCCCTCATGTGCGCCGAACATATCGCCGAGCACGTTATTGGTCATTGGTGTCATGGGTGTCTCCCCTTAAAAATCCTGTCGTTACTGTCTTTTTGCCGCAGCGCGGCGTTCACTTCAAGCCTATTCCGTCGCGTCTTGCGCGTGTCGCGTGCATGGTTTCACTCTGCGATACGCTCATATTGCGTGTTTGACACGTAGTCCTTTCGTGGCCCTTTCACCGCCCAGATCGCGCGCCATCGCGGCCAAGCGGCGAAATCATAGGTGACGCTATATTCATCGGGCGAGCAGGAATGATGCGCCTTTTGGCGCGGCTGAGCCAGCGCAAAGCCGTGAAAAAACCGCCCATCCTCAAAATCGACCTCGACCCCCGCCTCAACCTCGCGCCACATATAGCTGCGGGAGGCGGCAAAACCTGTGCCATTCAGGGTCAGCGTGCCGCGCTCCGTATAATGCAGCCCGCCCGGCTGAGCGACAAACACCGCCTCGCCCACAAACTGGCCGAGCTGATTGGCCAAAGCGTCGTCAATTTGGCGCGTCATACGCCATCTGCCCTCGAAATCCGCAAGTTCTCGCATCACCGCCGCCTTGTCCCTTTTGCGCTGTCAGTTTAAGACGCCCGCAACGCTGCCACAAACCGAAAGGCCCCCCTATGATCCCCCGCTATGCCCGCAAAGAGATGACCGACATTTGGGACCCCGCAACAAAGTTCCGCATTTGGTACGAAATCGAGGCCCACGCCTGCGACGCCCAAGCCAAACTTGGCGTGATTCCGCAAGAAAATGCAGATGCGGTTTGGAAGGCCAAGGACGTCGAATTCGACGTGGCGCGCATTGATGAGATCGAAGCTGTGACCAAACATGACGTGATCGCCTTCTTGACCCATCTTGCCGAACATGTGGGGGCGGATGAGGCGCGCTTTGTGCACCAGGGCATGACCTCCTCGGACGTGCTCGACACCTGCTTCAACGTGCAACTCGTGCGCGCGGCTGATATTTTGGCTGAGGGGGTTGAGGGCTTGATGGCGGCGCTGAAAAAACGCGCTCTTGAGCACAAAGACACGGTGCGCGTTGGCCGCAGCCACGGCATCCATGCAGAACCTACAACCATGGGTCTGACATTTGCCCGGTTTTACGCGGAAATGGATCGCAACCTTGCCCGGCTCAAATTGGCCCGCGAAGACGTGGCGACGGGCGCGATTTCCGGCGCGGTTGGCACCTTCGCCAATATTGACCCTGCGGTTGAGGAGCATGTCTGCGCCGCGCTTGGCCTCAAACCTGAGCCGATTTCCACGCAAGTGATCCCGCGCGATCGGCACGCTATGTTCTTTGCTGTGCTGGGGGTGATCGCCTCCTCCATCGAAAACATCGCCATTGAGGTGCGCCACATGCAGCGCACCGAGGTGCTTGAGGGGGCGGAGTTTTTCTCGGCGGGGCAAAAAGGCTCCTCTGCGATGCCGCATAAGAAAAACCCAGTTCTCACCGAGAACCTCACAGGACTTGCGCGCCTTGTGCGGATGACGGTGATCCCGGCGATGGAAAACGTGGCCCTCTGGCACGAGCGCGATATTTCGCACTCCTCTGTTGAACGCGGGATTGGCCCGGACGCCACTGTGACGCTTGATTTTGCGCTGCGCCGGATGACGGGCGTGATCGAGAACATGCTGATCTTCCCGGAAAACATGCTTGATAACATGAACAAATTCCCAGGTTTGGTGATGAGCCAACGGGTGTTGCTGGCGCTGACGCAAGCAGGCGTGTCGCGTGAGGACTCCTATGCGATGGTGCAACGCAACGCCTTGAAGGTCTGGGAATTGCGCACCGATTTTCGCGAGGAGCTGCTGGCGGATGAGGACGTTGTGAAGGCGCTTGGCGTGGACGGAATCAACGAGAAATTCGACATGGCGTACCATACGAAACATGTTGATACCATTTTCGCACGGGTCTTTGGCGACAGCTAAACCCCTGTAAAATCATCTCAAAATCAATGCAAAGCCGCGCCTTTTTTGGGGGCGGCTTTGTTGTTTAGGCGCCGCTGGCGCGCGAGGTTTTGGAGATTTTGGCGATTCGTGGTAGGGTTGTGGGCATCACACATCGGAGATCGCGCTATGAAACTCGCCAAACTCTTTACACTTGTTCTGATCGGGCTGTTGCCAGCTACCGCCTATGCGGGCTGCACCAGCGACTCTCACGCAGCGGCGTCTTGTAAACAAGGCTTTGTCTGGGACATGAAAACCTCGGCCTGCGTGGAAACTGTTTCCGGCTAAATCTGTTCTCGATTTAGAGAAAATTTGTCCTAACTTCTGGCACTTGTGTGCCCCTGTAAGGGCGGTGTTAAGGTTCTGCTGGCAGTCTCACTCGCACGGGGATTTGCCAGGAGGCACGTTAGGTGAGCACCGCTCTGACCGCAGTAGAGAATGATTTCGGATTGCCGAGCGATTTTGCGCTCGATAACACGCAAATGCCCGATGCGCTTGGCGCTTTGGCCCCGCCCGGTGTGCCGCGCAAGCTGACCAAAAAGCAAAAAGCCGCGATCATTGTCCGGCTGCTGCTGGCAGAAGGCGTCGAATTGGCGCTGTCCGACCTTCCCGAGGATTTGCAAACCGAGCTGGCGCACCAGATGTCGACGATGCGCTTTGTTGATCGGGTGACATTGAAAGCGGTGATTGACGAATTTGTTGCTGAAATCGAAGATGTGGGTCTGAGTTTTCCCGGCGGGCTTGAGGGGGCGCTCAATGTGCTCGACGGGACGATTTCCGCCGCGACTGTGGCGCGAATCCGAAAGGCCAAAGGCTTCAATTTCACAGGTGATCCCTGGGAAACTCTGTCTGGCCTGGACGTGTCGCGCTTGTTGCCTGTGCTTGAGGAAGAGGCGATTGAGGTGGCGGCTGTCCTGCTCTCCAAACTCAAAGTGGCCACGGCGGCGGAGCTTTTGGGAAAGCTGCCCGGCCCGCGTGCCCGGCGCGTGGCCTATGCGGTGAGCCAAACAGGCGCGGTTGCGCCCGAGGTTGTGGACCGGATTGGCCGCTCGCTCGTGGAACAGCTTGATGGGCAACCGGCCAAGGCTTTTGCCGAAGGGCCTGTAGAGCGCGTTGGCGCGATTCTCAACTTCTCCCCCTCCGCCACGCGCGACGATGTGCTGTCGGGCTTGGACGAGGAGGATCAGGCGTTTGCGGAGGAGGTCCGCAAGGCGATCTTTACCTTCGCCAATATCCCCGATCGGTTGGATGCGCGCGATGTCCCCAAGATCACCCGCGATTTGGATCAATCCATTCTCATCACGGCTCTGGCGGGTGCAACCGGCGATCTCAAAAAGGCTGCCGAGTTCGTGCTGGAAGCCATGTCCAAACGCATGTCCGACCAGTTGCGCGAGGAAATGGAAAACCTCGGCACAGTGAAGCCAAAAGAAGCCGAAGAAGCGATGAACGCCGTTGTTGGCGCGATCCGCGAATTGGAGGCTGCGGGCGAGATCCTTCTGTTGGCGGGCGACGAGGAGTAAAGGGCTTTATTGCGATTGCAACGGATGCGCTGCGCGCCTAGGCTCGCGCCATGCTCATGGTCCCTCCCCTCGTCCTCATGCGCCCCAATCCTGGGTGCGCCGCGTGAAAAACCTCTCCCCACAATCGCGCGGTATCCTCCTGTATATGCTGGCGATTTTATCAATGTCCGTCATGGACTTACTGGCCAAACGTGTCTCAGGAGAGGTACATGTGATTCAAGCGGTCTGGGCGCGGTATGCCGGGCAAACCTTGCTGGTCACTCTATTGGTTTTGCCGCGCATTCGCCGTGTCGCCAAAACCCGCTATCCCGGCCTCCAATTCCTGCGTTCTGTGTTCTTGCTGGGTGGCACAACGGCGTTTTTCTTTGGCATCAGCCATCTTGGCCTCGCGGAGGCCACCGCGATTATGGACATCAATCCAATGCTGATCACGCTGGGCGCGGCGCTGTTTCTAGGCGAAAAATTCGGCATTCGTCGCGCCGCCGGGGTGACAGCGGCCCTCATCGGCGCCTTGATCGTCATCCGCCCGGGCAGCGATGTCTTTTCTCCCGCCGCCCTTTTTCCCTTTGTGGCCGCCTTTTGCTACGCCACCTTCGTGCTCATCACCCGCCGGGTTGGTCGCGATGAGGACGTGTGGACCTCCCTGTTTTACACAGCGATATTTGGCGCGGTTCTGCTGAGCGCTGTCGTCCCCTTTGTCTGGAGCACGCCAACTGTGCCTGTCATGTTGATGATGGGCGCAATCGCTTTGGCAGGCGCGCTTGGCCAGCTGTTGATGATCCGCGCCCTCAGCGAAGCCGAAGCATCAGCGGTTGCACCGTTTTCCTACATTGGGCTGTTGTTCGCCGCCATTTGGGGGGTGCTGTTTTTCGCAGAATACCCGGATGTCTACACCTATGTGGGCGGCGCGATCATCGTTTTGGCCGGGCTATATGTCTGGCACCGCGAGCGCCAATCCCCTTAGCCCTTTGGCCACATGAGCGCATTTCGCCGCGTCAGCGCAGTGCCACCGCCGCCAAAATCCGCCCCGCGCCGGTCTCTTGCACGATCACCGCCAATTTGTCCTGCGTGGGCACCTTGGCCGAGAAGCTCAAAGGCGCAGCGCCATCCCATTTTTTCAAGGAGGTCCAATCCGACACAATATTAGCGTACTCAATTGTTTTTCCGGCATTTTCTCCGTGTTTTATGCGCACGGTTTCCTCCGGAATATAGCTCACCAGATCCACAGTGAGCGGCCGCTGGGGCGTTGCGCCGGGGGCCATTTCGACCGCGACAGATAGCGTTCCCGCCTCAGACATTTGCGCCGAAAGCATCACATCGCCCAAAGCAGCGCGTTCGGTTTCCAGCGCGTCCATCACCTTCATCGGCTTAAACCCAACCACATGGCGCGTCCCGCCAATCACGATTTGCGGCGTGTAGATCGATCCTTGATGGGCGGCGCGGGCATAGGCTTTTTGCCGGGATGTGTGTTGCGGGCGGGCAAATTTATCCGCCCAGCCAATATAGTCCCAATAATCCACATGCAGCGCGAGCGGCAAAACGTCTTCGCGCGTTGCCAATTCGCTCAACATTTCATCAGCAGGCGGGCAGGAATTGCAGCCTTGCGAGGTGAACAATTCAAGCACCACAAGCGGGCGGGCGTCCTGCGCCCAAGCTGTGCTGCCCGCGAGGCCAACACAGGCCAAAATCGCTGCTTTCATCCAATGCCGCACGTGACTCTCCCGCTCGTTTTGCCTTTCATAACTCAGCCCGCCCTCACCCGCCAATCAAGGTTTTGCGAGAGCATGTTACGAAGCGGTTTTTGCCGGCAATCTGGGGGTGAAATGGAAAAATACCCGCAAATTGTGTGCAATGGTATACAAAAACCCATCTCCCCTCTTGCGCGCCTGCCCCGCATCGTGCAATTGAGGGCCAAAGCCATCCCGAACCATCTGGAGGAGCCACCATGCCCATCGTCGTCGGCCATGATACTGCAAAAACCCGCAAAACCCTAAAATCAGGTGCCCAATCGGTTGCCTATTACTCGATCCCTGCCGCGCAAGAGGCTGGCCTTGGAGATTTCACCAAGCTGCCTGCTGCTCTCAAGGTTGTGCTCGAAAACATGCTGCGCTTTGAAGATGGGGGCTTTTCGGTCTCTGTTGACGATATCAAGGCTTTTGGCACCTGGGCCGAGAACGGCGGTAAGAACCCGCGCGAAATCGCCTACCGCCCTGCCCGCGTGTTGATGCAGGATTTTACCGGCGTGCCAGCGGTTGTTGATTTGGCGGCGATGCGCGATGGGATCAAATCCTTGGGCGGTGACGCCAAAAAGATTAATCCGCTGGTGCCTGTTGACCTCGTGATTGACCACTCGGTGATGATTGATGAGTTCGGCAATCCGCGCGCCTTCCAGCAAAACGTGGACCGCGAATATGAGCGCAACATGGAGCGGTATCAGTTCCTCAAATGGGGTCAGACCGCGTTTGAGAACTTCCGCGTTGTGCCCCCCGGCACCGGGATTTGTCACCAGGTAAACCTTGAGTACCTCGCCCAGACTGTTTGGAGCGACAAGGACCAAGACGGCGTTGAAGTTGCTTATCCTGATACGCTTGTGGGCACCGACAGTCACACAACCATGGTCAACGGCATGGCCGTTTTGGGCTGGGGCGTTGGCGGGATCGAAGCCGAAGCGGCTATGCTTGGCCAACCGATTTCCATGCTGATCCCTGAGGTTGTTGGCTTTGAGCTGACCGGCGCGATGGTTGAAGGCACGACCGGCACCGACCTTGTGTTGAAGGTCGTGGAAATGCTGCGTGAGCATGGCGTTGTTGGTAAATTCGTCGAATTCTACGGCGCTGGCCTCGACAAACTGCCGCTGGCAGACCGGGCCACGATCGCCAACATGGCGCCGGAATATGGCGCGACCTGTGGCTTCTTCCCGATTGACGGCGAAACACTGCGCTACCTGCGCAACACAGGCCGGGACGAAGACCGGATTGCGCTTGTTGAAGCCTATGCCAAGGAAAACGGTTTCTGGCGCGGCGACGATTATGCGCCGATTTACACAAGCACATTGAGCCTTGATATGGGCACCATCGTGCCTGCGATCTCCGGCCCCAAACGCCCACAGGACTATGTGGCGCTCAACGATGGCCAAACGGCGTTCCGCAAAGAGATGGAAGAAACCTTCAAGCGCCCGATGAACAAAGAAGTGGCGGTTGCTGGCGAAGATTACACGATGGAAAGCGGCAAAGTTGTCATCGCCTCCATCACCTCTTGCACCAACACCTCGAACCCTTACGTGATGATCGGCGCGGGCCTTGTGGCGCGCAAAGCGGCCGCCCTTGGGCTGAACCGCAAGCCTTGGGTCAAAACATCGCTCGCCCCCGGCTCGCAGGTTGTTTCGGCCTATCTTGAGGCGGCTGGTCTGCAAGAAGACCTTGATAAGGTTGGGTTTAACCTTGTTGGCTATGGCTGTACGACCTGTATCGGCAACTCTGGCCCGATCCAAAAAGAGCTGTCGGATGCGATTGCTGAGGGCGACTTGGTGGCGACATCGGTTCTGTCGGGCAACCGTAACTTTGAAGGCCGGATTTCGCCTGATGTGCGCGCCAACTACCTCGCCTCGCCGCCCCTCGTTGTGGCCTATGCTTTGGCGGGCACCATGGACATCAACCTGTCCACCGATGTGATCGGCACCGACAAAGACGGCAATGACGTCTACCTCAAGGACATCTGGCCAACCTCGAAAGAAGTTGCCGACCTTGTGGAGCAAACGGTCACTCGCGAAGCCTTCCAATCCAAATATGCGGATGTGTTTAAGGGCGACGAGAAATGGCAAGCCGTGGAAGTGTCCGGCGGCGAAACCTACGATTGGCCCGCCGAAAGCACCTACATTCAGAACCCGCCTTACTTCCAAAATATGGGCGCTGAAAAAGGTACGATCCAAAACATCACCGGCGCAAAAGAGCTGTTGATCCTTGGCGATATGGTCACGACCGACCACATTTCCCCGGCTGGCTCCTTCGCGCCAACAACGCCCGCCGGTCAGTATTTGACCGAACGCGGTGTGCCCGTGCGCGAATTCAACTCATACGGCTCGCGCCGCGGCAACCACGAAGTGATGATGCGCGGCACCTTCGCCAATATCCGCATCAAAAACGAAATGCTGGATGGTGTTGAAGGCGGCTACACAAAAGGCCCGGATGGGGAGCAAACGTCGGTTTATGACGCCTCGATGGCCTATCAAGCCCAAGGCACGCCGCTTGTTGTGTTTGGCGGTGAGCAATACGGTGCTGGGTCTTCGCGCGATTGGGCGGCCAAAGGGACCGCGCTTTTGGGTGTGAAAGCTGTGATCACCGAGAGTTTTGAGCGTATTCACCGCTCCAACTTGGTGGGTATGGGCGTTGTGCCGTTTGAGTTCACCGGCGGCGACACCCGCAAATCGCTGAACCTCACCGGCCACGAGACTGTTTCGATCACCGGGCTGGACACAGTGAAACCGCTGGACGTTCTGGACGCGGAAATCACCTATGCGGACGGCACTGTGAAAGCGATCAAGGTCAAATGCCGGATCGATACCGCGCCTGAGATCGAATATATCGAAAACGGCGGCGTGCTGCATTACGTGCTGCGCAACCTCGCCAAGTCGTAAGCGATTTCAAAATGTTATGAGAAAGCCCCGGTCGCCAGGTCGGGGCTTTTTTGATGCGCGCCTTGGCCAAAAACCCAACAAAAAACCCCGATCACGACTGGCGCGATCGGGGCAATTTCAAAGGGAATTAGAGATTTAAAACTCGTTAGTCACTCATCGGCGTCAAGGTAATGTCCTCTGCCGTCACTTCCGCCAAACCGTCCATGGAGGCCACAACAAGGCCATTCAGACGGACAAGCGTTTCGTCAAATTCAGCGTCATACTCGACCATCAATTCCGGGCGAGGCGTCGCTTTTTCATCATAATGCACTGTCAGGCTATCTTTCTCGGCATCAAAATCGGTGATATGCGCGGCTTCTGCGTCAGCGTCAGGTATGTCGAACACAAAGAACATGTCCTCGCCATAGCCGCCCGTGCCAGTGTCGCCGTCACCAAGGTGGATTTCATCATCCCCGGCGCCGCCAAAGATCGAGTCGATGCCGCGCTCGATCGAGCCAGCAGGCCCAAAGGCATCGCCCGTTAGCCGGTCGTCGCCCGCGCCGCCAAAGATATTGTCGTCGCCATAGCCGCCCTCAATAACGTCATCGCCGCCATCGCCAAACAACCAATCATCGTCGCCGTGCCCTTGCAGCCAATCATCGCCACGCCCGCCGGACACCGTGTCATTGCCAGTGCCGCCAAAAATATTGTCGTTCCCGGCGCCGCCTTGTGCGATGTCGTCGCCATCCGCCAGCGACGCATTGTCATTGCCCGCGCCCAGCACAACATCATCCGCGTGGCGCGACCCAATCACAGTGTCATCGCCGCCGCGCATTGTGAATTCAAAGCCGGTTTCCGCGCCAATCACATTCACAGCATCGGCCGCGCTTGTGCCGTTGTAGTCTTGCGCGAGGTCAGACAAGAAGTCCCCTCGGGCGTCATTGATCGCGTCTCGTGAGGACAGGGCGCCGTAATCAAAGCCCTGTCCGCTGTCTTGATCGTCAGCATCATCATCGCCCGAAAAAAGGCCATCATGCCAACCGAGCTGGACAGCAAAAGCTGCCACAAGGCTCATGGATAAGAGTAAAAATGCAGGTAACATTATGTCATGCGTCCATTTGTTTCGATATGGACAACAATCGCCTCCAATTGGGGCAATTTTCAGAAAATGCGAGGGAATTGCCATGCCGGAAAGGTTAATTTCCGAATTGGAAACAGTATGTTTCTAAGGGTTTTTGAGAGATGCAGTCACATTTCAGCCTTTATTAACCAACGCGCGCCTAAATCAACCCATGTTGAAGCGACACCGTATTCCCGCCTTTGAAGCGATTTGTTTTCTGGGGCTGATCGTGCTCTTGGCCACGACAGGTTGAGGCCGATTGGCAGTGATCCGGGCGGCGGGGCCACGTTTGTGGGCCGCCCGGATTGTTTCTATGTTGGCAACGCTGGCCTAGTTGAGCACGCGCACGCTGCGCATCACGTCAGGCTGGCCGACAACCGCGCCATTGCCGCCTGTGCCGCGTTTGATTGCATTGACCACATCCATGCCCTCAATCACCCGGCCCACGACAGTATAGCTCCCGTCCAGATGCGGCGCGGGCGCAAACATGATGAAGAACTGCGAGTTCGCGGAATTCGGGCTGGACGAGCGCGCCATGCCAATGGTTCCGGCAACGAAAGGCTCGTTTGAGAACTCAGCATCAAGATCAGGCAGGTCAGACCCGCCTGTGCCCGCCGCCCGCATGTCGCCGCCTTCAAGCCCAAAGGCGACATCGCCCGTTTGCGCCATAAAGCCGTCAATCACCCGGTGAAACACCACGCCATCGTATTTGCCGTCAGAGGCAAGCGTTGTGATGCGCTCAACGTGGTTCGGCGCGATCGTGTCAAACAACTCAATCACGACTTTGCCATTGGCTTCGCCTTCCACGGTGATCTCGATTTGTGGCCCGCCAGTTTCCCCGACAGCTTCCGTCACCACCAAGGGCGTGGCCTCGCGGGTGCTGAAGTAATATGCCCCCAGCAAGACGACACCGGCCACAAAGATGAGCAGGCCAATGAGCTTAGACATCGGCGGCAACTTTCACCGAGATCATTTTGTCTGGGTTCGCAGGCGGCTCGCCGCGCACAACCGCATCCACATGCTCCATGCCCGACAACACCCGCCCATAGACGGTGTATTGGCCGTTCAGGAAATCATTGTCGGAAAAGTTGATGAAGAATTGCGAGTTTGCCGAATTCGGGTTTTGCGAGCGCGCTGCGCCGATGGTGCCGCGGGCATGGGGCAGTTTGGAGAATTCTGCTGGCAGATCGGGCAAGTCGGAGCCGCCTGTGCCAGCGCGGCGCACATCACCGCCTGCATCAAGGTTGCCATTCGCAACATCACCCGTTTGTGCCATGAAACCTTCAATCACACGGTGAAACACCACGTTGTCATAGGCCCCGGCGCGCGCCAGCTCTTTCATGCGCGCTGCGTGTTCCGGCGCCACATCTGGCAAAAGCTCGATGGTGACGGTGCCGCCCTTGAGTTCCATCAGGATTGTGTTTTCGGGGTCTTTGATATCGGCCATGTGGCGCTCCTTTGTGTCTGTTTGGGCGCGACCCTAAGGGGACGAAGGCAAAAGGAAAAGGGGCAGCGGTATGACGCGCTGATTTGTGCGCAAAATAGTGTGGCTCTTGCGGGCATGTCGGGGGTGTGCTTGATGGGGGTGTAGCCTAAATTTTGGAGGTGGGTCATGGCCTGGAAAACACTCGACGATATGGATCTAGACGGCAAGACCGTGCTTGTGCGGGTGGATATCAACGTGCCCATGGATGACGGCGGGCAGATCACCGACACCACCCGGATTGATCGGATTGTGCCCACGGTACGTGATATTGTGGCGGCTGGGGGCAAGCCTGCTTTGCTAGCGCATTTTGGCCGCCCCAAGGGCAAACCCGTTCCGGAAATGTCCTTGTCGCATGTGCGCGGCGCGCTGGAAACGGCGCTCGGGTTGCCTGTGGTGTTTGCGCCCGATTGCGTTGGTGCCCCCGCGAAGGAGGCTGTCGCCGCGCTTGAGCAAGGGCAGGTTTTGCTTCTTGAAAACACCCGGTTCCATGAGGGCGAAACCAAGAACGACCCTATGTTTGCTGCGTCTTTGGCAGCACTTGGGGATGTGTTTGTGAGCGATGCGTTTTCGGCGGCGCACCGGGCGCATGGCTCGACCGTTGGGATTGCACAGCTCTTGCCCTCTTGCGCGGGGCGGTTGATGCAGGCGGAACTGACGGCGCTTGAGGCGGCCTTGGCGGAGCCTGTGCGCCCGGTTGTGGCGGTTGTGGGCGGCGCGAAAGTCTCGACGAAACTGGACTTGCTCGGCAACCTCGTGACCAAGGTGAACCATCTTGTGATTGGCGGCGGCATGGCGAACACTTTTCTGGCCGCGCAAGGCGTGACCGTCGGGAAATCCCTGTGCGAACATGAGATGGCGGAAACCGCGCGCGAGATTTTGACGGCGGCAGAGACCGAAGGATGCGAAATTATCTTGCCGCGCGACATCTTAGTGGCCCGCGAATTCAAGGCACATGCTGCCCATGAAACGCTGCCTGTGGACGCCTGCCCCGAAGACGCTATGATTTTTGACGCAGGGCCAGACACCCTGTCTTATATCAAAGGCGTGATTGAAGGCGCAAAAACCCTGATCATGAATGGCCCCCTTGGGGTGTTTGAGCTGGAACCGTTTCACACGGGCACCTTCGCCATGCTCAACGTGATCGCCGCGCAAACCCAAGCTGGGGATTTGGTGTCGGTTGCGGGGGGCGGTGATACGGTTTCGGCCATCAACGCATCCGGGCATGGCGCTGATTTCACCTATATTTCCACCGCTGGCGGCGCCTTTCTGGAATGGATGGAGGGCAAGGAATTGCCCGGCGTTGCGGCGTTGGAGGCTTAGGGCATGGCGGGGCGCGCATTGATCACGGGGGCCTCATCGGGGCTTGGTGTTGAGTTTGCGCGGCTTGCGGCGTCGCAGGGATATAACCTTGTGATCAGCGCGCGGCGCGCGGACCGGCTGAACGCGCTCAAAAGCGAGCTTGAGGCCGCGCATGGCATTCGCGTCACGGTGGCGCAGGCCGATCTCACGGCGCCGGGGGAAGCCGAGGCTCTTTGGGCCACCGCCAGCGACAACGGCGCAGGAGAGATTGATCTTCTGGTCAATAACGCCGGGCTGGGAACGCATGGCCCGTTTGGCAGCCAAAGCGCGCGCGAGGAAGAGAGCATCGCCCTCAATATCAGCGCCTACACGACACTGATGCGCCTTGCGGCGACCCATATGACGCCGCGCGGTTCAGGCGGCATACTCAACGTGGCATCCTTGGCGGGGTTTATGCCGGGGCCGAATATGGCGGTGTATCACGCCAGCAAAGCCTATGCGCTTTCGCTCTCGGATGCGCTTCATGACGAGCTGCGCAACAGCGGTGTGCGGGTGACTGCGCTTTGTCCCGGCGCCACCAAAACCGAGTTTTTTGACGCTGCGCAGGTGGATCGGACCTGGCTCATGACACTCTTGCCGATGGGCACCGCGAAAAGCGTATCACAGATTGGATGGCGAGCGCTGGCGCGGGGCAAAAAACGAGTTGTGCCCGGGCCGCTCAACAAGATCATCGCGCTTTCGTCGCGGATTTCGCCGCCCTTTGTGCTCGGACCGCTTACAAAATGGCTGCTTTCAAAGAACCGTTGAATTGTTAGCGCCACCAGCGTTGATCCTCGCGCCCCTGCCCCCTAGAGGTTGTGAAACAAAAAATTTGACCGGGGAACCAGAATGCCAAACGCAGAAATGCTCGCTAAAATCACAACTGGCAAAGGATTCATTGCCGCCCTTGATCAATCCGGTGGCTCAACCCCAAAAGCGCTCGGCTTGTACGGCATTGAACCGAGCGCCTATGGGTCTGATGCTGAGATGTTCGACCTGATCCACGCCATGCGCGCGCGCATCGCCTCCGCCCCGGCCTTTACGGGCGAAAAGGTGATCGGCGCGATCTTGTTTGAAATGACGATGGATCGTGAAATGGGCGGTAAGCCCTCCGCGACATTCCTGTGGAACGACCGTGGCGTTGTGCCGTTTTTGAAGGTCGACAAGGGGCTTGAGGACGCGACAAACGGTTGTCAGGTGATGAAACCGATGCCCGATCTGGACGCTGTGCTGGACCGCGCGGTGAGTGCTGGCATCTTTGGCACCAAAATGCGCTCGGTGATTTCTGCTGCCAACCCGGACGGAGTAAAAGCCGTTGTAAATCAACAATTTGAGGTCGGGAAACAGATTCTCGCCAAAGGGTTGGTGCCCATCATCGAGCCGGAAGTCACAATCTCCATACCCGACAAATCCGAAGCCGAAGCGCTTTTGCTGGCCGAGCTGACGGCGGCGCTTGATGCGCTCGCGCCGGGCCAAGAGGTGATGCTCAAGCTGACCCTGCCAGAAAGCGCTGATCTGTATGCGCCGCTTGTGGCGCATCCGCGGGTGTTGCGGGTTGTGGCGCTGTCTGGCGGCTATGCGCGCGACGAAGCAAACACGCGCCTCAGCCAGAACCACGGGATCATCGCAAGCTTTAGCCGCGCCTTGACCGAGGGATTGTCAGCGCAGCAAAGCGACGAGGACTTCGCCTCGACCATCGGCCAAGCGATCGACGGGATTTACGCCGCTTCGGTGCGCTGAGCTTTTACATGAAACTAGGTTTGAGCGGCCCTTCGCTGAGGGGCCGCTTTTTTATGCCATTGATTCGATTTGGGATTCACAGGACGAATCACCTGTGACATACTGCGTTAAAGGGCCCGGAGAGGCCCCTAAGAGGCAGACCATAACAATGAGCAATCCGCGCAAACAATCTGGGTTCGGGGGCATCCTCTATTTCGTCGGGATCATTTCGGCGGGAATTTACTTTGTCTTTGCCTCTGTGCAGGGCGATTACGGGTTGTTTCGGCGAGTGCGCATCGACGCGGAAGCCGCGCAGTTGATTGCTGAGCGCAACAAGCTCGCCGCCGAAATCGCCGTTTTGGAAAACCGCACTCTGCGCATGTCTGATGAATATCTAGACCTCGATCTGCTCGATGCGCAGGCGCGCAAGACCCTTGGCTTGGTGCGCGCTGACGAGGTTGTGCTGCGCTAAAGCGCGCTTTGGCTTCGACTTCTGCCGTAAAACTCAGTCGCGACATCCCTGCCTTCTCATCCCTGTCCTCTCATCTCTGCCCCTCACACCCGTGTTCTCGCCCCGGTTTGGGGGCCAGCGCCGTTTCGCTGCGCTGTGGAAAACTTCCCTCGCATCACGAACCGATTTGCTCTATAAGATAGTTTAATACTAAACTACCATCAGGAACGCTGAGGAGTACGGCCGATGGCAGCTGCCAAAAGTGCTAAAAAATCAAACACTTCCAAGGAAGAACTGCTCTCTTTTTACAAAGAGATGTTGCTCATCCGTCGATTCGAGGAAAAGGCTGGCCAATTGTATGGCATGGGGCTGATTGGCGGTTTTTGCCACCTCTACATCGGGCAGGAAGCCGTAGTGGTCGGGCTGGAAGCCGCCGCCGAGGAAGGGGACAAACGTGTCACCTCCTATCGCGATCACGGGCATATGTTGGCCTGTGGGATGGAGCCGGGCGGCGTTATGGCCGAATTGACCGGGCGCGAAGGCGGGCTTTCCAAGGGGAAAGGCGGCTCGATGCATATGTTTTCCACCGAGAAGCATTTCTATGGCGGTCATGGCATCGTTGGCGCGCAGGTGCCGATTGGCGCCGGGCTGGCCTTTGCTGATAAGTACAAGGAAAATGGCCGCGTGACCTTCACCTATTTCGGGGATGGCGCGGCCAACCAAGGGCAGGTCTATGAGACCTTCAACATGGCCGCCCTCTGGAAGCTCCCTGTCATATTCGTCGTTGAGAACAACCAATACGCCATGGGCACCGCGCAGGGTCGCTCCACTTCGACCCCCGATCTATACACCCGTGGCGCCGCTTTCGGAATTCCCGGCGAAGCGGTGGACGGGATGGATGTCTTGGCCGTCAAAGACGCGGGCGAACGCGCGGTTGCGCATTGTCGCTCCGGCAAAGGCCCCTATATTTTGGAAGTCAAAACCTACCGCTACCGTGGTCACTCGATGTCGGACCCGGCCAAATATCGCACCCGCGAAGAGGTGCAAAAGATGCGCGAAGAAAAAGACGCCATCGAACATGTGCGCGACCTGTTGTTGCAGGGCAAACATGTGGGCGAGGATGACCTCAAGGTCATCGACAAAGAAATCAAACAGATCGTCAATGATGCGGCGGAATTTGCGCGCAACTCACCGGAGCCGTCCCTCGACGAGCTTTGGACAGACATCTACGCGTAAGCCCCTGATAGGACGGAGATAAACATGGCGACCGAAATTTTGATGCCCGCGCTCTCCCCCACGATGGAAGAGGGGACTTTGGCGAAATGGAACGTAAAAGAAGGTGATACTGTCGCGGCTGGCGACATTATGGCCGAAATCGAGACCGACAAGGCGACGATGGAATTTGAGGCGGTGGACGAAGGGGTGATGGGCAAAATCTTGATCCCTGAGGGCACGGCCAATGTGAAGGTGAACACGGCGATTGCTGTGTTGCTGGAAGAGGGCGAAAGTGCAGAGGATTATGAAGCCTCCGCACCTGCTGCTGCGTCTGACGCACCCACCTCTGAGACCCCTGCTCAGGCCCCTTCCCCTTCCCCTTCCCCTGCCCCTTCCCCTGCCGCGAGCACTGGCCCGGCGAAGATCATCATCCCCGATGCCCCGGAAATTCCCGAAGGCACCGAGATGAAACCAACCACAGTGCGCGAAGCGCTGCGCGACGCCATGGCCGAGGAAATGCGCGCGGACGACAGCGTGCTTTTGATGGGCGAGGAAGTTGCCGAATATCAGGGCGCTTATAAGGTGTCGCAAGGTCTGCTGGACGAATTCACCGACAAACGCATCATCGACACGCCCATCACCGAACATGGGTTTACCGGTGTTGCCACCGGGGCGGCGATGGGCGGTTTGCGCCCGATTGTTGAGTTCATGACCTTCAACTTCGCGATGCAAGCGATCGACCACATTATCAACACCGCCGCCAAGACACGCTATATGTCGGGCGGTCAAATGTCGGTGCCTTGTGTGTTTCGTGGTGCCAATGGCGCGGCGGCGCGCGTGGGCGCCCAACACAGCCAAGATTACGCGGCCTGGTATGCGCAAATTCCCGGCTTGCATGTGGCGATGCCTTACTCCGCAGCGGATGCCAAGGGCCTGCTCAAAACGGCAATCCGGGGCGACACGCCCGTGGTCTTTCTGGAAAACGAATTGCTGTATGGGACGAGTTTTGATGTCCCGGTGATGGATGATTACACAATCCCATTTGGCAAAGCGCGGATTTGGCGCGAAGGCTCGGATGTTACGATTGTGTCCTTTGGGATCGGGATGAAATACGCGCTTGAGGCGGCGGATAAGCTCGCTGAGGAGGGGATTTCGGCGGAGGTCATTGACCTGCGCACTCTGCGCCCCATGGACACAGACACGGTGATCAAGAGCGTGATGAAAACCAACCGTTGTGTGACGGTTGAGGAAGGCTGGCCTGTGGCGTCGATTGGCGGTCATATCGCATCGACCCTGATGCAGGAAGCCTTTGATTATCTCGACGCGCCCGTCATTACGCTGACCGGGAAAGACGTGCCAATGCCCTATGCGGCGAACCTTGAAAAGCTCGCGCTTGTGACCACCGACGAGGTGATTGCAGCCGTGAAAACAGTGACTTACCGGTAAGGAGAGCAACATGCCGACAGAAATTCTGATGCCTGCGCTTTCCCCGACAATGGAAGAAGGCACCCTGGCGAAATGGTTGGTCAAGGAGGGCGACACCGTGCAATCCGGCGACCTGATGGCCGAGATCGAAACCGACAAGGCGACGATGGAATTTGAGGCGGTGGACGAGGGTGTCATCGGCAAAATTCTGGTGGCTGAGGGCACCGCCAACGTCAAGGTGAACACGGCGATTGCTGTGTTGCTGGAGGACGGTGAAAGCGCTGATGACATTGGCGCGGCACCTGCGGCCACCGCTTCGGCGCCCATTTCGGCGCCCATAGAGAATGCAGCCCCCGTTGCGCCGACCCCTGCCCCAAGTGAGAGCGCCAAACCTGCACCAGCTGCGCCAAAAGCTGCGGATGGGGGGCGGGTGTTTGCCTCGCCTTTGGCGCGGCGCATTGCGGCGGATAAGGGCCTTGATCTGGCGCGCATCACCGGCACTGGTCCCAAGGGGCGCATCGTCAAAGCAGATGTTGAAAGCGCAAAACCCGGCGAAACCGCACCAACGGCGGCGGCGACCTCTGCCCCGGCTGGCGGTGGTGGATCGGGCGGTGCTGTTGCGACTGGCCCGGATGCGGCGCAAGTTCTCAAGATGTACGAGGGGCGCGAATACGTCGAGGTGCCGCTGGATGGAATGCGCAAGGTGATTGCCGCGCGCCTGACAGAGGCCAAGCAAACGATCCCGCATTTCTACCTACGCCGCGATATTCAACTCGACGCGTTGATGGCCTTCCGCGCTGAGCTTAATTCGAAACTTGAGGCGCGCGGTGTCAAACTGTCGGTCAATGATTTCATCATCAAAGCCTGCGCTTTGGCGTTGCAATCGGTGCCCGAAGCCAATGCGGTTTGGGCCGGTGATCGGGTGCTCAAGCTCACCCCCTCTGACGTTGCTGTGGCGGTTGCTA
The DNA here is from genome assembly GCA_050633625.1 of Maritimibacter sp. GTDB lineage: Bacteria > Pseudomonadota > Alphaproteobacteria > Rhodobacterales > Rhodobacteraceae > JBOEGW01. The sequence goes on along the minus strand of JBOEGW010000001.1, from coordinate 309,299 downwards.
TCGAGGGCGGACTCTTCACGCCTGTCTTGCAAGATGCTGAAAACAAATCACTTTCAGCATTGTCAGCCGAGATGAAAGACCTCGCCACACGCGCCAAAACCCGCAAGCTGGCCCCGCATGAATATCAGGGCGGCTCTTTCGCGATTTCGAACCTTGGCATGTTTGGCATCGACAATTTTGACGCGGTGATAAACCCACCACACGGCGCGATCCTTGCGGTTGGCGCGGGCGTCAAAAAGCCGGTGGTCAAAGAGGATGGCGAGCTTGGTATTGCGACCGTGATGAGCGTGACGCTCTCGGTGGATCACCGGGTCATCGACGGCGCGCTTGGGGCGGAGCTTTTGACGGCGATCAAGGACAACCTTGAAAACCCCATGGCGATGTTGGCGTAGGACCGCACCGCCAAAAATCAGTAAGCCCCGGCCCGCGCGCCGGGGCTTTTCTTTTTTGCGGCGCGCTGTACTTTCAAGGCGAACCAATTTGATTACTCCATGACTCGACCCATTCTTTCGACCTTTTTTCTTTGCTTGTCCGTGAGTTATGCCATGGCATCCGACACCCTTTAGCGCGCCCTTGCCGCCGATATCCTGCCCGAACTCTTGGCGGACGCCGGGCTGATCCCTGCGCCCGAGGACGGCTCGCCGCTTCTGACCGAGGCGAGCGCGCTGATGTGGGAGAAGGACGACACCCCGTTTGAGGCGATCCGGCCCCGTTTCTTGCCTTGCGCGAAAGCTCTCCGGCCCATATCGCCGCGCTGACCCAGGCCCTCGCCGCTGAGGGCAAGCGGCTTTTGCAGATCGACACGCGAGGGGGCGATAGCCTGATCCTGTGGACCGCACCTGTGGGCAAGGCCGACCACTGGGTCGGGCGCGCGCTTTATCGCGGCCCCGCCACCTACCCGATCAATGGGGATGAGGTTGTGATTGCGCTGAAGGAGGCTGATCTTTCCGCCTATTGGATGCTCATCGCCGCGGCGCTCGACATGCCGCAAGCCTATTGGGATCTGCCCTAGTCACCAAAAAACCCCGACCAATTGGCCGGGGTCGTTTTTCTTGTGTGAGGCCAGTGTCCCTACCGCCTCGATTTTGGGCTTAGGCGGCCATTGCGACCGCGTAAAGTGCCCCGAATGCCACTACGGTGGCGATCCACATGCGTAGCATGTTTTGCTCCCATTCCAGTTTGCGAGGGTCAATCTACAGCTTTCGCGGCATATGTCATTGATCCATCTCAAACGCAGCGAGATTTCGCCGTGCGCCTGTGGATAAGGTTTGGTTTATCCTTGAGTTTCAAGCCTGTGGCACATTTCGACAGAGGGGTGATCCGCCCCGGCAGCACCGACGACTTTGGCCGGAACCCCTGCAACTGTCTTGCCGGCGGGCACATCCTCAAGCACCACAGATCCCGCCGCGATGCGCGAGCAACATCCAACATGAATGTTGCCAAGGATCTTCGCCCCTGCCCCGATCAAGACCTCATCCCCGATTTTGGGGTGACGGTCTTCTTCTTGTTTACCGGTGCCGCCAAGGGTCACGGAATGTAGCATCGACACGTTGTCGCCCACCACGGCGGTCTCGCCAATCACGATCGAATGGGCGTGGTCGATCATAATGCCTTTGCCAATTGTCGCGCCGGGGTGAATGTCGACGCCGAAAATCTCGGAGGTGCGCATTTGCAGGAAATATGCCAGATCTTTGCGCCCTTGCTGCCACAACCAATGCGACAAGCGAAACGCCTGCATCGCTTGGAACCCTTTAAAATACAAAATCGGCTGCAAAAGCCTGTGCGTTGCCGGATCGCGCTCGCGCACGGCCACCAAATCGGCGCGCGCCGCCTCGGCCAATTCGGGCGCTTGCGAATAAGCGTCATCCGCGACTTCCCGCAGGATCACCATCGACATTTCATTGGACGAAAGTTTCGCGGCGATGCGATATGAGAGCGCTTTATCCAGCGTTTTGTGGTGCAAAACACAGGCATGCACCAAACCACCCATAAGCGGTTCAACCGCCACGGCCTCATGAGCTTCAGCGGTGATTTGATCCCAAACCGGATCAATGATGTGTGGTTTCAGCTGTTCTTTGGCCATGAAAGCCTCCGTCATTTCGCCTGCCCTTTATATGGCACTCACGGTGCGAATTCCAATCTCAAAGGCGTGACAGGGTGAAGATTGCGCAGGTGTTGCAAATGGCCAAGCCGGACTAGGCAAAATGAAAAACGCCCCCGCATAGCGATGCAGGGGCGTTCTTGCTTAGGTGGAGATGGTGATCAGCTGGGCGGGGCCTGCGCCAAACGAGGCGGACACCTGCGCCACACTGATCTGGAATGGCGGCGCAACGCCATCTTGCGCCATCATGGCCGCGCTATAGGTCCAGCTCGCGTTGCTCACACTCACTTCGCGCCCGGCACCACCACCGCCCAACACCTTGATTTGATAGGCTTCCGCGTCTTCCCCAAGGGGCACTTCAACCCCTTGCCAAGAGTCACCATCAAGGCGGGTGCGCCGTATCCAACTCAGATCATACCCGCCAGCATTGGGGGTCGCTTTCAGGTGCACCGGGCTGAGCGGACGCAATCCGATCCCGTCAAAGGCATGCACCTCATGGCGATACGTTGCGTCATCAATGCTGCGCGCTGTTGGCCCAACGCGGTAATGGCGCTCCAGCCCGCGCGCGGAGAGGGATAGGTCAATCTGGCGCACGGAACTGTCCAAAAAGACAATATAGCTGCCAATCGGCCAAACCTCCGGCATCGCGCTCTCGGTGCCCGCCTGCGCGCGCAAACGCCCGGTCAGCTCATAAAGGTTCGGCGCGACAAGCTCGGCTTTGGTGAACTGAAAAACTTCCCAACCAGCCGGGTCGCCATTGCCAATCGCTGCCACATTGGCACCGTTCAAAATTGCTTGTTCATTGAGCGCAGACAGCGTGCCGGAGGCCAACCTCACCTGCAAGGCAGGCCCGTGGTCAAACAAGCCCGGACGCGCCGCCAGAAGCTCGGTTTCGGTGATCCCAATGCGCGCCGATGCGCCAAGGATGGTATTGGTCAAATATCCAAAATCCGCCGGCGCAGAGAACACCCCGACCGGCCCGGGCCAAGGCGTTGCCGAAACCGCCACATGCGGCGCATGGGGCACCTCATCTCCTGTCAACAACGGCAGGTCCAGAAACAAGGGCAACACTGGAACGACGGGGCGAAAACTGCGCAGCTCAGCTGGGTTATCCACCGCATCACCCGGCTCATAACTGCCCGGCTCAACGCGCACCGCATCGACGATTTGCACATCGGCTTGCTCTACCCGATCAATGCGAAACAGCCCTGTCCCCGCATCCGTTTCAAGCTCAACCGTGTCGCCCGCCAAGTACTCCATATCTGACGGCGGCAAAGCAAACCGCGCCGTGTCGCGCGCCACACGCGCCTCCGCCAGCCAACGCTCGGTGATCGCGCGCGCCTCCGTTTGGGTCAGCACAAGCGGCAGTTCTGAGCCAGAAATCGCACGGCTCACCTCATCCGGAAACACAGCTTCCGCGGCGCTGGTTTCATACTCACCGTCAGATTCCGTAAAGGTCAAACGCACCCTCCCGGCCATTTCCGCTTCCGGCGCGCGCGTCAGCTCCACAGCCCCTTCAAGGTCTTCGGTCACCGCCAAACGCGCCGCCTCAATCGTCCCATCCGCAAGCCCGTCACGCGAGAAGAACGTCAACACCCCTTCGCGCTCCGCCGCTTCAAACCCATAGGCCAGCATGAGAGGCTGAAGCGCCGCCCGCCCGGTTGTTACATCGCTCACAACATAGCCGCGCACCGCACCATACAAGCGGCTCACGTCATAATCTGTCACACCAGAACGCCGACAAATCTCGCCAACAATAGACGCGAGCGAGCGCGTGGTGCTGCGCCCGTTGAGCCAATGGCCGCGCGCATAATTGCTGCCGTCACTCCAAAGCTCTGTGTGACCGGGGAACCACGGATAGGGCCGCGCATCCCAGGCCCACACCGCCGCGCGCGACATATCAATCATCCTGACGCCGGTTTCGTTATGGGTCGGATTGTTTACCGGATCGTCCCAGAATTCGCGCATCGCGCGCAGGTATTGCGCTTGCATGAAATCATCGCGACGCCCGTTGGAATACTTGGGCAGGCTGCTCTCTGAGCTTTTGGGATCGAGGAATTTGTTCGGCTCATTCGTGCCTTTGTCGATTGCGGCACAGCCCATTTCGGTAAACCAAATTGGCTTTGAGCCGGGCACCCATGAGGTCGATGTGAGGTTACGGACGCCGCCAATGCGCTCATGATGGTGAATGTTCCACCAGCTCTTGATGTCCTTGTAACGCCAGACCCACGGCTCAAAATACTCGCCATCCGTGATCGGCGTGCGCAGCTGTACAGCCTCTGCTTCGGGCGCGTGATAATACCAATCATACCCCTCTCCACCCAGAATATTGGCTTTCAGATAGTCGATATTATGGATCGAGCCCCAATGCGCATCCGCGTGGTCATGGCCTTCGCGCCAATCCGAAAGGGGCATGTAATTGTCGATGCCAATGAAGTCGATGTTCGCGTCCATCCACAGGGGATCAAGGTGAAACAACAGGTCTCCCGATCCATCTTGGGGGTGGTAGCCGAAGTACTCCGACCAATCCGCCGCATAAGAAATTTTGGTGCCGGCCCCCAAAATGCTGCGCACATCCGCCGCCAATTGGATCAATTGCTCAACCACCGGAAAGCTGGTGTTCGCGCCGCGAATTTGCGTCAATCCGCGCAACTCAGACCCGATCAAAAACGCCTCAACCCCCCCCGCAGACGCACATAAATGCGCGTAATGCAGGATGAACCGCCGATAGGACCACTCCGCCGGCCCGGTGTAATCAACCCCGTCCTCGGTGATCACAAAATCCCCCGGCTGCGCGGCGCCAAAAAAGGCCGCCACCTCAGCGGTTGCCGCCGCCGTGCCATCGGGTGAGCCTTGCATGCCAGGCGCGAGGGAGGTGGTGATCCGCCCACGCCACGGCAATTTCGGTTGATCTGGCGCACCAGAATAAGGGTCAATTAGGCCGTTGCCTTCCATCTGTTCCATCAAGATAAACGGATAGAACGTGACGGCTTTCCCCTGTTCGGTGAGCGCGACAATCGCTTCTTTCACCGACTGATCTGTCGGTGTGCCACCATAAACAGGACGCCCCTCCTCGGTGGGCGTAGTGCCCGCTTGGGCGCGCAAAATTCCGGACACCGTCCAAGGCATTTCCGCCGCCTCTTGGGTGTGGCTTTCCACCTTGGGCGCGATTTGGCAGGTGTTTGCCCGCAGATCATCGCCAAACCACGACACCACAAGCGAGCCGGACTCGCAATTGGGCAGCTCGCCCGCCATCATATCCAGTGAGGCCGCAAAATCCGTTTTGCCAAGCGGTGAATTTGTGTTGACGGGATGCGCTTCGCCCGGCGCGCCCCCATAATGCACAGCCGTTGTTGCCAGCGCATATTCCCCGGTGCCCGGAATAATCGCCACCGCCTTGGTGCCGCGCGCGGTTTCCGCCGCCTCGTCGGGCTGTTCCGGGCGAAACACCTCGAAATTCAGCAGTGGCATCCGATTGCCAAACCGCGTCAAGTCCAGGTTTTCAAGGACCACATAGGCCACGCCACGATAGGCGGGCGTATCATCCGCACCCTCAATCGCTGAGATCGTTGGATCCGGCAGTTGATCATCGCTGCCCGTGTAGATGGTCATGTTCACACTGTCAGGCGCGATTTCCTCGCCATCCGCCCAGACGCGCCCCACATGGGAAATTTCCCCTTCACAAAGCGCCACCGCCACCGACATCGTATAGCTATAGTCTGAGTTACGTGGCCCGGAGAGGAACCCTTTGCCCGACCCGCTGTCGCCTTCGCCCGAATGTGCGTTGACGTGTTCGCTCACTTCCGAGGCCCAAATCACTTGCCCGCCGATGCGATGGCGCGCGTAGAGTTGCGGCACCGGCGCGCCCTCAGAGGCCCCCGATATGCGAAGGCGGTCCACTTTGCCGGTCTCCACAGGGTCCGACCCCGCGCCAAGAATCTTTTGATCGATGACCCGGCCAGCCACCGCCCCAATCGCGCGGCCAATGACCACAGAAGACAGCCCCAAAACACCGCCACCAATGGAGGCGCCTGCTGCCGCCCCGATCGCAGAAAGTACAATCGTCGCCATGACTTAACCCCTTTGAGGAAATCTGAAGTAGGCCGCAACGCGGCGCTGCCAAGGGGCGGAAAATGGGCTTTCGACCACTCCGCGCCCGCTAAAAGCATGAATAAATCGCGGCGCCGCCCCAAGGGCAGACACAACGCCCAAATGTTTGGCAATCGCCCCGGTCTTCATGCGAAACACGATCACATCCCCCAGCTTGACCGCCGCCACATCAACGGGCCGCATAAGCCCTGTTGCGCCTATCAAAAGCGTCTCGGTGCCAGACGGCTCGCCCCAGTCCGGCGTATAGGCTGGCAAGTCCTGCGGCTCATCGCCGAATTGATGCCGCCACAAGCCGCGAATAAGCCCAAGGCAATCGGTGCCCGCGCCCTTCCTCGACGCCTGATGCACATAGGGCGTGCCAAGCCAGCTTCGCGCCTCGGCAATCAGCGCCGCACCATCGGGATCGCTCATTTCGTGCTCCCGGTCGAGACCCCGCCGTTGACCGGAATAGAGGTCAGCCGATCCTCACCGGGGATATGCGGAAATCCTTGAAAATTCACGATATTATCGAACTTCACATGGCAGGTTCCGGGTCGTTTGTCGCAGCCCGCCACAAGCCGAAGCGCATCCCCCACCGCAAGGTCACTTCGCAAACTGTCCCACAATTCGATCTCGCGCAGATCACCGGCCAGCCTGTCGTTCTTGATCGCCCCGACCAAACCGGACGCGGCTCCAGAGGTGACCTCCAAACGGCCCCGCTCAAACCACCGCGCCGCATAGGCAACCGCCCCACTCACGCTCAAGTTGGCACCATCCACCGACACGACAACCGCCTGCGCCGAGAACGCCGGATCAAGCGTATCGACGCCACAGCGCCCATCGCCCAAAACCGCCGAACAAGGTTTCTGATAGACGCGGCCCTGCGGTTGGTTCAGCGCCTCAGACAAGCCGACAAGCTCCGCGCGAAATGCCCCTGCAACTCGCGTCACTTCGCCCAAATAGCCGCGAAACTGCAACAAACGCATGCTGGGATCGGCCCAGTTCACAAGCCAAGCCTCGACCTTTGCACCATCATAGCGCCCGGCGCGAATATCAGCTTCACTCATCGCCGCATCCGAGAGCGCCCCAAGCGCTTCGGTGTTGTCGATCGACAAGCCTGTCGACTGGCTGACCGCACGCGCCGACAAGCCCGTATCCGCCTTAAAGGTGATCCCGTCAAAACTCAGATCCAGGTCATGATCGGTAAACCCAAGCACCAAACCATCGCGCCGCGTCACCGCCCAAGCGCGCGCAAGCGTGGTGATCCCAAGGTCAATATGCGCTGCAAAACTCTCGGAAACCGCCATCAGACCCGCACCTCGACAATCGGCACATTCGGCACGTCCCCCGCCCGAAACGAGGCAACCGATGTTTGGATCCGGTCCGTGTCAAATCGCACAGGAACATCAAACTCATAGCCCGCCGTGATCTGCGCGCCTTCCGGGGGCGCGTCAAAGAGGGTCACATAGCCGCTCGCAGCATCCACGCTGTAATGCACTGTTTCTGTGAGCAAATCCCCCTGAATCCCTACATGCACAGTGCCCGCCACCGGCTTTTCAATCGGGCGCGCATAGGAAAACGCGCCGGACGCATAGGTCTTGCTCAACTGAAACGTCGTGCGCTGCCCATCGCCCTCCCCGATCACTTGATCGGTGAAACTCGGATCATCAAGCGGCAGGGAGGATTTGAAATCGGACCAGTCTTTCCAGCGGAACCCAAAAAGCTGTCCCCTGCGCGCTTCAAAGAAGGCAATCAAGGTCTCAACATCGTCCAAAGACCGCATCCCAAGCCCCGCATCAAAGCGGCGCCGTGAATGCGCCCAAGGGGTATTGCGCTCCTCAAACCCGTTCGCGAGCGTCACAACTTCGGTGCGCCGCTCCGGGCCGCCAATCGAGCCGAAGCTGAGGTTTGGTGGAAACCGAACATCGTGGAAATTCATAGCCTTACCCTCCTTACGCGAAGCGACTGCCGCGCGACAGAACGCGCGTCACTTGCTGTGCAACTTGCCCTTGGGAGCGGCGAAAGCCCTCCACATCCGGGGTTGAAATATTCATTGTGACGTTGACAGCGCGCGCACCGCCCTCAGCGCGCACACCAAGCTTGCCGCCCGCCCCGCGCGTGAGCGGCATAATCGCCTCTGGCCCCGCTTCGCCCATCAGCCCCAAGCCGCCGCGCATCGGGAAATAGGTTGGGTTGCCCACAACACCACCATTGGCAAAAGGCGTGACGCGACCTTGGCTAAATGTGCCGCCATTCTCATAGGCCAATAGCCCGTTGAGCACGCTGCCAAGCCCCTGCGACAAAACCCCGCCCATATGTTGCGTGACCGGCGACAACGTGGCGTTATAGACGGTATCAAGGATGGATTTCCCCACGGTCTGAAACGCTTGATCCAGCGTCAGCGTGTCAAACACCAACCCGTCAATCGCGCGCTTCAATCCGCGGCTGATCCCGCCCGTCAGCGAGGATACATCTACGCCAAGCTCATCAATCGTCGACCCCATGCGCGCCAGTTCCGCCGCGAAGCTTGCCGTCATCGTCGATGCGCCTTGCAAAGAGCCTTCCAGCGCCGCGACCTGATCGTCAAACCCGTCAATGCCTTCAAGATCAGCCATCTGTCATCTCTCCTTTGGTTGCGCGCGCGTCCAAGTCCGGAAAAGCGCGTGCCAGTTCTTCAAGGCGGCTGCGCCCAAGCGGCGCTTGCGCCCCGTCTTGTCCCAGCATCACCATCAATTCCGCAGGCGTGAGCGCCCAAAATTCATGTGGCCGCAGCCCAAGTCCCATGAGGCCAAGCCGCAACAATCCGGCCCAATCAAAGCTCATCCCGGCGCGCTTTCGCTTGTGCTTGAGGGGAGGGAAAAGGCGCGCACCAAAAGCTGCCCCGCCACCTTCGCCGCCTCCACAGGACCGCCTGCAATCTCTGCGCGCATGAGGTCAACGCCCTGTCCATCCCAGCCGCCACCACGCAGCCCAGCAACGATCAATGCCAAAACATCCCGCGTGGAAAACGCTTGTGTTTCAAAGCGTTCCACCAGTTCAACCAAGCTGCCAGCGGCCAGGCTCTCCTCAAGTTCCGCCAAGGCCCCCAGCGTCAGTTTCAGCACATGGCGCTCCCCGTCGATGGTCAAAGCCACCTCTCCCGTCCAAGGGTTTGCCATGATCAAAGCGCCGTGAAGGTGAGCGCACCCGCAGAGGCAAGGCTCAGCTCATAGGTTGCTTCGCCGTTGTGGCTGCCCGCGTAATCCACCGCCGTAATCATGAACGGTCCCTCAACGACACCGAAATCGGGGATAATCACTTGAAAGTCCGGCACTTCACTGTCGAAAAACACTTGCCGGGCGCGCTCGTCCGTCGCTTCGTCTTTGAAGACGCCAGAGCCGGAGATCGACGCGGATTTCACGCCCGCTCCGCCCAGCAATTCACGCCAGCCACCTTGGCTTTCCAGCGAGGTCACATCGACGCTTTCCGCGTTGAAGCTGATGCGCGTGGCGCGCAGGCCCGCGATCGTTGAATAGGTGCCCGTATTGTCCATATCGAGCTTGATGAGAAGGTCTTTGCCGTTTTGGGCAGTCATGGCCATGTCTCCGTAAAGGGGTTGGATCAGAGGTCTTGAACGCGAGCGCGAAACTTAAGGTCAATGCGGCGCACATCTGCGTCCTGTACCCGCCGTGCGCGCGCACGAAAGAAGTTGAGGTAAATGAGATGGCCTCGCGCCAAAATGAGCTGCGCATCCACCAAGGCATCCGACACCGCCGCCGCCACGTCTTTGGCTTGGGCAAATCCGGCAGCATCCGACACCACGCTCACAGTGATTTCATGCAGTGCACCGTGGCCCGTTATGTCTGAGCGCTCGCGCACATCTTCAGGACCAAGCGCCACATATGTGCCCGAGATGATCCCCGGCGGCACAGCGTCGTAGATTGCGCCCGACACCAATGCGCCCAGCGCCGTATCCGCCTGAAGCCGTTGAAAAATCGCCTGTTGCAGCGCCAGAGAAACACCATAACTCATGTGGAAATCTCCTCTTGGGCAAAACAGGTGAGATACTGCGCGCTCTCGTCGCTTTCAGTCACCGCAAGGATGCGAAACACTCGTGCGCCCGCGCGAAACCTTTGATCCGCTTTGGGGCGTGACGGCGCGCCATGTTCAGACGCACGGACGGTGATGCGAAACGGGATCGTCGACACTGTCATGAATTCGGCCGCCTTTTCGCGGCCCGTGCCGGGGCGCACATTGGCCCAAAGCTCGCCCAGCGCGACCCAGGTGATCGTGTATCCGCCTGCCCCATCTGGGAGGCGCACTGGGTCTTCCAGCGTCAGCTTGCGGTTCAGTTGCACAGCGCTCACCGGCCACCTCCCCCGCCGCCAAACAGGCGCACGGTGCGGTAGCGCTGGATCAACATTTGCACGGGACGCGGCAAATCACCCGCCCCAATCGCACTGTCGCCCGCGCCGCGATTTTCATAGTATTGCGTGGCCAACATCAAAACCGCTTGCGCCAAATCCGCTGGCAAATCGCCCCAAGCTGCGCCAAATCCGGCGTCAAAACTGATGACGATTTCGCCGCCAACCGGCACCAAAGGCAACACAAGCCCGCTGGCCACAAGTCGGGGACGATGCAAATCACGTTCCAGCGTGTAGCGGGTCGTCGCGACGATCTCCTCACCCCCCAAACGATCGACGATCTTCAGCTCGGTGATGGCCGCGACCGGGGCCACTGGCAAAGCCTGCGCCGCTAAGTCGCGCCAAGCTGTCAGGGTCCAGGTAAAGCTGCGTGACAACAAGATTTTTCCGGTCCGCGCCTCAATGGCTGCCATGGCGGCGCGCAGGTAAGTCTCCAGCAAGGTGTCTTGCACCTCGTCATCGGCAAACCCGGTGCCCAGCCGCAGGTGGTCTTTGAATTGTGCGACCGGCAAAGCCGTGCCCGGCACTGTGGTCTGCTCGACTAACATCATGGATCTTCTCCGAAATTCCGGGCCCCTATGTCCGGTGTTTGGTGAAACGGGCGCACGTCTTGCGCATTGCTCGGACGGAGGGGGAGCAGCTAGACAACACGCGTTAGGCAACGCACGCCCGTTCCCCGCACCCACCCCACTTGTGGCTGGATGCGGATCAGATGGACCTCTTAGGAGGCCGACATTTTGAGCAGTTTGATTGCCGCAAAATCGCTCACATCGCCGCCCACGCGCTTGGTGGCATAGAACAAAACGTGAGGTTTCGCGGAGAAGGGATCGCGCAGAATGCGTGTGTCAGGACGCTCAGCAACAGTGTAGCCCGCGTTAAAGTCACCAAAAGCAATCGGTGTCTCATCCGCACCCACATCCGGCATATCTTCCACCAAGAGCACCGGGTAGCCAATCAGCCGCGCAGGTGTCTGCGCGTTCAGACCATCTGTCCAAAGGAAACGACCATCCGCATCCTTCATTTTGCGCACAGCACCGGCGGTCTTCGAGTTCATCACAAAGGTCGCCTGCCCGCGATACTCAGCATCCAAGGCGTACACCAGATCAAACAGCGCATCCGCCGGGTTCACAGCATCAAAGTCGCCCGAAGTGCCTGTTGGGATGTAGCCAATATTGCCCCAGGTCCAGGCGTTCTCAGCCACTGTCGGATGCGTCAAAAACCCTGTCGGCTTGTCCACACCATCACCGTTCACAAAAGCCGACGCCTCTGCGCGAGCGAACTTGTCAGCAACCCGCGCCGCAAGCCAGTTCTCGATGTCAAACGCACTGTCATCCAACAGGCGTTGCGAGGCTTTTGGAAGCGCCGAAAGCTCGTGAAGCGGGATCGTGATACGTTCAATCGAAGGTGTCGAGGTTTCAGCGGAAGGATCAGTTTCAGTCGCCCAGCCAGAGCCAAGATCGCCGTGATCAATCAGCACGTCATAAGAGGTCGCATCCACGTTCACCACGTTGGAAATCGCGCGGACCGAGGCATTCGAGCGCAAAACGGACTGGATTGTCTCCGCTGTTTGGCTGTCCACCAGATAGCCACCGTCACCCGCAACCGCGGTCGACAAGCCCTTGGCTTCAATCGTCAGGCCACGCAGGCCGTCGTCATCCCCTGTGCGCACATAGGCTTCAAAGGCCTTCTGGTGAGGGGCTTCAAGATCCGCAGCCGCCGCAAGGGCCGGGCGTGCAGGGGAAAGGGATTTACGATCCAGCATAGTCAGTCGCTCTTCTTGTTGTTGAAAACGGGTTTCGATGTCGTCATTGAAAGTCTTGAATTCGCTCATAAAACCGGCCAAGGCGGTCTTCACCTCCGCAGCCGGAGACGCGCCAGTGTCGGCGGATTTCGTGCCGAGTGCCTTCGTCTGGCCTTGAGCTTGAGTCGATGTGTTGCTCATGTTTAGGTCCTGTTTGAGGGGGGTCAGATCGCTGGCTCAGTTGCCTCGGGCCAGCATGTGGCGTGCGTCCCGAAGGGCACCCGCCAACGCGCGCAAATCGTCACCCTCAAGGCTCTCGCCTTTGGCAGCGACCCGCGCACTGGGCAGCATCGGGAAGGTGACAAGCGACACCTCCCACAGCTCCAGTTCTTTCAAGAGCCGTTGGCCCTTATCGTTCTTTGTGGCTTTGACAGTGCGATAGCCAATAGACAGCCCGTCAATCGCACCCGCCTCGATCAAGGACGCCGCTTCGCGCCCCTTCTCAATATCCGTCAGAATGCGCCCTTTGACCTTCAGGCCCCGCGCATCCTCTGTGACTGCATCCCAAACGCCAATCGGCTGGGCTGGGTCGTGTTGCCACAACATTTTCACCTGTGCGCCACGCGCCTCAATGTCGGTCAGGCTCGCCGCATAGGCGCCGCGCTGCACAACATCACCGCCCCGGTCCACCTCGCCAAAATAACTCGCATAGCCCTCGATCAAGAGGCCGCCCTGCACTTCCTGGGTCGCGCCAAGGCTGACGAACTTATGTTCCAGCCCCATTTGCGGAAAATGATAATCGCTCATGGTGGGTTCCTTATTCTGCATCATCATCGCTGAGCTTTGGCAGGCCGAGCATCACGCGCTTTTCTTGCGCTGTGAGGAAATCAGCCGCCGCCACGCGCGCCCATTGGGCATCGCGTTCCCCGGCGAGCGCAGGCACTTGGTCCAGATCGGGTTTGAGCGTGACAGCTTCGCCCGCGTATTCTGACAACCAATGACTGAGGGACGCTGCGACTTTTTGCGCCAGTGGCAGCACCGTCAGGCGATAAAACGCCCGGCTTGCCTCTTGGTAATTGGCATAGGTCGCGTCCCCCGTGACCCCCAACAACATCGGCGGCACCCCAAAGGCCGTCGCAATCTCGCGCGCCGCCGCTTCCTTGGTTTTTTGAAATTCCATGTCAGACGGCGAAAACCCCATGGGCTTCCAGTCCAACCCGCCTTCCAGCAACATCGGACGCCCCGCATTGCGCGCGCCAACGTGATGGCTCTCCATTTCGTTCAGCAACCGATCATATTGATCCGCCGAGAGCATAGATTGCCCATCCCCGCCTTTATAAACGATAGCGCCAGAGGGGCGCGCCGCGTTGTCCAGCAACGCCTTGGACCAGCTCGATGCCGCGTTATGCACATCCAACGCGCTGGCGGCGGCTTGCATGGGCGACAAGCCATAGTGGTCGTCTTGCGGATGGAACGCTTTCAGGTGGCACACAGGCGAAGGCCCTTCGCCCACGCTAAATCGGTGTTTCTTTGCGCCAACAGTATAGTCATAGGCCACCGGCCAGCCGTCCGCCCCGGGGACGAGGCTCATGCGGTCCGAGCGCAGCACATGCAGCTCAACCGGCATCCCCTCGCCCCCGCCCACGGCCTCAACATATCCGTTGCCGGACAGGAGGATCTGGCCAAAAAGCGCTTCAAAAAGTTCCGCCCGCGATTGCAGGGGATTTGGCCGCGACACAAGCGCCAAGACCGGGTGCGTCTCGTAGCGGCGGGTTTCGTCCTGAAGCACCAAAGGCAAAGCCGCTGCCGCTTCCGAAATGAGCTTCACCGCCCGAAACCCAACGGGATTTCCTGTAAACCCGCTGCGCGTGAGGCTCACCGCATCGCGCGGGCTCCAGGCAACCCGGCCCGACCCGTGATAAGCAATCACAGGGCCAGTGGCCGATGCTTTGGTTTCCGGCACTTCGCCCTCACCGCGTTTCAGAAAGTCAAAAACCGCCATTTGCGTTGCGCTCCTCATTGTCGCCAAGCCGCCCCAAACGCGGGCAAACTCGTCCCGCGCGCCAAAACGAACGTCTTGGCGTTTGGGGTCAAAATCTGTCGTGAACCGCACGGTCTACTTTGGCGCGGTGGTCTCGATCCTCAGCGCCATTTGCCGGGCTGCGTTTCGATGTTTGCAATTTCTCATGGAAGGTTAAAAAACTGTTTAACCAAGCGTGCGCACTTGCGGGCGACGATATTTCTGGCCCGCCTCAATGATCAGATCAAACAACGCCCAAACCAATGCATCAACGCGATCGGGGCTGCCTTTGCCTTCATATCCCTGCTTGGCCATGCGGCACATTTGGTCTTCCAAGGCGCTCATCACGCCCAAGTGCTGCACTTTGCCTTGCTCATATAAAGCCGCCGCAGGTTCCGCGCGCGCAACCTTGCCCTTGCTCGCATGGACCGCGCGATAGGACACAAACGGATCAATCTGGCGAATGATCTCCTCGACCATCTGCCCCCCCTGATTGACCTCCGCCACAAGCTGATCCGCGCCGTGGCGCTCCATCGCGGCCAGGGCCGCGCGCGCCCACTCAGATGGGCTTGCCGCCGAGACGCTCGCATCCTCCAAAATGACAGCCCGCCAGTCGCTCGGTGGCCCTTCTGTCATCGCCCCTGCCACGATAATCCCGCATTCATCGGACCCTTTGTGACCTGTCACCGGCGGATCAACCGCGACCACAATCCGGCTCAAAGCCGGTGTCGCCTTCAGGCGCAGCTCATCCAACATCTCCATCGTCCAAAGCGCGCCTTGGGTGTCTTCCAGCAACTCCCCCGCCAATTCCTGCCGCCCCAAACGCGTGCCCCCATAGCGCGCCTCCACTTCCTCCAGAAAACTCGCAGCCAAGTTCGCACGGTTCGCTGAGGTCGGCGCGCGCGTCACAACTGTCGAAGGGTTCGCGAGGATAGATTTCAAAATTGGAACATTGCGCGGCGTGGTCGTAATCATTTGTTGCGGATGATCGCCAAGACGCAGCGCAAATTGCAGCATATCCCAAGTGTCTTCTGCTTTGCGCCATTTCGCCAGCTCATCCACCCAAGCCGCATCAAACTGTGGCCCGCGCAGCGCCTCAGGCTCCATGGCAGAAAACGCCTGCGCCGTGGCCCCATTGGGCCAAACCAACCTGCGGCGCGTCGCTTCCCACTGGGGACGACGGTCCGGGGGCGAGCAAGCCAAAATCCCGCTTTCGCCAAACACCATGACATCACGCACCTGATCAAAGGTTTCGCCCACAAGTGCAAACCGGCGATAGCGCCCCGCGTCTTGCGGCCGCGCACCTTCCACCTGCGCCCGCACCCACTCAGCCCCAGCGCGGGTCTTCCCGGCCCCGCGCCCCCCCATATTGACCCAAGTGCGCCAGCCCCCATCGGGGGCCAGCTGGTGTTCGAGCGCCCAAAACTCGAACAAATAAGGAAGCGCAGCCAAAGCGTTATCGTCAAGACTGTCCAGAAACGCCTGCCTCACCTTGGGCGTTGCGGATGCGATCAAGGCGGCGCCCGATCTCATCCCTTGCGGCGTCGAGGTCAAGGTCTCCCGCGCCTGTGTTGCTGTCTTTGGCTGTTCCACTTCGTTTCCTTTCCTCAAAAACAATCCCTGTTGCTTTTCTCAGTTCCACGGACAAATCGCGCACCGCCCTCACATCGGTCGCAACCGCCGCACCATCGGCCAAATTGTCCAGCGCTGTGTCCAAGGCCTCCAAGACCCGAACAAAGTGCCGATCAGCCATACTCACCACATCCAGCGCAGCGCTGGCGTTAAGGGGCTTTTTGTTTTTCATTTGGTTTTTTGCCTCTCATGCAGTCCCGCACGAGCGACACGAAAAAAACGGCTGCGAGGTCCAACCCCGAGCCGCATTCATGTCTCCTAGCATGTGAAAATCTATGCCCTGAACCGTGCGCTTTGTCAAATTTGGCCGCCCCTCAGTCGTGCGCATTGTTTGTACTTTTTCAACATTTAGGCCCAGCGCGATTGCGCCATACCCCCAAGTGATTCCCCGTCCCACCGCGCCCGAAAGCCAGACAGCGCTCAACTAAATAGTGTGTGGTTTTCAGTCACTTCGGCAAAATATCGCGCGTTTTGCGCCAATATGACCCGTTTGAGCGCCTGCCCTTTCCTTAAACGCCCCACTGGGATAGGTTCAGCCTTGCTTGGAAAGACGCTTTTCGAGCAGGGAAGTTGCGTAGCCTGCGGGGATCATGAAGCCTGATTTTGCACTCGACCTGAGCCATGATGGAATTGGCCTGCTCTACCGCTCCGGCGGTGGATGGGCGCTTGTTGGCGAAGTCAAACTTGATGACCCGGCCATGGGCACCAAGCTCGCTGCCCTGCGCGATGCGGCACAAGCCCTCGCGAATGGCGATTTCACAACCAAACTCGTTTTACCCAATTCGCAAATCCTCTACACCACCCTAGAGGCACCCGGTCCCGACGACATTGCCCGCGAAGTGCAAATCCGTGGCGCGCTCGAAGGGCTGACCCCCTATGAAGTGGGCGAGCTGGTGTTTGATTGGCGCGCGGAAGGCGAGCAAGCCCGCGTTGCGGTTCTCGCACGCGAAACCATGGCCGAAGCCGAAGCCTTCGCCGCTGATTTTGGCTTCAACCCGATCAGTTTCGTCGCCCGCCCGGATCGTGGCGTCTTCTCTGGTGAGCCGTTCTTTGGCAAAAGTACCCTCGCAGCCAAAATTCTTGGCCCCGGCAAACGGGTCATGCCAGAAGCCAGCCCTGTCCCGCTCAATCCAAAACCGATCGACGCCGCCCCGACCACAGACACATTACCCACCGCTGACGCGCCCCTGTCGCCACGGGATCAAAGCACCACAGCTCCCGCAGAGGCTTCTGTAGCTCCCAAGGCCCCGACAAGCCCGCCTGCGCTGCCCCCCGAAATCCCCGGCGGCGCGCATGCGCAGGAGACCCCCAATGCGTCAGCCGAGTCCCATGAGCTAGACGGCGCAACTGAAGCGCCCGCCACGCCAAAGCCTACCGCCGCAAAACCGGCGCCCCCCGTTCAAAGCACCACAACCGACGACTTCTTGTCGCCCTTCCCCCCCACGCCTCGCGAAGATGGCAGCCTGCCACCACCGCCCAAAAAGCCCGCCAAGAAAAAGAAGCCCAAGGCGAAAAAGCCCGCGCCCAGCAGCCCAACAAGCCCGCCTCCGACAGAGAGTCCTTCTGTGGCTCCTTCTGTGGCTCCTTCTGTGGCGCCGACCGAAGCTCCTTCTGTGGCTCCGTCCGAGGCAACACCGCCTGTTGCGCCGCAAAACGAATTGCCAAGCGCGCCCCCCAATACGACAGCGCATAGCACGACAGAACAAAGCCCCGCGCCGCGTCCCGCCGCGCCAGATGCGCCCGAAGTCCCCGAAGTGTCCGGTGCCCCTGCTGCGCCAAGATCCACGCCAGACGCGCCCCCACGCACCACCGTTGGGATGTCGCCCTTGGCTTCCGGTTTGCCCCCCGATGAGGATCTTCCGCCCAAGCCACGGTTCACCCCGGCCCAAACCAGTGCGCAAGACCACACAAGTGCCGCCAAGACGGGCGCTCCTGAAACCACTGCGCCCCAAACCAGCGAGCCTGACGCGCCGTCTTCGGCTTCTGATGCGACTCCCGCGCCCTCTTTTGCCTCTCGTCGCCGCAGCGACCCAGAATCCGCCCCAAATGCATCCGCCCCAAATGCGCCCAAGTTGAGCACAGCTGTCTCCAACGCGCCCAACGCCGCGCCACGCATAAACGTCACAAGCGCCCCCATCCCCGCGCCCAACTCTGACTTGCGGGTTGGCGCCCCCTCTAGCGCGGCCCCCACCAGCCCAGCCTCGCCCAGCACAGCCTCAGCCAGCACGGCCCCGGCGGGCGTCCCGTCAAGCACAGCGCCCCTCGGCGCAGCAGATAAATCCGCCCCCTCTCACCCTGCCCCCAAAACGCCGCGACCTTTTTCTGGGCGGTCCAACAGCCCAGAAGCCACACGCGCGCGCATGGCCGAGGCGCTCGGAAAGCCTCTTCCCACGCCGGACGACGCAAACACCCCGGACGCACCCGGCCTTGCCACCAAACTCGCAGGACAAGCCGCAGGTCTTGGCGGCGCTTTGATTGGCAAAGCAAAGTCGAGCCTGTCGCGCAGCAAAGCCCCGCAAGACAACACCCCTCCTGACGAACGCCCCAGCCTTTTGGCGCGCATCGGCATTGACCGTTTGCCCTTTGGCGCGGGGCGCGGCGAAAAGTCAGACCCCGACCAAGATGCCCCCGCGCCCAGTTCCGCTTGGGCTGCCGCGCCCCGCCTTGAGGACGCACCCGCCCTATCCGCCACAGAAGAAGGCCGCGAAACAGGCTCAGCGCAGGTTGCCAAGCAAAGCGGCGAGCAATCCACGCAAAGCAGCACCAAGCCGGATCAAGCCCCTAGAAGCGCCCAAGTCCCGCCGCCGCCCATCGCGCCAAGCAAGCCAACCGCAAGACCAGACGCGCCCAAATCCCCGGCACCCGCCGCCCCTGCGCCAAATCTGGGCAAATTTGCCCTGCTCAAACGCAAGCAAAAGCCCGCGCCCCCCGATCCTGAAGGTGAGGAACGCAGCAAAGAAGCCGAGGCCCTCACAGTCTTTGGCGCGCGCAAACCCGATGAGATCGGCGGCAAACCGCAGTACCTTGGCCTCGCCCTCACCCTTGTCTTGTTGCTCTTGATGGCTGTTGTGGCCCTATGGTCCACCTTGTTTGGCCCGGACGAACAAACCCTGTTCAACCCAGACCCCGCAAGCGAAACCGCCACGCCTGCTGAGGTCGCCACTGCGCCGCAAACCGCCCCAAACGGGCAGACCGAGGCAACTGGCGCGCCTCAGACGAGCGCAGACTCCAGCCCAGAAACAGCGCCAGACTCCGCGCCTGACGCCACGTCTGACACTGCACCCAATGTGGCCACCCTCACCACCGACCCCAGCACGCAGGCCAGCCCCTCAAATGGCCAAGCCCCCCCTGTCGACGCCGATATCCCCTCTCAAAATCTTGATGCAAGCACCGTCCTGAGCCAGGAAGCCGCCGATGCCACCTACGCCGCAACCGGCGTCTGGGAACGCGCGCCAGAAGCCCTCGGCACCCCACAAACCGAAAGCGCCGAGAGCATTGGCAACTTGGATGTGGCAAGCGTTGCGCCCGATGTCGCGCCTGTCGAGGGCGTGGCCCTGCCCGATGTCCTCCCCACCGACACCCCCCTGACAGCCGCAGCACCTCCCCCCGCTGACACCTCTTTCGATCTCAACGACGATGGGCTGGTTGTCGCGACCTCAAACGGCGCACTCTCACCTGATGGCATTTTGGTCTTCGCCGGACGCCCCGCCGTGGTGCCGCCGCTGCGTCCCGCCAGCCTCACACCACAAACCGCTGCGCCTTCCACCACGGGTTCTACCGCAGACGCTACAACAGACCCGGACAACGCCGCGCCTGCCCCCGTTGATCCCAATATCCCAGATGTGCGGCCACGCGCACGCCCCGCGTCTTTGAGCAGCGATCAAGCCGCCCTTATCCCCCCCGTTGATCCCGCCCTAGAAGGTGCGCGCCCGCGCGCGCGCCCCGCAAGCCTCGTCACCACAGCCGCCGCGCCCGCCGCGCTGGATGTCGCTCCGGACGTTGCCCCTGAAGCGATAGATGCCGCCGTGGAAGACGCCATCGAAGCGACCGATCCACTGGCCACAGCAACGCGTCTCGCCGCCGCAACCTCGCCGCGCCCCAATTCCCGCCCGCGCAATATGGCCCGCCTCGTCGAGCGCGCCCGCGCCGCAGAAGCCCGCGCCACCCGCAACAACAGCCAAGCCCAAAACGACAATTCAGACGGCTCCCAAGTGATCGCCGCCGCCGCCGCAACCACGCGCCCCAAAATCCCCTCCGCCGCATCGGTGGCGCGCACAGCAACCCAGAAAAATGTTCTCAACCTGAACAAAGTAAACCTGATCGGCATCTACGGCTCCGCCTCCTCGCGCCGCGCCCTCGTGCGCCTTTCCAGTGGCCGCTACATCAAGGTTAAAGTCGGAGATCGCCTCGACGGAGGCCGCGTAACCGCCCTGTCCACAAGCCGTTTGACCTACCAAAAGGGCAATCGCAGCGTCACATTGCAAGCCCCGCCGCTCAGCTAAACCGGCTGAAGTCAGGCGCCAATCCGTCCTGAACAAAAATGGGTCTTGATTAACTGTCTCAAAACTAAATGCCGTTAGGACAATGTGTGAGTGCGCCCAAGCTCGGAGTCGCACCAGCAGTTGAGGCACGCCGCTTTGAGCTTTGTAGAAAAACGAAACGAAATCCGCCCTGACTCCGGCGAAGCTCCATTTTCCCTCGATGAGGTGTTCTTTTCGCGCACCGACAAACACGGCATAATTCAAGCCGGAAACTACATCTTCCGCCGTGTCGCCCATTACGAATGGAGCGAAATGATCGGCGCACCCCACAAGCTCATTCGCCACCCAGACATGCCGCGCGGCGTGTTTTGGTTGCTGTGGGATCGTATCCAAAAGGGCGAGCCGATCGGGGCGTATGTGAAGAACAAATCAAGCGATGGGTTGCACTACTGGGTGTTCGCCGTGGTCTTGCCCAATGAAGGCGGCTACCTGTCAGCGCGCATCAAGCCGACAAGCCCGATGTTTGACATGGTGCGCTCCGAATACGCCAGCCTCCTCCAGCTTGAAAAAGACGAGAACCTAAGCCCAGCCGACAGTGCCGCCCTTTTGCTGGACCGGATCCAATCACAAGGGTACGACAACTACCGCGACTTTGAATCGATGGCCCTGTGCAGCGAGTTGACGCAAAAAGACGCGACCCTCAAACACGCGCCAAACTATCGGCTTAAGGCGCTGCGCGACATGCTCACCGCCTCAGAAAAACTCCGCGTTGAGACCCAGGGTTTGACCGCCGATTTTCACTCAATGCGCACGATTCCACACAATCTTCGTGTCATCGCTTCCCGACTTGAGGCAACCGGTGGCCCCATCACGACCCTGTCGCAAAACTACGGGATCATGTCGCGCGACATGTCCGATTGGTTTGAGAAAAACGTCGTCGGTGAAAAAGGGAACTTCGCCGCCATCCGCACGCGCGTCCAGTCGTCTTTGTTCACCGAAGGGATGTTGGAAATCCTCAAAACATGCGACCGCCAGCTTGTCACAGAACGTCGGCGTCTCGGAGAAGTCGATCTCGACGCTGAACGCGCCATTCTCCAAAAAATCGTGGCCGATTACGGTCAGCGCTCCGCGGACTCCATCGAAACCGTTCAACGCGAAGCGGCCCGCATTCAAGACGCTTGTGTGCGCTTGGAACGGCATGTTCTCGGCCTCTCCACCACGCGCGTCATGTGCAAAATCGAAGGGGCACGCCTGCCACGCAGCGGTGAAAGCCTGCGCGACATCATCGGCCAATTGAAAAACTTTCAAGACAAAGTGCAATCTCGACTTGAACGTATATCACAACTCAGCGATCAAATCCGGGACGGGACCGGATAACGCGCGGCGCCCATTGCCAAACATGGACGGCGTTGCAATACCGGGGTTATGGATAGTTTTCTCTTTCAAGCAACAATTTACCTCGGCGCGGCTGTCATTGCTGTGCCCCTTGCGGCGCGCATGGGGTTGGGGTCGGTGCTTGGATACCTCATTGCCGGGCTTTTGATCGGGCCGATCACCGGGCTTGATGGGGCTGAGAGCGCTGACTTGCGTCACTTTGCAGAATTCGGCGTTGTGATGATGCTGTTTATCATCGGGCTTGAGCTGGAGCCGCGTGCGCTTTGGGATATGCGGCACCGGCTCATGGGCTTGGGGGGGCTGCAAATTCTGGTCACCACCGGGTTGATCACGCTTGGCGGAACCGCGCTCGGCCTCGACCTTCAAACCGCGATCGCCGTTGGCATGGCGCTCACCCTGTCGTCCACTGCTATCGTCTTGCAAACATTGACAGAAAAGGGCCTCATGCAAACCGCAGGCGGGCGCTCTGCCTTCTCTGTCTTGCTGTCGCAAGACATCGCGGTGATCCCGATGCTGGCCCTGCTGCCCCTGCTGGCAACGCACTCAAGCCACGGCGCCGATGATGCACACGGCGAAACGCTCTCGCTTGTGGCGGGACTGCCCGGATGGGGCGTGACCTTGGTCACATTGGGCGCGGTCTTGGCCGTTATTTTGGCGGGTCGCTATCTGGTTCGCCCGGTTTTTCACTTCATCGACAGCGCGCGCCTGCGCGAAATGTATACCGCTTTCGCGCTGCTGATCGTTGTCGGCATCGCGGTTTTGATGACCTCAGTTGGCCTGTCCCCGGCGCTTGGTACCTTCTTGGCGGGCGTGGTGCTCGCCAACTCCGAATTCCGCCATGAGCTAGAAACCGATATTCAACCCTTCAAAGGCCTGTTGTTGGGCCTGTTTTTTATCACTGTCGGCGCGGGCATTGATGTTCAGGGCTTTCTCGCTGATCCGGTGAAACTGTTTGGCCTCACCCTCGCGCTCATGCTCACCAAAGGGCTGGTTCTGGCCCCACTCGGTCTGTTGTTCAAGCTGCGCGGCCGCGACCTCTGGCTGTTCACACTCGGCCTCGCGCAGGCTGGCGAATTTGGCTTCGTGCTCGCCGGGTTCAGCTTGCAACAAGGCGCAATCGACAGCGCCGTGAACCGA
Organism: Maritimibacter sp.; assembly: GCA_050633625.1. Classification (GTDB taxonomy): domain Bacteria; phylum Pseudomonadota; class Alphaproteobacteria; order Rhodobacterales; family Rhodobacteraceae; genus JBOEGW01. The sequence continues at coordinate 286,300 of JBOEGW010000001.1, read as the reverse complement.
GACCTGCTCACAGTGATCGCGCTCTCCATGCTGCTCACCCCCTTGTTTTTCATCGTTTTTGACCAAATGACACGGCGTAAATCCGATAATGCAACCGATCCGGACCCCGATGACATCGACGAGCAACATGGGGTCATTATCGTCGGGATTGGCCGCTTTGGCCAAGTGGTGAACCGCCTCGTGCGCTCAACCGGGTTCAAAACGACAGTCCTCGACAACAACCTGAAAACCATCCAGCTCATGCGCAAATTCGGTGTCACAAGCTTCTTTGGCGACCCAACGCGCCCAGACTTGCTGCATGCGGCCGGGCTTGCCACTGCCAAGGTGCTCGTTGTGGCCGTGAATAGCCCGTCTGCCACGGTCCAAATCGTGACGCATGCGCGCCAAATCCGCCCCGATCTGCACATTATCGCCCGCGCCCATGACCGCGCGCATGTCTATGCGCTCTACCAGGCTGGCGCGAATGACATCGTGCGCGAAATGTTTGACAGCTCCCTGCGCGCAGGGCGTTATGTTCTTGAAAATATTGGACTATCCGAATTCGAAGCCAATGAAGCAGAGCGCATGTTCTTCCAACAGGACCGCCAGACAATTCGCGAACTCGCGAATTACTGGGATCCCGATATTCCTGTTGGCGAGAACGAGCCATACCTCAAACGCGCCATCGAGTTGCAACGCGATATGGATGCGCTGATGTTGACCCAGCTTATGTCAAACGACACGCCCGCAGCGGATGAGGACGACCCGCTGGATTAATCCCCACGGCCCTCTGACACGCCAGCCTCGGCAAAACTCGCCATGCCCGAATGTGTCGCAATCGCGCCCTTCATGACGCCAATCGCCAAAGCCGCGCCCGACCCTTCGCCAAGCCGCATCCCAAGCGACAAAAGCGGGGATTTGCCAAGTTTTTCCAACAAGGCCCCATGCGCAGCTTCCGCAGAAACATGGCCCGCAACCGCATGATCAAGCGCGCCCGCTTGTGCCATTTCAAGACAAGCCGCCGCCGCCGTGCAAATGAACCCATCCAGAATCACCGGAATGCGCAGGATGCGGGCGCGCGCAATCGCCCCTGCCATGGCCGCCAATTCGCGCCCACCAAGGCAGCGCAGCGCTTCAAGCCCATTGTCTTTTGCCCCGGGATGAGCTGCAAGACCCGCCTCCACAACCCGCGCCTTATTGGCCAGCCCCGCGTCATCAACCCCAGTGCCGCGCCCGACCCAATCCGCCGCCATGCCGCCAAACAACGCATGCGAGATCGCGGCTGCTGAGGTGGTGTTGCCGATGCCCATTTCGCCCGTGACCAACAAATCGCTCGTTGCATCCACAGCATTCCAACCGGCCAAAAGCGCTGCCACAAGGTCTGCTTCGCTCATCGCAGCCGCTTGGGTGAAATCCGCGGTCGGGCGTTCCAACTCAAGCGACACAACATCCATTTTCGCCCCAAACGTCTTTGCCAATTGGTTTACAGCCGCGCCGCCCGCTTCGAAATTGGCAACCATCTGCACAGTGACTTCCGCCGGAAAGGCCGAAATCCCCTGTGCGGTGACACCGTGGTTTCCGGCAAAAACAATGACCTGAGGGCGCTCCAACACGGGCCGCGCCGCGCCGCGCCATCCCGCGAACCAAATCGCCAGATCTTCCAATCGTCCAAGGGCCGCTGGGGGTTTGGTCAAGCTGGCATTGCGCGCCTCAGCGCCGCGAACGGCCTCCGCATCTGGTCCCGGCGCCCCGCGCAAAACGTCCTGAAATTCGGCAAGGCTGGCAAAAGGCGCAGTGGTCATCGGGCTCTCCTGTTGAAACATGTCGCGCAACTCTTTACCCACGGATGCGCGGGGTGAACACCCCTACCAAAGGGACGGTCATGCAAAAGCCATTAGTGCATCATTCTGACGTCATAGCAGCCCTCGCGCTTCTGACCCGTTTGCCCCTCAAGGCGGATTTTTCGCGCGGCGCGCGCGCGGCTTGGGCTTGGCCTCTCGCGGGGCTTGTGGTGGGCGGCGCCAGCGCGCTGGTCGCCTGCCTCTCGCTGGCTTTTGGCCTTTCGCCCGCAGTCTCAGCCGCGCTCGCCCTCACCGTTCAGCCGATCCTCACTGGCGCACTTCATGAGGATGGGCTGGCCGACAGCGCCGATGGGCTTTGGGGGGGGCACGACAAAATGCGCCGCCTTGAGATCATGAAAGACAGCGCCATCGGCAGCTATGGGGTGATCGCTTTGATCCTCTCCTTGGTGTTGCGTTGGGCGCTGATCACGTCCCTTCTGGCAGCCGATCACACCCCTTTGTGGCTGATCGCCCCCGCTTTGTTGAGCCGCGCGCCCATGGTGGTGCTCGCCGCTGCCCTGCCCAATGCGCGCGGAAAAGGCTTGTCACATTCCGTAGGCCGCCCGCCCCAAAATGCGGCCCTTTTGGCAGTAACCCTTGCCCTCTTGCTGTCCTGGCTAGTCACGGCAGCGCTGCCCCTTACCGTCTTTCTCACCGCGATTCTCACGGTCAGCCTCACCACAATAGCCGTCGCCGCCATCGCCAAACGCAAAATTGGCGGTCAAACCGGCGATATCTTGGGCGCAACTCAACAGCTTTGTGAAAGTGCCGCCCTTCTTGCGCTCGCCGCATAAAAAAAACCGCCGCTCCCTTGGCGGGAACGACGATTTTCTCTCGCACCTCACGAGCTTGTACCGCCTGCGAGGATCCGTTTGTTACGCCGCAGCAGGTGCGCGCGACATCAAGACATCACCGATTTGGGTTTTCGCCCCTTCTTCGTCGCCGCCCGACACCGCCGACACTTCCCGCGTCAAACGCTCAAGCGCGGCCTCATAAAGCTGACGCTCCGAATAGCTTTGCTCACGTTGATCATCCGAGCGGTGCAAATCGCGCACCACTTCCGCGATTGCGATCAAGTCGCCCGAGTTAATCTTTTGCTCATATTCCTGCGCCCGGCGCGACCACATCGCCCGTTTGACCTTGGCTTTGCCTTTGAGGGTCTTCATTGCTTGCGCAATCACATCAGGCGAAGACAGGCTGCGCATTCCGTTTTCGGTGGCTTTATTTGTGGGCACGCGCAACGTCATCTTGTCTTTTTCAAACGCGATCACAAAGAAATCCATCTTCAGCCCAGCAATCTCCTGCTCCTCAACATTAACGATCTTCCCCACACCATGGGCAGGGTAGACGACGAATTCGTTCGGGCGGAAATCAAGCTTCTTGGATTTGCTCATATTTGTCTTCTTCCATTGGAGATTGCCTTTCTTGAGCGACAAAAACACAGCGCGATGGGCGAAACGCCCTTCGCAACAGCGGGTCTAACGATCAATTGAGCGCGCAAATCACAGAACCATAAGCGCGCGGCACATCTCAGGTTTCACATTGGCATATACATAGCACATTTTGGGCCGATTTTAAAGTGCTCGGCCTTGCTTGTGGATGTTATCTGAATGAAATCAGGGCGTTATCGCGCAAAATACAGGTTACAAACCTGTCATAAACCGTTGAAAAAGCGAATCAGCCGCCTTCGCCCGGCGCTTCCGAGAAGTACTTTTCCAACTTCCCTTCTTCGCCGTCGCGTTCCTCGGCCTCCGGCAATTGGTCTTTCTTCGAAATAATCACAGGCCAAAGCTCGGAGTACTTGCGGTTGAATTCGACCCAGGTCGCCGCTTCTGGCTCGGTGTCCGGGCGAATGGCGTCGGCTGGGCATTCTGGCTCGCATACACCGCAGTCAATGCACTCGTCCGGGTGAATCACCAGCATGTTTTCGCCTTCATAAAAGCAATCCACCGGGCAAACCTCGACGCAGTCGGTGTATTTGCAGGCAATGCATTTGTCGTTGACGATATAGGTCATGGGTTCACCCCTAGTTCACAGCGTTTGCGCCTTGCTAACCGCCTCGGCGCAATCAATCAAGCCGCGTTGGGTCGTAAAGACGCGCGTTGCGACGATCTTTCCGATTGGGCCGCCCCTTTCCCTCAAAACCGGGCGCTTTTGGAACGCTGGTCTTGGCCGGGGTCCGGTCTTCGTATAGCGTTTGCGCCTCTGGCGCAGGGCCGCGCCGCTCTGAGAGCGCCAACACCTTAATCACACGAATTTCTTTGGCTTGGGGGAAGGTCAAAACATCCCCGATTTGCAGCGCTTGCGCGGGTTTTGAGACCTTGTCGCCATTGATGCGCAAATGCCCGCCAGTGATCAGCGCGCGCGACAAACTGCGGGTCTTGAAAAACCGCGCATGCCACAACCATTTATCGGCGCGCATCCGCGATTTCTCAGTCACATCAGTCAATTAGGATTTGTCCTTAAGCCCCATAAGCGCCGCCGCGAAGGGATTATCCGGGTCAATTTTGTCTTTCTTGGCCGGACCCGATGAGAAGGTCTTGGCTTTATTGCCGCCGCCTTTTTGCGCGGGTTTTCCACGGGGTTTTTGGCCGGGTTTGCCGCGTGGCTTGCCGCGGGGTTTGCCCCCCTCGCCTTGCTCTGCGCGCCCGCCTTGATTTGCGTTTTGGCGCCGCCCAAAGCCGCCCCAAGTGAAGCTGTAAAACACCTCGACTTCGGCCTCTGCTCCTGCCTCGGTTTCGGAGGACGCGATCTCACCTTGCGTGGCGGGTGTTTGCGGACCCGCCTCACCCGAAGCTTCGCCTTGCGCCTCAGTTGGGACTTCTGTGGGAGCTTCGCTGTCGACAGCTGGTGTCGGCGCGCCATCTGGCGCGGGTTTCACCTTCGCGCGCTCACCTTTTTCCGCTTTATATCCAAGGCCTTGCATCAGATCAGCGAATTGCTCAAGCGTCATGCCGGTGATCGACAACATATCCGGGTTGGCCTCAAACCCGCCTCGGCTGTCTTGGCTGCGCAGCTGGTCCGCGAGTCGTTCCAACATATCAATGCGGATCGCGCGCGCCCCGGCCGGGCGGTAGCCCGACAAGGTGTAAACATGTGGCTCAATGCCCGAAATAACAGGGATCGTCACAAGACCGGCGGGCGGGCTTTCAGGGAACTCATCCAGACCTTGAAACAGGCTCCACAGCACAAGCCGCAACCGGGTGGGTGCGGGCTTCAGCAAGAGCGGCATAAAGATCGTGAACTGACCAAAGCGCACGCCATGCTTGCGCAAAAATCCGCGCGCGTCCTGATCCAAATCCTTGACTTCACTCGCCACAGCGTCGCGCGAAATGATGCCCAGCGCTTCAATCAAACGAAAGCCAAACCCCCGCGCCAGTCCTGTTAAGGTTTCATCTTTTTGCATTGCCAACATCGGTTCAAACAAAGCAGCCACTTTGCGATCCATGAAATGTTGCAAGCGGCGCGTGACCTTCTCCGCCACATCCGCCCCGGCTTCATCGTCCACGAAGGCTTGAATGCGGGGGCGCAAAATATCGTCGCCTTTCAAGAGCTTACCGACCGCATGCTCGCCCCACATCAGGCCGCCTTGCTCGGTGAAATCAATCTCGGTATCCGGCGCGTTATAAAACCGATCCGCGCGCAGATGGAATTCCGGCGCCAATGCGCTGACCGCTGCCGCGCGCAGGGTCTTGCCCTCATCCGCGCTCGCAGAGGCGTCCTGCATAAATCGGAACCCCTCAAGACGGCCGACAAATTCGCCCTCAACCGTCACTTCACCCTTGTCATTCACGTCGGCCACGAGGCCCTCCTTCTGCTTCAACCGGCGCAACAACACAGAGGTGCGCCGATCAACAAATCTTTGTGTCAACGCGCCATGAAGCGCATCCGACAGGCGGTCTTCTACAGCACGCGTTTCGCCGCGCCAATGGCCTTCATCACCAAGCCAGCCGTTTCTTTGTGCCACATAGGTCCATGTGCGCACATAGGCCAGCCGTTTTGACAGCGCGTCAATATCACCATCCGTGCGATCAATGCGCTTCACGCGCCGCGCGAACCAATCTTCGCGTATCTTACCATACTCATGCAGATCACTGTAGATGTCATGCAGCAGGCTCGCGTGTTCGCCGTTTGACAGCCCGCGAAAATCCGGCACCCGGCACACATCCCACAACAGCCGCACCGAAGGCCCATCGCTGGCGCGCGCCGCGATCACCGGATCAAGCGCCAAATCCTTGAGCGCCAAGAGGTCATCCGCCGGGCGCGCCTTCATCAACCAGTCGTCCTGAACCCCCGCCTCAAGCGAGTCCACAAGGGCCGCAACCGACCCAAACCGCAAATCCGAGTTGCGCCAGTTCAGTTTCTTGAGCGGCGTGAAACGATGGTCCATGATCGCCTGCGCCATGTCCGGGTCCAGCGGCGGCGCTTCGCCCGTCACGCCAAAGCTGCCATGCGACATATGCCGCCCAGCGCGCCCGGCAATCTGCGCCATCTCATTTGGGGCCAAATAGCGCATCCGCCGCCCATCAAATTTGCTAAGCGCCGAAAAAGCGACGTGATTCACATCCAGGTTCAGCCCCATGCCAATCGCGTCCGTGGCGATCAAATAGTCGACTTCACCATTTTGATACATCGCCACCTGCGCGTTGCGTGTGCGCGGGCTGAGCGCCCCCGTCACCACAGCAACCCCGCCCTTTTGTCGCCGGAGCAATTCAGCGATGGCATACAGATTTTCAACCGAAAACCCGACAATTGCACTTCGGGGAGGCATTCGGCTTATCTTTTTCGAACCTGCGTAGGTGAGCTCGCTAAATCGTTCCCGGCGCATGAATTGCACCTTAGGCACCAAGGCGGCAATCGCACTGCGCATGGTTTCTGCGCCCATAAACAGGGTCTCATGGGTGCCGCGCGCGTGTAACAACCGGTCCGTAAACACATGACCGCGCTCCGGGTCCGCGCAAAGCTGGATTTCATCGACGGCCAGAAAATCCGCCCCCAACCCGGCGGGCATCGCCTCCACAGTTGCCACCCAGTATTTGGCGCGCTGCGGCACGATGCGCTCTTCGCCCGTCACCAAGGCCACAACGGAAGGGCCGCGCAGCGCAACAATCTTATCATAGACCTCTCGCGCAAGCAGGCGCAGCGGCAAGCCAATGACCCCGCTTTGATAGCTCAGCATCCGCTCAATCGCGTAATGCGTTTTTCCCGTGTTGGTGGGACCAAGCACAGCCGTCAGTTGAGACAAAGTGGCCTCCCTGTTCGGCCTTGGGTCAAATATCCGTGCCCGAAACCTGCGGCTCTAGGCGTTCTACGGCCTGTCTTAAATCGGGTTGATGCGGATGTATAGCAAGCGCGCGGCGATAAGCCTCAAAAGCGCGCGCGGGATCGTTCATTTCTTCAAACATCGACGCCAATCCGGCGAGGGCCGCAAAATGGCGCGGCTCAAGCAGGAGGGTGCGCGCGATGTCCTCAATGGATGGCCCGTAAAGCCCGGCGTTATAATAAGCCGTTGCGCGCATGTTGTAGCCCTCGGCAAACTCTGGCGCGAGTTCCACAAGGGCCGTGAGATGATCAATCGCGACTGCCCAATCTTCCTCGCGCAGAGCCGCGCGCCCACGTTTGAGCAAAAAATCTGCCGATGCCGAACCAGATTGCGACCATTCTTCCCAAATCTGATCCTCAATGGGCCGCCATCCCCCGTCATCGGCCACCAACAGTCGCTCAAACAACGCGTCCAGCTTCTCTGACCCCGCAAAAAGCGGAGCTGCGCAAAAGCTCAAGACACAGACGAGGATCAGGCGTTTCATAGCCCCATTCTAACGCCGCGCGCGCGTCACGGCGAACACTTTTGTGCGACCAGCCGCCGCCGCATGTGCTTTCCCGCGCGTCAGGTCGGATTTTATGTTGTTTTCCGATGCCGATTCCCCTGCTAATCTCTATCAAAACCCGCAAATCTGCGGGGCAATGACTTAGGAGAGACATCATATGAGTGACGTAATTGACGCCGCCGTTGCCGCTTTGAACGAAAAAGTGTCAGGGGCCGGATTTGATGCGACAGCAAAATTCGCGATCGAAGACGAAGGGGCGATCATCGTGGATGCGAATGGCGCGCGCGCGTCTGATGATGAGGCAGACGTTACGCTGACCGCCTCTGCTGATGTGTTTCAGGACATGATGTCGGGCGAATTGAACCCGACAGCGGCCTTCATGACAGGCAAGCTCAAGGTGGATGGTGACATGGGTGTTGCGATGCGTCTTGGCGGGTTGTTGGGCTGATGATGACCCCGGCCCCTTTGCACAATGACGTCGCCGAGGGGCCAGAGGGGGGCGCTGCCTATTGGCTCACCCCCCAAGCTGATCTGCGCATTCGGATCGGGCTTTGGCCGGCGCAGGGCGACACGGGCAACACAAGTGGCACGATCATCATGTGCCCCGGTCGTACCGAATATATCGAGAAATATGGCCGCGAAGCGCATAGTTTCACCGGCGCTGGCTTTCATTTCCTGGCCATTGACTGGCGTGGACAGGGGCTTGCGGATCGCGCCTGTGACAATCGTCTTTTGGGCCATATTGACGATTATGCAGAGTTCCAAGCCGATCTGGACGCGGTGCTGGAGGCGGCGCAGGCGCTTGACTTGCCTGAACCATACTACCTGATCGGTCATTCTATGGGCGGCTGCATTGCCCTGCGTGCGTTGCATCGGAATCTAGGGTTTCGTGCGGCGGCGTTTTCGGCCCCCATGTGGGGCATGTATATGGGCGGTGTACCACGCCCGATTGCGCGCGCGATGACCGAAACAATGTGCCTGTTTGGGCGGTCAAAATCGCTGGCCGCGACGCAGGATATCAACAGTTACACGGTGACGGCGGCGTTTGAGGACAATCTACTGACCCGCGACGCTGAGATGTTCGCATATATGAAGAAGCAACTTGCCGATGTGCCAGATTTCGCACTTGGCGGGCCGACAAATGGCTGGTTGCGCGCTTCCTTGATTGAAACGGGCGCACTCATGGCAAGCCCGGCGCCAAAACTGCCTTGCCTGACCTTCATGGGCGACAATGAGCGCATCGTCACCCAATCAGACATTCGCGACATGATGGCGCGTTGGCCAAATGGGCGCCTTGAGGTCTGTGCGGGGGGCGAACATGAGGTGATGATGGAGGTGCCTGAGACGCGGGAACGTGTGACTCAAGGCATTATTCATCATTTCAAGGCCCACCTATAGCGATTGCGGGCGGGCCTTGCGGCTTGTTCTTTTGAATGATGGGACCGCGCGCGGATGGCTGGGGGTTTTTCACCCCCAGACCCCCGAAAGGTATTTGGAAAACAAGGAAGCCCAGCCGGCTGCTTGATGCGGTCCTTGGCGCTGTTTAATGTGCAGGCTTAATGAAAGTGCCGTTGTTGAGCTCTTTCACGGCTTGGCGCAACTCTTCGCGGGTATTCATGACGATCGGACCATGCCAGGCCACTGGCTCTTGCAGCGGCGCACCTGAGATCAGCAAGAACCGCACCCCTTCTTCGCCCGCTTGCACCGTCACCTCATCACCTGTGCCAAAGCGCACAACGGTTCGGTTGCCCGACATGTCACGAATGTTGACCTCCTCGCCGCGCACCTCTTTTTCCAGCAGAACGCCCCGTGGAATAGCCGCGTCCGAAAAGGCGCCAGCTCCGGCAAACACATAGGCGAAGGCGTGGCGGTAGGTGTCGATTTTGAAGGTCTTGCGCACGCCGGGGGGCACCGAAACATCAAGGTATTGTGGCTCTGCGGCGATCCCATCAACAGGGCCGGATTTGCCCCAGAACTCGCCTATAATGATCCGCACCTTGGTGCCGTCATCATCAATGACCTCAGGAATATCACTGCCCTCAATGTCTTGATACCGGGGCGTTGTCATTTTGAGGCTGGCGGGCAGATTGGCCCAAAGTTGGAAGCCGTGCATTTGTCCATCGGCGTTTCCCGAAGGCATTTCTTGATGCATGATGCCTGATCCGGCGGTCATCCATTGCACAGATCCAGCGCCCAAAACGCCCCTATTGCCAAGGCTGTCGCCATGTTCGACCTCCCCAGCCAAAACATAGGTTATGGTTTCGATGCCGCGGTGTGGATGCCAGGGAAACCCGGCTTGATAATCCGAAGGGATCTCGCCGCGAAAGTCATCAAACAGCAGGAACGGATCATACGCCTCTGGCTCATGGAACCCGAAGGCACGGTGCAACTTGACGCCCGCCCCTTCCCTTGTGAGTTGGGCTTTGGACTCGGATAGTACTGGACGAATGGACATGATGTGTCTCCTTTGAGATCAACTTATGTCCGCCCCTCTCTCCAAACAATGCGCCAAAGCGTGAGCCTTGGCGCATCATCTGTGCATGGTTGCACAGATCACGTAGTGGGGGGGCCTGCCTTAGCAGTACTCGGCCCCTTCCCAACAAATCTGCGGTGCAAAACGTGGCTCCGTCACAACCAGGTCGATGAACTCGCGTGGGCCAATGCCCGTCAGGTTTTCGCGCACCGGCGGCATGTATCGCATCGCGGTTTCCACAACCACCGCCCGTTCGCCTTGTGCCAACATGGGCAATACAGGGTTCAGCGCGTCCATGACTGTGCTGTTCGTATAGGTGGTTTGCCCTTCCGTTGCGGCCGAGAAGGTCACAACAAACTTGCGCCCATTCGTTGCACATTCCTTGATGCAATGCACTTGGGTGACGCGCAGCCAGCTATCGTCCTCGCTCTGGGTGAGGAATTCGTAAACCTTTTCCGCGCCCAAAATATACTGCATATTGATCTCATTGGTTTCGCGGGTGATCAAATCCGAAATCGCGTAATTCGCCTTCAGAGACAGGGTTTTCGCCCGGTACACATCAAAGAAGGTGAAGGTCGCCAAAAAGGCCCAGATCAAAAGCGGCAAGATCAGAACCATCTCGACCGAAAGCGAAGCATCCTCGTCGCGGCCAAAGCGCGCGGTCCGGTGCAAAAGGGATGTCATGAACGCCATGTTCGTTCTCCTACGGTTCGTTCACGAAGGTCGAGGCGGCTGCCACCACATACCCACCTGAGGGGTCGAGCGGCAGGTCCATGACCAATGAGGTAGTGCCAAAGAATGGGTCGAGCACGGCACAGGCGCGCACCATCATCAAATCGTTCACCTGACCGAAGTCGACGGTCACGGCCGGGGCAATCTCCTCGCGCCGATCCACACAGACCATCGACTCGGCAGGCAGCTCCCAGGTGTTGGTGCTGATGGTGGTCAGCTCAATCGCAATCGCATTTGGGCAATCCCGAAAGATCAGCGTGTCGTCGCATACTTGCTTTTTGAGCTGTTCCGGTGTTGCCGGGTCCAGCCGTCCAAGGCGCAGCTCACGCACGTTCAAATCCAGCGCCCGCTCCAACATCGTTGCGCGCAACAAGTAGATCGACACCTCAAAGGATGAGAAGAAGATCGTCATGATTGCCGGGAACAAGATCACGAATTCGACCGAGGCGTTCCCGTCCTCGCGCCGCAGTTTGCGACCAAGGTATTTGGCGAATGTGCTCACGTGTTTCATATCAGTTCACCAAGCGCAGTTTGGAAATTTCGCGCGCGATTGTCGCAAAGGCATCCGCGATGTTTAGGCCGTTCACGTTGAAGTTAAACGCAGGGGCCGTGGCACAGTTGCGAAGCTCGTCTTGGACATAGCTTGGCACCTCAAAGCCGATTGTGAACACTGTGATGTCCTCAGCTTTTGCCGCCGTGCAAATCCGGTCCAAGCGATCGTTCTTGGTCCCGTTGCCCCAAGTGCCGCCGGCGTCTTCAAGGAAATTCCACTGGTCATACCAAGCTTGCGTGTAGCCCTTCCAGATGTCGGAGAATGGCATTTGATACGCGCCCGAGCCTTCGCTTTCCATAGAGCAATACCAAGTCTTGTTCTTTTTGCCGCCACCGCGGCGCGCTTTGCGGGTTGTGCTTGCGCTGTCATCAAATAGCTCGTTCGATGAATAGACCCAGCGGCAATACTCCGAGAAGCCGGTGCCATAGGCGTGATCGCTCCATTTCCCCTGAGTGACCCACCAGTAGCGCTCATTTTCCGCGTCATAGATCGACAGGTAACCTTTGTCGTTGGCCTTCCAAATCGGCGCCATCCCGCCGTGGTATCCCTTCTTGAGATACCGCTGATCGGTGTTCTCACCGTCGGTCATGAGCACGATGACTTTTTCCACGCCACGTTGATCGTAGGAAAACGGACGGTCATCATAGGCATCGTCAATCGTCCCGGCCGCGTTGAGGCCTTGGATCACTGGCGCGGTTGCGTCATCCAAGAAAGCAGCACCCCATTTCATACCGAGGTCAATCGATGTAAAGCCACTGCCTTCAAGATCATCAATTGCGTTGCGCATGTCCATCACGTCCCCTTCAAGCAGGGTCACTTTACGGTAGGAATTATTCTTACAAGGGCTATTGCTCTGATAGGCGCGGTCATTGCGGCCACGATCAGGATCCCAGTAGCCGGTGCGTTGCAATTCGTCGGTCGTGTTCACGGCAATCGAGTCGTAATCCTCGTCATAGAAGGTCACGCAAGATCGTTTGTCATGCTCGCGCGTCACGTTGAAATGGCGCAATACATCTTCACCAAGCACAACTTGCTCGGAATACGGGATCAAGGACATGGAGACCTTGCCGTTATCCACGACGCAGTTCTCAGTTGCTGTGACATCGCCTGGGTTACACAAAACGATCGAGGTGAATTTCTTGGCAGCTTGTTGCAGCTCATACATTTTGGAGTTGCCCGAGTAGGACTGCCAGGTCATCGAGCCGGAGACATCCACAACCAGAGAGATTTCAGTCAGTGACGCTGCTTCTTCTGCTGCACCTGTGGCCGGGGCAGACATGGAATTAATGCCAACAAAGCGCAGGAAGGTGGCGTCCACTTCAAGCTGTGCTGTGGCGTCGACCCTAGAGGCGGTCAAGCCCGCGATCACGTCGATATCGTCCATGGAAATCGCGCCTTCAAGACCGGCTTTCTTGAAGTAATCCATCACAACAACTTTGCGATCTAAGGTTTGGTCGAGGCTGGCCGCGGCCAACACGGCACGATCAAGCGTGGATTGAAGGCGCGAACGCTGCGCTTCAAACCGCATGAAATCAACACCAAGGCCACCCGCTGTCAGCATCAAAACAAACAACAAAAGCCCGAAAATGACCATCGAGCCATCCTCGTCTTTCATGAACGCGCGTTTCACGCTCCGGTGCACCGGCTGTTTCATGCGTTTTTCCCTCACTTTGAGTCGTTCCATCATCGACCCTCTCCCAGCGCAAATGCGCTTTACTAAAGTTTGCCCCAGTACATTTTTCCAACCTCCCTTAGACACCTGAAATCTGGCAACAATGGGGCATGGGTAAGGAAATTAACCTTAATAATCGCCATAAAAATAAACGGTTTTAGCGTAATTTGCCTTATTGTTCTTGCGGCGTGAACAATGCGCCACATAACTTCCCTACAAATTTAACGAATCGAACTTTTTCACAAGCCAGAGCATCGCGGACAAGCTGTTTCCAAAGCCGCATCATTGCCTTTGCCGCGCAAAACACCAGCTTGAGGCGGGCAGACCTATTGTGAGGCGGTGCGTGGCGTCCTATGTCATGAGCACCAGACATTAGGAGAGACCATGCCCGTTTTGCCCCTGCCCTTCCCCGTTCAAAACGCGTCCACAGAAGCCTCAGGTGCGGGCGCGCTTGGGCCATTGCCGGAATGGGATCTTTCGGACCTTTATGCGGCGCCCGATGCTCCCGAAGTCGCCGCCGATCTCAGTAAGCTCAAATCGGCCTGCGCGGATTTCGCCGCGACCTATGAAGGCAAGCTCGCCACTCTGGACGGGGCCGGGCTGTTGGCCTGCGTGCGCGCCTATGAAAGCATCGACCTCTTGGCGGGCCGCCTCATGTCCTATGCGGGGCTGCGCTATTACCAAATCACGACTGACGGTGAACGCGCGCAGTTTTTGCAAAACTGCCAAGAGCAAGTGACCGACTACACAACGCCGCTTGTGTTCTTCACCCTCGAAATCAATCGCATTCCTGACGCTGATCTTGATGCCAACTTCGCCAGCAACGCCGATTTGATGCGCTATAAGCCGGTGTTTGATCGTTTGCGCGCAATGCGCCCTTACCAGCTGTCCGATGAGCTGGAGAAATTCCTCCACGATCAATCTTCGGTCGGCGCGGCCGCATGGAACAAACTGTTTGATGAAACCACTGCCGCGCTCACCTTTGAGGTCAATGGCGAGACCATGTCTCTTGAGGCTTGCACCACCTTGCTCACCGAACAAAACCGCTCAATCCGCGAAGCCGCCGCGCGCGAATTGGCCCGCGTGTTTGGCGAGAACGCCAAACTCTTTGCGCGGGTGCACAACACGCTCGCCAAGGAAAAAGAGATCGAAGACCGCTGGCGCAACATGCCAACCCCGCAAACTGGCCGCCATCTGTCAAATGACGTGGAAGCCGAAGTTGTCGAAGCGCTGCGCGAAGCCGTTGTGAAGGCCTATCCCAAGTTGTCGCACCGCTATTACGAGTTGAAGCGCAAATGGCTTGGCCTTGAGACCTTGCAAGTCTGGGACCGCAATGCGCCCTTGCCGCTTGAGGATACAAGCGATGTCGATTGGGCGAGCGCGCGCGACACGGTTCTGACAGCCTATGGGGATTTTGCGCCAGAAATGGCCGAGATTGCTGCGCCGTTTTTTGACAAAGGCTGGATTGATGCAGGGGTGAAACCCGGTAAAGCGCCCGGTGCTTTTGCTCATCCGACCGTCAGCGACGCGCACCCCTATGTGATGCTCAATTACCTTGGCAAACCGCGCGATGTCATGACTCTCGCGCATGAGCTGGGGCATGGGGTACACCAGGTTCTCGCCGCAGGCCAAGGCGAGCTTCTGTCACAAACCCCGCTTACATTGGCCGAAACAGCGTCGGTCTTTGGCGAAATGCTGACCTTCCGCAAACTGTTGTCCGAAGCCAAAACCCAAGAGCAGCGCAAAGTGCTCTTGGCGGGCAAGGTTGAGGACATGATCAACACAGTCGTGCGCCAAATCGCCTTCTATGATTTTGAATGCAAGCTTCACGCCGCGCGCCGCACACAAGGCGAACTCACTGTCGATCAGATCAACGCGCTGTGGATGAGCGTTCAAGGCGAGAGCCTCGGGCCAGCCTTCACCTTCATGGAAGGCTACGAAACCTTCTGGACCTACATCCCACATTTCGTCCACTCCCCCTTCTACGTCTACGCCTATGCCTTTGGTGACGGCCTCGTGAACGCGCTCTACGCCGTTTATGAAGAAGGCGACGATGATTTCGTGGCAAAATACTTTGACATGCTGCGCGCAGGCGGCTCAAAGCATCACTCCGAGCTGCTCAAACCCTTTGGCCTTGATGCCTCTGATCCCGCCTTCTGGGACAAGGGGCTTGGGATGATCTCTGGCTTCATTGATGAGCTTGAAGCGATGGAAGCCTAGGCAAAACAGAGGCAAGTGATGATTCACCCTCATTCTCTCGTGCAAAGACAGCGCGCCTTGTTTGGCGCGCTGATGTTGAGCCTCGCGCTGTCCTTTGGGTTGCCAGCGTGGAGCCAAGAGCTGTGGAACGGCGTTTCTGTCGGCATGAGCGTGCCGCAGGTGGTGCAGGCGCATCCCGGGGCCGCCCCCAACCCCTTTCCAGAAGAGTTATATGGCGGCGCCAAGGATATCCTTGTCGATCCTCACCATGAATTTGCCGGGGCGATCTATGCTGTGCGTTACTTTTTTGACGGTGAGGAGCTGATCCAAGTCACCCTGACGCTCGACAAAACAACAGTCCGCAATCGCCACATGAAAGCACGTTTCAAAGCTGTCTTAGCCGAGTTGAGCGCAGAATTCGGCCCGCCAGATCATCTGGAATACCCGATTGACCGAAAGTTCGATGATTTCAACGCCAGCTGGGCACAAGACCCGCGGCGCATCTCCATTCTCGCCTATGGCAATGGATCAAAACTGCTCAACGTCAACTTCCAGGATGCGGCTTACTGGGAGCAATAAAGGGACAAGGGCGAAGACACTTGCGGCACCGCCCTAAAACCTTTGAGCCGCCTCATACAGCGCGCTCACCTGCGCTGCACGCGCTGAGCTTGTTGTGCCGCTTGTCTCGCGGCTCGTGACTTCACCGGCATTACTGGCATTACTGGCATTACTGGCTTTGAGGCTATCGAGCGCCATGTGCGCGGCCTCCAACGGGTTTTTCCCGGCGCGACTTTGGTGTGCCGCGCCCATCTCAGAGGGCGGCCCATTCAAAGGTGGCCTCGTGGGCGCGGGGCCACGCGCAGCAGCGCCGTCTTCAGGTGCCTGTCGCCCGATTGCGCCCGGCTGCACCCCCGGCTGGATTTGCTTTGTGATTTCAAGCTGTTGACTGAGTGCCGCGCTATATCCGAATACCTGCGCCTCGACCGCGCGCGCTGGCGGTGCAGTCTTGGTGGCTTGGCCTTGGGGCGTTTGAGGCGCAGCACTTGGCGCTGTACTCGCTGCCACATCAGGTGTCGCCTTCGCATTGGCCACGCGATAGGCGATTTGCATATTCCCAAAACTATGCACAGCGAATGACATCAATCGGGCTTTCTCACGGGCTTGTTCGCGGGCTTTCTCGCGGGCTTTCTCGCGGCTTTACTCTCGGCTTTACTCCTAGATCTGCACGCGCGGCGCAGACACCAGCCCTTCGCACCCTAAAGTCCGCCGCCCCCTCAAACAAGATTTTGTCGAGGTCATCCTTAATGCCCCCTTCTCACCTTGCCGCTTCTCCCCTAGGCTCCTTGATGGGAGGATACTTCATGCGTGTCATCAAATGGATAGTGAGGATCGTTCTTGGCCTTACTGGGCTGGCGCTGGCAGGATTTTTCCTCTTTGCGCCCGGGATTGCCGAAAAAGGCATGAACGTCGTCACGCCACACGACCCTTTCCCCGTCACGCAAGCCGCGCAATCGCTACATGACAGCCTGATCATCGGAGATTGGCACGCGGACACCTTGCTCTGGAACCGCGACCTCAATGCCTACGGCACGCGCGGCCAAGTCGATTTCCCCCGCCTCATACAGGGCGGCACGGCGCTGCAAGTCTTTACCTCCGTGACCAAAACACCAGCCGGGCAGAACTATGAGGAAAACTCCGCCCAAGCCCGCGACAATGTCACCTTGCTTGCCATCGGCCAGCTCTGGCCGCCGCGCACCTGGACCTCCCTCGCGGAGCGCGCGCTCTATCATGCCAAACGCCTGGAAAACGCTGTGGCAGAGAGTGACGGAAAGGTGGTGTTTATTCGCAGCATCGCCGATCTTGATCAGTTTCTGACAGCCCGTAAAACCGGTGGCGCGCAGCTTGGGGTGCTGTTTGGCACCGAAGGCGGCCACCCGCTCGAAGGCGATATCGCAAACCTCGACCGCCTAGAGGCCGCAGGGCTGCGCCTCATGGGGTTGCAGCATTTCTTTGACAATGACCTAGGCGGCTCCCTGCACGGCATCGGCAATCACGGCCTCACCGATTTTGGCCGCACAGTGGTGACAGAAATCGCCAAACGCCCCATTGTCTTGGATCTGGCACATTCCAGCGAACAAACAGCGCGCGATGTGCTGGCCATGACCGAAATGCCCCTGATCGTCAGTCACACCGGCCTCCATTCTCATTGCGAAGTCAAACGCAACTATCCGGATGATTTGATGCGCGACATCGCCGCAACAGGCGGTGTGATCGCGATTGGATACTGGCAAGACGTGACCTGCGACGACAGCCCTCAGGGCATCGCCAAAACCGTCAAAGCGGCGATTGCCGCTGTCGGTGCAGACCATGTTTCGCTTGGCTCCGATTTCGACGGGGCCGTCACCACAGCCTTTGACGCCGCAGAGCTGCCCGCCCTCACCCAAGCCATGCTGGATGCAGGCATCGCAGTAGCCGATATTCGAAAAGTCGCTGGCGAGAACATGATCCGCGTGTTGCGCGCCCGGCTGAACTGATCCGCGCGCGCTTTTCTTTGGTTCAAAAGTACCTCAGGGGGTTTGGGGGACTGGTCCCCCATGCGTCCATCGGTATCAGTCAGGAATGCCCCAGCGATCAAACGGAAACGGCTTATCGTCGCTTGCCCCCGTTTGGAACAACGCAACGCGCCCCAGCCAATCGGACAAATCGCGACCAAACTCCGCAATATAAGTGTTCTTTTCCTTGCCGATCAAAATCCAGAGGAATTGCAGCACAGCCGCCACCACAAGAATGAACTCGCCCACACCAAATAAAATGGCCAAGACAATCATCCAAAGCCCGCGCATCCAATGGTTTTCCCGGCTGTCCTGCGGCTGATCGTCTGTTGGCTCTTCCAATGTTACATCGTCATCCATATCGCTCATATACCCCTCTCAAATACGATTTCAGCCCCCAAAACACGCCTCTTAGAAGGTATGTGTCAGGACCGGCTGCGCTCACAAAATGCCCAAACCTTGGCCCGGGCATTTCAGGTCTTGCGATCGTGCGTTCGGTCGATCTAGGCGGATTCCAGCATCCCGCGCTCACTTGCCAGCTCTTGCATACGCGTTTGCAGCTTTTCAAAAGCGCGCACCTCGATTTGGCGAATGCGCTCGCGGCTCACGTCATACTGGCTCGACAAATCCTCAAGGGTGATCGTCTCATCTGTCAAACGCCGCTGAGTCAGGATATCGCGCTCGCGATCATTGAGCACCTCCATCGCCTCATTCATCAAGGCAAGGCGGGTTTGCAGCTCGTTTTGCTCCGCGTAATCGCCAGCTTGGTCGGCACTTTCGTCCTCCAACCAGTCTTGCCATTGCATCGCCCCTTCGCCATCTGCCGAAACAGTCGCATTCAGGCTCGCATCGCCGCCGGACATGCGCCGGTTCATCGACACAACGTCCTTTTCTGCAACCCCAAGGTCATTGGCGATCCGCTCGACGTGCTCTGGGTGCAAATCCCCTTCCTCAAGCGCACCGATGCGCGCCTTGGCTTTGCGCAGATTAAAGAACAGCTTCTTTTGCGCGCTTGTGGTGCCCAGTTTCACAAGACTCCAAGAGCGCAGCACATATTCCTGAATCGACGCACGAATCCACCACATCGCATAGGTCGCGAGGCGAAATCCCTTTTCCGGGTCGAAGCGTTTGACCGCCTGCATCAAGCCAACATTGGCTTCCGAGATCACCTCAGCCTGCGGCAAGCCGTAGCCGCGATAGCCCATCGCGATTTTCGCCGCCAGTCGCAGATGGCTTGTGACCATTTTATGCGCAGCTTCCGTGTCGCCATTTTCGACCCAGCTTTTGGCCAACATATATTCTTCTTCGGGTTCCAACATCGGGAACTTGCGAATGTCTTGCATGTAGCGGTTCAGGCCACCTTCGGGTGTTGGTGCTGGAAGATTGCTATAATTACTCATCATTTCCCCTTTCTGCGCAGCATATGTGGTCGCGGCGCGGCGTGTTGGACCCGAATGTTTCGGGTATTAACATACAATTTAGGGCGCTCACACGCGGTTTCAAGGGCAGTACCCTTGTTGAGTTAACGAAATGTGAACCTTTTTTGCGCGCGATGGCAGGGCCTTTCAGCCGCCTCACGCGCTTGTGTCAAACGTAACAAAGGCAAAAGACCGCCCCAAAGTGGCGCGGCCTCCCCAGCCTGCGCGCGCGACCTTAGACGCGCAAGCCCTCTTCCGCGAAAATCCCATTCGCATAGGCTTTGGGCAAATCGAGCGCCTTGGACAAGGTCTGAAGCTCGTCGCGTTCACTGTCATCAACCGTGCCATCCGCTTTGGCCACGGCGATTGCGGAGCGCAGCACCAGTTCTTTGCCGGTATCATTCAGGCCCGGCGCCACCTCGACCAAATAATCAGCAATCGAGCGGGTGTCATCGCGCGCCGCTTCAAGCTCAGCCGCAATATCCGCGGCATCAATCTCCCGCTTGGCGATGTTGGAAAAGGCTTGAGTGATTTGGTCAATTTCGCTTTGGTCGATATCCCCATCCGCAAGCGCCATCTTGAACATCACCCGTTTCGCAGCGATCGAAAACGCCGCTTCGAATTTCTCGTGATCGGCTTTCGGATCAAAGTCGAGCACCCGCTCATTGAAGGTGCTCTTGCAGCTGTCACATTCGACAAATTCGCCAAGGGCTTTCGTTTTGAACAGGGGGATCCAATAGAGCGTGAACCAGCGGTTGACAGCGATCAGCTTGTAATCGCGATAATCGCCGCACTCCGGGCAGTAAAAATTGCCGCCCGACATGACCTTATTGCGGCCCCGAAACCCCCAAACAATGAAAAACATAAACTCTCCTGAAACCAATTATGACTATTCAGGAAGGTTAGCGAAGGGATTATCCGCCAGCAACCTTTGATGTGCGCAACCCCGCCAAAAGAGTTTCGATGTCATCCGGCAATGGCGCTTCAAACCGCAGTTCTTCGCCGGTGACAGGATGAACAAAGCCCAGCGTCGCCGCGTGCAGGGCTTGGCGCGGGAAACTGCGCACGGCCTCGGCCGCGACTTGACCTACAGCTTTGTCAGAGAGTTTGCGCCGCCCGCCATAAGTAGGATCGCCAATCAACCCGTGGCCTGCGTGGGCCATGTGGACGCGAATTTGGTGCGTCCGGCCCGTTTCGAGCCAGCAATCCACAAGAGTTGCAACGGCGGGCTTGCCGAAAGTCTCGACCACCCGCGCACGGGTCACAGCATGGCGGCCACCATTCCAGACGACTGCCTGCTTTTGACGATCATGTTTGTGGCGCGCCAATTGTGTCTGTAATTTCAGAATGTTACCCGCTTCAAAGCTTGATCCTCGCACGGATTTCAGGCGGGGATCGCCCGCATCCGGCACCCCATGGATCACCGCCATATAGTGCCGCTCGACAGTGTGCTTTTCAAATTGCGCCGCCAGCCCGTGATGCGCTGCGTCCGATTTCGCCACCACCAACAAGCCCGTGGTTTCCTTATCAATCCGGTGCACAATTCCGGGTCGTTTCATGCCCCCGACCCCGGAGAGGTCATCACCGCAATGAAACAAGAGCGCGTTCACAAGCGTTCCGTTCGGGGTGCCCGGCGCCGGGTGCACCACCATGCCGGTTGGCTTGTTGATGACGATCAAATCAGCATCCTCATAGATCACATCAAGCGGGATGTCTTCTGGCTCAATATGGCTTTCCAGCGCTTGCGCGACCTCAACAGTGAACACATCACCTTCATTCACCTTGGCGCGGGGGTCCAACACCACCTCACCCTCTTTGCGCACCTTGCCCTCCACGATCAACCGCCCAAGGCGCGAGCGTGACAGGTTCGCCTCCTCTGGCACATCGCGCCCCAGTGCCTTATCAAGACGTGCAGGCGGTTTTTCCGCGATAATGACCTCAACGAAGGTGGTTTTGATGGACGACATGGATGAGGCTCCGCTCCCCGAGGCGCAGGCGGGGTTGATCAGGTATTTAAAGGGGCTCGTCACGGCGCTGACTGTAACGATGATTGCCGGTCTCATAGTCCTGATTGCGGTGATTGTCATGCGTTTCAATCAAAGCCAGCCGTTTGCGCTCCCTGAAAGCCTCGTTCTGCCCGAGGGCGTGACGGCTGCCGGGATCACATTTGTCGAAAACCGGGTGATTGTCGTCACAACGCAAGGCGAAATCCTCGTGCTTGGGGACGACATGAAGACCATAAAACAAACGATCAAACTCGACTAAGGC
Source organism: Maritimibacter sp. (assembly GCA_050633625.1). Classification (GTDB taxonomy): domain Bacteria; phylum Pseudomonadota; class Alphaproteobacteria; order Rhodobacterales; family Rhodobacteraceae; genus JBOEGW01. The sequence continues at coordinate 264,785 of JBOEGW010000001.1, read as the reverse complement.
GCGCAGGTTGCCGGGGGTGTCGCAAGCGAATGTCTCGGGCGGAACAAGCGAATGTCCCTCGCGAATGTCGCTCATCGCGCCCCTGCGCGTGCGCAAACGTCATACACCCGTAAACGTCATACACCCGTCGGCGTCACAAAATAGTGGGGGATGGTACCGCCTCCCCGGCTTGAACGGGGGACCCCTGGTTCCACAAACCAGTGCTCTAACCAACTGAGCTAAGGCGGCACTGAGGGCGATTTAACCGGGCTGGCCGGGCAATGCAAGAGGTCTGGGCTTGAAAAATTCACGCGAGGCGCGTATCGCTCGATTTCACCACGATGGAGGCTCCCATGGGCATTAATTCCGAAAGCGACATTACAGCAAACCTGCAAATCGGCCCAACCGATCAGGGGATGGTGCGCATCTATGTTGAAGGCGATGGAATCGACATCCCTATGGATTTTGACGCTGAAGAAGCCTTTGATATAGCAGAAGAAATCCGGGCGGCAGCCGAACAAGCCAAGACTATCGCGTCGAAAAAGCGCTAAGCCCCGGATCGCGGTAGCTCTGGAGACGGCGGGCGGCGTCGCGGGCGAATTTATGGGTGAGCTTCTTGCGCCGTGCAGCGGCTAGCTTGGTTTCCGGGCCATAGGTCAGGATTTCGGCGTCATAGCCATCTGCCATCATCAGCCCGGTGTCGCGGGGCAGGATCTCGGTGGGAAATGTCGCGTCCACAGCCCAAAAGAACCTGTCGCAATACGCCAGATAGCCCTGCCACTTTTGGTCTGCCATAAAGTCGGCGCGCGAGGATTTGCACTCGATTACCCAGATTTCCCCTTTCGGCCCAACAGCATAGACATCCGTGCGCAGACCACGCGCGGGCACGAACTCTTCCAAAGCCTGAAAATCATAGCGCAACAAATGCCGCATAACACCGCGCGCCAAAAGTTGACCCGGTTGCAAGCTGCTATGCACGGTTTGATCATCCATGGATCAAACATGAACAAAACGTAAACATATCGCAAGGGGTTAATGATGCGCGCGCTGCACCCTAGCCGCGCTTCCCGAACAAGCGCGCCGCAAGGGAGTCCTTTTGAGGCTCGATGATCTTCGCAGAAAGCCCAGCCCTCTCGGACCACTCCACCAACTGAACAGCGGTTTGTCGCGGCATCACAGGGAACACATAGGTGTCACCAACGGTATCTAAGGTCACGATCCGCGCCTTGACCTTTTTGAGCGCATTCGCAGCTCCGGCCAAATGCTCATCCGCGAACCGCCAGGCCTCATCAGAGCCATCCCCCAACATGAGCGTGAGTTCTCGAAGCGCACGGCTGAGCTTGCCTTCAGCAAGAGTGGACAGGGCTTTGCGGGTCGCTTAGAAGGGCATGACCTGGAAACTCAGTAAAATACGGGACCAATAAAGTCGCCCGCGATGGTGGATCAATAGATCAACCCTATCAGGATTTCTCCGCCCCTCAAGCCCGCAGGGCACCGCCGCCCCTTGCGCCTGCCTTGTCCTGCCCCTATTTTGAGCCTTGGCGATCTGCCCTTCTCGTCGCATGAGGATCATTCCGGTGGCCTTAAGCAAATCCGAGGGAGCTGGCTCTGTCCGGGCCTTGGTTCGGTTACCCGGCGCCCACCTGTACATACAGGTCCTCGGGAATGCACATCCTCGACGGATGCGCGCGGTCCCGCCACTTTTACCCCAGCGCGGGATTTGCGCGATGGTGGCTTTCTTTTATTCAACTTTACGCATATGATCGGGGTGGACCAGAGGGAGACCACCATGACCATTTTGCGCCCCACCCGCCGTGACATGCTCAATCTTGCCGCACTGATGCCCACCTTCGCGATGCCGGGCGCCGCTTTTGCCAAACTTGGTGGCCCGCAGGGGGATCAGCCTGGGTATTTTCGGTTTTCTGTGGGCGATGCTCGGGTCACCATCCTGTCTGATGGGTGGTTTCCCCAACCGCTTAGCGCGCTTGGCATGAATGCGGATGAAGCGGAAAAACTGGCCTTTCTGGACGCGCATTTTTTGCCGACCGACGAGATTATTGGCAATACGAACCACGTGATTGTCGAGCAAGGCGCGGCGAAAGTGCTGATTGATGTCGGCTCTGGCGCGCGGTTTTTTGACAGCGCCGGGCGGTTGATGACCAACCTTGTGGCGGCGGGGATTGACCCGGCGAGCATCACCCATGTGGTCATCACCCACGCTCACCCTGATCATATCTGGGGTATTCGCGATGATTTTGACGAGGCCATTATACCGGGTGCGCAATATGTGATGGGAGAGGTGGAGCATGGGTATTGGCTGAGTGAAGGCTTGGTCGATCAAGTCGCCCCTGAGGCGCAACAATTCGTGGTGGGAGCTATCAATTCCATCAGGGCAGAAGGGGTCGAATGGCACTTAATGGCGGATGGCGCTGAGGTCGTACCGGGGGTTTCGCTGATGGCCACACACGGCCATACGCCGGGGCATATGTCGGTGCGGATTTCTTCGGGCGCGGATCAGCTTATCGTGTTGGGGGATGCAATCACCCACGCGTTTGGCCATTTCGCGCATCCTGAATGGTATGGCGCCATGGACAGCGACAAGGACCAGACAGTCGCCACCCGTAAAGCGCTGCTTGATATGGCGGCGGCGGACCGGATCCCGGTGGTCGGCTATCACTTCCCTTTCCCCGGTGTTGGCCATGTGGCGCGCGAAGGTGAGGCGTATCGCTTCGTCCCGGCGCTCTGGCGGTTCTGAAAGGGTGCGCCGATTGGGGCTCTGCCCCCTGCGCTGCGCGCATTCCCCCGAGGTATTTTGCAAACAAGGAAGCGGCAAACGCCTGGACGTTTTGGGCGGGGTTGCGCCGCTTTTTTGAGGCGCATTGGTGGGGCAGTCGCCTGCGCCACGGCGGGAATCTCACCTTTGTTTACTTGTCGCGACGTTCGCACTGGCAAGTTTTGCGTCAGCGGGGTATTTGACGCCTTGCGCACAACAGCAATACGAATGGGAATGACATGGCAGACGGCAAACGTTTTGAGAACCCCGGACCTGTAGAACAGGATTACGCGGAGGTGATTTCCCCGATTGAGGACATCATCGAAGACGCGCGCAATGGCCGCATGTTCATTCTTGTGGATCATGAAGACCGCGAAAACGAGGGCGATCTGGTGATCCCTTCACAGATGGCCACGCCGGATGCCATTAACTTCATGGCCACCCATGGACGCGGATTGATTTGTTTGACGCTGACGTCAGAGCGTATTGATGCGCTTGGGTTGCCTTTGATGGCGTCACAAAACTCCTCGCGTCATGAGACCGCCTTCACCACTTCGATTGAGGCGCGCGAGGGGGTCACGACCGGGATTTCGGCGCATGATCGGGCGCGCACGGTTGCTGTGGCGATTGATCAGGGCAAAGGTGCCGCCGATATTGCCACGCCGGGCCATGTGTTCCCGCTCCGCGCCCGTGATGGCGGCGTTTTGGTGCGCGCCGGGCACACGGAGGCGGGTGTTGATATTGCGCGCCTTGCCGGGCTGAACCCAAGTTCGGTGATCTGTGAGATTATGAACGACGACGGGACAATGGCGCGTTTGCCGGACCTTATTGGCTTTGCGCAAAAGCATGGTCTCAAGATTGGGACCATTTCCGATCTGATCGCGTATCGTCATCGCCACGACAACCTTGTGAAAGAAACAGCTCAACGCGCTGTTACCTCTGAGTTTGGCGGCGATTGGATGTTGCGGGTGTTCACGGACGAAATCCAAGAGGTTGAGCACATTGTCTTGACCAAAGGCGATATTTCAACGGATGAACCTGTGCTTGTGCGCATGCACGCGCTGAACCCGCTTGAAGATGCGCTGGGGCTTGGGCCTGCTGGCGCGGATGAGTTGCCCAATGCGATGCGCACAATCGCGGATGCGGGGCGCGGCGTGGTTGTGATGTTGCGTGATCCATCCATGAAACTCGCCGCCGATGAGGACGCAAGCCCGGCCAAGCTGCGCCAATACGGCATTGGGGCGCAGATCCTTGCTGCCCTTGGCATTCACCGCATGACTCTTGTGACAAACAACCCAAAGCCCAAAGTTGTCGGGCTTGAAGCGTTTGATCTGACGATTGAAGGCACCCACCCCATCAAGGGAGATGCGTAATGGCTTCGGTTGAAACCCATCATATTTTGGCCCGCGCGCGCTTTGAGGCACCAACCAAAATCCTCATTGTTGTGTCGCCTTACTATAAAGACATCGCAGACAGTCTTGTGGCGGGGGCGAAAGCTGAGATTGAGGCCTCCGGGGCGACGTGGGATTTGATTGAGATGCCGGGCGCGCTTGAGCTGCCGACGGCGATTGGCATTGCGGATCGCACGTCGAATTTCGACGGGTTTGTGGCGCTTGGCTGCATCATTCGCGGTGAAACCACACACTATGATACCGTGTGCAACGATTCATCGCGCGGATTGATGGAATTGGGCCTGCGGGGGCTGTGCATTGGCAACGGGATTTTGACAGTTGAAAACCGCGATCAGGCGCTTGTACGCGCCAATGTGGACGAGATGAACAAAGGCGGCGGCGCGGCGGCGGCGGCCCTTCATCTTGTGGCATTGTCCCGCAAATGGCGGGGCACGGAAAAGCCTGTTGGCTTTCGCGCGCGCGAAGAATACAAGCTCGCGGGTGATCCAGACCAAGGCGCCAAAGCATGACAATTTCCAACAACCAACGTCGCAAAATGCGCTCTGCTGCGCGGTTCTTTGCTGTGCAGGCTTTGTTCCAGATGGAGCATTCTGATCAGTCGGTGGATCGGGTGATGGCGGAATTTGAGAACCACCGTTTTGCCGAGGAATTTGACGATCACGCGATGTTGGAAGGCGATTCAGCGCTGTTTCAGGCCCTTCTTGAGGGCGCTGTTGAGCGGCAATCCGAGATCGACAAAATGACCGACAGAGCCTTGGTGGCGAAATGGCCGCTTGGGCGGATTGACCCCACTTTGCGCGCTTTGTTTCGCGCCGCGGGGGCGGAATTGTTGGCGAAAGACACGCCGCCCAAGGTGGTGATCACAGAATTTGTGGATGTTGCGCGGGCGTTTTTCCCTGAAAGCGATGAGCCAAAATTCACCAATGCCGTGCTCGATCATATGGCGCGCGAGGCGCAGCCGGACGCCTTTTAATCAAATCTTAGGGAATTGGGGGCAGGCTTGCGCCTAGGACAGTGCGACGTGATGTCTCTTGTTTTGCCCGGCTTGGGTGTTACATGTCCTATAACAAAGGAGCCTGCCATGCCCAAACTCGTTCAGCTCTACATTCGCCAAGTTCTGATTGGATTTTCGCTTTCTGCGGTTTTTGTGGCGGCGCTCTTGGCGTTTGATGTGGCAGGGCTTTGGTCCTTGATCACGTCATCTGACATTGGCTGGATCGCCGTTGTGATGTTGTTCATGGGCAATGGGATCGTCTTTGCGGGCGTGCAATTTGCTATTGTTGTCAATGGGATGGCCGAGGATGACAGCACGGGCGGCGGCACGCGCAGCCCTCAGGCAACCAATATCCCTGCCCCGATCACGCTTGACCGTCAGCCGCGCCAAACCGGCCCGAAACACGCGCCACGTCTGCGGTGCGACTGATTAAGGTTTGGTGAAATCGTTGAGCCGCGCCACGTAGCGCGCAAGCGTGTCGATTTCGAGGTTGATGGCATCGCCCTCAGCAACATCGCCCCAAGTCGTGACCTCTTTGGTATGCGAAATCAGGTTCACGCCAAACTGCGCACCTTCCACCTCATTGACTGTGAGGGAGGTGCCGTTGAGCGCAACCGACCCTTTTGGCGCGATGAAACGCGCAAGCTCAGAGGGCACATCAAACCGAATGCGGGTGCTGTCACCTTCAATTTCAATCGACACAACTTTCGCCACCCCGTCCACATGTCCAGAGACGATATGACCGCCAAGTTCGTCCCCAACCTTCAAGGCCCGCTCCAGGTTCACTTTGCTGCCAACTTGCCAAGCCCCAAGGTTGGTTTTGGACAAGGTTTCTGCTGAAATATCAACGTCATACCACCCATCCCCCATATCCACGACGGTGAGGCAAACCCCATCGGAGGCAATCGAGGCGCCCATGTCGATTCCGGTTGTGTCATAGGAGGTTTCGATCCGCGCGCGCATATCGCCGCGCGTTTCAATCAAAGCCACGCGACCAATATCGGTGATAATGCCAGTGAACATCGCTTTTCCTCTCGGTTTGGCAAATGTTTACGATCCAAGCGCGGCTTTGCCAAGCGGGGAGGTCGACGAAATATTAACCACTGCGCCGCTATACTGCCGCCCATACGTCATAGAAAGGCCACTGTGATGGGTATTGTTGACGAAACGCCCGGTCTTCTGCCAGTTTTGTGAAAACAGGAGGGACAGGACGCAGATTAGTAGGTAAATCAGTCATATGACGGCGATCGACGGAGATAACAGGGTCTTTTTGTTCCTTCAGGGACCGCACGGCCCCTTTTTTCGCCAACTTGGGCGGATGCTGCGCGCGGCGGGCGCGACTGTTTGGCGTGTGGGGTTCAACAAGGGCGATGAGGTGTTTTGGCGCGGGGGGGCCAGCTATTTGCCCTTCAACGCGCCACAAACCGAATGGCCGGCCCATATTCGCCGCTTGATCGACGAGAAATCCGTGACCGATATCGTTCTGTACGGGGACACGCGGTTCATCCACGCCGAAGCGGTCCGCGCTGCCAAAGACGCCGGGATCGAGGTGCATGTCTTTGAGGAGGGCTACTTGCGGCCCTATTGGGTCAGCTATGAACGTGGCGGATCGAACGGCAATTCCAAGCTGATGACCATGGATATTGCCGAGATGCAGCGTGTTTTGGATGATGCGGAACTGGATATTCCTGAAGCCCCGGCGCATTGGGGCGACATGCGCCAACATGTGTTTTACGGCGCGCTTTACCATTGGTTCGTGATGTTTCTGAACAAAGAGTACGCGGGTTTCCTGCCGCATCGCGCATTGCCCGTCACCAAAGAGTTTAAACTTTACTTACAACGCCTTATCTTGATGCCCGCGCATAAGGCTGAGCGGTTTATCGCGACCCAACGCATCAAGCGTGGCGGCTTTCCGTATCACCTTGCGCTTTTGCAGCTTGAGCATGACAGCAGCTTTCAGGAACATTCACCCTTTACCACGATGAGCGACTTTCTGGAGCTGGTGATTACCGGGTTCAAGGAGGGGGCGCCGCGCCACCATCACCTCGTTTTCAAAGCGCATCCACTGGAAGATGGTCGCGTTCCTTTGCGCCATGAAATCCGCCGCATTGCCCGCGCGCAGGGCGTTGAGGCACGGGTGCATTACGTGCGCGGCGGGAAGCTTGCGCGCCTTCTCGATCACGCGCGCAGCTCTGTCACCGTCAATTCCACCGCCGCACAGCAGGTGCTCTGGCGCGGGCAACCGCTCAAGGTGTTTGGCCGCGCCGTCTATGCAAAACCGGACTTCGTATCGACACAGGCCCTACCCGAGTTTTTCGCCCATCCCTCGCGCCCAGATAGCCGCGCCTATCGCGATTATCGTCACTACCTGCTGGAAACCTCGCAGATTGCCGGAGGGTTTTACTCAGCGCGCGGGCGGCGGCAATTGCTGCGCCAAGTCGTCGATATGATGCTCAGCCCGCATGACCCCTACGAGGCACTGGCGCGCGGAGTTGCGGCACCTCGGCAACAATTGCGCGCTGTATGACCGCCTTAGGGTGAGGTTTGGCTTTCATTTTTCCAACATTCTCGCTAGCTTGGGTCAAAATAATCGAGGCAAAACTCCATAAAGGAGCCCGAGCAGTGAATAAACCAGGCAAATCCTGGGCGCGTAAAGCCGCCCTCATTGTATTGTGTGCAGGCGTGGCAGGGTGCGATTTGCTCCCGCGATCTGGGCCAAACAAGCAAGAAATCTTCGCAGGATCCGTAGAACGCCAAGGCGACGCCTTTGTGATTGCGGTGAATGATCGCGTCACACGCGCCACGGCCGTTGTGCCTGCGCTCGGCTTTTCCTCCGATTTTGTGAACGCTGGCTCAATCGGATCGGACACGATCCGCCCGGGCGATGTGCTTTCGGTGGGCATCTGGGAAAATGTGGACCAAGGGATCTTGGCCGCCGCCGGTGCCCCTGCCGGGCTTGAGGAAGTTCAGGTCGATGGCAATGGCTTCATTTTCATCCCCTATGCGGGCCGGATCAAGGCATCAGGCAATAGCCCAGAAGCCATTCGCCGCATCATCACCGAGAAACTGGCAAGCCAAACGCCTGACCCACAGGTAATGGTCAGCCGGGTTGCGGGCGACGGGGCCACTGTCTCCATCACCGGCTCAGTCGGCGGTCAAGGCGTTTTCGCCATCGAGCGCCCTACCCGTACATTGGGCGCGATGCTCGCACAGGCGGGCGGCGTGTCGATCTCGCCAGAAATCGCTGTTGTGAAGATCATTCGCGGCTCGAAAACTGGCAAAATTTGGTATCAAGACCTGTTTGAGAACCCCAAGCTGGACATCGCTCTGCGCAACGGTGACCGTATTCTGGTCGAAGAGGACACCCGCGCCTACACCACCCTTGGCGCGACGGGCGCACAGACCCGCGTGAAGTTTGAAACGCAAAACCTCTCGGCGCTTGAAGCGATTGCCCAAGTGGGCGGTTTGAACGCGGCGATTGCGGATCCGACTGGCATCTTTGTGTTCCGTAATGAGCCTGCCGAAATTGCCAATGCCGTGCTCGGACGCGATGATTTGGTGGGCGATCAGCGGATGATTTATGTGCTAAACCTGACCGAGCCAAATGGCATGTTCATCGCGCGTGATCTCGTGATCCGCGATGGGGATACAGTCTATGTGACCGAAGCGCCTTACGTGCAGTGGACCAAAGTGATCTCGGCTCTGACCGGCACAATGGCCGCCGCCGACAGCCTCGCCTCAGCGGCCTCCACAGCGGGCTTCATCCAATAAGTGGCGTCATAAAATATCGGACAACGAAAGCCGCCGAGGCAAATTCTCGGCGGCTTTTCATTTATTCGGGCGGATTTTTGCGCGAACAACGGGTGCGGCGCATACTCAAACTGGCTGGCTGGACCCTTCGCATGGGGCTGCCGCGCCCGGCGGATGCGGTGGCTGTGTGGGGCAAATCCCCCACCTCGTTTCGCGGTGAGGCGATGGCCACCGGGCGTGGTGCGCGGCTGTTGCGTGTGGAGGATGCCTTCTTGCGATCCGTTGCGCCGGGGCGCTCGGGAGAGCCGCCACTGGGGCTATTGCTCGATGAAAAGGGCATCCATTTTGACAGTCGCCAGCCCAGCCAAATTGAAGATATTCTGGCACAGGAGCCGCTCGACGACTTCGCCCTATTGAGCCGGGCGCGCGAGGTCGCTGACCGGATGCGCAGCCAGCATATTTCAAAGTACAACAGCTTTGACCCCAGTTTAGAGCCGCCGCGTGCGCCCTATGTTTTGGTGATTGACCAAACGCGCGGCGATGCCTCGATTGAACATGCCGGGGCAAAAGCCTCGACCTTTCGCGAAATGCTCGTCATGGCGCAGGAAGAACACCCAGGCTTGCGGGTCTATATCAAGACACACCCCGAAACGCAGGCTGGCCATCGCCTTGGCCATTACGGCGAAGAACACGCGGTTGGGCGCGTTGAGCTTGTGCGTGATCCGATCAGCCCTTGGGCTTTGATGGAAGGGGCGGTCGCTGTTTACACAGTGTCCTCTGGCATGGGGTTTGAGGCGATTTTGGCCGGGCATCGGCCGCGCGTTTTCGGGCAGCCTTGGTATGCGGGATGGGGGCTGACGGCGGATGAAAACCCGGTCGCGCGGCGCACCCGCAAGCTCACCCGCGCCCAAATGACAGCCGCCGCGATGATCCTCTATCCAACCTGGTATGACCCTTATCGGGATCGACTATGCGAGGTGGAAGACGTTTTGGCCCGGCTTGAGGCCAAAGCCCGCGCGGCGCGCGAAGATGATGCGGGATATGTCGCGACAGGTATCCGCCTCTGGAAACGCAAACCACTTGGCGCGTTTTATGGCGGGAAAATCAAGTTCGCTGAGCCGACAAAAGCACAAGCGATCGCGACAAAAACGGCACGCCCTGTGATGGTCTGGGCGGGCAAGGAAGACGCACTCACGCCCGCGCAAAACGGCGAAAAGCGGCTGCGCGTTGAGGATGGTTTTGTCCGCTCGCGGGGGCTTGGCGCCAATCTCGTCCCGCCGATGTCGCTCGTCGCGGATGACCTCGGAATTTACTACGATCCAACGCGTGAGAGCCGTTTAGAGCGGATGATTTCGGCCTCGGTCCGCTTGCCAGAGGGCTGCACGCAGCGCGCCGAGCGTATCACGAGGCGGCTGATTTCAGCGGGCGTCACAAAGTATAATCTCGCCGCCTCCCCTCTGCCCGACCTGCCAGAGGGCCACCGGATCTTGGTGCCTGGTCAGGTTGAGGACGATGCCTCGATCCGGCTGGGCTGTGATACGGTCGCCACCAATCGGGGCTTGTTGCGCGGCGTACGCGCGGCGAACCCGCAAGCTGTGGTGATTTATAAGCCGCATCCTGATGTTGAAGCGGGGTTACGGCAAGGCGGACTGCCCCTTGAGGAGGCGCGCAACATTGCCGATGTGGTGGTGGAAGACGGCGATCCGGTGGCGCTGATGGATGCGGTGGATGAGGTTTGGACCATGACGTCTTTGCTTGGGTTTGAGGCCTTGATCCGCGGAAAGACCGTTACCACTCTTGGGGCGCCCTTTTATGCAGGCTGGGGGCTGACGCGCGATCTGGGGAACCCGCCGGATCGACGTGACGCACGCCCCAGCTTGGCGCAGCTTTCCCATGCGGTTCTTATTGATTATCCACGATATTTTGATCCGGTGACAGGAGAGGCCTGCCCGATTGAGGTTGTGCTGGATCGCCTTGAAAACGGCAGTGCGGCACGCGGCGGGCCGCTCAATCGGGGGCTGTCAAAACTGCAAGGGGTCTTTGCCAGCGCCGCCGGGCTTTGGCGTTAGCTTTGGCGATCAGTCCGGCGCCAGCGGTGTAAGATGTCTGCGCCAATTTGCGCGGTTTCCACGAGTTCATATCGTGGCGCGCTCGCGAGATGATCAAGCCCCATGGCCGCCAAGGCTGGCCGGCCTTCCGCGCCAATGATGATGCCTGCTGTAAAGCCGATGAATTCATCCACCACATCCGCGCTGACCAAAGATGCCGCCAAGGCGGCGCCCCCCTCAACAAACACCCGCGTCAGCCCGGCTTTGCCCAGTGCTTGAAGGGCGCTCGTTGCATCAAGTTGCCCCGCAACAACCGGCACCGAAATCAGGGTCGCGCCAAGCCGTTCCCAGGCCGAAACAAGGTCCGGGTTCGCGCCTTCGCCGTGCAAAATCCACACCGGACTGTCCATGGCGGTGCTGGCGAGTTGGCTTGAAAGCGGCAAATCCAAATGGCGCGACATAACGATGCGCGTTGGTTGGTGCGCGGCGCCCATCCCGCGCACATTGAGGCTTGGATCATCCGCGCGCACCGTGCCCGCGCCGACCAGGACCGCGTCGTGGCGCATGCGTTGTGCATGGACCAATCTGCGTGCCCCGCTTCCGGTAATCCACTTGCTTTCGCCGCTTGCGGTGGCAATTCGCCCATCCAGCGAACTTGCGAGTTTCAACGTGACAAAGGGGCGCCCTTTGGTGACGCTGCTCAAAAACCCGATGTGATCAGCGCGCGCTTCTGCCGCGCATATCCCCTCATCGACCTGAATTTTCGCGCTGCGTAAACGCGCGATGCCCTGCCCGTTGACCCGCGGATCAGGATCTCCCAGCGCGACGACAACCCGCGCAACCCTTGCCTCTATCAAAGCTTCCGCGCAGGGCGGGGTCTTGCCGTGATGGCTGCACGGCTCCAAAGTGACATAGACAGTTGCGCCCTCTGCCGCCTGCCCCGCTTGCGCCAGCGCCATGGTTTCCGCATGGGGCCGCCCGCCCGGTTGGGTCCATCCCCGACCAACGACCCGGCCGTCCTTGATCACCACACAGCCCACAGCAGGGTTAGGCCAAACAGCCCCCAAGCCCCGGCGCGCAAGCGACAGGGCATGGGTCATGTGTTTGATATCGCTCACTCTTCCGGCGAAACATCCGGGCGAAGTTCGCTGACGAATTTGTCAAAATCGTCCGCCGCCTGGAAGTTTTTGTATACGGAGGCAAAGCGCACATAGCCGACAGTATCGATCCGCGCGAGGCTTTCCATCACGATTTCACCGATGGTTTTGGACGGAATATCCGTCTCGCCCATGCTTTCTAGGCGGCGCACAATCCCTGAAATCATCTGATCAATCCGCTCCGGTTCAACCGGGCGTTTTTGCAGAGAAATGCGGATCGACCGTTCCAGTTTGTCACGATCGAATTCTTCGCGGCGACCATTCGATTTGATCACAACGAGGTCTCGGAGCTGAACACGCTCATAGGTGGTAAAACGCCCGCCACAGGCGGGACAAAACCGTCTGCGCCGAATGGCGACATGATCCTCGGCGGGCCGGGAATCCTTTACTTGTGTATCAATATTTCCGCAAAACGGGCAGCGCATGCCTGTCCCCTTTTCTCTCTTGCCTGTACCTCTGATCGTGGGTCTTTGCCCACTTATCCACAGGCACTATAGGGAACGGGACAAGTCTTGGGTAGAGGGTAAACGCGGCTACAAGATGATGAGGGTCCGTTCTGTGACCTCAAAGACTCAGGCCAAGTGCGCGGCGACCTCGCGCCGGTGCGGCGCGTCTCGATGTTCGAAAAGGTAAATTCCCTGCCATGTCCCAAGCATAATTTTCCCGTCAATGATCGGAATTTGAACACTCACTGGCAGAAGCGCCGCCTTGATATGGGAGGGCATATCGTCCGGTCCCTCATAGGTATGCGTGAGGTAGGACATGCTCGAATCCGTTGTGGGCGGCACCAATCGCGCAAAGAATTCCCTGAGGTCCACATGCACTTCCGGGTCAGCGTTTTCCATGATCAAGAGCGAGGCCGAGGTGTGGCGAATGAACAATGTGAGTACCCCATCACTTACCCCGGCGTCCGCCACAAACGCGCGCACCTCGCGGGTGAACTCATAGCTCCCCTGCCCGCGTGTTTGGATGGCAAAAACTGTGTTCATGCCGCCTCATCAAAGGCTTCTTGCGCCTTTTGGATTGGCGACATGTTCCGTTCGGCCCAATCGACCAACCCCATCATGGGGCCCATGAACGAGCGCCCAAGGTCGGTGAGCGCGTATTCGACGCTCGGCGGTTTTGTGTCAAACACCGTGCGGCTCGCCAGCCCATCGCGCTCAAGTTCGCGCAGGGTTTGGGTGAGCATTCGTTTGGAAATATCGGGCAGCGCGCGGGACAAAGCATTGAACCGCATCGGTTTTTGCTCAAGCTCGATGAGCACCAATAGCGTCCATTTCGCCGCGACATGATCAAGCACCCTGCGCACCGGGCAGTTGTCGGGAAAGAAGCCCATGGCCTCCCACATCTCGCGTCTGTTGTCAGTTCCGTCCCGCATGCTGGTCCCCTTTTTGTACCTTAGGCAGAAAAAACTGCCTCCTTTCGCGACCCGTCGAATCGCTCCTATAAAGTCTCGTACTGAGACCTATACCCAATTCGAGACCAAAACTCGACACAAAACACCCGAAAGGAAAGATCATGACCAAATATCTCGTCACCGGCGCCTCTGGACAGCTCGGCGCACTCACCCTTCAGGCCCTCGCCACCCGCGTTTCTGCGGCGGACATCGTCACCTTAACCCGCAAGGAAGCGGATCAAAAAGCGCTGGCAGATCAGGGGTTTGATGCACGACTTGGAGACTATAGTGATCCAGCGAGCCTTGGGGTGGCTCTTCAGGGCGTGGACCGTCTTCTGCTGATCTCCTCAAACGAAATCGGACAGCGTGCACCGCAGCACCGGGCGGTGATAGATGCCGCACAGGCCGCTGGCGTCAGCTTCATCGCTTATACCTCGATCCTGTCGGCGGACAAAAGCCCGATGGCCTTGGCGGGAGAGCACCTTGAGACCGAGCAGGCCCTCGCCGCGTCTGGGATTGCGCACACGGTCCTGAGAAATGGCTGGTACAGCGAGAACATCACAATGACGCTGGGCCAAGACCTTGAGCTAGGACAACATTTCGGCGCAGCTGGCGAAGGGGTTTTCGCCACAGCTCCGCGCGCGGATTATGCCGAGGCGGCGGCGATTGTGCTGGCCACACCGGGGCATGAGGGCAAGACCTATGAGCTGGCCGGGGATGCTGGCTTTCGCCTCGCAGACTACGCGAAAACCGCAAGCGACATCACGGGCAAGCCCATCGCCTATAGCGACATGCCAGAAGCCGCCTTTAAAGCCGCGCTGATCGGCGCCGGTTTGCCCGAAGGTATGGCCGGTATTTTGGCCGATAGTGATGCCAAGGCGAAAGAAGGCTGGCTCAATAGCGCGTCAAACGACCTGTCGGCGCTGATTGGCCGCCCAACAACGCCCCTGGCCGAAACCATCCGCGCCGCGCTCGGCTAACACCACTCATCTGGGGGTCAGCACGGCCCCCAGGTGAACTCCTCCCGGCTATAGCACTGACCCGATGCTTCTTTAACGTCATAGACTGGGTAGAAATTCGACGCGCCAACAGAGCCGGGATCGCAGGTCAGATCGGCCAATTCAGTGTCCCCTTCCGCCACGATCAACCCGCCCGTGAGCTTCGCATCCTCACTGGCGTTCTGCTCAACGGAATAAGAGACAAGGTAGGAATACACGCTGTTGTGGAGGGTGATCTCCTCCCGAATCGCGCTCCCGACCCAGAACCATGGGTTCATGTCGACGCCGATCACGCGGCGCGCGAGCAATAATTCGGCCGCGCCATTTACCGGTCCATAGCGATAGAGCACCACATCACCCTGAAGGCAGATGTCTACCGCCTCTTGCCCGCCCTGAAAGGTGCAATGAAACAGCACCTCCCCGGCGCCAAAACAGCCCCCGGTAAGGGTTGGGTCTTGGGTCGCGTCCTGCCCCATAGCAGACGTAGAGAAGGCGGCAGCGAAAAAGCAAAGGGCAAGGCGCATGAGGGTTGTCCGAATTGTTAGCGTTCCTTTCAGCATGGAAGTCACCGGGGCAATGGTCAAAGCGCTATCGCCCTTCTCAAAACTTCGCGCCTAGCCCTCCCTGTCCCAACAAAAACGCCCCCAACCGGGGGCGCTTTGATTACTGATCCAAGAAGCTGCGCAACTTGCGGCTTCTGCTGGGGTGCTTGAGCTTCCTCAGCGCTTTCGCTTCGATTTGGCGGATGCGTTCGCGGGTCACGCTGAATTGTTGGCCCACTTCCTCAAGGGTGTGGTCGGTGTTCATCCCGATGCCAAAGCGCATCCGCAGCACCCGCTCTTCGCGCGGCGTGAGGCTGGCAAGCACCCGCGTTGTGGTTTCTTTCAGGTTTTCCTGAATGGCGCTGTCCAGCGGCAGAACCGCGTTCTTGTCCTCAATGAAATCACCAAGTTGGCTGTCTTCCTCATCGCCAATCGGGGTTTCCAGCGAGATCGGCTCCTTGGCGATTTTCATCACCTTGCGGACCTTCTCAAGCGGCATTTGCAGCTTTTCGGCCAATTCTTCCGGCGTCGGCTCGCGGCCAATTTCGTGGAGCATCTGGCGGCCCGTGCGCACAAGCTTGTTGATCGTCTCGATCATATGCACCGGGATACGGATGGTGCGCGCTTGGTCCGCGATGGAACGGGTGATCGCTTGGCGGATCCACCAGGTCGCATAGGTGGAGAATTTGTAGCCACGACGATATTCGAACTTATCAACCGCCTTCATCAAGCCGATGTTCCCCTCTTGGATCAAGTCGAGGAATTGAAGGCCGCGGTTTGTGTATTTTTTGGCGATGGAAATCACGAGACGCAGGTTCGCTTCGACCATTTCCTTCTTGGCTTGGCGCGCTTCTTTTTCGCCCTTTTGAACCTGCTGCACGATGCGGCGGAATTCGGGGATATCAACGCCAACATATTGGCCAACTTGGGCCATATCGCCGCGCAACTCGACGATTTTGTCAGTGGAGCGCTCGATCAAGGCTTGCCAGCCGCGACCGGGCTTTTCACCCATGCGATCCAGCCATGTCGGGTCCAACTCATAGCCACGATAGGCCTCGACAAATTCACGCCGATTGATGCGCGCTTGGTCGGCCAGTTTCACCATCGAGCTGTCAATCGACATGATCCGGCGGTTGATGCCGTAAAGCTGGTCCACCAGTGCTTCAATCCGGTTGTTATGAAGGTGCAACTCATTGACCAACAACACAATTTCGGAACGCAACTTTTGGTAAGCGGCTTCGTCTTTCTTGGAAAAACTGTCGTCTTCGTTGAGGGTCGCGGACATCCGCAAATCCTGCATTTCCGACAGCATTTCATAGTCATGCGCGATCACTTCGAGGGTTTCGAGCACACGCGGCTTGAGCGCGGCCTCCATCGCGGCGAGCGACATGTTTGCCGCTTCATCCTCATCGTCGTCATCGTCTTCTTTGGCAATCGGATTGCCATCCGCGTCGAGTTCCGGCGTGTCGTCCTTTTTCTCCGCAGAAGGCGCACCGGCCACTGGCGCAGCCCCGGCGACAACGCTTTCGTCATCGCCCTCCTCTTCGCCCATCGTGCGGCCAAAGGTGGTATCGAGATCAATCACATCGCGCAGCAAAATGTCCTCAGACAAAAGCTCGTCGCGCCAGATCGTGATCGCTTGAAAGGTCAGCGGGCTTTCGCACAGCCCGGTGATCATCGTGTTGCGACCAGCCTCGATGCGCTTGGCAATCGCAATCTCGCCTTCGCGCGACAGCAACTCAACCGAGCCCATCTCGCGCAGATACATGCGCACGGGGTCATCGGTGCGGTCCAGCTTCTCGGTTTCCGCTGTGGCCACCGTCACATCGCGCGCGGCATTCGCGGTCACCAGATCGGTGGCCCCTTTGTCTTCATCCGCATCCTCGGCTTCTTCGTCCTCGATGATGTTGATGCCCATTTCCGACAGCATCGACATCACGTCTTCGATTTGCTCAGAAGCGACCTGTTCGGGCGGCAAAACCTTGTTGAGCTGATCGTATGTGATGAACCCTTTTTCGCGGGCCTCCGCGATCATTTTCTTCACAGCAGCTTGGCTCATGTCGCCCATGCCATTGTCGTCTTGGTCGTTGTCCTTGCGGTCGTCAGTGTCTTTGGCGGCCATGGAGCATCCCTTTTCGATCTGCGGTGTGATTCGGGTTACGCGAATCATCTATGCGAATCACTGATTCGCCAACCCGAATATCCCGAATTCCTTGGTAATTCCTCAAGAAACGAGCCTCAAGGCGTTTTCCCTTGGCCCTTTTGGTATTCTATTGCGTTCAAGAGCGCATCCAACGCGTCTTTTTCCTCGCGTGCAACCATCACGCCATTGTCCGCGCGATCAAACATCCCGCGGTTTTCGCCCTGCCCGCGCCGCGCCTCATCCAGCGCGCGATTTGCCTCAGACAAGCGCCAGGTCAGCCCTTCGTCCTCAAACGCCAGCGCGTCAATTTCCGCCTGCGCGTCCACGATTTCCCGGCTGGCCCCGCGCCCGGCTTCGAGCTTTGCAAACTCCTCCGCTAAACACATTGCCGCCAAGTCCAGATCGTCGCGTTTGCGCATCGGCGGCGCAATGCATACGTGGTTCTGGGCGAAGAGCTTTTCAAGCACCTGCGCGCCAAGCATTTGATCTATTTCATCGCGCAACGCCAATGTGTCATCGCCTTGATGCATCAAAAGCCTCATTTGCAGGGCTTTGTGGTCTGGGGTGCTCATCTCAAGCCGCTCTAAGGGCGTTTCGAATTTCTCCAAAAGCGCGGGATGAGTGACCAAAGTGGCCAGCA
Source organism: Maritimibacter sp. (assembly GCA_050633625.1). GTDB lineage: Bacteria > Pseudomonadota > Alphaproteobacteria > Rhodobacterales > Rhodobacteraceae > JBOEGW01. The sequence continues at coordinate 246,953 of JBOEGW010000001.1, read as the reverse complement.
CCACAGCTTCGCGCAACACTTCTTCAACGCCCCCTGAGGCTGCCACAAGGAGCGATCCTTTGGTGGAGGCCTGTGCGGGGGCCGGACGGTCCTTCCAGCTTTGACCGGGTTTCCATGGCTTCCACGGCGCGCGCGCGGTGGCGGCGGTGCTGCGCCTCGGATTGAACAGCTCCCAGCGCAGACGTTTGATTTCTTCGCCGTAATGGCCGCGAATGGACGGGTCTTGGATGCGCTTGATGGCATCGCGCAAATCGCGATCAAGGGCGGCTTTGCGTTCGGGGCTGTCGAAGTTTTTCCCCTCGGTTTCGCGTTGCCAGAGCAAACTCACCATGGGCACCGCACCCTCAATCAGCTTGGCCATCGCGCCCGCGCCCTGCGCCTTGATCAGATCGTCCGGGTCCAAGCCTTCGGGCATAATCGCAAATCGGAGGCTTTGGCCCGCTTCCAGCAGAGGCAAGGCCAAATCAATGGTGCGCATCGCGGCGCGCAACCCGGCTTTGTCGCCGTCCAGCGCGATCACCGGCTCGCCGGACACGCGCCACATGAGGCGCAATTGATCCTCGGTGATGGCCGTGCCAAGCGGCGCAACCGCCGCGCCAAACCCCGCCTCAGACAGCGCGATCACATCCATATATCCCTCGGCAACAATCAGCGCTTGCCCTTTGCCTGCGGCCTCACGTGCAGGACCGAGGTTGAACAGATTGCGCCCCTTGTCGAACAAGTCTGTTTCAGGACCGTTGAGGTATTTGGCGCGGGCATTTGGGTCGAGCGCACGCCCGCCCAAAGAAATCGCCCGCCCGCGCGCGTCGCGAATAGGGAAGATGATGCGCCCGCGAAACCGATCATAGGCCGCACCGCCATCCTCAGGTTTAATCGCCAGCCCGGCCGCAACAACAAGTGCCTCCTCCACGCCTTTGTCTTTGAAATGTTTGATCAAACCGCCCCGGCTGTCGGGCGCATATCCGATGCTCCACCGCTCTTGCGCGGCGTCCTTCAGCCCCCGCCGATCCAGATAGTCGCGCGCGCCACTGCCTTGGTTTGTCTTGAGTTGGAGGCGGAAATACTGCACAGCCTGTTCCATCACATCAGACAAAACTGTGCGCCGATCCGCCTTTTCTTGTGCTTTTGGGTCGCGCGCGGGCATTTGCATCCCGGCCTCAGCCGCAAGGATTTCAACCGCCTCCATAAAACCCACATTTTCGGTTTCACGCACGAAAGAAATCGCATCGCCCTTGGCGTGGCAGCCAAAGCAATAGTAGTAGCCCTTTTTGTCATCGACATGAAAAGACGCTGATTTTTCTTGGTGAAAGGGGCATGGCGCCCAAAGGTCGCCTTTGGCTTGGTTGGATTTGCGCGCGTCCCACATGACTTTGCGCCCCACGACCTGACCGATCGAAAGGCGGTTTCTGATTTCGTCAAGGAATCCGGGTGGGAGCGACATGCTCCCTATATGGCCCATCGCGCGCGCCGCGCCAAGTGGCGCGCGCTATGCACCGAGCGATTTGCGTGCCATGTCCCAGTAGAAATCTTCCACGTCCTTGCGCGCGAGCCGCCCGCCTTCGCGATACCAGGTGTTGACCCCGGTGAGCATCGCGATGAGGGCGAGCGTTGCAAGTTTGCTGTCCGTCACGCAAAACTGCCCCGCCGCCGCGCCGCGCTGGACAATCGTTTCCAGCAGGTCTTCGTATTGTTTGCGCAGACCTTGGACCGCTGCGAAGTTGTCGGGGTCTAGGTTGCGCAACTCCATATAGGCGATGAACACCGCATCCGGGCGCGTCAGGTGGTAGCGGATGTGAAACCGCACAAAGGCCTCAAGCTGATCCAGCGGCGTTTGCCCCTTTGGCGCCTCCTCCCAAGCTGCCAGAAGCGCGTTCAAATGGCCCAGCATTAAATCCGCCAACAGGCTTTGCTTGTCCTTGGTATAGAGGTAGAGCGCGCCGGCCTGCACCCCAACTTCGGCGGCGATTTTACGCATAGAAACAGCCGCATAGCCATGCTGCGCGAAGAGCCGCAACGCTGCTTCGCGCACCTTTGGGCCGGTGATATCGGCATGTGATCCTTGTTTGCGCGCCATAGGCTATGGGTAACTGAACGCGCGTTCAGATCAAGCGCTTTATGCTGTCAGCCCGTCAGGTTCCGGCAGATCATGGCTGCGACAGGTCGCTGTCAAAGTGTTTGCCAGCAAACAAGCAATCGTCATCGGGCCAACGCCACCGGGCACCGGCGTGATCGCCCCGGCAACCTCAGAAACCGCCGCAAAATCAACGTCTCCCACGAGACGCGCCTTGCCGCCTTCCTCGCGGGGCGCCAAACGGTTGATACCAACATCAATGACACATGCGCCCGGTTTGATCCAATTCGCCTTCACCATTTCGGCGCGCCCCACGGCGGCGATCACGATATCAGCCTGGCGCGTTACGGCCTCAATGTCCTTGGTGCGACTATGCGCGATCGTGACGGTACAACTGTCGCGCAACAAAAGCTGGACAATGGGCTTGCCGACAAGGTTTGAGCGGCCAATCACCACAGCAGATTTCCCAGTCAGATCACCAAGCTCTGCGCGCAACAACATAAGACACCCAAGCGGCGTGCAAGACACCATCGCCTTTTGCCCCGTGGCCAAAAGCCCCGCATTGAGAATATGTAGCCCATCCACGTCCTTTGCAGGATCAATCCGCGCCACGATATCCGTTTCCGAAAGATGATCCGGCACCGGGAACTGACACAGAATTCCGTTCACCGCCGGGTCCGCGTTGAGCTTATCAATCAGCGCATACAGCTCGGCCTGTGACACATCCGCAGGCAGTTTGTGCTCAAAGGAATTCATGCCAACTTCAAGCGTTTGCTTGTGTTTGTTGCGCACATAAACCTGGCTCGCCGGGTCTTCGCCCACCAACACAACCGCCAAACCGGGGGTGATGCCGTTTTCTTCCTTGAGCCGCGCAACACCCGCAGCCACCTTGGCACGCACATCCGCCGCAAAAGCTTTCCCATCAATCCGTTTCGCACTCATTTGTCTTCTCCTTCAAATCCAAGACTGCGCTGCTCACGCGCGATAATGGCCTCGATCATCACCCGCCACATCGGCTCAGCGATCTCGGGATCAAACCCGGTCTCTTGCGCCTTGTTACGTACCTTGTTGATAACGTCTTGTACCCGTGACGGCGCCGCCGCCGCGATGCCCGCCGCTGCCTTCAAGGGCACAACCGCATCCGCATAGGCCAAACGCTCCGCCAAGAGCTGCATGATTTCCGCGTCAATCGCGTCAATCCCTGCGCGCAGCTCAGCAAGGCTTGTCGCCGTATTCGGACGGATTCGAGGGGGCAGTTTCATTGTTCCAAAAATATCCTCGCCGAAGGCAGGCGGCTGGTCCGGGCTTTAAGCCCGGTCTAGCCGCCTCCCCGACCTAGAACAACCCTTTGACCTGCCCGTATTCGTCAAGGCCGATCTCCAGCGCCGCGGGCTTGGACGGCAGTCCCGGCATTGTCATGATGTCCCCGCAAATCACCACAACAAACCCCGCCCCCGCGCTCAAGCGCACTTCACGGATCGGCAAGACATGCCCCTGAGGTGCGCCGCGCAAGCTCGGATCCGTTGAAAAACTATACTGCGTTTTAGCGATACAAATCGGCAAGCTGCCAAACCCCACCGCCTCCCAGGACGCCAGTTGATCGCGAATTTTCTGATCCGCCGTCACCTCGGCTGCGCGATAGACTTCGCGCGCAATCGTTTCGATTTTCGCAAACAAGCCCATGTCGTCCGGGTAAATCGGCGCAAAATTTGCGCTGTCCTCATCGGCTATAGCCGCGACTTTTCGTGCCAAGTCCTCAGCCCCCGCGCCCCCATGTTCCCAATGTTTGCACAAGACCGCCTGCGCGCCCCGCCCCGCCACATAGGTGTTGATCGCCTCAATTTCAGCTTCCGTATCGCTCACGAAATGGTTGATCGCCACCACCACCGGCACGCCAAATTTTTGCAGGTTTTCAATATGCTGCCCAAGGTTGTCACAGCCCGCTTGGACGGCGACAGTGTTTTGCGTGGCAAGGTCGGCTTTCGCCACGCCGCCGTTCATCTTCATCGCCCGCACAGTTGCCACCAACACCACGACGCTGGGCGCGATCCCGCCTTTGCGACACTTGATATCCATGAATTTTTCCGCACCAAGATCGGCACCAAACCCCGCTTCCGTCACAACGTAATCCGCAAGCTTAAGCGCGCTCTGGGTGGCGATCAGGCTGTTGCAGCCATGCGCGATATTCGCAAACGGCCCGCCATGCACAAAGGCTGGGGTATGTTCAAGAGTTTGCGCAAGATTGGGCTGCATCGCATCGCGCAACAAAACCGTCATCGCCCCCGCCGCACCAATGTCGCGACAGGTGATTGGGCTGCGCGCCCGCGTATAGGCAACGATGATATCGCCAAGGCGCGCCTCCAGATCTTCCAAATCTCGCGCCAGACACAAGATCGCCATCACCTCAGAGGCGACAGTAATATCAAACCCGGTTTGCCGCGCATACCCGTTTGCCACGCCGCCCAAGGATGTCACAGTGTCGCGCAGGGCACGGTCATTCATATCCATCACCCGGCGCCACACAATCCGCCGCGTGTCGATCTCCAAGGCATTGCCCCAATACACATGGTTGTCGATCATCGCCGCCAAAAGGTTATGCGCCGAGGTGATCGCGTGAAAATCGCCGGTGAAATGCAGGTTCATGTCCTCCATCGGCACCACCTGCGCATAGCCCCCTCCGGCCGCGCCCCCCTTCATGCCAAAACAAGGCCCCAGCGAGGCCTCGCGAATACAAATCGCCGCTTTCTTCCCGATCCGGGACAGCCCATCACCAAGTCCAACAGTGGTGGTCGTCTTGCCCTCGCCCGCCGGGGTCGGGTTGATCGCGGTCACAAGGATGAGTTTTCCGTCGCGTCGCCCCGCAAGCCCTTTGATGAAGGCCGCGCTCACCTTTGCCTTGTCATGGCCAAAAGGGATCAAATCCGCGCTCGAAATGCCGAGCGTCTCGCCGATCTCAAGAATTGGCTTTTTGTCCGCCGCACGGGCAATTTCGATGTCCGATAATTGGCTCATGGCTCGCTCCCTCTTTCGGTTTCCCAAACTGTAGCCCCCGCCTGCGCCGCAAAACAGCGCAAAACCGACCCAAAACCGATGCAACACGGCTTTGAGCCTCAGGCGCACTCAAGGCGTCAAGCATCAGCGTTTTCAGTGTTCCAAAAATATCCCGGGGGAATGCGCGTAGCGCAGGGGGCGGAGCCCCCACTTTCCTGTTCAGCGCGTCCTTATCCGCGCCAGGCCCGTTGCGCCGGGCAAAACAAGCGCAACTCATCCCCAAGCGCCAACGTGCCGGGCCGCTCAACCCAAGCCGTCACCCCGCGCAACCCCATGGCCGCAGGCTTATAAAGCTTGCCCATTCCCGGCAAATGCGCGTCCACAGCCTTGCCAGTATGCGTACAAGGCAGGTTCTCCATATCCACAACAATCGTGACACCACTCGGTCCCTGAAGGCGTGAATTTGGCGGCAGATGGGTGAAATCCGGCACTCCCTCAAGAACCAAAGACGCCCCGACCCAGGCCGGATCAAGCGCCTCAACCCCCATGTTTTGTGCGGTTTGCGCAAGCTCCTCAGCGCTGAGCACCGAAAGTTGGCGCACATTCGCAATCTCGGTGCCGCGCTCATAGAGCGCCATGACACGGCCACAAGAAGGCCGCGTCAGGCCGCTATGTGCTTCGCCCTCTGGCCCGCCAAAGCCAAGCGCCAACTGCGCTCTGTCTTGCGCCTCCACGCCTTTGGTGCGGTCTTCAACGCGGCCCAACCAGACCACGCGGCCAATATAGTCGCTTTTGACGAGACTATCAGGCATGCGCGCGCTCCAGTACAAAGAAGACCCGTGTGAATGGAAACAACACGCTGCCATCATCGGCTTGCGGATAGTCCGCGGCCAGTTGCGCCTCATAGGCCGAGGTGAACACCGCCAATTCCTCCGCACTCATTTTTTGCGCAAAGGGGCGCATTGCGGTGGCCTCCGTAAAGGCGCGCACCGGATGTGCGCTATGATCCACTGGCGCAAGCCGTTGAATATAGGTGGTTTCCCAGACAGCGACCTCCCCCAAAGGGGCGAGCAATCGCATGTAATCTTCGGGCGAGGCGACAGGCGCTTGCCAACTGGCGAACTCAAAGCGCTCTGGAAACATATCCGCCGCGATATCGCGCAAAAGCGCATGCGAAGGGGCCTCAAATTGGCGCGGCATTTGCACCGCCAAACAGCCGCCGGGACAGAGCAGCCCTGCAAGCTTAGGCATGAGCGCACCGTGATCACTCACCCAATGCAACGCGGCGTTTGAGAAGATCAAAGCAGGTGCTTCCTCAGGCGCCCAAGTGGCGATATCCGCCTCAATCACCCTACTGTAAATCCCGGTTTGGCGCGCGCGCTCCAGCATGGTTGGCGCGTTGTCGACGCCGATGAGCGCCGCCCCATTCGCGCGCGTTGCAAGATCGCGCGCCATGCCGCCTGCGCCGCAGCCCAAATCCACAAGTGGTCCTGAAACCAAGGGACCAATGCGCGCCAACAAATCTCGCGCGGGTTGGCGCCGGTCATCCGCGAAGCGGTCATAGATGTCAGGGTTCCAATCCGTCGTTCTGTCTTGTGTCATGGTCCCTCGCGCGTACCTCAGCCCCTTAGAGCCACCCCATAAAAAACGGCCGGACAAACAAGTCCGACCGTTTCAGTTTAGCGTGCAATCCGACAGGTTCAAGCTGTAGGTTCAGGCTCCAACCCGCCGTCAGATTTGGGCTTTTTGCGTGGCTTGGTCTTTGGAATGGCCGCCACGGAAGGTTTCTCCGCCTCGGCCTCTTCGCCATCCTCGTCCTCATCCACAAACGGCGGCTCACCACGCATCACGCGCTTAAGCTCCTCACCGGACAGGGTTTCAAACTCCAACAAACCTTCAGCAATTGCCGTGAACTCATCAGCGCAGTCAGTGATGGTCTTGAAGGCAAGATCGTAGCCCTCATCAATGATCCGCTTGACCTCGTTTTCGATGGTTTCCTTGGTTTTCGCGGAGACCGAAAAGCCGCCCGTGTTGCCTTGGTAGCCCTCAGCCGCCTCGGAATAATCAATGTTGCCCACCTTTGCAGACATGCCAAGGCGCATCACCATCATCCGCGCCATCGACGAGGCTTGCATGATGTCACTCGCCGCACCGCCCGACACAGCATCTTCGCCATACTTGAAGATTTCAGCCGCTTTTCCGGCCATGGTCATCGCGATACGTTGCTCCATTTCGTCCTTGTGCCAGGACAAACGGTCGGTTTCCGGCAAGGGTTGCACCATACCCAAGGCTTGTCCGCGCGGAATAATCGTCGCCTTATGGATCGGGTCATGCTTTGGCATTTTCAGCGCCAAAAGCGCGTGACCAGCCTCGTGATAGGCGGTCATTTCCTTTTCCTCATCCGACATCACCATCGAGCGGCGTTCTGGACCCATCATCACCTTATCGCGCGCAGAATCAAAATCCTCCGCTGTGACAAACCGTCGGCCAACACGCGCGGCTGTTAGGGCGGCCTCATTCACAAGATTCGCGAGATCAGCCCCGGAAAAACCGGGCGTGCCGCGCGCCACTGTGCGCAGGTCCACATCGGGGCCAAGCGGCACTTTGCGGGCGTGAACGGCAAGGATTTTTTCGCGGCCTTTGATGTCTGGGTTGCCCACTGTCACTTGCCGGTCAAAACGGCCCGGACGCAGCAACGCCGGGTCCAACACGTCTTTACGGTTTGTTGCGGCGATGATGATCACGCCTTCATTGGCCTCAAAACCATCCATCTCAACGAGCAATTGGTTGAGCGTTTGTTCGCGCTCATCATTGCCGCCGCCATGTCCTGCGCCGCGATTGCGCCCGACCGCGTCGATCTCGTCGATAAAGACAATACAAGGCGCGTTTTTCTTGGCTTGTTCAAACATATCGCGCACGCGGGACGCCCCAACGCCCACGAACATTTCGACAAAGTCAGAGCCGGAAATCGTGAAGAACGGAACCCCCGCCTCGCCCGCAATTGCGCGCGCCAGCAAGGTTTTACCAGTCCCGGGAGGGCCTTCAAGCAAAGCGCCTTTTGGGATTTGCCCGCCAAGGCGCGAGAATTTTTGCGGATTGCGCAGGAATTCAACGATTTCCTGCAACTCTTCTTTGGCTTCATCAATGCCGGCCACATCGTCAAAGGTCACGCGGCCTTCGCGTTCGGTGAGCAGCTTGGCACGGGATTTACCAAAGCCCATCGCCCCGCCTTTGCCGCCGCCCTGCATCCGGTTCATCATAAAGAACCAAAAGCCGATCAGCAAAAGAACCGGCAAAATCAGAGAGAGGAGCGACAAGAACCCAGATTGTTCTTGTGGTTCGGCCTCAACCAGAACGTCTTTGTCGATCAAAAGGTCCGTTGGCTGCGCGTCGCGCGGCATGATTGTGGAATAGCTTTTTCCATCCGCGCTTTCATAGCGCAGTTTTTCGCCGTCGATTGTGACCGAAGTCACCTCACCGCCGTCCACTGCTTCAATGAACTCAGAATAGCGCACCTGCGTTGAGGCGACGGTGTTCTGGCTTTTTGAAAAAAAGCTGAAAAGGGACAGGATCAGCAGAAACAGCACAATCCAGAAGGCGAAATTTCTCGCGTTGCCCAAGGGAGACTCCTTTGAAATCAGGCACGCGCCGAAGGCCAAAGAGATGGGTCCGGGCGCGTGCAACGTTCACTCTAAAATAGGGAAGGTTGCGGCAGGTTCAATGCGATAAAAGAAAGTCGTGAAAATTGTCTCGATCTTGGGCGAGTTTCGCTGTGAATTCTGGGCCGAATTTAGCGAGCGGCGCAGCGATCAGCCTCCCCTCAACGCGCAGGGCCGGGCTTGCCATGAGAGAGGCGCGCGGCACGGCCGCCTCGCGCCAATGCGCGCAGAGCACGATGTCCTCGCCAAGCGCGCTAATTTCGCCGCCGATCCCTGTGTCTTGCGGTCCCGACACCAGCCAGCGCCCATCCCAAAGCGCCCCATTGGGCACCGGTCCCCTCACCGCTTGGCGTTCCCGCGTCACCCGCAAAACGTCCTTGTCAGGCGTCATCAAACAGCCGTGCAAGGTGCGCGTGGCCCCGGTCATCGCCTGCTCCAACACCTCATGCAAATTGGCCGATCGCGGACCATAGGGCGCCGCCGTGATCCAGCGCAGCGCCGCCCCGATGAGCCTGTGGCGCAGTTCAGTGGGGGCGCGGGTGAGCGCGTCAATGTCAATCAAGACATCCCCCGATTGCGTGCGGGCGGCGCTCTGGCCGAGCGCGTGGGTCGCTAAGCGCAGGGCTTCGTCTGCGGCCCTCATATGACTGGCAACATCGGCCAACACCTCGGTGTCCAATCCGATTGTCTCGAGTTTTTTCAGCGTGTTACGCACGCGCACCCTGTCAAATGTTTCGTCTTGATTTGAGGGATCATCGGCCCAGTCAATGCTCCGTGACGTCAGATACCCCTGAAGATCTGCGCGTTCCAAACTAAGCAGCGGACGCAAAAATTCGACACCGTCTCGCCAAAAACGTGCGTTCATTCCGGCAAGGCCAGCCACACCCGCGCGCCGCGACAGGCGCATGAGAAAGGTTTCGGCCATATCATCGCGCGTATGGCCAAGCGCAATATGCCTCATCCCGAGCCCCGCGGCCCACTCCGCCAGTAAGCTATACCGAGCATTGCGGGCCTCCGCTTGTAAGTTGCCCTGCCCGTCCCAGGCGCGCCATGTGAGCGTGTCATGGCGCAGCCCCAGCCCCGCGCAGACCTGCGCCACCGTCTCCGCTTCTGTTGCGGCCTCGCTGCGCAATCCGTGATCCACGGTGGCCACATGAAGCTGAAGTCCGCGTGCTTGTGCGCCAGCCGCCAGAAGATGCAGGAGCGCCATGCTGTCGCTACCGCCAGAGACCGCAACGCCAAGAGATTTCACCTCATCAGGGAGAGCGCAAAAAACCGCCGACTCCAGCGCGCGCGCCCCGCCGCTTAGTTGCATCCCAGCCCTTGTCGCTCCGATTGTGCTTGACTGGCCGCACCGCTTGTGGGGAACAAATTGCTCACTTCGCCCAGTGTGGCGCAGGCCTCTGAGGGCCGATCAAGCTGGCCAAGCGCGATCCCGAGTTTCAGCAGCGCATCGGGCGCCTTGGCGCCGCTGCCATCCGCGGAATAGGCCGCCAGATAGGCGCGCGCGGCTTCCGCTGTGAGGCCCTGAGCACTGAGGGCTTCGCCGCGCATGAATTGGGCGTCATGGGTCAGGGGGCTTCCGGGGTATGCGTCCAAAAGCTGGGTCAAACGCGCGCTCGCATCGGCAAAATTGCCCCCTTCAAGCGCCGCAACGGCGGCATCGAAATCGGCCTTTTCGCCCACGGCGAGCTGCGAGGCCACATCCTGTGAGGGGCTTGGCTGAACGGCCACAGGCGCAACAGCGGCCCCCGGTGCAACATCGCCCAGCGGCTTGGAGAGGGTTTCATTCATCACGTCGCAATCTGGCTCAAGGTCACACAGTCGAAACGACAAATCCCCAAGGCGAAGCGCCCCATCGCGCGCCACGCTGTCGATCTTGAATTCGATCTGCTCGGTCTTGCCCGTGAGCCGCGTCAGCGCCGCCTCCAGCGCATTCACCCGGTCCAAGGTCGACGCGCCAGCCGCGGGAATTTGCGCCCCGCTCGTGGTGTTGAGTTCACCCTTGAGACGTTTGAATTCTACCGAAAGCACAGCCAATTCCTGACGCACATCCGCCAGGGTTTGCGCGCGATCCTGGGCCTGAGCGGGCAAGCCAACAAACGCCCCCGCCGCCAGTGATCCTGCCACCAGTGACCCCGCGACGCCTCGCCTCACCAATCCCGTCAAACCCATAGCGTTTCCCTCACCCAAATAATGCGCCGCTTTAGCTGATGCCGCCTGCTGTCAACACAGTCACCGCCCGGCGGTTCTTGGCATAGCAGGTTTCATCAGAACAGATTTCGAGCGGGCGTTCCTTGCCGTAAGATACAGTCTTGAGGCGGTTGGGCGCAACGCCACGATCAATCAAATAGGCTTGAACAGCCGAAGCGCGCCGCGCGCCCAGAGCGATATTGTATTCCGTTGTGCCCTGCTCATCGGCGTGGCCTTCGATGATCGCTGCGTAATCCGGGTTGGCCATCAACCAGGCCGCCTGTTGAGCAACGAGTTCTTGGGCCTGCGGGGACAGCACAGATTGATCCACCGCAAACAAGATACGATCCCCGATGGTTTGTTGGAAATACGCGGGCGCGTTGGGGTCTGACGCGGAGCCGGGGGTGATCTCGGTGGTCCCGGCATTCAGCGCATCGGGGCCTGTTTCAAACTGTTTGTTCTTGTCACATGCGGTGAGCGCAAGCGCGCCGACCATCATGAGGGCGAGTGTGTAATTTTTCATTGGACCGTCCTGATTTTTGTTTTCGTTGAGGCTCGAAGTTTAGCGTTGAAGGGGAGACCAAGCGGGGGCGGATGCTGGCCCCGGCGTGGACACACGGCGCAGGTTGCGCCCGGAAATATCGACCGAATAAAGCGCCGGTGCGCCGTTCGCGCCTTGGCTTTCGCGGGTAAACATGATGACGCGACCATTGGGCGACCAGCTTGGCCCCTCATCCAAGAATGACGCTGTGAGCAGGCGTTCTTGCGAGCCGTCTGCGCGCATCACACCGATATGAAAGCGGCCTGCGTTTTGCTTGGTGAAGGCGATATAATCGCCGCGCGGGCTCCAAACGGGTGTGCCATAACGCCCTGTTCCAAAAGAAATCCGACGCGCTTCGCCGCCGCTGGCTGGCATCACATAAAGCTGCTGCGTGCCGGAGCGGTCGCTTTCAAAAACGATCTGACTCCCATCTGGCGAATAGGAAGGAGCCGTTTCGATGGACGGGTCAGAGGTCAAGCGCGTGGGCGTTCCGCCATTGATGCTCATGTGATAAATGTCGGTGTTGCCCCCCTGCTCCACGGAGAACACAAGCGCGTTGCCGTCCGGCGAAAACCGAGGGCTAAACGCCATGTTCCCGCCCCCCGTACCAAGCGCCTTGCGCCCAGCGTTCGCCACGTCCAACACGAAGATCTGCGGCTGGCCCGTTTCGTAAGATGTATACAGCACACGCTGGCCCGTGGGCGAGACGCGCGGCGCCAAAACGAGCGCATTACTGTCCGTCAAATAGCTCACATTTGCGCCGTCATAATCCATGATTGCGAGCCGCTTTTGCCGGGCGTTTTTCGGCCCCGCCACCGAAATGAATACCACTCGGCTGTCAAAATAAGGCCCCTCGCCCGTGATGCGAGAATAGACCTGATCCGCGACTTTGTGGCCCATCCGGCGCAGCCCATCAACTGTACCGGAGAGTTGCAGACCCTCGCCAAGCTCATTGCCCGACACCACGTCGTAAACGCGAAATTTCACGGTCAACGCGCCACCATTGCCCACCGAAACAGCGCCGGTGATCAGCGCTTGGGTGTTGATTGCTTTCCAATCGGAATACTGAATGGGGGCGGCAAAATTCGTGACACTCGACACAAAGGCCGAGGCGGGAATTTCGCGAAACAGCCCGGTGCCTGCGAGATCGGAGGAAATCACCCGACCAATTTCAGCAGCATATTGCGCGGCGGCGGCGTTTTCGGCCTGAAAATCGGGCACCGCGAAGGGCATCGGCTCAATGACGGGATCGTTGATTTCGATCTTTAACCGCTCAGCCTGCGCCAGCCCGACCGAGGCAACCCCAAAGGCAAATGCCAATGCACATGCGCGCAGCCCGCGCGCCATCACAGTCTTGAGCGGCACAAACAACTTTATCATCACAGCCTCATTTCTTCGGTTTTTATGCGCTTTTGCGCCCCGGTTTTTGTTTTTATCGCGCGCACGGCCTTTTGGCACCTGCGGTTCACTTGCACTTGGCCCAAGAGCCGCTTGATAGGCAATAACATTTGCGCCTACGCGCGAAAAGGCGCTCATCTGCGCAACCGATCTGGGTTAAATGTCATTTCGGTTTCGCGCCAATGGTCAAACTTTTCTGCGGGCAACGGGAAGCCAGCGGACCCGCAGCGAATGATTGAACTGCGAGCCGCGTTAAAGGCCACGCGGGTCGCCTCGGCGGTGGGGCCGTTCGATGTCAAAAGCTCAATGTTCGTGGGTTTGCCGTCCCGCGACATGGTGACAAGCACCGTCACTGTGGTGTTCATCGCGTCAATCGAAGCTGTGCCATAGCTCCAGCAGCCCTGCATCGCGATGATCAAACCATCGCGTTCAGATGCCGACAAAGGCGGGCCAGTGGGCGCATCACTGCCGGCATTGCCTGCGTCATTTGCAACATCGTCGACCACATCGCCAATGAGATCATCAATCGCGGAGTTAATCGCATCGCGCGCGGGCTGAGGATCGGGCGTTGGGTTTTGCGCAGGCGGGTCGGGTTGCGCCGTTTCCACTGGCGCAGGGTCAGGTTCAGGGGCCGGGCTTGGCCGAATTGGCCGGGCGACAGGGCGGATAGAGGTGGTTGGGGCGGCGCTTTGAGGCTCGTCCGCTTCCGTCACTATCTGGGTGGTCGCCGCCTCAGGTTGCGCCGGTTCGGGGGCGATGACTGGCTCTGGAGTTGGTTCTGGGTCCGGCACAGGCGCTGGTTCTGGCGCTGGTTCGGCTGCGGTCTCTGGCTCCGGGGCAGCTTCAGGCGCCACGCGGTCCGCTTGTTCAGGGATCGTCACCTCGGCGTCCGGCTCAGGCTCGGCAACAGGTTGCGGCTCTGGCTGAACAGGCTCCGGGGGCGGTGTTGGCTCTGGCGCTGGATCTGGTTCTGGTTCTGGCGTTGGGGCTGGACGCGCAGGCGGCGTTGGCGCGGTTTGCGGCGCGGCACTTTCAGGCACAGGTTCAGCCGCCCCCGCCTCAGGCGAGGTGAGCGCCGCGAACTGCGCCTCGCTCATCAAGGATACCTCAGCAATGGCCAAAGGCTCATCATCATTTTCACGCATGAACAGGCCGCCAAACAGCAGCCACAAGATCAGCGCCCCGTGAAGCGCGCCCGAAATATAAAATCCGGTCCGCATGCCCGCGCCTACTCAGCCGTGCCGGTTAGCGCTGGCCCGCCGGTGTCGGTCACGAGGCCAATGTTGGAAAACCCACCCGCGTTGAGCGCGCCCATCACCTGCGCCACAACCTCATAGGCTACAGCCCCATCGGCGCGCAAAAACACCTTATTATCAGAGCGTTCCGCCGCGATTGCCGTGAGTTTGGGGATCAGGTCTTCGATGGCGATTTCGGTCTTCATGAGCGAGACCTGGCCTTCCGCTGTGATCGAAACTGTCAGCGGCTCCTCCTCCACGCCGGGCAAAGGGGCCGCCGCAGTTTTGGGCAGCTCAACAGGCACGCCAACTGTCATCAAGGGGGCGGCGACCATAAAGATGATCAACAACACCAACATCACATCAACAAATGGGGTGATGTTGATTTCTGCCATCATTGTGCGGTGTTTACCGCGACGACGCCCGCGCCGGGCGCGCGGTTTTGAGGTTGCGACTGAGCCACCCATTTAACTGTCCAACTGACGGCTAAGGATTGTCGCGAATTCATCGGCAAAGGCTTCCCAGCCCGACACGATATTGTCGCTGTCGCCCGAAAGCTTGTTGTAAAAGATCAGCGCCGGGATCGCGGCCAGCAAGCCAAGTCCGGTTGCCATCAAGGCTTCCGCGATACCGGGGGCCACCACTGCAAGGTTGGTGTTTTGTTGCTGAGCGATTTCGATAAAGGCGTTCATGATGCCCCAAACCGTGCCAAAAAGCCCAATGAAGGGTGCCGAAGAAGCCACGGTTGCGAGAAAACCAAGTCGGTTGTTGAGGGTTTCCGCCTCTTTGGCGATGGACACATCCATGGAGCGGTCAATCCGGCTTTGCGCCCCGGCGATCAAGCCTCCATCCGAGCGGTGCGAGCGCCGCCATTCCAGCATCCCGGCGGCAAACACCTTTTCAGAGGCCCCTTCTGGCGCTGGCCCAATCTTGTCAAACAACTCGTCCAGCGGCTCGCCCGACCAAAACGCCTGATCAAACACCTCAGCCTCGCTGCGCGCGCGGCGATACTGAATGAATTTCGTGACAATGATCGCCCATGACCAAAAGGACGCCGCGATGAGCAAGGCCATCACAAGCTTCACAATCAAGGTCGCGCGCATGAACAGCGCCCAAAAAGAGAAATCAACCTGCCCCGCGAGCGCGAGCGTTTCCGTTTCCATAATATCCGCCTGTACTGCCTCAGTGTGCCGCCTCTTTCGGACAGCTATTGAGAGGTAAATTAACCTATATCCACAGGGAAATCCATAACATCCGCATTTACAGCGTCATTTGGCGCAAATTATTGGAATTTCTGGCGGATATCTGCCGGAAGACGGCAGGGTTTGCCGGTTTCGCTCAAGGCGACAATGGTCACAAGACTGGAAAACAGCACATCCCCATCGCGCAAAACGTCCTGTGCGAGTGTCAAACGCGCGCCAGTGTTCGCTTGAAGCGTGGTGACCACGCGCAATTGATCGTCAAATTTCGCGGGGGCAATATAGTCGGCCTCCACCCGGCGCACCGCAAAAACAATCCCCGCCTCCGCTTTCAGCCGCGCTTGATCCACGCCCAAACTGCGCACATATTCCGTGCGCGCGCGCTCGATAAACTTGAGGTAATTGGCGTAATAAACGATCCCCGCAAGATCGGTATCTTCATAATACACGCGAAGGTCAAAGCTGTGCGGCGTCTGTGTCATGGGCTTGTTTTAGCGGCTCAAATCATATTCGGCCAGCGGTTCGTAAATTGGGCCGTCTTGGCTCAGGAGGCTTTCCATGAGGCGGATCGAAAACACAGGCGCAGCGGCGGATTTGAACGCGCCATTCAACGCGAGAAACTCACCAAGTTTGCGCGCCTCCCCCTCGGTTTGTGGGCGCGCAAGCCGCGCGATTGTGACATGGGGGCGAAAACGGCTGCGGGGGATGGGCACCGCGCTCAAACGCAGCGCACTTCTCACCTTCGCATGAAGCGCTTCAAGCCCCTCGCCGCCCGCGCGCGCCGCCAAAACATTCGGTGGCGAGCCTCCAAATGTGTCAAGCCCCGCAAGTTCCATCCGCACCTTCGGCAAGATCATCCCCGCAAGCGCCTCATGCAAATCGCGCGCCTTGGCTTCACTGACCTCCCCCAAGAACGCCAAAGTCAGATGTAGGTTTTCCTCCGCGACACTGCGCCCGAAACTCAGCCCGCGCTGCAGCCTGATCAGGTCGTCCACATGGGTCGCGGGAAGGTCCAACGCCACAAACGCGCGCATGCTACTGCGCCAAACGCGCAAACAAACGCAAGGCATGCGAAGGATCATCCGCAGCCGGTGGCAACACCGGATCATAGGCCGCGCGCAACAAATCCGCGATGTCTGGCCGCACCACCGCCGCACCGCTCGCCGGATCAATCCCAAGAGGCGACTGCTGCGCAAAGGCCCCCTCTCCCCAGGTCAACATGATCTGCACAGCTTGGGTCAAAGCGATGGTCTCGGCGGGCAACTCTTCCATCCCTCCCGCCATGCGCACAAACACGAAACTGGCTTGTATCGCCCCATCATTGTCAAACCGAAACGCGCGATATTGCGTCGCCTGCGCCGTCTTGAGCCGCGCCACTCTAGAGGCCAAGTCCGGGATCATCTCGCCAAGCTTTGGCAACTCCAACAGCTCATCCCACCGTTCAAAAAAGAAAATCATCACATTTGCGCCAAGCTCAGGATCGGTTTCACCAACCGGATGCGCAACGCTTGCCGCCACCGCTTCAATCGCCCCCTTGATGACCGATAAAGCCGCGTCCTCAACACCAAACACAACCGGCACAATCGCGCGCCCCCAGCGCGCAAACCGATAGTCGCCCGCTTGGGTAAACAGCTCTCCAATCTGATCAGGTGTCACGGCGCCGCCCCTTCTTTGGTTCTCAAATACCTGCGCCGCAGGCATAAAAGTTTCCCACTCAAGCCGCAAGCTCAGCCGTCAAAAAGCTCCGCCTGACCGGGTGGGCGCGGTGGATTTAGCCCCAGATGCGTCCAGGCACGCTGCGCCAACATCCGGCCGCGCGGGGTGCGCTGGATCAACCCTTGCTGAAGCAGATATGGCTCAATCACCTCCTCAAGCGCGTCCCGACTTTCCGAAAGCGCCGCCGCGAGGGTTTCAATCCCGACAGGCCCCCCCTGATAATGCTCCGCCATCAACATGAGGTAGCGCCGATCAGCACTATCAAGACCGAGATGATCCACCCCAAGGCGCGTCAGTGCATGATCCGCAATCGCACGGGTGATCCGCCCATCGCCCTCAACAACCGCAAAATCCACGACCCGCCGCAACAGCCGCCCAGCAATACGCGGCGTCCCTCGCGCGCGGCGCGCAATCTCGCGTGCGCCGTCCACGTCCGCCGGCGCGCCCAGCTTGATCGCATTGCGCGTGACGATCTCATGCAACTCATCAATGGAATAGAACTCAAGCCGGGTTGGGATGCCAAACCGATCGCGCAAAGGCGTGGTCAGCAATCCAAGCCGCGTTGTCGCGCCCACCAACGTAAAAGGTTGCAACTCAATGCGCACAGTGCGCGCGGCCGGCCCCTCCCCAATCACAAGGTCAAGTTCAAAATCCTCAAGCGCCGGGTACAACACTTCTTCGACAGCCGGGTTCAGACGATGAATTTCGTCGATAAACAACACATCATTGGTTTCAAGGTTTGTGAGGATCGCCGCCAAATCACCAGCTTTCGCCAGCACCGGCCCCGAGGTCATCCGAAAGTTCACCCCCAATTCCCGCGACATGATCTGTGCGAGGGTGGTTTTGCCCAATCCGGGCGGGCCATGAAACAACACATGATCCATCGCCTCGCCGCGGGCACGCGCGCTTTCAATAAACACGCCCAAATTTGCGCGCGCTTCGGCCTGTCCGATGAAATCCGCAAGCATTTGCGGACGCAGCGCACGGTCATTGTCCTCAGGCTGCACCTCAGGGCGCAAAGTGGGGTCCGGTTGCTCCATACCGCCCGCCTATCCTTTCGGGGCCAGCAGCTTTAATGCCGCTCGAATAAGGCCTTGGGTGGTAAGGCTCGCATCCTCCCCAAGCGCCGTAGCCACGGCAGAGGCCGCTTCACCGGGCGCATATCCAAGGTTTGTGAGCGCGGAGAGCGCCTCAGGCTGGGCGTTGTTTGGGGCGGCTTTGGGCGCCGGTTTTGGTGCGGGCGTTGCGCTCTCAATCAGCGGATCGTCCTCCGGCACACCGCGCACATCCGGCGCGCTTCCCCCCGCCATAGCCATCACAGTATGCGCCTTGTCTTTCAGCTCGTTCACCACGCGCTGTGCGGTCTTTGGCCCGATCCCTTTGGCCGCCTTCACTGCGTTCCAATCGCCAAGCGCAATCGCCCGGCTCACGCCATCCGCGCCAAGTGTCCCAAGGATCGCCATCGACGCCTTCGCGCCCACCCCTTGCACAGACATCAGCAAACGGTGCCATTCCTTTTCCACCAAAGAGGTGAAGCCAAACAGCTGCAAATTGTCCTCACGCACCAAAAGGTCCGTATACAGCGCCACCGCCTCGCCCGCCCCTGGCAGGCCCGCCATCGTGCGGTCCGACACATAAACCACATAGCCAACGCCACGCACATCAATCAAAACGTGATCCACCGCTCGGTAGTCAAGTCGCCCAGCAATCCGTCCAATCATGCGCTCGCCCTCGCCACCGCCGCCGCCAATGTGCCCCCGGCGCGGGCATGATGCGCATGGCACAGCGCAATCGCCAAGGCATCCGCTGCATCCGCCCCAGCAATCTGAACGCCCGGCAATTGTAATTTGACCATATGTGCGATTTGGCCCTTATCGGCATGTCCAACGCCAACAACCGTTTTCTTCACGGTGTTTGGCGCATATTCCCCCACATGCAGCCCGGCGCGCGCTGGCACCACCATGGCCACGCCGCGCGCTTGGCCGAGCTTGAGCGTGCCCGCCCCGTCCTTATTCACGAAGGTCCGCTCGACCGCCGCCTGATCTGGGTTAAAGCGCTCAAACACCTCCGAAAGCCCGTCAAACAAAGCCAACAACCGCTGCGCCAGCGCCTCGCCCGTGCCATGCACGACCCCATTTCCAACATGAGAAATTCGCGGCCCCACGACATCGATCACCCCCCATCCGAGGTTTCGAAGTCCGGGGTCGATCCCTATCACCCGCATATGCTCTGCCCTTTTTATCGTTATGCCTTCGGTAGCACAAACAAAGAACATCCGCCAAGACAAAAGGTTCATCCGCCTCTCATCAGCGCAAGCCGGCCCCTTCTTAGGTTCAAAAATACCTGCGCCGCAGGTACCCCCCGCGCAAGCGGGGCAACATAATGCCCGCGACAGCGGGCCTTTTCGCGACACAGGCCGCCCAATAGAACCTCAGGGCTTGCGCCAAGAAGAATTCAAGGCCCGGATCACTTGCACGAAAGCGCGCTTCAAGCGCAAACGCGACAGATTGCCCGACAGTTTCAAAGCCCTGCCGATCTAGTCGGGGATGTCCATCGACTTTTGCCATTTGGTGCCCGAACTTGAAGACATGATCCATTTTTCGAAACAAATTCGTCACGTGGAAGCCACGGCTACACAGCCCTTCAGAACCGTTTTGAAGTGTGCTCAATCTTGGCGCGCCAAGCCGAGGCCGAACTTAAAGTCTGCCCCGCGCCGTTTTCGAAGTGGCATAAGCAAAATCCGACAAGATTTCAGAAGACTGAAGCGAAATGGCTAGGCTCAACTTCACGGGCTTGGTTCAACGACCTAGTTTCTTGGCTCTATGTTTAACTTTGAGAGTTGAGAAACGCTCTAAACACACAGGGAAATCAGGTCGACATCCTCGTCGCTTGGAATGGCTGCTTCGAAAAACGCCTTGTTTTTCGAAATTTTCTCGTCTGACCAGTTCCACCAAGCTATCTCAAGCAATTGATCAATCACGTTTTGCGTGAAGCGTCGCTTGACGACGCGGGCAGGCGTTCCTGCGACAATCGTAAATGGCTCAACGGACTTAGAGACTGTTGCCCCCGCTGCGACAACGCTTCCATGCCCAATTTGAACTCCAGAGAGGACGTTTGCCTTGTCGCCAATCCAAACATTATGACCAATTTCGACAGGCCCTTTTGTTTCTATCGGTAATGAAAAGCCAAACCTAGCATTTAGCCAAACCTGTTGATTTGGCATGTCGGTCCTATGGTTGGCCGACAACACGGAAATGTACTGTCCAAATGCACAGTAGTTCCCAATTCTCACACGCCCTCTTGCGGTGAATGTGCCATTGATGCTTGAGAATTTTCCGCAGGACACATGTCCCTTTATTGTCCATTGGGAAGCAGGTCCGCGTATATTTCCCGCTTCTAAGCTCGCCTTGTCACCCAACGCATATAGTTTTGACAATTCGGTCTCGCTAAAAATGCTGTTTTTCGGTGACATCATTTGCTCGTTTTTATTTTTAGGTGCGGAAGGTTACTACAGCTCACATCCGGCCCATGCATACACAGTTACGACAGTTCGGCAAACCCAATTTAGGACAACGTATCCCAAAATGCCCAGAAATGGGCGCTGATCAGATTAGCCGCGACAGGGGGCTTTGAACGAAAGGGGCCGCCCAAAGGCGGCCCGCTCTCATCTTTCACTGTGATGCTTATTCAGCGATCGGCAAGGCCACAAACCGAGGATCGCCGCCACGGCGCACAAGAAGCAAGATCGACTGGCGCCCCCCGTCTCGTGCCGCTTCAATCCCCGCTTCAAGGTCAGAAAGGCTTTCAAGGCGTTCTTGGCCCGCTTCCGCGATCAAATCACCAGCCTCAAGCCCTTTTTCCGCCGCAGCTGAGGCGGGGTCGACCTCCAACACCACAAGCCCAGTCGCGTTGCTATCAAGCCCAAGCTCCTCGCGCAAACCATCCGTCACCTCCGACAAGGTCAGTCCAAGCACGGCTTTCTCAGCGGGAGCCTCGGGCGCTTGTTCGGGGTCGTCTTGTTGCCCGGCATCGGCGGCAAGGGCCGCTTCTCGGCGTCCCAAGGTGACTTTTAGCGTCTTCGTTTGCCCATCACGCAGCACCACAACGCGCACCGTTTCGCCCACCGCCGCGTCACCAACAATGCGCACCAATTCTCCGGTATCCGCCACGTCTTCGCCATTGAAGTTGAGGATCAAATCGCCAGCTTCCATGCCGCCATCTTTGGCCGGACCATCGGGCACATCTGTCACCATCGCGCCAACCGTGCTCTCAAGTCCAAGCGCTTCCGCCATATCCTCCGACACATCTTGGATCTTCACGCCGAGCCAGCCACGACGGGTTTCACCGAATTCCTTGAGTTGGCCGACAACCTTCGTCACGACATCGGACGCCATCGCAAACCCGATGCCGATCGAGCCGCCCGTAGGCGACAAAATCGCGGTGTTCACGCCGATCACCTCACCACTCATATTGAACAGCGGCCCGCCAGAGTTGCCCCGATTGATGGCCGCATCCGTTTGGATGAAATCATCATAAGTGCCTTGCAGTTCGCGTCCGCGCGCAGAGACAATCCCGGCAGACACCGAGAAGCCCTGGCCCAATGGGTTGCCCATCGCCATCACCCAATCGCCCACGCGCATGTTGTCCGAGCTGCCAAAGGGCACAAAGGGCAAAGGCTCATCGGCTTCAACCTTGAGCAAGGCAATATCGGTGTTTGGATCGGTGCCAACGACGACCGCATCCAGCTCGCCACGATCCCCATAAAACTCAATCACGATCTCATCCGCGCCCTCGATGACGTGGTTATTCGTGACGATATAGCCGTCTTCAGAGATGACAAAGCCAGACCCCAAGGCTTGACTGCGCCGTTGCCGTTGGGGCGCTTCGTTGGGCGCGCCTTCGGGCGCATCACGATCCAGAAAGTCGCGGAAAAAATCTTCAAAGGGCGAGCCTTCCGGCACCATCGGCGTGGGGCCTGTGTTTTGCGCCACAAGCGTTGCCGTCGTGATATTGACCACAGACGGGCTGACTTGCTCCGCCAGATCAGCGAAACTTTCCGGCACGCCCTTCGCCTCGGCGCGGATCGCCGATGTGAGGGTCAGCGCGAGCGCCATCATCAAAGCGACAAACGCCTGCATCTTAAAGCGGTTTGAGTGGGAAATTGCGACTGCCTTCGGGTTCACGACCGACCTCCTTATACTTCTGTGCGTCAGGGCCTCGCCCCAGCGCCTTGCATCATCTAGATAGGAACGCCATTGCGCAACGCAAAGATTGCTGTCGATATTTCACGCAGCTGTGAGCAAGCGAGATCACGCCGAAACTTCAGATCGCACAAAAAAGGGGCCAGCCTTTCGGCCAGCCCCTTTCGAAATTCTCTTTTGTTCACAAGCGCTACTGCGCAACTGCACCGGATTTGAGATAATCGAAGAACTCGCTATCCGGGGCCATCACCATCGACGAATTGCCGCCCTGAAGGCTGTTCTCATAGGCGCGCAACGAGCGATAGAAAGCGAAGAACTCAGGATCGCGGCCATAGGCTTCAGCGAAAATCGCGTTCCGGGCTGCATCCGCTTCCCCGCGAATGAACTCCGCTTGTTTTTGCGATTCCGAAGTTGTTTCCACGACTGTCCGGTCCGCTTGGGCGCGCACACGCTGCGCGGCTTCTTTACCGCGCGCAATCTCGTCCGCCGCTTCACGTTCGCGCTCCGCACGCATCCGCTCAAAGGTAGCGTCAAGGTTTTGCTCCGGCAAATCGGCGCGTTTGATGCGCACGTCAATGATTTCAACGCCAAGGCTCGCAGCTTGAATACGGGCTTGGTCGCGGATCTTGTTCATCAACGCCACGCGATCTGTGGAGAGCACAGCACCTGAGTCAACCGACCCGAGCACTTCGCGCAACTCAGCGTTCAAGATACGCTCAATCCGGTTGCCCGCACCAATGATGCCAGAGGCGCCAACCGCCCGGCGAAACTGGGTAGCATCCGTAATGCGCCAGCGCGCGAAGGCATCCACCACAAGACGACGATCATCCGCCGGGGTGACCTCAAGCGGCTGCGTATCGAGCGGCAAAATGCGGTCATCATACCGCGCAATCTCGTGCACCAGCGGTATTTTGAAATACAAACCGGGTTCCGCGATTTCTTGAGTGACCTCACCAAAGTACAGGCGCAGCGCTTTTTCACGCTCGTCAACGATGAAGTAGGAGTTGAGCGCAATCACGATTGCGACGATCAAAAGCCCTAGAGAAACTTGCATCTTACGCATTAGTTTGCCCCTCCTGTGTTGGCCGATGTCGCAGGCGTACGACGCAGCTCGTTGAGTGGCAGATACGGCACGACACCGCTGTCGCCGCCGGTCCCCTCGTCGATGATGATTTTGTCAACAGCGCCCAAGACCCGTTCCATCGTTTCAAGGTACAAGCGTTTGCGCGTCACATCCGGCGCCTTGGCGTATTCGTCATAGACGGCAACAAAACGGGAGGCTTCCCCTTCTGCTTCGTTCACCACCTGCGCCCGGTAGGCTTCGGCTTGTTCCAGCATTTGCGCCGCCGAGCCGCGCGCAGCCGCGACCACTTGGTTCGCATAGGCATCCGCTTGTTTTTGCAGCGTATCGCGTGTCTGTTCCGCCGCTTGGACCTGACGGAAGCTGTCAATGACTTCGCGTGGTGGATCGGCGCGGTCAAAGTTGACGCGCACGATATTCACCCCTGATTCATAGCTATCAAGCGTGTTTTGGATCAACTCTTGGAACTCCACGGCGATGATGCCGCGATCCCGGTTGAGCACCGGTGCCAAATCTGAGCGCCCGATGATTTCGCGCATCGCACTCTCGGACACAGCCGTAATCGTGTTCACGGGTTCTGCGAGATTGAAGACAAAGGCTTCGATGTCGTCGATATTCCAGACAACCTGAAAGTCGATGTCGACGATGTTTTCATCGCCCGTCAGCATCAAGCCCGCGTCCAGCCCAGCGCCAATATCAATGATATTCTCGCGAGTCACACCGTAGATTTCGCGTGTCACAAATGGCCAAGGCGCAAAGTTCAGCCCCTCTTGACCGACTTGATGACGCTCACCGAACAACAGCTCAACCGATTGTTCCGAGGTATCCACCCGATAAAAGCTGGCAAAAAGCCACAGCAAAACAACGGCAACACCGGCGATCAAGAACGTCCCCGCACCGAAATTTGGACCAGACGGCCCTGCGCCATTTCCCGTGCCGTTGGGGCGACGGGGCGCGCCGGATTTTCCACCCATGAGCACTTTGAGTTGCTCTTGGCCCTTTTTCATAAGCTCATCGATTTCGCTTGGGCCTTCGCCCTCGGGTCGTCGACCGCCGCCATTTTGGCCGTTGCCGTTATTGCTGCCTGAACCGTTGCTGGTTGGGCGTTTGCCGCCTTGGCCACCGCCACCCCAGGGTCCGCCATTGTCACTGGCCATTTGTCATCCTTCCTCCATGCGCGTTTGCCTCTAATTGGCGATGCGCGCTGTGTTTTTCAACCCATAACCCAAGCAATTAGCTGGACCGTGTGGGCGTTTTCATCAGTACAATTTCTTCTGCCATGGTTGGGTGCACGGCCACTGTGCGATCAAAGTCCGCTTTGGTTGCGCCCATCTTGACGGCAACAGCGGCGAGTTGGATCATCTCCCCCGCCCCTTCCGCAACGATATGACACCCGAGCACCTTTTGCGTGGTTTGGCAAACGATCAACTTGAACAAGGCCCGCTCATGATGGCCAATAAAGCCGCGTTGCATTGGCTTGAAACTGGCGCTGTAGACGTCAATCGGGCCAATGTCGCGCGCCGCCTCCTCGCTGAGGCCAACCGTGCCGTACTCCGGCTGGGTGAATACAGCGGAAGCCACGTTTTCATGGTCCGGTTTCGTTGGGTTGCCGTCAAACACCGTTGCCACAAAAGCCATAGCTTCGCGGATCGCAACCGGGGTGAGCGCGATCCGGTCGGTCACATCCCCAACAGCGAAAATGGAAGGCACCGATGTTTGGCTGTAGTCATCCACCTCGATTTGCCCCCAGCGGCCAAGTTTGACCCCTGCCTCCTCAAGCCCAAGCCCCTGTGTGTTGGGTTTGCGACCGGTGGCGAAGAGCACTTGATCAAACATCTCTTCGCGCCCATCAGTCCCTTTGACGAAAATCCCGTCTTCGCGTTTTTCCATGCGCGCGACCTCAAGGCCAAGATGCAAATCCACGCCCTGCGCGCTGATGACCTCAGACAGATGCCCGCGCACCTCGTCATCAAAGCCACGCAGGATTTGTGCACCGCGATACCACTGCGCGACCTGCGCACCCAGACCGTTGAAAATACAGGCGAATTCTGTCGCGATATAGCCACCACCAACGATCAGGATGCGTTTGGGAAAGGTGTCGAGCGAGAACACCTCATTCGAGGTGATGCCCAGTTCTGCGCCCTCAGTGTCGGGCACAAACGGGGTGCCGCCTGTCGCGATCAAAATGTGTTTGGCGGTGAAGGTTTCGCCGGTGGACAAGGCAACAGTATGCGCGTCTTTCAACACGGCGCGGGCTTTGAATTCATCCGCGCCAGACGCGCCTAGGTTTTTGGAATAAATCCCCTCAAGGCGCTCAAGTTCCGTATGCAGCTTCGGGCGGAAAACGTCCCAATTGAATGTGCCACCAGGATACCCGTCCCAACCATAAGCGCGCGCATCTGCGGCGGCCGGACCATATTTCGAAGCGAAGACCATGAGCTTTTTGGGGACGCAGCCGCGAATAACGCAGGTGCCGCCCATGCGAAATTCTTCCGCCAGCCCCACTTTGGCGCCCCCGGCTGCCGCAACCCGCCCAGCGCGTACGCCGCCCGATCCGCCGCCAATAACAAAGAGATCATAGTCAAAATCGCTCATGTTCAGCCTTTCGCGTTTCTGCTCGCCAAGGACGGCGAGGCTCGCAAGAGCTATTTCACATTCGCGAAGGGCATGCCAGCCCGCCAAGCCGAAGTTTGATGCGCAATCACGCCCCCGTCATATGGTTCTGTCATGTGGTTCTGTCGTGTAGTCCTGACATGTGGCCCTGTCTTGTCGTCGGGCGTCCCTCAGACGGGCGCAGCCGGCGCGCGATGGGTCGGGTCGGGCAAAGCACGGGCTTTGCAGAGCATATCCAGAAAGCCAGAGCGCGTGGCGCGCAAAGGCGCTTCATTCGCAGGGTCTGCCACCACAGCCGCCTCAAACGCCGCCTCATCCAAAAAGGCCGCTAAGGCGGCATGGGTCATCCGACTCTGTTCCGAAGGGCTGAAACTCGCCAGCGTCACACGGTCTTGTGACACAAGCGGGCGGTCTGTGAATTGCATCATCAGCATATAAAACAGGGATTCAGCGCAGCGCGGCATATAGCCTTCAAGCGATCCCGTGGCCTCGGCCTGCACCAAACGCTCCTCAATCATCACGGTTTGGCCCCGTCGCAAGAGCGTTTCAAGCTCAAAGGGCGGTGTGATGGGCGCAGGCGGCGCGGCGTTTTGGGCTGTCGACGCTGTGTCAGGCGCAGGATCGGCGGGAGGGGAAAGAACATCGGTCATGCCCCAAAACCTAAGCACGTATGGTTAAAAAACCCTCAACACATGCGCCTTCCCCAAAGTTTAGATATCGGAGAAAATATTATCGGTGTCCGCGAATTCCACCATGGCTTCCTCATGGGTGCCATCATTGATGTCCATCACCTCGACTTTGCCGTCCTGATGCCCGATCACAACCTTATCGCAAATGTCGATAAACAAACCATTTTCCACGACACCGGGGATCTGATTGAGGATCAAGGCCATTTGCCGCGGATTGCCAATGCGTTGCAGGTGCAAATCGACGATATGATTGCCCTCATCGGTCACAAAGGCCGCCTCGCCATTCATCCGCAACGAGCCAGATTGCCCCAAGACCTCCATCGACGACAGGGTTTCTTCGATCAGCGCTTTGGTGGTTTGCCAGCCAAAGGGAATCACCTCGACCGGCAATGGAAACGCGCCAAGGTGGTCGACCTTTTTGGACGGATCGGTGATCACCACCATCATATCAGAGGCGGTGGCCACAATCTTTTCTTGCAACAACGCCCCGCCGCCACCTTTGATCAGGTTCAGCTCGTCATCAAACTCATCCGCCCCATCAATCGTCACATCAAGCCAACGCGCCTCATCGAGCGACACAACCTTAATGCCAACCTGCCGCGCCAATTCAGCGGTGCGCGTCGAGGTCGGCACGCCGGAAATCTTCAACCCTTCCTCGCGCACCCGCTCGCCCAAGCAGCGCACCATCCAGGCCGCGGTTGAGCCAGTCCCCAATCCAACGCGCATCCCATCTTCGATGAAATCAACTGCCCGTTTTGAGGCAACGAATTTGGCGGTATCAATGGGCGATAGGTTGGCGGACATATGCGACTCTCCAATGGCAGGCTTTCTTCGCTTTATAGGAAAGGTTGCGCGCGGGGGCGAGAGGCAAATGTGCCTTGGGCGTCTGCGCAATTGGGATAGGATTTGGTAAGGCACATCCTGTATAGGAGGGGCATGAAACGGTTTGGATACTTTGTGTTAGGCTTGGGCGCGCTCGTGCTTGGGTTGATTGGCGTGGTTTTGCCCGGCTTGCCCACGACACCGTTTTTGCTGGTGGCGGCCTTTGCCTTTGGGCGCTCCTCGCCGCGCTTGCGAATGTGGATCGAAAATCATGCCACCTTTGGCCCGCCCATTCGCGACTGGGAAGACCGGGGGGCGATCTCGCGCCGGGCCAAAATACTTGCGGTCTCTATGATGGGGGTTGTTTTGGCCATGTCACTGGTGATCGGCGTGCCCCTGTGGGCGCTCGGGGTGCAAGCGCTGTGCATGGGCGGCGCTGCCACCTTCGTTTTGACCCGCCCTGACTGATTGGCCCGCCCGGCTTGCTTACGGCCTACTGGCGCAAAGCCCGCCCTAGGCAGATCCGGCCGAAACTGGTGCTGCGCGCAACGCCCGCATGGCGGTCTCAAGCTGATTGCGTGGCAAAAACACCAAAAGCCCCGGCCCTTCAGGCTCAATCACCACATCACCCAACGCGGCGTTAGAGGTGCCAACCCGCGCCCAAGGCGCCAAGCGCAGCGCCTCAAGGGGCCAGCGCAGCCCCTTTGCGCTGACCACCACGTCGCGCATCGGAAACAACGACACGCGGGTGTCCTTCGCGACATGCAGCTCCAAACGCGGCGGCACAACAAAACAAATGTCATGCTCCCCGACCAAAATACAGCGTTGCGCGGCGCGGCGTACAAGGACGTTGAGCGCCGCCAATTCGTGATCGACCCGCCGCCCCATGAACCCGGCCGCCAAAACGAGAGGCGCAGAGATCGACCTCAGGGCCTTATCAAAATCAGTGCTGTCTTGATCGGGCATCGCCTTGAGGCGCGCCGGGTCAATCTTGCCCCTTGTGGCGGCGTCCAAACTGTCCATATCACCGATCACAAGGTCCGGCATATGCCCCAAATCAAGCGCCACCCTTGCAGCCCCGTCGCAAGCGACTAGATTCGGGGCAAGCGTCAACACTTCGGAAACGGTCTCTGGGCTAACATCGCCCCCACCCAGAAGGGCTACTATTTCCAAATAGGAATTAATCATGCGTTATTTCGCCTCCATTGTTTCCGAATTAGAAATTAACCACATTTCGGCCCGGAAAAAATCCCTTCAATTTCGCGGTTTTGTGCAATTTCACGACACAGTTCATGGTAAACCCATTCCTGCTGGATCGGGGGAGAAAGCGAGTAACCTATGGTGAGTTCGAGCAGGATTCTCACTGTATCATACGGAACTTTCAGCTGCACGCTGGAAGGATTCGACGATCCGTTCTCAACGATGAAGTCCATCGCGGAGTATTTCCGCGATTTGGCGTCTGAGGATCGTTATTTCGGCGCCGAGCCGCCGACTCCAGATGCAGAGATGTTACATCAGATTGCAGAGCGCGAAGTCAATAAACGCGTTGAAGCCCGTGTCAGCGACAATGGCAATGGGGTTGTGTTGCGCCAAACCGCAGAGGACAGCCCGGCAAAGGCCGGCGCGCTGTTGCTGGACGCTCGCGAAGAAGCCCGCGCCGCGCAGGACGCCGAGCGGCTGAAAGCGCAAGAAGAAGCAGAGCTTGAGGCGAAAGCCAAAGCTGAGGCGGAAGCGGCAGAAAAAGCCCGCGCCGCCCAAGCTCAAGCCCAAGTTCAAGCGGAGGCCGAAGCCGAAGCTGAACGCCTGATTCAGGAAGAAGCCAAACGCAAAGCGGATGCGGAAGCCGAGGCTGAAGCGCAAGCCGCCGCTCAGGCCCAAGCCCAAGCAGAGGCCCAAGCCCAAGCTGAGGCCGAAGCCCAAGCGCGCGCAGAGGCCGAGGACGCGGCGAAAGCGGACGCGGACGCCAAAGCCGAGAAGCTGCGCCGCCGGGTGGAAGCCTCTGCCAAACGTGCCCAAGCCGAAGTTGATGCGGATTTGCGCCGCAAGGAAGCGGAACGCGCCGATGCGCAACGTCGTGCGGAGGCAGAAGCCGAAGCGCGCGCCAAACGCGCCGCCGAAAAGACGCAACGCGCCGAACAAGAAGCTGACCTTGCCGCCGAGCAAAGCGAAGAGGACGCCGCGTCGATCAGCGCCAAATTGCAGCGCATTCGTGCGGTTGTGGACAACGCCCCAACGCCCTCAGAAGACCTTGCTGATGAATATGCCGAAGATCAGCACGCCGAAGATTACTTCGACGGTGAGGACGCGCTGGATGAGACTTATGCTGATGTCTTGGAAAAGGCCATTGATGCCGAGGCCATTGATGAGGGGTACAAAGTCGAGGCGGATGACGCGCAGTCCGATACGGGCGATGAAGTACCTACGGATGACGCCATCGCCGCAATCTTGGGTCGCGTGGGTGCGCAGGCCGAGACGGCTTCGCCAAATCAAGATAGCCAAGACAGCGCTCCAGCCCCAAAAGAGAGCCTGGCATCCTTCGACGCTCTTGAGGGCTTGGATGATCAGGACGACTTTGACGACGATTTTGAAGACGATTTTGAAGACGACGATGACATTCTGCCCATTGATGTGGACGAGGATGAGGATGAGCTGACGACAGATACAGCGCCCATTTCGACGTCAGACGACTCGCCAGCTGAAGACCCTGCCCCCCACGCAGTAATGGGCAAGAACGAAGCCCCAGCAGACGCGGCCCTTGCCCCTTCTGAGCAGGATGACGTTTGGGCGGATGACGACGCGTTCCTTGAGGATGACAGCGCGGAGTTGGACGAAGAGGACGACGAGAGCGAAGCGGATGCGCAAGACGCAGATGCCTCAGCGGCTCCAGCCTCCACCCTGCGCCGCCCAATTGCCCGCGTTGTTCGGGTGCGCAAAGCTGCGAAACCAAAAGAGGACAGCGCAATTGTCGTGCCCGGCGAAAGCACGCTTGACCCGGATGATGAAGCGGCCTTGATCGCTGAGTTGACCGAAGTTGAGCGCGACAACAAAGCCGCAAAAGCCGAGGTCTCTGACAGTCCGCAAGACGATGATGCGTTGATGAAATCCGCGCTCAAAGGTGCCCTCAAAGACTGGGATGCGGATGCCGCACAAGAGGAAGCGCAAAAAAAGGACGCGCCAGCACGCGACGCCGCCCCTTCTGAAGCGGCAGATGCAACAGATGACGCGATTGCCAATATCACCCGCGCTGTCTCCACCTCTGATGAGGCCCTGTTCCCAGAGCCTCTGGCGATTGAACCTGAGGAAGAACCAAGCGATCGCATCGCCTCCAAACCCCGCCAACACAAGGCGTTTGACGACAAACAGATTGGCGAAACGGAAGATGCGATTGACCGGATTTTGGAGAAAACCAACTCCAAGCTGGCCTCTGGCGATGCCACCCGCCGCCACTCTGCGATCGCGCATCTCAAAGCGGCCGTGCAGTCCAAACGCGCCGATAGCGAGAAAACAGAGGATGCCTTTGACCGTCTGCGCGGCGCCGCTGGCCCGCAAGAGGCTGAGGAAGGCGCGACCTACCGCGAGGACTTGGCCCGTGTTGTGCGGCCCAAGCGCCCAGCTGGGTCCGGCGAGAAACGGCCAAGCCGCCGTTTGGCCCCGCTTGTTTTGGTCTCGGAACAACGCATCGACGATGCGCCAGAGCCAGCCTCAGCAGCGCCCGCCGCATCGGTGCGCCCACGCCGCGTGACTAAGGGCAACCTGGCCATCGCGGATGAGCAAGACGAAATGGTCGATGGTGTTGTGGACCTGGGCGATGACGCGAATGAGGACATGGTTGCAGGCTTTCGTGCCTATGCGGCCGATCTGGGCGCCGAGGGCCTAGAGGATGTGCTCGCCGCCGCCGCCGCCTTCGTCACCCAAGAAGTCGGTCGCCCCTGGGCCACACGCCCGCAAATCGTGTCGCTTGCCCGCTCAGCAAACCCGGCTTCAACACGCGAAGAAGCGATCCAAGCCTTTGGTCGTTTGCTGCGCGAAGGCGAAATCAAAACCGTCAAACGCGGCCAATTCGTCCTGTCTGAAACCAGCAGCTACTACGAATAGGCAACAAAATACCTCTAAAAAAGGGCGGCTCCCACAGATGGATGCCGCCCTTTTTGCTGAAACCCATGTGACTCGGCTGCCTTCTTTGGTTCCCAAATACCTCCGCCGGAGGCTCTTTTGGCGCAGCCTCACTCCTTGGGATCGTCCCGATCTTTGGCGGACACCCCAAGAAACAGGCCCTTGAAAGGCAAAATCCACACAACCCCCAAGACCGCGAACACCAAGAGTTCGATCAAGATGTTATCGCGACTGACCAAATCAGCAAGGTTCACCGCTATGATAATCCAAATCGGCAGGCCAACAACCAGCACCAGAAGCGACAGCCATTTACGGGTTCTTACACTTAACGCCATGGGATCAATCCTGAAACGGGTCGGTGACGAGAATTGTGTCTTCGCGCTCAGGGCTCGTCGACACCAACGCCACCGGACATTCAATAAGCTCCTCCACCCGACGCACGTATTTCACGGCATTCGCAGGCAGATCGTTCCATGAGCGCGCACCCTCGGTCGACTCTGACCATCCGGGCATATCCTCATAAATTGGCGTGCACCGCGCCTGTGCATCGGCGGCAGTGGGCAAATAATCCAAGCGCGCCCCGTCCAACTCATAGCCCACACAGATTTTCAGGGTCTCAAACCCGTCCAACACGTCGAGCTTGGTGAGACAAATCCCGTTCATCCCGGAGGTCGCGCAGGTCTGGCGCAACAGCGCCGCATCAAACCAGCCACAGCGCCGTTTGCGGCCTGTTGTTGTGCCAAATTCATGGCCCCGCTCGCCCAATCGTTGCCCATCTGCATCCTCAAGCTCGGTTGGAAAAGGCCCCTCGCCCACGCGAGTGGTATAGGCTTTGACGATGCCTAGCACGTAATCAACAGCGCCCGGCCCCATACCAACCCCCGTGGCCGCCTGACCGGCAATCACATTCGAGGAGGTCACAAAGGGATAGGTGCCAAAATCAATGTCGAGCAGCGCGCCCTGCGCCCCTTCAAACAAAATCCGTTTGCCGGCTTTGCGTTTCTCGGCCAGCACTTTCCAAACCGGACCGGCATAGGGCAGCAGTTTTGGCGCAAGGTCTTTGAGCTTGGCAATCAAGGCTTCGCGATCAATCGGATCCGCCCCCAGACCTTTGCGCAAAGGATCGTGATGCTGCAGAGCGCGGTCCACACGGGCGATCAAAGTCGCCTCATCCGCCAAATCCGCCACCCGAATTGCGCGCCGTCCCACCTTATCTTCGTAACACGGCCCAATGCCGCGCCCGGTCGTGCCGATTTTGGTGCCCTTTGAGGCCGCTTCTTCGCGCGCTCGATCAAGTTCGCCGTGAAAAGGCAGGATCAGGGGCGTGTTTTCCGCCACCATCAAAGTGTCAGGGCTGATCTCGACGCCCTGCGCCTGCACAGTTTCGATCTCGCTCAGAAGGTGCCAGGGATCAAGAACAACCCCATTGCCAATCACCGACAACTTGCCCCCGCGCACGACCCCCGAAGGCAGCGCATGAAGCTTGTACACCTTGCCGTCAATCACAAGCGTGTGGCCCGCGTTATGACCGCCTTGAAAGCGGCAAATCACATCGGCCCGCTCAGAGAGCCAATCCACAATCTTGCCTTTTCCCTCGTCACCCCATTGGGCGCCTACGACGACAACGTTGGCCATGTCACTTCCTTCATATGCTGGAAACTATGCGTTGAAAAACCATAGGTTCTATAACGAAGGCCGGAGGCCGTGAAAAGGCGAAACCGTTGCGCAACATGAGCGTCACTATTGGCGCCTGTTTGGCCGCATGTTTGGGCTTTGCGCCGCAGATGCCGGCCTGATCAAGGCGCGATAGGGGTTGCGATGAGCGAAACTTGCCCCTAGATAGCCACATCGCTGTGAAATTCCGGGGAACCCATGGAAAACGTCCTTCTTGTCGTCCTTCTTCTGCTCGCACTCTCGCTGATTGGCGTGGTGCTCTTGCAACGCTCAGAGGGCGGTGGCCTTGGGATGGGCGGCGGCGGTGGCGCTGGAGGCATGATGTCCTCACGCGGCGCGGCCTCTGCTTTGTCGAAATTGACATGGCTCTTGGGGATTTCGTTTTTGGCGGTTTCCTTGGCGATGACGATTATTTCGGCGCAGAAAACCGGCAATAGCTCGGCTTTTGACCGCACAGGTGCCAGCGAATCCGCGGCCCCGGCGCAGGACGAAACCGCTGTGCCCGCGCTGCCGGACGTGGAAGAGTTGATGCCCGACACCTCCACACCTGTCGCGCCACCACGCGCAGAATAAGCGCGCCCTGCTTTGGGGTGACACCCGAGGTTGCAGCTGGACAGGCTTGTCTGGCCCTAAACCTGCCGCCTTTATCATCCGCAAGGTGTTGAGGCGGCACGAAATATTACCACAGTATGTTGACGGTCGGTTGCGCGGGAGCCGGGAATCGCTTATGTCTTGAATCCCGTGATGACCCGCTTTTGCGCGCCTGTTTGGCGTGCGGATTTGGGGCTGATCAACTTGAACAATCACGGGAGCAGCCACCCACATGGCACGTTATATCTTCATCACCGGCGGCGTTGTCTCCTCACTCGGTAAAGGCCTCACAGCCGCAGCCCTTGGCGCCTTATTGCAAGCGCGCGGGTTTTCGGTGCGGATGCGCAAGCTTGACCCCTACCTCAACGTAGATCCGGGCACGATGAGCCCGTTTGAGCACGGCGAGGTTTTTGTCACCGACGATGGCGCGGAAACCGATCTTGACCTTGGACACTACGAACGCTTCACCGGCGTGGCCGCGCGCAACACCGACAGCGTGTCCTCCGGGCGGATTTACACCTCCGTGTTGGAAAAGGAACGCCGCGGTGACTACCTTGGCAAAACAATCCAAGTGATCCCGCATGTGACCAACGAAATCAAAGACTTCCTTGCGGTGGGCGATGATGAGGTTGATTTCATGCTGTGCGAGATTGGCGGCACTGTGGGCGACATTGAAGCCCTGCCGTTTTTTGAAGCCATTCGTCAGTTTTCGCAGGACCGGCCCCGTGGAGAGTGCATCTTTATGCACCTGACGTTGCTGCCATATTTGGCGGCCTCTGGTGAGCTGAAGACCAAACCCACGCAGCACTCTGTTAAAGAATTGCGCGCCATTGGCATCGCGCCGGATGTGCTTGTGTGCCGCGCGGAACATCCAATCCCTGAAAAAGAACGCGCCAAAATTGCGCTGTTTTGTAACGTCCGCCCCGATAGCGTGATCCCGGCTTATGACCTGAAATCGATCTATGAGGCGCCTTTGTCGTTTCATGAGGTCGGGTTGGACCAAGCGGTTCTGGACGCCTTTCAGATCAGCCCAGCACCCAAGCCTGACATGGCGCGCTGGCATGACGTTGAAGACCGCATTCACAATGCGGAAGGCGAGGTGAAAATCGGCATCGTCGGGAAGTATATCCAGCTTGAGGATGCCTATAAGTCGATCAAAGAAGCCCTCACCCATGGTGGCATGGCCAATCGCGTCAAGGTCACGACAGAATGGGTGGATGCTGAGGTGTTTGAGAAAGAAGACCCCGCGCCACATCTGCAGGATTACCATGCGATCTTGGTCCCTGGCGGGTTTGGCGAGCGCGGCACCGAGGGCAAAATCCGCGCGGCGCAATATGCGCGCGAACATAAAATCCCCTATCTTGGCATCTGTTTGGGGATGCAAATGGCGGTGATTGAGGCGGCGCGCAATGTGGCCGGGATCAAGGATGCCGGATCAGAGGAATTCGACCATGAATCTGGCGAAAAACGGTTCACCCCGGTTGTGTACCACCTCAAAGAATGGGTGCAGGGCAACTACACTGTGAAGCGCAAAGAGACCGATGACAAAGGCGGCACAATGCGTCTTGGGGCCTATACGGCGACTTTGGCACAAGGCTCGAAGGTGGCTGAGGTGTATGGCACCACCAAGATCGAGGAGCGGCATCGGCACCGTTATGAGGTGGATATCAAGTATCGCGAGGAGCTTGAGGCGAAAGGGCTTCGCTTCTCGGGCCTGTCCCCGGATGGCAAGCTGCCTGAGATTGTCGAATGGGCGGATCATCCGTGGTTCATCGGTGTGCAGTATCACCCAGAGCTGAAATCCAAACCTTTCGCGCCGTCGCCCTTGTTTGCGGATTTCGTACGGGCCGCCAAGGAGGTGGAGCGGCTGGTGTAATCCGGCATTTTTGCTCCTATATATTGGGTTATGTTCGATCAACTTCTCAAATCATTGTTCGCCCCCGCCCCGGCCCCGCTTGAGGACAGGGATGCGCGTCTTGCCTTGACGGCTTTGCTTGTGCGCATTGCGCGATCGGATGGGGACTATGCGGCGGCGGAGAGGGCGACCATTCGCGAAGTGACGGCGGCGCGGTTTGGCTTGGACGACGCGGCGGTTGAGGCTTTGATGGCGCAGGCGGAGGCCTTTGAGGGGCAAGCGCCGGACACAGTTAAATTCACCGAGGCGATTAAGGCGGCTGTGCCGTTTGAGGAGCGATTGTCGGTGATTGATGCGGCTTGGGCTGTTGTTTTGGCGGATGGGGATCGCGCCGATGAGGAAGACAGTTTGATGCGGATGATTGCCCGCTTTTTGGGGGTGAATGATCGCGATAGCAACTTGGCGCGGTTGCGCGCCGCCAAGCGCTGACGCGCCGCATGCTGCGAGCGGGGCGAGAGGGCGCTGCCCTCTCACACACTCCCGAGGTATTTTTGAAACAAGGAAAGAGGGCGGTGGTGATGTTGGCCCTGCCCTGCCTCTGATGCTGACCCAACGTGAATTTGAGTGAATCCTTGCAAAGGGATGCAAATTGCGCCCTACTCGAAAAGTAACCAAATGATCAAATCAAGTGCCTGACCCAGATACACCCGTTATAACCGTACGTGATCTACACAAGAGCTTTGGTGCGCTTGATGTGCTCAAGGGCGTGGACTTGTCGGCGCCGCGAGGCCATGCGATTTCTTTGATTGGCTCGTCGGGGTCCGGGAAGTCGACTTTGTTGCGATGTCTCAATTTGCTTGAGGACAGTCAGGCGGGCGAGATTGAATTTGAGGGCGAGCTGGTCCGGTGGGCTGGCAGCGGGGCGATGCGCCGCCCGGCGGATCGTGATCAGGTTCGGCGGATTCGCACAAATTTGTCGATGGTGTTTCAGCAATTCAATCTGTGGTCGCATATGACGATCCTTGAGAATGTCATGGAAGCGCCGTTGACTGTGCAAAAGCGGCAGCGCCGCGAGGTTGAGGCTGCGGCGCGCGGGTATCTTGAGAAAGTCGGTATTGGGGATAAGGCCGATGCTTGGCCGGCACAGCTTTCGGGCGGCCAACAACAGCGTGCGGCGATTGCGCGCGCGCTTTGTATGGAGCCAAAGGCGCTGTTGTTTGATGAGCCGACAAGCGCGCTGGACCCGGAGCTTGAGCAGGAAGTTGTGAAGGTGATCAAGGACTTGGCGTCAGAGGGGCGCACAATGATCATTGTGACGCATGATATGCGCATGGCGGCGGATGTGGCGGATCACGTTATATTCTTGCACCAAGGAAAGATCGAAGAAGAAGGGCCGCCAGACAGGCTGTTTGGCGCACCTAAATCAGAGCGGCTCAGACAGTTTTTGTCCGCGACCGTTCCGGCTTAAGGGCCTGAAAAAGACAAACAAAACGAAAGACAAACAACAAGGAGACCAGACAATGAAAAACCTGTTTCTGACGACGACTACACTTGCGCTTATGGCGGGTGCCGCCTTTGCGGAGAGCCACGCGACCACAGTGCGCATGGGTACAGAAGGCGCTTATGCCCCTTACAATTTCATCAATGATGACGGTGAAGTCGACGGGTTTGAGCGCGAGCTTGGTGACGAGCTTTGCCTGCGCGCTGAATTGACCTGTGAGTGGGTGACGAACGAGTGGGACAGCATCATTCCGAACCTCGTGTCGGGCAATTACGATACAATCATCGCGGGCATGTCGATCACTGATGAGCGCGACGAAGTGATTGATTTCACTCAACCATATTTCCCACCGGATCCATCCTCCTTCGCTACGATGGGGTCTTTTGACGGCACCGGGGTTGTGGCGGCGCAAACCGGCACAATTCAGGCGTCGCATGTGGCCTCTATGGAGGGTGTCACACTCGTGGAATTCGCAACCCCCGATGAGACCATCGCAGCGCTGAAATCTGGCGAAGCGGACGCGGTTTTGGCCGATAAAGCCTTCCTTGAACCTCTTGTCTCTGAGGATGCGGAGCTGTCTTTCTCCGGTGATGACGTGATGCTTGGCGGCGGTATTGGCCTTGGTGTGCGCGAATCCGATACGGAGCTGAAGGGCAAGTTTGATGCGGCAATTGCGAGTGTCAAAGAAGATGGCACCCTCAACACGCTGATCGAAAAATGGTTTGATGGGATGAGCGGCCCCTACTAAGGCCCGCCCAAAACCTTGGTGGGGGCCGCATGGCCCCTGCCCCATTGAAGGCACCTCATGCGTTACACGACCTGCAAAGTCTGGACCACACCCGGTGCGGCCCAGACGCGGCCCGTCAGCCCGACCTATGGCGATTATCCGTCGATCCGTTCCGTTGTGGAATGTGAGGACTGCGGGCAACTTTGGATGTTTGATGTGCTGGATTCTGAGGATTGGAACGATGATGCGGGGGGGCGTTTGTTGTGGGCGCCGGTGCCGCTGGCGATTGGTGAAGCACAGGTTGGCGACATTCACCCCGAACAGGTTGACGATTTGACGCCGCGCGTCGTTGTGCCCGGCCATGATCCCGCCAGCGCCCAGTGGCATCGCTGATGTTTGAGTATTGCGCCGAACCAGAGGTGTTAGCGGGGGCGAAGTGGCTGTCGTGCTATTTGACCACTGGCAAACACATAGCGTTCTATCAATCCTTCGCCACGGTTCTGTTGTTACTTGTCATCACAGCACCCACGGCTTTGTTGTTTGGGTTTGCCGGGGCAACGGCGGCGCGCGCGCGGTTTGTGCC
Source organism: Maritimibacter sp. (assembly GCA_050633625.1). GTDB lineage: Bacteria > Pseudomonadota > Alphaproteobacteria > Rhodobacterales > Rhodobacteraceae > JBOEGW01. The sequence continues at coordinate 208,500 of JBOEGW010000001.1, read as the reverse complement.
GCTGGCTTGGCTTGGCAAAGGCTATACCGCGATTGTGCGCGGTGTGCCGGACATCGCGTTTTTCCTGTTTTTTGTCATTGCGCTGGATCAGGGGTTTGAGTGGGTGCGCCATAAGGCTAAATGCCCGGACTGGGATGCGCCGATCCGGCAGGGCAGCGATTTTGTGGTCTGTGACGCTGCGAAGTTGCCGCTCTCGAATTCGGCGCAATGGGTGCATGAAGCCTATGGGTTCATGTTGGCGGTCTTGACCTTTTCCATTGTGTTTGGCGCTTTTGCGGCGAATGTTCTGTCCGGGGCGATGCGTTCGGTGCCCCATGCGCAAATGGAAACGGCACAGGCCTATGGCTTCACGCGCCGCCAAGCGTATTTGCGCATCATGGTGCCGCAAATGTGGGTCTATGCCTTGCCGGGGCTTGGCAACTTATGGATGATTTTGATCAAGGCAACGCCGCTTTTGTTCCTGCTTGGGGTGGAGGACATTGTGTATTGGGCGCGCGAGCTTGGTGGAACGAAAGCGGCGCGGTTTTCCAGCTATCCGCATGGGGATTGGCGGATGTATTACTTCGGGGCGCTTTTGGTGTTTTACCTGCTGCTCACGCGGGTCTCTGAAATCGGTCTTGCGCGGATCATGCGCCGCTTGAGCCATGGGCAGGCCACGGCGGGCGGCGAAGCCATGCGAAAGGCCGCGCCATGAGTTGCCTTGCCACCATCGCGGAGTATGGGCTTCGCTCGATCGGCATCGGCGAGCGGCTCTTGCCAAAGACGGATTTCACCTTGTGCCAACAGGTGACGTTAATTGGCTCTGGCATGATCTGGAACATATATTTCGGCGTTTTGGCGCTGGCGGCGGGGTTTTTCCTCGCGACAGCCTTGGCCATGGCGAAGGGCAGTCATCGGCGGGCGCTGCGCAAACCAGCGGAATGGTTTATTTTCCTGTTTCGCGGCTCACCTTTGTTTATCCAGTTCTTTTTTGCGTATTTCACGTTCTTATCTCTGAAATCGGTGTCGCCGCTGTTTGATCCGCTGACCTCCGCCACGCTTGGGGCTTTGCTCGTGCTGTTCTTGAACACCTCGGCTTATACGGGCGAAATATTTCACGGCGCGCTGACCTCCATTCCCAAGGGCGATATTGAGGCGGCGGATGCTTACGGGATCACCGGTTGGGCGCGGTTTCGAAGGATCACCTTCCCGACGATGCTGCGTCTTGCCTGGCCTGCCTATACGAACGAAGCGATCTTTCTGTTTCACGCCACGACATTGGTGTTTTTCTCTGGGTTTCCGGCGTGGCAACAACGCGGGGACGCGCTTTATTACGCAAGTTACTTTGCCGATAAAACCTTCAACCCCTTCGTGCCCTACCCGATTTTGGCGGGGTATTTTATCCTGCTCACGCTTTGTGTAATTGCTGTGTTTGGCGCGGTTAATCGACGTTTGACGCGGCACTTGCCGCGCGAACAACGCCCCAAGATCAAATATCGGCCGCGCTTGATCCGATGAGCACGCGCCCCCCTTGTCGGCCCTGTGTCGCTCGGATAGCATCGCGTAGAAATTTGATCAAATTTGGTGACTCATGAACATCGGCATCCTGCAAACCGGACATCTGGCCGCCGAAATGCAGCCGGACTTTGGCGATTACGCCGCGATGTTTGCAGCCCTCTTGAGCCGCTATGACTTCTCCTTCACGACTTACAATGTGGTGGATGGGGTGTTCCCCTTAGGGCCGGACGCTCAACAGGGCTGGATCATCACAGGCTCAAGACATGGGGTCTATGAGGATCATGCTTGGCTGACCCCGCTGGAGGATTTGGTGCGCGCGATCAAGGCGGCGCAGGTGCCGTTGATTGGGGTATGCTTTGGTCATCAGCTCATCGCGCAAGCCCTTGGTGGGACTGTGGAAAAATCAGATTACGGCTGGATCATCGGGCGTCAGACCTATGATTTTGGTGGCACAGAGCTGGCGCTCAATGCTTGGCATCAAGACCAGGTGCGCAAGCTGCCGGACGGTGCGATCATCACCGCCAAAGGCACCGGATGCCCCATTGCCGGATTTCGTATCGGCCAAGATGTGCTGTGTTATCAGGCGCACCCTGAGTTTGATGCGGCGGTGCTCGCGGGCCTGCTCACGCACCGAGGTGGCGCTGTGCCTCCGCCCCTTGTCGAGACAGCGCGAAACACGCTGAACGAGAGCAATGACGCGGCTTTGATTGGCGAAGAAATGGCCGAATTCTTACAACGAGGAGCGCCGTAATGGCCAAGTCTTGGACCGATACATTGCCGGAGGCGGCGCGCGCTTATTTGGAGGGGAAGCGGCTGGATGAGGTGGAGTGCATCGTTGCGGACCTGCCCGGCATCGCGCGGGGCAAAGCGGTGCCCGCAAGCAAGTTTGCGCGCCAAAGCAACTTTCATCTGCCCGACAGTATCTTCTTTCAGACCATCACAGGCGGTTGGGGCGAAGCGGCTGGGGACGAAGGCTTTATTGAGCGCGACATGATCCTGAAGCCCGACCTTTCCACAGTGACCGCCGCGCCTTGGACCGGCGATTGGACAGTGCAAATCATCCACGATGCTTTTGATCGAAACGACGTGCCAATCCCCTATTCGCCGCGCAATGTGCTGAAACGGGTTGTGGAGCTGTACCGGGCGGAAGGCTGGGAACCTGTTGCAGCCCCGGAGATGGAATTTTATCTCGTTGCGCGCAATCTGGACCCGGCAAAAGCGATTGAGCCAATGATGGGCCGCTCCGGGCGCCCTGCCGCGGCCCGTCAGGCCTATTCCATGACCGCTGTGGATGAGTTTGGCCCGGTGATTGATGACATTTATGATTTCGCTGAGGCAATGGGGCTTGAGATCGACGGGATCACCCAAGAAGGCGGCGCTGGCCAGTTGGAAATCAACCTGCGCCACGGCGACCCTGTTTTGTTGGCGGATGAGGTGTTCTATTATAAACGGTTGATCCGTGAAGCGGCGCTGCGTCACGATTGTTTTGCCACCTTTATGGCGAAACCCATCGCTGAAGAGCCGGGCAGCGCGATGCATATTCACCACTCCATTATCGACATCGAGAGCGGCAAGAACCTGTTTTCCGGGCCACAGGGCGGGGATACCGATGCGTTTTTCTACTTTATTGGCGGTTTGCAAAAATACCTGCCAAGCGTGATCGCCATGCTTGCGCCCTATGTGAATTCCTATCGCCGCTATGTGCGAGATAACGCCGCGCCGATTAACCTTGAATGGGGGCGCGACAATCGCACGACTGGCATTCGTGTGCCGATTTCGGGGCCAAATGCGCGTCGCGTGGAAAACCGGCTCGCGGGCATGGATTGCAACCCTTATCTGGGCATCGCGGCCTCCTTGGCGGCGGGGTACTTGGGCATCAAGAACGAAATACGTCCCGACAGCCAATTCAAGGGCGACGCATATGCGGCGGCGGAGTGCATCCCCCGCGACCTCTCCTATGCGCTTGATTTATTTGACAAATCAGAGGAAATGCACGAGGTTCTTGGGCCTGACTTTGCGCGGGTGTATTCGATTGTCAAACGGGCGGAATATGAGGAGTTCCTGGGGGTCATTAGCCCGTGGGAGCGAGAGCACTTGCTGCTCAACGTCTGAGTTACGGTGAAATTTCCGTCGAAGTTCCCATTTGACCGAGCCTGAGCAACGCCGTAATTTGGCGTGACCTAAATGAGGCAGCAAGTCCCTCTTGCTATGTAGTTCATGACAAAGCCAAACACCGATCACCCGATGGACGCCCTCCTGCGCGCCCGGCTGAACATTCCAAACGGCGCCACCAAACGATTGAACGCCTTGCGGATTTTCATGAGTTTGACCGACACCGCGACCCGCACCCTTGGCGGGCGCGCCTTTTTCGGGCTACGCGAAGCTGAAGGGGTTTTGCGCGCGCTTGATGGGCGCACGGGCAAGGCGCTGGTTGACGCTGTGTTGTCTATGAAAGGTGGCACGAAAATCACAGCTTATGGGCTTGAGCATGTGCCGCCATCGGGGCCTGTGTTGATCGGCTCAACGCATCCAATTGGCACGTTTGATTTTCTCGCCCATGCGGGTGCTCTGTTGGCTCATCGTCCCGATCTCAAGGTGGTGGCCAACCGCGAAGCCGAGCGGTTCTTGGGGAAAGAACGGATTATCGCCGTTGATTTTGACCGGAAAGACAATGTGTTGAGCGGGCGCGCAACCATGGCAGGCATGAAGGCGCATCTCGATCAAAACGGTGTTGTGCTGGTGTTTGGCTCTGGGCGGGTCGCGAGACAACAAGACGGGGTGCTGATTGAGCCTATGTGGCGCACAGGGCTGACGCGTATGTCCAAGGAAACAAACGCCCGCATCATTCCGGCCTCCGCCAATATGCGTAATTCCAAACAATACTACAGCACGCGACGGCTTTTCACGTTGCTGAGCGGGGGCAATGACGATTTTGGGCGCACGGTTGCCTCTTTGCGGTATTTTTCCGAGCTTTATGGCAAGTTGGGCGGCGCTTATGATGTGCATTACGGGCCTGCCGCCGCCCCCGGGACGCCCCCAGAAGCCCTGCAAAGCCTGGCCGAAGCCTTGGTGCCGGGGCTTTACCGCCCAGTACGCGGCTAGGTTCAGTTTTTCTTTGCCCCACCGTCATACAAGTGTTACCAATTTCCCGAATAAGATATTCGGAAAACCCGAAAAGGTGCCCGGACATCCGAGTTCGGTGAATTGAGAGGACTTCGCTATGACCCTTGCGCCCAATGTGTATGATGCTGAACCAATCCCGAAAGCGGCACGCGCGGAAATTGACCGCTTGCTCCAATCAGGGGATTTGTTTCGCTACACCGCGCCGCAAGATGCGCCTGTGGCGTTGTTGGAGCGCGAATTTGCCGACATGATGGGGGTGAAATATGCGCTCGCAGTGGCCTCGTGTTCGGCCGCTTTGTTCATCTCGCTTAAAGCGCTTGGCTTGCCGCGCGACACCAAAGTGTTGATCCCGGCGTTCACCTTCGCGGCTGTGCCGTCCTCGGTTGTCCACGCCGATTGCCTGCCCGTTTTGGTCGATGTGGACAGCAATTACCGCATTAACCTGGAGGATTTCGCCAAGAAGCTCACAGATGACGTCGGAGCTGTGATCATTTCGCATATGCGCGGGCAAACTTCCGATATGGATGCGATTATGGCGCTTTGTGAGGCGAAGAACATTCCGATTGTCGAGGATGCAGCCCATAGTCTTGGCACTGAGTGGCATGGTCAGAAAATTGGTACTCTTGGGAAAATCGGCGCGTTTTCCTTCCAGTCCTACAAGATGCTCAACGCTGGCGAAGGCGGAATTTTGATCACGAATGACGCCGATATCATTGCGCGCGCTGTGATTATGTCGGGCGCTTATGAGCATAATTGGAAAAAACACAAAGCACCGCACGGTGACAACACCGGCGAGCTGGAGGAGGCGTTTGCCCGTTGGCAGAACAAGCTTCCCCTCTATAACACGCGGCTTTCGAACCTCTCAGCCGCCGTGATCCGCCCGCAGCTTGACGAGCTGGAACGCCGGGTGACGGATGGGCTGCGCAACCACGATTATGTCGCCGCAAAACTGAACGAAAGCCCTTGGATCGACGTGCCTGCGCCGCTTGGCCCAGAAAAACGTGCCCCTGACAGCATTCAGTTCAACCTGATCGACATGAGCGATGCGCAAACGCGCGCCTTTATGGACGAAGCGAAAGAGCGCGGTGTGTCGGTGCAAGTGTTTGGCATGCACACAGACAATGCGCGCGCGTTCTGGAACTGGGAATTCATCGGGGATCAAGGCCCCCTTCCCGGCACCAAAGCGATGCTGATGCGCGCCTGTGACACGCGGTTGCCTGTGCGCCTCAAACAGCCCGAATTGGACTTTATAGCAGCAGCGCTTGTGGCGGCAGCGAAAGCTGTGAAGGACCAGTCTCAAACCGAGATCGCCGCACAATAAACCCGCGCTTCCACATTGGGGGTTTCTATGGATCATGCCACAGCGAACCTGCCTGCGCGCGATTTTGACGCGACGGAGGCATTCTACGCCAGACTTGGGTTTTTGACGCAGTTTAAAGGCGAAGATTGGATGATCCTGAAGCGCGATGGCGTGGTGTTGGAATTCTTCCCCCACCCTCAGCTTGATCCGCTCCAAAGCTGGTTTAGCGCCTGTTTGCGTCTTGAGGATGTTGATGGGTTTATGGCGCTGTGCCAAGCCGCCGATATCCCTGTGACCACAAAAGGAGCGCCGCGTATTCATATGCCGACGATCCATCCACAGATCTATATGGGCGCGCTTATTGACCTTGATGGAAGCCTGTTGCGCATCATTCAAAATGAAGACGGTGTGCGGGCCTAGCTCAGCCGGATATGGGCGCTGAGAGCGGGCGCTGTCTCGCGCAATGGCGTCAGGATTTGTGCATCAATCAAGGTGCTGACCTGCGCCGCCACATCACTAGGCAAGCCGCCATAGACCTCTCGCCGCGCAAACACCGCAACGCGCCGTTTCAAAGGTGCGATTGGCAGCGGCACCACATCCAGCGCACTCATGAACCGTTTGGCCCGCAAGACCCCAAGCGGCGTGAGGATCGTCCAGCCTGCCCCGCGCGCCACCATCGCCAAGATCGCGTGATAACTGTCGAGCTGGAACCTCGGTGGAATTCGAAAGTCCTGCTCAGCGAGATGGGTGGTGATTTGTCGGCCCATGTGATGACGTGCAGAATATTGCACAAGCGGCAAGGCGCGCAGGGCATCGGGGCTTGCGTCTGCGCCTCTGGGCAGCACCGCGACAAAATCCTCCTCCATCAAAGGATGCACTTCGGCCCAATCCGGGGGTGGCCCCATTTCGGCGGTGATCGCCACATCAAGAGCGCGCGCTTCGAGTTGGTCGAGCAGGCGATGAGAGGCCCCCGTTTCCAGCAAAAATTGCGTGTTTCGCCAGTTCTGAGCCATTTCTCCGAGCAAACTCGGCGTCACATCGGCGTCGAAGTCTTCAATCACCCCAAGACGAAACCGGCTCATTTGCGCAAGATCCGCGGTGGCGAGTTCGGCTTTCGCCTGTTCGGCTTCATTGATGATGGTCAGCGCACGGCGGCGAAACAACTCGCCTGCCGGGGTGCAGGCCAAGGGGCGTGTGGAGCGATCAATCAAGGTCGCATCAACGGCGGATTCCAAATTGGTGAGCTGCTGGCTCACGGAGGAGGGGCTGGCACCAAGGCGGCGCGCGGCGGCGGAAATCGAGGCTTCCTCGGCAATCGCCACAAACACCTCAATCCCCCAAAGCGAAATCCGCCCGCTTGTTTCGGCCACCTGACTGTCCTTTTCACATGCCCCGCGCGTTGGGCGTTAGAGGCCTGATAGCTTGGATTGCAGCTCGGCCAATTGCTTTTTGATAGCTTCCAGATCATCCGCTTTCGCGGCGGGCTTTTCTTCCTCTTCGCGTTCCGGGCCAGAGCTTGCGCCCGGCCAGCTCGCCATCATGGCTTGCATAAACGCCTGTTGCTGCGCTTGCATCGCTTCAAATCCGGGCATTTGCGCCAACGGATTGGGAATACCGGGGATGGTTTCCATCACTTTGGATTGCCCGTCGCGCAGCATTTCGAAGGAGGCGGCGAGGAACTGCGGAACGATGGATTGCGCTTGCGTCGAGTAGCTGCGTACCAAATCGGTGAGCACATCCACAGGCAAGACGTTTTCGCCCCGGCTTTCATGTTCTGCAACGATTTGAAGGAGATACTGGCGGGTCAAATCATCACCGGACTTCAAATCCACGATCTGTACTTCGCGCCCTTCCCGAATGAACCCGGCGATGTCGTCCAGCGTCACATAGTCTGATGTTTCGGTGTTATACAGCCGACGGCTGGCGTATCGCTTGATCAAAAGAGCGTCACTATCACTTGCCATAAATAATCTCCTCCCAATGCCCAGCGCCCATTTGGCGAGTGCAGAAAAACACTACGCCAGTGCAGAAACCAAAAGCAAGCCTCACGGCGAAGTCACAGGTGCGCACAAAACAGGTGCGCACAAAAAAGGGCGGGCCCAAACGGGTCCGCCCAAGGTCATGCCAGCGGGGAGGAGGTCGCCGGCAAGAAACCTAATTTATTTCGCGGCTGCTGTCGCTTTTTTGGTCGCTTTGGTCACTTCGTCAGTGGCTTTTTGAACGGCGGCGGATGTTTCTTCGCCGAGGTCTTTGCCAGCTGCGAGCATCAGCTCAACAGTTTCCATTTGAACTTTTTTCGCGACTTCTGCGAAAGCTGCCATGTTTTCAGTCGCCATTTCAGCTTGAGCCGAAGCGAAGTCGGTCATTGCTTTTGTGTAATCCGCGGCTTCTGTTTTCGCAGCCGATGCCTCGTCCAGTTTGCCCAAAGTGTCTTTTGTCCACTTTGTCGAAATCTCGGTGGATTTGTCAGCCGCGTCGATCGCAACTTTTGCCATCTTTTCGGAAAGTGCGGCTGAGGATTTCACAGCTCCGTCGAATGCGGATGTGTCCAGTGGGAAGTTGGCCATCATGTCTTGGAACATTTTGGTGAAATCTTGTGGGTTAGTCATGTCTTTACTCCAATGTGCCCCGAAGGATTTAAAGGAAGGCAGGACCGGGGCTGTTTGCTGCGCTTGCAAAACAATATGTATGCTGCAGCGCAGCAAATCAAGTGTTTTTCTGCACTGCAGCAAAAAATTTACAAAGCCAAAAAATGTGAACACGCTCAAGGTGTTATCCCTGAGCGTGAGCGGTTGTCACAAAAGTTTCATGTTATTTTTGAGGGGTCGCCACCACATATGTGCCCGGTGCAGGGGCTAGTTCTGGGTGGGTTGAGTCGCCTATAACGCGTGCTTTGATTTTCGCGCCGGAGCGTTCGCCAAGCCACGTTGCCCAATCAAACCACCATGTACCTTCCCGAAATTCGGCGCCCTCTTGCCAAGTGTTCGGGTCATCTGGCCAATCGGCATTCAGGTAGTGCCCGTATTTCTTCTTGCTCGGCGGGTTTACGATTCCGGCGATATGGCCGCTTTCGGATAGAATGAAGGTTTTGTCTTTCGAGCCAAACTTGCGAATACCTGTGTAGCTTGAACGCCAAGCGGCGATGTGATCGGTTTCGCAGGCCACCGCGCAGACCGGCACCTGAACATCCGCGCTTTTGAGCCGTTCGCCCAGCACCTCGAACCCCTCCCCTTCGCCAGCAAAAGCATTGCGCTGGCAAAGGCCGCGCAAATACTGCACAGCCATGCGCCCCGGCAAGTTGGTGCTGTCACCGTTCCAATAGAGCAGATCAAAAGCGGGCGGCGATTTGCCGAGCATATAGCTGTTGATGGCGGGCTTATAGATCAGGTCATTCGCGCGCAAATAACTGAAGGTCCGCGCCATGTAGAGCGAGGACATCAGCCCATTTTCCGCCACTTCTTCCTCGATGCCATCAACGAAGTCATTGTCCAGGAACACCCCAACTTCACCTTGATCGGAGAAATCCGTAAGCGCCGTGAAGAAGGTCGCGGAATTGACGATATCCTTGTCGCGTTTGCTCAAAAGGGCCAAGGTGAGCGCTAAGGTGGTCCCGGCGATACAATAGCCGACTACATTCACCTTGGGCTGTTGGGTGATGGCGCGCACCTCCTCAATGGCGGCGATAATCCCCTCCTCGATATAGGTCTCCATACCGACATCCGCGTAGGTGTGATCCGGGTTGACCCAACTCGCCACATAAAGCGTAAAGCCTTGATCGGTAATCCATTTTATGAGGCTGTTTTCGGGTTTGAGGTCGAGAATGTAGAACTTGTTGATCCAGGGGGGGAAGATCACAAGCGGGATTTCATGCACTTGTTCGGTTGTCGCCTTGTACTGGATCAGCTCCAGCATCCGGTTGCGAAACACCACCGAACCTTGCGATGTGCCGATGTTTTCGCCCACCTTAAACGCGTCCGGGTCCGAGAGCGTGACGATCAGCTCGCCATTGTTGCGCTCCAGATCGCAGATCATGTTTTCCAACCCGTCCACAAGCGATTGCCCTTCGGTTTCCACCGCCTTTTCAAGGGCATCCGGGTTGGTGGCGAGGAAATTTGTCGGTGCCATCATGTCGATGATTTGACGGGTAAAGTAGCTCACCCTTTGCCGGTCGCGCGGCTCTAGCCCCTCAAGGTTGGTGACAGCTTCCTCCAGCGCGGCGGATGTAATCATGTATTGCTGTTTGAGGTAGTTAAAGTAGGGGTGGGTCCGCCACAGCGGGTTGGAAAACCGGGGATCATTTTCCGTAACGTCATGTGGCACCGTGCCGCTGGTCATCAAAGCGTGCTGCGCCTCTACGGCATGGGTCAGGGTTTTGCCCCAGAATTCGACCTGTTGCTCGACGACACGGCTCGGCGCGTTGAGCATTTCTGACCAATAAGCATTGAGGGTTTTGCTGAAAAACTCCTCCCCCGGCCCTTGCAAAGATTGACGCACATGTTCCTTGCTCGACATGGCCGCCATCATGCGTGACGACAGCTCCTCGATGCGCGCGAGGTTCTTCTTGAGCTTCTCACTTTCACGACCCGGATCAATTTGATCAGTTGTCATACGCCTAAATCCCCCCTATCCTTTTCGCACCTGCAGCATTTTGCGCTGGCGCCTCATCCCTTAAGGGAAGCGTAACCGCAGTATGATAGATCAGGCAACAGGAAGGGTACTTTAATGCGTTATCTTGCTACCTATGACATAATGGAATCCGTTCGCCTCACGAACCAATGGCTCGGTGCGACGGCCCAGGCGATTGGCGGCTCTCCGGCAGTTGCCTTGACCCCAAGCCCCTTCTTTCAATGGATGCAAGCCTGGGGCGAAGTCACCGAACGCAGCTTTGCGCGCATGGTGGTAAAGCCCGATTGGGGCATTGATACTGTTGTTGGCACCGATGGGCGCGACCACGTTGTATCGGTAGAAAAGATAGTTGAGCGCCCCTTTGGTGACCTGATCCACTTCAGCGTCGCGGGCCGTGACACCATGGCGCGCAAGATTTTGTTGGTGGCGCCAATGTCGGGCCACTATGCGACCTTGTTGCGCTCCACCGTGGCGTCCTTGTTGCCCGATGCTGAGGTCTACATTACAGACTGGCACAATGCGCGCGACATTCCTGTCAGCGTCGGTAAATTCGACATTGAGGATTACACGCTCTACCTCGTTGATTTCATGCGTGAACTTGGCCCCGACACCAATGTGATCGCCGTGTGCCAACCCGCCCCTCTGACCTTGGCGGCCACCGCCTATCTTGCGGAAATGGACCCCGAGGCGCAGCCGCAAACCCTGACGTTGATTGGCGGGCCGATTGACCCAGACGCCACGCCGACCGAGGTCACTGATTTTGGCAATCGCGTGTCCATGGGGCAGCTTTCGGAAACCGCAATTCAACGCGTTGGCTTTAAATATGCGGGCGCGGGCCGGATGGTGTATCCGGGCTTGCTGCAATTGACCTCCTTCATGTCGATGAACTCGGATAACCACACCAAAGCCTTCTCCGATCAGATTTCCCGCGCCGCCAAGGGCGAAGCCTCGGACCACGACAAACACAACAAATTCTACGATGAATACCTCGCTGTCATGGATATGACTGCGGAATTCTACCTCACGACTGTTGAGCGTTTGTTCAAAAACAGCGAAATCGCCCGCAATGAATTCGTTGTAGATGGGCATCAGGTCGATATTGGCAAAATCACCGATGTTGCTGTGAAAACCGTTGAAGGCACCAAGGATGACATCACAGCGCCGGGGCAATGTTCGGCGGCGCTTGGACTTTGCACGGGTCTGCCCGACAGCAAGAAAGCAAGCTATATCGAGGAAGGCGCGGGCCATTACGGTATTTTTGCTGGCAACAGCTGGCGCAACAACATTCGCCCGCTTGTGCTCGATTTCATTGACGCCAATGCCGGCACCCATGCCGCCCAAGCCACCAAGAAAAAAGCGGCGAAATCAAACCTGAAAGCCGTTTGATCCTCTTGAGCTGCGCACGGGTTACGTGCGCAGCACCATCGGCAAATCCATCCACGCGCGCAGGGCCATATTGACCTTCTCCGGCGTTTCTAGGGTTGGGATATGACCGGCATCATCAATCACCGCCAGCTCCGCATAGGGGATCAATTCGGCCATGAAACTATGGCGTTTGACCGGGGTGATCTTGTCGTGTTCGCCGCAGAGAACCAAGGATGGCGCGCGCAACATGCGCAGTTGTTTTTGCGCATCCGGGCGTTTTTGCAATGCGCGAGACTGGCGCACAAAGGTCTTGGCACCGATCTCCTGGCCCATTTCTCTCAGTGTCGCGCGCACTTGCTCTTTGCGCGGCCCGTCAAACATATTGTCCGGGCTTAGCGCCTCGTCCATCGCCTCTTGAAGCTTGCCAGCTTGCGCCTTGACGATTTGCGGTTCGCGCCAGACAGCTTGTTCCGGGGTTTCCGCCAGCGGCGTTGTCGAAATCAAGCAAATCCGCGTCACCCGTTCGGGCGCGCGCCGGAGGACTTCCATCGCCACGATCCCGCCCATCGACAGCCCGCAAAGCGCAAACCGGTTCGGCGCATGGTGCAGCACTTCAGCGGCCATTTCGCGGATCGACTCCTGCTGACAGACCTGCGCGACTTGCAGGGTAAACTCACGGGACAAATCCTTGATTTGCGGCTCAAAAACCCGCGCATCACACATCATGCCGGGGATCAGAAGGATTGGCTCTTTCACGCGGACACCTGCTCGATCATATCAATCATCAAAGCGAGGCACTCTGGGGTCGAAAAGCGATGATCCGCGCCCTTTACAAAGGTCAGGGACAGATCTTCGCCGTCAATGTGATCGAGCAGGCTCAGCGCCACACTGCGCGCCACATCCTCATCCATGGTCCCTTGCAACAAGCGCACTGGGAACGGCATCGGCAAAGGAGAGCGCAGCACAAGGTTGTCGCGACCGTCCTCGATCAATCGTTTAGTGATCGGATAGGGATCGCCGTAGTCTGACGGCACATCCACAACGCCTTTTTCCATCAATGTCGCGCGCTCTTGCGGCGAAAATCCGGCCCACATGCTGTCTTCGGTGAAATCGGGGGCTGCTGCAATTCCAACAAATCCGGCGATTATTTCCCCGATTTCGCGGGTCAAAATTGCAGAAATCCAACCTCCCATCGAAGATCCGACCAAAATCTGTGGTCCCTCGGTGAGCGCTTCGATCGCGGCTTTCGCATCCATCGCCCAATCCCCAATGCACCCATCGCGAAACGCTCCGTCGCTTTCGCCGTGCCCGGAATAATCAAACCGCAAAAACGCCCGGCCCTGCGCCTTGGCCCACTCCTCAAGCGCAATCGCCTTGGTGCCTTGCATGTCGGACATGAAACCACCCAAGAACACGACCCCCGGCCCGCTGCCTTGTGTTTTATGATAGGCGATGCGCCGCCCGGTCTTGGTGGTTAGAAATTGCGCGCTGCGCGCTTTTGTTGCGCTGTTTTCTGTGCTCACGTTGCCCAAACCTTCCCCAGTTTCGCGCGATCCTGCCCTAAGCGGCGCGCCATGAAAAGAGGTCAATACGCGCGCGGCCATTCTTTGCCACTTCCCCTGCGCTAGGACGACAGGAGGACGACAGGCGTGACCTCAAAGACTCACAGATGAAAGCGCGCCGCCCGGCCAACTTGACACCCCGCGCCTCGGCGGGCAAACCGGGGTCGAACCATACCCGCAACCGGGCGCTTCGTGGGCGCCAAACTGACGAGGAGAAGGCCATGAGCCAGATTTCCCTTACATTCCCCGATGGCAACAAACGCGACGTCCCCGCGGGCACAACGGCCGCGCAAGTGGCGGCTGACATCTCAAATTCGCTTGCCAAAAAGGCCATTTCCGCAACTGTGAATGGCGCGCATTACGATTTGCAGTGGCCGATTGAAGCCGATGCGACAATCGCAATCCACACCATGAAGGACGAGGCGCAGGCGCTTGAGCTGATCCGCCATGACCTCGCACATATTATGGCGCGTGCGGTTCAGGAGCTTTGGCCTGACGTCAAGGTCACGATTGGTCCGGTGATCGACAACGGATGGTACTATGATTTTGACCGCGCCGACCCCTTCACCACCGAAGATTTGGGCGCGATTGAAGCCAAGATGAAGGCGATCATCAATGCGCGCGATCCTGTGCGCACCGAAGTCTGGTCGCGCGAAGACGCGGTGGCGCATTACGAGAAAAACGGCGAGAATTATAAGGTCGAGCTTGTCGGGATGATCCCGGATGACGGCCAACCGATCCGCATGTACTGGCACGGCGAATGGCAAGATTTGTGCCGTGGCCCACACCTGCAACACACAGGCCAAGTGCCTGCGGATGCCTTCAAGCTGATGAAGGTGGCCGGGGCCTATTGGCGCGGCGACAGTGACCGCCCGATGCTGCAACGCATCTACGGAGTCGCGTTTCAAAACCGCGATGGGCTAAAGAAATACCTGACCTTCCTAGAAGAAGCCGAAAAGCGCGATCACCGCCGTTTGGGCCGGGAAATGGACCTGTTCCACATGCAAGAAGAAGCCCCCGGTCAGGTGTTTTGGCATCCGAACGGCTGGTCAATCTACACCACCTTGCAAGACTATATGCGCCGCCAGCAAACGCGCGGGGGCTATGTCGAGGTGAACACGCCGCAGGTGGTCGACCGAAAGCTGTGGGAGGCCTCCGGGCATTGGGACAAATACCAAGAAAACATGTTCATCGTTGAGGTGGACGAGGAGCACGCGCGCGAAAAGGCGATCAACGCGCTCAAACCGATGAACTGCCCTTGTCACGTTCAGATTTTCAATCAGGGCCTCAAATCATATCGCGATCTGCCGCTGCGCATGGCCGAATTTGGCTCCTGCAACCGCTATGAGCCATCGGGCGCGCTGCATGGGATCATGCGGGTGCGCGGCTTTACACAGGATGACGCGCATATCTTTTGCACCGATGATCAGATCGAAGCGGAAACAAAAATCTTCATCGACTTTCTGGCGAAAATTTATGCCGATCTTGGCTTTCATGATTGGACGATCAAGCTTTCGACTCGTCCGGAAAAGCGCATCGGCTCGGACGAAAGCTGGGATCAGGTGGAAAAGGCGCTTGGCGATGCCTGCAAAGCAGCCGGGTATGACTATGAGGTGCTCGAAGGCGAAGGGGCGTTTTACGGACCGAAGCTAGAATTCACCCTGACGGATGCGATTGGCCGCGATTGGCAATGTGGCACGTTGCAGGTGGACCCAAACCTGCCTGAGCGTTTGGACGCGACCTATGTTGGGGAAGATGGTGCAAAACATCGCCCTGTCATGTTGCACCGGGCGGTTCTTGGCTCGTTTGAGCGGTTCTTGGGGATTTTGATCGAAGAACACGCTGGCAAACTGCCGTTTTGGCTTGCGCCGCGTCAGGTGGTTGTCGCCTCCATTGTGTCGGATGCTGACGAGTATGTGCTTGAGGTTGTTGCGGCTCTCAAGGCCGCTGGCGTGCGCGCTGAGGCGGATATCCGCAATGAGAAAATCAACTACAAGGTCCGTGAACATTCGGTGGGCAAGGTGCCCGCAATTTTGGCGATCGGGATGAAAGAAGTCGAGGAACGGACTGTAACACAGCGTCGTTTGGGCGAGAAACAAACCAAGGTTTTGGCGCTGGATGAGGTGGTTTTGGCGCTGGCCGCTGAGGCAACCCCTCCTGACCTGACTTAATCAAAACATTGAAAACAAACGGAAAAGGCGATGCACAGCGTCGCCTTTTTTGCATAAAACCTTTGGGTTTGGATTGTTACAATTTTTAACAGATGCGCGGTGCACGCGCCCGTGATTGGCCCGTGAGCGCTGTGATGCGTTAGCGTCTGGTCAGTCGCTTTTTGGCGACCCTTATTTGCAATTCTTAGGAGGAATTCATGTCCAACGTACTGAAAACCGCAGCCGTCGCTGGCGCAATCGCAACAGCTCTGGCCGCACATGGCGCACAAGCGGAAAGCCACGCTGGCAAAACTGAAAAATGCTATGGCGTTTCCAAAGCTGGCGAAAACGGCTGCGCGGCTGGCCCCGGCACGACTTGCGCGGGCACATCAAAAGTTGACTATCAGGGCAATGCATGGACCTTGGTTCCTGCCGGCACCTGCGCGGACACCGTGATCGACGCATCCATGACCGCCGACGGCGAGAAACGTATGGGCTCCCTTGAGCCACTCAAACGCGACATCCCGATGTAAACACCCTGCCCTCGGGTGCGCGCATCCGGGGGCAATTTACGGGAGGACGACATGTTTGACGCGGCCTTAGATCACCTGCCGAGCGGCCCGGGCGTTGGGTTTAAATCGCAGCATTTTCAATCCGTTATGGAGAACCCCGGTGCTGTTCGCTGGGTCGAGATCCATGCGGAAAACTACATGAGTGAGGGCGGTCGCTCCATCGCGCAGCTCAAAGCGCTGGCGGCGCGTTTTCCCATATCGGTGCATGGGGTTGGGCTTTCGATTGGCGGCGAAGACCCGCTGGACACCGCCCATTTGGCGCGGCTCAAACACCTGATTGACTGGCTTAAACCGGCGCGTTTTTCTGAGCACCTCGCTTGGTCCTCGCATGGGGGCGCGTATTTCAATGACTTGTTGCCCCTGCCCTATACAGAGGCCAGTTTGTCGCGCATTGCAGCGCATATTGATCAGGTCCAGCAAACTTTGGGACGTCAAATGTTGCTGGAAAATCCCGCGACCTATCTCAGCTTTCAAGACAGCACGCTCAAAGAAACCGACTTTTTGGCAGCGCTCGTCGCGCGCACGGGATGCGGGCTGTTGCTCGACGTAAACAACGTGTTTGTCGCCTGTACCAACGGCCAAACTGATCCGCGCAGCTACCTTGCCGCGTTCCCGGTGGAGGCGGTTGGCGAGATGCATCTTGGCGGCCATGATGCGCAGCATGACGAGACAGGTGCGCCCTTGTTAATTGATAGTCACGGGGCCGCTGTGGTTGACCCGGTTTGGTCACTTTACGCAGAGGTGATCGCGGCGATTGGCCCCTGCCCGACCTTGATCGAATGGGACAATGATGTGCCGGATTGGGCCACGCTTGAGCGGGAGGCGGCGCGCGCGGCAAAGGTCTTGGAGCGGCTGGCTGCATGACTTTCGCATCTGCCCTTCTTGCGCCAGACGCACCCATTCCCGATGATGTTGTGGCGCCGAAAGGCGGCCCGGTGACGGCGCGTTTCAATGTCTATCGCAATAATGTCACGGCGTCTTTGGTCGAAGCGATGGCGGCAGGGTTTCCGGTGGTCTTGTCGCAGGTCGGGGACCAGTTCTTTAAGGCGATGGCGGTGGAATTCATTCGCGCGCACCCCCCGATTGATCCGCGCCTTGTCCTATACGGTACTGATTTTCCACAGTTCTTAGAGAATTTTCCACCAATTGCGCATCTTCCATGGCTTGCGGATACGGCGCGCTTGGAGCTTGCGTTGCGCGCGTCCTATCATGCCCGCGACACTGCGCTTTTTGACCCTGAACACCTCAACACTCCAAAGGTTGAATCCGCGACACTGCATCTTGCGCCAAGCCTACAGGTCTTGTCTTCGCCTTATCCGATCCACGAGATTTGGCGCGCTGCGAGCGAGCCGGGCGCGCCTGCGCCGCACGGCGGTGCCCAAACCGTGCTGATCACCCGACCGGAGTATGACCCGACCTGCGATTTGATTGACGCGCCGTTTGCGCAGTTCATCACGGCCCTGTCACAGGCGCCGCTTGGCATCGCAGCCGCAACGCCGCAACTCGATGTCGCGGGCGCACTCTCTCTTTTGTTGACCCGCAATGCCATTGACCGACTGGAGTTTCCCACATGATCCGCACCCTTCTCGCCCGCCTGAACGCAAGTGGCGATATCGCGTTGCCCACGCTCGCCCGGTTTAGCTTTGCCGCCGTGTTGGCGGGGTATTTCTGGGCCTCCGCCAAGACCAAACTCGACGGGGTCTTGACCCCCAGCTTCAATTCCTACGCGCAGATATTTCCGCGTCAGATGGAGGCCGCAGGCTACGACATTTCCGGTTTTGGTGCGTTTCATTGGCTGGTGATCATGGCGGGCAGCTACGCTGAGTTTGTCCTGCCTGCGCTGATCATCCTTGGCCTCGCCACGCGGGTTGCAGCCTTGGGCATGATCGGTTTCGTTGCTGTGCAAACGCTCACGGACAAGATCGGGCACGGGGCCGACCTCGGAGCGTGGTTTGATCGCGCTTCTGACAGTTTGATTGCGGATCAACGGCTGTTGTGGGTTCTGCTGTTGACGACGCTTGTGCTCAAAGGCGCCGGGCCGCTTTCGCTTGATCGGCTTATAGCCAAACGGATTTTGCCGCCGCATCCCAGCCAAGGGTAAGATTTTCTCCGCTTTCAACCACCGGGCGCTTCATGAGCGCAGGGAATTCGGCCAACAAGTCTGCCATGGGGCGCGCCCGCGCCGCCGCGTCCAAGCCGCGCCATGTGGTCGATCGGGTGTTGAGCAGGGCCTCGCCAAAAGCCGCCTCAAATCGCGCAAGATCGGCGGGCGAAAGCGGGGTTGCGCGCACATCCACAAGCTCCGGCGCATGGCCAGCCGCCGCCAAATCTTTCATCGCAGCGCGCACCTTATCGCAGTTCTTTAAGCCAAAAACCCGCATATTTCCCCCGTTACAAACGTTTTACTTGCCTTTTTTCTCGGTTTTGCCACCCTATCCGCGGTACGACAGAACTTCCAGACGACAGCTCGTGTTGGGCAGCCGCAGAAGAAAACTGGCTGCACCACCCCGCAGCAAGAGGCGCGCGGGTCACAAAAACGCAAAGACTCGGAGAGAGAAAATGGCGACTGGAACTGTGAAATGGTTCAACACCACTAAAGGATTTGGCTTTATTGCGCCTGATGCGGGCGGCAGCGATGTGTTCGTGCATATTTCGGCGGTTGAGCGCGCCGGGCTGACTGGCTTGGCGGACAACCAAAAAATTGAATACGAGCTGATTGCCGGGCGCGACGGGCGCGAAAGCGCGGGCGAGCTAAAGCCGCTCTAGGCCGCCTCCCCCACAATCCTTCAGGTCCGTGCGGCAAGGCTGTGCCGCGCGGGCTTCATTTGCTCAGTTTAGCGACGCTCCAAACCCCGGCCCAGGCCGCCCCCCCGGTCAGCAGCGCGCCCCAGAGCGTGTCCACCGCGACCATCTGCGGCGACCACAATTTGAGAGTTGCGTAATTGGTGAACTCATAGGTGCCATAGGCCATGGCCCCCAACAACGCGCCGTTCGTGAGGGCCTTTCGCGGCGCCTTGGCTCTGAGCGCGGGCAGAGACACAAACCAAAGCACGCCGCCCACATAAAACAGATAGAACACCAAAGCCGGACCAAGGCGCACATCCTCCAGCAGCCAATCCGCGATATGCGCGTCAAACAGCGGCCGCATGACCGCCCCAAGCATCAGAGCGTCCACCCCCAAGAAGGCCAAAACCGTGACGATATAGAGCACAAAAACCTGCATAACTTCCCTTTCTGTTTGGTCTTACTACGTGGCGGGTTCCCGCTTGGATGTATCTTTTTTCTTGCATTTTTCGCAACCAACGCCCATGTGGGTAGGCGTACGACAGATCTACTCTTCCCGCCTTCTATCACTAGCAGTCGGTACTAGACCCAAGACTGCGCTACCAAGCCGCCGCATCCTGTGGGTGGCAAACGATAGGAGATACGGAAATGGCTACTGGCACCGTAAAATGGTTTAACACAACTAAAGGCTTCGGCTTTATCGCACCTGACGATGGCGGCAAAGACGTGTTTGTGCACATCTCTGCAGTTGAGCGCGCTGGCCTCACAGGCTTGGCTGACGATCAAAAAGTTGAGTACGAACTCGAAGCTGGCCGTGACGGCCGCGAGTCCGCAGGCGCTCTGAAACTGGTATAATCCGTTTCGGGCCTCGGCTCAGTTAAAGAATTTATAGCCCCGCTGGTGAAAACTGGCGGGGCTTTTTTTATGGTGTTGTGACGCGATGATGGCTGGCAGATGTAGGTGCGAAACACATGCGTCGAGACAGGAGTCCCTCTCCACTTAGCGATTGTGACCAACAAGCGCAGCGCCCTAACACCTATTCCCCAATGGTGATTGCGCCTCGCAAGCGCCGCGCCCCACTGACTGACTTTTGTTTTTCGCAGAAACAAATCGGAAGGTGACCCTCAGATCACACCGAAGGCGTGCCAGTCCTGATGGGCGCACAAAAGGTTCGACGGAGGGCGCGGCACACCATCCGAGTTTGCTTTCACCCGAACAGGTCGCCCCGGGAGTCGTTCTGCGCTTTCAAGTCTGAGAAACTCTCCAAATGACTGATAAAATCCTCGGACTTTTCCCCGTATGAAAAGTCAAATATGTTGAAAACAGGAGTGCGGTTACCTTTCGCATCACCAGGAAACTCCAAAAGCGCAAAGCGCCTTTCATCTCCAAACCCCTTTCGTGGTGTCCCCAAGAATGAGACCAACGATTTTCTTTGTTCGTCTCAAAGCGGCGGCTCCATATTTGGATAACTGAACACGAAAATCACGTCATTGCTCTGCTTTTCACGGTACGCGAAATCTGCTCGACATTGAGTAGTCTTGCCGTTTGGAAGAGTGTTCCGCCAAACTTCTGGCTCAACCGCGATATTTTTGGAGAGACCAATTTCCTTTTCAAGGAAATCAAAAAGAATGGTCTTTGCCTTCGCTTCCCCAGGACCCGAAAGCGAGTTTAGCTGGCTGCGGGCGAGCTCAGCCGAAAGACCGGAAAGTACGGAGCGAACCAAATCGAACAACCCATCGTAGTTCCAGTAACCTCCCTTTCTTGCAGCATATTGCTCAATGTTTTTGGTAATATTTTCGCGGTTCTTCTTACCATTTCCCGAACCATAAATTGTCGGGTTGTAATATGTTGTCGCTCTAATGACCTCTCGAGTACTTAGAACGTCCATTTAACCTACCCCTTAATCACCTCTTCAAATTCCCGCCATTCGCGCGCGCTCATGCCTGAGGTTTCCTGAGTCACGGCCTCTCCGGCGGCAATCCGGCGCACGCAATCGACCATTTGCGCGGACATGGAAACCGCGCCCAAACGGTAGTCCTCAAAGGCTTTATACGCCGCTGGCACCCAGTCTTTCACCATTTCACAGATCGCATCGGCGTAGACGCGGATTTCGTATTGGGCGTGGGCGTCGGCGCGCAGGCGCAGGAAGTGGAACAGGTTGTGCAGATCGACCTTCCAGTACCATTGTGTATAGACATTGGCCGGCAAGTTCATCCGGGCGAGTTCGCGCGCCAGCCCTTCTTGGCCGTCTTGTGAAATCATCGCTTCATAGTTGTCATAGGCGCGGTTGCTGTCGGCTTTCAGAATTTCCAAAACTTTCGCCGCCTCGGCCCCCTCAAGCAGCGCGCCGCGCCCTTGGTTATTCACCACCGATTGCGCGGCGAGGTAGTCGGGCGCGGGAATATAAAACTCGCGATCAAGGATCGAATACCGCGCCGAATATTCATTCACATTGGCCGTGCGATGGCGGATCCATTGGCGCGCGACAAACACCGGGAGCTTCACATGCAGCTTGATTTCGCACATTTCAAACGGTGTCGAATGCCAGTGGCGCATCAAGTAGCGGATCAGCCCTTCGTCATTTTGCACCGATTTGGTGCCCTTGCCGTAGCTCACCCGAGCGGCCTGACAAATCGCGGCATCATCGCCCATATAGTCAATCACCCGCACGAAGCCATGATCCAACACCGGCTGCGCTTTATAGAGATGCGCCTCCATGCCGGGGCTGACGGCGCGCAAGCTTGGCTGGGGTGTTGCGCGCAGCGCGTCGATTTCGGCTTGTTGCTCTGGGCTGATGGGGCTGCTCGTGGACATATGCGAATCTCTTTGTGATTGTGGCTTGGGCTGCACTATATCTAGACAAGGCCCGCGACCCAACTGCCATATGCCGGGGTGCCATAGACAACACTGCGCTCCAAATTGCCCGCAGACCCCGCCAAAACCTTGACTTTCCCCTATGCGGATGCGTTGATTGCCGAAAACAAATTCTCGGGCATTGAAGCAGTATGATTAGATTTTCCGCCGTCCTTTCCTTCGCCTTTGCGCTGACCGCCTGTGATGGGGTGAACCCGATTGATGATCAAGGCGATATCACCGCGGATTTGGATCTTCCCTCAGGGACAGAAAACCCCACAGCCAGAAGGCCCATTGAACGCTACGAGACGGAAGGCGACAACGGCAACGGATTTGCCAATCCCATCACTTACAATGCCGCGAATGACACATTCACTGTGGATAACCTTGGGTTTGACGGCAACAACGTGTACCGGCGCGACAATGTGACCCCAACGCTCGAAGGGGTGCCCGTTTATGAAAGCCAAGTGACCTATTTCGACGATGTTACCGGCGCGCCGATTGCCCAGTTCCCATATAAGGCGGTCCGCATCGAGAGCCCTTCCGGGCAGGGCAATGTGGTCATCGTACGGACGGACGCTTATATTCCTTACGGCTACGGCGGGTTTAAATATGAGCGTCTTGACGGGGTTGAAATCCCGACTGTTGGCCAAGCGAGCTTTTCCGGGCAATACGCTGGTCTGCGCGATTTTCTGTCGCGCGGCGACATTGAGTTCGCGACTGGCAACATGACCCTGGCAATTGATTTTCGCGACTTTAACGACGGTTACGCGATCCAGGGGCGTGTCACGGATCGCAAGGTGTTTGACCTGAATGGCAATGACATCACCTCAGAAATCACTGACGCGCTTGGCACAACCCGCTTGCCGCAACTGGTGTTTGCGCCCGGCCCTGGTGTGATGAGCACGGCGGGCGAAATGGCCGGCTCTGTAGTGTCGAGTTATTACAATGAATCCGGGGCCATTTCGATTTATGAGTCTGGTGATTATTTCGGCCTGTTGGTCGGTGAAGGCGCGGATATGGAGGCCGTTGGCGTGATTATCGCTGAGGGGATTGATCCACGGTATGAAGGCGTGGAGTTCCGCGAAACCGGCGGCTTCGTGCTCGAACGCTGAGCGCAAAAATTGACAGTTGGGGGCGATTGTGACGTTTAAATCAGCGGTGATCTGTGTGGCATTGGCCATGGCGGCACCTGCGTTTTCTGAACAAGTTCAGGTGACGCGGGGGCAGTTGTTGTCCTTGGGGGTTGAGGCGCTTTCGACGGGAGACGCGGCGGATGCTCGCAAGGCTGTTCAGATTGCGGATGCCTTGCTCAAGAAAAACCCAAAAGACCTTGATGCCCATGCCCTACGAGCGCGGGCGCTGGCCCAACTTGGCAATGCGCAAGAGGCGCGGCGTTCTGCCGGGGTGATTTTTCAAAACTCCGAAACACCCAGCAGCAAACATGGCGCTGCGCTTCTGACCTCTAAAGCCCTGTTTTCGGAGAAGGATTACCCGGCCGCGCAGATTTGGTTGCGGCGCGCCATTCAATATGCCGAGACGGATGCGCAGCGGGCGGAAATTCGCCAGCTTTACGGCGCCGTGAAAAAGGCGAACCCGTTTTCTGCAAGCTTTTCCCTGAGCGCCTCTCCAAACTCAAACATCAACAACGGCTCGTTTGAAGATACGTTGTTATTTAATTTTGCGGGGGTCGAAATTCCGCTGCAACTCAGTGTCGATGCGAAAGCGCTGGCGGGCTATTCGGCGGATGCCTCTATGCGATTGAGTTACCGTTTGGCGCAGGGGCAGAATTTTGCAACCTCATTGAAACTTGACGCCTATGGCAGGATGAATTGGCTCTCAAGCGGGTCAAAACAAGCAATTGCCGAGGCTGCGGCGGACGAAACCGACCCAGCCGCCGCCGCTGAACTTATGGCGATTAAGGGCAGTGATTTCAATTATTACACCACAGCGCTTTCGCTGGAGCATGTGCAAAAACTTGGCGCGAGTGGGATCACCGCGATTGGCTCTGTGACGGGGGGGCGTGTGTGGTATGGCGGCAGTAAGCTCAACGATTTTGTCGGGGGCAACCTGACCTTCACAGCGAAAACGGCGGGCGGGCGAGGCACTCCGGCGCTGACCCTCCAGTTGAAACGCAACTTCGGCGCGGCCAATGGTGATGCGCCTGTGAGCATTGCGAGCCTGCGCGCGTCTTATGGGCACAAACTGCCTTGGGGCGATACGGTGATCGGCCATGGATCCTACACCCGGACGTTCTCCACCAGCGCGACACAGGTTTATTCGATGCCCGAAGTTGGGCTGACCTACCGGCTCGGCAAGCCGATCGCGGGCGTCAACTTGAGCTTTGGGGCCACCTACGGATACCGCACCTATGACGTTGCATCTTTCTCGGCAAATGGGCGCCAAGATCATCGGCTTGCGGGATTTGTTGAGGCGGAAGTGCGATCTTTGTCATACATGGGGTTTACCCCTGTTGTGAAAGTGCAGGCGCAGCGCAATTCTTCAAACATCAACATCTACTCGAACCAATCGGTCTCGGGCGGGCTGTATTTCAAGTCCAGTTTCTAACATGAACCGGGGGCTGGCGGCAGCTGTTCTGGCGGCCTTGCTCTTTTTTGCCTCAAAGGCACAGGCCCAAGAGGCCCCATGCCGGCAGGCTTTGGCGCTGGGGCTTGATGTGTCCGGCTCGGTGGATGCGCGCGAATATCGGATGCAATTGGATGGGCTGGCCGCAGCGCTTGTTGACGATGAGGTGCGCGCGGCCTTGCTTCAGGGCGCAACGGCACCAGTTTCCTTGTTTGTTTTTGAGTGGAGCGATGCCGCCGATCAACGTGTCTTGATCCCGTGGACAGCGCTCATAGATCAGGCGACCTTGGAGACGGTTTCGGCGCGCCTGCGCGCCTTGCGCCGGGCACCTGCTGGGGTCTCGACAGCGCTTGGCGCAGCCATGGCCACCGGGGCGCATGAGCTTGCCAAAATGGATCACTGTTGGCAGCGCACGCTCGATATTTCTGCCGATGGCATGTCCAACACCGGGCCGCGCCCGCAAGACATCGCGGCCCTGCCCGCGCTCACTGGTCTCACGCTCAACGCGCTGGTCATTCTGCCTGACGGGCAAAGCAGCGCATCCCCTCAAGCGTCCAAGCTCACGACCTATTTCGAGCAACTTGTCATTCGCGGCGCTGGGGCTTTTGTGCAAGAGGCGCGCGGTTATGGGGACTATGGCCGGGCGATGAAACGCAAACTCCTGCGCGAAATCGGAACAATCACCATCGGCGCGCTTCCCCATGGGGATCCGCTCGCGGCGCTTGCGCGCCTCCAAGCCACTTCAAACCCTCAATAAATATAGCGAATTTGATCCGCCCAATAGCGCTCGACCCGTTTCAGAGAACTGTTGATGTTCTCAATTCCCTCATGGGACAACACATCTTTGGACTGTAGCCCTTCGGCGTGGCGCGCGAATAAATCCGTGACCACCTTGCTCACCTCGCTGCCCTTTTCCGTCAGCTTGACCCGCACAGAGCGGCGATCAATCTCGGAGCGTTGGTGGTGCATATAGCCCATTTCCACCAGTTTTTTCAAGTTATAAGACACGTTTGACCCTTGGTAGTAGCCGCGGGTTTTCAACTCACCTGCCGTGACTTCATTGTCGCCAATGTTAAACAGAAGCAACGCCTGAACTGCGTTGATTTCAAGCACACCCACGCGTTCAAACTCATCCTTGATCACGTCCAGCAAAAGCCGGTGTAGCCGCTCCACGAGCGACAGAGCGTCCAGGTATTGCGCGATATAGTCCCCCTTCACGCCGGGGACGATGGGGCTGTGCATACTCATGCGGTTCTCCAATCCTATTTGCCGAACCGTTGTCGCCTCAAAAGCGAAACATACGGTTAAACAAAACGGAAAAACTGCACAAAAATGGCTTGGATTTCAGGTTTTTAGTTAACGCAACGCCCGCCGCCGTTAACGTGCAGCCGCCTCAATCGCATGGGCGGTGATGCGCGCCATCAAGGTTTCGAACCGGGCTGGCGGGGCCATTTGCCCAGACACCCATTGGTACAAATCTTGGTCATTTTCGCTCAACAGCGCATCATAAAGGTCAAGCGTGGCCTCATCCAAACCGGCCAAGGCTTCGTCCGAAAACCTGCCAAGAATAATGTCCATTTCCTTGATCCCGCGCCGCTTTGAGCGCATCGTCATCCGCTTGAGACGATTTTCGCGTGTTTCACTCATGGCGTTTTCCCTCCAAGGATTTTCGCAGGCGTTTTTCAAGCCGCGCTATGCGGTCAGCGGCTTGGTCGATGTCCGCGCTCAACTCGCGAAGCTCAAGCAAAATCATCTTCGTATCCGTGTCCAGCTCAATGTCGCCGGGCGCCTCCACACCCTCGCCTTCGCCGGTCATCAACCACATAAGCGATACATTCAACAACCCCGCCATGAGTTGTAACCGATTGGCACGCGGCTCGGAAATGTCGTTCTCCCAAGCGGCAACGGTTTTGATCTTGACGCCGATCCGCTTGGCTAGGTCTTTTTGACTCAGCCCCGCCCCTTCGCGCGCTGCCATCAAACGATCGCCAAAGGTGGCGCTCGCTTCGCTGTACCAATCATCCGTCATGCCGGGCCTCCTGCCGCGCTGCTGGCTTGCGCGCGTTTCGCTGGGAGCCTAGAAGAAAGGGGCAGAAAGTACAAATCCGAGGGCTTGGTCATGGCATTTTTATCCGACACATTGGCGCGCGTGAAACCCTCACCGACGATTGCCGTCACGACCCTTGCGCAGGAGCTAAAGGCGGCGGGGCGTGATGTGATTGGGCTTGGCGCGGGTGAGCCGGATTTTGATACGCCTGAGCACATCAAGGCGGCGGCGATCACTGCGATCAACGCGGGCCAAACGAAATACACTGCCCCCGATGGGATGCCCGAACTGAAAGCTGCGATTTGTGCGAAATTCAAGCGTGACAATGGGTTGGACTATGTTCCGGCGCAGATTTCGGTGGGGACTGGCGGCAAACAAATCCTGTATAACGCATTGATGGCGACCCTGAACGCGGGGGATGAGGTGATCATTCCGGCGCCTTATTGGGTCAGCTATCCGGACATGGTATTACTCGCAGGCGGCACGCCGGTTGCTGTGGAATGCGGGATCGAGGCGGACTTCAAGATGACGCCCGCGCAGCTAGAGGCGGCGATCACCCCAAAGACCAAGTGGTTGATTTTCAACTCACCCTCCAATCCCACGGGCGCAGGCTATAGCGCGGATGAGCTGCGCGCCTTGACCGATGTTTTGATGCGCCATCCGCAGGTTTGGGTGATGAGCGATGATATGTATGAGCACCTCGTGTTTGATGATTTCAAATTCACTACCCCGGCGGAGGTAGAACCGGGCCTGTATGAGCGCACGCTGACAGTGAACGGGGTCTCCAAGGCTTACGCGATGACCGGTTGGCGGATTGGCTATGCGGGCGGGCCGGAGGCCTTGATTGGGGCGATGCGCAAAGTGCAGTCGCAATCCACCTCAAACCCTTGCACGATTTCGCAATGGGCAGCGGTGGAAGCTCTGAATGGGCCTCAGGATTTCTTGGCTGAGAACGCGGCGCTGTTTCAGGGGCGGCGCGATTTGGTGGTGCGGATGCTCAATGAGGCCAATGGAGTTGAGTGCCCCAACCCGGAGGGCGCGTTCTACGTCTATCCCAGCGTGGCGGGCTGTATTGGCAAGACGTCAAAGGGCGGCGTCCTCATCGAAACGGATGAGGATTTTTCGCGCGCCTTATTGGAGGAAACCGGTGTCGCTGTTGTGTTTGGCGCAGCGTTCGGCCTCAGCCCGAATTTTCGGGTCAGCTACGCCACATCCGAGGCGCAATTGATTGAGGCCTGCACACGCATCCAAAGCTTCTGTGCCCAGCTTTCGTAAATGGCCGGATGGGTGCTTGCCCTTTGTGCCGTTTTGGAGTTTTTTAACGCAAGGCGCAGCGGTGCCGATACAAGCCGCGCGCAAGGAACGAGCAAGGCCATATGACTGATCTGCCAGAATATTACTTCCGCGTGCGTGAAAACGGGGCCTTTGTGTTTCGTGTGGATACCGAAAATCGTCATCGGCGCATTGAGCTTGACCAGATCGCTGTGATCAACATCAAGAATGGCGATGTGAAACCGCATGGCGAGCGTGAGCTATCCCCCGCCGATCAAGCGGCGATTGATCAGTGGATCGAAGATCGCGTGACCACTTTGGCGGTGCGCGATGTGGACGATATTTTGCGCACTGTGGATCATTTGAACCTGACAACGCATTGGGTGCAGCAACGTGCGGATGAGGGGCAGCTTGAGATGGTGACCGATTCCTTGTTGTTGGCGATGCATGATTTGCGTTCGGTCTTGGTGCGCAAAAAGGCCGAACGATTGATGGCCCGCGACTAGTGGCATGCGAAAGGGCGCTGCCCTCTCGCGCTCTCCCGAGGTATTTTTGAAACAAGGAAAGAGGCGATCGGTTGCAGTATTGCGACATTATCGGTCCGTTATTCCGACAATGCCCCCGTATAGTTTCAGTATTCGCGTTATCGGGCGGTGTGGCTGCGAAACCGGATCATCATCGCGATTGCCGCCGTGCCAAGGCCGATCACGAGGCCAAGCCAAATGCCGCGCCCGCCCATATCAGCCCAAAATCCAAGCGCATATGCCGCAGGTGCGCCGACGGCCCAATAGGAAAGTGCTGCGATCCACATGGGGGTGCTTGTGTCTTGCATTCCGCGCAGGGCGGCTACGCTGAGCACCTGACTGCTGTCGACCAATTGGAACAATCCTCCCATCAAGAGAAAACCAGCGCCCAGGATCAAGATTTCGCCGCGCAGCGGATCTGCATCGTCCAGAAAGAGGCCAATAATGGGTTGCGGCACTGTGAAATAGAGCAGCGCGCAGAGCACGGCAAACCCGAGACCCAACATATGTGCCGCGCCAAGTCCGCGGCGCAACAGCCCCATGTCCCCGCGCCCAAAGGCCCGTCCGGCGCGCACTGTCACAGCGTTTGACAGGCCGAGTTGCACCATGAAGGAAAGCGTCACCACTTGAAGCGCAATGCCATGGGCGGCAAGCGCGGCTGTGCTGATCCAGCCCATCATGATCGAGGCCGCCGAAAACAACCCGACTTCGGCCAGGGTTGTTATGCCGATTTGCCAGCCCATCGAGAAAACATGGCGCGCGGCGCTCCAATCTGGGCGCCAAAGCCGGTTGAAGATCGCATGGTGCGGAAATCTGCGCAGCACATAGATTGCCAGGACCACGAAGGACATGATCGTGAGAGACAGCGATGCGATTGCCGCGCCGCGAATACCGAGTTCCGGGGCGCCAAGTTTGCCGAAAATCAGCACCCAGTTGAGACCGACATTTGCGATCGCCGCGCCCAGCGTCACCCATAGCTGCACCCGCGTGCGCTCAAGCCCTGAGAGGTAGGATTTGAGGACCATCACCCCAAGCCCCGGCAAAAGACCCCATCCCATAATCCGCAGGTAGGTTTGCGCCCCTTCAGAGAGCGCTTCCTCTTGCCCCATGAGCGCCAGCAACGGCCCAGAGAACAACAGCACCGGCAATCCCAAGACACCAAATGCAAGCGACAACCAAAGCCCCATGCGCGTTGCGCGCCGGATTTGCGCCGCGTCGTCCTGTTCCGCCGCCGCAGACACCAGCGGCACCACAGCCCAAGAAAAGCCCGACAAAAACAGGAATATCACCATGTAAAGGGTCGTCGCCAAAACCAGCGCCGCCAGCGCCTCGACATCGTAGCGGCCCAACATCACGGTGTCAGTCGTCTGCATCAAAATCTGCGCCACATGGCTGCCGATCAATGGCAATCCGAGTGTGAGAAGGGCTCCAATATGTTGTCGATACGTCATGACCTGATCCATCCCTCCCAATGGCACGGGGCGCGGCAAATTCCTAGGCTGGATTTTGGCGCTTTGGTCCAGCAAGGCGCAAAGACTGCACGCCAGATGACCGGCCTTAAGTTGCTATTGGCCAGACGCGGCCATTGTCCCCCACTTTTCATAAGGCCCGTTCTGCGCCACACTCGCAGTGAATTGCAGAGTGACGAACACAGTCAAAAGGAGGTCCATATGAGCGGGTTTGCACAGCTCATCCCTGAAGCTCGCGGTTTCTTGAGCGACCTCGCGGCGCATAATGATCGCGCGTGGCTTTCCGAACATAAACCAGCCTATGAGGCGAAGGTCAGTCGCCCGGCGAAACTGTTTCTTGACGAGATGGAACACTGGCTCGCCACCGGCCTCAGTCAGCCCACGGCGCCAAAAATGTATCGCATCCATCGCGACCTCCGGTTTTCCAAAGACAAGACACCCTATAACACCCATTTGCACCTTGAATGGCGGCAAATCACCGGCGCGCCGATTGGGTTTTTCTTTGGAGTATCCCCGAGCTATTGCAAGCTCGGCGTTGGCACCTTTGCCTTTTCCAAAGAGGCGCTCTTGAAGTGGCGTGATGCGGTGGATCAAAGCGATCAGATCGCCGAACGACTTCAGGGTCTTCAGGCGAAGGGCTGGATAATGGAGGCGCCGGAGTTGAAACGTATTCCCGCCCCTTATGAGAAGGACCACCGGCACGGGGCCTTGTTGCGGCGCAAAGGGGTGACGCTATGGCGCGATCTGGATGAAGCTGATCAAAATGACCCGCTGCAAACCCTCAAGACACATTTCACAGACGTCACGGACCTGCGGCGCGCCTTGTCAGCGGCGCTGGCCTAACTTTCGATCCTTCTTTGGTTTCAAAATACCTCGGGGAGCGCGAGGGGCAGAGCCCCTCGCCTAAAAAGTCGAGCGCGAGGGGCAGAGCCTTGTCCACAAAGTCGAGCGCGTGGGGCAAAGCCCCTCGTCCAGGGCAATATGCGCAGGGCCACACCCGGCTTTAGCCGCGTGGCCGTCCGCCCAAATGGATCAGCAAAGCCTTCGTCGCAACACCCGTCACCTTCAAGCCTTTCGCCTGCTCATAGGCGCGAATTGCGGTTTCAGATTTCGCCCCGATCACCCCATCTGCGCCATCCGTATCAAAGCCTTTTTGGGTCAAGCGCCGCTGAATATCCTTGCGATCTTCAAGGGTTAGCCCTTGTGGGTCCGGTCCGAAATTGCCACGCACTGGCCCGCCCCCTGCGATCCGATCCCCCAAATGCCCAACTCCGATCGCATAAGACGTCGAGTTGTTATAGCGTTTGATCACGTCGAAATTGTGGAACACCATGAAGCCGGGACCGCCGCCGCCCGCCGGATGGATCACCCGCGCGCTGCCATAGGCGGGCACTTTGCCCCCGTCCATATTGCGGACCCCCATCGCCATCCAATCGCCTACGGATCGCTTGGTGGAAAAGCCAGATTTGCCAAAGTCAAACCCTTGTGGCACCTGCACTTCAACGCCCCAAGGTTGGCCTTTTTTCCACCCTGCCCGGCGCAGGTAATTAGCAGCTGAGGCCAAGGCGTCTGTGGGGTCATCGCCCCAAATATCGCGTCGCCCGTCACCAGTGAAATCTACAGCGCTTTCAAGGAAAGACGTGGGCATGAATTGGGTGTGCCCCATCGCCCCAGCCCAACTCCCGCGCATGTTTTCGGGCGTCGTGTCACCGGCACCGAGGATTTTGAGCACCGCATAAAGTTGCTTGGTGAAAAAGTCGCGCCGCCGCCCATCATAGGCCAGCGTTGCCATGGCGGAGACGATTGGCGTATTGCCGCGCCGCGCCCCGTAGCTCGACTCAAGCCCCCAAATGGCCGCGACCACTTTCGCTTCCACGCCATATTTGTTCTCAATGGCTTTAAGGGTCGAGCCATATTGACGATATTTCGCACGCCCGTTTTTGACCCGCTCATCAGAGGCGGCAATCGCGAGGTAGTCCTCAAGCGTTCGGGTGAATTCAGATTGTTTGCTGTCCTTCGCGATGACATCGGGCAAATAGCCGACCCCGCGAAAGGCTGTGTTGAGCAAGCTCTGGCTATAGCCCGCCGCCGCCGCTTGCTGGCGAAAGCCCGCAACCCATGCATCAAAACCAGAATTTGCCGCCACTTTGACAACCGGCGCGGGCGCCGTTGAGGCGGCGGCTGTGCGCGCGGCCGCACGGACCGGGCTTTTGCCACAGGCGCTCAGCGTGAGCGCCCCTAGGCCAATGACTGCATTACGTCTTGAAATTACCGGCTGTTTCACGCTGCCCTCCACAATGAATTGGCCCCACCCTAAGCGGGCGAGGCCTGTGTGCCAAGCGTTGTGACTCCCGTTGTTTTGACAGTGGCGAGGGCTTGCCGATTGAGGTTAACGCCGCTGTTCGGGGTGCAAGCTCGCCCCGAGAATATGATCCGCGCCTTGGATCACTTGACTTGCATGGCCCACAATGAGCGGATCTGGCGCCGTGACAACGCTGTGATCCTTATCCGGGTAATCCAAGGTCCACAAAAAGTGACGCATTGTTTCAAGGCGCGCGCGTTTTTTGTCGTTGGATTTCACGATTGTCCAAGGCGCATCTGCTGTATCCGTATAGAAGAACATCGCTTCTTTGGCTTCTGTGTAATCCGCCCATTTGCCAAGCGACGCCTTGTCAATCGGGCTGAGTTTCCACTGTTTCAGCGGGTCTTTGGCGCGCGCCTCAAAGCGGCGTTTTTGTTCTTCTCGGGTGACGGAAAACCAGTATTTATAAAGGCGCAGGTGGCTGCGTGTCAGCATCCGCTCGAATTCCGGGGTTTGGCGCATGAATTCCAAGTATTCGTTGGGTTTACAAAAGCCCATGACCCGCTCAACCCCGGCCCGATTGTACCAAGAACGATCATAAAACACCATTTCGCCGCGCGTGGGCAAATGTTCGACATAGCGCTGAAAGAACCACTGTCCGCGTTCTCGATCAGTGGGCTTGTTCAACGCAACAAGTCGGGCTTCACGCGGGTTCAGATGCTCCATGAACCGCTTGATCGTGCCCCCCTTCCCGGCAGCATCCCGCCCCTCAAACAACAGCACAAATTTTTGCCCTGTCTCGCCAACCCATTTTTGGACCTTTAACAATTCCGCCTGAAGGCGCGCTTTTTCACGCTCATAATCCCTTCGGTCCATCTTGCCTTCATAGGGGTAGCTGCCATTCTCAAAAGTTTCGCGGATGAGATCCGCCGTCACGCTCGGAAACCCACCCTGATGCAGGGTCTCAGCGGGGATTTGGTCCACCTTGGCCTTCGCTTGTGCCCGAAGCGCCGCTTGATCCGCCCCATTCGGCGCGGCGAGCGTGGCTTTTGCAGATACGGGTTGCTTGCTGTCGTGAGGGGCTTTCGTGACCATGCGCTGTCTCCTTGAGGTTCGCTCTGGATCATAGCGCCCCGCAGGCCACGCGTCCTTGATACGCATCAAAGAAGCCCGCCCCAGCGCAAACCGGAGCGGGCAAAACATACAGGAAAAGGGCGCTGCCTAGATCGGCTTATCAACGCGCGCAGTCACATGGACAGTGCCGCGACAGGCTTCTGGCCAGACCAGTTGCACCATATCGTTGTTGGCGCCTTGATTGACCTTGGCGTAGGGCATCGCCTCCACGCGGTTGTTGGACCCATTCAGGATTTCACCCTCAGTCACAATGGCCGTGACAGTGCGCGCATTGCCCGAAAACGGCAGATACTCACTGACATCCAACGTCCATGTTCCCGCGTTTGAGTTTTGCGAAAACTCTAGGCTGACCGGGCTGATGGTGCGCTGGGAAATGCCGTTAAAGTTATTGCGTTCAAAGGTGATATTGCGAAAACGCCAGTAGTCCGCTGCCCCTAGGTTTGAGTCAAAACTTTCAACGCGGTCCAGGTTGCCGGAATTCGCGTAGAATGTGTTCTGGTTGACATGAAAGCCCGAAATAAAGTGGTTCGCACCGTAGGGTTTCACGCGAATGAAGGTGAACCATGGGGCCGCGTCCGAGCAATAGAAGATATTGCCGGTGATTGTCAGCCCGCCAAAGCCAAACTCGCCGTTGTAATCGGGGGTCGGATCATACTCATTGGTCCATTCGATCGCGCAATTATCGATGTAATTACCTGTGATAAAGCTGGCCGTTGGCTTATTGGCTATAATGATCCCCGGCGTGCGCGGCGCATCGTTCAAATCATCGCCTTGAAAGACGTGATTTCCGGTGAACATATGTCCGGTGCCCGACACCACAATGGAGGTGCCCAAGCGCTGAAATCGGCTGTCGCGAATTTTGGCATCATTGGCATTGACGTTGAAACCAAGCGACACCCGGTCCGTTGCCGCAAGCCCTTGTTCATTGGAAATAAACTGGCATCTATCGACGTGAAGATCCTGACAGGCGCGCCCGGCTGACGTAATCCCGCGGTGCAAGGGCTTCATGAAAAAGCAGTCTTTAAACTGCATGTTTTCACCCTCTTTTGCCAAGAGCACGCCAGAGGCAAAGCCGTTCATCTGGAACTCAACGTCCGAAAACGTCAGACGGCGCAGGCTTTCGAACCCCATGAAATCGAGAACATATTTATAGCGGGTGAAGGTATAGCTCTGTGTGGTGCCCGGATCATAAAGGGGCTGGCTCAAGGTGAGCGAGCCGGCCGAGACATTAACCTCTTTCACGTAGACCTCGCGCCCAACCCCATTCCCCGTCACATGGCTACCGGGCTGGATTTGCGAGGCATTGCTCAAGCCGCTCAAAACAAATGGGTTGCTGGCGGTATAGGTGCCTTGAGCTGTCACCTGGTCCGGATCCCACGCCGAACTGTTTTGCACATAAAACTGGCCGTTGCGAATGACGCGGCGGATCAAGAAATAGTCCGCATCGTTCAGCGCCTCTTGCATGTCAATCGGCTCAGAGACCTCAACGCGCCGCCCCCCCATGTCGAACCCATCATGGTCCGCGAAGTTCATAAGCGCTTGGAATCCCTTCTTGAACGCCAAGACCTCGTCACCAAAGGCGTCAATGTAGGTTGGCAAATCGAAATTGCGTATCAAGATAAGCCGTGCGGCGGCGGGCATGGTCACTGTGCCTTCAAAGCGGACTTTGTTGGTCAACGTCAGCGAAGAATTCAGCAAGAACGTGCCATCGGGAATGACAACCGTGCGGCCATCAGCGGCCTGATCTGCCGCCGCGAATGCATCGCGGTCATCCGTGGTGCCATTCCCCAAAGCGCCAAAATCACGCACGTCAACAATGTCCATCATGTCGCGCAAAAAGGCTGAGGTGATGTCCTCGATGATGATGTCATCCACCCGGATCACGCCCCCGGATGCGCCGACAAGATCGAGGCCAAAATGCCCGTAAACCGCCTCGTTGCCCCAAACCATATCGACACCGGGGCGATTGCCCGATCCGACAATGGCGGTGATCTCGACAATATCGCCGTAGGTTTCCAAGGTGGTCGCCGGGCCAGCCTGGGGCAAAGCGGACAGATGGCCACCGCTGCTATTGGCCGCATAGGCGGCGATGCGCACGTCAGGGAAAACGCCCGACATCGCTTTGACGCGGGCCTTGATGCGCAAATAAGCACCCGGCAAAATCGGTGTCTGCCCCGTCCAGCGCAACTTTTGAATGGATTGCGTTTTGAGCAGCTCCAAACAGCCACCAAAATCCGCGTCCGATGGCACAAATGCCGCATTCGCCGCACCGTCATATGTGGCCGAACCGGGGGTGCCGTTTTCACTGGACCACACGTCCAAACCATCTGCGAAGGGGGGCGGCAAAAGGTCCAGGCCTTCGGTAATTGAGATGTTCATATAGGTCCCTTTCAGGTCGTCAAACTGCGAAAAACCCGGGTCCAAAACATGACAAACAGCCGGGCAGTGTCATGCGGCCTCGCGGGGTGCCGGGCGTGATCCCGGCGATGAGCAAAGGGGTAACAAGAGGAGGTTAACGCAGGTTAAGACGACCGTACGCCGGGAATGTTCGCCTGCGGCGAGCGGGGGCCGTGAGCGCGGCTCACGGCGGCCTTTTGGCTGCGTCCTCGCATTGAGCAAGGCCACCGGATTTGGCGGGCGTCGAATTAGGTATTTAGAAAACGAGGAAAGGGGGAGCGGGCGCTAGCTGCGCAACTGTGCGGCGATGATGTCTTTTTGATGTAACAGTTGAAATGTCACCCCGACCCGTTCAGCCGCCACCCGAATTCGGTGTTCATAGGCGCCGATGCGCCCGTCTGTGTCCACAATGACCAGCAAGGGCGTTTTGCCCGTCACTTCAGCGGCGAACAGCACTTGTTGCAGGCTATCAAGGGAGGATCGCACGTCACGGCCCACCTCAATCACCGTCTCGCTGGTTTCACAATCGGTGCGAATGCGGTGCAGATCATATCCGACCTGATAGGCATGGGTGACCTCGGCCTCCCCTGCAAACATCACAGCACAAATCATCGCTATAAAATGGCTCTCAAACACAGCTCACCCCTAAGTCGCACACAACATATAGGCTGGTCTGGTGTTAACCAAGCCAAAATCTGGGGGTATTTGGCTCAAACCTTAGACTTCTTGCCCGGCGCTGCGCAAAAACATAACGCCGTCGATGCGCCAAGCACCTTCGTGTTCAATCATCTTGTAATCAATCACATGAAGCCGCCCATCGCCGTCGCGCAGCTGCACTTTTTGCCAGGTTTGCCCGTCATCCACATGGAGGTCCAAGAACGCCAGCCCCGTGGAGGCCCAGACCATTGGATAGCCCTGTTCGACCATATGGCCAAACACGTCTGGCGAGCGAAAAACCTGCTGAATATTCGGCGATGCAAAGCTGAAAGCTGTGTCTGCGTCGCCCGCGCGAAAAGCGTCGATCTGACTGGAAATCGCGGCGCGAATGCCCGCGTGCTTACCGTCTTGCGCCTGCATCGGGAAGGCAATCGCCACCACCATTGCACAGATCAAAATCACTTGTTTCATGTCCAATTCCTCCTTGCTGTGGCTTTGTTACGCCGTGACAAGGAGGATCGGATCACATTTCACTTCATTTTTGCGCGATCAGCTCGTCCGCCAGGGCTTTGTCGATCAGGGCCACGGTTTCTGTCACACCATAAAGCGCCACAAACGACCCAAACCGAGGGCCTTGATCGGCCCCAAGCAATACCTGATACAGCGCCTTAAACCAATCGCGCATCGGCTCGAACCTGTCGCGCCCGCAAGCGAAAACCTCGCTTTGCAGCGCCTCGCCCGTCAAATCCCCGTCATAGGTGGCCAATCGCTCCCGCAAATCCATCAAGGCTTCGCGTTCCAGATCGCTCGGCGCGCGGTAGGACTTTTGCGGGGCCACAAAATCCTCATAATATTTCACAGCAAATCCCGCGGCCGCATCCAAATCGGGGTGCGTCTCAGCGCTGGCATCCGGCGCATAATTGCGGATGAACCCCCACAACACGTCCTTGTCCTGCGCACTGGCCACCGAAGCCAAATTCAGCAACATCGAATAGCTCACAACCATATTGCTCACCGGCACGTCACCCGCGTGAATGTGGTAAACCGGGTTCGCAAGCTGTTGTTCTGGCGTTTGTTTTGGGTAGGCCGCCAATTGTTGATGATATTCATCCATCGCACGCGGGATCACATCAAAAAACATCCGTTTCGCGGTCTTCGGCTTTTGATACATGAAGTACGCAAGGCTTTCCGCCGGTGCATAGGTCAGCCATTCATCAATCGTCAAACCATTGCCTTTGGACTTGGAAATCTTCTCGCCTTTGTCGTCCAAAAACAGCTCATACACGTAGTTCACCGGGGCATTTCCGCCCAAGGCGTTGCAAATCGCGCCGTAGATTTTCGCATTGGACGAGTGGTCCTTGCCAAACATCTCAAAATCCACATCCAAGGCCGACCACCGCGCGCCGAAATCCGGTTTCCACTGCAATTTCACATTGCCGCCTGTCACCGGCAACGTCCATTCCCGCCCCTCCTCGTCGTCAAAGGTCACCGTTCCGGCTTCGCCATTAACGGCCTTCATTGGCACATAAAGCACGCGGCCGGTTTCGGGGTGGATCGGTAGGAAAATCGAATAGGTCGCCGCGCGCTCTTCTCGCAGGGATTTCAACATGATTTTCATGACCACGTCATATCGCTGCGCCGCGCGCAACAAGACCTCATCAAACTGGCCAGACTTGTAAAACTCCGTCGCAGAAATGAACTCGTATTCAAACCCGAAGGTGTCCAAGAAGCGGCGCAACATCGCGTTGTTATGCGCGCCAAAGCTCTCATATTCGCCAAATGGATCGGGAACCGTGGTCAAGGGACGTTGCAGGTTCTCATGCAGCAACTCTTGGTTTGGCACATTGTCAGGCACCTTGCGCATCCCGTCCATATCGTCGGAAAAGCAAATCATCCGCGTCGGAATATCACTCAGGATTTCAAAAGCATGGCGCACCATTGTTGTGCGCGCGACCTCGCCAAACGTGCCAATATGTGGTAATCCCGATGGCCCGTACCCCGTTTCAAAGAGGACATATCCCTTTTCCGGCGCAGCCTTCTCAAAACGTTTGAGCAAACGGCGCGCTTCTTCAAACGGCCAGGCTTTTGACGTCATCGCGGTGTCACGCAGGTTGGACATGGTGTTCTCTCTTTGAATAAGCGCAGCAAACTTGCGCACAAGACCCGCTTCCTATTGAAGAGGGGGCGTTGGGTCAATATTCTGCATCGCAACAAACCTTATAATCAGGAGGCCCCCGTGCCCGACCTACCCCACGCGCTTACCCCCCAAGACAGTTTGATCGCCGTGATGATCGCCGTGTCCGTGTCTGACGGTCAGGTACGCACCTCTGAGCTTTTGCGGATTGAAACCACAGTGAATCACCTGCCGGTTTTTGCCAGCTATGACGCGGATCGGGTCAAAACCGTGAGCCAAGTTGTCTTTGACTTGTTTGACCAAGAAGATGGCTTGGATGCGTTGTTTGGCTTGGTGCGCGAAAACCTGCCCGAATATCTCTGGGAGACGGCCTATGCGCTGGCGTGCGATGTGGCGGCGGCGGATGGGCAATTGCTCGAAACCGAACTGCGCATCCTCGAAGAAATACGCTATGAGTTGGCGATTGATCGTTTGCATGCCGCCGCCATTGAACGCGGGGCGCGCGCGCGCCATATGACACTCAAAGCTGACTGATCCGGCCTCTTGCGCTGAAAGGGATACCCATGCTGAACGACTTCGAGATCACCCAGAAATGGCCTGCCAAAGACCCTTCCATCATCCAACTCTATTCGCTGCCCACGCCAAATGGCGTCAAAGCCTCCGCGATGTTGGAAGAATGCGGCCTGCCCTATGAGGCGCATTTGGTGAGTTTTGGCACCAACGATCAGATGAGCCCCGAATTCCTGTCGCTCAATCCCAACAATAAAATTCCTGCGATAATTGATCCAAACGGGCCAAATGGCGCGCCGCTGCCGTTGTGGGAATCCGGCGCGATCTTGATCTATCTTGCGGAAAAAACGGGAAAATTCCTGTCCAAAGATCCAGCTGAAAAATACGAGACGCTGCAATGGCTGATGTGGCAAATGGGCGGAGTCGGGCCGATGTTTGGCCAACTCGGCTTCTTTCACAAATTCGCCGGTGCCGCCTATGAAGACAAACGCCCCTTTGAACGCTATCGCGACGAAAGCCTACGTTTGCTCAGCGTGCTTGAAACCCGCCTTGAGGGGCGCGCCTATGTGATGGGCGATGAGTACACAATCGCGGACATCGCTCTTTGGCCTTGGATTCGTAGCCTCGTCGGATTTTATGAAGCCACCGAACTGCTTGGATTGGACAAGAGCCCGAACATCATGCGCTGGTATGATGCCTGCTCAAAACGTCCAGCCTCGGAAAAAGCAGCCAATATCCCTGCCATGCCCGCATAAGCCCGCCTTTCTTTGGTTTCTAAATACCTCGGGGGTTTGGGGGCAGCGCCCCCATGCAAAAAATGAGGTGTGGGGGCAGCGCCCCCACGCGATAATGAGCTGTGGCGGCGGCGACTGTGCGCCGCGATCTGGCCCCGCAAGCCGCAGCCTTTAGCCGTACAAACCCGCCCAACGGTTGATGAGCTGATGTTGCAGCCAACGCGACCGCGCCCCCCAGGCCTTGCCGCCTTGAGGCCTTTCACGATCCGCCTTCGCGATCCGACTGCGCTGTTGCATATCAGCGGTGAAAATCGAAAACGCCAAAGTGCTCCCGTCCCCTGTCGTCACATAGCCCGCAAGCGAAGACACGAAGTTCAATGTCCCTGTCTTTGCGTTGATCTTATGCGCTGCATTGGCGTTGGTTTTGCCTTCCGCATTTTTGGGCGCCACCGCCTTCATGTGGCTGTGCAGCACCCCGCCCGGCCCCATTTTCACAAGCATTTTCACCATATCTTGCGCCGAAACCTTTGAGGCATCCGAAAGGCCCGAATGATCCACCAAGCGGGCCTGTTGCGCCCCAAGCCCCTGACGCATCCAATTGCTCATCGCCCCGGCGGAGGCCTTCAAACTCCCAGCATTCTGGCCGCGTTTGCGCGTTGCTGTCAGGCCAATCACCTCAGCAGTCAAATTCGTCGACCATTTCATCATATCACGCGTGAGCCTCGAAAGATCGCTGCTGCCATGGCTGACAATGGCCGTGCCTTGGGGCAAACGATCCGCGAGTTGAACCTTTGGCAAACGCACCCCATATGCCGAGGCCAGCGCCTGAAAGGTCTCGCCCGCATAAAGGTCAGGGCGGCGCACAGGCAACCAACGGCTCCCTGCTTTTCCGCCCAGCGCTTTGCGCGACACGCTCCATTCGTCGATCATGTTTTGCCCGCGTTTATAGGCATAAACTGGCAAGTCCCGGTTCACGATCTGCATCCGCGACGAACTCACAGCGGGGCGATATTTGTCTGACCGCGCGTCCATCGCAACCTTGTAGCTGCCCCCGGACGGCACCCACTGAAAATGCACGCGGTTGTAATTCAGGTTCAGCCCACTGACCGCAGGGTTATAGCCCACATGATCAGGTTGGCCCGGCTCAATCGCATGAATGAGCGGCAACGCCCCCCCATACACTTTGAACTTGCCCGTCACCCCAGTCACGCCCAATGCCTTTAAACGCGCTGCCATGCTGGCCAAACCATCGGTGCTCAGCGCCGGATCACCCGTGCCCGCAAGGATCAAATCCCCCTGCACCTTGCCGCCAGAAATCGGCCCTGTGACGATGATTTGTGTGATGAACTGATGCGCCGAGCCAAGGGTATCCAGCCCATAAAGCGCAGTAATTGCCTTGGCAACACTGGCCGGGGGCATGGCGGCCGCAAGATTATGGCTCTCCAAAATCAACCCGCTGCGCGCATCGGCCACGGCAAAACCAACCTTGCCCGAGAGTTGCGCCTTTTGCATGAGCGCCTGCGCCGAGGCGGCTGAGCGAGTCGAAACCTGAATCGCGGGCGCGGCCACTGCGCGCGGCGCACCGGGTCGGGCTTGGGGCACGAGCGAGCGGGCGGGCGCATCCGCCAGCGCAGAGGACGCAAGACTAGCCCCCGCGCCAACAATAAACGTACGTCTTGAGAAATTTGCAAACATAGCGCGAGTTAACCGTGAGTTGGCGTCTCAGACAAGGGCTTGTTGGGAAACAATACTGTGCGATTTGCGGTCATTGCCGCAAGACAGCGAACAAGCCCGCCTCATCCGCCCTCACAATCGCGCAGTTATCCCGCCCAATCGCCACGCGCGCGAATTTCAGACGAGGAATGCGGCAACATCGGCACGTTGACCAAACTCCAAATCGGCGCGTCAAAACTTGCCAAGCCCCGCGCGTTTTGCCCTTTTAGACGCCGCGCCCCAAAAATCCGCGCCGCCGGTGAAATCCGCGCGGCAACCCGCTGACCGGGGCGCGCAATCACCCCTACGGGCAAGGCGTTCATGATCCATTTCCATTGATCCCAACGGTGAAACTCCGCCAGATTATCCGCGCCCATCAACCAAACAAATCGCACACCGGGATACAAACGAAACAGCTTATCAAGGGTTTGCGCTGTATAGCGCGTGCCAAGGTGGCACTCGATATCCGTGATTTTCACGCGCGGATGCCTCATGACCCCTTGCGCATAAGCGATCCGATCCAGAATCGGTTGCGGGCCATGCGCCTTGAGCGGGTTGCCCGGCGACACCATCCACCAGACCTGATCCAGCCCGAAACGCTTGAGAGCCTCGCGGGTAATATGCGCATGACCTTCATGGGCGGGATCGAACGATCCGCCCAGCAATCCAATGACCTGACCAGCCCGCGCATATGGAATATTGTGCCTCATTGCGCTTGATTGGCCTGTGAGCACCTGAAAAGTCAACGTAATTTCGCGCGCCAGCGCTGGACCGAGGCGCAGAATTGCGCGAACATCACTGCGCAAAGACAACGAGAGCCACCATGACACAGCCCCATTCTCCCTCTGACTTCACGTTCAAACAGGTCGATCCGCGCGCCCCTGACGCGGTGGCTTGCTTGACGCAGTTTTATGAGGAATTGGCAACGCGGCTGCGCAGCGGCTTTGAGGTGCATCTCTCAGCAGATCCTTCCGCGGCCGATATGATGACCCCGAACGGCGCGTTTATCGTCGTCTATAGGGGCGAGACCCCAGTGGCCTGCGGTGGCCTCAAGGGTCATGGCGACTGGGGTGAAGTGAAACGGGTCTGGGTATCGCTATCGGTTCGCGGACATGGGGTCGCCAAACAGATCATGACCACATTGGAAACCAAGGCCCGCGCCATGGGGCTGAGAACCTTGCGCCTCGACACCAACTCCGCCCTGCCCGAAGCGGTCGCCATGTATCCGCGCCTTGGGTGGCACGAGATCGAGCGTTTCAATGACGATCCCTACCCGGATCATTTTTTTGAAAAACACTTATGAACATGCCAGTCAACCGAGTTCGTAAAGCGCGCGCCAAAGACGCGGTGTTCATTCATTGCCTGCATGCGCTAACCCATCAGGAACACAAATTGCGCTTCAAGGACTATGCTGACAAGGTTTTTGATGCATTTTGGACCGATGCGCTCACACGCAGACATGCTGCGCTGCGCGCTTTGATTGCGCCCCCCAAGTATCAAGCGCTTGTCGCCTTGCATGGCCGCGAATTTGCCGGGCATTTGCTCGCGTCCATAACGATGTCGCCGCAGGATCAATCACTGTATTTCATCCATGACATTTCAATCGCGCCCGATCATCGCGGTCAGGGTCATGGCCTGCGGTTGCTACAGGCCGCCGAGAACATCGCAAAAACACAAGGCATGCGCACCCTCGCCACAGGGATATATTATGGCAACATACAAAGCGAAGGTCTGTTCGCGAAGGCAGGTTTCACCCACGCACCAAGCATCGACCCCCATGACATCAAGGGCAACGGCATTTATGCTAAGGACATTTGGTCATGAACACGCCCCCCGCCCCACGCATCACAACCCGCAAGGCCAAGGCCCTAGACGCGCCGGGGATCGAGCTGCTTCATGCGCTCAACCACGAACAACACAAGCTCATGTTTGAGAATTATGACGGGGTGCTTTTTGCCGCCCCCTGGCTCAAGGCCCTCAAACGATCCTCTGGTATCACGGGGGTGTTTCAGAAATTCTCCAAACCCTCCAAACACATCGCATTTGTGGCCCATCACGAGGGCGAATTCGCCGGGCATCTGCTTGGGTCCGTCGAAATCGCCGCAGGGAACATTCCAGTGTTTTTTATCAACGACATCTCCGTCGCCGCGGATTTTCGCCGCCAAGGCGTTGGGTCAAAGTTGATTCACGCTGGCGAAACCGGCGCGCAGCAGCTGGGCCTGCGCGTCTTCGCAACTGGCATCTGGCGCGGGCACACAGCGAGCGAAGCCTTGTTTGCCAATGCGGGCTACAGGTCTTGGCCGCAACTGGACGCGGC
This sequence comes from Maritimibacter sp., assembly GCA_050633625.1. GTDB lineage: Bacteria > Pseudomonadota > Alphaproteobacteria > Rhodobacterales > Rhodobacteraceae > JBOEGW01. The sequence goes on along the minus strand of JBOEGW010000001.1, from coordinate 164,872 downwards.
GGGAAAACCCAATATCGGCCACTACATTCGCAGCCTCACCCCCTAGCGCTTTTCCCGTCCCCCATTGCCCCGCGCCCCGCGCGCCGTTATCTAGGCGCAAACGGTATTAGCGGAGCGCATTCACATGGCAGCCAATCAATTCGTCTACTTCATGGACGGGGTGTCCAAAACCTATCCGGGTGGCAAGAAGGTGTTTGAAAACATCCGGCTCAACTTCCTGCCCGGTGTCAAAATCGGCGTTGTCGGGGTCAACGGCGCCGGGAAATCGACCTTGATGAAGATCATGGCCGGAATGGACAAGGATTTCACCGGCGAGGCCTGGGCGGCTGAGGGGGCAAAAGTTGGCTACCTGAGCCAAGAGCCTGAGCTGGCGGACGAGCTGACGGTGCGCGAAAACGTGATGCTTGGCGTGAAAGCCAAAAAGGACATTCTGGATCGCTACAACGAATTGGCGATGAACTACTCGGATGAAACCGCCGAGGAAATGGCAACCCTTCAAGACGAAATCGACAGTCAAAACCTTTGGGATTTGGATGCGCAGGTAGATGTGTCGATGGAGGCGCTGCGGTGCCCGCCTGACGATGCGATTGTGAAGGATCTTTCGGGCGGGGAGCGTCGCCGTGTGGCGCTTTGTAAACTGCTGCTCGAAGCGCCTGATATGTTGCTGCTCGATGAGCCGACCAACCACTTGGACGCGGAAACGATCGCATGGCTGCAACAGCATCTCATTGAATACAAAGGTACAATCCTGATCGTGACCCACGATCGCTATTTCCTCGACGATATCACCGGCTGGATTCTGGAGCTGGATCGCGGGCGCGGAATTCCCTATGAGGGCAATTATTCTTCTTGGCTTGAGCAAAAGGCGAAACGCCTTGAGAAAGAGGCCAAAGAAGACAAAACACGCCAGAAAACCCTGCAACGCGAGCTGGACTGGATGCGCCAGGGGGCCAAGGCGCGCCAAGCCAAGCAAAAAGCCCGGATCAACGCCTACAACGAAATGGCGGACCAATCGGAGCGCGAAAAAATCACCAATGCGCAGATCGTTATTCCGCGCGGCCCGCGACTTGGGGCGAAGGTGTTTGAGGTCGAGGGCCTCAAGAAAGCCATGGGCGACAAGCTGTTGATTGAAGACCTCACCTTCTCGATCCCACCCGGCGCGATTGTCGGCGTGATCGGTCCCAACGGCGCCGGGAAATCGACCCTGTTCAAGATGATGACGGGACAAGAACAACCGGACGCCGGGACTGTTGAATTGGGCGATACTGTCAAACTGGCCTATGTCGATCAATCGCGCGACACATTGGCCGAAGGCGCGACTGTCTGGGAGGAAATCTCCGGCGGCGCGGAAATCATCGACCTTGGCGACGCGCAAGTGAATAGCCGCGCCTATTGTGGCTCGTTCAATTTCAAGGGTGGCGATCAGCAGAAAAAAGTCGGGCTTCTGTCGGGCGGGGAACGCAACCGCGTACATATGGCCAAGCTGCTCAAATCTGGCGGCAACGTGATTTTGCTCGATGAGCCGACCAATGATTTGGACGTGGAAACCCTGCGCGCGCTCGAAGATGCGCTGGTAGATTTCGCTGGCTGCGCCGTGGTGATCTCGCACGACCGCTTCTTCCTCGACCGGATTTGCACGCATATTCTAGCCTTTGAGGGCGAGGCCCATGTGGAGTGGTTCGAAGGCAACTTCGAGGACTACGAAGAAGACAAAAAACGCCGCCTCGGCCCAGATGCGCTTGAGCCTAAGCGATTGAAGTACAAAAAGTTCACGCGGTAACCCGCGAGGTCATACGTCAAACAAGGGCGGCCAAATGGTCGCCCTTGTTTTATTGAACTTGAAACGGAAAAAACTATACATAAATATATCGTATACACACGAACCGGAGGCACCTTTTATGGAAGTATTTTCCCTACCGTCATTCATTAAGGTGTGCTTACTGGACACCGGAAGTAGGATTTCCGAACTTCAAAAGAAGATCGAAGGCACCGGCCATGACTACTATAACCCGTTCAACAGGGCGGTAGCGAGGTATATAGAGACCAAGAAAGTGGATGAAGCGGAACTAATTCTTGATGAACCCACCCAATCGCATAAACGTAAAAACAACACTTCTGCATTTAATTCTTTCATTGAGAAATTTGGCTCAAAAACGAGCCTGCAAAGAACAGATGCTAATGGCATGGTTAAGTTCAAACAGCATGAGATCGCTGTGAAAGTCTCGCCATTGTTTGAGATTGAAAAATCTGGCGTTCGCCAAGTCTACGCGACATGGGCAACCCAAAAACCGGAAATGACACAGAGGTATGGTGCCGTGGCTTGTCATTTGATGCGACAAGCGTTTCATTCATCCAATATGGCCAACGCACAGTTCTTTTTCTACGATCTCACTTCCCAAAGGACCTACTCAGAAAAGCAAATCAATAACAATACAAGCAAGATTCTTCATAGCGACGTGAGAATGATTGGCACAGAATTAAAGGAATTAAAGTAGGTTCGCCCACTGCTCTTTCACGCAGAAGCAAAAGAATTGGGCAGTCATAAAGGTTAACCCGCGAATGACATTCCCAAGGCTGATGTTCTGATCAAAGCGATAAGGCTTCCAGTTTCCATTTAGGACTCAAAACGTCATGGTAAACTGGGCGCTGACGCCTTTTGAGCTGACCGAGGGCATGAACATTGTGTCAAAGCCCCGGTCGCGCCGGTCGGCATATCCGTTGAGAACGACCTGCCCAATCACGGTGCCCACAAGGGCGCCTGCCGCCATGTCCGAAAACCAGTGATTATGGGCGCGCATATTGGAAAATGTCAGCAGCCCAGCCGCCACATAGGGCACCCAACTGTTGTCATACACGCCGGAATAGACCCGTGCGACAGCGAAAAACTCGGTGAAATGATAGCTCGGAAATGACGTCCCCCAGCGGACCTGACCAATGTGGATGCCAGTTGTTTGACCAAACAAATAAGGATTTGTCGTGAAACCGTTCCCGTTGGCATCGGCTTCGCTGCCCGCAAAGGTCGACAGGTTCGGCACCGGGCGCACACGGCCAAAGGCGGGCTTCAGGAACAGTTGCGTCGTCAAAACCGAATAGGCCATCGCCTTGATCGACAGGGTTGCCGCGATCTGTGCGCGTTCATCCTTTGCCAGAACACCGTAGCCATATGTGCCAGCGATCCCCAACAGAAGGTACTGATCTTCAATAGAAAATGTGCTGTTGAGAGGTTGGTAAATCGACGGAAGATCAAACCCCTTAAAGGCAGGCTCAAGGTCATCCTGATACCACGTTGTGAGCCGTTCATCCTGGCTCATCAAAAGCCCGACACCAATCGCCGCCCCCGCGAAAAGCACAGGTTCACGAAAGGGAAATGTGCCGATTTCAGCGATTTCGCCAACGATATCGTTGAACCCACCCGTTGACGTGCGCAACACCCTGCCCGCCATCTGCCAGTGGTTCTCATTGATTGGGGTGAAAAACTCAGGCTCAAGCCCGTCCATGTAAGAGCCGCCATGAAAACTCGGCACCACATCCCCCATTGTCCAAAAACTATTGGCGCGCGCGGGCTGCGCGATCCACGCCAAGACAACCATGACAAAGAGGGCGACCTGCGCTGGGCAAAATCTCAAAAGGCTATGACAGAAACGGGGCATTGGGGGCTGCTTTCTAGGGATCTCACGAAACCGCAATAGCGCTCGCACCCCGCGCCGATCAATCCTGCCTCACCATTTTGCGGCTAGGTGTTGTCCACAGGACGCGGATCGCCATTGTCATCCAAAGCGACAAAGGTGAAAATGCCCTCCGTGACCTTGGCGGTCTCCGCCCCCTGCCCGCGCATCACCCAGCTTTCCAAGCTCACAGCAATCGAGGTGCGCCCGACCCGGTGAATATCACCGTAAATGCACATCATATCCCCGACTTTGACAGGCCGGATAAATTTCATAGCCTCAATCGCCACGGTCGCCACCCGCCCCTTTGCACGTTCCGCCGCCAAAAATCCGCCCGCCACGTCCATTTGGCTCAAGACCCAGCCGCCGAAAATATCGCCTGACATGTTCACGTCCGCTGGCATCGGCGCCACGCGCAAAATCACATCACCATCTGGTTTAATCTCAGTCATCTCAGGGCCTTTCATATTGACACGCCTACCATGCCCGCCTGCGCAGCGAGCGCAAGCCCATTGCAATTTCTGCGCGCGCGCGCCAAAATTTGATCAAATTCCAATCCCCCCCAAAGGAGCCGCACATGGACGCGCGTACCGACAATGATATTTCCCACGTGGTTGCCGCGGATCGCGCTCATGTCTGGCACCATTTGACCCAACACAAGCCCTTCGAAAGCGGCGAACCTCGGGTCATCGTAGAGGGCAAGGGCATCCATGTTTGGGATCAAAACGGCAAGCAATATCTCGACGCTGTTTCGGGTGGCGTTTGGACTGTGAATGTCGGCTATGGGCGGCGCGAAATTGCCGAAGCCATCAGCGAGCAACTTGTCAAACTCAACTACTTCGCCGGCGCGGCCGGGACGGTGCCCGGCGCCTTATTTGCCGAAAAACTGATCGAGAAAATGCCGGGCATGTCGCGGGTGTATTACTGTAATTCCGGCTCAGAGGCGAATGAGAAGGCCTTCAAAATGGTGCGCCAAATCGCCCATAAACTGTATGGCGGTAAGAAAACCAAAATCCTGTATCGGGACCGCGACTATCATGGCGGCACGATCGGCACGATGTCTGCGGGTGGCCAGGACGAGCGAAATGAGCAATACGGCCCCTTCGCGCCCGATTTCATTCGCGTGCCGCATTGCATGGAATATCGCAAGGAGGAGTTGGGCCTTGGCCATTTGTCCGGCGAGGCCTTCGGGATTGCGGCGGCGAACCTCATTGAAGACGTGATTTTGCGCGAAGGCCCTGACACCGTGGGGGCGCTTTGTCTTGAGCCGGTCACGGCGGGCGGCGGGGTGATCACGCCGCCACCGGGCTATTGGCCGCGCGTGCAGGAGATTTGTCGGACATACGACATTTTGCTGCATATTGACGAGGTGGTCTGTGGCATGGGGCGCACGGGTGATGCGTGGTTTGGCTACCAGCACTACGGGATTGAACCGGATTTTGTGACAATGGCGAAGGGCGTGGCCTCGGGGTACGCAGCGATTGCGATTTGCGTCACCTCGGAGTCGGTGTTTGACATGTTCAAAGACGATCCCAGCGATCCGCTCAATCATTTTCGCGATATTTCCACCTTTGGCGGCTGTACGGCAGGCCCGGCGGCGGCGCTTGAGAACATGCGCATCATTGAGGATGAGGAAATGCTGAACAATACCGCCTTGATGGGCGCGCGGCTCATGACAAACCTGCAAGCCCTCGCGCAAAAACACCAATGCATTGGCGATGTCCGCGGCATTGGCTTGTTTCAGGGGATCGAACTTGTGTCAGATCGCACAACCAAGACCCCTCTGAGCGAGGCTTTGATCGCCGCCATCGTTGCGGGCTGCGCCGCGCGCGGCGTCATCATCGGCGCAACCAACCGTTCGGTGCCCGCGCGCAACAACGTATTGTGTTTCTCGCCCGCCTTGATCGTGACAGCGCCGCAAATCGACGAAATCACGCAGGCGGTGGACGGTGCGTTGACGGATGTTCTCGGGTAGAACACCGTCAAACCCCTTACGTGTATGACGCATATGCGGAGGGGCTTGATTAACACCCGTTAATGTTCTATGTATGTTCTCATTCGCTCAAGCGGGAGAACAAACCATGTATGACAACGGACAACCCATCGGCCCCCTGCCCCCAACCGAGAAGCAGCTCGGCTATGCCCGCGCGATTGCGCGGCGGCTGGATTTGGCGATCCCACATGCAAGCCTTGCGGACCGGCGCGCTTTGTCGCGGTGGATTGATCACAACAAAACGGCCAGCGGCGGCCATGTTGGGGCCACCTCACGCCAAGTTGCTTTTGCCGAAAAACTCGCGCGCATGAAACGCCGCGCGATTCCTGATGAATGTTTCAAGAGCGCCGGAATGATGTCGCGTTGGATTGACGCGAACAGGTGATGACGCCTGCGCGTTAGGAAAGGCGCACAATATTAAGGCGTTGCCCAAGGCTCATGCCAATCACTGTCAATGAGATGCGCAGCACATGATGCAGCGTCACAAAGGCGGGGTTCGCGGCGAGCGATAAGGCAATGAGGCTCATTTCGGTGACCCCGCCGGGCGCAAAACTGATCAGCAACATGTCCACCGGCAGCCCGCCGATGGCGTGTAAAATCGCGGAAAGGGCGATGCCAAGCGCCAGCATCATTGCCACCGACACGCATGATAGCCCAATGCCTTTCACAAACATTGCGCGCGTCATGCCGATGAAGCGCAGCCCCAATCCGGTGCCCAGAACCACCTGCGCCAAAGCGACAAGCCAAGGCGGCAAGACAACCGAAACCAAGCCACTGGCCGCCAAAATCCCCATGACCAACAGCGGACCGGTCAAGATACTCGCGGGCAGCTTTAAACGCCGCCCAATCCATTGCCCCAGAAGGCCAATGGCGAAAATCAACGGCAAGTCATACCACGACCAATCGCCGCTCGGCCCCATCACCCCCGCAGCCGAGCCAACCGCGTGCCCCTCCCAGAGCGAAATGCCAAACGGCACAACCGTCACCACCACAATGATGCGCAAAAACTGCATGAGTGTCAGGATGCGAAGATCCGCGCCGTGTTCCTCTCCAAAGGCGATGGATTCGATCAAGCCGCCGGGCGCGCCCGCGTAATAGGCAGTGGGAGCATCATAGCCGCCAAGCCTGCGAAACACCTGAAAATTGAGCGCGTGCGCCAGCGCAACAAAGATCAAAACTGCCGGGCCCGTGAGCGCCAAGAGTGGCAATAACGATAGGAAATCCGGGTTCACCTGCGCGCCAATCATGGTGCCAATCACGCCAACAAACAGCTCGCGCATAGACATAGGGAATGCGTAGCCCTCAGGGAAATAAGACTGCCCAAACGCCACCGCCAATGCCGCCGCCAACAAAGCGCCCAGCATGTAAGGCAAAGGCGTGCCCAGAAACGAAAGCCCATATCCCACCACCCCGCCAAGCGCCAAAAGCGCGCCTGAAAACAGAATGTGAGAGGCAGAAGGCAAGGTCATAGGCTCGGTTTAGCCAACTGACGCGGCGTTACAACAGCAAATACATGTTACGGATTTCTGCCTCGCTTTGAATTTCGGTAACATTTCTCTTGCGTCGAATCGGCGCGCAACTTAACACTGACCATGCGGTCGGCTTTGTGGGGGAGAGGTGCACAGCAGCACCCCCAAAGCCAATTGGATCGAGGGTACGCCCTCAGGAGGACTTATGAACGCTTTTATTTGTGACGCACAACGCACGCCCATCGGCCGATTTGGCGGCGCCCTATCAAAGGTGCGCACAGACGATTTGGCAGCTGTGCCAATCGCCGCTTTGGTGGCGCGCAATCCGCAAGTGGATTGGGCCAAGGTGGACGACGTGATTTTTGGTGATGCGAACCAAGCGGGCGAGGACAATCGCAACGTAGCGCGCATGGCATCCCTCCTTGCGGGCCTTCCTGTGGACGTGCCCGGCACGACAGTTAACCGCCTTTGTGCCTCTGGGATGGACGCTGTGGGGATCGCCTCGCGTGGGCTGAAATCTGGCGATTATGACCTTGCCATTGCAGGGGGCGTCGAAAGCATGTCGCGCGCACCCTTCGTGATGCCAAAAGCCGAAGCCGCGTTCTCGCGCGCCAATGCGGTCTATGACACGACAATCGGCTGGCGCTTTGTGAACCCCAAAATGAAGGCGGATCACGGCGTTGATAGCATGCCCGAAACCGCGGATAACGTGGCTGAGGATTACAACATCAACCGCGCGGACCAAGACGCCTTTGCCGCCGCCTCGCAGGCCAAATGGGCCGCTGCCCATGACGCCGGGCGTTTCACACAAGAAATCTGCCCGGTCACAATCCCGCAGCGCAAAGGCGATCCAGTTGTGGTCGATACCGACGAACACCCCCGCCCCGGCACATCAGCCGAACAACTCGGCAAACTGCGCGGCGTGAATGGCGCGGAAAAAACCGTAACCGCCGGGAATGCTTCGGGCGTAAACGATGGCGCAGCGGCGATTTTGATGGCGTCTGAGGCGGGCGTTAAGGCCCATGGTCTCACGCCGATTGCCCGCGTTGTGACCATGCAAGCCGCCGGTGTCGCGCCGCGCGTCATGGGGATCGGCCCAGTGCCCGCCAGCCAAAAGGCGCTGGCCAAAGCCGGGCTGACGATTGCGGATATGGATGTCATTGAGCTGAACGAAGCGTTTGCCTCCCAGGGGCTTGCGACCCTGCGCGAGCTTGGCGTTGCGGATGATGATCCCCGTGTGAACCCAAACGGCGGCGCCATTGCGATTGGCCATCCACTGGGCATGTCCGGCGCACGGCTTGTGATGACGGCGGCTTATGAGCTGCAAAAAACCGGCGGGCGCTACGCGCTTTGCACAATGTGTGTGGGCGTGGGCCAAGGCGCCGCGCTCATCTTAGAAAGGGTCTGACCATTTATGCGCAACTGGTGAAATCGACTGGATCGCTCAAGTCACGTGAAGAAATGTCGCCCGAAGAGGCGGCCTTTCAGGACCGGATTGATCGCGGCGAAAAGGTTGAACCGAAGGATTGGATGCCAGACGGCTATCGCAAAACCCTCATTCGCCAGATTGCGCAACATGCCCATTCCGAAGTGGTTGGCCAGTTGCCTGAGGGCAATTGGATCACCCGCGCACCAACCCTTGAGCGCAAGGCGATTTTGCTCGCCAAGGTGCAGGATGAGGCCGGCCATGGCCTCTACCTGTACTGCGCCGCCGAAACCCTTGGCGTGAGCCGTGATGAGCTGACCGAAGCCCTGCTCGAAGAGCGGATGAAATACAGCTCTATCTTCAACTATCCAACCCTGACATGGGCCGATATGGGCGCTGTTGGCTGGCTCGTAGACGGGGCGGCGATCATGAATCAAGTGCCGCTCCAGCGCACATCATACGGGCCATATTCGCGCGCTATGGTGCGCATTTGTAAGGAAGAAAGTTTTCATCAGCGTCAGGGCTACGACATCATGATGAAAATGGCGCAAGGCACGCCTGCGCAAAAACGCATGGCGCAGGATGCGCTCAACCGCTTGTGGTTTCCCTCACTCATGATGTTTGGTCCGTCCGATGGCGAAAGCGTGCATTCCGCGCAGTCCATGGCCTGGAAAATCAAGATCAACACCAATGACGAGCTGCGGCAGAAATTTGTCGATCAGACAGTGCCGCAGGCGGAATACCTTGGGCTGACGGTGCCGGACGAGCACCTCAAATGGAACGACGAAAAGCAGGGGTATGACTTCTCCGAGCCGGATTGGAGCGAGTTTTACGACGTGCTCAAAGGCAATGGCCCTTGCAACACCGAACGTCTCGGTGCGCGGCAAAAAGCATGGAATGACGGCGCTTGGGTGCGCGACGGGTTGATGGCCCATGCCGCAAAACGAGCAGCGCGCAAAACAGCCGCCGAATAAGGAGAACACCAATGTCCAAAGAATGGCCCCTGTGGGAAATTTTCATTCGTGGTCAACACGGTATGAGCCACCGCCATGTCGGAAGCCTGCACGCGCCAGACGCGGAAATGGCCCTCAAAAACGCGCGTGACGTCTATACGCGGCGCAATGAGGGCGTGTCGATTTGGGTCGCCAAGGCGGCCGATATCACTGCGTCAAACCCGTCCGACAAAGGCCCGATGTATGAGCCCAGCGAGAGCAAAGTATACCGTCATCCGACCTTTTTTGACATTCCCGACGATGTGGGTGCGATGTGATGACGGCGGACCAAAAGACAGACAGTCAGGAAGACACAGCGCTTTTCGAATTTTGCCTGCGCATGGGCGACAACACCCTTGTGTTGGGGCACCGCATCTCACAATGGTGCGGCCACGCGCCCGTCTTGGAAGAAGACATAGCACTGGCAAACACGGCGCTCGATTTGATCGGTCAAACGCAAATGTGGCTTGGGCTTGCGGGCGAGGTTGAGGGCGCAGGCCGCGATGGGGATGCGCTCGCATTTCGGCGCGATGCCTGGGATTTCCGCTCCTGCCTCTTGGTCGAACAGCCCAATGGCGACTTTGGCCAAACCCTTCTACGGCAATACTTTTTTGATGCTTGGCAATCGGTGATGCTGCCAGGTTTGATGGGCAGCTCCGATGAGCGCGTTGCGGCGATTGCAGCCAAGGCCAGCAAGGAAGCGGCCTATCATCTTGAGCGGTCGCGCGAGACAGTGATTGGGCTTGGCGATGGCACGGAAGAAAGCCATATGCGCATGCAAGCGGCTTTGGACCTGCTCTATCCATATGTCGGTGAAATGTTTGGGGCGGATCGAATTGACGATGAGATGCACAAGCGCGCCATCGCCCCCCTCCCCGCTGATTTGCGCGCCGCGTATGACGCTGAAATCACGCAGGTTTTGAATGAAGCGACCTTGACCATTCCAGATGATCGCTGGTCCCATTTGGGCGGGCGCGATGGCACGAAACATTCCGAACACCTCGGCCATATCCTCACGCAAATGCAATGGCTTCAGCGCGCCTACCCGGACGCGCGCTGGTGATGACCGTGGCTTTGGCTGACATTTGGGCGGTGCTCGACGGCGTGGCCGACCCTGAAATTCCGGTGATTTCGCTGGTTGATCTTGGTGTCATTCGCGATCTCGAATGGGAGGGGGAAACCCTCAATGTCACGGTGACGCCGACCTATTCCGGCTGCCCGGCCACCGCTGTGATCAACCTCGACATCACCGCAGCGCTTCGCCAAGCCGGGTTTGACAATATTCATCTTAAACAACAACTTGCGCCGCCATGGAGCACGGATTGGATCTCAAAAGCCGGGCTAGCCAAGCTGGAAGCCTACGGTATTGCGCCGCCAAATCCCGGCGGAACTCCTGTGCGTTGTCCGCGCTGCGAAAGCCAAAATCTGACCCGGATCAGCCAGTTCGGATCGACCCCCTGCAAAGCCCAATGGCGTTGCGACGATTGTCTTGAACCGTTCGACTACTTCAAATGCATCTGAGGACCAAATGAGCCAATTTCATCCCCTTACAGTCACCAACATCGAGCACACAATTCGCGATGCGATTGTCGTCACGCTGGATGCTGGCGATGCGGATTTCTCATTCTTGCCGGGACAACATTTGACCTTTCGTCGGGAATTCGATGGGCTGGAGCTGCGCCGCAGCTATTCGATCTGCGTGCCGCGCGGTGGCAAAACTCTGCGCGTCGGCATCAAACGTGTTGAGGGCGGGGCCTTTTCAAACTGGGCCAATGAGACCTTGAAGGTGGGTGATACGATTGAGGCGATGCCGCCTTCGGGCGTGTTTCACATCCCTCATGAGCGCGCGCCGCGCACCTATCTTGGCTTTGCTGGCGGCTCGGGCATTACGCCGATTTTGTCAATGTTAACAACGCTCTTGGATGAGGAACCCGCCAGCACCTTTACCCTCGTATATGCCAATCGCGCGGTGAACACGATCATGTTTCGCAGCGAGATCGAAGATTTGAAAAACCGCTACATGGGACGGTTGTCCGTGGTGCATGTGTTGGAAAATGACGCTCAAGAAATTGACCTGTTTACAGGCCGCGTGGACGAAGCCAAATGCGCGGCGTTATTTGCCGCATGGATTGATATTGGCTCGATCGATCAGGCCTATATTTGTGGTCCGGAGCCGATGATGAAATCCATCGCCGCCGCGCTCAATACGCATGGGCTTGGCGAGGATCAAATCCACTACGAATTGTTCGTCTCCGCGCAACCCGGACGGCTCGCCCAGAAGGTCGCAGCCGCCAAAGCGGACAGTGGCGAAGTGGCTGCGGAAATCACGATTGATGGGGCAACGCGCAGGATCAAAATGGGGCGCAAAACTTCGGTTCTGGAAGCTGCACTCGCCAATGATATTGCCGCGCCATATGCCTGCACCAAAGGCGTCTGTTCCACTTGTATTGCCCGTGTGACAAAGGGCGAGGTCGAGATGCAAGCCAACCACGCGCTTGAAGATCACGAGGTCGCGGATGGCTATGTTCTGACCTGCCAGTGCTATCCGTTATCGAACGAAATCGCGCTTGATTACGATGACCATCACTAGACCTTTGAGGAGAACCTTGCATGCGAATTCTTGAAAGTTTTGCGGCTGGATCATGGCGCCCGGCCGATCGGGACGTCCGCGACATTTTTTCGGCGATTACAGGAAAAGTGATATTTGGTGCCGGTAAATCGACGTTTTCCTCCGCAGAAATGTTGGAATATGGAAAGCAGCGCGGCGGCCTCGCCCTGCGCAACATGAGCTTTCATGAACGCGCCAAGATGCTCAAGGCCCTTGCTCTTTACCTCAATGAACGGCGCGAAACGCTGTATGAATTGTCCTATGATACAGGCGCGACCTTGAATGATCACCGTGTGGATGTGGATGGCGGTATAGGCACCCTATTTGTCTATGCCTCGAAAGGTCGGCGCGAGCTGCCTGATGGGCATATCTATGTGGACGGCGCTGCGGAACAATTTGGCAAGACTGGCGTCTTTCAAGGCCAACATGTCGCTACATCCTTGCAAGGCGTCGCCGTCCATATCAACGCATTCAACTTCCCGGTTTGGGGCATGTTGGAAAAACTCGCGCCGACCCTTTTGGCCGGTGTCCCGGCCATTGTGAAACCCGCAACCGCCAGCGTTTACGTCACCGAGGCCGCCGTCAGAATGATCCTCGACAGCGGGATTTTGCCGGAAGGTGCATTGCAATTTGTGGCCGGCTCAACTGGCGATTTGTTGGATCACCTCGGGCCTCAGGATGTGGTGGCCTTCACAGGGTCCGCGGACACAGCAAACACGCTTCGCAAAACCGAAAACCTCGTCAAAAATGCAGTGCGCTTTACCTCGGAGCAAGACAGTTTGAACGCCAGCGTGCTGGCCCCGGATGTCGAGGTGGACAGTGAAACCTTTGAGCTGTTCATCAAAGAAGTACACCGCGAAATGACCGTGAAGGCGGGGCAAAAATGCACAGCCGTGCGCCGGATTATGGTGCCAAAAACCCATGTCGATGCCGTTATCGCGGCATTGTCAGCGCGCCTCGACAAAACAACGATCGGTGATCCGCGGGACAAATCGGTGCGCATGGGCGCGCTCGTTTCGGCTGCACAAAAGCAAGATGTCCTCGCAAAAGCACGCCTCATTGAAACCGAATCCCGGCTTGTTTGGGGTGATTTCGACAAGGTGGACTTGATTGGTGATGTTGATCCTGGCGCCTTCATGTCGCCACTCTTGTTCCTGTGTGACGCGCCCGATGACGCCGAAAAAATTCATACGACAGAAGCCTTTGGCCCGGTGTCGACGATTCTGCCATACAGCGACATGCCCCATGCGCTCGCGCTTGTGAACAAGGGCGGCGGGTCGCTCGTGGCCTCGGTGTTTACCGAAAGTCCCACGGTTGCGCGTGAGGCGGTCTTGAGCGCGGGGGCTTGGCACGGGCGACTGTATTTCAACAATGCCGCCTCGATGGCAGAAAGCACAGGTCACGGCGCGCCGATGCCTCATATGATCCATGGCGGACCGGGGCGTGCGGGTGGCGGCGAGGAGTTGGGTGGTATTCGCGCTGTGCTTCACTACATGCAACGCACGGCCCTTCAGGGCCATCCCGATCTGTTAAGAGCGATCACCAGCAGCAATATTGCGGGCGCAACACCTGTGAGCGCCCCCGCGCATCCTTTCACCCGGCCCTTCCATGACCTGCAAATCGGAGAAACCATTACAACCGATCAGCGCAAAATCTCGATGGATGATATTGAGCATTTCGCCAGTTTTACGGGAGATACATTTTACGCGCATATGGATGAGGAGGCGGCCGCCGCCAATCCGTTCTTTCCGGGGCGCGTCGCGCATGGCTATCTCTTGTTGTCCTTCGCGGCGGGCTTGTTTGTGGAGCCAAATCCCGGCCCTGTCTTGGCCAATACCGGCCTCGATAACCTGCGCTTTCTCAAGCCCGTTGGCGCCGGGGCCTCGATCTATGTGACGCTCACTGTGCAAGAAAAAACCAAGCGCACAGCGAGCTATGGCGAGGTGCGCTGGCAAGTTGCGATCCGCGACGAAGACGAGGATCTTGTGGCGACATATGAACTCTTGACGATGAACGCCTACGCATGAGCGGTGCGCGGGCGATATCAGCCCTGATTGAGGCGGGCGAGCCACGGGTTTGGTCCCTCATTGTGACGGTGTTTGGCGATATGGCGCGCGCGCCGGGCGCTACGATTCCCGGCCCCGTCTTGAGCGCTCTTACGAGCCGTATGGGGATCCGGCCGGAGGCCATGCGCGTTGCCTTGTATCGGCTTCGTAAGGATGATTGGATCACCTCGACCAAAGCCGGGCGCGTCAGCCAATACCACCTGACACAGGCCGGGCGCCGCCAATCGGAACGGGCAACTGCCCGAATTTATGCGGCTTTTCCGCCTGCCCCGGCAGATTGGCATGTCTTTGTCGCCCCGCCAATGGAGCATAGCGCGCGCCTTGCTGTGGAAAGTGATTTCGGCGCCAAGGGCTATGTAACGCTTGCGCCGGGCACCTTTTTGGGCACCGGCCCGGCCCCTGAGCGCGCCGGATATTTCGCTATGACGGGACAGCCCGGACACCTCCCAGATTGGTTGAAATCGCAATTGATGCCGGAGGAATTGGCGCAGGCTTATGAGGCGTTTTTGGCGGTGTTGTCTGAGGTCGAGTTGGCGCTGCGCGAGGGCAAAACCTGCGCGCTGGATCGCGCCGCTATTCGCATCTTGATCGTCCATGGCTGGCGGCGCTTGGTCTTGCGTCATACGCCGCTTCCCGATGCGCTTTACCCCTCGACTTGGGTGGGACCAGAGGCGCGCGCAAAGGTGCAGGACTTGCTCGCCACCTTGGGCCGCCCCCTCGTGAGCGATTTGAGCGAAGACGCCGCTCTTATTCCGAAATAAACCGCGAAAGCGAGACCCGCTCCTGACCTTCCATGATGGACTGCGCTGTCTGCATATGCGCCTTCATAATGGCGCGCGCCGCGCCGCTGTCGCCCGCCCGCAGCGCCTCTATGAGCCGCGCCTGATAGTCTCGCCCCTTGGCCCAAAGATCCACGTTGATTGGTGTATATAGCTGTCTGTAGACTGTGATATCGGCCAGAATATTCACCATGAAATCAATGAGAAAGCTCATCAAGGGATTGCCGGAAAACCGCGCCAGGGCCGCGTGGAAATTGAGCGAGGCTATGTGTTGTTCGCGCTCGTCTTCCTCGGTCACCGCAGGATCGGCATATTGCGCCAAGTTCATTTCCAGCTCGCCCAGCGCCGCCTCGTCCAAATTGCCAGCAAGCGAGGCGACAAGCTCTGGCTCAAGCACCCGGCGCAACTGGTAAATATCGGCAATTGTCAGGTCTTTGAAGTAAAAGTAGTTTCCAAGAAGCGCGCGCGCCCGTTCGCGGCTGACCTCATGCACAAACGAGCCGCCCCCGGGGCCAGTTCGGCTTTTGATGAGCCCCTGTGCGTCCAAAATGCGCATGGCTTCGCGGATTGTGCCCTTTGACATGGAAAACCGCTCAATCATCTGGGTTTCCGACGGCAAACGATCCCCGGCGCCAAAATGCTCCGCGACAATCCAATCCTTAATCGCTTCCGCAACCTGAGCCGGGCGGCTCAGACGTTTTCGGTCGTCCTCAGATCGGGTGGAAGCAAGCGGCAAACTGTCCATCTCCTTGGTCGGTGAGCGGCGGCGAGGCCGCGCGACACTCGTCCGTAACACGCGGGCAACGTCCTGCAAAGGCACAACCTTTAGGCGGGTTGAGCGGATCGGGCAGTTCCGCATCATCGCCTTCGGGTGCGGCAAGTGGCCGCCCCACGACAGGAGCAGATCGCGCCAAAAGGTCAGTATAGGGATGACGCGGTCTGGCGAAAATTTTATCCGCAGGCCCCATCTCCACAACGGCCCCAAAGTACAAGACCATAACCCGATCAGCAACCGCCTCAACAACCGCAAGATCGTGGCTAATGAACAGATAGGTGAGGTCGAATGTTGAGCGCAGTTCGGCCATGAGGTTCAGCACTTGCGCCTGCACCGAGACATCCAGCGCCGACACAGGCTCGTCCAGCACCATAATGCGCGGACGCGCCGCAAGTGCGCGCGCAATGCCAATCCGCTGAGCCTGACCACCGGAAAATTCATGAGGGTACCGGTCCAGAAACTCCTCACGCAAATTCACGCTGTCAAAGATTTCGAGGATGCGTTGCGCGCGCGCCGCTTTGTCCATGTTGTGCAGCCGAATGAGCGGCGCCTCAAGGATTTGGCGGATCGTTTTGCGCGGGTTCAGCGAGCTAACCGGGTCTTGAAACACGTATTGGATATGGCGGCCAAAGGCTGCAGGATCGGCCGTATCCAAGGCGTTTTCTCCGAAACGGATTTCGCCCGTCGACGGCGCAAGAAGCCCCACCAACATGCGCGCCAGAGTGGACTTTCCACAGCCGGATTCGCCAACAATTCCAAGTGTTTCCCCGTTATTCACGGAAAACGACATTGGCCTGACAGCGCGCACGCCCTTTTGGGCCTTGCCCCAGAACCCACCGCCAACGGTGAAGGTCTTTGACAGGTCTTTCACTGTTAACGCGTTCATGTTGGGGCCCCTTCTGGATACAAGCAGCGCACAAGTCGCCCATTTCCTGTCAGTGAAATTTCGCCCTGTTGGCAGGTGTCGCGCGCGGCGGCGCAACGCGGTGCAAAGGCGCAGCCCGGCGGCAAATCTGACACCACAGGCGGCAATCCGGGAATCGCGGCAAGCTCGCGTTTTCCGCCTCCAAGTTCAGGCACACATTCCATCAGCCGAGCAGTGTATGGATGCCTTGGCGCATCGAGAATCTCCGCCGTCTCCCCTTGCTCAACGATACGCCCGGCATACATCACGGCAACCCGGTCACAGAGCTGCGCAACCACGCCAAAGTCATGGGTGATAAAGACAATCGCAAGCCCGCGTTCTCGCCGCAAATCATCAAGCAAGGCCAGAATTTGCGCCTGTACGGTCACATCAAGCGCGGTTGTCGGCTCGTCCGCGATAATCACATCCGGCTCATTTGCCAGCGCCATCGCAATCGCCACCCGCTGGCGCATCCCCCCCGACATTTCATGCGGGAAGTTGCGCACCCGGCTTTCGGGATTTGGAATACGCACGGCGCGTAGCAGTTCAATCGCGCTATCCTGGCCCTCACTGCGCGAAATCTTGTGGTGGCTCGAAATGGCCTCTGCCAATTGATCCCCGACACGATAGAGCGGATGCAGTGTTGAGAGCGGATCTTGAAAGATATAGGCGACATTTTCGCCGCGCTTTTCGCGCAGGGATTTATAGTCAGCCGCGAGCAAGTCCTCGCCACCGTAGCGCACAGCTCCCCCGGTGATGACCCCCGGCGGCGAGGCAACAAGCCCCATCACAGACAGCGCCGTTACCGATTTGCCAGACCCGCTTTCCCCAATGATACCAAGGCATTCCCCCGGCTTCACCGAGAGGCTCACGCCGCCAACAGCGCGGTAGGTGCGCGCGCTAACATGAAATTGCGTTTCCAGCGATTGGATATTCAACAGCCCGGCCCCATCGTCGTTTGGGATCGCGCCTTTGCGGCTCACCCGCGTCACCGCCAAGGGCCGCGACAGCGCCCCGGATTTCAGCCGTGGATCGAGCGCATCGCGCACACCGTCCCCCAGCAAGTTAATCGCCATCACGATAAGGAAAATCATGATACCCGGCACGAAAGAGGTATGGGGCGCTGTGATCATCGCTGAGCGCGCTTCGCCCAACATCGAGCCAAGATCCGCGTTTGGCGGCTGGCTGCCAAGTCCAAGGAACGACAGCCCCGCGGTTTCCAGGATCATCCAGCCAACTGTCGTGGACATGGCGATGACGATTGTCGAGGCCACGTTGGGCAGCAGTTCCGTGAGGATGATCGACAGATCGCCCTTGCCCGTTAAACGCGCGGCATCGACGAACTCACGCCCGGCCAAACCGACTGTGACCCCGCGAATATTGCGCGCGAAAAACGGAATGTTCACAGCCGCCACAGCGATCAATGCGTTCATCAATCCGGGGCCAAGTGCTGCGACAATCGCCAGCGCCAGAAGGATGTAGGGAAAGGCCATCAACATGTCGACGCCCCGCATAATCACATTGTCGATGCGCCCGCCAAAATACCCGGCCGTGATGCCGATCGCCGAGCCAATCGTGCCCGCCGCAATCGCCGCAACAAGCCCCACCGCCAAGGATACGCGCGTCCCTTCCATGAGGCGCGCGAGAAGATCCCGGCCCAAATGATCGGTGCCCAACAGGTGACCGGCGGTGCCGGGCCGCTGGAATTTGTTCGCTGTATCAATCGCATTAGGATCCGCCAGCGCGAGAAACGGTGAAATCAGCACCATCAACAGGATCACAACAAGGACCACCCCCCCCATCAAAGCGAGGCGATTACGGGTCAAAAGCTTGAGAAAACCAATCATGTCTTGATCCTTGGATCGAGCAGGCTTTGCGCGACATCCACGCAAATGTTGAACATTACATAGCAAGCCGCCACGAAGGTGACGCCGCCTTGAACAAGTAAAATGTCACGGGACAAAATCGCGTCTACGAGCATGCGCCCGACACCGGGCCATTGAAACACCATTTCGATGAACACCGCGCCGGAGAGGACAAAACCTGCCTGAATCCCCAGCACGGGAATGATGGAGACCATGGCCGCGCGCAATGCGTGACCCATAATCACCCGGCGCTCCGAAACCCCTTTGGCGCGGGCTGTCCGAATGAAATCCTGCCGCAAAACCTCCAACATCGCAGAGCGAGACAGCCGCGCGATGACCCCAGTCGCCACCGCCGCAAGCGCGCAGGCGGGCATGATGAGGTGACGGAGTAAATCAGGCAAATCCCCGCCACCATAAATCGCAAACATGCCCGATACTGGCAACCATTTCAGGTTCACCGCAAACAGCAGGATCATCATCATTCCAAGGAAAAAGGAGGGGATCGAAATTCCGAGCAGAACAACAAAAGTGATGAGCTTGTCAGCAAGCCCATATTGGCGCGCAGCAGAGACAACGCCCGCCAATATCCCCAAGATCGTGCAAAGCACAAAGGCCGTCCCGGCAAGGATCAGCGTTGCATTAAACCGCTCCAAGATTTCGTCCAAAACCGGGCGGTTCAACGAGAACGACCTGCCAAAATCACCGGTGACCATATTGCCAAGCCAGATGAAATAGCGCGCAACAAGGGGCTTATCGAGACCCAGATCACGGTTCAGTTTCTCGACGTTTTCCGGGGTTGCATAGCTGCCCAAGATGGCTGTCGCCGGATCCCCCGGGATCATCGCCATAATAAGGAAAACGATGACCGTAATGCCGAACAAAACCGGCACTGCCGATATCAGCCGTTTGAGGATGTAGCCGCCCATCAAAGCCTCCGATCTGTGAGGAAAAAGCCGGGCGAGACAGGGAGAGCATCCCGCCCGACACAACAGTGGTTTAGTTTTTCACCACGTTCTCAAGCTGGAGCAAGAAAGATGGCTCAAGCGCGAAGTCTTCAACCCGATCACTCGTCACGGCGTTTTGCTTCCAGTTCGCCACAAAAACCCATGGCGCATCCTCTTGCACGATCACTTGCATCTCTTGATAAAGCGCCGCGCGTTTGGCTTGGTCCGTTTCTGCGCGCGCCGCCTCAAGCAGCTTGTCGACCTCAGGATTTGAATAGTACCCGGAGTTAAAACCGCCCTTATCGGGGAAAGCATCCGTGCGCAGAGCAAGGAATGGCAATGTGTCGGGATCGTTCGTCATCCACGCCATTTCCGCCATATCCGCCTTGCCCTCTAGGCCCGGATTCACTTCCCCAAGGAAGGTGTTCCACTCGTAGGTCTCGATTTTTACATCCAACCCAACAGCCGCCAAATCAGCTTGAATGGCGGTGCCCATGGGGACGGGATCGAGCATCCCAGAGCCGCCTTCGGTGACGAAGAATGTCAGCTCCGCGCCCTCTGCGCCCGCTTCCGCCAGCAAGGCTTTTGCCTTTTCAGGATCATAGGGATAAGGCTCAAGCGCCTCATTATAGGCCCAAGCAAAGGCCGGTGGCGTTGGTCCGGCGGCGACTTCAGCGGTCCCTTCAAGCACGTTTTCGACGAGGGCCGTTTTGTTGATCGCGTAGTTTGCGGCTTGGCGCACGCGCTTGTCCGCAAAAGGGCCTTCCTTGGCGTTCAGGATCAAGAACCAAACGTGCGGTCCAGCTTGCTCCACAACTGTGAACCCATCGGTATCAAACTCCGCGAGGGCCGTTGGCGGCACCTCGACCATCATATCAATGCCGCCTGCCAGCATTTCTGCAACGCGGGTATTGGCATCGGTGATCGGGCGAAACACCACGGCTTCCGCTTTCGCCATCTCGCCCCAGTAATCGGGGTTTTTCTCAACAACAACGCGCTCGTTGGATTTCCATTCTGCGAACTTAAATGGCCCGGTGCCCACCGGACTGCGACCAAAATCCGCGCCCCCCGCAACAACGGCGGTTGGTGACACGATCAAGCCCGTAGGATAGGCGAGATTGGAGAGAAACGGCGCATAGGGCGCGTTGAGTTTGAACTTCACGGTGGTCGCATCGACGACCATGGTTTCTTCGACCGCAGAGAAGAAGAACGCCAGCGGGAACGGTCCGGTGTCATGCTGCGGATGATCTTCGTTCAGCATCCGGTCGAAGTTGAATTTCACAGCTTCCGCATCAAACGGCGTGCCATCATGAAACACCACACCTTCGCGCAGCTTAAACGTATACTCAGTGCCGTCCTCAGACACCTCCCAGCTTTCAGCAAGCGCCGGCTCAACCTCAAGCGTGCCTGGCGCGTAACGCACAAGCCCCTCATAGAGGTTTACGAGAATGCGAAAGTCATTGACGGCCGTCACAGCAGCCGGATCAAGCGATTTAGGCTCGGCCACCTGCCCGACGATCAACACCCCCTCAGGCGTTTGGGCAAAAGTGGTCGTGGGCGCGCTCAGCCCCGTGGCCAGCGCACCGAACGCAGCAGCAGCAAGCAATCCGCGCCGGGTCCAAGTCGAAATAGTCATGTGGAAGTCTCCCCTGTTGGCTTTTATGCGACTCAATTTATCATGATTAATTGCATCGGTCAATTTTTCATGATAAATTGATTTCAAGACATGACGCAGGGGGAGCGCTCTATGACATTTTCCATACTCGCGCGCGATCCGGACACCGGGGCGATTGGTGGCGCTGCGGCCACTGGCAGCCTGTGCGTTGGGGGGTGGGTGCTGCGCGGGCAGCTCGGCGTTGGCATGTCGGCCAGCCAAGGCGCGGCCCCTTCGACGTTTTGGGGCGAAGATGTGCTGGGCGTGATGGCTGAAGGCGCCGCCGCAAAGCTCGCCATTGATCAAGTGATCGCACAAGACAGCGGGCGCGCTTGGCGTCAGCTTTCAGTGTTAGGGCTTACGGGCGACGGCGCTGCCTTTACGGGCGACAAGAACACAGAATTCCACGGCGCACAGGCGTTTGAGGGTGGGATCGCCGCTGGCAATCTGCTCAAGAATGATGCTGTTTTGCCCGCCCTGATAGAGGGCTTCAGATCGGCGCGCGGGGCCTTTTCTGAGCAGCTTTTGGCGGGACTATTTGCGGCGCAGGCGGCAGGCAGCGACGCCCGCGGGCTACAATCAGCGGCGCTACTGGTGCTTCACCCCGACCATGCCCCACTCAGCTTGCGCATCGACCTCTCAGATGCCCCTCTTGAAGATTTGGCGGAGCTGTTAAAGCGCGCCACCACCGGTGACTACGGCGCTTGGGCGGCGCAGGTGCCCTGTTTTTCCAATCCGTTACGAGTACTTGATGATGACACATAATTGGGGCGCGCTTGCCGCCACACGTTTGGCGCAGATTGCCAAGATTTCTGATCCGGGGCCGGGCGTGACCCGCCTGCCCTTCACCCCGAACCACAAGCTTGCTTTGTCAATGATCGGTCATTGGATGGATGCCGCTGGGCTGGACGTGCATCTTGATGCGGCGGGCACGTTGATTGGGCGGCGCGAAGGTCCGCCCGGCGCGCCGACATTCTTGATCGGCTCGCACCAAGACAGCGTGAGGCAGGGGGGCGGCTTTGATGGGATCATGGGCGTGGCGCTTGGATGTTTGGCGCTGGAAAAGCTCGCCTCCGACAAGGAAACGCTCCCTTTTGCCGTCGAGATTCTCGCCTTTGCTGACGAAGAAGGTGTACGTTTTGCCACAGCTCTTATGGGGCCGCGCGCCCTTGCTGGCACTTTTGATCCGGCAGTCTTGGACATGCAAGACAGCGCCGGGATCACCTTGCGCCAAGCGATGCAGGAGTTTGGTCTGAACCCTGAGGCGGTGCCCGGTTTGGCGCGCCAACGCGCTGACGTTTTGGGATATCTTGAAGTCCACATTGAACAAGGGCCAGTGCTCGAAGATGCTGATCAAGCCCTTGGGGTTGTTACGGCGATTTGCGGGATCGAACGTCATCAGATTGTGTTTACCGGAGAGACTGGACACGCGGGAACTCTGCCCATGCGCGCAAGGCGAGACGCGCTGGTTGGGGCATCGGAGTTTATCGTGGAAGTGTCGCGGTTTGCCCAAAGCCAAGAAGATTTGCGCGCCACAGTTGGCACGCTCACCCTAGAGCCAGGGGCGGTGAATGCTGTGCCGCGCGAGGTCCATTTGACATTGGAATTGCGCGCGCCCATTGATGCCATTCGACAGGAGGCCAGCCGTTACTTCGCTGATTTTGCACGCGAGATTGCGCAAAAGAATGACCTCGGCGTCACCCTCACCCGCAGCTATGCACAGCCCGCCGCACCATGCTCACCGGATTTGATCCCACCCCTCACGCGGGCCGTTGGCGAGACGGGCGGCCTTGGCCTGCACCTGCCATCAGGCGCCACACATGACGCCTCCGCAATGTCCGATCTCTGTCCTATCGCTATGCTTTTTGTGCGGTGCCGGGGCGGCGTCAGCCACCGCCCCGATGAATGGGCAAAAGCCGACGACATGGGCGAAGCCATTGACGCCATGGCACGATTTTTGACGGATATCCCTGCTCAGCCCTAGGGCACACTCAAGAAAACCGATCATGGGCGTTTTCATAGAGAGGGTTTGCGTGGTATTGCTCAAAATTGAACGATGTGGGTGAGTCGCCAAAAAATTGTAGTTCCGCCGCTCAAGACGCCTAAAGGCAGTCTTCATGCGGTAGCCGTTCCCCCAATCAACTGTCAGGTTTCGCCCCTTTTCACTCTCCTGTGCGCCGCGCGCCGATCCTTCAGGTCTCATGGCTGGTCAACGCTCTAAACTCCAAGACGATGTTCGCTTTCGCCTCTTGCGGCTCTTGCAAGAGAACCCGGAAATGAGCCAACGCGAATTGGCGGCGGCTGTCGGCATTAGCGTCGGCGGCGTTCACTATGCCCTGAATGCGCTGATCGAAAAGGGTCAGGTTAAGCTTGGCAATTTTTCCGCCTCACAAGACAAACGCCGCTACGCCTATTTTCTCACCCCAAAGGGCATGGCGGAGAAAGCCGCGATCACCAAACATTTTCTCGCGCGCAAGATCAAAGAGTATGAAGCCCTCAAGGCCGAGATAGATGCCCTGCAAAGCGAGCTGGGCGACCTTCCCCCAACACCACTGAAAGACACTGATTAATGCGTAAAGTCCTCATCACCGGCACCGCCGGGTTCATTGGGTTTCACCTGGCGACCTATCTCCTCAAGGAAGGGTTTCTGGTACATGGCTACGACGGGATGACTGATTATTATGACGTCACGCTGAAACAACGGCGCCACGCCATGCTCCTCCAGTCACCGCATTTTTCCGCCACCGAAGGCATGCTTGAGGACCAGACGTTGTTTGACAAAACGGCGGATGAGTTTGAACCAGACATCATCGTGCACCTCGCCGCGCAAGCCGGGGTGCGTTACAGCCTTGAGCACCCGCGCGCCTATATTGACGCCAATGTGATCGGCACCTTCAACGTGATGGAAGCCGCGCGCCGCCTTGGCGTTGATCACCTGTTGATGGCCTCCACCTCCTCCGTTTATGGCGCCAGCGAGGAGATGCCCTTCACCGAGACCGTCAACACAGACACGCCCCTCACGCTCTACGCCGCCACGAAAAAAGCAAATGAAAGCATGGGTCATTCCTATGCGCATCTGTGGAAATTGCCGACGACCATGTTCCGGTTTTTCTCGGTGTACGGCACCTGGGGGCGGCCTGATTTAGCGCTGTATAAGTTCGTAGATGCCATTTTGGACGGGCGCCCCATGGACATTTACAACAACGGCGACATGCACCGGGATTTCACCTATGTCGACGATCTCGTCCGCGCCATCCGCTTGCTGATCGACACGCCGCCACCTCTGCCAGATGCGGGTGCCGAGCCGGTCGAAGGCGACAGCCTGTCAGCGGTCGCGCCTTACCGCGTTGTGAATATCGGCAACTCCGAGAAGGTGCGCCTCCTCGATTTCATCGATGCCATTGAAGAGACGTTGGGCAAAAAAGCGATCCGAAATTACATGGGGATGCAAAAGGGGGACGTGCAAAACTCATGGGCCGACGCAAGCCTGCTGCGCCGCCTCACAGGCTATCAACCCGAAACAGATTTTAAAGTTGGGATCGAGCGGTTCGTCGGCTGGTTCCGGGATTATTATGGAAAGTGAATGATATGACAGTACATGCGCCCCCAATTGCCGTTATTGGGCTTGGGTATGTCGGTTTGCCGTTGGCTGTTGAGTTTGGCAAAAAACGCCCTGTGATTGGTTTTGACGTGAATGCCGCACGTATTGATGCGTTGCGCGGGGGGCGCGATCATACGCTAGAGGTTTCGAGCGATGAGTTGGCCGAGGCTGCCTATTTGCAGTTTGCGAGCGCCCCTGAAGCGCTCAAAGAGGCGACAATCTTTATCGTTACAGTGCCGACCCCGATTGACAGCTCGAAACGTCCGGACCTCACGCCGCTGTTGCGCGCTTGTGAAACAGTGGGGGCCGTGCTCAAGCCGGGCGACATCGTTATTTTTGAGAGCACTGTTTATCCCGGCGCGACCGAAGAAGATTGTGTCCCTGTGTTGGAGCGCGTGTCGGGGCTTCAATTCAACACCGACTTCCAGTGTGGCTATTCTCCAGAGCGGATCAATCCCGGCGACAAGGAGCACCGCTTACCGACCATCACGAAAGTTACCTCTGGGTCCACCCCGCAAGCCGCTGAAACGATTGATGCGCTCTATGCCAGCATCATCACCGCCGGAACTTATAAAGCGGAAAGTATCCGTGTGGCCGAAGCGGCGAAGGTGATTGAGAACACTCAACGTGACCTGAACATTGCGCTCATCAATGAACTTGCGATCATTTTCAACAAGATGGGGATTGATACCGAAGCTGTCCTCAAGGCCGCCGGTACAAAGTGGAATTTCCTGCCATTTCGCCCAGGTTTGGTGGGCGGTCACTGTATTGGCGTTGATCCATACTACCTGACCCATAAAGCCGAGGCGCTTGGGTATCATCCGCAAGTGATTTTGGCCGGGCGGCGCATCAACGATGGAATGGGGGCCTATGTGGCGGGGCAATTGGTCAAGGAAATGATCAAACGCCATATTCAGGTCGCGGGTGCCAAGGTGCTTGTTTTGGGGTTGGCCTTTAAGGAAAATTGCCCTGATTTGCGCAATACGCGCGTTGTGGATGTGGTGCGGGAACTTGAGGATTATGGAGTTTTGGTCGATGTGCACGACCCCTGGGTCTCGGGAGATGAGGCGAAGGCAGAATACGGGATCGAACTTGTCCAAACCCCCGCGCCTGAAGCATATGATGGGGTCTTATTGGCTGTGGCCCACGATCGCTTCCGCGACATGGGGGCAGCTGGCCTGCGCGCTTTTGGCAAAGAAAACCATGTCTTGAGTGACATCAAGAATGCTGTCGATTTTGGCGAAAGCGACATTCGGCTATGACCCAAACCAAACACGACACATCTCAACCCGCATCTCAACCCGCTGTTGGCACGTTTCGACTGATCCAGCGCATCTGGACGTTGGTCTCGCGCCGGCGGCGGCGACAGCTCGTCACTATGTGTCTTTTCCTTCTGTTGGGGTTGGCCATGGAGGTTGTGACTTTGGCAGCGGTCATCCCCGTTGTGTCTGTTCTGGCTGATCCTGCGGCCGCCCTAAAGCTGGAGGTTCTTCAACCCCTCATTGTCTGGTTAAAGGTTTCAGATGCCAGCGCCCTTCGCGGCCCAATCGCCATAATATACATCGGTTTTGTGCTTCTCTCTGCGGCCCTGCGCCTCGTTTACCTCTTTGTCAGCATGCGTCTGTCCTTCGCGATCGGATCTGACTTTGCGGCAAAAGCGTTTCGCCACACTTTATCCCTGCCCTATGCACAACAATCACGCTTGAGCAGCAGCTATTTCATCGCCAACCTTCAAAAGGTCAACGAAATTGTCTTGAAGGGGCTCATACCAATTTTTGCGACCTTCGGGGCCTTTGTCCTCGCGTCTTCAATTTCAACAACTTTGTTTTTGGTGGAGCCAACAATCACGCTTGTCCTAGGGGCGTCCGTCGCCACAATCTTGATCGTGCTGATCCTCACCTTTCGTGGGCCGCTCAATCGGCAAGGCCGAGCGATTGCGGCATTGCAAAACCAATTCATGGAAAAGCTGCAAATCGCCCGAAGCGGTATTCGCGAGATCATTCTCGACGATGCGCAAGATCAATTTGCCAACGACCTTTCCAGCACGGAACGCGCGCTGCGGCACCACCAAGTCCGCAGTGGATTTCTTGTTTCCGCGCCCCGTTATTTTTTGGAGGCGATATTTGTTGTTGTTCTTATTGGCCTTGCTTATTCGCTCTTTCTTGGCGACTCGAAAACCTCCGCAGCCCTGCCGACCCTGTCTTTGGTCGCGGTCGGCGCCCTTAAAATCTTGCCTGCTACTCAATTGATGACTGTGAATTGGGCAACATTTCGCGGTGCGGTGCCGAGCATGGAAGACGCGTTAAGTTTGTTTGAACACGCCGAGCCACCTTCCGCCACGCCCGCTCAAAGCGGCCCCATTTCTTTTGAGAACGACATCCTCCTGAAAGACGTATGGTTTCGCTACTCCGAGGACACCCCTTGGATTTTAAAGGGCATAACCTTGCGCATCAAACGCGGGGAAACCATTGGCGTAATTGGGCAAACAGGCGCTGGGAAAAGCACGCTTATTGACCTCATTATGGGGCTGCTTACACCAACAAAAGGACAGATGTTGGTCGACGAAATCCCAATGACCCCGGCATCCCGGCGGGTCTGGGGCAAGCGCATTGCGCATGTGCCGCAAGCCATCTATCTCACGGACGCCTCTGTTGCAGAAAACATTGGCTTTGGCATTCCGGCGGATAAAATTGATGCTCAAAGGGTGGTGGCTGTCGCGCAGGCCGCCGACATAGCAACATTCGTGAACGATGGCCAATCGGGCTTCGCAACCTCTGTTGGTGAACGGGGCAATCGCATTTCGGGGGGGCAACGCCAACGGATCGGTATTGCACGAGCTTTATACAAAAAAGCCGATGTTATTGTGTTGGACGAGGCAACAAGCGCGCTGGATGGGGCCACAGAGGAACGGATTATGGATACAATCCATGGCCTACCCGGTGCGCCCACCCTCTTAATGATCGCGCACAGGCTCACGACGCTCAAAAGTTGTGATCGCATTATTACGCTTGAAAACGGGCAGATCGCCAGCACGCAAACGTATCAAGACGTCATCAAGAGACATAACCATGACATTTGACTTCTATAAAATCTGCGATGCTCTCACCCCGTTTGAAGAACAAATTGGCGTTCATCGTATCGCCCCGGTTTGGGGGGCCAAAATGTCCGCTCAAGACTACTTCGATCACATGAAAACGCGTGTCGAAGCCGCCCGTTCACTCCTGCTTCCAGGCGAGCTTGGGTGCACATTGGCGCATGTCGAAGCCTACAAACGCATCGAACAGGCCGCCAAGCCAGCACTCATATTGGAAGACGATATTCATTTAGATGCTGAGACGCTTTCCAAAGTTAAATCAGTTATCGCTGCGCTCAATGCCCCAGATTTTGTCTCGTTTTCCGAATACCGTCACATCTTTCAAAAAAGTGAAATTCTTCCAAATATTTCTGTAGCAGAAACGTCTGACGGTTTTTGGGGTGCATCTGCTTATTATATATCCCCCAGCATGGCCCTAATACTGCACGCGCGATACAACACGATTCTCGACAAGGCCGATAACTGGCAAGAGGTTTTCATGGACTGCTCGGTTATACCTTACTACTCGCCTATTTTTACTCATGATGGCGCGGCCTCGAATATCCATACACCGGGAGCGGACCGAAGCCTTACATCGCAAAATCCGTCCCTTTTCGATGCGCTTCGCCTCAGGTTTACACGCTTCAAAATGGTGAAACTCGCCGGGCACCGGCACAGAAGAAATGTCAACGCTGCAAAGGCAAGAATTGCTAAATCCGGGGGGGGAACACCGCTATGACGATTAGTATTGGACTGGGATCAGGACGCAGCGGAACGCACTCTCTTGCAGACCTCATCAACCACCAATCTGGCGCGATGTGCTTTCACGAATTGGCGCCTTCTTGCATGTCGTGGCACGGGGCGGAGCGAAACGTTTCCGCCGTCATTAAACAATTTCAACACCTTATAGACCATCAACAAGACCTCATTGTGACAGACATGGTCGGCCCCGACCACTCTAGTCGCTTAAGCAAAATTGATCGGGAAAATATCCACACTGTCGGTGATGTCGCTTTGTACTACCTTCCATACGTGCGCCATATACTGAGCATTGAACCGCAGGCAAAATTCCCTTGCATGAAGCGAGATCGCGACGAAACAGTGTTTAGCTTCACAAAAAAGCTGAATACACATGGATACTCTGCACTAACCAAATTTCGGTTTAAATTATCCGGCAAATCAACTCACCGGAACCCTTGGTCAAGCGAGAACGATACCAGGTGGGTCAAAAATCACATTTGGGATAGACTTTTTCCGTCGACAAAAACCAATTCAACATCACTCGAAGACTATGTGGCAGATTGGTACGATTATTATTATTCTGAAGTAGAAGCGCTTATGGAAATTCACCCAAAATCTATTGAGATATTCCCAACCACATCCCTTAATTCAGACGATGGACAATCCGATATATTGAAGTTCTGCGGATTAACCGTGTCTGAAGACAGCTTTACGCATGTGCACTCTAACAAATCTTCTTTTTAAATTTCAATATCGGAATTAACTTGAGCGTCATATTGATAATATCTCCAGAGCCTTGGCATGGGCATTTCGTGAGCAAACATCACTATGCACTCGAATTGGCCAAAAGGGGGCATGACGTGGTGTTTTTTGGCCCACCAGAAGCCTGTGGATCCATGTATGTGGAACCCGTCACCTACCAAGGCGTTTCCCTCCGTGTTGTTCATTCTCCGAAGGTGTTTTCAGGGATGCGCTACCTGCCACCTTGGGTACGTCGGCGCTTGGAGCAAAGGTGGCTTAAAGCGCTTGAAGACATCCTCGAACAGGCCATTGAAGTTGTCTGGCTCTTTGAAAACTCTCGGTTTTTTGACATGGGTTTCGCAGGTGCACGGCTGAAAATCTATCATCAAGTCGACCTCAATCAGGATTTCAATATCGAAACAGCTTGCCGCTCGGCGGACAGTGTTTTTTGCACGAGCACGCAGATCAAAAAGACCCTTTCTTTATTCCGTGATGATGTCACGATCATTAATCACGGATCGCAAGCCGGACAGATTGAAGAGGCGCCCGTCCCCACCTCGCTCCACGACAATAAAGTAAACTGTGTTTATGCCGGCAATATGTCCATGGCCTACCTGGATTGCGACCTTATCATTGCCTGCGTAACATCTTTTCCTGACATTTCGTTTCACTTTTTCGGCGGGTTTACAGAGGGCGACCCATTTAGGGCGAAGCTGCTGGACAATAAAAATGCCACCCTCCACGGTAAAATACCCGCGCACGAGCTTCCGGCAATTCTCGCCAGTGCCGATATTTTGATGGTGACCTATCAGAAAGAACATTTCAACGACCAGTCCAATCCACATAAAGTCATGGAATATATGATGAGCGGTACTGTTTGCGTATCTACTTTCACGGAAGAATATAAAGATAGACCCGACCTTATCGAAATGACGAGCCAAATTGGCGACCATGATGACTACCTCGCACTCTTTGAAAAAGTCGCCACAGACCTGCCACGCTATAACGCCCCTGAACGCCGCTCTGCGAGACGCGATTTTGCTCTGGATAACACTTACGACAAACAGCTCACCAGGATTGCGCAGGCGCTTGGCGCACGCGGCCAGCTCATCAATTAGCAGGAAGTTACACCCCCGATGCCCGCCAAAACACCTGTCGTCATTTTCTTATACAATCGGTTTTTCGACCCCCTCGTTCAGGGCAATTTTTGGCTGTTCATCAAGGACTACTTGGAGGACGAAGACGCACCGGTTCGGTTTCATGTCATTACATTTGAAGACGAAAACTTCCCGCTCACCCCTGAACAACTAGCGCAAGTAGACATTTGGCGCGATGCTGGATTGGAATGGACGCCACTAGACTGGCACCCCGGCATGGGATTGGCGACGAAACTTCGCGATGTGTTCGCCGGTTTCTTAACCCTAGCGAAACTCCGCGCAAAAGGGTGGAAACACATCATCGCATTTTGCGCAATCGCCGGGGCATTTTCTTACCTCTGCGCCACGGTCCTACGCATGCGCCTCTTCATTCACTCCTATGAGCCACATAGCGAAATCTCTCGCGATGCCGGTGCTTGGTCGGAGGAGAGCAAGCAGTATAAAATAACGCGCATCCTCGAAAAACGATCTGCGAAATTTGCTCATGTGATCGCGTCCGGCACTCGGTTTATGGGGGATCGCCTAAATAAATGGAAGGCAAGAGCAACGTTTTTTCGCATCCCAAGTGTTGTGAATGACACTAAATTCTCCTTTGACCCCGAGGCCCGGCGCACAACGCGAAAATCGCTTGGGATTGAACAAAATCAAAGCGTCGTTCTTTATACTGGAAAGTTTGGCGGGCTTTATTATGGAATCGAAACGGCGCGCGCATTTTCGTGTATGCTGGAACATGACCCGTCTTTGCACATGCTTATCGTATCTCCGAACGCGCCAGAAGATATTCAAGACCTCTTTGACCAAGCGAAGGTCCCAGCGCATAGGTATTCGATTTGCCAATCTTCTTATGATGAAATCGAGCGCTATTATAGTGCGGGCGACATCGGCCTGATCACCATCCCCCCTGGACCCGGACAGAAGTTTCGCTCCAGCATAAAGGTAGGGGAGTATTTATGCGCAGGCATGCCATTTTTGACCTCAACAGGTGTCTCGGAGGACTATATTCACGCGCAGGAACAAGACGTTGGCGTGGTCGTGGATAGTTTTGATGACGCCTGCATTCATGCGGCGTGGCCCGAGATCGAAAGGTATTTTGAGGAAAGCCCAGACGAGAAACGACAAAGATGTCGATCCTTTGGCGTATCTTATCGCGGATTTTCATCTCTCAACCCGGTCTTCAAGTCCGCCGTCAGCGCCCTCATTGAAAGGTAAGACCATGTCACTTCTCACGCGCGCGCCTTCCATATTCAAAAACCGACTAAACGCGGGGGCGCGCGCTGCCGCATTTGCCGCCATGTCACGCGCAAAGACCTTTGATCCAGAAAAGAGCCTCATTATCGCGGGTGATCCACGCGGCGGGATCGCGGGTGATCCACGCGGCGGGACGACTTGGCTCAGTGAAATCATGAACAACCTTCCGCAAACCGCGCGCCTTTGGGAACCCTTACACGTAGGGAACGTTAGGTATTTCCGAAGGGCTGGGTTTTCATTTCGACAGTACATTGAAGAGAATTCCACGGATGAGGCGACGCGGCATAGGTTTGAAGCGCTTTTCATGGGCAAAATCTTGAGTCCCTATATGGTGTCACAAACCACACCGAGGGATCTTTGGGCGGCCCAGAGACTTCAGGTCAAGTTTTGTCGCGCAACTCAAATCTTGCCCTATCTCACGAACGCCTTTTCCTTTGAGTGCGCCCCAGTACACATTATTCGCCACCCCTGCGCCGTGGTGTCCAGTCAAATGAAATGGGGCGCGTGGGACAAGGTAAATCCAAAAATCTCAGAGGCCGAAATTCTGGCCTCACCGCTGTTGCTGCCCTACCGGGACACATTGTTGAAAATTCAGACGATTGAAGAACGGCTCGCCGCATTTTGGGCGATTGTGAACAAGGTCGCCCTTACCCATGCAGACCGCAAATTGCGTTGGCAAACCGTCCATTACGAAAACCTTTTGCTGGACCCCATGGAGGGAGTATGTGCCATTTTGAAACGTTGGAACATCGCACCGCCAACGCATTTAGAGGAATTGGTGCGCCGACCTAGCCAAACAACGCTAACGTCCAGCCCGATCACTGGCGGAAATGTCGAACATCAGCTTTCCCTTTGGAAGAACCGCCTTTCAGAGCACTCCGTTTCTGCAATCTTAGACATAGTGCACGAGATTGGCGTCGATATTTACGACGCGAGTCCAACGCCGCGTGCATCGGCCACCTGAAGTACAATTCATGTCCCCCACCGTCAGTGTCATCACGCCCGCCTATAATGCCGATCGCTTCATCGCAGAGGCTGTGAATTCGGTATTGGAACAAACCTTCGCGGATTGGGAACTCATCATTGTGAACGACGGCAGCACGGATCGCACAGCCGATGTGCTCGCCCAATTCGAGGATCCGCGAATTCGCGTGCGTCACCAGAAAAACGCGGGCACAAGTGCGGCGCGCAATGCAGCTTTGGAATGTGCGACGGGAAGGTTCGTGGCCTTTCTGGATGCCGACGACATTCTCCCTTCAGAATCCTTGGCGCGGCGCGTGAGCTATTTCGACCTGCATCCCGAAGTCGAGATCGTGAACGGCGCGGTTCG
The DNA here is from genome assembly GCA_050633625.1 of Maritimibacter sp. Lineage (GTDB taxonomy): Bacteria > Pseudomonadota > Alphaproteobacteria > Rhodobacterales > Rhodobacteraceae > JBOEGW01. The sequence continues at coordinate 131,841 of JBOEGW010000001.1, read as the reverse complement.
GGTTTTGACCGCCCAGGATCAGGAACACATTTATCGTCCCTCCTGTGCCATTGGCCCCCATTTCCCCCGCCTCGCACGACTTGATGAAGCGGTGTTTTTCGGACCAAATTATATGATCCGGCGAGACCGTATTGGCGCGCATAGGTTTCCGCTGGATGTCACGCATAGCGAAGATTTGATCTTTTTCTTGAACTTAGCGCATGACGCCGAACTTTGTTATGGTGCGGTGCCTGATGTGATCTATGAGTACCGAAAGCGAGAAGGATCCGCCATGTCCAACATTGATGGGCTTGAAAGCGGCTATCTGGACGTGCTGCGGCGCGCCGCGCGGTTTCGCAGGCTTGACGATGAGGGGCTTGCCTTTTTGCGCAAGCGGATTTCCCTCATCATGGTCAAGACTTGGCTGCGGCGCGGGCGTCCGGGGCGCGCGATCAGGGTTGTGTTTTCAGCGCGACGCGCCGCCAAGAGACGGCCTGTTTAATGTGTGGCCTCACTGGAATTTTGGCGCCAAAATCCGGGCCAGAACCGGAGCGCGATGCGACTTTGGCGCGCATGACCGACCGCCTCGCACACCGGGGGCCGGATGATCGCGGGCTTTGGAGCGTTGATCGCATAGCCCTTGGCCACCGCCGTTTGTCGATCTTGGATTTGAGTGAGGCGGGTGCGCAGCCGATGCCTTCCGCCTGTGGGCGGTTCATGTTGGCCTACAATGGCGAAATCTATAACCATCTCGATCTACGCCAAGCGCTTGCGCAAGAGGGCGTGTCGCCGGACTGGCGCGGCCATTCGGACACGGAAACGTTGCTAGAGGCCATTGCCCATTGGGGGCTTGAAGCGACCTTAACGCGTGCCAGCGGTATGTTCGCCCTCGCCCTGTGGGATGCGCAATCACAACGGCTGTCGCTGGCGCGTGATCGGTTTGGGGAGAAGCCGATGTATTGGGGCTGGGCCGGTGAGGACTTTGTGTTCGCATCCGAACTCAAGGCCCTCTGCGCCCATCCCAATTTCGCAAAAGACATCTCCCCGCAAGCGCTCGCTCAGTATCTTCGGTTCGCTTATGTGCCAGCGCCGTTTTCAATCTACCAGAACGTGTTCAAGCTCGAACCGGGAACGATTTTGCAGGTGGATGGGCGGCTGGACCAAAGCCCGCGCTCGACACCGCTGCGCCCCGGCGAGACCGAAGGCGCGTTGTCGATCAAACGGTACTGGGACTTGGGGCAGACCTTTGAAAACGGCCAGCAAAGGCCCTACACGCAGGAGTCACAGGCGCTTGGCGCACTCAAGGACGCGCTCAACGGCGCAATCAACCGTCAAACGCTCTCAGATGTGCCGCTAGGTGCGTTCTTGTCGGGTGGCATCGACAGCTCCCTCATTGCGGCTTTGATGCAATCTCAAGCGGCGCGACCGATCCAGACTTTTACAATTGGATTTGATGACCCCGGCTATAATGAAGCGCCTTTTGCGGGTGAAGTCGCCAAGCATCTGGGGACGGACCACACAGAGATCATCGTGACCGATCATGACGCGCAGGCGGTGATCGCGCGCCTGCCAACGCTCTATGATGAGCCTTTCGCAGACTCCTCGCAAATCCCTACTTTTCTCGTCGCCCAAGCCGCAAAAACGAAAGTGACTGTGGCCTTGTCCGGGGATGCAGGGGACGAGTTGTTTGGTGGTTACAATCGCTATACTTGGGGCCCGCGCCTTTGGGCAAAACTCGCTCCCCTCCCCGCGCCTTTGCGCGGCGCGATGGCCAAACTTCTGTTGGCTGTACCACCCCAGAAATGGGATAGTGTCACAGCTTTTGTGGCCCGCTCACGCGGGCGCGATAGCTTGGCGCAAACGGGTGTCAAACTGCATAAACTCGCCCACGCGATGCGCGACAGTCGCTCCCTTGATGACCTCTATGCCAGTCTCGTCAGCACTTGGCGCGCCCCGCTTCCTTTGCAAAATATGCCGCCTTCCTACGCGCAAATTCCTCTGAATGATCCCTTGCCAAAAACATTTGATGGGGACGCGGCAACGCGCATGATGCTGCGCGATATGATGAGCTATTTGCCGGGTGACATATTGTGCAAAGTGGACCGCGCGGCGATGGGCGTGAGCTTGGAAACACGGGTGCCGTTGCTTGACCCCGAGGTGGTCAACGTGGCGGCGCGCTTGCCTCTTGATATGAAAATACGTGAAGGCACCGGCAAATGGGCGCTGCGCGAAATCCTTTATCAACACGTTCCCAAGAGCCTGATGGATCGGCCAAAGGCTGGGTTCAGCATCCCCCTTGGCGCTTGGTTGCGCGGCCCTTTGCGCCCCTGGGCGAACGCGCTCTTGACGCCCAAAGCCTTGGCGCGCAGCCCCTATCTTGACGCCGAAGCCATTGGGCGGTGCTGGGAGGTTCATCAATCCGGCGCGCGCGATCTCTCGGCGCAGCTGTGGACGATTTTGATGTTTCAAGCCTGGATGGAGACGCAAGCATGAAGGTTGTCATGATGTCGCGTTACGATCAGCTTGGCGCATCCAGTCGGCTGCGCATGTTTCAATACCGCGCAGCGCTTGAAGCGCAAGGGCTGCAAATCCACTGTGAACCTTTGTTTTCCGATGCCTACCTGCGCGCCTTCTACGCCGGAAAATCGACACGCGCCTTGACGATCTCAGCGATGCGCACGCGAACAAAGGCAATGCTGCGCCTGCGCGATGCTGATGTGATCTGGCTTGAAAAAGAGGCGTTACCTTGGGTGCCATGGTTGATTGAGCGCCAGCTTATGCCGCGCGGAGCCAAGGTGATTGCGGACTATGACGATGCGGTCTTTCACAATTATGACCTGCACAAAAAAGCGCTCGTGCGCCGTGTCTTGGGGCAAAAAATCGACAGGGTCATGCAGAGCGCAGATGTGGTGACGGCGGGGAACGCATATTTGGCGCAGCGCGCAGAAAAAGCGGGAGCGCGCAAGGTTGAGGTCGTGCCAACGGTGGTGGACGGCGCGGCATATTCGGTTGCGCGCAGGCCGGACCCCGATGGGCGGGTGCGCATTGGCTGGATCGGCTCCCCCAGCACGTGGCGGGCCTATATGGATCCGATGTTGCCCTTGTTGTTGCCCCTCGCGCGAAAGCACGATGCCCTCCTGCGCGCGGTGGGCGCGGCCCCGATGGATGCGCAAGCCGGGCTTGAACTGATTGACTGGAGCGAGGCGCGCGAGATCGAGCTTATTCAAGGTATGGATATTGGTGTGATGCCGCTCGATGACAGCCCATGGGCGCGCGGCAAATGCGGGTATAAACTGATCCAATACATGGCGTGCGGCGTGCCTGTTGTCGCCTCCCCCGTTGGGGTCAATTCGCAGATTGTGACGCATGGGGTGAATGGGTTTCTCGCCTCCACCGACGTGCAGTGGCGTGAAGCGATTGACCGGCTCCTTGGGGATGCCGCGCTTCGTCAACGGATGGGGAAAGCCGGGCGAGACACCTTTGAAACGCAATACTCCTTGCAAATCCAAGCGCCTCGTATAGCGGGTTTAATGCATCAATTGAACGGGACATTTTCGCGCTAATGGCAATCTACCTGCTGATATTTTTCACCTTGATGCTCTTGCGCTTCGCGCTTCAAGGACAGCCTCGCTTGCGCGATCAGGTCTATTATTTGGTGCTGGCCTTCCTCTTCGCCTTCAGTGCGTTTCGCTTCCAAGTTGGCTGCGATTGGTGGGGGTATATCGCTCAATGGAACGCCCAAGAGGCGCGCGGCAATCTCCCAAGCCCCGATCAACGCGAGCCTTTATGGTGGGCAGGCATCGCCCTGCTGCAAGCCATTGGTCTGCCCTACCCTTGGCTGAACGTGACGTCGAATGCGCTGTTTTTCGTGGGCATTCACGCCATCGCGCGGCGCCAACCCGACCCTTTGGGGTTCCTGGTCTTGTTGTTTCCGATCTTGATCATCAACATGCCAATGTCGGGCATTCGGCAAGGCGCGGCAATCGGGGTATTGTGCTTTGCTTTCCTTGCCTTCATGGATCGGCGGGCCATTCGCTTTGCTGCCCTCGTGTTCATCGCCAGTTTGATTCACGAAAGCAGTATTGTTCTGCTGTTGATGCTCCCCTTGGTCAAAGGCGACTACAGTCGTCAGCGCTTGTTCCTCGCCGTGCTTCTGGCCTTGCCGGGCGCGTTCGTTTTGGCGCAAGGGGATGCCAGTCAGACCGCCTCCACCCGCTATATCGGGACCGGTCTCGACGCTGGCGGGGCGATATTTCGGGTGTCGCTCTTGTCGATGACGGGCCTTGGATATTTCTTGTTTGCCCGTCGACGCTGGCGCGCGGAGTTCCCACAGGACTTCAAACTTGTGACGATCAGCGCCCTCATTTTGTCGGTCCTGATCTTGATCGTCCCCCTGTCCACCGTCATTGGCGATCGGCTGGGCTACTACTTTATTCCCTTACAAACGATCATCTTTGCGCGGCTGCCCTACCTGCGGCTTGGCCCCTCGCGCCCCATCCTGATCGTTGCGCCCTACCTCGCGCTCACACTCATTTTCCTGGCTTGGACCAGCCTTTCTGAGCTCTTTTTCATTTGCTATACCCCTTATCAGACTTGGATTTTGGGCCTTCCCGCATTTACGACGTTTTGAGAGTGAATCATGAAGAAAATTGAAACAGCCCTTCCCGGTGTTTGGCACCTGACCCCCAAGCGGTTCGGAGATGATCGTGGTTGGTTTAGTGAAGTTTGGAACGCGAAAACATGCGCTGAAATTGGGATAAATGTTGATTTTGTACAAGACAACCATTCCCTTTCCGCTGAAGCGGGCACCCTGCGCGGCCTTCATTTTCAGGCACCTCCCCATGCACAAGACAAGCTCGTTCGTTGCACGCGCGGCGCCATATTCGATGTCGCCGTCGATATTCGCAAAGGCAGCCCCACCTATGGCCATTGGGTGGGGTATGAGTTGAGCGCGCAAGACGGCGGGCAATTGTTTGTGCCAAAGGGGTTTTTGCATGGGTTCATGACGCGGACGCCGGATTGCGAGGTGCAGTACAAATGCTCAGATATCTACGCCCCGGACTGTGACGGCGCGGTGGCATGGGATAGTGTCGGCATCACTTGGCCCTTGGACGGTGCCCCCATTTTGTCGGCAAAAGACGCAGCCGCCCCGCCCCTTCAGGCGTTTATATCGCCGTTTGTCTACGGTGAAAACGCATGAAGCTTTTGGTGACAGGAGGGGCGGGGTTCATTGGATCTGCGGTGGTCCGTTTGGCGGTTTCGCGCGGCATTGACGTGGTGAATTTGGACGCGCTCACCTATGCCGCCTGTTTGGAGAATGTCGCCGAGGTCGCACAGTCACCCCGTTACCAATTTGAACATGTAGACATCCGTGATCGCGCCGCGGTGGATGGGGTATTTGCGCGCCATCAACCCGATGCTGTCATGCATCTCGCCGCCGAAAGCCATGTTGATCGTTCGATTGATGGGCCTTCGGATTTTGTCGAAACCAACGTGACCGGTACCTTCAACATGCTCGAAGCGGCGCGCCAATATTGGGCCAGCGCGGCCAAGCCCGAAGGGTTTCGGTTTCACCATATTTCGACGGACGAAGTGTTTGGCTCGCTTGGCGCCACCGGCAAATTCACCGAAGACACCCCCTATGATCCGCGCTCGCCCTATTCCGCCTCAAAAGCCGCCTCAGACCACCTCGTGCGCGCCTGGCACGAAACCTATGGCTTGCCTGTCTTGCTCAGCAATTGCTCCAACAACTATGGCCCCTATCACTTCCCCGAAAAACTCATTCCTGTGGTGATCCTGAATGCCTTGGCGGGCAAGCCGATCCCGGTGTATGGCGCAGGGGAAAACGTGCGGGACTGGCTCTATGTTGAAGACCACGCGGAGGCCTTGTTGCGCGTGCTCGACAAAGGTGCCTCCGGGCGCAGCTACAACATCGGCGGCAACAATGAACGGCGCAATATTGATATCGTTCACGAGATTTGCCGCATATTGGACGAAAAACGACCCAAGAAATCAGGGCGCTACAGCGCGCAAATCACTTTCGTTGCCGACCGTCCCGGCCATGATGCGCGCTATGCGATCGACGCAACTCGAATACGCGATGAGCTGGGCTGGGAACCTTCCGTTTCGATTGAAGAAGGCTTGGCGCGCACTGTGACTTGGTATTTGGACAACAGCTCTTGGTGGCAGGCCCTTCAGTCGCGTGACGGCGTTGGAAATCGTTTGGGGACAGGCGCATGAAGCTGCTCACCTTTGGCAAAAGCGGCCAGCTTGCGCGCGCCATGCAGCGGCACATGAACGACCCGAAACAGGCGCGTTTTTTGTCGCGCAGCGAGGCGGATTTTTCTGACCCGGCTGACTGTGCAAAGCACGTCTTGGAAACGGACGCAGAGGCCATTGTGATCGCAGCGGCCTGGACCGCTGTGGACAAAGCAGAGACCGAGGAAGCCGCCGCCACCTGCGTGAACGCGACAACCCCCGGCGCCATCGCCGCCGCTTGCGCCGCGCGCGGGCTCCCCTTGGTCTATGTCTCCACGGATTACGTATTTTCCGGCCAAGGAGACAGGGCCTTTGCCCCCGATGACCCGAGTGCGCCGATCAATGCATATGGGCGCTCAAAATGGGCTGGCGAACAAGCCATTCGCGCATCTGGTGTGCGCCATGTGATTTTGCGCACGTCTTGGGTTGTGTCTGCGGACGGGGCGAATTTCGTGAAAACCATGCTGCGCCTTGGCGCCACGCGCGATCAACTCAGTGTTGTCAGCGACCAAATCGGCGCGCCCACGCCGGCGAAGGATTTGGCCCTCGCTGTGCGCATCGCGGCGCAAGCTCTCGTCGACGGCGCACCGGGGGGCACATATCATTTCGCAGGCGTGCCCGATGTGAGTTGGGCGGAGTTTGCCAAGGAGATTTTTGCGCAAGCCGGCATCAATTGTGCGGTCGATCCGATTTCAACGCGCGCCTACCCAACGCCCGCCGCACGGCCCAAAAACTCGCGCCTTGACTGCACAAGCTTCACCCGTGAGTTTTCCCTGCCCCGCCCGGATTGGCGACTGGCCCTCGCGCATATCCTTTCTGACATCGGAGACCCATCATGACACGCAAAGGCATCATTCTGGCGGGCGGTACCGGGTCGCGCCTTTGGCCGATCACAATGGGCGTCTCGAAACAACTCCTGCCGATCTATGACAAGCCCATGATCTATTATCCGCTTTCCGTGCTTATGTTGGCGGGCATTCGCGAGATCGCGCTCATCACGACCCCAGAAGATCAAGAGCAGTTCAAACGGCTGCTAGGGGATGGCGCGCAATGGGGTCTTAGCTTCACGTATATCATCCAGCCCGCTCCAGAGGGTCTCGCGCAAGCCTATATTCTCGCGCGGAATTTTCTCGATGGCTGCCCCTCCGCCATGGTCCTGGGTGACAATATTTTCTTCGGTCACGGCCTGCCCGAAGCCCTCGCAAACGCCAGCCAGAAACAAAGCGGTGGCACGGTGTTCGGCTATCATGTGACCGACCCTGAACGCTACGGCGTTGTTGATTTTGATGCGCAGGGGCATGTGCGCGGCATCGTTGAAAAGCCCGAAGTCGCGCCGTCCAACTATGCTGTGACCGGGTTGTATTTCCTCGATGAACGCGCTCCTGACCTTGCGGCGACTGTCAAACCCTCCGCGCGCAACGAGCTTGAAATCACCGATCTGTTAGAGCTTTACCGCGCGGAACATTCGCTCACCGTGGAACGGATGGGGCGAGGCTTTGCTTGGCTCGACACAGGAACGCACGCCAGCTTGTTGGATGCCGGGAATTTCGTGCGCACTTTGACGGAGCGGCAAGGGTTGCAGGTCGGCTCTCCTGACGAAATCGCCTTTAACGCCGGGTGGATCACCCCAGATCAACTCGCCGAACGGGCGCAGGCATTCGCAAAAAATAGCTACGGGCAGTATTTGCAAAACCTCTTACGATGAATCGGCAAAGGCGGTCTCCGCCTATGAAGGTCTACTTTATGGACGGTTTTTGCCAACCCCCGCATTGAAAGCCACTTTTTTGACCTCGCGTTTTTGGCAATCCCCCCATTCTTAATGGGGTTCAGCCGTAGAATTCAGGCGGCTGTGTTCAGTTTCCTTGCGGGCGTCTTGGCCCCGATACCCATGTTGGGTCGTTCGTTGTTATATGTCCAGAGTCAGGTCGGACGCCCGAAAACCGTATCGCGTCAATTGGAAATCAAAGCCTACAGCCAAAAATGTCGCCATTTTTCTCTTTTAATTCAAATCCCTAAGGGCCAACACGCTTGCCAAGGCCCGGAAATCTCGGCACAACGCCAGATCCGAAAATTCATTCAATATCAATGGCTTACAGGGTGGCGGAGGAGGTGGGATTCGAACCCACGGTACGCTTTCACGCACGCTGGTTTTCAAGACCAGTGCATTCGACCACTCTGCCACTCCTCCAGCGCGCCCTAGGTAGCGCGGGGGAAATGATTCTGAAAGTGGCCTCGTGATGTCGCTTTGCGATTGATGCAAAGGCCGGAACTTGCCGAAAATCCCAGCAAGGCTTTTCATGTCCCTTGAGTGCCGCTAAACTCCCCTCAACTGTGCCAATGGGCAAAAGAAAAGATAAAAAACTACTGGGCATTGCAGCCATTTAGACGTTGCAAACAAGGGCGAAGGCGAAACATGAGTACGGGTATCAAGGGGCGGCTAATCATCGGCTTTAGTGCGGTTTTGGCGCTATCAGCATGCGAAGATGGGCAAGGACCGAAGTTTCTACAGGGGAATTCCGGGGGGGCCAGCACCCAATCGACCGCCAATAGCACATCAAAAATTGTTGAACGTGACGTCGAAGCCCCTGAGATTTTTCAGGTGACGGACAAGGGATTGTGGGACGGGCGCCCTTCCTTGGGCGGTGTTTGGGTGGCGCATCCGAGCGCGCGCGACCCTGAGCGGGTGATCATTCGCAATCCATCCAACACAAAATTCGTGATCGGTGTGCTCTACCGCCCCGAACGCCAAACCCCCGGCCCGGCGATCCAAGTCTCCTCCGATGCGGCGGAGGCGCTCGGCATGTTGGCCGGAAAGCCCGCCGATCTCAGCATCACCGCGCTCAAGAATGAAACGGTGTCGACCCCGGCCCCGACCACAGATGTGGACCCGGAAAGCGCACCAACAAAAGACTTGGCCGAAACACCGCAAATCAAGGCCACAAGTCTTGATCCGATTGAAGCGGCCTCCGCAGCGCTTGATGCGGCTGAAGGCAAGCCAGCCACGCCGCCCGCAGCCGTGACACCAAAACCCGCAACGCCCAAACCCGCAAGCTCAAGCAGCCTCGCCAAGGCCTACATTCAGATTGGCATTTTCTCGGTTCAAGCCAATGCGAACAACACGGCGGAGGCGCTGCGCCGCGCCGGGATGGTTCCGACCATCAAGCCGGGCAAATCCTCAGGCAAAGAATTCTGGCGGGTTATCGTCGGGCCGGCTGGCACATCGGCAGAACGCTCCCAGCTCTTGAAAAAGATCAAAGGCTTGGGCTTTAACGATGCTTACTACGTGACAAACTGATCCGGCTTTGCGCCGGAGGGACGAAGGAATGAAGATGCGACGCTGCCCTCTTTTTGTGCGCCCCGCGATGGTCGCGGTCTTGGCCCTGACCGCCCTGCCCGCTTTCGCCTTTGAGACAACCGCGCGCTCGGCCTATGTGCTTGATGTTACAACAAATACGGTGCTCATGGAGAAGGACGCAGAGGTGCCGTTGCCCCCTGCATCCATGTCCAAATTGATGACTGTAAACATGTTGTTCGAGGCTCTGGCCGATGGGCGCGTTACCATGGACACGCAGTTTTCCGTCTCGCAAAAGGCGATGGATATGGGCGGCTCGACGATGTTTCTCAACGTCAATGATCGCCCCACGGTGGAACAGCTCTTGAAGGGGATCATCGTCAATTCGGGGAATGACGCCTGTGTGGTTGTGGCCGAAGGCTTGGCGGGCAGCGAAGCGGCTTTTGCCACGATGATGACCGAACGCGCGCGCGCTTTGGGGATGGAACATTCCACCTTTGGCAATGCCTCCGGCTGGCCGCATCCTGATCAGCGCATGTCGATGGAAGATCTCGCTTTGCTGGCACAGCGTTTGATCACAGAATTCCCCCAATATTATGGGTTGTTCTCGCTCACCGAATTTCCCTTTGATGGCCGCGCACCGGAAAACCGCTTTAATCGCAATCCCTTGTTGAAGCTTGGCGTTGGGGCGGATGGGCTGAAAACGGGCCATACGCAAGAAGCGGGATATGGGCTTGTTGGCTCGGCCAAACAGGGCGAACGGCGGGTTGTGTTTGTCATTTCCGGGCTGGACAGTGAGGCGGCGCGCGCGCGCGAAAGCGAAGCCATTGTGAACTGGGCCTTTCGGCAATTTGCTCTGAAAACCCCGGTTAAAGCAGGCGTGCGCCTGGCGGAGGTTCCTGTCTTCTTGGGCCAAAGCGAAACCGTTGGATTGGTCGCCAACGCGGATGTGGAATTGCTCGTGCCTGTGACGGCGAATGACGGGATCAACGCCGAAATCACGTGGATTTCCCCTGTCGAAGCCCCCATCAGCAAGGGGCAAGAGGTGGCGAAAATGACCATCAAGCGCGATGGGATGGGCGAAACGGAAGTGCCTCTTTTTGCGGAATCGGATGTAGAAGCGGCTGGATTTGGTCCACGTTTTCAATTGGCTGCGGGCAAAGCGCGCAACGCGATCAGCACCTTGATTGGCGGCGCGGAAGATGGCGCACAAGCCCCCGCCGCTGATCCTGTGGTCAACTGACCTCATGGCGGGTCTGTTCATTACGTTTGAAGGCATTGACGGGTCCGGCAAATCCACCCAGTCGAAATTGCTCGCTGAAACCCTGCGCGATCAAGGGGTTGATGTGGTGCACACCCGCGAGCCGGGCGGCAGCGCTGGCGCCGAGGAAATCCGCGCGCTTGTGCTTGAAGGCGACCCGGATCGCTGGTCCCCTGAAACCGAAATCTTGCTGTTCACCGCCGCGCGCCGCGACCATCTTGAGAGGTTGATTGCGCCAGAAACAGCCGCCGGGAAAACAGTGATATGCGACCGCTTTGCGGACAGCACGCGCATGTATCAAGGGCTGCGCGCAGAGGGGTTGCGCAAGATCGTTGACGATCTGCACGACCTCATGATCGGCCGCGAACCTGACCTCACTTTCATCATCGATATGGACCCGCAAAAAGGCCACGCACGCGCCAAAGGCCGGGGCGGCCATGAGGAGCGGTTTGAGGATTTTGGCGCTGACCTCCAAGTCAAAATGCGCGCCGGGTTCTTGGCGCTCGCAGCGGCGCACCCCGAGCGTTGCGTGGTGATTGACGGAGATCGCAGCATTGACGCGGTGGCGCGCGATGTCCTCGCCCAGACCACAAATCGCCTGCGCTCTTAGGCGGAAATACCGCTTTCCCCTGCGCCTAAATCGCGTAAATTGGCGCCATGGCTGACTTGACCGACCTTCCCGAACCTGACCGCGTAGACGGTGCGCCTCATCCGCGCGAAACCACACGGTTGTTGGGCCAAAGCGCAGCGGAAAACGGGTTTTTGACGGCGTTCAATTCCGGTCGCCTGCATCATGCTTGGCTGATCACCGGGCCGCGCGGCGTTGGCAAAGCTACGCTCGCTTGGCGTATTGCGCGCTTTTTGTTGGCGACCCCGAATGATGACGGCGGCCTGTTTGGCGCCCCCGAAAAGCCAGTGACGCTCGACATCGATCCAGACCACCCGGTCGTGCGCCGCTCCATGCAGTTGGCGGACCCCGGGTTGTTCCTGCTGCGCCGTGGTCCAAACGATAAAGGCGACAAGATTTCCGCTGACATTCGGGTCAATGAAGTGCGCAAACTCAAAGAGTTTTTTGGCCTGTCCTCCGCTGGGGGTGGGCGTCGGGTCGTGATCATTGATAGCGCCGATGAGATGAACGTCTCGGCAGCAAATGCGCTCCTGAAACTGCTTGAGGAACCCCCGCAGGGCGCTGTCCTTTTGCTCATCAGCCACCAGCCCTCGCGCTTGCTGCCAACGATCCGCTCGCGGTGCCGCGAATTGCGCCTTTCTGCGCTTTGCGCGCCTGATCTGGCGGCGGCACTTGACGCCGCCGATGCCCCGCCCGGTCCCGATGCAGTCGCGCTTGGCGAGCTGTCGGCAGGCTCTGTTGGCGAAGCCCTGTCGCTTACGCATCTTGGGGGGCTTAAGCTTTACGGTGAGCTGGTGGCGATCTTTGAGCGCGCGCCTCGCTATGATCGAACCCGCGCCATTCAGCTTGCAAATTCACTTGTCGGGGCCGCGCACGCTGACCGTTATGATCTGACGATCCGCTTGATTGATCTGTTTCTTGCACGATTGGCGCGCAGTGGAGCGGGTCATGCGCCAACCATCGAGGCCGCCCCCGGCGAGGCCGCTCTCATGGCGCGCCTCTCGCCAGACAGCTGGGCCGCGCGGCAATGGGCGAGCTTGCAACAAGAGCTGAGCGCGCGCGCCGCCCATGGGCGTGCCGTCAACCTTGACCCCGCCGCGCTCATCCTTGATATGGTCTTTAGGATCAACGAAACCGCAGGCAAACGCGCAGCATGACCCAAACCCCCAGCATCACCGACAGCCATTGTCACCTCGATTTTCCCGATTTCGAAGGCCAGCACGCTGAGGTGATTGCGCGGGCTGCTGACGCGGGTGTCATGCGCATGGTTTCCATAGCGACCAAGCTCGAAAACGTGGATCAAGTGCGCGCGATTGCTGAGGCCCATGCGCCGGTGTTCTTCGCGGCTGCCACCCATCCTATGAGTGTTGCTGATGTCCCGATGGCCAGCGTTGAGGCGCTAGTGGCACTGGCGGAACACCCCAAGTTTGTCGGCATTGGGGAAACCGGGCTTGATTATCATTACACCCGCGAAAGCAAGGAAGTGCAGCAAGAAAGCCTGCGCATTCACATTGAAGCGGCGCGCCAAACCCGTTTGCCCTTGATCATCCATTCGCGCGATGCAGACGAGGATATGGCGCGTATTTTGGCGCAAGAACATGCCGCCGGCGCCTTTAGTTGCGTGATGCATTGCTTTTCGTCCGGGCGGGCCTTGGCCGAGGCTGCGCTTGGTTTGGGGTTCTATCTGTCGATGTCCGGCATTGCGGCATTTCCACGGTCAACTGAGCTGCGCGAGATATTTGCAGATGCGCCGGTGGAGCGGATTTTGGTCGAAACGGACAGCCCCTATTTGGCCCCCCCGCCCCATCGCGGCAAACGCAACGAACCCGCGTTCACTGCTCATACGGCGCGAAAAGGTGCTGAGGTGTTTGGCATGAAATACGCCGAATTTGCAGCACAAACAGAGGCAAATTTTGACCGGCTGTTTTGGAAGGCCCAGGTATGAGTGGGCAAGCGACCCTCACAATTTTGGGCTGCGGCTCATCGGGGGGCGTGCCGCGCCTTGGCTCAAAACCGGGCGGCGAATGGGGCGATTGCGACCCTGAGAACCCCAAAAACCATCGGCGGCGCTGCTCGGTCTTGGTGAGCCGCGCTGGTCCCGATGGGGTCACACGCGTTTTGATCGATACCTCACCAGATTTGCGCATGCAGATGTTGGATGCCAGTATCGGCGCCTTGGACGGGGTCGTTTACACCCATAGCCACGCGGATCATGTGCACGGGATCGATGATCTGCGCATGATCGTTTATAATATGCGCAAACGCCTGCCTGTCTGGGCGGATGGCCCCACTCAGGACGCGCTGTTTTCGCGATTTGGCTACGCTTTTGTTCAGCCCGAAGGCTCAAACTACCCCCCGATCCTCGACATGCATACCCTGAGAGGTGATGTGACGATCGAGGGGGCGGGCGGGCCAATCACCTTGACCCCATTTGAGGTGGAACATGGGGTGATTGACGCGTTGGGATTTCGCATTGGCAACCTCGCCTATCTGCCGGATGTATCTGATATAAAGGAAGAATCCTGGGCCGCTTTGACCGGCCTTGAGACCTTCGTCATCGACGCTTTGCGCTATGCGCCGCACCCGACGCACGCCCATTTGGAGCGCGCGCTTGAGTGGATTGCACAAACCGGTGCCAAATCTGGCGTGCTCACAAACATGCATATTGATCTCGACTATGAAACTTTGGCGGCTGAAACGCCTGATCATGTGACACCGGCCTATGACGGTATGACAATTCCGATCGACCTGTAGAATGGGTGCACTGCTCGAAGTCGTTCTTCCTGTCTTTCTGGTGATCGGATTTGGCGTGGTTGCGCAACGGTTTTTGCGCATGCCTGACAGCACTTTTGAAGGCTTGATGGGCTTTGCGCAGGGCTTTGCCTTTCCGGTTTTGCTGTTTCGCGGGATCTCCCGGCTTGACCTCGCCCAGACCTTCAACCCGCCAATGCTGGCGGCGTTCTACATTGGTGTCACTGTTGGGTTTTTTGCCGGGCTTTTGGGCGCGCGCTACCTGTTTCGGCGTGATTGGCAAGACTGTGTGGCGATTGCATTTGGCACAGCGTTTTCCAATGGCGGGTTGCTTGGCTTGCCCATCACCGAGCGCGCCTATGGCACCGACGCCTTGAGCTACAACTTCGCAATCATCGCCTTTCATGCGCCGTTTGTCTACCTGCTTGGCACCACGGCGATGGAGATCGTGCGCGCCAATGGGCGCGGGGTGGGCGAGACTGTCCTTTCTGTCGCAAAGGGCATGGCGAAGAACCCGATGCTGATCGGGATTGTCCTTGGCGCAGTTGTCAATTTCAGCGGTGTGCGCCTGCCCGGCTCATTCGCAAGTGCCGTGGATCTGATTGCCGCGTCTGCAATCCCTACGGCTCTGTTCGCGCTCGGTGGCATCTTGGCGCGCTACAAGCCGCAAGGGGATATGCGGCTGGTCGGCTGGATCGTCATGGTGTCTTTGGTGGTTCATCCCCTCACCGTCTTTGGGCTTGGCACTTTGTTCAATATTGGCGAAGGCCCGATGCGCTCTGCTGTCTTGATGGCGGCAATGGCACCCGGGGTGAACACCTATGTATTCGCCAATATGTACGGGGTGGCCAAACGGGTTTCGGCCACTGCTGTCTTGGTGGGAACAGCCGCCTCAATCCTGACTGCATGGGGCTGGCTCACGATTTTGGGTTGACCCGGCTTGGCCCGAAAAAGCTTATGACGAGGTAAAACGCAGCAGCGATGACAACGATGGATGGCCCGGCAGGCGTTTCGCCATAGAGTGACGCCGCTACCCCGCCCACAATCGCCCCCGCGCCGATGATCACCGCCCACACCGCCATGGCCTCGGGCGTGCGCGCCATGCCGCGCGCGGCTGAGGCGGGGATGATGAGCAAAGCGGCGATGAGCAACGCCCCAACCACCTTGAGCGACACCGCCACGACAACCGCCAAGGCGAGCGTCAAAATCAGGGTTTCGCGCCGCGCGTTGATGCCAGAGGCGGCGGCGATTTCGGTACTGATAGTGGCCGTTAAGAGCCGCGACCATCGCCATGCAATCAAGGCGACGACCAAGACTGCACCGCCCCAGATTGTCCAAATATCGGCGCGGCTGACCAGCAATATATCCCCAAACAAGAAGGCTGACAGGTCCACGCGCACCCCTGATACAAAGCTGATCGCCACCAATCCGAGCGCTAAAGCGCTGTGGCTGAGCACCCCCAACGTCGCGTCCATTGTGTGCCCGCGCGCCGAAAGCCAACTCACCAAACCGGCCATCGCAAGCGCCACCGCCAAGGTGCCAACCGTAATGGGCAGCGAGAAAATCAGCGACAACGCCACCCCCAAAATCGCCGCATGGGCTGTGGCATCGCCAAAATACGCCATGCGCCGCCAGACGACGAAACAGCCAAGCGGACCAGCGGCAAGCGCCACGCCAAGTCCGGCGATGACGGCCCGGATCACGAAGTCATTCATCATGGTCGCAGGCCTCGTCGTGAGCGTGATTGTGATGGTGGTGGTGGTCGTGTTGATGCTGGTAAAGCGCCAGTGCGCCGCGCGTGCCATGCCCGAAAAGCGCCCTGTATTCAGGTGCTTCACTCACAACAAGCGGTGTGCCTTCGCAACAAATATGGTGGTTCAAACAGATCACCCGATCAGATGCGCTCATGACAACGTGCAGATCATGGCTCACCATAAATACGCCACATCCAAGTTCCTGACGCACCTCCTCTAGCAGACGATAAAACGCCGCCTCGCCCGGCTGATCAAGCCCCTGTGTCGGCTCATCCAAGACCAAGAGTTCTGGTTTTGCGAGCAGCGCACGCGCCAAGAGGACGCGTTGAAACTGTCCGCCAGACAAGGAGGACAACTGTTGCGCCTCCAAGCCCGCAATCCCGGTGCGCGCCACAACCTGCGCCGTTTCTGCGCGTGTTGCCCGCGTGGGCAGCGCCAAAAACCGCGCCACTGTGAGCGGCAACGTCGGGTCAATTGTCAGCTTTTGCGGCACATATCCAAGCCGCAAACCCGGCTTTCGTTTCACCCGCCCCGCGCTTGGCTGATCCACGCCGAGCAGCAATTTGACCAAGGTGGATTTTCCTGACCCGTTCGGCCCGACCAACGTCACGATTTCGCCTGGCTCGATCATCAAGTTCACGCCGTCCAACACATTTTGCGCGCCAAAGCGGCGGCCAAGCCCCTGCGCCTCGATCAAGCTCACGTTGTTGGCTCCGATTGGCAAGACGGGCATAGACCAATCGCCTCCACACTGGCGCGTTCAACCGCAAACCCGAGGCTGTCTGCTGCCATTTCCAGCGCTTCTCGTACTGGCGTTCCGGGGGCTTCTGCAACGCTTTGACAGGCGTTACAAATCAGGAAAACGGGCGCGTGATTTTCGCTGGGTTGGGTGCAGGCGGTAAAGGCGTTGAGACGCCGAATTCGATGAACAAGCCCTTGATCCACAAGGAAATCAAGCGCGCGGTAGGCGACAGGAGGTTGCTTGCCGAACCCTTCGGCGGACAAGCGTTCCAGCACCTCATATGCGCCCATGGCCTGATGCGCTTCGAGCAGAATTTCCAAGGTGCGCCGACGCACAGGTGTGAGGCGCGCGCCCGCACCCGCACAGACGGTTTCTGCGTGGCTCAGCGCTTGCCCCGCACAGGTGGCGTGGTCGTGGTCAATGAATGCGCGGGCAGGATCATCGGACAAGGGTTGCACCTCAAATGTAATAGTATTACAGATTACGTGACGTGATAATATTACACACTCCAAAGGGACACAATACCAATGCGCCTATTCCCCGCCGTTTTCATGCTCACCGCCCTGCCCGCCTTCGCTCAATCCCCCAAAGTCGTCACTGACATCGCGCCGATTCACTCGCTTGTCGCTCAAATCATGGAAGGTGTTGGCTCGCCAAGCCTGTTGTTGGATCAAAGCGCTGATCCCCATTCTGTGTCCCTGCGCCCCGCACAAGTGCGTGCGCTTGACGAGGCGGATCTGGTGGTCTGGGTTGGTCCTGCGCTGGAGCCTTGGCTTGAGGACGCGCTTGATAGTTTGTCGGTCGAGGACACCTACGAGCTGCTCGCGGCGCCGGAAACCAAGCGGCTCGCACATACGGCGGAGGAAGACAAAGACGCGCACGCACACGAAGAGCATGACGACCATGATGACCATGATGACCATGATGACCATGATGACCATGATGACCATGATGACGAACACAGCGAAGACCACCATGACCATGGGGAAATTGACCCACATGCATGGCTTTCACCCGAAAATGGCAGTATTTGGATCGAGCACATTGCGGAAAAGCTGAGCGATCTAGACCCGAAAAACGCCGACACTTACGGCGCGAATGCGGCCTCGGCTTTGGCCCGGCTTGCCGCAGTTGACGCCGAACTCAAAGCGCTGCTTGCGCCGCATCAAGGCGCCGCACTCATCACTTTTCATGATGCCTATCGCTATTTCACAGAGCACTATGGCCTTAATATCGCTGGCAGTTTGCGCCCCAGTGACGCCTCTCCCTCCACGGCAGCGGCCCTTGCGCGCCTGACAGCGAAAGTCGAAAACACGCCGGTTCCCTGTGCCTTTTCAGAGCCGGGGTTTGACGAGAACATTTTGCTCGCCCTTAGCGCGGACGTGCCGATGCGCCTTGCGGAGCTTGACCCGACTGGCAGCACACTGCCGCTCGGACCAGACCTGTACCCGGCGCTGATCACCAAAATGGCGCACACCATTTCAGACTGTCTGAGCGCGACAAATTAGGGCTTTCCCCAACCGCCCCCGCCGGGCGTGCGCATTTCAAACGCGCCTCCGGCGGGCAGGTTGATCTCGTCATTTCCTTTCAGCACCTCGATGCTGCCATCCGGGAAATGAGCAAGGTTTTCACCGACAGCGCCCGCCTCGCCCCCCGCCATCCCAAAGGGTGCAATGACGCGCGATGAGGACAAAGTGGTGACCGTGACCGGCTCCAAGAACCGCAAAATGCGCAGCAAGCCATTGCCGCCGCGCCACTGCCCCGCGCCACCCGATCCATCGCGAATTTCAAAGCGTTCAAGGCGGACCGGGAACCGCGCTTCCAGAATTTCGGGATCTGTCATGCGCGTGTTTGTCATGTGGCTTTGCACAGCATCGCAGCCCGCAAACCCCGGCCCAGCCCCCGTGCCCCCGGCGATGGTTTCATAGTTCTGGAACGCCTCGTTTCCCCAAATGAAATTGTTCATCGTCCCTTGGCTTGCGGCCATCGCGCCAAGTGCGCCCATGAGTGCGTTACAGGCGGCTTGGCTCACTTCGGTGTTGCCCGCGATCACCGCCGCGGGGGCGCGCGGATTGAGCATTGTGCCTTCCGGAATGATCACCTCAATGGGGCGAAGACAGCCTTCATTGAGTGGGATGTTGTTTCCGACTAATGTTCGAAAACAGTAAAGAACAACTGCATAGGCGATTGGTTTAGGAGCATTATAGTTCGATTTGTGCTGTTTTGAGGTGCCCGTGAAATCAACTGTTGCGCGCGATTTTGCGCGGTCAACGCGCAGCGCCACCTGGATTTGGCTGCCGTCATCCAACGGATAGGTAAATCGGCCATCTTGAAGGGTTTCAATCACCTGCCGAACGCACTGGGCGGCGTTGTCTTGCACATGTCCCATATATGACTGCACAACATCAACGCCCCAGAGCGTTGTCGCTTTTTCAAGCTCTCTGCGGCCGGTTTCGTTCGCGGCGATTTGGGCTTTGAGGTCGGCCATGTTTTGATCGAGATTGCGCGCTGGCCACGTTCCTGAGGCAAAAATCGCCCGCGCCTCCTCTTCCAGAAAGGCGCCAGCGCGCACCAGTTGCGCCAACTCAATCAACACACCTTCTTCATCAATATGGCGGCTATCGGGCGGACCAGAGCCGGGGGTGCGCCCGCCAATATCAGCATGATGGCCCCGCGACCCAAGCCAGAAAACCGCTTCGCCCTTGATGAACACCGGCGTGACAACTGTCACGTCAGGAAGATGCGTGCCGCCATTGTAAGGCGAGTTCAACATGAACGCATCGCCCTGTTTCACGCTGCCTTTCGTTTCTTCAATCACGGTCTTGATCGCCGCCGACATCGAGCCGAGGTGCACGGGGACATGAGGCGCATTGGCCACCAAATCGCCGCACGCGTCAAAAATCGCGCAAGAGAAATCCAATCGCTCCTTGATGTTCACGCTCCAAGAGGTGTTCGCCAAGGTCGCGCCCATCTGATCCGCGATCGACATAAACAAGTTGTTAAAGACTTCGAGGCGAACCGGATCGACAGCAATATTTGCCGGGATGGGGCGCGCGACCTCGCCTTTGAATGTCAGGATCAAGTTGCCCGCCGCATCCACTTCACCTTGCCAGTTTGGCTCAATCAAGGTTGTGCCCGTGCTTTCGCAAACGACGGCTGGCCCTTCAATCTTGACCCCTGCGGGAAGGTGATCGCGGTCAAACAACGGCACCTCTGCCCAAGCCCCATCGCGCCATTGGCGCACCTTTGCTTTTGGTGTCATGTCCGATTTCGGGGCGCGCGTGCGCGGCGCCTCGCCCGTTGACCCAATTGCCTCGACGGTGAGCATCTCAAACTCAACAGGGCGTTCTGGCGAAATGAAGCCAAACCGCGCCAAATGAGCAGCCTCAAAATCGGCACGCATCTGGGTTTCGTTCGAAAAATCGACCTGCAACGATTGGTGCGACCCTTGGTATTTCAGATATGCGGCCCAATGCTCGCGCAGGTCTTCAACATCCTGCGCTTCAGTCTCGGCGCGCGCTTGTGCGGCGATCTTGGCGAGGGCGTTTTGAGCGGCCTCGGTGTTTTCAAGCGGCCCGTTGAACTGTGTTTCGCGCAGGCTGCGCACCTCGGCCAGCCCCATGCCATAGGCCGACAGAACGCCCGCAAAAGGATGCAAAAATACGCGTTTCATCCCCAAGGCTTGCGCGACCAAACAGGCGTGTTGCCCGCCCGCGCCCCCAAAACACTGAAGGGTATAGTTGCTCACGTCACGCCCGCGCTCGACGCTGATCTTTTTGATGGCATTTGCCATATTGTCGACAGCGATACGAAGGAACCCTTCCGCTATGGCCTCGCTGGACATTTGGGGGGCGCCGGTGTCTTTTGCGATGTGCTTTGCAAGCTGCGCGAATTTTGTCTGCACCACTTGCAGATCGAGAGGCGCGTTGCCTTTTGCGCCAAACAGGGCAGGAAAATGATCTGGCGTCAGGCGACCTAGCAGAACGTTGCAATCGGTCACTGTCAACGGTCCGCCCCGGCGATAGGCGGCTGGACCTGGATCTGCGCCCGCGCTTTGCGGGCCGACTTGGAAGCGACCATCCTTAAAGGTGCAGATCGATCCGCCCCCGGCGGCCACAGTATGGATATCCAACATGGGTGCGCGCAGCCGCACACCCGCCACTTCGCTTTCAAAGCTGCGTTCCAACTGCCCAGCAAAATGGCTCACATCTGTCGAGGTCCCCCCCATGTCAAAGCCAATAAGCTGTTCGAATCCAGCCGCTTGCGCGGTCTTGACCATGCCAACAATGCCGCCGGCTGGACCGGAAAGAATGGCGTCTTTCCCCATAAAGCGCGCCGCATCCGTGAGGCCACCACTGGATTGCATGAAGAAGAGATTTCGCGTTGCGCGGCCAATGTCCAGCGCGCTTTCGACTTGGTTGACGTAGCGGCGCAGGATTGGCGACAGATAGGCATCGGCCACTGTCGTATCGCCGCGTCCAACCAACTTTGCCAAGCGCGAAACCTCGTGACTGCAGGACACTTGTTCAAAGCCAATGTCGCGCGCGAGTTTTGCGGCGCGTTGTTCGTGCTCCGGCGCGATATGCGCGTGGAGAAACGCGATTGCGACAGCTTCAAACCCATCGTTATGCGCTTTGATCAGGTGAGACTTTAGAGCTGTCTCGTTGAGATCGACAAGCGAGTGACCGTCTTTGCTGTGGCGCTGTTGGGCCTCGATGACCTGTTCAAATAGGGGTGTTGGCCGGGTGATCTGAAGGTCAAATATCTTTGGGCGCGACTGATAACCAATGTGAAGCAGGTCGTTAAAGCCCGCCGTTGTCACAAGGAGCGTGCGCGCGCCTTTGCGTTCCAATAGGGCGTTGGTCGCGACTGTTGTTCCCATTTTGACAGCGCCAATACTGCCCTTTGGGAGGGGTTCATCCGGATCAAGTGCCAGAAGCGTACGAATACCATGGACGGCGGCATCGCTGTATTGTTCGGGGTTTTCAGACAGCAATTTATGGGTTTTGAGCTGCCCATCGGGGGTGCGGGCAACGATATCGGTAAAGGTCCCGCCCCGATCGACCCAAAACTGCCATTCCTGATTGGCCATGCTTCATCCTTCATCAAACCGCTTAACTTGGGTCGGTTATGACGTTGGAATTGTCAATGACGGGTGGTTAGAATTCATCCCATCCGCCGTCGTCATCCTCAATATCGAGAGCTTGCGCGGTTGCGCTCGCTGGTGCGCTTGCCACCGATTGGGCAGTAGGCGCGGGGGGAGTGGGCTTTGCGGGGGATGGGGCTGCGGCTTCGCGCCGTGAGGCGAAGCTGGCGGCATCAACGACCTGAGCGCTTTTGCCTGCCCCTGTGCCTGTGCCAGGTCGTGTGCCTGTGCCCGTTTTGAATTGCGCCATGGTTTTCGCCAGCGTTTCCGCTTCGCGCGTCAGCGCATGGCTGGCGGCTGTGGTTTCTTCAAACATGGCGGCGTTTTGCTGGGTCACCTGGTCAAGCTGGTTCATAGCGGAGTTGATTTCCGCAAGACCCGCGCTTTGCTCTTGCGAACTCACAGCAATATCAGACACGTTTTGGCTGATCTCAGACACGCTTTCGACAATTCCTTTGAGCGCGCCGCCCGCTTGATCCACGAGATCAACGCCGCGTTTGACCTGCGCGCCAGAGGCGGAGATCAGCTCGTTGATCTCGCGCGCCGCATCAGAGGAGCGTTGTGCCAAGGCGCGCACCTCAGAAGCAACAACCGCAAATCCGCGCCCCGCCTCGCCCGCACGCGCGGCCTCAACCCCGGCGTTGAGCGCCAAAAGGTTGGTTTGGAACGCAATGTCATCAATCACCCCGGTGATTTTCGAAATCTGCGTCGAGGAGCTTTCAATCTCGCTCATCGCCTCCACAGCTTCGCGCACGATTTCGCCGGACGCCTCTGCGTTTCGCCGCGCATTCTCCACGATTTCATTGGCGTGCAAAGCGCCTTCCGCGGCGGATTTCACCGAAGAGGTCATCTCATCCAAAGCGGAGGCTGTTTCCTCCAATGTGGCAGCTTGGCGCTCGGTGCGTTGCGACAAATCATCCGCCGCAGAGGAAATTTCCGCTGCCTCGCCGGTGATCAAATCCGCGTTTTCAACGACCCCTCGCATGGCCGCCAAAAGCCCTTCAACAGCACTGTTAAAATCAACGCGCAGCTGTTCGTAATCCTGCGAAAACGCCTCATCCAATCGCGCCGTCAAATCCCCTTGCGCAAGCGACCCAAGCCCACTGCGCAACGCATCAACAACATGATCCTGCGCGTCTTTCATCGCCCGACGTTGCGCTTCGCTTTCGCTCATGGCGCGGTGCGCCTCGGTCACGTCTTTCCCCATCAAGACAACACGCAAGACCTTCCCATTGGCGTCCGTCACTGGGGCGAAACCGCCATCAATCCGCGCCAGGTCTCCGCTGCTATGGGGCACAACAAACTGACCATAATCCGCTCGCCCTGATTGCACTGTCTCGAAAGCCTTTTTGATGTCTTGGTGAAGGCCGGCCACGGAATAGGCCTGCGGATCAAAACCGCTTTCGCCCCCGATGGCATCAAAAAACAAGCTATTGGCGCGCAGAAACAGACCATCCGGTGTGAATTCGGCTTTGACTTGATTTGCGTCAATCGCCTTCATCATGGCGGAGTTCATATACCCTTCGGTCACATCACTCCACTCGGCCACATATCCGAGCGGTTTGCCGCTCTCGTTTGTGACGAGGGAGATGTCGAGCGTTAGACGCACATCGCCAAATCCAAGGTCAGCGCGGTAGGGCAATTTTGAAGAATCCGCCAAAATTGCTTTCAGCTCATCGCGCATCAGCGGAGGGAAAAATTCCGGCATTTTTCGCCCCTCAAGCGCAGGCGCCGAACAGTCAGGCACCATCTTCGCGAAGACATCTTGATAACGCTTGAAAATGCTCAAGAGCGCGTCATTCACATGCAGAAGCGACAACTCATCATCCGCCATCATGATTGCCGCTTGCGAATTTTCAAAGGCGGCACCGCGAAAATGGCTTTCGAAGTTTCGCTTCTCTGCTTCACGCAACTCGAAGCGAAAGTTTTCAAGGGTTTTTGCAATGGAGCCGACTTCATCGCCGCGCTCTGCGTCCACGACTTCTGTGTCGAGGTTCCCGTTCGAAATCCCTCGCATCGCAGCACTTACACGGCCCAGAGGGCGCACGATTGAGCGAGAAAACAACAGGGCAACGCTTAGCACGATGATCATCGTCACCAAACCTTCGGCTGCAATTTTGCGGATCAAAACATTGGTCTCCGCAAGCACTTCGGATTGTTTGAACTCCGCCACCAGCACCCAATTTTGCCCAAGCACGTTCACCGGGCGATAGGCGATCAAGGCTGGTTCGTGGTCTTTGCCGGTGCTCAACTCATAGCCAGCCTCCCCCGCAAGCCCAGCGCTGAGCAAGGGCATCTCTGGCCCCGGAGCCAAAAGGCTGGGCACTGGATCAAACCGTGAATTTGTGCGCATTAGCCCGTCGGGACCAATCACATAGATTTCCCCCGTGTGACCCAAGCCACTTGCCGAATTTGTGATTTCTGAAACATGCTCGGCCATCAGTCGAAAAACCAGAACGCCAATCACATCACCAGACTTATTACTGACAGCTTGGGCAATGAAGGTTGCGGGGTCGCCAAAACCTGCCTCATACGGCGCAAGATCTTCAAAGACCTGCGTCTCCGCGCCGGCCTCCATGGCGCGCGAGAACACACGACCAAGACCCGTATCACTGAAAGGTCCGTCGACCACATTTGTTGCGAAGTCTTCGTTCTTGAAGGCGGAGTACACAACATTGCCAGCAGCACTGATCAACATCACATCATAATATCCATAGATGGACATGTAATCGCGCATTCGCGGATTAATGACGGAATGATTTGCGGAATAGGCCCAAACCGCGCCACCCTGCGCCTCATCCAAGAGCTGGCGCTGTCCTAAATCATGCGGATTTTGCGTAACATAAGCCGCATGCAGATCGCTGGCCCCTTCCTCTCCCATCAAGGACCAAGCCCGCGTGAAAGCCTCCAAGTTTTTGACGGTCGTCGCCTCAGAGGCCAAAACCTGGATGTCATTCGCCGCATCTTGAAAGTGTTTTTCCAGGGCTGTCGCGCGTGTATCCGCGATTGCGTTGACCATGGCTTCACCCGTTTCGATCAGCCCGTTCCGCTTATCAAGAAAGAAAATCACGTTGGTGAGGGATACCACCAACGCCAAGAGGACCACCATAAACACAGGCAGTTTCACCCGAATTGGGAGGTTTTCAAGTGCCTGAGCAACCCGATGAAATAAACGCATGCCTTACTCCTGAATGCTGCCCCATAGAGCTGGGCGACCTCATTTCAGGGTGTCTTGCCATGATTTTCTGAACATAGGTTTAAGGCCCGAAAAGACTACGCTACGATCAAAAGCGGCCTTTTGCGTGTGGCGAGGCCCATGTGAGCCATACGGCCGCTGTCCAGGTGAACGAGCTGCCCCCCGCAGAGCCGCCATCCATCGGGCAGAAATACTCATAAAACCCATGTTCAGAGATCAATTTCTGCGTTGTTTTGCGGATGTTTTCGGCAAGCACGGTGTGCCCAGTTTCCGCCAACCCAATGCCGATCAAAGCGTTCACCATGCCCCACACTGGGCCGCGCCAATAGCGCAGTTTGTCAAACTGCGGATCTTCTGGATCCAGGGACGGCACGCCATATCCCACTTGGTCCAAAATCCGTCCCAAATGTTTGAGTTGGCGATCATCGCGCACGCCTGCATACCAATTGAGAAAGCTCGCGGAGGTTAGTGAATTGGTAAAGGCGCCCGTGCGCAAATTCACGCTGTCGTAATGCCCGCGCGCTTCGTTCCAATGGCCCTTCACCCCCTGTTTCAGCGCCGCAATCCAGCCCTCAATTTCGGTGGTTTCATGATCAAATTCCGCCGCGATATGCAGCAAGTCGCGGCAGGCCCGCAGAAACATGAAGGTCATGCCCACATCTGCCACGCGAAAGGGGCTGAGCTGGGCGATTTTGTCCTCATCATATCCCACGTCCCGGCTCAGATACAAAAGCGCGACGTAACGATCATAATCCAACGTCGAAGGGCGCATCGCCGCGTCCACCTCGTCCAAATCGCGCCTGTGGTATTCGCCCACTTCGCTGGTATCCACATTGCTCAGGGCCGCATCCCAATCCGGGGCATTGTCGCGCCCGCTTTCCCACGGGTGCGTTATGGCCACCATGCCGCCCTCAACCCGGTAGCGCATGAACCAGCGGTGCCAGCTGACAAGCCGCCCATACAGCAATTCCATATGGATGCGCCCGTACCGTTTATCGGCTTCATAAACCGCGCGCGCCATGGTGGCGGCGATCGGCGGCTGGGTGATACCGGAGGTATGCGGCACGCGGTTCACATGCCAAACATCCGGGCCGGGAAAATATCCAAGCGCCTGTTTATGAAAAACAATATGCGGAACCATGCCGGTGTCCCACTGTCCTTGAAACAGGGTTTCAAGCTCCGCCCATGCGCGCTTCGGGTCAAAGGTTGCAAAGCCCCAAGCCGCGAAAGCACTGTCCCAGTTCCATTGATACGGATAGAGGCCCTTTGTGGGCACCGTATAAAGGCCGCGATCATTGGTCTCCATGACCTTGCGGGCCTTTTTGTCGATCTTGTCAAAATTCATCGCAGCGGCGCCTTACCTGTTTGCCCCGACTGTATGCCGATGGCCGCCAGCCGCAAGTCGCAGCGCCTCGAAATTGGGCACCACGCATGCGCCTCAGTGGCCTGCGCGCAGTTTTAGGGCGAGGTGCCGCAATTTTAGGCAAAATCAACGCCTGCGCGCCTATAGCACATTGATCCGCGCCCAAAAATCGCGCGTAATATGAGCGCCGACACCTTACCGTCATCGAGGGGAACTTTGTGTCACATTCACTGAAATGGGCTTGGATTGGGTCCATTGGTCTTGCAATCTTGGCGACAGTCGCCCTTTTGACGCTGCGCCCATTTGTTGAGGGCGTCACCTTTGCGCCGGACCAAGGGTTCAATTGGTATTACTGGAAGCGCCCCGATCCAGACGCCTGGTCGCGCGCGTCCATGTGGGGCGGCTATGTGTTGCATCAGCTCTTTTTGTGGGGGGTGATTGCTTGGGCGCAAACGAACCGCGACAGACTGCGAGAACGCGGAAAAATACATGTGATCAACTGGATCGCCCTTGGCGGAACCGGGTTTTTTGTCGCGCTGCATTACGTGCAAACAGCGTTGTTTTACGATGGTTTGGGGCAGGACTTACCTGTGATAACCTCGCAAGGGTCGGTCGTGTTGGTGCTCGTTGTGGTCTTGATTATGGAAGCCCCGCGCCGGGGGCTGTTTTTCGGGCGCGCGAAACTGTTTCGCGGGATCCGGCAGAGCTTGATCCGCTATCATGGCTATTATTTCGCTTGGGCGGTGACCTTCACCTATTGGTATCACCCGATGGAGCTGACGGCGGGGCATCTGGCGGGATTTTTCTACACGTTTCTCCTGTTCATCCAAGCCGCCTTCATCTTCACACGCGTCCACACAAACCGCTGGTGGACCTTCGCGCTGGAGGGGGCGGTCCTGATCCACGGCGTCATTGTGGCACTTGTCGCGGGGCAAGACTTCTGGACCATGTTTTTGTTCGGTTTCTTGGTCATTCTCGTGGTCACACAAATGCACGGACTGGGGCTGAAACGCTGGATCCGCTGGGCCATTGGCTTGGGCGCGGTGGCCTCGATCTTGTGGGTCTACAGGGGTGAAGACTGGGGGGCGCAATTTGGCCTTCAGTGGGGCGGCGAAGGGGGGCGTGGCTGGGGCGCAGTTCATGAGGTCTTGCGCATTCCTGTGATCGACTATGTCTTGGTGTTCATGATCGCGGGGCTTGTTTTGCTATTGCAAAAAGTCCTGCGGAAAGCCTCCTAAAGCCGGTCACGCAGCGCAAACCAAGCCATACCAGCCGCCAAGAGCGGCGCGCGCAGCAAGGCCCCGCCAGGAAACCGCGGGCTTGGCACCTCTGCCATCATATCAAAGCGCCCCGCCTGCCCCTGCACACACTCAGACGCGAGCTTTCCCGCCAAGGTGGCAGTGGCAATCCCATGCCCGGAATACCCAGACATGCTCAGGATATTGGGCGTGAGGCGCGCAAAATGCGGCATCCTGTTCATTGTTATGGCAAGCGTGCCGCCCCAAGCATAATCCACCTTCGCGCCAGCGAGTTGCGGGAACAGCTTGATCATCGGCGCGCGGGCTTTGTCGGCAATGTCGCGCGGGAACCTGTAGCCATAACTTTCGCCGCCCCCAAACAGCATCCGCCCATCGGGCGTGAGGCGATAGTAATTGATCACGAATTTACTATCCGCCACCGCCTCGTTACCGGGGATGATGTTGCGCGCCAAAGCCCCCAAAGGTTCCGTCACCAGAATGAAATTATTGATTGGCATGACCCGTTTGGCGACCTCAGGCATCGCTTTGCCAAGATAGCCGTTCGCCGCCCAGAGCACATGGGCCGCGCTGACCCGGCCACCACCTGTCTCCACAGTGGCCCGCGCGCCCGGCGTGACCTTGACCACGCGCGATGTCTCATATAGGCGCGCGCCCGCAGCCTCGGCGCCACGCGCAAGGCCGATCGCGTATTTCAACGGATGCAAATGCCCCCCGCCATGATCCAAAATACCGCCGTGATACTGCTGTGTGGCGAGCTTTTCCTGAAGGGCTTTTCGATCCAAAACCTCAATCTTATCATAGGCATAATCGCGTGCGAGCTTTTCGACGTAGGCTTGAGTTTGCGCGACAAATCCACGTTTGTGATCCGCGTGAATTAACCCCGGTGCGAAGTCAGCGCCCTCTGCATGTTTTGCCGCCAGAGCTTTTGTGAGGTCGACGCCTTCCAGCGCCAGATCCCACAGGTCGCGTGCGCGGGATTTGCCGAGCATGTGCTCCAAGGTGTCTTGCTCAAGCCGCTGACCGGGATGGAGTTGCCCGCCGTTGCGCCCGGAAGCGCCAAATCCGATGCGCGACGCCTCAAGCACCACCACCTCAAGCCCCGCTTGCGCCATATGCAGCGCGGCCGACAACCCCGTATACCCGGCCCCAATGATACACACATCCGCTCGGGTCTCGCCCTGCAAAGGCGCGCGCGCAGCGTCCTGTTTTGCCGTGGCGGCGTACCAGCTGTTTGGATACTGCCCGAGCGTGTCATTCGCCGTCAAAAGGTCGAGTGCGGCCATGACTCAGGCCGTCTTCATAAGCCCGGCATCCTGAACGTCTTTATAGGCTTGATCGAGCGACTTCACAGCGAGGTCAAACAACAGATCTATGTCGCCCTTTTGCATGGTCAACGGGGGTGCCACCACCATCCGATCCCCAACGTGTCGCATCACCAGATTGTTGGCAAAACACCGTTCGCGCACCATGAAGCCAACTGTGCCAGCCTCCGCTTCAAAGGGTTTGCGCACAGATTTATCCGCCGTCAAAGCAAGGCTCGCCATCATCCCTACAATTGTCGTTTCCCCGACAAAGGGATGGTCCGCGAGTTGATGCCACTTTTCGGCAAGATACGGGCCAGCCACGTTTTTCACATGGCCGACGATGTTTTCTTCTTCCATGATCCGCAGGTTTTCCAGCGCGACAGCGGCCGCAACAGGATGCGCCGAATAGGTGTAGCCATGGTTGAATTCACCCGCACCAACCACTTCGGCAACGTGATCTGACACCAAGGATCCGCCAATCGGCGCATAGCCCGATGACAGCCCTTTGGCGATTGTGATGATATCCGGGTCTAGCCCATAAAACTGGGTCGCGAACCATTCGCCTGTGCGGCCAAATCCGGTGATCACCTCATCCACGACCAACAGAATATCGCGTTCTTTACAGATGCGGCTGATTTCTGGCCAATAGCTATCGGGCGGAATGATCACCCCGCCTGCGCCTTGGATCGGTTCTGCGATGAAGGCTGCAACATTTTCCTCACCGAGTTCATCAATCTTGGCCTCAAGTTCGCGCGCACGCAGAAGACCAAACTCCTCCGGGCTCAGATCGCCGCCCTCAAGGTACCAATGGGGTTGATTGATGTATTCGACACCGGGGATCGGCAGCCCCCCTTGCGCGTGCATGCCCGCCATCCCGCCAAGGCTGGCCGCCCCCACTGTGGTGCCGTGATAGGCGTTTTTGCGGCTGATGAAGGTGTGTTTGCCCGGCTTGCCCATCAAGTCCCAATAGCGGCGTACAAGCCGAATGTTTGTGTCATTGGCCTCAGAGCCGCCGGAGGCGAAAAAGACATGGTTCAAATCGCCCGGCGCAAGCTGTGCCAGTTTTGCTCCAAGCGCGATGGCGGGCACATGCGTCGACATGAAGAAGGTGTTGTAATAGGGGAGTTCGCGCATTTGGCGCGCCGCGACCTCGGCCAGCTCGTCGCGTCCGTAGCCGATATTTACGCACCATAGCCCCGCCATTCCATCGAGAATTTGGACGCCTTCACTGTCCGTCAGCATCACCCCCTTCGCCCCGGTGATCACCCGCGCGCCCCGTTTGGCGAGGTCTGCGTTGTTGGAAAACGGGTGCATATGGTGGGCGGCATCCAGCGCCTGAAGCTCGGCGGTGGGCAAATGATTCGTGATTTTGGACATGGGGCGGCTCCTGAAAGGAAGGTCTGGCAGAGGTTGCGTTCAGAATATGATCAAAAAATACGCTGTCAACGCAGAAGCGCTCGGTCTTTCGGCCTGCTCACCGCGGCGAAAGCGACCCGGTGACGGAGGCGATTCCCTGCTCAATGTCCCCTTTGATCGCCCGCGCCACCCCGTCCGCGTCCCCTGCGCGCATGGCGGCCAGGGCTTCGCGGTGCTTGTCGGGCAAATTCGCGGTGCCCGCCCGCCCCAGCATCATTCGCAAAGACGGCCCGGTGCGCAGCCAGAGCATTTCGGAAATTGCCAGAAGCACCTTGGCGTTTGAAAATTCATAGAGCGTGTTGTGAAAGGCGTGGTTGTGTTCAAGGTAGGCGCCCACATCCCCGCGCTCGATGGCCGCATCCAGCGCCACGTCGATTTGCGCCAGCGCATCAATGTCAGAATTTGTCATGTTTTTAACGGCACGGCGCGCCAATTCCGGCTCTACCGAGAGGCGCGCAAAGGCAAGCTCGTCATAGGTGTCCCGGTCCATCAAAGGGACCGATACACGGCGGTTCCCCTTGAACTCCAAGGCCCCTTGCGAGGTCAATCGCCGGATCGCTTCGCGCACCGGGGTCATGCCCAAATCAAGGGTTTCGACAAGACCCTGAATTGTGACGGGCTGGCCGGGAGCAAGCTCTCCATGCAGCACCATGGCACGCAACATTTGATAGGCGCTCTCATGGGCGGGCACTTTGGGCAGGCTCACATCCATCACTTCCCTCTCTTGAAAACATTGCGCTGGCGCGCCAAGCGGATACTGTTAAAGCAAAGCTACCGCGCCGACGCAGGTTTGACCATATTGCAAAGGCGGAAAACTTTTGATCAAATAGCGCAAACAGCCCCGCCGCTTGCGCATGACATCGCAGGCATCTGCGTCACCATATCGGGCGAAATGCCCACAGGGAGTATGACATGAAATCGACTTGGGTTCCCCATTTTGTCACTGTGACAGCTGCGCTTTTGGCCGGCACCGCCGCGCAAGCCGAGGAGGTGCGCGTTTATAACTGGTCCGACTACATCGACGAAGCGCTGCTTGAGAAATTTGAAGCCGAAACCGGCCTTGAGCTTGTGTATGATGTGTTTGATTCCAACGAGCTTTTGGAAACCAAAATGCTGGCTGGCGGCTCCGGGTATGACGTCGTTGTGCCGACCGGGTCTTTTTTGCAGCGGCAAATTATGGCTGGCGCGTTTCAGAAACTGGACTATGACAAACTGCCAAATAGCGTGAACCTGTGGGATGTGATCAAGGCCCGCACCGAGCAATATGACCCCGGAAATCAATATGCGATCAACTATATGTGGGGCACCACTGGCATCGGCGTGAATGTTGAAAAAGTGAAAGAAGTGCTGGGCGAAGACGCGCCAATCGACAGTCTTTCGTTGGTTTTTGACCCTGCCAATATGGAAAAACTGGCAGCTTGCGGCGTGCATTTCCTCGACGCCCCTGACGAGATGGTTCCGGCCGCTCTCAAGTTCCTTGGCGAAGACCCGGACAGCAAAGACGCCGATGTGATCGCCAAGACCGAAGCTGTGTTCATGGGCGTGCGCCCCTATGTGCAAAAGTTCCACAGCTCCGAGTATATTGAAGCGCTGGCGAACGGTGATATTTGCGTTGCCTTCGGTTGGTCTGGCGACATTTTGCAAGCCCGCGACCGCGCCGATGAAGCCGAAAACGGCGTCGAAATCGCCTATAACGCCCCGAAAGAAGGCGCCTTGATGTGGTTCGACCAAATGGCAATCCCGGTGGATGCGCCAAACCCCGAAGGCGCGCATGCCTTCCTCAACTTCATCATGGACGCGCAGAACATGGCGGCCGCCTCCAACTACGTCTACTACGCCAACGGCAACAAGGCCTCGCAAGAGTTTCTGGAGGAGGATGTGATTGGCGATCCGGCCATTTATCCAAGCGATGAAACCGTGGAAAACCTTTATACAAAAGGGCCATATGACGCCAAAGTGCAGCGTGTCGTGACCCGGCTCTGGACAAAAATCAAGTCCGGCACCTAACCCAATCGCCCCTCGCGCGCCTGTGCGCGTGAGGGGCCTTTCATTTCAGTGAGGTGCTATGGCGCAGCCAGCCCAAGACGTTTTCGCCCCATGGACGGACCCTGAGGCCACCCCGCTCATTCGCTTTGAAGGCGTCACGAAACGGTTTGGCGACTTCACTGCAATTGATGATCTGACGCTCGACATTTATGAGAAAGAATTCTTCGCCCTGCTTGGTCCGTCCGGCTGCGGCAAGACGACAATGATGCGCATGCTCGCCGGGTTTGAAGCGCCGACCAAGGGCCAAATCTCAATTGCCGGTCAGGATATGACCGGGGTTTCGCCAAACAAACGCGCTGTGAACATGATGTTTCAAAGCTACGCGTTGTTTCCGCATTTGTCGGTGTGGGACAACATCGCCTTTGGCTTGAAACGCGACAAGATGCCAGCCGATGCCTTGGCGGCGCGCGTTGAGGACATGCTGCGTCTCACCCGGCTTGAGAAATTTGCCAAGCGCAAGCCGCACCAGATCTCAGGGGGGCAACGCCAACGTGTTGCCCTAGCGCGGTCTCTCGCCAAAGCGCCAAAACTCCTTTTGCTGGATGAACCCCTCGGCGCGCTCGACAAAAAGCTGCGCGAGGAAACCCAATTTGAACTGATGGACATTCAGGAAGGCACGGGGACCACCTTTGTCATCGTCACCCATGATCAGGAAGAGGCGATGACAGTCGCCTCACGCGTGGCGGTAATGGATGAAGGTAAGGTGATCCAAGTGGACACGCCTCCGGTGATCTATGAGGCGCCGAACTCTGTTTATGTTGCTGATTTTATTGGAGATGTGAACCTGATTGAGGGGAGCGCGAGGCGCAGTGGACCGGAGGCCTACAATATCATCTACGCTGACGGCGCGCCCGCAATTGCCGCCTCTGAGTGCAAAACCGACCTAAGTGAGGGGCAGAAAGTCACCTATGCCATCCGCCCCGAGAAAATCCGCGTCACCCGTGAGCAGCCCACAGATCGCCAGAACGCGGTCCCCGGTGAAATCATAGACATCGGCTATTTGGGCAATCTCTCAACCTACCATGTGCGCCTCAACGGTGGGCAGATGGTCAAGGCCGCGATGACCAATTCGACCCGCATTGATCGGCGCGATTTCACTTGGGAAGACCGTGTTTGGCTGTCGTGGCGCGAGAGTGCGGGCGTGGTGTTGGACCAATGAAACGCCTCGCGCTCATAGCCCTACCGTATTCTTGGCTTGTTGCGCTGTTTTTGGTGCCGTTCTTGATCGTGGTGAAGATCTCGCTTTCCGACACCGCACTTGCGATCCCGCCCTATGTGCCGACCTTCGAAAAAGCGCAAGGGCTTTGGGATTATCTGCGCCAACTCGACTTTGAAAACTTCACCTGGATCGCTGGGGATGATCTTTATTGGAAGGCCTATTTAAGCTCTCTCAAGATCGCGACGATCTCGACATTGCTGGCACTTTTGGTAGGTTATCCAATCGCTTACGGCATTGCCCGCGCGCCGGACCAATGGCGACCAACCTTGATGATGTTGGTGATATTGCCATTTTGGACCTCGTTTTTGATCCGGGTTTACGCGTGGAAAGCGATCCTGAGCCAAGAGGGTTTGCTCAACCAATTCTTGCTCGCGCTCGGGGTGATTTCCGAGCCTCTGACGATCCTGAACACCAATACCGCCGTCTACATCGGCATCGTCTACACCTATTTGCCTTTCATGATTCTGCCGCTCTATGCGGCGCTCGAAAAGCTTGATGGCGCGCTGATTGAAGCCGCCGAAGACCTCGGTTGCTCGCGCGCCTCGGCCTTTTGGCTTGTCACTCTCCCCCTGTCAAAACAGGGCATTATCGCCGGGTGTTTCCTTGTGTTTATCCCGGTGATGGGCGAATTCGTGATCCCTGCGCTGTTAGGTGGCTCGGATACGCTGATGATCGGCAAAGTGCTCTGGGAAGAGTTCTTCTCAAACCGGGATTGGCCCGTGGCCTCGGCGGTCGCCGTGGTGCTTCTGGCGATCTTGCTCCTGCCGATCGTGCTGTTCTTGCGCAACGAGGAAAAACAGCGCGAGGTCAGCGAATGAAACGGCTTTCATGGTTCAACGTCACTTCGCTCACGCTTGGCTTCACCTTCCTCTATTTGCCGATGCTGATCTTGGTGATCTATTCGTTCAATGAGAGCAAACTGGTGACGGTTTGGGCCGGGTTCTCGACAAAATGGTACGGCGAATTGTTTCGCAACGAGGCCTATTTGGACGCGGCTTGGGTCACGTTGCGGGTGGCTTTTGTTTCCGCGAGCATCGCCACCGTTCTGGGCACGCTCTCGGCCTATGTGATGGTGCGCGCCGGGCGATTTCGCGGGCGTACCTTGTTCTCCGGAATGCTCTATGCGCCGCTTGTGATGCCCGATGTGATCCTTGGATTGTCCCTTCTTTTGTTGTTTATTTCCATAGGGATGGACCGTGGCATGCTGACGATTGTGCTGGCACATACAACCTTTGCCATGTGCTATGTGAACGTGGTTGTGACCTCACGCCTTGTCAGTTTTGATATGTCTCTTGAGGAGGCGGCACTTGATCTTGGCTGCACGCGTTGGCAGGCGTTTCGGCTCGTGACATTGCCGATTATCCTGCCTGCTGTGGTCTCTGGATGGTTGCTTGGCTTCACACTTTCGCTCGATGATTTGGTGATTGCGTCTTTTGCCACTGGTCCTTCGGCAACAACCCTGCCAATCAAGATATTCTCTGCCGTGCGTTTGGGCGTTAGCCCCGAAATCAACGCGCTTTCCTCGATCCTGATTGGCTTTGTAACCATCGGGGTTATCACCTTCTCCATTTCCTCCAAGCGCGCCATTTCGCGACGCCTTCGTGACGAAAACACCCAAGGTTAAACATGACCGACTTCCTGACTGAATATGCAGCTTTTTGCGAAGAGCATGGCCGCCCTGACCGGGTGGAATTGATGCTGAGCGATGTGAACGCGATCTTGCGCGGCAAATGGCTTCCCGGCGATGATGAGGCGAAAATCGCGTCCGGTGGGGTGCGCTTGCCGCTCTCAACCTATGTGCCAAACATTCTGGGCGAAGAGGTCGAGGCGACCGGACTGGGGATCGCGATTGGAGACCCGGATGGGCGCTTGGTACCGGTGGCAGGCAGCTTGCGCATTGTGCCTTGGGCCAAGGGCGGCGTGGTGGCGCAACTCTTGGTGGAAATGGTCGATGACACAGGCGAAATCCCAGATACTTCCGCGCGCCGTCAACTGTCTAACATGTTGGATAGGTTCAAAGAACGTGGGCTAAATCCGGTGATTGCGACGGAGCTTGAGTTCTACCTTTATCAGCCGCGCGAAGACCAAAATGATGCGCCGATGCCGCCTGATCGCTCGCCTACGGCACAAAACTACGACCTGGATGTCCTGGAGCGCACGCAGGCCATTTTGGACGATATTCTTGCCGCCGCCCTCGCCCAGGGCATGTCCCCGGACACGCTCATCGCGGAATATGGCCCGGGTCAATTTGAGGTCAATTTCCATCATACGGATGATGTGCTGAAAGCGGCGGATGAAGCGTTGACATTTCGCCGTTTGGTGCGCGGGGTGGCGCGCCGGCACGGGATGGCCGCGACCTTTATGGCCAAACCTTACGCCGATTATCCGGGCAATGGGATGCATGTGCATGTCTCGGTGACGGACGCGCAAGGCGCGAATATTTTTGACGAGGGGGAAGGGCCAAATCCCGCCCTCAAACAGGCAGTGGCCGGTACTTTGGCGACGATGGGCGATTTGCAGGCGATTTTTGCGCCGCATATGAACAGTTACCGCCGGTATCAGCCCGCGAGCTTTGCCCCGCATACGCCGGATTGGGGCATTGATAACCGCGCGGCAGCCGTGCGATTGCCCGAGGTTTCTGGTCCCGGCGCGCGCCTCGAACATCGCATCGCGGGGGCTGATGTGAACCCCTATTTGGTGATCGCGGCTGTGCTTGGCGGCATGTTACACGGTTGGGACACGCCCGATTTGCCCCTGCCCGCCCCCTTGGACGAAGACATGAACGCCACCTCCGAGCCGCTCAGCGCGGATTGGGCCACGGCGGTCGCACAGTTTTCCGAAAGCGCGATTGCTGCGCAGGTGTTTGGTGCGTCCTACCGCGACATTTATACGGCTGTGCGGATGGACGAAATCTCCCAACTCACCACAGCGATTTCGCAGATTGAGTACCGCACTTATTTGGGGCGGCTGTAAGCTACAACAGCTCCAGCACAGCTTCGGGCGGGCGGCCCAATCTCGCCTGCCCGTCCTTAAAAACGATGGGACGCTCAATCAATTTTGGCGTCTTAGACATCGCGGAGATCAAGTCTTCCTCGTCCATGTCGCGCGATAATCCAAGGGCCTTAAACTCCGCTTCTTTGGTGCGCATCAGCTCAATCGCCCTCAGCCCCAGTGCCGCTAAGGCCCCGCGAATTTCATCCTCACTTGGCGCATCTTCGAGGTATTTTCGCACCTCAACCGGCGCGTCATGTTGCTCCAAGAGGGCAAGCGTTTGTCGCGACTTTGAACAGCGCGGATTGTGCCAGATAACAACCTTACTCACAGCCAATCTCCCCGTCCCGTGCCAACCGCATCTGATACGGTTTTGAACCCATCTTTTTCCAAGAGCGCATCAAGGCCCAGCGCGATGTCTTTCACCAGCGACATGCCCTTGTAGGCGAGCGCGGAGTAGAGCTGAACAGCGCTGGCGCCTGCGCGAATTTTGGCATAGGCCTGCTCTGCATTTGACACGCCTCCAACCCCGATCAAAGGCATATGCCCCTCGGTCAACAGGCTGAGGCGCGCGAGAACTCTTGTGGATTTTTCGAACAATGGCGCCCCAGAAAGCCCGCCAGCTTGCGCAGAATTGTCACTTTTCAAACCTTCGCGCGATAACGTGGTGTTTGTCGCGATGATCCCATCCAGCCCCGTGTCCTGCGCCACCTGCGCGATTTCCGCCAGCTCATCGTCGGTCAAGTCGGGCGCAATTTTCAAAAATACCGGCAGTATTTTCCCAAGCCCTTCACGCGCTTCCATAACGCCCGTCAGCAGTGCTGTGAGCGCGGCTGCGCCCTGCAAATCGCGCAGTTTCTCCGTGTTCGGTGAGGACACGTTGACCGTCACAAAATCAACCTCAGATCCGCAGCGTTGCAGCACCTTTACGTAGTCCT
Source organism: Maritimibacter sp. (assembly GCA_050633625.1). Taxonomy (GTDB): domain Bacteria; phylum Pseudomonadota; class Alphaproteobacteria; order Rhodobacterales; family Rhodobacteraceae; genus JBOEGW01. The sequence goes on along the minus strand of JBOEGW010000001.1, from coordinate 94,298 downwards.
GCGCGCGGTCCGCACTGTCTTTGTTTGCACCAAGGTTGAGGCCCACCGGCACCGGCTGTTTTCGCTGGCGGCGCGCAAGGCGCTGTGCGGCAACATCCATGCCTTGGTTGTTAAAGCCAAAACGATTGATCACCCCTTGATCCTCATAGAGGCGAAACACGCGCGGACGCGGGTTGCCCGGTTGGGCGCGCGGGGTGATCGCGCCCACTTCAACAAAGCCAAACCCGGCGCGCGTCAGCGCATCAACCACTTCGGCGTTTTTGTCATAACCGGCCGCCAATCCCACTGGGTTTTCCAGCGCCAATCCGGCCACATGGATTTTGAGGCGGGGTGTTGTGACCAAACCCGACAAGGGCGCAAGTCCGGCCTTAAGCGCCATAAGGGACAGGCTGTGTGCGCGCTCAGCCTCAACGCGATGAAGCGCAAAAAGGGCGGCTTTTTCCAAGACGTTCATGCCATTCCCTCCGGAAACACATGTGCTGAGCCGACCAAAGGCAGAGGCTTCACCCAAAGAACATCTGTGGCGTCCAGCGGGCGGTACAAATGCGGAAACAAAGCGCCACCGCGCGAAGGTTCCCACTTCAAATCCGCCCCCATCGCCTCACTCTCGCAAGCGACCAACACCAAGCCTTCCACCCCGGCAAAATGTTTGGCTGCGGTTTCGCCCGCCTGCTTTGCAGTCGAGAAATGAATGTACCCATCGCTCACGTCAATCGGCGCGCCATCGGTCTGGCCAGACGCCTCAAACGCCGCCCATTCGGGGGCACGGAATATTTTGTAAATCAACATGGCGGTTGTGTGCCTTCCCGCGCCCGGATGGTCAAGCGCCCGCCGCCATGTCGCTGTTACATTCACCGCCCAAAAAAGACGGCAAGCCTTTGACAGCCGGGGCGACTCGGCGCAGTCTTACCAAATAGTCAAAACAGGGGGTTCTGATGACGAAACCTATTTTCACATCCATTCTGACAACAGCCGCAACGCTGGCACTGAGCACAGGGCTGAGCACGGGCGTGGCCATGGCGGATTATTCGCTGACCATTCTGCACACAAATGATTTTCACGCACGCTTTGAGCCAATCAGCAAATATGACAGCGGTTGCTCAGAGGACGACAACATGGAGGGTAAATGTTTCGGCGGCTCGGCCCGGCTTGTCACAGCACTCAATGACGCCCGCGCGCGCTCCAACAACACAGTGTTGTTTGACGGCGGCGATCAATTCCAAGGCACGCTGTTTTACACCTATTACAAGGGCAAACTCGCCGCTGAAATGATGAACAAAATGGGCTATGACGCGATGACCGTGGGCAACCACGAATTCGACGATGGTCCCGAAGTTCTGCGCGGGTTCATGGACGCTGTCGATTTCCCGGTCTTGATGTCCAATGCGGATGTGTCGGGCGAAGCGCTTTTGGCGGATAAGCTTGCGAAATCTACGGTGATTGAGCGCGGCGGTGAAAAGCTGGGGCTTATTGGCCTGACGCCCGTCAACACCGACGAGCTGTCTTCTCCTGGCCCGAATGTGATTTTCACTGATCCGGTGGATGCGGTGCAAGGCGAAGTGGACAAGCTGACAGACGCCGGGGTGAACAAGATCATCGTGTTGAGCCATGCTGGCTATAACGTGGATCAGGAGGTTGCCGCGCAAACAACGGGCGTTGACGTGATTGTCGGTGGGCACACCAACACCTTGCTTGGCTCCATGGAAGATGCGGCAGGCCCCTACCCGACTGTAGTCAACGGCACGCAAATTCTCTCGGCCTATGCTTACGGCAAATTTTTGGGCGAACTCAACGTGACCTTTGATGATGACGGTGTTGTCACTGAGGCCGTGGGCCAGCCCATTTTGCTCGACGGCGAAGTAGTTGAGGAAGCCGCCACCAAAGCGCGCATTGCCGAAGCGGCGGTTCCGCTTGATGAGATCCGCAACAAAGTGGTGGCGGAAACCGCAGCCGCGATTGATGGCGCGCGCGAAACCTGCCGGATGTCGGAATGCTCAATGGGCAACCTTGTGACCGAAGCCATGTTGGACCGGGTCAAGGATCAAGGCGTCACCATCGCGATCACAAATGGGGGTGGTTTGCGCGCCTCGATTGATGCGGGCGAGGTGACGATGGGCGAGGTGCTGACGGTGCTGCCTTTCCAAAACACGCTTTCCACTTTTGAAGTCACAGGGGATGTGATCCTTGCAGCCCTTGAAAACGGGGTGAGCCAGATTGAAGAAGGTGGCGGGCGTTTTCCGCAAGTTGCCGGGCTTCAGTTCACCTTTGATGCGGCCGCCGAACCCGGTGCGCGCGTGTCAGATGTGATGACGGTTGAGGGCATGGATTGGGCGCCGCTGGATCCCGCCAAGACCTACAAACTCGTGTCCAACAACTTTGTGCGCAACGGTGGCGACGGCTACAAAATGTTCCAAGGCGCGATGAACGCCTATGATTTCGGCCCCGATCTGGCGGATGTCACGGCGGAATATTTGGCAGAAATGGGCCCTTACGAGCCGTTCACAGATGGACGCATCAAGGCGAAATAGCCCCACAACCTAAACACCAATTCCCCTCGCCGCACACGCGGCGGGGGCTTTTTACAAGGCTGATTTCCCGAAGTCTTTCTTGCAGTCTTTCGGCCCGCGCGCCTCAACGGAATAGGCAGTGATGCCACAGGTCTCGCACTCGAATTCCCGCAAAGTTGCACCCTGATCCCCGATCGCGCGCCACTTACAAGCCTTGCGCCCGCGCCACTTTCCCAGATGGGGAGCGCTTTTTGCCTTGGCTTGGCCCGGCGCAGCTTTCCGGCGCACAACAAGCGCGACGAGGAGAATGGCAACAAGGGCGAGGAGCAAAGGCATAGAGCATAGATAGCAGCAACGCACCCCGCTTCAACCCCTATCCTAGGCCCGCGCTCTGCGGTATTCTGTGCCCATGGAACATCCGTTGTCAGCCCTGATCGAAGCCAAAATCCTTGAGGCGCAAGCCAAGGGGGAGCTTGATAATTTGCCCGGCGAAGGGGCGCCCTTGCCCGATGCCCGCGATCATGACACGGCGCTGTTGGGGCGGGTGATGAAGGACAACGGCGCGCTCCCTCCTTTTGTGGCGCTTTCGCGGGAATTGGCGGATTTGCGCGCCGAGCTTGCCGAAACCGGGGATCGTTCGCTGCGCGCGCAAATCCTCAAGGATATGTCGATGATGGAATTGCGCATCGAGATGGCCCGAAAAGACTGGGTGCGCTGATGTGTGGCCGCATGGCAAACACCCTGCCCCATGACGCGGTGGCGAAGCTGTTTGACGCCGCCCCCGCCAACGCGATGCCACCTGTGCCGGATTTCAACATTTGCCCAACACAGCAAATCGCGGTGCTCACATCCGATCCAGCGCGCCGGTTGCGCCCAATGCGCTGGGGGTTCGTGCCAAAATGGTACAAAGCGCCCAACGATGGGCCGCTCTTGATCAACGCCCGCTCAGAAACAATCGCCCAAAAGCCCGCCTTTCAGGACGCCTGCCGGACGCGGCGATGCCTTGTGGCCGTTTCGGGGTTTTATGAATGGCACCGCACTAAAGAGGCCCGCCTGCCCTACTACGCAACCCGGCGCGACGGGGCACCGCTGGTGATGGGCGGGATATGGCAGGATTGGGGGCCGGATCATGCACCGACTTGCGCCATTGTGACCACGGGGCCAAATGCCGTGATGTCACCGATCCACCACCGTTTGCCGCTGATCGTTGAACAAGCCGATTGGCCCCTGTGGCTTGGAGAATTGGGCCATGGGGCAGCGCGTTTGATGCGCCCGGCGGGTGATGATGTCTTGCGCCTTGAGCGGGTCTCGACGCAGGTCAACTCTAACCGTGCTTCTGGGCCAGAGCTGATTGACCCCTTGCCGGCCCCCTATCAGGACGCATCGGCAAGCACCCTTGGGTAATAGCGCCAAAGCGACAAGGCCCGCGCCACATAAGACACCAAGAGCGCACCCCAAAGGCCGTGATTGCCCATGATTGGCACGAGCACCGCGAGGGCGAGCGCATAAATCCCCACGCAGACCACCATCATGTTGCGCATCTCCCGCGTACGAGTTGCGCCGATGAAAATCCCGTCCAACATCCACGACGCCCAGCCCAGCAAAGGCGCGGCGATCATCCAAGGCAAGAAGACCCGTGCTGCCTCGCGGACCTCTGGCGCGGTGGTCATGCGATCAATCAGGAGCGGGCCAAACGCAGTGAACCCGACCGCCATCACCAGTGCGACGATGCCGCCCCACAAGCTTGTCACCGTCACGGCGCGGCGCAAGCCCGGCAGGCTTTTTGCGCCAATTGCCTGTCCCACCAAGGTCTCCGCACCAAAGGCAAAGCCATCAAGCCCGTATGCCGTCACCTGTAGAAATTGCAGCAACACCTGGTTCGCGGCCAATGTCGCGGCATCAAATCGCGCCCCCAAAAACATGAAAACGACGATCATTGCCTGAAGCAGCGCGGAGCGGATCAAAATATCGCTGTTCACCTGCGCCATGCGCGTGAGGCGCGCGCGGGCAAATACGCGCGACCAGTTGCGCCATTTTGCCGTCGAGAACGCGTCCCGACACAGATACAGCCCCAGCGCCAGACCTGCCCATTCCGCAATCACCGTGGCAAAAGCGACACCGCGCACGCCCCAATCAAAGTGCAGCACAAACAGGACATCCAGCCCGATATTGAGGGCATTCATCGCCACCAACACCGCCATATACGCGCGGGTGCGCTCGACCCCGATAAGCCAGCCGGAAATACCATAGCCCGCAATAAGCGCGGGCGCGGACCAGACCCTAATTGCCATATAGGTGCGCGCCGAGGTTTCAATCTCGGGGGCCGCAGGCGACAGCGCGAATGCCCCGGCAAACAAAGGTATTTGCAGTGCGATAATGGCGATGCCGCCAAGGGCACCGATCATCAAGGCGCGCGTGAGCATTGCCGCCGTTTCGCCCGTGTCTTTTGCGCCCTGCGCCTGCGCGGTCAACCCGGCGGTGCCCATGCGCAAAAAGCCGAAAATCCAGTAGATTGATGTGAGGATCACTGCACCGATCCCAACAGCCGCAATAGGCTCAGGCGTGCCGAGCTGGCCGACAACCCCCGTATCCACTAGACCCAAAAGCGGCACTGTGATGTTCGCCGCCACCACCGGAAGGGCGACACCCAACACCCGTCTATGCGTGAGCTGGGTGGTGGCTTTTGGCTCAGTCATCAGGGCGCGCGATGGCTGGCGCTGGCATCAAGAAATGGCCCGTGGCCTGCGCATAAAGGCGCGTGCGATTGTCTTGCCACGCCTCCACATGCACGCTGGCATAGCGGCGCCCTGACCGGTTGATCGTCGCTCGCGCATAGGCATCGCGCGGCAGGCCAGACCGCAGGTAATCCACCGTGAAATCAATGGTTTTGGGCAGACGGGGGAGTGTATCCGGCTCTGCTGCGCCCGCCTCCATCGCCTCCCATTGCGCGCCCCATCCTAGCTCAATGATCGCTGCGACCTCCAAGAACGCCGCCGTTGCGCCGCCATGGATCGCGGGCAACATCGGATTGCCAATCAGCTTCTCATCAAAGGGCATGATCGCCGTCAACTCATCGCCGCGCCGATCAAAAGTAACACCCAAAAATGCGATATAGGGCACTGCCGCGACAAGGCGCGCAAGGGCGGCGTCCCGGCGAGACTTCACCACCTGAACAGGTTCTGGCCGCTTCATGATAGCGCCTCCGAGGAGCGACGCGCCCCTGAGCCGCCATCTGCTGTGAAGGCTCCGTTCGCGCAGGCCACCGGGTTGGACTGGTCATCATCAAAGGCCACCGCGCGCACAAAGGCGACGGAGCGTGTGATGTGGTAACAAGTGGCGTGACAGCGGATGGCCTGCTGTGGGGTCGCAGGGCGCATGTAGTCAATGCGCAGGTCAATCGTGGCCGTCACCATAGGCGCATCCGGGTGGCTCATCACGGCGGCGCCAGCGGCCGTGTCGAGCATCGCGGAGACCGCGCCCCCATGAATGACGCCACTGTGCGGATCACCAATGAAACGCGGATCATACGGCATCGACAAACGCGCTTCGCCTTCGCCAATGTCGTCGAGCACCATGCCAAGCGCGCGCGAATGGGGGATTGCTTCGATGAATTGCCGCGCCATCTGCGCCTTTTGCTCTGGTGTCATCTGCCGTCTTTCTCGTCATTCGTCTCGCTTTTATTGGGTCTTGCAGGAAGAGAGGCAAGTGCTATGGTTCGATTTGGAACCATTCCAAACTGGACAAAATGAACATGACACCGATCGACTGGATGAACATGCCCGCCGAAAACCGCAGTTTTCCAGCCTTTCGCCGCGGTCGGCTTGTGGTTTTGTTGGCTTTACTGGCCTTGGCGGTTGCTCCGGGCGAATTGGGCGCGTTGACCCGCGCTTTGATGACAGATGCCTATGTGCAGGTTTCGGTGTTCGTGGCGGCGACTTTGTTGTTGTTTTATGGGGCGGAGCGGGTGTTTGGCTTTGACCTTGGTCGCGCGCTGCGTGTGGCCGGGCGCGCACAGGTGCCGCTCGCAGCCCTGCTTGGAGCAACGCCTGGCTGCGGTGGCGCGGTTGTGGTCGTTGCAGCTTACTCATCAGGAAACGTGGGCTTTGGTGCGGTTGTTGCCACATTGACAGCAACAATGGGAGATGCCGCCTTTTTGCTGATCGCAACCCGGCCAGATGCGGCCGTGGTGGTGCTTCCATTGTCGATGGCAGTTGGGATTTTGGCGGGCTGGATCGTTGACAAGGTCAACAAGGTGGAGTTTCGCGACCTGAGCGCCGGGGCCTGCGCGATTGCGCCGCTGATCGGCCGGGTGCGCCTTGTTGATGTCGCCTATCTCGCCCTTGTCGTGCCTGGTTTGATTGTGGGCGCCGCTCAATTGGCACAGATCGAAATCGGATCTATCCTTGGCGTGCCCATTGGATTGATTGCGCTGGCAGGCACGGCGATTGGCGTGTTTATCTGGGCCTTCACCCCGCTTACCGCCATGACCAACCCCGCAGATAGCCCCGTCACGCGCATGGCGGAGGAAACCAGCTTCATTTCAATTTGGGTGATCGGTGCGTATCTCGCCTATGATTACCTTGTGCTTTACTCTGGGCTGAACATTGAAACGCTGTTTTCCGCGATTGCGCCGCTCCTGCCCCTCATGGCGATCTTGATCGGCTTCATCCCCGGCTGCGGTCCACAGGTTTTGGTCGCGACTTTGTTTATCAATGGGGCGATTCCCTTCTCCGCGCTGATTGGCAACGCGATCTCCAATGACGGGGACGCATTGTTCCCTGCCATCGCGCTCAACCCGAAGGCCGCTGTGGTTGCGACCGCCTATTCCGCCATTCCTGCGTTAATCGTGGCCTATGCCTTTTATTTCTTGGCTCCCGGCTTCATGAATTAGGGCCAGCACCGGCACGCTTTTGGGCCGCACGCAACATTTCTGAAACAATGTTTCGCATTGCGAAACCATCTTGCGTATCCTTTCCCGGCGTTTTAACGTAACGTAGTTTTACGAAAAACCCGCTAAGGACGCCTGCCCATGACCAACGATCGTTTGTCCTTTAAAGAGATGTGCGCCAAGTTTGACGTTACCCCACGCACGTTGCGGTATTATGAGTACATTGAGCTGCTTGAGCCTGAAAAAGAAGGGCGCACCCGTTGGTATACGCCGCGCGAAGTGGCGCGCATGACCTTGATTATGCGCGGGCGTCGGTTCGGCTTTTCGCTTGAGGAAACCCGCCAATGGCTCACAATCTACGATGAACAAGGCTCAGAAGCGCAGCGCAAGGCCTGGATCGAGAAAGCGGATCAACAGCTGGTCGTGCTGACCGAGCAAGTCAATGATCTGCTGAGCGCGCGCGAAGAACTGCAAAAGCTGCGCGACGAGGCCGCCGGTTAACCGCAAAGCGACAGCGCGCAAACGTCAAAAACGCGTACAATCCCCAACATCGGTCAAGGCACAGGCACAAAGACATGCAAGTTAACCTTGTGACGCCACGTTACGTTGACGTTAACGTAATCACCTGCTGTAATCTGCGCACCAACGCCCAAATAGGGCATGTGATTCACCCGAGTGGATCGCACAAGCAGGAGACCATGATGATGACCGAAGACACCATGACGATCCGCCAGATGTGCGACATCTTTGGCGTGACCGCGCGCACCTTGCGATTTTATGAACAAAAAGAACTGATCGCGCCGCTGCGAGAGGGCCAGAAGCGGCTCTATACGCGCCGTGATCGCGCCCGGCTCAAGCTGATTTTGCGCGGCAAACGCTTTGGTTTCCCCCTTGAGGAAATCCGTCAGTTGCTCGATTTGTACTATCTGGATGATCAGCAAATGACCCAGTACAGCGAAACAATCGCCCTCGCGGCGCGCCATTTGCAAGACCTCAAAGCCCAGCGCGACGAATTGGATGAAGCCATCGCCGATCTGGCCGATCAGTTAGAGTGGGGCGAGCGGATGTTGGCGTCTCGCCGCCAAGACGAAGCCGCTGAATAGCACCACAATCAACCAGCCCCTAACACCCATACCCCTACACATTGAAGTCTCAAGGGAGAGAGAACCAAATGCCTAGCTACACCGCCCCGACCCGCGATATGGCCTTTTTGTTGCATGATGTGATGAAAATCCAAGACAGCGACATCCCCGGTTATGATGAAATGGATGCTTCCTTTACCTCCGCTATTCTGGAGGAAGCTGGCAAACTGGCGAGTGAAGTGATTGCCCCCCTCAATGCCGTGGGCGACAAGGAAGGCTGCCGCCTGGAAAACGGCGTTGTGTATACGGCGACCGGCTTTAAGGACGGGTTCAACCAGCTGCGCGATGGTGGCTGGCCGGGTCTGGATTGCGACCCTGAATATGGCGGCCAAGGTATGCCCTATCTGGTTGGCTCGGCGGTGGGAGAAATGTTCTCCGGCGCGGGCATGGCCTTCATGATGTATCAAGGGCTGACCCACGGTGCACAATCCGCGATCCACGCGCATGGCAACGACACCCAAAAACAGACCTACCTGCCCAAGATGATCTCTTGTGAATGGACCGGCACAATGAACCTGACCGAGCCGCATTGCGGCACCGATCTTGGCTTGATGCGCACCAAAGCTGAGCCTCAAGACGACGGCACCTATAAAATCACGGGCCAGAAGATTTTTATCTCCGCGGGCGATCATGACCTTTCGGAGAATGTGATCCATCTCGTATTGGCCAAAATCCCAGGTGGCCCCGAAGGTGTCAAAGGGATCTCCCTGTTCATCGTGCCCAAATTCATCGTCAATGAAGATGGATCGCTCGGAGCGCGCAATGGCGTGTCGGTTGGGGCGCTCGAAGAAAAAATGGGCATCCACGGCAATGCGACCTGTGTTTTGAACTACGATGGCGCAACCGGATACCTGTTGGGCGATGTGAACAAAGGCATGCGCGCCATGTTCACAATGATGAACGAAGCGCGCCTCGGCGTGGGCGTCCAGGGGCTTTCGCAAGCCGAAGCCGCCTATCAAAACGCCGTCATCTACGCCAAGGACCGCTTGCAAGGGCGGGCCGTGACCGGCGCTGAATTCCCTGACAAACCAGCCGATCCGCTGATCGTGCACCCGGACATTCGCCGCGCGTTGATGGATCAAAAGTCCTTCGTGGAAGGTGGCCGGGCGCTGGCCTTTTGGGCAGCAGAAATGATCGACCGCGCGCATCGCTTAGAAGACAAAGAGGCCGATGGGCTTGTGTCGCTCCTGATCCCGGTGATCAAAGGCTTCCTAACCGACAAAGGCTTTGAAAGCGCTGTTTTGGCACAGCAAATTTACGGCGGACATGGGTATATTGAAGAGTGGGGCATGTCGCAATTCACCCGCGACGCCCGGATCGCGATGATTTATGAAGGCGCAAATGGCGTGCAAGCGCTCGACCTTGTGGGCCGCAAACTGGCGCAAGACGGCGGCAAACATGTGATGGCCTTCTTTGACCTTGTCAAAACCTTCATCAAAGAAAACGAAGGCAATGCGCACCTTGAAAACGGCTTCCTTGCGCCGCTGAAACAAGCCTCCAAAGACCTGCAAGCCGCGTCGATGTACTTCATGCAAAACGGCATGACCAATCCAAACAACGCGCTGGCGGGATCGTATGACTTTATGACCATGTTTGGCCATGTTTCGCTTGGGCTGATGTGGGCGAAAATGGCCAAAGCGGCGGGCGAAGCGCTTGACGCTGGGACCGGCGACGCAGCGTTCTACGAGACCAAGCTGACAACTGGGCGCTACTATATGGCACGTCAAATCCCGGCAACGGGAATGCATTTGGCGCGCATTGAAAGCGGCGCAGAGACTGTGATGGCGCTGGACGCTGAGGCGTTCTAAGCTGGAAAAACACGAACAAAAGGACAGCGCATCATGCCCAAACGTTTTCGCCTCACCCGTCGGTTCAATACCGCGATGACCGAAGACGGGTATCGCCGCCTCAAACGCTTTGCGCATGACGCTGGGCTGGATGAGGGCGAAGCGCTGTCCTTCTTGTTTGAACATTTCGATAGCGTCACCGATGAGGACACGCTGACCCATCGCCTGCGCTTGTTCAACACCGAACTCGATGCCCGTAAACGCTGAGGACTCTCATGAAACGCCTGCTTCTCGCTCTTGTGCTCGCCCTGTCGTCCCTACCCGCGTTCGCCTTTGATGCGAGTGACAAAGCCGGGGTGGAAGCCGCCATTCGCAGCTTTGATCAAGCCTTCAAAGCTGGCAACTACAACAAGGTCATCGGCTATATGCCACCCAAAATCATGGGTTTAATTGCGGCCCAAGCCGGAATGCCCGCCGAGCAACTCGAACCGTTGATCGTCGCGCAAACCAAAGCCGCCATGGCGAATGTGACGGTCAATAGCAATCTAATGGATGTCGCCAATATGACAGCGGGGCGCACCTCGACAGGGCTGGATTACGCCTTCGTGCCCACAACCACAAAAATGACGCCAAATGGCGGCGCGCCCACAACGTCCAAGACACAAACCCTCGCGTTGGAGGACAACGGCACCTGGTACCTCATTCGCATTGATGGCGCTCAACATATGAAAATGGTGCGCGCCGCCTACCCCAGTTTCAAGACAATCCAACCACCAAAACACTAACACCGACCCGCCCCTTTCTTTGGTTGTCAAATACCTCGGGGGTGTGGGGGCAGCGCCCCCACGACAACACCAAAACCTGACGTTTGGGAGGACGCCATGACACTCAAATTACATTGCTTCGGCGAAAGCGGAAATGCCTATAAAGCGGCCCTTCCCTTGGAACTCGCTGGGCTAGACTGGACAGCAGAATACGTCGATTTCTTTAACGGTGCGCACCGAAGCCCTGAGTTTCTCGCCCTCAACCCCATGGGCGAAGTGCCGGTGTTCATTGATGGCGATCTCATCCTGAGTCAATCGGGCGCCATCCAAGACTGGATCACCGCGAAGACTGGCAAATTCGGCGGCACAACAGAAGCCGAGACACGCGAAATCCTGCGCTGGCAATTCTGGGACAACCACAAAGGGTCATCGCAATTCGGCCCGACGCGGTTCTACCTCAACTTCCTGCCTGAAGCAAAACGCTCGCCTGATGTTGCCGCTTACTTGTCTGGCCGCGTCAAGGCGGCGCTCAAGGTGCTCAATGATGTGCTCAGCACACAAGACTTCCTCGTAGGCGGTCGCCTCACCATGGCCGATCTGAGCTGTTGCGCCTACCTCTACTACCCCGAGCCGTTTGGCTATGACGCCGAGACCTACCCGGCGATCGCAGCTTGGCTTGAACGCATTTCCCAAACACCGGGGTGGAAACACCCCTATGACCTCATGCCCGGCTCCCCTGCGGACCGCGCTTAAAACACCCCTAAGACAAACAAGGGAGACCCCAAAATGACTGACGCTTATATTTATGACAGCGTGCGCAGCCCACGCGGCAAAGGCCGCAAAGACGGCTCTTTGCACGAAGTCACTTCTGTTGCGCTTGGCAAACAAATGCTCAACGCGCTGAAAACCCGCTCTGGCCTTGAAGGTCACGCCGTTGAGGACGTGATTTGGGGCAATGCCACCCAAGCGATGGAACAAGGCGGCTGTTTGGCGCGCACAACAGTGCTCGCCTCCGACCTTGACGAGCGCATTCCTGGCCTGTCGATCAATCGGTTCTGCGCCTCCGGCATGGAAGCCGTGAACCTCGCGGCAAACCAAGTCAAAGGCGGCGCAGGAAACGCCTATATCGCGGGCGGTGTTGAATGCATGTCCCGCGTGCCGATGGGGTCAGATGGCGCGGCGGTGGCTGTCGATCCGACAGTGGCCATGGAGCAGTACTTCGTGCCACAAGGCATCTCGGCGGATATTATCGCAACTGAATACGGGTTCAGCCGCGACGACGCCGATGCCCTCGCGGTTGAGAGCCAGAAACGCGCGGTTGCGGCTTGGGCTGACAATCGTTTCTCCAAGTCCATTGTGCCGATTGTCGATGTCAACGGCCTGCCGATTTTGGCGCATGACGAATACATCCGCGAAGGCACCGACATGCAGGCCCTTGGCGGTTTGCGCGCTGCGTTCAAGGATATGGGCGAAATGATGCCCGGCTTTGATAAGGTCGCAAAACTGAAATACCCGCACCTTGAAACCATCAATCATATTCACCACGCTGGCAATTCTTCTGGCATTGTGGATGGCTCCGCGGCGATCCTGATTGGTAACAAAGAATTCGGGGAGGCCCACGGGCTAAAGCCCCGCGCGCGCATCCGCGCCACCGCGAAAATCGGCACTGATCCCACGATCATGCTGACAGGTCCGGTCCCCGCAACCGAGAAAATCCTTGCGGACAGCGGCATGTCGATCAACGACATCGACCTGTTTGAGGTGAACGAAGCCTTCTCGGCGGTGGTGCTGCGCTTCATGCAAGCCTTTGATGTGGACCACGCGAAGGTGAACGTGAACGGCGGTGCAATCGCGATGGGCCACCCGCTTGGCGCATCCGGCGCGATCATCATCGGCACCCTGCTTGATGAGCTTGAGCGCAGCGGCAAAGGCACTGGCCTTGCGACCCTTTGTGTGGCCTCCGGCATGGGTGCCGCCACCATCATTGAACGCGTGTAAGGAGCTAGGATTATGGCTGAATTTACAATGAACAAAGGCGCAAATGGCGTCGCTGTGATCACCTGGGACTTGCCGGGAAAATCCATGAACGTCTTGACGCTGCAAGGCGCGCAAGAGCTTGAGGCCTGTGTTGATGATGCGCTCTCTGATGACGCTGTGAAGGGCATTGTCATCACCTCTGGCAAGGACAGCTTTGCCGGTGGGATGGACCTCAACGTGCTGGGCGGCATGAAAGAAGCCGGAGCGCAGGGCGTGTTTGACGGCACCATGAGCCTGCACACAATGCTGCGCAAAATCGAGCGCGCCGGGATGGACCCGAAAACCAACAAAGGCGGCAAACCGATTGCGGCGGCTGTGACCGGCACCGCGATGGGCATCGGGCTTGAATTGCCGCTGTCCACGCACCGGATTTTTGTGGCGAACAATCCCAAGGCAAAGCTTGGCCTTCCCGAAATCCAAGTCGGGATTTTCCCCGGCGCAGGCGGCACCACGCGCCTTGTGCGTATGCTTGGCGTGATGAACGCATCGCCCTTCTTGTTGCAGGCAAAAATGTCCTCCCCAGAGCAGGCCGTGAAAGCGGGTATCGCTCATGAGGTCTCAGATGATCCGGTTGCGGCGGCGTCCGAATGGGTGTTGTCGGCCACAGACGCCGACATTCTGAAACCTTGGGACGCGAAGGGCTACAAAGTGCCCGGCGGCGCGCCGTATCACCCGGCGGGCTTCCAAACTTTTGTGGGCGCCAACGCGATGATCATGGCCAACACTTGGGGCGCTTTCCCTGCGCCCAAGGCGATGCTTTCGGCGGTCTATGAAGGGCTGCAAGTGCCTTTTGACACGGCGCTCAAAATCGAAGCGCGGTGGTTCACATCCGTCATCATGAACCCGTCCTCCTCTGCGATGATCCGGTCCTTGTTCCTCAACAAAGAAGCGCTGGAAAAAGGGGCTGTGCGCCCTGAAGGCGTGCCGGATCAACGGGTCAAAAAAGTCGGTGTTATGGGGGCGGGCATGATGGGCGCAGGCATCGCGCTTGTGTCGGCGCAGGCCGGGATCGAAGTCGTGCTGATCGACCAAAAACAAGAGGCCGCCGACAAGGGCAAGGCGTACTCCGAGGCCTATCTCGACAAGGGCATCGCGCGCAAAAAGGGCACGCCCGAGAAGAAAGCCGAAGTGCTTGGCCGCATCACAGCGACCACGGATTACAACGCGCTTTCGGATGCGGACCTCATCATCGAAGCTGTGTTTGAAGACCCCGGCGTGAAGGCGGAAGTCACCAAGAACGTCGAAGCTGTGGTGCCGGAAGACTGCATTTTTGCCTCCAACACCTCGACCTTGCCGATCACCGATTTGGCCAAGGCATCGAGCCGCCCGGAGCAGTTCATCGGCATCCATTTCTTCTCCCCTGTGGAGCGGATGTTGCTTGTTGAGATCATCAAGGGCGCGCAAACCGGCGACCGGGCTGTGGCCAAGGCGCTCGACTATGTGCGCCAAATCCGCAAGACGCCAATCGTGGTCAATGATGCGCGGTTCTTCTACGCGAACCGCTGCATTATCCCCTACATCAACGAGGGAATCCGCATGGTTGGCGAGGGGATTGAACCTTCTTTGATCGACAATGCGGCGCGGCTTTTGGGCTTCCCTGTGGGGCCGCTGCAATTGGTGGATGAAACCTCGATCGACCTTGGGGTGAAGATCGCCAAAGCGACCAAAGCGGCCATGGGCGATGCCTACCCGGCGGAGGCCGAAGCCACGGACAAGGTGGCCTTGGCGCTCTTTGAAGAAGGCCGGTTGGGCCGCAAATCCAACGCGGGTTTTTATGACTATGACGATAAGGGCAAGCGCACAGGGTTCTGGCCCGGTCTCGCGCAGAAGTACCCCGTCAAAGACGAGCAGCCCGATGTGACCGAGGTCAAGCACCGCTTGATGATGGCGCAGGTCTTGGAAGCCGTGCGCGCGCTGGAAGAAGGCGTGCTGATGGACATTCGCGAAGGCGATGTGGGCGCGATCCTGGGCTGGGGCTTTGCGCCTTGGACCGGCGGGCCTTTGTCGTGGCTCGACATGATCGGCGCGGCCAAAGCGGTTGAGGTTTGTGATGATCTGACCGAGCGTTTCGGCCCGCGCTTCACAACGCCGGACATGCTGCGCGATATGGCGGCCAAAGGCGACAGCTTCTATGGCCGCTTTGGAGCGAACACCAAAGCCGCTTAAACCGCCCAAGAAAAACGCGCGCCCGGCAGACCCCTTGCCGGGCGCCTTCTTTTTTAAGATATTGAATGCTCGCCCGAAGCGGATTGCCCCGCGTGAAACGGCCAAATCTCCGCCCGCGCGTTCCTCGTTGGCCCAATTGAAAGCTCAGCATATGGCGCAGGTGCCGCAAAATTCGTTCACCCAAGGCTCCTTGGGAAAGGTCTACGTCAAAACAGCGGTGCCGATCGTTTTTGTCATGCTGATGAACGGGCTGTTGTCCGTTGTCGATGCGATCTTCTTGGGGGCTTATGTTGGCCCGAATGCTTTGGCGGCGGTCACTTTGATGTTTCCGCTTTTCATGCTCATCGTCGCCTTGTCCGCTTTGGTCTCCGGGGGCATGTCCAGCCTGCTGGCCCGCGCCTTGGGCGCAGAGGACTATGACCGCGCGCGCGCGGTTTTTGCTGGGGCGCATGGGCTGGCGGTGGCGCTTGGCCTGTTTCTGATCGCGCTTTTCTTGCTTTTGGGCGGGCCGGTCACGCTGCTGATGACCGGCGGCGACCCGGACCTTGCCCAAATGGGGACGATTTACCTGCGCATCACTGTGTTTTTCTCTCCGCTTTTGTTCCTGTTATCGGTGAATTCCGATGCGCTACGCAACGAAGGCAAGGTTGGGCTGATGGCGCTCATGGGCGTTGTGGTGTCCTTGGCAAATATCGCGTTTAACTACCTGTTGATCGCCGTGTTTGAGCTAGGGGTTGCCGGCTCGGCCTATGGCACCGCAGCGGCGCAGGCCTTGTCGATTGCCATTATTCTGGTCATCCGTGTGTATGGCGCGACGCCCCTGAAACCGGCGGTGTTGCTGCGCCATTCTTTGCTGGGCCACTGGCCCCGCATTGTCGCGTTGGGCGCACCGCAAAGCCTGAATTTCATGGGGATTTCCTTGGTGTCGACCGCGATCATCACAATGATTCAATGGGTGGGGCAGAACAATTACGCGGACACCGTCACCGCTTATGGCATCACAACGCGCGTGGTCACCTTCGCGTTCTTGCCGCTCTTGGGGATATCTTTTGCGATGCAAACCATTACCGGCAACAACTACGGCGCTGCGCTTTGGTCGCGCTCGGACGCGACCCTTCGCATCGCTTTGCGGATCGCTTTGGTCTACTGCGCCTGTGTGCAGCTCATCTTGATGACCCTCCCCGGCCTTATCGCCTCCGCGTTTGTTGAGGATCCCGCGATCATCAAGGAAGCGGAACGCATTTTGCCTTTGATGACCTTCACCTTCTTTTTGACAGGTCCATTGATGATGATCGCCGCGTATTTCCAAGCCATCGGCGCGGCGGCGCGCGCAGCACTTTTGGGGCTGATCAAACCCTATGGCCTCTCCATTCCCCTCACATTCTTATTGCCGCGTTTTGTCGGGGAGGTCGGCATTTGGATCACCGGCCCCGTTGCGGAAGTCCTTTTGCTTGGCCTCACACTATTGGTGCTTGGCCGCGCCGCGCGCAAAGACCCGTCGCTCAAATTTGGCCTGTTTCACCGCCCATAGTGATCCTGCCAATTGCGCCCCGGCGAAAGGCGCGCAAGGCAAAAATGGCCCCGGCCGACAAGGGATCGACCGGGGCTTTTGTTTCGCGCCCCTGTGTGAGGGGGGGCAGGAAGGGACGCGAAATTCGCAACTCTGTGCTAATTTGACGGCGCGCATGAGGGGATGCGGTTCACACGCGCCGATGCCACTCAGGAGTAGGCTGCATAGGCCGCAGCGGGTCCGGTTGAGTGAGCATCCAGACGGGACATAGCGGCCACAAGTGCGCGCGCCTCTTGCCCCTTAAAGGTTGAATAAGGTGCTGGTAAATATGGGTTTTTCAAAAATTCAAGTGTCGGGATGCCGGGAACATCGGCCGCACAAAATGCCATCGCCCCGCCCTCTACATAGAGGATTTCATCGCTGTGAAAATGCAGCGTGACCACCTCAGTGGGGCGCTGGGAAACATCTTGGGAAATTCCGCGATAGCCGACCAAATCCTTGGCGCGCAAGAGCGCGAAAGGATCACCATACAGCGTTTCGGCGGCGTCACTTTCCACCATGACTTCTTGCTCAGGCAACAAGATCATGTCTTCCAGATTTCCCAGCGCCATTGCGGGGACGGTTATCGGGGCGAAAATCGCCGGGGCTTCGTCGCTCGCGACCTGTTGGCGGCGGGTGATTGCAGTGATGCGCTGTACGCCGTTGTCGAAAGTCATGACCTCATCGCCAATCGCCAAGGCTTCCACCGCACGCCAGCCCAAAGTTGTGGCCACCTTGGTGCCCATCGCGAACCCCTTCGTGCACAGCCCCTCAGGGTTGGTCCCATGATAGGCTCCGCCAAATTCCGCCATACGGCGCTGCTTCATTTCGGTTTTTGATGTCAGACGAGCGAACATTTCTTGTCTCCCCAGGTGGTCATGACGAAGTCGGGTGGCAGCCCATGGTGACTTCGGGTGGGTTAACAATTCGCTGACACCCACGGAGAATCTTCGTCCAAAATAAGGTGATATCGGGGCATTGATGCGATTTTTTCAACAATCCATCGCAAAACCGCCAGATTGTTACCTGAGTCGCGACAAAATTGGTTACTCGAAACTGTAGCCAAAGCGCGCGATGTCGGCGGCGCAGGCCTTGGCCACATGATCCACCAGAGCCGAGTCATAATAGCTGCGATAATCGTCGCCCCGGTCTGAGGCATTGGCGTGGTGGACCTGTTTGAACTTGAGATCCAGGTGCGCTTCGAGCGGCGCAAGGTCGTCCCGTAACTGCTCAAGCCGAATGAAATGATCAGCCTGCATCACCCCGTCTTTATCCGTCACATACCGCGTATAGGGGTTGGCGGAAATCGCCTTAATGACAATAGGGTTTCGCAAAAAATCGTTAAACTTCATTGCCTTGGATGCGGTGACCGCCGGGTGATCAAAGCTTTGTACCTGAAGCCAGTGATAGTAACTCACAAGGCGATCAAATGGATTGCGCACCAAAGAAAACACGAAAAATTCGCGCATATGCTCAGGTGGGATCAACCCATAAAGATCCGTCAACATCGAGTGTTTCCACAGCCGCCCAGAGGTGCTCAGGTCTTTCACTTTGCCGCGCCTATTGAGCGCTTTGGGCGTGTCACCCAGCATGATGTCGTCCTTCATCGCGCGATCTTCCAACATCAACGCAAGTGACGTGCCGCCCGTTTTGGGTGCATGGACGAAGATATAACGGCGACCGGGCGAATAAATCATGGGCGCAGCTTATGCTGTACAACCGGGAAGGGAAATACGTGTTTTCAACGCATTGACCTTGTGTCGCACTTGGGGCCAAATCGGGGGCGGAGGAGGCATTTGGGGGCTTGGCCAAGGCGAGACGATTGCAGGCGGAGCCGCCGAAAACCGCGCGTTAGCGCTTGGAATGCCGGAAAGCAGTGGCCTGCGGCACACACGCCGGAGAGCGCACGCCTGCGGCATACCTGCCGGGGAGCACTCGTCGAAGGCATACCTGCCGGAGAGCACACGTCGAAGGCATACCTGCCGGAGAGCAATAAAAAAGGGAGACACAATGGGCTGGTTAGCGGATGAAACTGGACTTGAGAAGAACGCGGCAAATTTCGTGCCCCTCACGCCCTTGTCGCACCTCAGGCGCGCGGCGGCGATCTTCCCCGATCGCGACGCCGTCATCTCCGGCGCTCGCCGCCATTCCTACGCCCAATATTATGCCCGCGTCAGCCAGCTCGCCTCAAGCTTGGCGCGCGCAGATGTTGCCCCCGGCGATGTCGTCGCAACTCTCCAACCCAACACCCTGCCCCATGTCGAAGCGCATTTTGGCGTGCCCGCGGCGGGCGCGATATTGAACGCGATCAATATTCGCCTCGACGCAAATACAATCGCCTATATCCTTGAGCACGGCGGCGCGAAGCTCGTGTTGGTGGACACGGAATTTTTGCCGGTTGTCGAAGCGGCGTTGCAAAAAATGGACAGCGCCCCACCTCGTATCATTGAGGTCGCGGACCCGGAGGCGGGCTTTGAGGCAAGCGGACACCACACCGAATACGAGGATTTTCTGGCAAACGGGGACGCAAACGCACCTTGGATCATGCCTGAGGATGAGTGGGAAAGCCTCGCGCTGAATTATACCTCCGGCACCACAGGCCGCCCCAAAGGCGTGGTCTATTCACACCGGGGGGCCTATTTGCACACCTTTGGCATAACGGCCGCTTGGGGGCTGAATGCCGCCACCAAATACCTCATCGTCGTGCCTTTGTTTCACTGCAACAATTGGTGCCATACTTGGGCGATGCCAGCGGTGGGGGGCGCGGTGATCTGTTGTCGCAATGTGACCCCGGCGGCGGTTTATGACGCCATTGCCGATGAGGGCGTGACGCATTTTGGCGGCGCGCCGATTGTGCTTGGGATGATCGTCAATGCGCCCGACGAGCTGCGCCGCCCTTTTGATCACACAGTTGAAGTCTATACAGCCGGCTCCCCACCGCCAGCGGCCACCTTAGCGGCGATTGAACCGCTCGGCTTTCATGTCACCCAGGTCTACGGGCTGACCGAGATTTACGGCCACGGGACGGAGTGCACCTGGAAGGACGAATGGGACGCGCGCCCGGATGAGGAGCGCTACCAAATCAAAGCCCGAACCGGGGTGCTGAACGCCGATATGGAAACCGTCACCGTTATGGATGACACGATGCGCCAAGTGCCGCAAGATGGCGAAACCCTTGGGGAAATCATGGCGCGGGGCAATGTCGTGATGAAAGGCTATTTGAAAAACCCAGAGGCCACCAAAGAGGCCTTTGCAGGTGGGTATTTCCATACCGGCGACATCGCCTTCCAACACCCCGATGGCTACATCAAAATCACGGATCGCGCCAAAGACATCATCATTTCCGGCGGTGAAAACGTGTCATCCGTCGAGGTCGAAGACGTGCTCATGCACCATTCGGACGTGATGCTCTGCGCGGTGGTGGCCAAACCCGATGAGAAATGGGGCGAAGTGCCCTGCGCCTTTGTGGAGCTCAAACCCGGCGCTCTGGCAGACGAAGCCGCCCTCATCGCCTTTGCGCGCGCGCGATTGGCCGGGTTCAAGACCCCCAAACAGGTCATCTTCACCGAACTCCCCAAAACCTCGACAGGCAAAATCCAGAAGTTCGAACTCAGGAACCGCGTCAAAACCCTCTGACAAAAGCGCCAATCGGCACCGCCCCTTTCCTTGTTTCATAAATACCTCGGGGGGTGTGGGGGGCTGGCCCCCCACATCGACATCGCCGAAATCGGACGGCCCCCTGCCATCTTCCCAAACGTCGCCACATCCTCTAATCTGCCTCAAAACAATAACAAGCGAGCAGCACGCCCATGACGGCGCTTACCGATTATGACCGGCTTGAGGCTTCCGGCCTTTGGCGACCTGAGCCAGACGCCCAACGCGTTGAGGTGATTGTCTCTGTGGGCGAAGCCACTTTGACAATTTCCGACACCGCTGAGCGGATCTTGTCGCATTGGTCTCTGCCCGCGCTTCACCGCATCAATCCGGGCAAAGACCCAGCGCTCTATGCGCCTTCAAATGCACCTGATGAAGATGAAACCCTTGAGTTATCGGATGAAGATTTCATCGGCGCGATCGAGAAGCTGCGCAAAATCATCGACAAACGCCGCCCGCGCCAAGGGCGGCTGCGCACGGTACTCACCCTTGGCATCGCGGCCATTTTGACCCTTGGCGCCGTGACATGGCTGCCCGGTGCGCTGGTCAATCAGACGCTCTCGGTTCTGCCTGCCCCCTCCCGGCAAGCCGTCGGTGAGGCGCTCTTGGCGCGCATTGAGCGCATCGCGGGCGCGCCTTGTGACAGTGCGCTTGGGCGCGCCGCGCTTGATCATCTGGGCGCTCGGGTGGCCAATACGGCGCCAGGCGATGTGATTGCTGTCTCCTCCGGTGTCTCCGCCGCCGCGCATCTGCCCGGCGGGATCATCCTGATCAACCGCGCTTTGGTTGAGGATTATGAGGAACCGGATGTCGCTGCTGGCTTCATTTTGATGGAGGCCCTGCGCGCCAAGACAACCGACCCGATGCGCGCCCTTTTGGACTATGGCGGGCTGCGCAGCACGATGCGCCTGCTCACAACCGGCGCAGTCACCGAGACTGTGTTGGATGGCTATGCGGAAACCCTGTTGCTCAGCCCGCCTCACCCGCTTGACCATGACATGATGATTGAGGCCTTCGCTGCCGCTCAACTGCGCACCACCCCCTATGCCTACGCGCTTGATCCTTCCGGCGAGAAGGTGCTCGCCTTGATCGAAGCGGATCCAATCCCCATGTCAGAAGCCTCCCCCTTGATCATGGACAGTGATTGGGTCAGTTTGCAGGGGATTTGTGGCGAATAACCGATTTTTGGGCAAATTATGAATGATTTAGTCGCGTATTTTGACGCGTTGGACAGTGAAGCCTTGATCCTGATTTCGGTCACCGCTGTTGTCTTTGTGCTCCTTGTCCTGCGCGTGCTGCGCGCCTTTGCTCGGCTCACCCCGAAGAAAACAAGCAGCGCAGCGCCTGTTCCCAAAAAGCCAATCGCGCTGATTGACGGCTCCAACATCATGTATTGGAACGATAACACCCCAAAAATCGCGACAGTCCGCAAAGCTGTTCAAGCGCTGCGCAAAGCCGGGTTCGAACCCGGTGTCATGTTTGATGCAAACGCTGGGTATTTGCTGTCAGGCCATTATCAACACGACGGAGAAATGGCCAAAGCCCTCGATCTTTCCCCAAAAAATGTGATGGTGGTGCCCAAGGGCACACCGGCCGATCCCTATTTGCTCACGGCGGCGCGGGATTTGGGCGCGCGCATTGTCACGAACGACAAATTTCGCGATTGGGCGGATCAATATCCAGAGGTGAAAAAGCGCGGCCACCTGATCAAGGGGCGTTGGACAGGCGCGGGGATTGAATTGGACCTTACCTCCAAATAACCACCCCCACTAACGCGGCCCAGTCATGCAAAAGCCCCGCCAAATTGGCAGGGCTTCTTTAATTGGTTGTCCGTCAACTCAGCGGCGCAAGATCGCGTCCCCAAAGCCGCCCCGGCGGGCGATTGCCAGCGCATTTTGCTGTTGCGCGGCCGATGCATAAGGCCCGGCCACCACGACGCTCAAGCCTGATTGTGTGCGCGCTACACGCCCCGGCAAGCCAAGGGATTGCAGCCGCGCGGCGGTGCGCTGCGCATTGCCAGCATCGCGAAAACTGCCAACTTGCAGGTATTTGCTGCTGGCTGCGGCGACCGGGCGCGCTGTCTGAACGCTCGCTGCTGTGCGGCTTGCGGATTTGGACGAGATCACAACCGCCCCTGAGGTGCGTGCGGATCGGCTGGCCACGGTGTTCGCCGCCACCAAACGGCGTGGCACGGTGTTGGTCCAGACCATTTCGGTTTGCTCGACGCCGCGAATGGTTTGTGGGCCGCGGCGCGCGTTCAAGCGGTCATCATCCCAAGCATTTCGATAGCCCTGCGGTGCCACTGGTGCATTCACAACGACGCGCCCTGCCCCGGCGATCGGCGCGAGGCCATAGCCCTGTCCAAAGGTGTTTTGCACCTCATAGAGCGACCGGGTGGTGCGCGGTGTATGTGCGAAATCTGAGGCCGGGTTGGAATATGGCCCACGCGGTTTGGACAAGACGGGTGCCGCGGCTTGGCGCGTCACGATGCTATTGGTTGCGCCCGTGTAGCCGTAGCCGCGCGGGGACACCGTGGCGGAAGTTGTCGCGCCATAGCCAAATCCGGTGTGCGAGGTCGCTGCGCCGCCAATCCGAACGCGCGCACTGCCCACGCGCGTGGAGCCATACACCGGCGCGCGCACGGCGGTTTGAGCCACGGCAATTGGACCGGGTGCTGGGTTTGCCACAAGGCGGGTCATCGTGCCGCCATCATGGCGCACATTATAAACGGAAGGGCTGTTGGAGCCGGGATCGCATTTCACGGCAATCGTATCGGCCCCGACCCGGACCCGCGCGGTTTGGCCGCCAGCGGGACAGGTCACGTTCAAGGTGCGCACGGAAGACGTGTCATAGCTGGTTTGCCCAGAGACCTGACCTCGGGTGCGCGGCACATAGGCTGGCGCGCGCAGATCAAAGCCAACGCCTTGGTTGCTGTAGACCGGGCGATTGCCTTGGGTGATCACATGGTTCGGCGCTTGATTGCTAAACCCAACGCCGCGCGGTTGAGTTCCCCCCCGGCGAATGACAATAGCACCGCTTTGGGCAGCCGCTTTGGGCGCGACGGTTGGCGCCGTTTTCGCGGCTGTCTGAACGGGCTGCGAGCTGTACACAGTTGGCGCGGGTGCGCCAGAGGGTTTTGCCATCGTAAAGCCACGCGGCGCGCCACCTGCCACGGTTGTAATCGGACGGCGCAGGGTTTGGCTGGATGGCTGTGTGGTCGATGTTTGAGCAGTGCGTGCACTGTGGTCTGAGGGGGCGGGTGCACCACTTGGCTTTGGCAGGTTTGTCAGGTTGAATCCAGCAGATTGCTGCGCTGGCTTTGTGGTCGTCAGGGGGCTGCCAGCCGTGGGTGCGCTCATGACGTTGGTGCTGCCTGAACGGGGTTTGGTGAGTTCTCGGCCTGTCCCAGATGGCGCAGACATTGCTGTTGTTTGAACGGTCGTTTGCTTTGCCGTTGGTGCGGCTGGGGCGGCGTCAATCGGCGCGGGTTTGGGCGGGGCGATGGGCGCAGGCGGCTTGGCGGCCACTTGAGCGCCGCCGTTGGTTGGCGTGAGGCCACAGACCACCGATTTACGATCCCGGCTCAGGCGCGGCACCCAGTTCGTTTTGTTGCCAACAGACGCGCGCACATAAACGCAGCCCCGGCTGTCCACAAACACATCGCCCTTGTAAGACGCCGCTGGGCGTTCTTTGGGCTGTGCGGCTTGCTTCAACGTCAAAGCCTCAGCGGCTCCGGTGGAAACACCTGTTGTCAAAATGGCAGTCATCGCCAAAACACTGGCGGTCTTCAAATAAGTCATCGTTCTGTGCCCCCACACAAAAAGTTGTGCGTTACATTGAACGATGCTTGAAGGCGAGTAAAGGGGGGCTGCGGAGTTATCCACAGGCAATTTATCAATGTTTTTCGGCTATTTGGTGCCAAACATGCGATCACCCGCATCCCCTAGTCCGGGCAGAATATACCCCTGTTCATTGAGCCGCTCATCTAAGGCCGCTGTCACGATTGGCACCTCCGGGTGCGCCTCTTTCATGCGCGCCACGCCCTCGGGTGCGGCCAGCAAACACAAAAACCGAATGTTCGTCGCCCCGGCATCCTTGAGTTTTTGAATGGCTGCCACGGATGAGTTCCCAGTTGCCAACATCGGATCGACGGCAATCACAAGCCGCTGATCAATCGCCTCCGGCACTTTGAAGTAATATTCCACAGGCTCTAGCGTTTCTTCGTCGCGGTACAGCCCAACAAACCCCACACGCGCCGAAGGGATCAGCTCAAGCACCCCATCCAACAGCCCGTTTCCGGCGCGCAAGATCGACACGAGCGCGAGCTTTTTGCCCCCCAGAACAGGCGCGTCGATTTCCTTCAGGGGCGTGGTGATCCGGCGCAATTCCATGGGTAATTCGCGGGTGATTTCATAGGCCAACAAATGGCTGATCTCCCGCAAAAGCTGACGAAACTGATTGCTCGGCGTGGCTTCATCGCGCATCAGGCTCAGCTTATGTGTTACGAGCGGATGATCGACAACGGTGAGGTGATCAAGCATAGAAGGCCTCCAGTTTTTTCTTAAGGTGGGCGCGGGTTTCCTCGTCGCAAAAAGCCGCTGCCAGCGCTGTGTCATTGATGGCTTTGAACGTGTCCAGATCCCAGCCAAAACTGCGTTCCAATGCCTCATATTCGCGGGTCATTGTCGTGTGAAAAAACGGCGGATCATCCGTCGAAACCGTGACGCGCACACCGGCATTGCGCAGCTTCTCAATCGGATGCGCCGCCCAATCGGGATAGACCCCAAGCGCCAGGTTGGAGCCGGGGCACACCTCCAAGACGATCCCTGAGGCGGCGAGAAATTCAACAAGTTTCGGGTCTTCAATGGCGCGCACGCCGTGGCCAATACGTTCCACCTTGAGGTGATCAATGACATCGCGCACCGACTGTGGCCCGCCCCATTCTCCCGCATGTGCTGTGCGTCGTAGCCCGGCTTCTGCTGCCATATCAAAGGCATAAGAAAAGTCCTTCGGGTGGAAGGCGTTTTCGTCCGCCGCCAAACCAAAGCCACGGATGAACGCTCCGGCGCTGTCTTGGGCGCAAAGCGCGACCTCCCGCGCAGCCTCGGCGCCAAAATTTCGAATGCAGGTCACCGTTGCGCAAAGGGTGATGTCCTCAAAGCGCGCCGCCGCCTCTTGCATGGCCGACACATACTCGCGCCAAGCGCCAACGTCGCGTCCGCCACAAAAATCAGGCGACACGAATGTTTCGAGGTAAATCACACCTTCCTCAGCCGCGCCTTCCAACACGACCTCAACGAGCTTGGCATAATCTTCTGGTCGAGAAATCGGCTTGGTGGCGGCCTCGTATACCTCAAGAAATTCTAGGAAACTCCCGTATTTGTAGTGACCTCGCTCGTCAAAGATACCACTCACATCCATGTTCTTTTGCTGCGCAAGATCGCGAATAAAACGCGCAGGTGCGGCCCCTTCCAAGTGATGATGAAGCTCAATTTTCGGGAGTGATTTCAAGCTCATAAAAAGGACACCCCCGCGCCGCGCTCAGATAGATTGAGGTGATCAGCAACGCTCGCACCAATGTCAGAAAAGCCAATCAAACCAAGGGCGCGCGCGCCTAATCCATGCACCAACACAGGCACGCGTTCGCGGGTGTGATCGGTGCCCACCCAAGTAGGATCATTGCCGTGATCGGCCGTGAAAATCGCCAGATCGCCGGGGCGCAATCGCTCCAAAAACGGGGGCAGCGCGCTGTCAAACCACTCAAGATGCCTCGCATAGCCTTCAACATCGCGCCGATGGCCATATTTACTGTCGAACTCGACAAAATTGGCGAAGGTCAAACTGCCCTCCTCAGCGGTATCCGCGCGTGTGATGAGCGCGTCCATAAGCTGCGCATCGGTGCCCTTCACAACGTCAGTCACCCCGCGATGCGCGAAAATATCGCCAATCTTTCCAATAGCATGAACCGCACGCCCGGCGTTAAAGGCCCAATCCAGCAAGGTCGGCTCAGGGGGCGTCATCGCAAAGTCGCGGCGATAAACTGTGCGCTCAAATCCGGCCGTTTCATCGCCCACAAATGGGCGCGCAATCACCCGGCCCACCCGCATGTCATGCAGCATCGGCGCGACAGCTTCACACATCTCATAGAGGCGATCACGCCCGAACACCTCTTCATGCGCGGCGATTTGCAGCACACTGTCAGCGGAGGTGTAGCAAATCGGCCAACCGCTGCGCATATGCTCGCCGCCAAGCTCCTCCAAAATC
Source organism: Maritimibacter sp. (assembly GCA_050633625.1). Taxonomy (GTDB): domain Bacteria; phylum Pseudomonadota; class Alphaproteobacteria; order Rhodobacterales; family Rhodobacteraceae; genus JBOEGW01. The sequence continues at coordinate 67,540 of JBOEGW010000001.1, read as the reverse complement.
ACAGTGCCAGAGCTGTGTTTATTGCCCAAAATCCCGAGCGTGCCTGCCGCCTTAATCAGCGCCGCGCTCACGTCGGGCGGAAAACTCGGCGTCGTATTGGGGAAATAGGTCCAGTCAAACGGCACTGGCAGCCCGGCGATTTCCCAGTGGCCCGATGGGGTGTCCTTGCCTTTGCTGATCTCGGTCGCCGCACCATACGCACCCGTAGGGTTAAGACCCAAACCACCCGTTTCTCCGCTCGCCAACTCCAAGGCCGCACCAAGTCCAAGCGCTTCTAAACATGGTAGTTTTAGCCCGCGCGCGGCCGCAATATGCGCCACCGTATTGGCCCCCGTGTCGGGCAGGCCATCGTTGAAAAACTGCGCAGCATCCGGCGCACCGCCGATGCCCACGCTGTCCATCACGATCAAGAACGCACGCGTCATTCAGCGCTCCATTTGGGCTTTGGCGAACCCATGCGGCAGCAAGGCTTCGATCGGTAAGACGCGCGTTTCTCCTGCTAGGTTCGCCATTGTGACCGGCGTGCCCTTGGGCGCGAACTCCGCGATTTTCTGACGGCAGCCACCGCAGGGCGTGAGCGGCTCCGGCGCATCGCCAATGACGGCGATTTGCGCGATTTCGCTTTCGCCTCCCGCGATCATCGCCGCAATCGCCCCCGCCTCGGCACAGGTGCCTTCCGGGTAGGCGGCGTTTTCCACGTTGACGCCTGTAAACACTTTGCCAGACGGCGTACGGATCGCCGCGCCGACCTTAAAATTGGAGTAAGGCGCATAAGCCATTTCGCGAATGGCCCTGGCCTCTGCTAGTAATGACATGGGCTCTCCTTTGACCAGTTGGTTCAAGTTTGCCCAGCCCGCGCGCCAGCGCAAGCGTAAAGCACAGTTTGCAAAGCTTGCACCCTGCGCCGGAAACATGCGAAGAACCAGCAGTCGAAAAAGTAGTTTAACGCTAAACAATCACCCTTCGGAGTCCGACATGACCGATGACACAACGCCCCCAGCCCGCCATCCCGCGTTGGATTACCACGAGTTCCCTAAACCCGGTAAGCTGGAAATTCGTGCGACAAAACCGATGGCGAACGGGCGTGATTTGGCGCGCGCCTACTCGCCCGGCGTGGCGGAAGCCTGCCTTGAAATTAAGGCGAATCCAGCCGATGCGGCGCGCTACACGGTGCGCGGAAATTTGGTCGGGGTCGTGACAAACGGCACGGCAGTTTTGGGGCTTGGCAATATTGGCGCTTTGGCCTCCAAACCTGTGATGGAAGGCAAAGCAGTCTTATTCAAAAAATTCGCGGGGATTGACTGTTTTGATGTCGAGCTTGACGAAGCGGACCCGGAAAAGCTCGCGAATATCATCTGCGCGATGGAACCCACATTCGGCGCGATTAACCTTGAAGACATCAAGGCCCCTGATTGCTTTATCGTTGAACAAATATGCCGGGAGCGGATGAACATCCCCGTGTTTCATGACGATCAACACGGCACAGCGATTGTTGTGGGCGCGGCGGCGACCAATGCTTTGGCGGTCACGGGCAAGACATTTGGCGATATCAAAGTGGTCTCCACCGGCGGCGGCGCGGCGGGCATTGCTTGCCTGAATATGTTGCTCAAACTGGGGGTCAAACGAGAAAACGTGTGGCTATGTGACATCGACGGGCTTGTGTATGAGGGGCGCGCGGGGGATATGAACCCGCAAAAGGCGGCCTATGCGCAGGCAAGCGATCTGCGCAGTCTTGACGATGTTATTGCGGGCGCGGATTTGTTCCTTGGGCTGTCTGGACCCGGCGTTTTGACCCCGGAACATGTTGCGAAAATGGCCTCCGCGCCGATTGTGTTTGCATTGGCGAACCCGACCCCCGAGATCATGCCTGATGAGGTGCGCGCGGTGGCACCTGACGCCATTATCGCTACAGGACGTTCCGATTTTCCAAATCAAGTCAATAACGTACTGTGTTTTCCATTCATTTTCCGCGGTGCGCTCGATGTGGGCGCAACCGAGATCAATGACGCGATGCAACTTGCTTGTATCGAAGGCATTGCCGCCTTGGCGCGCGCCACGACTTCCGCCGAAGCTGCGGCGGCCTATCGCGGCGAAAAGCTGACCTTTGGGGCGGAGTATTTGATCCCAAAACCCTTTGATCCCCGGCTCATGGGGGTTGTGGCCACTGCGGTCGCTAAGGCCGCGATGGAGACCGGCGTTGCCGCTCGCCCGCTCGCGGATGTGGCGGCGTATAAGGCGAAACTTGATGGTTCCGTCATTCGCTCATCCATGGTGATGCGGCCTGTTTTCGAGGCGGCGGCAACGGCCGAACGCAAGATCGTGTTTGCGGAGGGTGAGGACGAACGCGTGCTGCGCGCGGCCAATGCAATGCTGGAAGAAACCACGGATATGCCCATATTGATTGGTCGTCCTGATGTGATCGAGCGCCGGCTTTCGCGCGCTGGATTACCCATGAAGCCAGGCCGCGACTTTGAGGTGGTAAACCCCGAGAACGACCCAAGGTATCGAGATTATTGGGAGGAATATCATAGCCTTATGGCACGTCGCGGCGTGACACCTGACATTGCGCGCGCCATCATGCGCACCAATACCACAGCAATTGGCAGCATTATGGTCGAGCGCAATGAAGCCGATAGTCTGATCTGTGGCACCTTTGGGCAGTTTCTTTGGCACCTGAAATATGTGACCGAAATTTTGGGTGGAGGGCCGGACAAGTTGCACCCGGTCGGCGCGCTGTCGCTGATGCTCTTGCAAGACGCGCCCCTGTTCATCGCTGATACACATGTGCACCCCGAGCCGACAAGCGCGCAGATCGCGGAGACAGTTTGTGGAGCGGCGCGCCATGTGAAGCGGTTCGGGCTTGAGCCGAAGGTGGCACTTTGCAGCTATTCACAGTTTGGTAACAACGCTTGCGACACCGGGCAACGGATGCGCGGCGCGCTCGACATCCTCGATGCGCAACCGCGTGACTTCCAGTATGAGGGCGAAATGCATGTGGACAGCGCGCTGGACGCGTCGATCCGCAAACGGATGCTGCCTTCTGCACGTATGGAAGGGGCCGCGAATGTGCTCGTGTTTGCCAATACCGATGCGGCCTCCGGGGTGCGCAACACGCTCAAGATGAAGGCAGGTGGGCTTGAGGTTGGGCCGATCCTCATGGGCATGGGCAATCGCGCGCATATCGTCACCCCGTCCATCACCGCGCGCGGGCTGCTCAATATGTCCGCCATCGCGGGCACCCCTGTTGCCACTTACGGATAGGCGCGAATCCTCTCGCGGTGGTGTTTGCAATGTGATCGCTCAACTTTGCAAAGCCGCCGCGCTTGGAAACTCCTGCGCATAATTCCCGTGGGTTTGCAAAACTTTGCAAGCGCCATTTCGTCGCAGCTGCAAATTTTCCCGCCAGTTTATCGCATCCCTCCAGCCAACACACTTGCTCACAGCCCCCCGCCTGCCTAACCCTTGGGTAACAATTGGAGGAGGAGGACCGACATGGCGACCTATCAGGACGTATACGAGGGATGGCAAGCGGACCCGGAAGGGTTCTGGATGGAGGCCGCAAAAGCGATCACCTGGGACACCCCGCCCAGCAAAGCGCTGTCGGATCAAAATGCACCTCTGTACGAGTGGTTTGCGGATGGTCTGGTCAACACCTGCTATAATGCGGTGGATCGACATGTTGAAAACGGACGCGCGGATCAGGTTGCGATCATTTACGACAGTCCCATCACTGGAAAACAGGACAAAATCACCTATGCCCAGCTGCAAGACAAGGTTGCGCGGCTGGCGGGCGGATTGGCCGCGAAGGGCGTTGGTAAGGGCGACAGGGTCATCTTGTATATGCCCATGGTGGCCGAGGCGCTTGTGGCAATGCTGGCGGTGACGCGGCTTGGGGCTGTGCATTCTGTCGTCTTTGGCGGGTTCGCGTCAAATGAGCTGGCGGTGCGCATTGACGATGCGACCCCCAAGGCGATTATTGCCGGGTCATGCGGGCTGGAGCCAAACCGGGTTGTTGAATACAAACCGCTGCTGGATGGGGCGATTGAGCTTGCCAGTCACAAGCCCGATTTTACTGTGATTTTGCAACGCGACGAACATGTTGCGCCCCTGAAGGACGGGTATGATTTTGACTGGGCGGAGGTGGTCAAGGCGGCGCCTGTGCCCTGCACCCCGGTTGAGGGCAACCATCCTTGCTATATTTTGTATACCTCAGGCACCACCGGCCAACCCAAGGGTGTAATTCGTCATACCGGCGGGCATTTGGTGGCTCTGAACTGGACTATGAAAAATGTCTTTAACGTCGATCCGGGAGATGTGTTTTGGGCCGCGTCTGATGTGGGCTGGGTGGTGGGCCATTCCTACATTTGCTATGGGCCGCTGATCCACGGCAACACGACGATTGTGTTTGAGGGTAAGCCAGTTGGCACGCCGGATGCTGGCACCTTTTGGCGGGTGATTTCGGAGCATAATGTCAAGACGTTCTTCACAGCGCCAACAGCCTTTCGCGCCGTGAAACGCGAAGATCCCAAGGGGGAGTTCGTCAAGAAATATGACCTGTCCTGCCTCAAGCAAGTGTTTTTGGCGGGTGAGCGGGCGGACCCGGATACGATTGTCTGGATGCAGGACCAGCTTGGCCTGCCGGTGATTGATCACTGGTGGCAAACGGAGCTGGGCTACCCTGCGGTGGCGAACCCTGTGGGGATTGAGCTGTTGGACGTGAAGCTTGGCTCGCCTTCGGTACCGATGCCGGGCTATCAGATTGATATTCTTGATGAAGGCGGCCACCCGATGCCCGCCGGGGAATTGGGCGCGATCGCGATCAAGCTGCCCCTCCCACCTGGCACCTTGCCAAACCTTTGGAACGCAGAGGAGCGTTTCCACAAATCTTATCTCAACGCCTTCCCTGGATATTATGAGACCGGGGACGCCGGGTATAAAGATGAAGACGGCTATTTGTATATCATGGCGCGCACGGATGATGTGATCAACGTCGCCGGGCACCGGTTGTCGACGGGCGGCATGGAGGAGGTTCTGGCGAGCCATCCTGACGTTGCGGAATGTGCGGTGATTGGGGTGACGGATCAACTTAAGGGTCAGTTGCCGCTTGGGTTTTTGTGCCTGAATGCGGGCGCGGCACGCGACAGTCAGGAGGTTGTTGCGGAATGTGTGAAACTCGTGCGCGAAAAGATCGGCCCGGTGGCGGCGTTCAAGGCGGCGGTTGTGGTGGATCGATTGCCCAAGACGCGTTCGGGCAAGATTTTGCGCGCGACTATGGTGTCCATCGCGGATGGCAAAGCGTTCAAGATGCCTGCCACGATTGATGATCCGCAAATCCTCGACGAAATCCGCGAGGCGCTCGTAAGTTTGGGCTATGGCGACAGCTGAGCCGAGAGTTTCTTAGGCGGAAACAAACCAGTTCCACCCTCGGTATTGCGCCGGGGGTGGTCTTTTTTGCGAAAAATTGAGACTTTAAAGGATATTCAACCTCTGCGCGCAATACTGCAGCCCGGCGCCGAGGAAAAAAGGGGCGAGTTTTGGTTCGTGAGACTGCGCAAGACAACATGCAAAAATCTGGGCGGCAACACAGTGGTACGCGGCCTTATTGCCTGATTTTATGCAACGAAATCGACAATATGTTGTTGCCTGATGAGGCGTTTCATCAGGCTGGGTTCAATGTTATTCGCGCGACGAAACTGGAAGACGCGCTGTCGATGTTGCCTGACGTGATGCCGCGACTCGTTTTTACGTCTTTGGAAATTGGGACGCAGACCACCCTGCCCCTTGTGAGCCGCACATTGGCGCGCCTTCCCGGTGCTGTGGTTGTTGTCATGGCCGAGAATGATCAGATCAATTCGGCTGCGGAAGCTATGCATCAAGGGGCCTATGATTGTCTGTTCAAGCCGTTCTCGCACGCGCGCCTGTCCCGCACGATTGAGGGCGCTCTGCGCTCATCGCAAAGTGGCGATATGGGCGTGACCCCGACGCGCCGCCCGCTCACACCTGCCGTTGAAACCCGCGCTTCGCAGTCGCGCATGAGCGCCAGCACGCCGCATCCTGTGCGCAGCGAAGCCACGACCACCGCGCAACGAAGTGCCCCTCCTCCTGCCGCGCAAAGCCGCGTGCCGCATACCTTTCATGGCATGTTGGGGCAGTCGACGGCGATGCAGATGTTGTTTCAGCGCATTGAAGCCGTTGCCCCATCACGCGCCGCGGTGCTTATTCGCGGTGATGTCGGGTCGGGAAAATCGACCCTCGCTAAGGTCGTTCACGCCGCCTCCAACCGGGCGGACAAGCCAATCGTCATGATTGATTGCGCTGTTTTGAATGCGCAATCCTTTGATACGGAGCTGTTGGGCCAAGCTGCCACCGAAGACCGTGAGGCGCAGCCCGGTGCATTGCGGCGCGCCACTGGCGGGACTTTGGTTTTGGAACGGATCGAAGAATTGCCGGTGCCTTTGCAATCGCGCCTTGTGCCACTCGTGCAAACCGGAGATTTGGCGCGATTTAACAGCGGTCAGTTTTCGGCAGGGAATGTGCGGATCATTGCGACCTTGAGTGAAGCCCCGCAAGACGCCATCGCGCGGGGGGCTTTGCGCGAGGATCTCTATTACAGTCTGAACGTGGCGGCGATTGAGCTGCCGAAATTGCGGGATCGGCTGGGCGATGTGCCGCTGATCGCGCAAGCGCAACTGGCCACGTTCTTGGCGCAAGAGGGTCGCCCGGAGGCTGTTTTCGCGCCGGAAGCTTTGGAACGCCTCGAAGCGTATGACTGGCCCGGGAATGTGCGCGAATTGCTCAATCTGGTTTGGGGTATCGCTCTAACGAGTGACAGCCGCATGATCACCGCTGAGGCGATCAATTTACCGCGCCAATTGTACCGTCCGACCAATGCCCGCATGGCGGGGGCCGGTGGTGACGATGGGATTGATGTCACCGGACTGTTGGGACAAAGCTTGGCGGAGATTGAGCGAATTGTCATCGAGGCGACAATTGCGCAGCAAGGCGGATCGGTGCCACGCGCCGCGCGTGTGCTGGATGTGTCGCCCTCCACGCTTTATCGCAAACGCGAAGCCTGGATGCGCGATGCGCCCGAAAGCTAGCCTTTTGCCTTACACGAACTGTTCGCGGATCAAACGCTCCTCAAGGCCGTGACCGGGATCAAACAGCGCCTTATGTCGTATATCTTGCGCGCTTTCGACCTCGACGGAGGTCACTACCCCGGCGGTCCGGCTGTCGGCATCGGCCATGACCGGGCGTTTCACCGGGTCCAGAACATCGAACCGCACGCGCGCCAGTTTTGGCAACAATGCGCCACGCCAGCGCCGAGGACGAAACGGGGCGATAGCGGTCAAGGCCAAAACATCCGAACCAATCGGCAAAATCGGCCCATGCGCGGAATAATTATACGCGGTTGATCCTGCGGGCGTTGAGATCAGCGCACCATCACAGACCAATTCCTCAAGTCGTTGCCGCCCATCCACCGAAATCGCCAGTTTCGCCGCCTGCGGCCCGGCGCGCAGCATCGACACCTCATTGATCGCCAAGGCTTCGACCACCTCGCCATCCGGGCGCGTGGCGCGCATACGCAGCGGGTTGATCACCTCGGTTTCCGCATCAGACAGGCGTTCTTCAAGCCCATAAACCGCGAATTCATTCATCAAAAAGCCAACGGTGCCCCGGTTCATGCCGTAAACAGGCACATCGAGGGCTTGCGTGCTATGCAGGGTGTTCAGCATGAAGCCATCGCCGCCCAGCGCCACGATCACCTCCGCGGCCTCCGGCGCAACCTGACCGTAGCGCTTTGTCAGCTCGCTCAACGCCTCTTGGGCGGAAGGCGCATCTGAGGCCAAAAAGGCAAGTTTCGGTCCCATGACATGTCCCATTGTGTTTCATATGCGTCGCTTTGGTTCCGAAAGAAGCACAAGTTTCCCTCTAAGGCCAGAAGTGCCGTGCTTTTCGTTAGGTTTCGCGCGCTCGCCTCTTCCCCAGCGCGCCAATATGCCGTAGTGAACCGCGCAAGTTCAGCTGCCACAGGAGTACGCGCCATGTCCGATATCAAAGATGCTGGTTTTTTCACCGAAAGCCTCGCCACCCGTGACCCAGAGCTTTGGGGCTCGATCACCGACGAGCTGGGCCGCCAGCGCGATGAGATCGAACTGATCGCCTCCGAGAACATTGTGTCCGCTGCGGTTATGGAAGCGCAAGGCACTGTTTTGACGAACAAATACGCCGAAGGATACCCGGGACGGCGCTACTATGGCGGGTGCGAATATGTTGATGTCGCTGAGAACCTCGCGCGCGATCGCGCCAAGGAATTGTTCGGCTGTGCCTATGCGAACGTGCAACCAAACTCCGGCTCTCAAGCCAACCAGGGGGTCTATCAGGCGCTTTTGACGCCCGGCGACACGATCCTTGGCATGTCTTTGGACGCGGGCGGGCACCTCACCCATGGGGCGAAGCCGAACCAATCGGGTAAGTGGTTCAATGCCATTCAATATGGCGTGCGCCAGCAGGATCAACGTATTGACTATGACGAGGTGCAAGCGCTGGCCACCGAGCATCAGCCCAAGCTCATTATCGCCGGCGGCTCGGCAATTCCGCGCCAGGTTGATTTTGCCAAAATGCGCGAGATCGCGGATAGTGTTGGCGCGTTTCTCATGGTCGACATGGCGCATTTCGCCGGGCTTGTGGCGGGTGGTCAGCACCCTTCGCCATTCCCGCACGCCCATGTGGCCACCACGACCACCCATAAAACCCTGCGCGGTCCGCGCGGTGGCATGATCCTCACCAACGATGTTGAGATCGCCAAAAAGGTGAACTCCGCGATTTTCCCAGGCATTCAAGGTGGGCCTTTGATGCATGTGATCGCGGCGAAGGCCGTGGCCTTTGGTGAGGCGTTGCGTCCTGAGTTCAAGACCTACGCGAAACAGGTCGTGGTGAACGCGCAGGCGCTTGCTGATCAGTTGATGAAAGGTGGGCTGGATATCGTCACGGGCGGGACAGATACGCATGTGATGCTTGTGGATTTGCGCCCGAAAGGCGTGAACGGGAAAATCACCGAAGCCGCCCTTGGGCGCGCGCATATTACTTGCAACAAAAACGGTATTCCGTTTGACCCTGAACCGCCGATGATCACCTCTGGTGTGCGCCTTGGGACGCCAGCGGGGACAACGCGCGGGTTTGGCGAAGCGGAGTTTCGTGAAATCGCTGACTTGATCGTTGAGGTCGTTGACGGCTTGGCGGCCAATGGCGAAGAGGGCAATGCGGAGGTCGAAGCGGCGGTGCGTGACAAGGTGGCTGCTCTGACGGCGCGTTTCCCGCTGTACCCGAACCTGTAGGTCCGGCCGCAACACAGAATTTTCTCGCGGGGGCTCTGCCCCCGCACCGCAATATTGTGACTGTGGCTCTGCCCCCGAACCGCACTTTTTTCGCGGGGGCTCTGCCCCCGCACCCCCGAGGTATTTAAAAACCAAAGAAGGGGGCGGACCGGGCCTGTTCCTTTGGTGTCGCGCGCTCTTGGGGCGGCGCGAAAAATCGCCCCCCGACCAAATGGCCGAGGGGCGCGCACCTTTTCACTCGTTACAACCCTTTGTTATTTATCAGAAATAAGCTCCTCAAGCATTTTTTCGTTGCGCGCTTCTTCAATCCGGTTCAGGCGCGTTTCTGAGGCTTTGCCTTCAAAACGGTACTTCACGACGTTGATGAGCGAGAGGGTCAAGAGCACGACCCCCATGCCCCAGTAGCCTTTGGTCGAGAGGGGAACGTCTGTCGAGAGGTAGAGCGACAGGCCCAGCAAGCCATAGGCCAGCACCACGCCGGCAAGGTTCAGGAACAGGATAAGTGCGTTATCATTGCGATCGGTCAACATGAGTTTACTCCTAGTTTAAGTCGGTATTGAGTTAGGTGCCCCCACACAGGGTCACTCGGTCATTTGGAATTGGCATCGGCCTTGAGGCGCTCCAGCACGTTTTGCGCGCTGGATTTTGAAGCTGCGCCAAAGCCGGCGTTTTCGAGTTTGCTGGCGGCGTCTGTGCCATCCAGACCGGCGTCGATGTCGCGCAGGATTTCGGCCTGCTCGAACGGATCGTCTGCGTTGAGCACCCCTTTGATCAGTTCCTCCGCTTCTCCAAGCGCATCCCCTCCGTTCAAGGTGTTGTTGAGGCGGTCTTGCATCCTGTGTTCGGATTTCGCGGCGCGGGCTGCGATTGCCCCCTGTTTCAGGTCTATGATCCGGCGATTGACGCTCTCGATCGTGCTTTCAAGCCGCATGATCCGAGTGTCCAGACGGTCTCGGGTCTGGCTGCGCGTTGTCCGCTCGTTCTCAAGGTCTGCAATGGCGCGGGCGGCTTCGCTTGCGAGATCCTCGCGCTCTCCTTTTAGCGCCTCTTGGGCCCGTTGGGTCAGATCTTGAATGCGATGATCGAGGGTCTCGATATGTTTTTGTTCGGCGCGTTTGCGTTGGATGAACCCGGCAAGAGTCAATTTGGCTTGTTTCAACCCATCCATCGCTTCGCGGATTTTTTGATCAATGAGTTCAACGGAATACGCCGCGCGCACCCCCTCTTCAGCGCGGGCATTCGCCCCATCAAACAGTGTTTTTAGCGTGCGGAACATTTTGACCTCCATTGGCTTTTCAATTTTTTGAACAATGTTCATGAATTCAACATAAGCCGTGAAGATCGCTTTGCAAGAAAAAAATGAACAATGTTCAAAAAAGCGACTAGTTGCCTATTTCCCGCAGGATCGCTGAGATCATTCTTTGGATGTCTTTGGGAGGCACTCCTGAAATGCGCTGCTCCAAGCCCAGAAGGACGATGCCGTGAATAGAGGAGAAAAGTGCGCGGACCAAAAGGTCGATCTCTTGGGCGTCTTTTTCGGGGTAGATTCTCTTGAGTGGCGCTTTGATGTGATCGAAAAGAGCGGACAATTCAGCCAAGTACCACGCCGGGATTTGCGAATCGCGTGGCATATCCAGTTCAAACAGTGCGCGCCAAAGATGGGTGTTTTGCGCTGCATAGTCCAAATAGGCCGCCGACATTTCGATCAAACAGTCATGCGGCTTGGCCCCGTCCATCCCCCCTTGGCTTGCCGCAACCTGCGCACCAAGCGCGCGAAATGTGCGCCCATTCACCGCCATCACCAAAGCCGTCAAATCATCGTAGACGTTATAAATCGCCCCCAGCGAGCAGCCCGCCATATTTGCGAGATCGCGCGCTTTGAGCTGCGCGAGTCCTTTTTGCGCGATGATGCTTTGGGCCGCATCCGTCAGCGCGAGCGCCAAAGCCGCGCGGCGTTCTTCGGTTTTCGAGGCCATGGTAGTCCTTCTTGATGGCGCGATATTGAACCGCGTTCACAAGGATTAGCTGAGCGCGCGCCATGATGCCAGCCTTGGCTAAACCAAACCGCGCGAGATCAAGACAAAAATGAAAAGCGCTATAATCAAGAGGATGTTCAGCGCGTTCACAGCGAGCCATTTGAGCACAAGAGTTTGACGGCGCGTCCACGGGCTGACGGACCGCAGGTAGCGCTCAACCCGTGCGAACCGAAGGTCGAGGTCTTGCCAGTCTATTTGCGGCGCAAGTTTCGGATTCTCGTCCATATGCACTGCGAGCAGTATGCACTCCACGTCTTGATGATAGCTTTTGGGCAGCCGTTTGCCGACTCGGCTCAGTTTGACATCAAGCCCGGACCCCAGCACATCAAGGCGCTCTTCCATCAACTTGGCTAGTTTTTCGGCGCGCGCATGCAGCTCCATCTTGTCCCCCTATTGCGAACCTATGCGAAGGGGCTTTCCGGCTCAACCATCCTGCGCTAGGAGGGAGCATGTTGGAAATTCAGCGATATGAAGGCGCGAGCGGCACGCCCCTCTTGATTGTCCACGGGTTGTTTGGCTCTGGGCGCAATTGGGGGGTGATTGCCAAACGCCTGTCTGACACGCGGCCGGTTTATACTGTGGACATGCGCAATCATGGCGACAGCCCGCGCGCGGACAGCCAGACCTATGACGATATGGCGGACGACCTTCTTGAGGTCGTGAGCACTCTCGGCCCGCAGGTTGATTTGATCGGGCACTCAATGGGCGGAAAGGCCGCGATGGTTGCTGCCCTCAAACACCCAACCGCGCTGCGCCGGCTCCTTGTGGCTGATATTGCGCCCGTGACCTATGGGCACAGTCAGTTGCATTACATTGAGGCGATGACCTCGCTGGATTTAACCGCGATTGCCACACGTGGGGATGCGGATCGCGCGCTCGCCGGCAAGATTGAAGACGCATCCGTACGGTCGTTTTTGCTGCAATCCTTGGATGTGAAGCAAAAACGCTGGCGCCTCAACTTGGATGTCTTAGCGCGCGAAATGCCAGCGATTGTTGGCTTTCCAGACGTCAAAGGGAGCTTTGGAGGGCCGACGCTGTTTTTGTCTGGAGGGGAGAGCGATTACGTTTTGGCCGAACACCGCCCAATCATCAAAGCACTGTTCCCAAAGGCGCGTTTTGCGAAAATCCCCGGTGCAGGCCATTGGCTGCACGCCGAAAAGCCCCGGGCGTTTGAAGCCACAGCAAGGGTCTTCCTAGACGCATAACAAACGTCCGATCTCAGCGCGCCTTTTGATCCGCCCTTCCTTGTTTCAAAAATACCTCCGCCGGAGGCGCCGCCCGGCAGCATCGCTGACGGGCACCCCCTGAGGGCGCAGTCCCCCTTATGAAAATCCCAATCAAAAAGGCCCCGCAATCCGCGAGGCCCAAATCGACGAGATATAAAGTGCGCTTAGTGCGTCCAGACCTGACGACGGTTTGTCGCAAAGTTATCGCCATAACCGCCGGGGCGCAGATTGGGTTTGCGTTTATGTGGCTCAGAGATCGTTGCCTCAATGCCATGCTCTTTCGCATAGGCTAAGGCAGCGGCTTTGCTGTCAAAGCGCAATTTGACCTGCGCTTGGGTGTCCGACGAACTTGTCCATCCCATCAAAGGATCCACGTCCTTACCGCCCTCAGGCGCGAACTCAAGAAACCAAATCTTGGTTTTCGCCTGACCAGAGGTCATGGCGTTTCGGGCTGGTTGGTAAATACGGGCGCGCATGGCAGTCTCCTTGTCGTTCCTAGCGTTATCCAAAATGGCCCTCTGTTGCGCAAGTCAAATCTCGCGAAAAGGGCTGTGAAACTGTGGGATTGGTGAAGCGCAAGTGACTGCCGGTCTCTGACGAGGGAGCGAGGGGTGGGGTGGGTGTTTCGTCAGGACCGACAGCCAGGTCTGCTGCTTGCGCTATCAAGGTAAACGCACTGCCCTGATCCGCGCAAGGAAAAACTATACCTTTACGCGATTAATTTGCGAAAATTCACGCTAAAGTGGTAAGGAATTGTTAACTATTTCAGTTATTTACGCACAATCTTCGCGCCGCCTACCGATTGGCAGTCGTTTTTGCAACAATTTATGCTCTCTTAACTTTATCAGCCGGGCCACTCTGCCCCTACTCGCCATTTATGAGGAGCGCCGATTTGGGGTTGAAAGAGAACAAAAAGGGGTCAAGTTAAGGGTTAACAGGAGAATTCAATGCCCTTTGTATCCACAGATCGCCGCGAAGACGGCAACCCGCCGCAGGTCCGCGAAAAACTTGAGGGCGGCAAGCGTTTCGTGATGCACACCGACTTCAGCCCCGCTGGCGACCAGCCAACGGCCATCAAGGAGCTGGCCTCGGGCATCTATGACGGTGAACGCGATCAGGTGTTGCTCGGCGCAACAGGCACCGGCAAGACCTTCACAATGGCCAAAATCATTGAAGAAACCCAACGCCCCGCGATTATCTTGGCGCCGAACAAAACCCTCGCCGCGCAGCTCTACGGCGAATTTAAAGGGTTTTTCCCTGATAACGCTGTCGAATATTTCGTCAGTTTTTATGACTACTACCAACCCGAAGCCTATGTGGCGCGCACCGATACCTTTATTGAGAAGGAAAGCCAGATCAATGAGCAGATCGACCGCATGCGCCACTCGGCCACGCGCTCGCTGTTGGAACGCGACGATGTGATCATCATTGCGTCGGTGTCCTGCATTTACGGGATCGGCAGCCCGGAAACCTACACCGCGATGACCCAAGACATTGCTGTGGGCGAAGAATACGACCAGCGCGAATTGATGCGCGAACTTATCGTTCAGCAATACACCCGCAACGACAATGCGTTTTCGCGGGGCTGTTTTCGGGTGCGCGGCGATAGCCTTGAGGTCTGGCCCTCGCACCTTGAAGATCGCGGCTGGCGGTTTTCGTTTTTCGGTGAAGAGCTTGAATCGATCACCGAATTTGACACGCTCACCGGAGCCAAGACCGATAACCTGCAAAAGGTTCGCATTTATGCCAACTCGCATTATGTGACGCCCACGCCAACGGTGCGCCAAGCGATCAAGAACATCAAAGAAGAACTGCGCCTGCGCCTTGCGTATTACGAAAAAGAGGGCAAACTTCTTGAGGCGCAACGCATTGAACAGCGTACGAAATTCGATCTCGAAATGTTGGAAGCCGCCGGATATTGCAATGGCATCGAGAACTATTCTCGTTACCTCACGGGCCGTGCCCCGGGCGAGCCACCTCCCACCTTGTTTGAGTATATCCCTGACAATGCCATCGTCTTCGCGGATGAAAGCCATGTGAGCGTGCCGCAAATCGGCGGCATGTATAAGGGCGACTTCCGGCGCAAATCCACCCTTGCGGAACATGGGTTCCGCCTGCCGTCTTGCATGGACAATCGGCCGCTCAAATTTGAGGAATGGGATGCCATGCGCCCGCAATCCATTTTCGTTTCCGCAACGCCGGGCAAATGGGAGCTGGAGAACACGGCGGGGGTGTTTACCGAACAGGTGATCCGCCCCACCGGGCTGCTTGAGCCGGAGATCGAGATCCGCCCTGTCGAAATGCAAGTCGATGATTTGTTGGATGAGGTGCGCAAAGTCGCCGCCAAGGACATGCGCACGCTCGTCACCACCCTGACAAAACGCATGGCAGAAGACCTGACAGAGTACTTGCACGAACAGGGCATTCGGGTGCGCTATATGCATTCCGATATCGACACTTTGGAACGCATTGAAATCCTGCGTGATTTGCGGCTTGGGGCATTTGACGTGCTGATCGGGATCAACCTTTTGCGCGAAGGTTTGGACATTCCGGAATGTGGGTTGGTTGCGATTTTGGATGCGGATAAGGAAGGGTTCTTGCGTTCAGAAACCTCTCTCGTGCAAACGATTGGCCGGGCAGCACGCAACGCTGAGGGCCGTGTGATCATGTATGCGGATCGCATCACCGGCAGCATGGAGCGCGCCTTGGCGGAAACCGAACGCCGCCGCAAACGTCAAGTGGCCTACAATGAAGAACATGGAATCACCCCCGCCACCGTGAAAAAGAACGTCGAGGACGTGCTCGCCGGGCTTTACGAGGGCGATACGGATATGAACCGGGTCACGGCGAAGGTCGACACGCCCATGATCGGCGCAAACCTCATGGCGCATCTCGATGGGCTGCGCGCACAAATGCAAACGGCGGCAGAGAATTTGGAGTTCGAAGAGGCGGCGCGCTTGCGTGATGAGCTGAAACGTCTGGAGGCGGTGGAGCTGGCGATTGCCGATGACCCCCTCGCGCGCCAAGCCGCGGTGGAGGCTGCGAGCGAAAAAGCCGTAAAGGGACGCTCGACCGCGGGGAAGCCGGGACAACGCGGTGGCAAGCCTCGGCGGGGACGATAGTCGCTCTATGCAAAACGTGTTGGGCCAAGCGCCTTTCGGATTGATCAATGCTCAAGCTGGCCGAAGCCGCCCCTGCATTGTCGCCCCCTAGACATGCGCGCGCATTGGTGGTTCCCTAGATGCATCAATCACGGAGTCGGTTATGCGCGCCCTCATCGCCCTCACGCCATTCGCCCTCTTGGCAGCATGCGCCACGCCGCAACAGGCTTGTATCGCGCAGAATTCTGTCGAACTTCGCGCCACAGAGGCACAGATCCTTAAGATCAACGACACCCTCTCGCGCGGCTATGCGATCCATAAACAACAAGTGCCGTACACGGTTATGGGCGTGTGTTTTTCAGAAGAACGGCGCAGATCTTACCCCTGCCCTGAAACCCGCTGGCGCACCGATGAGCGACCTGTGGCGGTTGACCTCAATGATCAACGCGCCCGGCTTGCGGTGCTTGAGAAAAAGCGCGCGCCCCTGCTCAAAGCGCATCAGGCGGTTGTGAAGGCCTGTGTCGCCGCACACCCGGAATAAAAAATGACGGCGCAAGTGGTTGGCATCATTTTGGGCGCTGCTGTGCGCGAAGGTGGGGTGCCATCGGGCGCGCTGAAACGGCGGATTGATCACGGGGCGAAGCTCTATCATGAAGGGCGGGTGAATGTTCTGATTGCCTCAGGCGGGCTTGGGCATTTCGGGCCAAGTGAGGCGGAAGTGATGCGCCGTATCCTTGTTGAGAACGGCGTGCCCAATGAGGTGATATCCCTTGAGGATACATCGCGTACCACACTGGAAAACCTCACAAATTCCCTGCCCTTGGTGGCTGAGGGGGCGCGGGTCTTGGTGATTTCAGAGACGTATCACCTGCCCCGTGCCGTGCTTTTTGCGCGGCGCTTAGGGATGCCTGCGGGCGGGTCTGGGCCGGGGCTGCGAGGCAGTCGGCCAATGCGGCTCGTGCTGGCGTGCTTGCGTGAAGTCCCGGCGCTTGTGCTCTATGCGCTGCGCCCGCTGCCGGCAAAGCGATAATCCCCGACCATCTGGCGGCGATTGTTAACGATTTATCAACTATATCGCGAATACATACCAATTAGCACTCAGCGAAGGGTTGTTTCATTCGCAACCTGTAGTAGATTCGATTGAAACTCACACCCGCTACGGTACGATGACACATGCTGCCGCTCCAAATTTGGTCCGTGATGACCATGCGCTCGCCTTTCACCGGGTGCGCATGGCCTTGGGCGTTTTGGGGATGGCATTGCCCCTGTTGCTGGCCCTGTCTGGCCGCTTGGTGGATGGCCATGTTCAACCCTCGATCTCCGATTTTTTCCACACCTCCGCGCGCGATCTGTTCGTAGGCGGGCTGACCGCCATCGCCGTTTTCATGATTACGCACAAAGGCTTGGGCGCGGGCGCTGGGCACCAACAAAGCCGACTTGGCAGCCTGTTTGCGATCCTTGCCGGGGTCTCGGCGCTCGGCGTTGCATTGATCCCCAATGAAGCAGAGGTCATCACAACATTGAGCCAAGAAATCCTCGGCTTGGGCCTCGCCCCTGCCCTGCATTACGGCGCGGCGACCATGTTCTACCTCATGATGTCACTCACATGTTTGCTGGTCTATGCCCGCACGACAACGGGATGGGAGGCGCGCTTTCACCGGATCATGGGCTGGACCGTTTGGTGCACCGGCTGGGCGGTGATGCTGCTTACCTTCTGGAAACGCTCCGGTGCGCCGGGCATTCAGGCCTTCACGATCGACAACAATTTGATATTCTGGGACGAAAGCCTCGGCGTTTGGGCGTTTTGTGCGAGCTGGTTGGTCCAAGCGCATTGTGAGTTCAAACGCGCGCATCGGCGCCGGAAAGGCTCCCTATCCCAGCATTCCTCTCGCCCGGCGATTGGCGTCGCGCAAGGCGCAACGCCCCCCGATGATCCGCGCCCCAAACATCCGGTCTTCGCGCGGATCCTCAGCCGACTTGATCTGCGCGGGCGCGTTCTGCCGGAGGGCAGCGCGCTAGAATTGCACGCACAATTGCACAGGCCCGCGCGCATGGCCCGCCACCATCACCGCGCTTCAACGACAGCGAGGCGCGTGACACTTGGCGCACGAGGCAACCTGCCACAAGACCATCAAAAACGGCGCGGATAGTGGCGACTCCCTCGTACCCGTCACCCCAACATCCGCCGGGTCGCCTGCCTTGATCAAAGCGAATGGCCGTGAGGGAGTGACCACAGAAAGTCCTGCACAGTACAAGGCAACAGGTTTGGCCTCGTGACAGATAAACCCCAAGAAATCTAGCGCGCGTCCAAGCCCATGCAATCGGTCAGCTGCTTCACTCAAAATCGCACCCGGGATCATCGTGCCTCAGGCGGAGCGCGCCCCTCGCTCTCATCGCATTCAACGCACAACATGAACCGCGCAAGGCGCATGGCGCACAACGCGCGCGGCGGTCGAGCCGAGAAAGTAGTCCTGAAAACCCGGACGGTGTGATGCGATCACAATGCATTCCACTTTCTGCGCCGCCGCATATTCCACGATAGAGTGCCCTGCATGGCCCTCAATGACGCGAATTTCCACATCGGTATCGCCGTCAATCTTCTTTCTCAAAGCGGCTTCAATCTCGTGCATGTTCTGCGAAATCTGACCTTCTGGCAAATATTGCGCCACATAGGAGGGAATTTCTTCGACCACATGAAGGCCGATGATTTGGGCATTTTCGCCCGCCAACGCATGGGCAACTTCAAGCGCTTTCGCCGTGTCGCGCCCCTGCTCAAAGGCGATTGGGACAAGGATTTTCTGATACATTTTGTCTCTCCGTAAAGCTGCACTTATTTTGCGCTCAAACGGAACAGGCGGCCTTGATGTGCATCAAGACCGCCCGCAATCATCAGCTCTTGAGGCCGATTAGAATGGTAAACCCACGTAGTTTTCCGCAAGCGAGGTGCGCGCGGCGGTGGACGACAAGAAATAGGACAGCTCTATCTCCTGAAGCTTTTGATCAAACTCCGGCGTATTGGGAAACTGATGCAACATCGAGGTCATCCACCAACTAAACCGTTGCGCCTTCCAGACCCGGCGAAGCGCTGTGTCCGAATAGCTCTCCAGCCCGCTATCATCGCCGTCGTTATAGTGCGCAAGCAAAGCGTGATAGAGGTAATAGATGTCCGAGGCGGCAGAATTCAGACCCTTCGCGCCCGTTGGCGGCACGATATGTGCGGCATCTCCCGCCAAAAACATCGTCCCATAGCGCATCGGTTCGGCCACAAAAGAACGCAGAGGAGCAATGGATTTTTCAATCGAAGGCCCTGTTTCAAGATTGGCTGCGGCCTCGGCTGGTAAGCGCGCCTTAAGCTCCACCCAGAACCGCTCATCCGGCCAATCCTCAACCGTATCGGTGAGCGGCACCTGAATATAATAGCGGCTCAAGACCTGCGAGCGCAGTGAACACAACGCAAATCCGCGGTCCGATTTCGCATAAATCAGTTCTGGCGCGACAGGCTTCGTTTCCGACAAAATGCCAAGCCAACCAAAGGGATAGACTTTCTCATATTCGGTGATCTTGTCGGCGGGAATGGATTTCCGGCTGACCCCATGAAACCCGTCAGCACCAATGATATAATCGCAGTCGATCCGGTGCTCCTCCCCGCCCAACGTATAGGTGAGATAAGGCGAATTCGTTGTCATATCATGGGGTTGCACGTTATCCACCTCGTGGATCACTGTGCCACCTCGCGCTTCGCGTGCGTCGTATAGATCGCGGGTCAACTCAGTTTGGCCATAGACCATAACCGTGTCGCCGCCGGTTAAACTCTCAAGGTCGATCCGGTGCTCGGTCCCGTTGTCCGAGATGACAAACCCTTCGTGCACCTCGCCCTCCGCATCCATACGCGCATCAACGTCCGCTTCGCGCATGAGATCGGTGAAGCCTTTTTCCAACACACCAGCGCGAATCCGGCTCAACACATACTCCCGGCTTTTGCGCTCCAAGACGACACTCTCAATGCCCTTAAGGTCCAAAAGTTGGCTCAACATAAGCCCAGACGGTCCACCGCCAATAATCCCGACCTTGGTTTTCGTCACTGTCATGATGCATCCTCCCGCGTTTGTGTTGCCTTAAGATGGCGCGCAGAAAGGCGCAAAGGAATGGACCCATGCCGCCAAAACATGTACATATCGAACATGGACAGCATTGCGAATTATAACCTTTTTGGAGAATTGGGCGACCTGCCCGATGTCGTCCATTGCGAAACAATTGAAGCGCGATCTGTGCTTCACGATTGGGAATTCAAACCTCATCGTCATGCGCGTTTGCATCAGGTCTTGATGATCGATCATGGGGCCGGGATTGCGCGCCTTGAGAGCCTGCGCGCAGATCTTAGCGATCAATGCGTGGTGAATGTCCCCGCCGGATGCGTCCATTCTTACGAGTTTGTGCCCGGCACACATGGCTGGGTGGTGACAATTCCAGTGGAGGTCTTGGATCAGTGGCTCGGCCCGGGCGAAGGGCTGCGCCCCCTGTTGGCACGATATTGCGTTATTGATGGAAACCCCGAAATCGGCACGGCAATATCTGCCATTTTCACACGGTTCCTGGCTCAGGATTTTGCCCGCGCCCATATGTTGCGCGCTCAGGTTGCGCTTTTGGCAGGGCTTGTCGCGCGCGAAATCGCCGCCTCATTCGACCATGAAGGCAGCCAGGACTCGCATTTGCAACGCAAGTTCCAATCCCTCATCGAGACCCATTTCACCAAACACCTCCCAGTCTCCGACTACGCGGCCCGCCTCAATGTCACCCCCACCCACCTGAGCCGGGTTATGCGCGCGGCCACCGGACGCCCCGCCTCCGCCATGATCGAAGATCGGGTGATCCGAGAGGCCCGCCGCAACTTGGCCTATTCGAACCTCTCAATTTCCGAAATCGCCTACGCGCTCGGATACAATGATCCCGCCTATTTTTCCCGCGTATTTTCGCGCGCAACCGGCCAGTCACCGCGCGCTTTTCGCGCCCAAGTCAACACATCAATATGAAAAGGGACGCCACTTTCCTGCGCCCCTCTTCAGTGTTCTCTAAATATCCCGGGGGCGTGTCAAAACCTGTTTTGACACGGGGGGGGCAGCGCCCCCCTCCCTCAGATTACGCACATTCCAAAAGTAACGTGCCCGCTGCGGTGTTGGAAATTGGAATGTGGTAATTTCTGGTGATCTCCGTCACCTCTCCCAGCGCGCCGCGCATCATCATCCACATCAGAAACTCCGTCCCCTGCGCGCCTGCTTTTTCAACCAGCTCCATACGGCTGATCTTGGTCAGTTCTTCCGGCGTGTGGACAATGTTCTCAAGACAATACTGGTCGAATTCCTTGTTGATAAATCCGGCCCGCGCGCCGTCAAGCTGGTGGCTCAAACCACCCGTCCCAAGGATCACGATCGTGGCGTCTTCCGGAAATGATTTCAACGCCTTACCAAGCGCCTTGCCAAAATCAAGAGCCCGCGCGAGCGTTGGAATTGGATGTTGAACCGTGTTCGCTGAAATCGGCACAGTGCGCGGCATGTCAGGGTGGTGTGGTGCCCCCGGCCAAAACAGTTGCATCGGCACGACAAACCCATGATCCACAGCCAATTCTTGACAAGATGTGATGTCGAAATGATCCGCCACCATGCTTTCAATAATGTGCCACGACA
The DNA here is from genome assembly GCA_050633625.1 of Maritimibacter sp. GTDB lineage: Bacteria > Pseudomonadota > Alphaproteobacteria > Rhodobacterales > Rhodobacteraceae > JBOEGW01. The sequence continues at coordinate 46,158 of JBOEGW010000001.1, read as the reverse complement.
GGTCGGGCGCACCGGGGAATGGGTCCAGCGCCGGGAGGCCCCACCCCTCATCCTCATTGCGATATTCATGCGCCGCACCGATTGCAAAGGTTGGCATGCGATCAAGGAAAAACCCAAGACCGTGATCGTTGTAAATGTTGATCACATAATCCGGTTTGTTGTCTTTGATCCACTTATGCACTTTGGGATAGCCATCAAAAAACGGCTTCCAATAGGGGTCATCTTGCAGGTTGTTCTGGATTGCATTTCCCACCGCAGGGATGTGCGACGTGGTGATCCCACCGAGAATTTTTGCCATGTTTTTGGCTCCTTAGGCTTGCGAGTTGAGGAAAGCTTGGAATTCTTCTTTGGTTCGGCCGGTCTGCATACCGCCAACATCCTGAACGCCGAGCTTGAAAATGCCCGCCAGTTTCGCGAGATAGTAAATATTGCCACCTGACTCGATCATCGCGAGGATATCGCGCGCGCGGATCGCTGCCTTTTGCGCGTCATTCAGCCCGTATTTTCCCATCCAGGCTTCTTCGTCCGCCACAAATCCGTCGCGATTTTCGGCCCGGTTAAAGTCGTAGCACATCTTGTTGAGCGCATAGCCTTTCATGGCCTGTTTGCCGTCAAAAATCGTCGTGCCCGGGATCTCGATATGGTAGTCGTGGCTCGGCATATCCGCCATGATCAGTCCTCCAATTGGTTCTATCGCCCCCTGTTTGCCACGGGCCGATCAGGGCAAATTTGACCTAGATCAAACCTTCCCTTCCCGCGCATTAATTGAATGATGAATAGCTAAAACTTATATCATTCATGACGTACTTGCTCCCCAATACATGCACCACGACAGCAAAAGGGGCCGCCCCAAGGCGACCCCAATCAATACGTTTCTTATAATTAGATTTCCGCAGAAACCGCCTTTACCGCGCCCAGTACAGGCGCATGGGGTTATCCACGAGGAGTTTTTGTTGCTGCTCCGGCGTTGGCGCAATTTTCGGAATGAAATCGACGAGATTTCCGTCATCGGGCATATGCGATTTCATGTTCGGATGCGGCCAATCCGTGCCCCAAATAACGCGATCCGGGAACTGTTCCACAACCGAGCGCGCAAAGGGAATGACATCTGAATAACCTGGTTCGCCCTCAACCGAGAGACGCTCAGGGCAGGTCACTTTGGACCAGATATTCTCGTTGCGCGCCATCAAATCGATGAACCGTTGGAAATCGGGATGCTCAACGCCCTTCGTCACATCTGGACGCCCCATATGATCAGCAACGATCACTGTTGGCAGACTCTCAAGGAACGGCACAAGCTCCTCCAAATCCGCCGCCTCAAAATAGACAACGATATGCCAGCCAAAAGGTTTGATCTTCTCAGCGATGGACAGGAAAACCTCTTTCGGGGTCGCATCCACCAGTCGCTTCACGAAATTAAAGCGCACACCGCGCACGCCCGCCGCGTCCATTTCGCGGATCTCACTTTCGGTGATGTCAGGCCCGACAGAGGCAATCCCCCGCGCCAAGTCGCCAGCGCTGCGACAGGCATCCACCATCGCCGCGTTGTCCCGCCCGTGGCAGGTTGCCTGCACGATCACATTGCGTTCAAACCCCAGAAAATCGCGGAGAGCAAAGAGCTTATCCTTGCCCGCGTTGCAGGGCGTGTATTTGCGCTCCGGTGCGAACGGGAACTCAGGTGAAGGGCCAAAAACGTGACAATGAGCGTCCACCGCGCCCTTTGGCAGGACGAAATCCGGCGTTTTCGGGTTTGGGTGAAAGTCGAGCCAATCGGCGTCTTTTACTTGAATATCGGTCATATCAGTCTCCATAAACTGTGCCATCCATCAGTTTGCGCGCGGTGCGCAAAATGGCGGCGGAGGTTGGTGTGCCTTGGGCGTCTAGCGTCGCGATCACCGTCATTTCGCCGGTTGGATGCTCAACAGAAAGGCGGCGCGTATCGCCCTTGCCGACCTTTGCCAAGGCCGCGGCGGGGCTGCCGTCCAACAAACATGCGGTGGCCACTGAGACTGCCCCCAAAACCCCTATCGTCTTATGACAGCGATGCGGAATGAACGTGCGCGTGTTGATCGCGCCGCCGGCGTGCGGGGCGGTGACCATCGTCATTTTTGGCACGGATTTTTCACTGACATCCCCAAGGTTCATGAGAGGACCAGAGGTCAGCCGGATCGCTTCAAGCTTAGCACGCAGGGGTTCATTGGCTTCCAGCTCTTCCGGTGTCTCCTCGCCAGAAATCCCCAAATCAGCGGCCCGCATGACCACACAAGGCATTCCATTGTCGATCATCGTGACCTCGACGCCCTCAACCACATCCACGACATTCCCGGTCGGCAACAAAGCCCCGCAGGAACTTCCCGCCGTGTCTTGAAACTCCAAAGGGATCGCGGCCGCGCACCCCGGCACCCCGTCAATCTGCGCATCGCCCGCATAGTCCACGACACCATTTGGCGTCGCAACCTTTGCCACCGCCACCTGCCCCGTGTTTTCCATAAAGATAGTGACAGAAGTCGTGCCTGGCGCCGCCTCAACAAGCCCGCGTTCAATCGCGAACGGTCCAACACCCGCCAGCATATTGCCGCAGTTTTGCGCATCCGTGACAATAGGCTGATCCACAAAGACCTGCAAAAACAAGTAATCTACATCGACCCCTTGACGCGTGGATTTACGAATAACCGCCACCTTTGACGTCAAAGGATCAGCGCCGCCCATCCCATCAATTTGTCGGACATCCGGGCTGCCCATAACGCGCAGCAAAAACCCATCGCGCGCCGCCGTGTCATCAGGCAAATCGCCCGCAACAAAAAAGGCCCCCTTAGAGGTGCCGCCCCGCATCCACATGCAACGTGCTGAAGCCGTCATGCCGCGCCCTTCTTCTTTGGTTCAAAAATATCTCGGGGGTGCGGGGGCAGAGCCCCCGCTTGGTCGGATTGCGCAAGCAATTCGAAACGCCCCTTAGACATACTTGAGGCCCTTTTCCGCGAGGCGTTCGCGCATGTTGTAAATATCAAGGCCAAGCTCCCCGGCCTCAAACTGGGCGCGCTTTGCGGCCTCATTGGCTCCGCGCGCGCGCGCCTTTTCAAGCACCTGCGCCGCCTCTTCGCGGCGCACAACCACAACCCCATCATCATCCGCCACAATCACGTCACCCGGATTGATCAGCTCATCCGCACAAACAACTGGGATATTCACCGAGCCAAGCGTTTCTTTGATCGTGCCTTGCGCGTGGACAGCTTTGGACCAGACCGGAAAGTTCATCTCCGTCAGATCGCGCACATCGCGCACGCCCCCGTCAATGATCAAGCCGCGACAGCCCCGCGCCTGCGCTGAAGTCGCCAAAAGATCACCAAAATACCCGGCATTGGACGGGGTGATGGTGCCAAGCACCAAAATGTCACCCGCCTGAAGCTGCTCCACCGCCACATGGATCATCCAATTGTCACAAGGCGGCGCCAGGATTGTCACAGCATTCGCCGCAACCCGCGCGCCGGAAAAGATTGGCGTCATGTAATCGGCCAGCAGCCCCTTTCGTCCCTGCGCTTCGTGCACAGTGGCCACGCCCATTTCTGCGAGACCATCAACAATCTCGATCGGGGTGCGTTCAATGTTTTGGACAACAACGCCCGTGGTGCCTGGTTGAATGCTCATGCTCATGCCCCTTAGTCCAGCTCGTTTACAGTACGTGGGAACACAGCTTCAAAGCCTTCCGCGTGGGTCGCTGGCTTGCCGCCCGCCATCCCGCCAGAGTTGCGGCGAAAGTGGTTGCCGCGGTTCTCTGCCACGTTTTCATAGAACCGCCACAGGTGTTCTTGGCCCTGCATACACTGGATCGCTGCCCATTTGTTGTCCCAGACATCAGAAATATCGAGGAAGGTGTTTGGCTTCCAATGCATCTGCTCGGTTTGGTGCGGCTCAAACAGATAAAGTTGTGGCGCGCCAAGGACTTTCTCGCCGGGATTATGCCCCCAAGCCTGCGCCATCATGCGGGTTTCCAGCGCGAATTGCGTCGTGTTCATGTGGTCGGTGTTATAGGGATCCCACTTGGAGTGGCTGAACATGATGTTTGGTTGCACCGCGCGGATCACATCCACCATCCGGTCTTTGACATCGCGGGTGAATTCCAGAGGGTAGTCGCCAATATCGAAGAACTGAATGTCGTGCACATTGAGCGCCGCAGCCGCGTTTTCCGCTTCTTTTTGACGCTCCGATTTGACCTTCTCCAAGGTCATGCCCTCTTGCTTCCACAGTTTCGCGGACTCGCCGCGCTCCCCGTAAGACAGGCACACAACCGTCACATCATACCCAAGCTTTGCGTGTTTCGCGATCGCCCCACCAGCACGCCAAACAAAGTCAGCAGAATGCGCGGAAATCACGAGGGCGGTTTTTTTATCAGACATGGAGTTCTCCGGTTTTAACTTTGGATCTTGTGCGGGTTGTCGCATCGCCCTTGCGCGGGGCGGAACGGGGCTTGGCGTCTGTCTACGCGCGCGGTGCCTTTTGCTCCATTTCAATCCCCCGCGCAGGGTATAAATATTTGCTATAGCGGTGTAGCATGGCGTCACGGTGCAGCTGCCCCGAATCGAAGGATCACACAGGTCATGACAGTTGAATTTCCAAATTTGCGTCATCTGCGCGCCTTCAAGGAGGTCGCCTATGCGCGCGGCGTGTCGGCGGCGGCGCATAAGGTGCATCTGAGCCAGCCGGCTGTGACACAGGCCATTTCCGGGCTTGAAAAACGTCTTGGTCTTGCGCTCTTGGAGCGCCGGGCGGAGGGGATGTTCACCACCCTTGCGGGCGATGTTTTCTTGATGCGGATCACGCGGATGTTTGAGCATTTGGCGCAGGGCGCGAGCGCGGCCGCCCGGCTTGCGCGCCGAGACGGCAAGTCACAAACCGACTTTCACATGCGCACCACGGCTGCACAACTTCGCGCTTTGATTGCAATTCGAGATGCGGGGAATTTTTCGCTGGCTGCGCGCAGCATTGGCATCTCGCAACCCTCCATTCATCGTGCTGGGCGCGACCTCGAAAAACTCGCAGGGTTTACGCTGTTTGCACCCTCCCGGCGCGGCATCGAGCTGACCCCGGCGGCGGAGAGTTTTGCACGGGCGGTCAAGCTGGCGCAGGCCGAGCTTTTGCAGGGGTTTTCAGAGCTGAGCGAACTGGCAGGCGAAGACAGCACGCGCATTGCGATCGGTTCGATGCCCCTGTCGCGGACGTGGATTTTGCCAGAGGCCATGGGCCAGCTCTTGGCGGAGTCTTCAGGCGTGCAACTGCGCACCGTGGACAGCCCTTATCACGAGCTTTTGCGCGGTCTGCGGTATGGGGATTTGGACTTGTTGGTCGGCGCGCTGCGCGACCCTGCCCCGACGGAAGACGTGCGCCAAGAGGCCCTGTTTGATGACCAATTGGCCGTTGTGGCCGGTCCCAATCATCCGCTGGCCAAAGCGCGCAATATCAGCCTCGCCACCGCGCTTGCTTATCCTTGGATCGCGCCGCCCAAAGACACGCCGGGGGGGAGCTATTTGTTTGGCGCCCTCGGCATTGAGGAGATGGAAGAAACGCCAGTGCGCGTTGTCACCTCCTCCATGGTGCTCGTGCGCGGGCTGTTGACGCGCGGCGCGTTCTTGACGATTTTATCCCCGCATCAAGCGGCTGTGGAGATTGAACAGGGCTTAATGGTGCGCCTTGATGTGGACCTGCCGGGCAGCCATCGCGCCATAGGAATAACGACGCGCGAAGGCTGGGTGCCAACCCCTACTCAGGCGCGATTTCTGGACCTTTTGCGTGGGGCAGCCGCAGCCCACTATAGCCAGAATCAATAGGGCTATACCCCATTCAATTTCCCTTCTGTCGCGGGGTTCCTTATAGCTACGCGCAACCACTTACAGACTGACTTTCAACACTTTGCGGACAGGACACCCCGATGATGGATAAGGACTATGAAGATATTCCCGGCACCTTCGTCTTTGACGCGGATCGCTCGCGTGAGGGCTATTGGCTGAACCAGTTTTGCATCACCATGCGGCTGGCAAGTGCGCGCGATGCGTTTCGGGACGACCCCGAGGAATACATGTCTCGTTTCGCGATGACTGAGGATCAGAAGCAGGCAATCCGCGACCGGGCCTGGAACCGGCTTTTGGAGCTTGGGGGCAATATTTACTACACCTCAAAACTCGCGGCCTTTGATGGGATCGTGTTCCAAGACCTTGCCGCCGAAATGACAGGCATGAAACGCGAAGATTACCGAGACATGATGCTGAAGGGGGGCCGTGACATCGAAGGCAACCGCAGCAAATCCGAATGGGAGAAAGACTAATGGCCCGTATCACCGCAGGCGTTGCCTGTTCCCACGTGCCCGCGATTGGCGTTGCGATGGATCAAGGGATTACCGATCAGCCCTATTGGCAACCCGTTTTTGAGGGCTTCAAAAAGTCCCGGGAGTGGATGAAAGAGCAAAAACCCGACGTTGTGTTTCTTGTCTATAACGACCATTGCACAGCTTTTGATGCGAGTTGCATCCCGACGTTTGCGCTGGGGTGCGCGGCTGAGTACAAGCCCGCCGATGAGGGCTGGGGGCCGCGTCCTGTGCCGGTTGTGAAAGGGCATCAGAAACTCGCAAGCCACATCGCGCAATCGGTGATTTTGGACGAATTTGACCTCACAATCATGAACGAAATGGAGGTCGATCATGGCCTGACCGTTCCTATGTCTGCAATGTTTGGTCAGCATGGTGTCGATGATGAATGGCCAACTCTGGTTATTCCTTTGGCGGTGAATGTTGTGCAGTATCCTGCCCCCACGGGGCGGCGGTGTTACAATCTAGGCAAGGCGATCCGCCGGGCGATTGACAGCTATCCTGAAGATTTGAACGTGCAAATCTGGGGCACAGGCGGCATGAGCCACCAGCTTCAGGCCGAGCGCGCGGGGCTAATCAACCCGGAGTGGGACAAAAAGTTCCTGGATTATATGGCAAATGACCCGGAAGCGGCGGCGAGCATTACGCATCTTGAGTATCTGCGCGAAACCGGCTCCGAAGGCATCGAAATGGTCATGTGGCTGGTGATGCGCGGCGCGCTTGACGAAAAAGTCAGTGAAATCCATCGCCATTATCACGTCCCCGCCTCGAACACGGCGGTCGGGCATATGATCTTGGAAAACCACGAATAATCGACGAACGAGATAGAAAAGAGGACAAATCATGCGAATTTGTGTTGCTGGCGCTTATGGCGCGTTTGGGGTCAAACATATGGACGCGCTCGCGCAGATTGATGGCGTGACTGTGACCTCTGTGATGGGGCCAACGAAGGACAAGATCGAAGCCTTTGCGGCGGAACGTGGCGTTGGCCATGCGGGCGTCACGCTTGAAGAATGTGTTGCGCGCGATGACGTGGACGCTGTGATTTTGTCGACCCCAACACAGATGCACGCGGATCAAGCGATTGTCTGCATGGAGGCGGGCAAACATGTTTTGATCGAAATTCCCATGGCTGACAGTCTTGAGGACTCGATCCGCGTTGTGGAGAAGCAAAAAGAAACCGGGCTGATCGCGATGTCTGGCCAAGTGCGCCGCTTCAACCCCTCGCACCAGTGGATTCAGAACAAGATCGCGGCGGGCGAGTTGAAGGTTCAGCAAATGGACGTTCAGACATATTTCTTCCGGCGTTCCAACATCAACGCCAAGGGCGAGCCGCGCACCTGGACAGATCATTTGCTCTGGCATCACGCCTGTCACACCGTCGATTTGTTTCAGTATCAAACTGGCGAAACGGTATCTGAGTGTTTTGGTCTTGAAGGGCCGCATCACCCGGAGTTGGGCATTGCGATGGATATGTCGATTGGCATGAAAGTGCCGTCTGGCGCGATTTGCACCTTGTCGCTTTCGTTCAACAACGATGGACCACTTGGCACCTTCTTCCGGTATATCTGTGATGAAGGCACCTATCTTGCGCGGTATGACGATCTGTTTGATGGCAAGGAAAACCCAATTGATTTGTCAGGGGTGGCTGTGTCCAACAACGGCATTGAGTTGATCGACCGTGAGTTCATTTCTGCTATTCAAGAAGGGCGTCAGCCTAATGGTGCGGTGGCCGAAGTCTTGCCGGCGATGGAAACGCTCGACAAAATCGAAAAGTGCTTCAAATAGCGCTCTTTGAGCGGTGCGCCCCGGCGAGGCTGGGGCGCGAGGGGCTGCGCTGCGCGCGGCCCTTTTTGTTGGCTGTGTCGGGCCTGAAAGGGCTTTCGTTTTTTCCCAGAACATGAGGTGCGTTTGTGCTTCGCACAAAGCCTCCGGCGGAGGTATTTTGAAACCAAAGAAGCGAAGCCTCAGTCGATCAGGATCGCGCGCAGGTCATTGACGTTTGTGCCTGTGGGGCCTGGCGCAAAGATATCTCCGATGGATGCGAACGCTGTATAGGCGTCATTGCGCGCGAGAGCTGCGGCTGGATCAACTCCGGCTTGGCGCATGCGCGCGGCACTCGTGCCATCCGCAAAAGCACCAGCGTTCTCCTCAGAACCATCGATTCCATCCGTGTCCGCTGCCAGCGCGCTCCAGCCGCCCTGCCCGTCCAGTGCAATTGCCAGAGCGAGCAGGAATTCGGTGTTGCGCCCGCCCTTGCCTTTGCCGCGCAGGGTCACTGTGGTTTCGCCGCCTGACAGGATCGCAACCGGGGCTGTGAAGGGGCGCGATTTGGTGATCACCTCGCGCGTGATCGCTGCGTGCACAAGCGCCACATCGCGCGCTTCGCCTTCAATGGCGTCTGATAGGATCACTGCCGGACTGTCGCAAACGCGCGCCGCGGCTTCCAGTGACAGGCCCGCAGAGGCGACGACCTTGGTGGTGAGCAGTGCAAATTCGGACGCTGTGGGCACCGGGGCCGTGTCCTTCGCGATGGCATCACGTAGGTCTTGTGGCAGCTTGATTGCGTAGGCGTCCAGCGCGGCAATGGCATCGCGCGCAGTCTTTCCATCTGGCACGGTTGGCCCAGAGGCCACCTGCGCGGGATCATCGCCGGGAACGTCAGAGACAATTAGATTGACGACTTTGGCAGGATGCGCGGCCTGCGCCAAACGCCCGCCTTTGATCTGAGAAAACTGTTTGCGGATCATGTTCATCGCCGCAATCGGTGCGCCTGAGGCCAAGAGCGCCTCATTGAGCTTTTGCTCGTCTTGCAACGAAAACCCATCGGGCGGTGCTGGCAAGAGCGCTGAGCCACCGCCGCAGACCAAGGCGACAACGAGATCGTCCGCGCTCAGCCCTTCAACAGCTTCGAACATCGCCTTGGTTGCGGCAAGACCAGCCGCATCGGGCACAGGATGTGCGGCTTCCAGCACTTTGATGGTGCGGGTTGCGCAGCCATAGCCATAGCGGGTCACCACAACGCCTGTGAGCGGCGCATCCCACAGGGTCTCGAAGGCTGCCGCAAGCTGAGCTGCGCCCTTGCCTGCGCCAATCACGATGGTGCGCCCTTTGGGGCGAGGCGGCAAAGCATGCTTGAGGGCTTTCAGGGGATCGGCGGCCGCAACGGCTGCATCAAACAGAGCGGTCAGCCGGGCGCGATGAGCGGGGGGAATGGGCGGTGCGCCGGCGTTTTCGGTGCTGCGTTTGGCGTTCATGCGCCAAGGGTAAGCGCGCCGGGCGCTCTGTGCAAACCCTCTATGCGCACCCCAAGAGCACAACTGCACCCAAACCCACAGTGCGGGCCAAAAAATGGGACAGAAAACTCATGTCGCACGAAAAACGGTCACGATTTAAAAGACATGGTGGATTTCCACCATTTGCGCGGGGAGAGATTGGGAAATATCATCGCGGTGCAAGACCCAGTTGCTAAGCGCGCAACCTTAGCCTCGTTCTTGCGAAATGGAGTGCCTAGGAGACGGAAATTTGGTCTTCTGATCCACGGTCACGCAACACCCTTCAGTCGAATAAATCGGTTCCTGGCACTCCATACCCACCACCAACATACTGTCAGGTGAGATCCTGTTGAAGCTTGCCATAAATGCAACCTTTGCGCTAGTGTTTTTGAGAAACGCAAGCAGGAGTTGGCTCATGCGCAGGCTACCCCTTTGTTTAACAATCACTTTTTACCTGTCTCTCATGGCGTGCGCACCAGCGGGCGGGCCTGGCGGCACGGGTGGCATATTTGGTGAAATCGACCCAAACCCGCCGATTTACGCAAGTTTGGCAACCGGACAGGGCAGCGGAACCCTGCCCTTTGGGGGCAGTTTTTTGCGCGCTGCAAGTGGAAGTACGGAGCCAGACACGCAGCTGAGCACGGCGAGTGGATCGATTCGGTTTTCGGATGGGGCGACCACCCTCAGTGATGGCACAGTGACCATCACCGATTTTGACGGCATTAGCCCGTTTCAAGAGTTGGCGGACGATTTCAACACCGATGACGCCTATAGTGTGGCCTACATCAAGTCCTCGGGTGGCAATTACTTGACCAATGATTACGAGGCGATGGGCACGGTCCGGTTGATTGATGGTGTGGTCACGATGGATGGAAATGTCGTCACGGAAAGTCTTGGGGTTGTGGGCTTTGCCACGGAGACGGCGAATATCCCGCGATCGGGGTCTGGCACCTATACCGGCGAAGCTTGGGTGCGATATGTGGGCAACTCGGTGACCGATGGGATTGGCAACGCAACAGGTGAGGTCGCAGCACTCACGGATTTCGGGACCGGCAGCGTTGATCTGACGATTTCCGACATTGATGACGGCGCTGATAACGCCAATGTGCCGGTTGATACAATCCGGTTCTTGGGTCTCACGATAGAGGGCAACACGATCAGCGGCACCGGCTATCAAGCCAGCGTTGATGGGGCGACATTGGAGCCAGCGGGGGCCGGATCTGTTGCGCAAGTAAGCGGGACATTCTTTGGCTATGACGCAAGCAAGAGCGGGCCGGATGAGCTTGGCGGGACGTTCTTGATCAAGGGCATTGATGGCACGCTGGACGGGGTGTTTGGCGCAGATTAAGCCGCAGCGCCCCTGCCCTCTTATTCCTTCACATAGGGTTTGCCATCCGCCGCAGGAGGGCGCGATTTGCCGATTAAGCCCGCCACCACAATAATCGTCGCGATATAGGGTGCCATGGCCAAAAACTCCGAGGGGATTGGCGTATTGAGAAGCGCCAGTTTTTGTTGAAGACTATCGGCAAAGCCAAAGACGAGGGCGGCGAGCAAGGCACCGACCGGATGCCAGCGGCCAAAGATCATCGCCGCAAGGCCGATGTAGCCGCGCCCATTTGTCATATTTTCATCAAAGCGCCCGACCGACCCGAGGGTGAACCACGCACCGCCAAATCCGGCCACCATTCCGGCCAATGTGACGTGAATGTAGCGTGTCTTGTAGACATTGATGCCAAGCGTATCGGCGGCGCGGGGATGTTCGCCCACGGCGCGCGCGCGCAAGCCATTTTTGGTGTGAAACAGGTAATACGTCGCCACGCCCACCAAAATCAGCGCCCCATAAACGAACAGGTTTTGATTGAATAACATCGGGCCAATCACCGGAATATCGCCCAACACCGGGATTTTGAACGCGCGAAACACCGGCGCATTGTTCAGGCTGCGATATTCAGAAAACACCTGGCTGGACACAAAGGATGTCACGCCCAACACAAAGAGGTTGATCACCACCCCGGCGATAATTTGGTCCATGCGATAGGTCACTACGAGAGCGGCGAGCATCACCCCAAACAGCCCGCCAATCGCCACAGCCGCAAACAATCCGACCCATCCTCCCAAGAGCGAGCCAACAAGCGCGCCCGTGAATGCGCCTGCGAGCAACATGCCCTCAATCGCGATATTGACCACGGCCACCCGTTCTGAGAGCACCCCCGCAAGGCCGCCAAGCGCGATCGGCACCGCGCGCACCACGGTTGCCGACAACATGCCCGTCAGCGAGAAGCTTTTGCCAGCGGTTGCCCAGACAAGGAACGCGAGGATCAGCACCGCAAGGCCGATGCCCAGCGACACCGATGTCCAGCGCGCGCCACCGCGCAAAAACTGCCGCACCCCAAGGAAAGCAAGCATGCCAGCCGCGATCATGTTGAACGGGCCACCCGGCACAACAAGATTGCCTAAAACAATCGCATCGCGCGGGCGTGACAGTTTGAATGTCGCGACTTCACCCGCGGCCACATCAAGCACAAAGAGCACCAAAAGCGCCAATCCAATGAGCACTGCGCCTGTGATGCGCGCGCGCCGTCCGGCGGCCCCATCAAGCGGTTTTGTCGGCGCGGAAAGGGGGGGTGCTGTCATGAGGGATCTCCTTTCGCGGGCTTGCGAAAGCCCCACGGGAAGATGGCGCGCACCAGAAGCGGCGCAGCGATAAACACAATGATGAGGGCTTGAATAATGCCGATCAGGTCGATCGAGACGCCCGCGTCCACCTGCATTTGCCGCCCACCGGCCTCAAGCGCGCCGAACAACAGCCCGGCCACCAGAATACCAATCGGGTGAGAGCGGCCAAGCAGCGCAACCGCGATGGCGTCAAACCCTATACCGGCGGAAAAACCCGGGCTGGCCCGCCCCAACACGCCCGTCACCTGCGTGGCACCAGCCAAGCCAGCGAGCGCGCCCGCCGTGGCCATAGCCGCAACGATCACAAGGCCAGAACGCATACCGGCATAGCGCGCCGCGTCCGGATTTTCGCCGGAAGCGCGAAACGCAAAGCCGATCTTGGATTTGAACAACATCCAATACACAAGCGCCACCGCGCCCAACATCACGAAAACCCCAGCATGCAAACGGAGGTTCACATCGATGAAATCCAGCAACCTGGGCAACTCCGCGCTTTCGGGAACGGATTTTGAAATCGGGTCAGACCGCCCTTCCTTTTGAATCCAGGGTTGGCGGAGCAACCAATCCAACAGGCGCACGGCGATGAGGTTGAGCATGATCGTCGAAATCACCTCATGTGCCCCAGTGGTCGCGCGCAGCGCCCCGGCGATTGCCGCATAAAGCCCGCCCACAATCGCCCCGGCCAAAAGCGCCACTGGCAAATGAATGATCCAAGGCAGCCCTTCAAACATGAAGCCCGCAACAACAGCAGCGACCCCGCCCACAATGACCTGGCCTTCCGCACCAATGTTAAACAGCCCGGCGCGAAACCCAAGGCCAAGGCCAAGCCCGGCAATGACCAGTGGAATGGCGGAGGTGAGCGTCTCGGAAATGGCATTTAGTGACCCGACTGAACCGACCAGCAAGGCCACGAAACTGCGACCGATTGTCGGGAGGTCCACGGCGGTGGCAAACATGATCAGCGCGCCAAAGACCAAGGCCACTATCACAGCGAAAATCGGCACAATCACCAAGTCTTCAAAGTCAGCGCGGCTACGGCCATTGCGGATCAGCAGCTTTTGCATTTGCTCACTGACGTTTGGTGTTGGGGGCTGGGACGCTTCGCTCATGCCACTTCTCCTTCAAGCGCACCGGCCATGGCGAGACCTACGGCGTTGCGATCTGCTTTGCCGCCTGTGTTGTCAAACTCGGCAACCACCCGCCCGTCGAACATGACCAAAATCCGGTCCGCCAGCCCCATGATTTCGTCCAGTTCTGAGGAGACAATCAGCACCCCATCGCCCTCATCGCGCGAGGCCACAAGCCGCTCGTGGATGTATTCAATCGAGCCGACATCGACGCCTCGGGTCGGTTGCGAGGCGATCACAAGTTTGGTTTGGCGCTCAAGCTCGCGCGCGACCACCATCTTTTGCTGATTGCCCCCAGACAAGGCGCCGCCCTCTAGAAAAACGGAAGGCGTTCGCACATCAAAATCCACACAGAATTTCGCGGCGGTTTCATGCACCTTGGGCCAGTCAATCGCCATGCCTTTGGCATAGACGGGACTGTAGTAATTGTTGAGAACCATGTTTTCGGCCACCGAAAAACTGTCGACCATTCCCGATTTATGGCGGTCTTCCGGAATATGCGCCATGCCAAGTTTGTGGCGTTCGCGCACTGAGGCATGGGTGATGTTTTGCCCGTCAAACGTGATGGTGCCAGAGGCCGCGCGCTCCAGTCCAGTCATGGCCTCGACGAGTTCGGTTTGACCGTTGCCCTGAACCCCGGCAACCCCCACGATTTCACCTGCGCGCACCGCGAAACTCACGTTATCAAGCGCAAGGTCGTCATTTTCGTCAAGAACTGTAAGCCCCTGAACATCAATCATTATATCGCCCGGCTTGGCCGGTGATTTGTCGGTTTCAAAACTCACGGGACGTCCAACCATCATTTCCGCGAGGTCCGCTTCTGTGAGGCGTTTTGGGTCGCCTTCGCCTGTGATCCGCCCCTGGCGCAGCACGCTTATACGATCGGAGATTTCGAGAATTTCGTGTAATTTATGCGTGATGAACACAATCGCCTTGCCCGCGTCACGCAGGGATTTGACGATGCCAAAAAAGTCCTCAACTTCGCGCGGCGTGAGGACCGCCGTTGGTTCGTCCAAAATCAAGACATCCGCAGAGCGAAACAACACTTTGAGGATTTCGACACGTTGCTGAATGCCAACTGGCAAACTTTCGATAACCGCGTCTGGGGGCACTTGAAGCCCGTATTTATCGTTGATGTCTTGTACCTGTTGACGCGCAGTCTTGAGGTCGAGGTGACCCAAAGCGCCGGTTGGCTCGACGCCCAGTACGACGTTTTCCGCGACCGTAAACACCGGCACCAACATGAAGTGCTGGTGCACCATACCGATGCCCGCCTTGATGCCGTCTCCCGGCCCCTCAAACACCACAGGCGCGCCATCTATCAGGATTTCGCCTTCGTCCGGCGCATAAAGCCCGGAGAGGATATTCATCATTGTGGATTTGCCCGCGCCGTTTTCGCCCAAAAGGCCCAGCACTTCACCCGCGCGGATCTGGAGGCTGACGCCATCGTTGGCCACAACCGGCCCAAAGCGCTTTGTAATGTTGCGCAATTCAACGTCCATCAGCGTGCCCCCACCTCAAGAAAACCCCGCCGCAACATGCGCTGCGACGGGGGTGTTTTTACATGCCGACTTTGACGGAACCGTCAATGATGCCAGCTTTTAACGCGTCCAGTTCGGCTTTCATTTCAGCGGAAACCTCAGCGTCAAAGCTGTGGAACGGGGCAAGGCCCACACCGTCATTGGCGAGCGTACCAACCATCAGCCCGCCTTCGAAGCTACCGTCTTTGGCGGCTGTGATAACTTGCGTCACGGTGCTGTCCATACGCTTGAGTACGGATGTCAGGTAGACATGCGACTTTTCGCTGTCGGTTTCGGCTTGATCCGCATCAACGCCGATGATCTTGAGCTTATCGGTGCCCAGTTCATCTGCCAGCGCCGCAGACCCAAGACCGACAGGCCCCGCCACTGGCATCACGATATCCGCACCTTCGTCATAAAGGTTTTGCGCAAAGGCGCGCCCGTCATCGAGGCTGTCAAAGTTGCCGGTGAACAGACCTTCTTTGCCTTCAGGATCCCAGCCGAGCACTTCAACTTCAGTGCCTTTGACTGTGTTGTAATGGGCAACGCCGTGTACGAAACCATCCATGAAGCCGGTTACGGGCGGAATGTTGATGCCGCCAAACGTGCCAACAACGCCGGTTTGCGAGGTGCCTGCCGCGAGATAGCCCGCGAGAAACGCGCCTTCATTTGTTGCGAAGACCTGGCCCACCACGTTTGGCAGAGTTGGGTCATATGCGAAATCAACGATCGAGAATTTTTGATCAGGGTTGGCTTCGGCGGCGGTTTTTGTCGCGTCACCCATCAAGAAACCAACAGTGACGATCACATCGCAGCCACCGCCAATCAAGGAGTTCAGGTTCGCCTCATAGTCGGTTTCGGCTTGGCTCTCCAAGAAGCGGCCTTCCACGCCCATGGAAGCCGCATCCTCAACGCCCTTCCAGGCTGTTTGGTTGAACCCGGCGTCATCAATGCCGCCAGTGTCGGTCACTTGGCAGGCCGTGAACGCCTGCGCGGACATCACTGTCCCGGCAAGTAGAGCAGCAGCCAGCCCGGCGCGCGGTGCGATTTTGGATAAAAACGTCATGAAAACCTCCGTGTCAGACCGCGCCCTGACGTGGAGCGCGGCGGTGTAAAGTCCCGCTATCATTGGAAAATCACAAAATTGGCAGCGATTCCCCTTGCGGCCATGAAAAAGCGTATCACGGGGTTTGCCAAGGGTGTTGATGGAAATCGACTTTTCGACAAGAATTGACCTAACGTTCAAAAATTAAGTTCATTCCGAGCCTTCCGCTGGAAAAACGCAAAAGAGTTAAGCAGAAAAAGACGGACCGCGCAGGCCTTGCCCCCTCTCCCAAGGGCGCGGCGCGAAGCTTGGCGGCGCGCGGGCCCCTTCGCGCTGGCGCCTTAGCTGAGGAGACTCGGTGTGAGGAAAAGGAGAACAAGCCCCGCCGCCCCAATGCTCAAACCCATCGGAAATCGGCGTTTGTCATGCAAGCTTCGCCAGTTCGTTTGCACGTTGCGCAGCAAGAAGCGCAGAGCCAGCATCGCGCCGATCCCAAGAAACAAACATACCGCAAAGATCAGGGCGAAATGACTCCATAAGGCGCTGGGGATGAACAACATCAACACGAAGAGGATTTTCACATCCCCGCCCCCCATGATGCGCAGTACAAAAGTGACAAATCCCACCACAAGCACGATCAGCGCCGCGGCGATACGCGCCCACAATTCGCCATAAGGCATCGGGTCTGGCACGGAAAACGGAAGGCTCGCCACGAACACGATCAGGAACATGGCCACCAAGGCGTTTGGGATGCGCATAAGACGCAAATCAAACAGGATGACAGCGATCAGAAGTGGCACGAGCAGCCACGTCAATGAGATCGAAAGCGCCGGGAGCCAAGCCATCAGACAGCCTCCCCCTCTCCATGAATGACGCTGATCAGCTCAACCTGACCACTGGTGCCGGTTTTCGCATAGATCTTGCTCAAATGGGTGCGCACAGTGGCAACAGACACTTTGAGGGTCTCAGCGATCTCGCTCGCATTGTCGCCTTCGACCAACAGACGGCAGACGCGCAGCTCCGCGCGGCTCAACCCGCATGGGTTCCCGTCACCGAGAATGCCTTCTTCTATGTCCGTGATAACAGGTGCGCGGGCGCGACTGTTGCTTCGGATGAGGTTAGACACAAGACCGGGCGAGCGATTGTCCCATGCGGCAGCAATGGCCTGCGCCATAACCGTAGCGGGGACAAAATCGTTATACAGCGGTTCTTCCTCAAAAATGAACTCAATCGCGTCGATGTATTTGGGCGTATGCTCTAGGATAATGACAATAAAGTCATGCACTTCGGGGCGGCTTTCCCATTCCTTGCAAACATCAGAGGCCGCAAACAGCGGATCGTCCTTGAGGCCTGATAGGGTCATGATCGTGCCCTGTGTAAGCCTGTTCGGATCGACCTCCTTAAAGAACGCGCAAAGCCGGCCTTGGCTGGCTTCGGGTACGCGGCGCATGTGCTCGCGGGCAACGGCAACAATTGAGCGGGTCTTTTGGGCATCTTGGCGAAACACCGAGATGTTCACCGCCCCTGCTTGGGACGCCATGATCTCGCAGACGCGTTTCATCTCGAAATTGCCGGACAACGCCGCATTCCACGCATTGATCAATCCAAAGGAGCGCGCGATCTTGAACTCCACCTCGGTTGCCCCTTCAAAAGGCATCACTTGGGTCCAGTCTTTCACTTTACGATGTGGCATATTCGCGTGTCCCTACATTGCCCTCCCGGTGAGAGTGTACAAAGTCGACGCCTGAATATGAATCCCAAATGTGGCGCTTTGATCCGAAAAGCACGGCGCATCGGCATTTGGGCGACAGTCATATTGAAACACTGGCCATTTGGCTGTGTCTGGCCGCCGGTTGAGGACGCCCAAATTCTAATGGAAATGCGTCAGACCGGGCTTCAAATTGCCCCAAAATGGTCGCGATCTCTCATCCAGTTAGACGATGTGTCGAGCAGAAACCTTGGGTTAGCTTAGGTCATCGGCAGGCCAAACTCACCGGCCTTGCCATCCCCAGCAGCGGGTCCACCGCACACCACTCACAGCGGCTTGCCGCGATCAAAGGACGAAAGACATGAAACTGAACTTGATGAAACAGGTAAACAAATTCTTCAAATGCGACGAAGGGGCAACCCTTGTCGAGTATGGCATTGCACTTGGCCTTGCTGTGACCGTTGGCGCAGGCGCCTTGGCCACTCTCGGCAATGACGTGAATGCGACAATGGGCTCTGCAAGCGCAGCTCTGCCGACCCAAGCTGAATAAACCTCCCGATCGCCCGATGCGCTCCAACGCATCGGGCGGCCGCCCCCTATTTTCCACTACATAAAAACAATAAAACAGGACCAAAAAAATGTTGAGCCGCGTATTCCCTCGGACCTTTATGGACGACGAAGACGGCGGCGTTTTGGTCTTTGGGGCGATTTTATTGGTCGCCTTTTTTGGATTGGTGAGCCTCATTTTTGATATGGGGCGCATGGCCAACACGCAAACAGAGTTGCAATCCTATGCTGACTCTGTGGCGCTTGCGGCGGCTGCGGAGCTGGACGGGAAAGCCGATTCCATTACCCGCGCACAAGCGGCAGCGGCCTCCCTGATCTCCGACACACAAACCTACGCGGACGGCGCAAAGACGCTCGATCCGGCGGAGGTTTTGACCCTCACATTCTACACCCCTGATGATGATGGCGATTTCTCACGCCTCTCATCGCTTGAGACAACAAACGGGCGTTTGGCGCGATTTGTGACGGCGGATATTGCCGATCATACAGTGGCACCAGGCCTTGGTGCGGCCTTTATCGCCATGCGCGGCGGCGAAGATTTGCGCAGCACAGTTGCCGCAAATGCGACGGCGGGGTTTGCGCTGCAAGCCTGCAACGTCGCCCCTGTTGCTGCATGCCTTCCGACAGTCGATTTCGAGGCTGAGGCAAGCATCGGTGACACCCTCAGACTGCAAACCGCACTCAATGTTGGCCAGCTCTTGCCCGGTCAAATCGCTGCTGTCGATACTGTGACGAACCTGTTGGATGGCTTAGAAATCTGCGCCGGGCTATTCGGCTCCAGCTTGGAGGCATGTTTGTTGGCGGCCCGCCAACCCGAAACTGCTTGTATGGGGCCGGGTGGCTTGCAGATTTCCGCAGATGTGAACGGCAACGACCTTTTGGACGCGCTCAATACGCGGTTCGATCTCTTTAAAGGAATTGCCTCACCCTTTGCAAATGACTCGGATTTCTCCGGTGCGCCAAATGTATTGACCGGGCTAACAAATGCGCTTGGGATTTGTTTGCCAATTGATCTTGGTGGATTGCTCGGAAGCGGCGAAGACATTGGTTTGCCTGCGGATGATTGTTTTGAGGCAGGCACCTGTGGCGTGCAGGGCGATGGGTCTTGGAGCCTTGGGCGTCAGGCCTATATTGACGCGCATTACGATGGCACCGACCCTTATCCAAACGCACAAACCCGGTTTGAGTTTTATCAGGCGGAAATCAACGCCTCTGTGAATTTTGAGCCGGTCTTGGATCTTGGTGGATTGTTGGGGGGCGGGGCCGCACCACAAGCCTGCGCGCCGCAACAAAACCTCGACCCAAACCGGCGCTTGATGGTTGTTGCTGGTATTGATTGCAACTCGGCGTCCGTCGATGTGAACGCCTCCACCGCGCCGGTGCAACAGTTCTTTGAAGTGTTCGCATTGGGACCGGGCGAAAACGGAGCGCTTGAGGTGGAAATCACTGCCTGTTTGGGCGGCGATTGTGGCGGCGGCAACTTGGGCACAGACGTGCGAGATATCGTGAGGTTGGTCGAATGAAACCTCCACGTCAGCCACGAGTTTTGGCACGCTTTCGCAAGGCAGATGAAGGGGCCGCGCTCGTCGAATTTGGCCTGTTGCTGCCGGTTCTCTTGCTGTTCTTGGCGCTTTCAATTGAAGGTGGCCGTACTTTTGTGGCCTATCAAACGGCCATCGCGGGCGTGCGCGATGCGAGCCGGTATTTGTCGCGCGCAATGCCTGCGAACGCCTGTGATACAGGGGCCTCCACCGCCGAATGGGACGAGAAACTGAAGGATATTGTGAGCCTGAGCCAAGACGGCGAAAGCGCCTTTTCCCCGACAGTCTCAATCGGGGATGTCACCTCCGCGTTGGTTTGCACATCGGGCGATTATCGCGGCGGAGCTGCGCCCATTGCCACCATCACCGCTGAGTTGGAAATCAGCCTTCCCTTTTCAGCGATTTTCTCCAGCTCCAGCAAAACGGCAATCAGCACATTTGTGCGCGACAGCACAAGGATCATTGGGTCATGAGCGGCGCGCGTTTCAACACTCTTGGTGCATTCGTGCAGGACGAAGACGGAGCGACGCTTGTTGAGTTTGCGATGGTGCTGGGGATTTTGTTGTTCCTGGTCTTTGGGATCATTGATTTCGCGCGCCTCGGCTTCACCCATGTCTGGGCGGATAAGGCGACAGAAACGGCGGTGCGTATGGCAACCGTGCGCAGCCCTGCTTGCCCCGATGTTTCGGCTGTGAACCAACGCTCACTCATCGGGACGCTCTATGTTGATCTGCCAAACGGCACCCTTTGCACCGCGCGCGACAACCTGTGTCGTGATCCGGGTGAAGTGAGCTGCACCGGGGATTTGAGCAATGAAACCGTGGCGGCGGTTTGGGCGCGCGTATCGGCCTTGCTTCCCAATAATGCCACCCCCGCCAACCTGCGGTTCACCTATGAATATGACCCGAACATCAATCGCGTGGGGGCGCCCTATGCGCCGATTGTGACTGTTGGTTTGGACGATCTGACCTTTGATTTCATCTCACCATTGGGGGCTCTTGCGGGCCTCGCCGGTGCGCAGGAAACCGACGACTTGGGGGCGAGTTTCGTGTTTGCCTCCCTGAGCGCCACCCTGCCCGCCGAAGACTTAGAATAGGACTTGAATATGAGTATCCATGAAGCCCGCCTTGAAGAAATGGTGTCGCAAGCGGTCGCGGTTGAACCGCCAGAACTCACAACGCCGCGCGCGTCGCAAACCGCGCAGGTGATCTTGATCGCCAGCACGCCAGAACTCGGGCAAGTGATGCAACGGGAAATGGCGCTTGACCCAGAGGTGGCGGGCGAGATGTTTGCGGGCACCCTTGCGCAGGCGTTGGCACAGAGCACAGTGGATTGGCGCGCTGCGGATTTCGTGGTGTTTGAGGCGGTTTTGGAGCGCGATGACCTGCGCGCCGTACGCCAACTCAAAGCGCTTTGCCGCCCGTCCATGGGATGTATAGCGATTTCGCAAACGCCCGTAAGCGAAACAACTGTGCAGCGCTACTTGGAGGCGGGCGTACAGGACTTGGTGACTGTGAAACCCGTGTCTGCACCGCAGCCAGCCCCCATTGAAGCAGCTATAATTGCGCAGGCGGATCCTGCCCCTATTCATGTCATGCAAGACACACCAATGCCCATTGCACAGCCAGCATCGCATAACGATCAAGCTGTTCAAACCGCCGTTTTCCTGCGAGCACGAGGCGGTGCGGGCGCGACGACTTTGGCCGTCAATATGGCGATCAACTGCGCGCAAGACAGCCCCTATAGCCGCACAGCACTGATTGACCTCGACCTGCAAAACGGCGTGATTTCCCTGGCTTTGGACCTGCAAGACAGCGCCCAGATGACCCGCTTCATTAAGGGTGAAATCGCGGCGGATGCGGCCTTCTTGGACAGCGTGATGCAGCGCCATGACAGCGGACTTGATGTCCTGACGGCGCCGGATGTGTTTGCGCCATTGACAGCGCTCACCCCGGACATGGTGGTTTCGCTGATTGACGCCCTCAAAGCCCGCTATGATCACATCATCATTGATATGCCGCAGGCGATTGTGGACTGGACCTCCCCGGTTCTGGAAAGCGCGACAAACGTGGTTTTGGTAAGCGATATGTCATTGCCCTCGCTCAAGCGCAGCAAGCGGATGATTGATTTGATCAGCCAGGAACATGTCACCCTGCCGATCAAGACCGTGATCAATTTCGAGAAACGCCCGATGATGCAATCCGCCGCGCATCGTGAAGCTGCCGATTTGATTGGCCGCCCGCTGGACCATTGGATTCCCGATTGTGCAAAGGTGGCGCGCCGCGCCATTGACATGGGCGTTCCTCTAAGTGTGGGGGCGAAACGCTCGGCTTTGGCCAAACCCTTAAAGGCGCTCACGGAGGCTGTTTTTCCCGCGCAAACGCCCCGCGCAGGCGAGGAGGCATAAGCGATGTTTAGTGAGTTCAACAAACCCGTTCAAGGTGCGCAGCCCGTTGGCCAAGCGAGCAGTCCTGCGCCCGCCCAGCGCCAAGAGAGTGCTGCGGGTTTTGCGTTTTCTGCGCGCTCTGAGCGCCCTGCCCCCTCTGCTCCAACAGCCGTCGCCGCGCCTACGCCCGCATCCGCCCTGCGCGCACCGGTGGCGCAACCCAATCAACGCAGCGCACCATCGGTGCCGCAAAACGCGACACAAACCGCACTGAAAATCGAGTTGCACCAATTGCTATTGGACCAGCTCAATTTGACAATGCTCGACAAAGTCAGCCCTGAAGATTTGCGGCGCGAAGTGTCGGCGCTTTCGGCCAAGCATCTGCAAACAAAAGGCAAGTTGATGCCTTCGCATGCGTTTCAGGCGCTTCTGGATGAGTTGATGCATGAGGTGCTTGGGCTTGGACCGCTTGAGCCTTTGCTCGCGGACCCAAGCATCAGCGATATTTTGGTCAACGGCATTGATCACGTTTTCATCGAACGGGGCGGTATTCTGGAACGCTCGGATGTGCGCTTTCAGGACGAACGGCATTTGCTGCGGATCATCGACAAGATTGTTTCCACAATTGGCCGGCGCATTGATGAGAGCCAACCTTGGGTCGATGCGCGTTTGGCCGACGGGAGCCGGGTCAATGCGATCATTCGCCCCTGCGCAATTGATGGGCCGAGTTTGTCAATACGGAAATTCTCAAAGACCCCTTTGAGCATGGAAAAACTGTTGGAATATGGCGCGATCACCCGGCCTGCTGCGCAGTTTTTGGAAGCTGCGGTAAAGGGCCGGATGAATGCACTCATTTCGGGGGGGACCGGGTCGGGCAAGACAACTATGTTGAACGCGATGTCGGCCTTCATCGACCCGCGCCACCGGATGGTCACGATTGAAGACGCCGCCGAATTGCAGCTGCAACAAGAGCATGTTGTGCGCCTGGAAACACGCCCCTCCAATGCCGAAGGCCAGGGGCGTATTACCCAACGTGATTTGCTCGTCAACGCGCTGCGCATGCGCCCGGACCGGATCATGGTGGGCGAGGTGCGCGGCAATGAGGCCTTTGACATGTTGCAAGCGATGAACACCGGCCATGACGGGTCGATGACCACCATCCACGCGAACACGGCGCGGGATGCTGTGAGCCGTTTGGAACAGATGGTCACGATGATTGGCGGCGACTTCCCTTTGCAGGCAGTGCGCTCGCAAATCGCGGCGGGGCTACAGCTGGTTGTGCAACTCAACCGTCTGTCTGATGGTCGACGCAAAGTGATGAGCATTTCGGAAATCGTCGGGCTGGAAGGTGACACCGTCATGATGCAGGACATTTTCCTTTTCAAGAAAATGGGCGTGGATGAAGAAGGCAACGTCAAAGGCCGTTTGATGGCCACGGGCGTGCGCCCCAAGTGCTTTGAGGCCTTGGTGGATTCTGGCGCGCATGTTGGGCTTGATGCCTTCAAAAAAGCCGATTGGGAGGCCGTGTGATGGATGTCAGCCTCACAAGCTTCTTGGGTCTTTCTGCGCTGAGTGCGTTGATGATTGGCAGTTTTGCTTTGCGCTTGGTTTTCGCCCCGGAGAACGCGCAGGACAAAGCCAAACTTCGCCGGATGCGCGCGTTGCAAGGCGAGAAGCTGCAAGACATAGCTTTGGCCAATGTCCACAAACAAGCGACGGCGAAACGCGCGAGCCGCCTGCCCTTTCTGGATGGGTTGACCCTCTTGGCGGAACGCGCCGATTTGGGAGACTACAAACGCCAACTGATGTTGAGCACGGTGGCGCTCGCGGTGATCCTCGCCTTGGTTTTCAGCGCTTTCGCGCATGGTGTTGTGGCTGTGGTTCTGGGGGGCGCAACGGCGGTTCTGACAACACGCGGTATTTTGAATGCGCGCTACAAAAAGAAGGTCGACGCCTTTACCAAACAGCTCCCTGATGCCCTTGATTTGATCATGCGTGGCCTGCGTGTGGGGCATCCGGTCAACACGACGATCAACAATGTCGCGCGCACCATGCAAGACCCGATTGGCGCCGAGTTTCGTATCCTTGCGGATCAGATCAGCCATGGCGAGTACCTGACAGAAGCCTTCAGCGATATGGCGCATCGGATTGGTCAGGAGGACGTGGAGTATCTGGCTGTCGCGATCCGCATCCAGCACGGCACCGGCGGAAATCTCGCTCAGATCCTTGAGACTTTATCCAATGTCGTGCGTGATCGCATCGTGATGCGCCGCCGCATTCGCGCGATTTCCTCAGAAGGACGTATTTCTGCTTATGTGCTTTCGGCCCTTCCGGTGGCAATCTATGGCGCGACTTCTTTGTCGGCGCCCAGCTATTACGGGGCAGTGTCTGATGACCCGCTTTACATGCCAATCGCCTATACAATTGTCGCCCTTGTCGTCGGGAATTTTCTCGCCCTGCGCAAGCTCGTCTCGTTCACCTATTGAGGCTCATCATGGATGATATCTTCGATCCCTTAGACGCTGCTGCGCTTACCGATCCTAGCCGGTTGATCCTTTTGCTTGTGGGCGCGGCGGCTTTGTTTTTGTTGCTTGGCGCGGGGGGGCTTGTGGCGTACCGCGACCGGAAAGCGGCACGCCTGCGCGCGCTGCGCGGCGACATGACGGACATGCGCCAAGAGCTTGGATTGAGCAAAGGGCTTGAGCAGGCGCCGAGCGGATGGAAAAAGGCGCTGGTGCCAGAGGATGCGAGCGAGCGGGCGCAAATCCGGTTTCAACTGGAGAAAATCGGGTTCAAGCGCGCGGATGCGGTGGAACTGTTCTTTCTTATCCGGCTCATGTTGGCGCTTGTGATCCCGTTTCTCGTGATCGTGACTGTGGGGGCTGCCAAGGCGGGAGCTTTGCCGCCGAGCCTCGTGGAACGGGTGATCGAGACGCCGACTTTGCGCATCTTTCAGATCATCGCGGTGGGCGCGGCGATTGGGTTTTGGGGGCCTGGGTATTGGCTCAAGGGCCAGATCAAGAAGCGCCAAAACGCCATTCGCGCGGCCTTTCCGAATGCGCTCGACTTGGTGCAAATTTCGATTGAAGCGGGGCTTGGGTTTGATGCGGCGGTGGCGCGGGTGGGCGACGAGCTTGGCCGGGTTGCGCCAGAGGTGGCGTATGAATTTCTCGTGCTTCAAATGGAAGTTCAAGCCGGGCGTGACCGTGAGGCCGCGATGTTTGATATGGCCGAGCGCATGGGCATTGATGAAGCCAAATCCTTCGCGCTTGTGATTGTTCAATCGATGCAATTTGGCACCAGCCTGACGGCATCCCTGATGACCTATGCGGCGGAGATGCGGCATATGCGCGAGCTGTCGGCGCAGGAAAAAGCAAACAAGTTGCCGGTCCAAATGTCGGGAGTCATGTCGATCCTGATGCTTCCGGCGTTGTTTCTCATCACCCTGACACCGATCATCATTCGCTATATGTCGATGTATTAGGTGCGCGCGACCGGTGCGCCCTCTTGCAGTTTGAGCGCGAGATTTTGCAACATCGCAAGGCATTGCTCAAGCTGATCAAGGCTCACAAACTCATCGGCCTTATGGGCCTGTTCAATGGAGCCGGGACCGCAGATTACCACATCCATGCCGAAGGTCTGAAAAATCCCCGCCTCGGTGCCAAATGGCACAACCCCTGTGGTGTTCGCACCGGTCAGTTGGGTTAGGATGTCGCGCGCTTCATTTTCCAAGGTGGGCACCAGCCCCTCCACCTCACCAACGACTTCGGTGCGAATGGAGGCCTCTGGATACACGGCCTGCATTTTGGGAAGCAAGACAGTGTGGCAATAGGTTTGGAGATGGGATTTGACGAACTGCGTATCGCTCTCATGAACCGGCCGCATCTCCCAATCGACCTGGGCCTTGGGCGCAATGACGTTATGTGCGGCGCCGCCGTTGAACGCACCAACATTCAACGTGCTCCATGGCGGCACAAACGGGCTATCCGAGGGTGCCATTGTGCGCAATTGATCTTTTAATTCAAGAAGGTAGGCGACATATCGCGATGCGTATTCTACAGCATTCACGCCCAAATCCGGGGCCGATCCGTGCCCTTCCATCCCCTGAAACCGCGTTGTGTATTCGTGGCACCCTTTGTGTCCTTCGATGATCCGCATTTCGGTTGGCTCACCGATAATCGCCACACTTGGCCGAAAGCCCATGTCCTGAAGTGACTCGACAAGATGGCGCGCCCCAAGGCAGCCAACTTCCTCGTCATAGGTAAAGGCGAAGTGCAAAGGTCGATCGCGCACCGCTTGCGCGAATACGGGTGCCATGGCGAGGGTTGCCGAAATAAACCCCTTCATGTCGCAGCTGCCTCGCCCAAAAAGACGCCCCTCATGCTGAGTCATTTTGAAGGGATCAAAGGCCCAATCTTGATCGGTGACGGGCACCACATCACTGTGACCTGACAGAACGATCCCGCCATCTCTTTTGGGTCCGAATGTGGCAAAAAGGTTGGCCTTGGTGCCGCTTGGATCGGCCAGAACCTGAACCTGCGCGCCGCTGTCCGAAAGATGGGCCGCCAGATAGTCGATCATCTCAAGGTTGCTGTCAGAGGAGACTGTTGGGAAGGCGATCAGGTCGCTCAGGATTTCGATGGTCTTTTCAATCATGGCCTCAACCCGTTGAAAACAATTTGCGCTCGATATTGCAAAGCGGCTCAGCTGGCCCATCGGGCTTGATCAAAATGGTTTCCGTTGTTTCCAGCCCCCATGTGTCCATCCAGAGCGCCGGCATGAAATGGAACACCATCCCGGCTTGAAGCACGGTCTTGTCCTCGCTGCGCAAAGAGGCCGTCCGCTCGCCCCAATCGGGCGGATAACTCAGGCCCACCGGGTATCCGACACGGCCTGAGCGCTCGATCCGGTGTTTTTCCAAAACAGCGGCGAAGGCATTGGCGATATCGCAGGTCTGGTTGCCCGCGCGCGCCGCGTCCAGCGCCGCCTCGATCCCTTCGAGCTGCGCCGCTTCAAATCGTTTCATCTCATCGGGTGGCGTTCCCAAATAGATCGTCCGACACAATGGCGCGTGATAGCGACGATAGCAGCCTGAAAGCTCAAAAAAAGTCGCCTCCCCCGCGCGCATTGGTTCCCCGTTCCACGTCAAATGGGCCGCCGATGCATCACGGCCGGAGGGGGTGAGCGGAACGATCGCGGGATAATCGCCCCAATCCTCGCCCACTCCGGTGATCCCAGCATGCAAAATATCCGCCACCAAGTCGTTCTTTCGCACCCCCGGCGCGGCGCGCTCCAACGCCACCTTCATGACCCGCTCAGATATGCGCGCGGCCTTGCGAATGAACGCGATTTCGGCCTCAGATTTCACAAGCCGTTGCCAGTTCACAAGCCCAGTCGCATCCAACAATTGCGCCTCTGAAAGCGATGATTTGAGCACGTCATGGGCTTTGGCGGAGTAATAATAATTCTCCATCTCCACGCCAATTTTCGCCCGCGCCAAGCCCCGCGCGCCGAGAACGTCCGCGAGGTCTTGCATTGGGTGGATCTGGGTGGACTGAACGTAGTGATCGCCGTAGCCTAGGATGTTGTCATGCGTCATCCAACAGGTGCGCCGCCCGCCCATCATGTCCATGTGCCGTCCCCACCAGACGGGATCATGGTCATGGGTCACAATGACCCCTTGATGGACATAAAACGACCACCCGTCATAACCGGTGAGCCAAGCTTGATTGGAGGGGTCGGTCACGAAAAGGGCATCCAGCCCCGCGACTTGCATGGCGGCGCGCGTCAACGCCAGTCGGCGGTCGTATTCGCGTTGATCAAACGGGGTGTTTGCAGTCATCCCAACACCGCCTTGACCGCCCGCACAACCGCCGTGACGATTTGATCCGCTTCCTCCGGCGTCAAGCAAAGAGGAGGGGCGAAACCGAGAATGTCCCCCTGCGGCATCGCGCGGGCGATGATCTGATCCTGGTCCAACAGGGCTGCGGCGATTTTGGGTCCGATTTTTTCTGACGGGTCGTAAAAGCGCCGGCTCTGCTTGTCTTTCACGAACTCAACAGCGCAAAGCATCCCCTCGCCGCGCACATCGCCCACATGCGGGTGATCCGCCAAAGCCTCGCGCATTTGCTTGTTCAAATAGGCGCCGGTGCTGCCCGCATTTTCGACCAGTCCGAGCGCATCAATCAGCTGCAAGTTCGCGACACCTGCGGCCGCGCCAATCGGGTGGGCCGAGTAGGTCCAGCCATGGCCAATCGGGCCGTTTTCATCGGTGCCCTGCTCCAAGACGCGCCACATTTTGTCCGACACGATTGACCCGGAGAGCGGTGCATAGGCCGAGGTCAGCCCTTTCGCGATAGTGATCAAATCCGGCTTCATGTCGTAGTGATCCGAGCCAAACATACTGCCCAACCGGCCAAATCCCGTGACCACCTCATCCGCCACCAACAAGATGTCATGCTGATCAAGCACAGCCTGAATTGCTGGCCAATATCCGGCGGGCGGTGGCGTAATGCCCCCCGTTCCCAAGACCGGTTCGCCAATGAATGCCGCGATCGTATCGGCCCCTTCCCGCGCGATCATCTCTTCCAGTTCCGCCACGCAAAAGGCGACAAACTCGGCTTCGGATTGCCCAAGGTCCGCGCGGCGAAAATAATCCGGCGCTTGCGTGTGCAACACCTGCGCCAAAGGCAGATCAAATTTGTTGTGAAACAGCGAAAGCCCCGTGAGCGACCCGGTCATCAAACCAGAGCCATGATAGCCGCGCCATCGGGAGATGATCTTCTTCTTTTGGGGCCGACCAAGGATGTTGTTGTAGTACCAAATCAGTTTGACGTTTGTCTCATTTGCGTCAGATCCCGATAAACCAAAATACACTTTGGACATATGGGCAGGCGCGCGGTCGAGCACCATTTTTGCGAGCGCAATGGAAGCCGTTGTTCCGTGCCCGACATAGGAATGGTAATAGGCCAACTCCTGCGCCTGATCCGCGATCGCCTTGGCGATTTCAGTGCGCCCATAGCCAACATTGACGCAGTACAAACCCGCGAATGCATCCAGCATTTGATTGCCATCGCGGTCCTCAATATAGGCGCCTTTCCCGCCGGTGATCACCCGATGTGGCAAGTCCCCTCGCGCAAAATCCGCCAAGTGGGTTGAGGGATGAAAAAAATTCTCACGGTCCCATTCTTCGAGTTTGTCATTGTGCCGCATTGCTGGTCTCCTTGTTCTGATCCCGCGGGATCAACATCACTGAATGGAGCCGTTTGCGCGCAGTGTGATCCGCATGAGACCACATTCGGGGCGGGAAGCTCCGCTCACCCAAGCAGCAGCGCACAATGCCTTTATTGCCAAGGTCTCAAAACCATAGGAAAAATTTTCCTGATAGGGAAACCAAAAATATCACGATGGCTTTTTGCCCACATGAGGTCCGATCAGGCGCGCAACTGAAACCCCTTAGAGAGGTGGTTTCGGGCGAAGAACAGCAGCACAATTCCCGGCATCAAAGACAGCACGGTCATCGCCATGACCAAACCGACATCGGTTTGAAACCCGAACAAACCTTCAATCGCCATGGAAATCGGTTTGCCTCCGGTTGAGGTGAGGATGCGGGCAAACACCACTTCGACCCATGAGAAAATGAAGCAAAAGAAAGCGGCAACGGCGATCCCTGGCGCGATGAGAGCAAGCAGGTGTTTGAAGAAGAAGCCGGGCAAACTGTGCCCATCCAAGAACGCCGTTTCGTCAAATTCGCGCGGCACCGAGGAGATGAAACTTTCCAAAATCCAGATTGTAATGGGCACGTTGAACAAACAATGTACAAGCGCAATTCCCAGTGGCGAATTGAGCAAGTTCAGCTTGGCAAACAGCAAGAACACCGGCAACGACAGCACAACCGGGGGCGTGATGCGAAACGCGAGCAGCATGAGCATGACGTGGCGGTCGCCCACGAAGGAGAACCTTGAAATCGCATAGGCGGCAGGCAGGCCCACGCCCAAACAGATCACGATATTTGCGCAAACGTAGAGAATTGATGTCCAAAGCGAGCTGACAAGATCGGGGTCTTGGAACAGGTTGCGATAGTTCAAGACTGTGAGGGCGCCTTTGGCGATGTCATCGCGCGGCAGCGTGGACATGAAACTCAACAATACCGATTGCGCAAGGGGCGCGAGCAGCGCAACCGAGAGGCAAACAAGGGCACAGAGCTTGACCGCGCGCGCCATCACACCCCCCCTTCACGATGCCGTCTGGCCACCACCGTAATCGACCAAGCCACCGTAAGAACAATGAAGAAGTACAGCACCGAGCGCGCGGCGGCGGGGCCATAATTGAATGCGGCGATCTCCTCGCCAAGCTCCAGCGCCAAGAAGGCCGTTGCTTTATCAGGGCCGCCGGCGTTGATCCCGAACGCCTCCGTATAGATCATCAAACTATCCATCACCCGCAGAACCAAGGCCATCATCAAGACGCCGCGCAATTTGGGAAGTTGAATATAGCGAAAGGTCGCCCAAGCCCGTGCTCCATCCACCTTTGCGGCTTGAAAATAAGTCTGCGAAATCCCTGACAAACCCGAGTAAGCAAGGATCGCCACAAGCCCGACCCAATGCCAAGTGTCCATCGCCAAGATCAGCATCCATGTATGAACGGGATTAAATTTGTGGTCAAAGGACCAACCGCTGAGGGTGATGAGCTGTCCCAAAAGACCGTATTCAGGGTTGATAAAGCCCAACCAAATGCCGGAAATCATGTTCCATGGCACCAAGAGCGGCAACGCCAAAATCATCAGAACCGCGCCTTTTCCAATGGTGTTCTTTGGAATGATCAGAGCGATTGCCAATCCGAGTGGAAACTGGATGACCAGAACCAAGGTTGTGAACAAAAGGCTGCGCGCAAGCGTGCGGTAGAAATCGGGCGTTCCAACCAAGGCGCGAAACCACTCGCCGCCAACCCAAAAGCGGCTTTCGAGCGTAAAAATATCAAAGAAGGCATAGTTCATGACAGCAAGCAACGGGACGAGACCGACAAGGCCCAAAATCGCGATTGCTGGCAACATGTACCACCACGCTGAATTGTCCCTTTTCTTCATGAGTTTCGGTCTTTCTCGATTTGTATTTGCCCCGTCAGATCGTCCCCTTCTAAAGGGCCGCGCGAAGCACCTGCGTCAATGCCGCGGCGTCGAGCTGAACTGGGTTTTTCAGGCTGGATGATGCGCCTGTAGCGGCCTTTGCGAGTGCGGTAATGTGCTCGGGGTTCACGCCCCAATGCGAAAGTCGTGGAAGGCCCTGCATTGAGAGCCATGCGTCAAACCCGGACAGGGGATCATCAGGATCAACCGGCGCAAAAAGATCGCGCAAAACCGCTTGGCTCGTTAAAAGGCTTTGACGCGCCTCATACGGGCAGTTTGGCGCGGCTAAATTCGCGCGCAACACAGGAGTCAGCAATCGGCCACAAAGCGCCCCATGTGGCGCCTGATAGGCCCCTCCAAGGATTGACGCGAGACCGTGGACAGCCCCCAGCCCCCCATTTGCCAAGGCGATCCCGCTTGAGAGGCTGCCCCAGGCAAGCTGGCTCCAGGCGGCGGGCGAATCTTCCTCAAGCACATCGCGCAGGGCGCGCAGGGTGCTGGGAATCGCGGGGCCAGAAAGCGCGCGCGTGAAGGGCGTTGCGAGAGCGGAGCAGGCTGCTTCGATGTTTTGCACAACAGCATCCAACCCAGCGTGAAGCACGACTGATTTTGGGGCTGAGCGCAAAAGGTCTGGATCAACGAGCGCGGTATCTGGCTGTAGGGTGCGCCCCCGCAGGCTGACCTTCGCATCCATCTCGTTTGCGCCAAGAACCGCGTTGGCGGTCACTTCGGCGCCCGTCCCCGCAGTGGTCGGCACAACGATCAACGCGATGGCGCTTGGGGTGTCGTGACGCGTTGCAAAATCACCGTCCGTGAGCGGCGCGCCTTTTTGCAGGGCGACCCGCAGCGCCTTTGCCGTGTCCATGGTCGAGCCACCTCCACAGGCGACGATGCAATCTATTGATGTGTGTGTGATCTTCTCCAAGATCGCGTTAATGGATCGAATGCTTGGCTCACCGGCGCAGGCCACCTCAATAGGGCTGTATCCGGCGTTGGAAAGCAGCAAACGGACCGGGGCGGAAGGCGCGTTTGAGACCCCTTTGACCACCACGATGGTGTTCACCTGCGCCGGGATCAGCGCGAGCAGGTCTTGATGCACGCCGCACCCAAAGTGCACGTCCGTATGGCAGGACAATGTGAACGCAGGGATCGGCTCCACGGCGTCAATACCCCAAGGTTGCCTGAACGGCGCGTTGCCAATCGCCATATTTGCGAGCGCGCGTCTGCGCGTTCATTTCGGGCTGGAACGTGCGATCAAGATCCCATTGGCGCGCGAATTCCTCTTGGCCCGGCATGGCGCCAATTTTCATACCCGCAAGCCAAGCGACCCCAAGCGCGGTTGTTTCCAGCACTTTTGGCCGATCCACTGGGGCGTCGATGATGTCCGCGAGAAACTGCATCGCCCAATCAGAGGCGCTCATGCCGCCATCAACCCGCAGTACGTTTTGCGCCTTGTCCTCGGTCCAATCGGCGCGCATCGCATCCAACAAATCTCGGGTTTGATAGCCAACGCTTTCCAACGCCGCTTTCGCCAGTTCATTTGGCCCAGAGTTGCGCGTCAATCCGAACACAGCACCCCGACATTCGGGGTTCCAATAGGGCGCGCCAAGCCCTGTAAAGGCGGGGACGACGACAACAGATTGAGAGCCGTCAGCGGCATCTGCCAAAGGCTGTGTCTCGGAGGCATCGCGAATAATTTTCAGCCCATCGCGCAACCACTGCACAACCGCCCCCGCGCTAAAGATGGACCCTTCAAGCGCGTAGGTCGGCTTTGCGTCAAGTTGATACGCGATCGTGGTCAACAGGCGATTTTTCGATTTGACCGGGGTGTCACCGGTGTTGAGCAGAGCAAAACACCCTGTTCCATAGGTCGATTTCAACATGCCGGGACGAAAACAGGCCTGCCCGATTGTTGCGGCTTGTTGGTCGCCAGCGACACCACAGATCGGGATGGGTCTGCCAAACAAATCGGCACGGCAATCGCCAAATGTCGCGGCGCTGTCCTTGACCTCTGGCAACATGTTCATCGGAATATCGAACAGGTCGCAAATCGTCTGGCTCCATCGGCCCTTGCGAATGTCATACAACATTGTGCGAGCCGCATTCGTGGCATCGGTAACGTGCGATTGTCCCGCCGTCAGTCTCCAGATCAAATAGCTGTCGACTGTTCCAAACAAAAGCTCGCCACGCTGCGCCTTTGCCCGCG
This sequence comes from Maritimibacter sp., assembly GCA_050633625.1. GTDB lineage: Bacteria > Pseudomonadota > Alphaproteobacteria > Rhodobacterales > Rhodobacteraceae > JBOEGW01. The sequence goes on along the minus strand of JBOEGW010000001.1, from coordinate 12,628 downwards.
CGCCCTCCACATTGTCGAGAATCCACTTCAGTTTGGTGGCTGAAAAATAGGGATCAATCAAAAGGCCCGTTCGATCAGCGAACATCTCAGCGTGGCCTTCGCCGCGCAAGTCCTGACAGAAGTCGGCAGTGCGCCGGTCTTGCCAGACAATCGCGTTATAGATGGGTTTGCCGGTGTTGCGCTCCCACACAATCGTCGTTTCACGCTGGTTGGTAATGCCGATGGACAGCACGTCGCTAGCGTCAATATTTGCCCGCTCAATGACTTGACGACAGGTGCCGGCGGTGGTGCCCCAAAGATCGCTTGGATCGTGCTCAACCCAACCTGATTTCGGGAAAATCTGCGGAAATTCTTCTTGCGCCTGTGCGACGAAGTTGAGGCCTTCATCAAACAAAATGGCGCGAGAGGATGTCGTACCTTGATCAATCGCGAGGACATACTTCATGTTCGGTCTCATTCAGCCAGAGGTCGGGGAACGACTGTAGATCGCTCCAGAAGAAGTGCCAAGATTGGCATTCGAAAGCATAGCACACAAAAAATGTGAGGCGCCGAAGCGCCCCACATTCAGTGAGGAGTCCCTTACTGCCAAGATTTGATCAGCTCATCATAAGCGATCGTTTTTGGCGCTTCGTCTTCGTTCTCAATGGGCGCATAGGGCGCGCCGGGCTGATCGAACCAATACTCAGCACTCATTTCCTCATTCAGAACCGGGCCAAGATCACCTTGAACACCAGCACGCTCAAGACGTTCGAGCACGCGCTCTTGATCCGCGCAAAGTTGGTCGAGGGCTTCTTGAGGGGTTTTCGCACCGGACATTGCATCCCCGATGTTCTGCCACCACAGCTGCGCCAGTTTTGGATAATCAGGAACATTTGTGCCCGTTGGCGACCACTGCACGCGTGCCGGTGAGCGGTAGAATTCGACCAGCCCCCCAAGTCGTGGCGCGCGCTCTGTGAAGTGCTCAGAGTCAATTGTGGACTCGCGAATGAAGGTCAAACCCACATCCGATTTTTTGAGGTCAACGGTCTTGGACACGACGAATTGAGCATAGAGCCAAGCCGCTTGCGCACGATCAACTGGTGTGGATTCCATCAAGGTCCAGGAGCCTGCATCCTGATAGCCGATCTTCTGGCCTTCTTTCCAATACACGCCATGAGGCGAAGGGGCCATGCGCCATTTTGGCGTGCCGTCTTCGTTCATCACCGGCAAATCTGGCTCCACGGTTGCGGCTGTAAAGGCCGTGTACCAGAACATTTGCTGTGCGACATTCCCTTGCGCCGGAATTGGGCCTGCTTCGGAGAAAGTCATACCAGCGGCGGCTGGCGGGGAGTATTTCTCAAGCCATTCGATCGCCTTCGTCACAGCGTAGACCGCAGCGGGCGCATTGGTGGCCCCACCGCGCGCAACGCAAGACCCGGTGGGCTGCGAATTTTCGTTCACGCGAATGCCCCACTCATCAACCGGCAAACCGTTCGGCTCGCCCACGTCGCCCATACCTGCCATGGACATCCAAGCGTCCGTGTAGCGCCACCCCAGAGAAGGGTCTTTTTTCCCGTAGTCCATGTTGCCAAAGACATCGCCTTCCACGTCAAGGTGGCTCAGATCACGCCCAGTGAAAAACTCCGCAATGTCTTCATAGGCGGACCAATTGACCGGCACGCCGAGGTCGTAGCCATATTTCGCTTTGAAGTCCGCTTTGTTTTTGTCGTCGTTAAACCAATCGTAGCGGAACCAATAGAGGTTCGCGAACTGCTGCGTTGGCAACTGATAGAGCTTCCCATCCGGGCCTGTTGTGAAGGATGTGCCGATGAAATCGTCAATGTCCAGCGTCGGCAATGTGACAGCGGCCCCCTCGCCCGCCATCCAATCCGTCAGGTTGCGCACCTGTTTGTAGCGCCAATGCGTCCCGATCAGATCGGAGTCATTGATATAGGCGTCATAGATATTTTCGCCCGATTGCATTTGCGTTTGCAGCTTTTCAACAACGTCACCCTCGCCAATGAGATCATGGGTGATTTTGATACCTGTGATCGCTTCAAAGGCCGGGGCCAAGACTTCGCTTTCGTATTGATGTGTCGCGATTGTTTCGGAAACCACTTTGATTTCCATGCCCTGATAGGGTGCGGCCGCATCGACAAAAAACTGCATCTCTGCTTCTTGTTCTGCGCGCGAGAGCGTCGACATATCGCCAATCTCGCTGTCCAGGAACGCTTGAGCCGCTTGCATGTCTGCGAATGCAGGGGCGCAAAGCGTACCAAGCGACAGCACCAGCGCTGTACTTGATTTCAATGTAAATTTCATTTTTTCCTCCCAGTCGTGGATTAAGTGTTTCAATTGTCGCTCTAGAGAATTTGCTCCTCTTTTGCGGCGACGACCGTCCTAGCTACACCCAACGGAACACCGCCGCTGCATAGATAAGGCAGGCAATTAGTGCGAACGGTTGGTTCACACCCACAACACCCAGCCAAGCCAGATTAATAAAGGCTGAGCCGAGCAATGTTATGAAGAGACGATCCCCGCGGGTCGTCTCGATCCGCAAAACGCCTTTTCGGGGCGTTTCAGGAAATTTGATTGCAAGAATTGTGAAAACGCAGAGGGTTGTTGCGATGCAGATGAAGAAGATCGCCGTTGGCCAGGTCCATGCCATCCATTCCATTGTTTTATCCTTTCAAATTCACCACTTACACGCGCCCCAAGGCAAAGCCTTTGGCGATGTAGTTGCGGACAAAATAGATCACCAAAGCGCCCGGCACGACTGTCAGAACACCGGCTGCTGCGAGTACCCCCCAATCAATCCCTGCCGCGCCCTGTGTGCGGGTCATGATCGCGGCGATTGGTTTGGCATCGACGGTTGTTAAGGTGCGGCTCAAGAGCAATTCCACCCAAGAAAACATGAAGCAGAAGAAGGCCGCGACGCCGATCCCGGAGGCGATGAGCGGAGTGAAAATCTTCACGAAGAAGGTGCCAAACCCGTATCCGTCAATATAGGCGGTTTCGTCGATTTCCTTGGGGACGCCGCGCATGAAACCTTCAAGAATCCAGACCGCGAGCGGCACGTTGAACAAACAATGCGCGAGCGCGACAGCGATATGGGTGTCAAACAAACCCACCGAGGAATAGAGCTGGAAGAACGGCAAGGCGAACACCGCGGGGGGCGCCATGCGGTTGGTGAGCAGCCAGAAGAACAGATGATTGTCCCCCAAAAACCGATACCGGGAAAAGGCATAGGCTGCGGGCAAAGCAACCGTCAGGCTGATGACAGTATTCATCACCACGTAAATCAACGAGTTGATATAGCCGCTATACCACGAGGCATCTGTGAGAATTGTTCGGTAGTTTTCAAAGGTCAGGTTTTTCGGCACCAAGGTGAAATCGCTCAGGATTTCGGTGTTGGTTTTCAGGCTCATGTTGACCAGCCAATAAAGCGGCAACATCAAGAACAAGAGATAGAGCGTCATGACAACGACAGAGCCTTTGATGCGGATACGGCGCTTGGGCTTATTCGCGATCAGTGCTGTTGAATATGTTTGAGTTGCATCGGTCATCGCGTCAGCCCCCTTTCTTGTCCAGATTGGTCATCACCGTGTAAAACACCCAAGAAATCAACAGGATAACGAGGTAGTACATGATCGAAAATGCGGCGGCTGGTCCGAGATCGAACTGGCCCAGAGCCATTTTCACCAAGTCAATGGACAGCAGGGTCGTTGCGTTGCCCGGCCCTCCTCCGGTGACGACGAAAGGCTCTGTGTAAATCATGAAACTGTCCATGAAACGCAGCAAGACGGCGATCATCAACACGCCCATCATCTTGGGCAATTCTATGTAGCGAAAAATGGCCCAACGGCTCGCTTGGTCGATTTTGGCGGCTTGGTAGTAGGCGTCAGGGATTGATTTGAGGCCCGCGAACGCAAGCAGGGCCACAAGCGAGGTCCAATGCCAAACATCCATCACAATGATTGTGGCCCAAGCGGCAAAACTGTCCTGCGTGTAGTTGTAAGAAATCCCAAGCGCATCAAGGGTGTAGCCCAATAGCCCGATGTCGACCCGGCCAAAGATCTGCCAGATCGTGCCCACGACGTTCCAAGGGATCAGCAAGGGCAACGACATAACGACAAGGCAGAAACTCGACCAAAAACCGCTTTTGGGCATGTTCAGCGCGACGAAAATGCCAAGCGGGATTTGGATCGCCAAAATGATCGCTGAAAACATGATCTGACGCCCAAGCGCATCCCACATCCGATCCGAATGCAGCATCTCCTCAAACCACTCAAGCCCCGCCCAGAAGAACTGGTTGTTGCCGAATGTGTCCTGCACCGAGTAATTCACGACCGTCATCAGCGGGATCACAGCCGAGAACGCCACGAGCAACAAAACCGGCAACACCAGAAGCCACGCTCTTTGATTGACAGTCTTTTCCATCAGGCGACCTCCCCTTCTTTGAGCCAATCATCGACGTAGACATTGACATGTTCAGGATCAAACGTGACGCGGTTCATATCCGGTGAGATCGTCAAGTCCTCACCGGCGACAATGTTGATTTCATTCCCGAAAAGCTCTGCGCGAACAATTTTGTGGCGGCCTACATCTTCGACCCGGCGCACATTCACAGGCAGACCTTCCCCCTCGGTCAGGGCGACAAACTCAGGGCGCACACCCAGCTCAACCTTGCCGGTCAGCTGGGCATATGCACGGTCCAAAGTGAGCGATGCACCATGCACATTCGCGATTTTTCCAGACACATCAGCGGGAATGACATTCATGCCGGGCGAGCCGATAAAATACCCTACAAATGTATGTTTGGGACGTTCAAACAGCTCTTGCGGCGTGCCAATCTGCACAACCCGCCCGTCATACATCACCACCACCTTATCCGCGAAGGTCAGCGCCTCGGTTTGGTCATGGGTGACGTAAATCATCGTGTGGCCAAATTCGTGGTGCAGGGATTTGAGCTGCGTGCGCAACTCCCATTTCATATGCGGATCAATGACCGTCAAAGGCTCGTCAAACAACAAGGCATTCACGTCTTCGCGCACCATGCCCCGGCCCAAACTGATCTTCTGTTTGGCATCCGCCGTCAGGCCGCGCGCACGTTTGTCCAGCTCGGCTTCCATGCCAATCATTTCGCCAATTTGCTGGACACGTTCTGCGATATACTTCGGGTCCGCGCCGCGGTTTTTCAGGGGGAATGCGAGGTTATTGCGCACTGTCATGGTGTCGTAGACCACCGGAAACTGAAACACCTGCGCGATATTGCGATCCGCTGTTGAAGCATGTGTCACATCATGGCCGTCAAACAATATTCGGCCCTGTGAAGGGTGCAACAAACCGGAGATGATATTGAGAAGCGTGGATTTTCCGCAGCCGGACGACCCCAACAGCGCATAGGCTTCGCCGTCAGCCCAGTCATGGTTCAATTCCTTGAGCGCAAAATCATCCTCACTTTTGGGGTTCGGATTGTAGGAATGGGCCAGATTATCGAGGGTGATTTTTGCCATGGTGTCTCTCCTTAGGCCGCAATCGCGTAGGACGCGGGCGCAACAAGGTCGCCATTTTCATTGAAGATATAGATGTGACGCGGCGCGATAAACACGCGCAGAGGCGCACCAAGTTTGAGGTCGTGAATGCCGTGAATAAGCCCAACCCATTTTTCGCCGTCATGATCGAGGTGCACGAAGGTTTCGGACCCGGTGATTTCGGTGACGACCAATTTGGTGTCAAAAACCATCGCCCCGTCCGTTTGGGAGGTGAGTTCAACGTGGTTCGGGCGGAACCCCGCGATATAGCGCCCATCGGCCAAACCCGCCATGGGGCCTGTTGCCTGAGCCGTTTGACCATCGCCAAACAAGATCTTCGGCCCGGTCTTGCTGACGCGAAGGAAGTTCATGGGTGGGTCGCTAAACACGCGCGCGGTGGTGGCATCAACGGGTTGGCGGTAGACGGTGGGCGTTTGATCGAACTGCCGCACGCGCCCTTCCCAAAGTGCTGCCGTATTGCCGCCCAGCAGCAACGCCTCCTCCGGCTCGGTTGTGGCGTAAACAAAGATTGATCCGGCGGCTTCAAATATCTTCGGAATCTCGACGCGCAACTCCTCGCGCAGCTTATAATCAAGGTTGGCGAGCGGCTCATCCAAGAGCACAAGCCCCGCATCCTTAATCAGTGCCCGCGCCAGCGCGCAGCGTTGTTGCTGACCCCCAGATAGCTCCAGTGGTTTGCGCTGAAGCATCGGCGTCAGTTGCATCAAATCCGCCGTTTTCTGCACAGCCGCATCAATGTCCTCCGCTGATTTTCCCATAAGTCTGAGTGGGGAAGCTATGTTGTCATAGACAGTCATCGACGGGTAATTGATGAATTGTTGATAGACCATCGCGACTTTGCGGTCTTGCACCCGCATCCCAGTCACGTCCTGCCCGTTCCAGTGCACACTGCCTTGGTTAGGCACATCAAGGCCCGCCATCAGTCGCATCAACGAGGTCTTGCCCGAAAGCGTCGGGCCAAGCAGCACATTCATTGTGCCCTTTTCCAGTGTCAAATCTGTCGGGTGAATATGCGTCACACCGTCAACAGATTTCGTTACACCTCGTAGTTCTAACGTCATTCCCGTCGTCCCTTCACTCGGCTGCGGCTTTGATTTTCGCGGCGAGCCGACCTTTTATCCAATCGTCCAATGTGCTGATCTGGGCCGCGCTCAAGCGCAGGCCCAGTTTGCTGCGCCGCCACACCACGTCCGATGCCGCGCGCACAAATTCTTTTTCCATGAGCCAGCGCACTTCGACCTGATACAAATCCGCCCCAAAATCCGTGCCCAGATCTTCTCGCGTCTTCGCCTCCCCCAACACCTTGGGCACCTCGGTGCCGTAAGCGCGCACAAGTCGGCGCGCCCAGCGCTCGGTCAGGAAAGGATAGGTTTCCTTGGTCTGTGCAACCAAGGCGTCAACCCCATCCACAGCGAAATCGCCACCGGGCAGTGCCACACCAGCGGTCCAAGGCTTGGAGGACTTGGGAAGCACTTTTTCGATTTGCTCCATCGCCCCTTCGGCAAGGCATCTATATGTGGTGATTTTGCCGCCAAACACGTTCAACGCAGGCGCGCCGCCGGATGTATCGAGCTTCAGAACATAGTCGCGCGTGGCAGCGGACGCCGAACTTGCCCCATCGTCGTACAATGGGCGCACCCCGGAATAGGTCCAGACAACATCGTCTAAGTTGATCGGGGTCGCGAGGTATTCGTTGATGAAATTGATAAGATAGCTCTGTTCCTCAGCCGTGCACTCCGGCGGGATCGAGGCATCCGCGTGATCTTGGTCCGTGGTGCCGATCAGGGTGAAATCTGTCTCATAAGGAATGGCAAAGATGATGCGCCCATCCGTGCCTTGGAAGAAATAGCATTTGTCGTGCTCAAACAGTTTCTTGGTCACGATATGACTGCCACGCACCAATCGTACTCCGGCTTGGGCGTTGCTGCGCAGGGTTGTGCGCAGCACGTCCCCCACCCATGGCCCGCCAGCATTTACCACCATGGCGGCTGTCACTGTCGATTTGCGGTTGTTTTCGGTGTCTTCCAAGTGGACGTGCCATTGCCCGTCAATCACTTCGGCCCCAAGGACTTTGGAGCGCGTCCGGATCTGCGCGCCGCGTTGCTCTGCGTCTCGCGCATTGAGGACCACCAACCGAGAATCCTCCACCCAACAATCCGAATATTCATAGGCCTTTTCGAATTTGGATTTCAGGCCCCTGCCCTCCACCGACTGCTGCAAAGCAAGGCTTGACGTGGCGGGCAGAATTTTGCGCCCCCCGAGATGGTCGTAGATGAACAGCCCCATACGGATCAGCCATGCCGGTCTGCGCCCTTTCATCCACGGCATGAAGGTGCTGAGCAGCTTTGAGGTTGGCGTTGAGACGTCAAAGCGCATGCTCTTGTGGTAGGGCAACACAAACCGCATTGGCCAGGAAATATGCGGCATGGCGCGCAGCAGGTTCTCGCGTTCAACGAGCGCTTCTCGGACCAGTCTGAATTCGAAATATTCGAGATAGCGCAAACCGCCGTGAAACAACTTCGTCGACGCGCCGGATGTGGCCGAACCCAAGTCATTCATCTCGCAAAGGCACACCTGCAGACCCCGCCCCGCGGCGTCTCTGGCGATTCCACATCCGTTGATGCCGCCGCCAATGATCAGAAGATCAAAGTCTGGTTTCATAAGCCCCCCAACGCTGCCCTCCCGGCAACGTTCATCATTGGTGACAAATTTCAACCACAAAAGGAAGACAAAAATGTTCGTTTATGGTCGATTTTTGTTCGGACATTGTTTTTATTCAAAATTTTCGGGCCTTTCTGCACTTGCAGCTTGGGCTTTCTGCAAGTGCAGCGTCATATTCGAAAGAATCATGGGCGCGAGACTGTGACTTTTGCGGATTTCTCGGTAAAACGATCAAAAGCGAAAAGGAGCCGCTGTTGGGAATCACAATCCGAAAGCCAGAGATCATTGCGATTGCGCGGCGCGAAGGCAAAGTGACAGTGGATGGGCTTGTCGAACATTTCGGTGTCACCCCGCAAACCATCCGCCGCGACTTGACGGAGCTTGCGGACGCAGGCGAACTGGAGCGGGTGCATGGCGGCGCGATTTTGCCGTCTTCGACCGTGAACATTGCCTATAACGAACGCCGGATCCTGAACCAAGCCTCCAAGGTCGATATCGCGCGCGCCTGTGCCAAACGCATCCCAAACGATTGCGCAGTTTTTCTGAACATTGGCACCACAACCGAAGCCGTGGCGACCGAGCTGCTCAATCACGAGGGCCTTTTGGTGGTGACAAACAATGTCAATATTGCCGGCATTCTGTCCGTGACGGACCAAATTGATGTGGTGGTGACAGGGGGGCAGCTGCGGCGCGCAGACGGCGGATTGATCGGCGCGATTGCCCAGAACTCGATCCAGCAGTTTCGATTTGATTACGCGATTATTGGCTGTTCGGCCCTGCGCCAAAACGGCGATCTTATGGATTTTGACATGCAAGAGGTGAGCGTCAGCAAGGCGATTATAGAACATAGTGAACATGTGATGTTGGTCGCGGACAATTCCAAATTTGATCGAAAAGCACCCGCCTTCGTCACCTCTATGCGCAATATTTCAACGATCGTGACGGACAAAGACCTGCCACAGGAATGCAGCAAACAATGCGAAATATTCGGCACGGAAATCGTTTACGCCTAGGGTATTGGCTGTCGTGTCCACACACAAAAAACCTGCCCGAGTGAATCACCTGCGCATGACAGGCGGCGATGACCACCGTCACTCGCCCAAACTTCGCCAACTCCGTCGTCCCACACGGAACCGAGGCGCCATCCTTTCGCGGTAATCCTGTCTACGGACGGTTTCATTCGAGGGTCTTCGGCCTTCCGCCCCACACCTCAACGATCACGCCTTAAAGGGGGGCTAATGAAATCGTGGGATTTCTAAAGAATTCAACGCATATTCATGCAGGGTGGTTGATCAAAACGAAAAATGGGCTAGCGACATCTCGCTAACCCATTCAAATCTCTGGTGCCCCCACACGGACTCCCATTCAGATCATCGCCAATTACAATGTGTTTCATTTCTCTTTCGTTTTCAAGGTCCTGAAGCGGATACGGCCCCGAACAAAGGTCATCTCGATCTCAGTTTTGTCCAGAATTTGTCCAGGATTTCCTCGATGATCCTCTTTTCACCTACAAACTTCAGAACACGTGAGCCGCTCACCCTGACAAGGCTAAGAGAAGATCGAACGAAGAGGTCACAAAACTCTCGAAAGCCTGAGATAGTGGTGTGAATTGCAATCTCCACACCTTTCTACTTTCGATCCAATCTTAGCCAAAATTCACTGCCTATAGCTTATCTTTCCAATTATTGTGGGCCTGTGGGGTCACAGAAACCACTTCGTCCGCCTCCTGCGAAGGAGCAGCAAGGGCCCGAAACTTGCCAAGGAGATCCGCATTGAAAAGCATCCCAAAGAGAATCCCTCCAATGAAAGTGGTGTTAGCAAGCAAGTTGGTAGATGCCTCTCCTGAATCAAAGACTGACCAAAATGTATCAAATCCGACGAAGGCAACTATGCTCAATAACATCAAGACCAAATAGACCGCCTTTTCATTTCTTGACTCAAAACTGCCCACAACTCTCAACAAAAAATGAGTGCCTATTACGCCAACTAGAGCTGGTAATGCAGCAGATACCAATGATTGAATTAATCCGCCTGTACCGTCCACAGAAGCTAAAACAAGATCAGGGATACCAATTCCAAGTTCTCTAGCAGCGAAAAAGAAAATAAAGCCTAAACCAGCCGCGAACAAACGGAGAACCTTGTCAAACCTATCAAAGGGCTGGTTTATCATCATGAAGATAAACCAAAAGCAGGCGATCGTAAAAATTGCCGCAAATATTAAACCAATAGCCTCAATCATTTTTTATCCCATCGCTTCTTTTCATGTGTCGCTCGATCATCATCATTTTGACTTTCCAGTAGCTCATCAAGAGCCTCTTCCAAGGCCTTCAATATCGGATCGTTCAACCTTCTTCGCCAGAAGTTCCAATACTTTTTCTTGCGCCCTTGCTGAACCGCCAAATAGGCTGTTGCAAGAGCGCCCACCAAAGGCGCAACCTTTGAAGCTCTCTCGATCAAAGCTTCATTTTCTGAATTTTTAGTTCGTTTGTTACTTTGTGCTCTTGGCGCATCAAGCGCGATCCTAATGGGCTCAGCTTCTTTAAGTGTTCGTTCTTTCGCCCATGATACTTCACTAAACTGAGCGGCTACTATTCTAGTCCCATTTTTAACTGCAAACTGTCCAGTCGCGATCAACTCGATCAAAGGCTTGACCACCTTTAGGTCACCGAACAAGAATTCATGATTTTTGCTTCGATAAAGCTCAATTTTCTCGACGGAGGTAGTTTTTTCAATTCCGGTCAGCTTCGCAATCAATGCGTCTAGTTTGACCTGAGAACCACTGCTGATGAAACCAGCTGCAAGTTGATCAAACTTATTAACATCAAATAGCAAATCGCAGATCAAGCGTGACGAGAGCGCGAAAGCCGCATCTGCACGTTCTACCTCGATGAAGACACTAGTCATGCCTCGTCCTGTACCTACCCTTCCAACATGTCTCAATCGATAATTCGAACGCCGACAAACAACAAATTTATCATCAATAAATTGAGTCTCATAAACATCGAAAGGTGTCGCCTCTGGCACGCAACTTTCTCGCAAGAGTGTCATCAAATTATCTGATCGAAGGGGAGTTTTCTGAGAGACAAGTCCAGCGGTCGCCAAAATTCTCTCGCCCGAAATCTGCGCACTAAAACCACTGACATCTGCGCTTACTTCAATGCTAAGATTCATCAGATGCCCTCCATCCACTCAAGCAACGGAGGAATATGTGTGCCCGACATATTTTGTGCAATTTGCCCATCTATTACTGTGCCGATCGAGAAGGGTAGCAACGATGACTTCGAATCTTGTGACAGCAACCCAATCGCGTTAGTATAGATTGATTTTGCGGCCTCTACTTCGTTTGCAAAATTGGCACTAACTTCGTCGAACTTGGTCAGTAGGAAAAGAATTGGACGATCATAAGAGCTTCGGTAAAGTAGCTCCAAGAAATCGTTTATAACCTCTTTTTCTGATGTGCTATCTGGTTTGGCAGATGCAACGATCAAAACACCATTGCTATCAAGCAAAAAGCCTTTCATTTCTTCAGAAAGCGCGTGATGCCTATCGTTTGTCGGGTCAAATAGTTCGGATGTTTCTCCTGCAACCTCTTGAAAGCAGAAATCTCTTTTTTCTGGGGTGTTGGATTTGTGATACTCAATCTGTACTTTTTGCCAAAATCCAGCAGGTGTTTGCATTGGAAACTGTCCTGCATCTAGCGCTCCCATAAGCTGTCTTATTATTTTCACGCCCTCAGGGTTTTTCTCTGGATCCCTCCGCAAGGTATGTTCCGTGCTATTGGTCAAAAAGTGTATCAAGCACCCTAACAATGTAGACTTTCCTGCATGTGGTGAGCCAAATATAAAAATTCTTTTTGTACGACCCATAGTTGCAAAAAAACCACGAAACTTCATACTTTTCATCGAAATGTACCAACCCTTGAGTCTCTTCGCTGACATCCAAACACTGCGGATCGCAAAAATAATTGTATTTGCGAAAAGGAACAACCCAACATAAAGAACGAACCCAATTACCTGAAAGATCACATGCTCTTTTTCAAGTTGAGGGGGTGAAAACTCCCAAAATTCTGTCAATTCATCAACCTACCGTTCCGTCAGAGAAGTCTCTTATCACTATCGAACCCTTACCAATCAGCCACTCTTTGCAATCAGAAGACAAACAGCTCGCCAATCATTCAGTAACTTACAATAAAGCTCAACATGGATCGGCTCGCTCTGTGCGCCAGGCACACATTGGCGCCCCTATTTAATAAACTCGCGTCCCAGTCTACTTTTTCTTATTGGCAATTCGTTCAGAGTTTAACCTTCGATCACCTTGCTCCACCTGCCTAGATATTGATCTGCGTGCTCAAGAAAATCAACCTCAGAAAACAACAGTTTGTGCTCCAATTTTTGCACCTAAACTGAGGTGGCCCCAGTTTCCTAGACGCCTGC